>DFXM01000049.1 GCA_002381695.1 Clostridium sp. UBA4108 | reverse complement strand
CAACTTGCGTTGCAGAGAAGTGTTCGCTTTGCTCACAGAGAAGAGCAACTTGCGTTGCAGAGAAGTGTTCGCTTCGCTCACAGAGAAGAGCAACTTGCGTTGCAGAGAAGTATTCGCTTCGCTCACAAGTAAAGGCTCACTTCTCTGCAACCCTAGATTGCAATTCACTGGCGAAGCTAATTCTCTGTGCCTTTGGCACAATTCTCTGCAACCCCAAGTTGCAATTCACTGGCGAAGCCAATTCTCTGTGCCTTTGGCACAATTCTCTGCAACCCTAGGTTGCAATTCTCTGGCGAAGCCGATTCTCTGTGCCTTTGGCACAATTCTCTGCAACTGTAAGTTGCAATTCTCTGCGCCTTGGGCGCAATTCACTAAATAAGTTGAGATAAAATCATTTTTTGGGTAAAATATAGTTATAAGATTAAATTTATAATAGATGCTTTTAATAAGTATTTTAGAAAGTAGGGATAAAAATGGTAAAAGTTGTTGAGAGGTTTTTAAGTTATGTTTCACAGGATACTCAAGCAAGTACATCTACAAATACAACGCCTAGTACACCAGGTCAAATGATATTAGCTAAAAGTATAGGTGAAGAATTGAAATCTATAGGGTTACAAGATGTTAGTGTAGATGACAATGGATATGTGATGGCTACATTACCAGCTAATATAGATAAGAAAATTCCTACCATTGGATTTATATCTCACCTTGATACAGCACCAGACTATTCAGGGAAAGATGTAAAGCCACAATTTGTTGAGAACTATGATGGAAAAGACATAAGATTAAATGAAAATACTATCCTTTCTCCAAGAGAATTTCCAGAGTTGTTAGAATATAAAGGAAAAACTTTGATAACTACAGATGGAAAAACTCTACTAGGTGCAGATGATAAGGCTGGAGTTTCAGAGATAATTACTGCTATGGAATATTTAATAAACAATCCTGAAATTAAGCATGGAACTATTAAAATTGGATTTACTCCTGATGAAGAGATTGGTGCAGGTGCAGATAAATTCGATGTAAAAAAGTTCAATGCAGATTTTGCTTATACAGTAGATGGTGGTGGAATTGGAGAATTAGAATATGAAAACTTCAATGCTGCAGGAGCTACTGTAATCATACATGGAAGAAATGTTCATCCAGGCACTGCTAAAAATAAAATGGTTAATACTCAATATATAGCTATGGAATTAAATAGTTTGTTGCCAGTGAATGAAAGACCAGAATATACAGAGGGTTATGAGGGATTTTTCATGCTTTCAAATATGACAGGTACTGTGGAGACAACAGAAATGAGCTATATAATTAGAGATTTCTTTAATGAAAGCTTTGAAAAAAAGAAAAAATTATTAAAAGACATAGTTAGTATATTGAACAATAAATATGGCCAGGGAACTATAGAATTAAAGTTAAAAGATCAATATTACAATATGAAGGAAAAAGTGGAGCCACAGATCCATATTGTGAACACTGCAATGGAAGCTATGAATGCGTTAAATATTACACCTGTAGTTGTACCTATTAGGGGTGGTACTGATGGAGCAAGATTATCATTCATGGGATTGCCAACACCCAATCTATTTACAGGTGGGCACAATTTTCATGGTAAGTTTGAATTTATACCTATAGAATCTATGGAGAAAGCTGTAGAAACAATAGTGAAAATAATAATTCTTTACGCTAAAAAATAAAATAGAATACATAAAAACCTCCTACATTATGCACACTATAAAAAAATAGTTTAGGAGGTTTTTTTATGAATAAAAAAGATTCAAATCCAATATATCCACCAGATAAGCATAAATATTTTTCGGATTTTAGAAGTGCAAGCATGATGGTAGATAGTCCATGGGAAGAAATTGATGAAGCTAATGAAAGAGCACATTTAACTCATGATTATGACATGGAAGCAGGAGAAGACATGTATTTTGAGGATATAAATGACTATGGAAATATTGAAGTTGATGATGTCATTGAAGATTTAGATTTTAATCACTTCGGATATTTAACTGAGGACGAGAAGAAACATTAATATTTTGTTAATTGGAAGGCTACTGAATTTAAAAGGGTTTAGTAGTCTTTTTTATAGTACATACATAAAAAGGCCTTATAAGTTAAAAAAAACGTAACATCTTAGTCACTTAACTGACACATTGGTGACGATAATATTAAGTATAGAATAGTTAATTAAAAGTAATAAATTGAGGTATATTTAAAAAATAACTAGTAAGTATTTTATTTCATATGCCTAACATAAAAATAAATGGGAGGAATAGAGTTATGGATAACAATAATAATAATTATGAAAATAATGAAAACAACGAGAGTGTTAATGTTAATGTACCGCAGGATATAAATTCAACTTTTAGCTATGACAACATTCAGTATAATGGTGAGCAGGGAGGAAGCTTTGGAGGGGATAAAGATCCTAAAAAGAAAAAAGGAAAGAAAGTAGCAGGATATATAGCATTAGTGGTTGCATGTTCTATATTTGGAGGAGCTGTAGGGGCGGTAACTACTTATACGATCATTAAAGAAACTACACCAGTTACTCAAAATAAATCTAATAGCAATAGTAATAATCAATCATTGGGATCTCCAAGTACAATTTCATCAATGGACATACCAAGCGTAGTGGAAAAGGTTTCACCAGCAGTGGTTGGAGTGTCAACTAAATCAATTGCTACCAATATGTTTGGGTTTAATATGGGTGAGCAGGAAGGAATAGGTTCAGGTTTTATTTTCTCAGAGGATGGATATGTACTAACAAATTATCATGTTATAGAAAATGCTACTCAAGTGAAGGTTATCTTCAATAATGGTAAGGAAGTTAATGCTAAAGTAATAAACTACCAGCCAGAATCAGATTTAGCTGTAGTAAAAATTACGGATAAGGTAGAAATGCCAGGAATAGCTGAAATTGGAGATTCTGATCAGCTTAGAGTTGGAGAGCAAGTTATAGCTATAGGGAATCCATTGGGTAAGGAGTATTTGGGATCAGTTACTAATGGTATAATTAGTGCAGTAAATAGAGATGTAGACTTATCAGGTAATGGTCAAAAATTAAATTTAATACAAACAAATGCAGCTATAAATCCTGGGAATAGTGGAGGACCTCTTATAAATGCTAGTGGTCAAGTAATAGGAATAAACACTGCTAAAATAGGCGGTGAAGGTGTTGAAGGTATTGGATTTGCAATTCCAATTAATGATGCACAAAGTAAGCTAGATGTGTTAGTTAAAGAAAAGATAGTTCTAGGAATCAGAGTTCAGGATATAACAAAAGAGATATCAGAAAAAGAAAAATTACCTATAGGAGTATATATAAGAAGTGTAGATAACTTTAGTATAGCCCAAAAGGGTGGATTACAACCTGGGGATGTTATTGTAAAATTTGCAGGACAAAAGGTTGAAACTGTAGACGAATTAAATAAACTTAAGGATAAACATAATACTGGCGACACAATAGAAGTAGAGTTTTCAAGACAAGGGCAAAATATGAAGGCCAGCTTAAAAATAGAATAATATTTATATCCATAAAAGAACTAAGTACATTAAATTTTATAATGTGCTTAGTTCTTTATTTTAGACTATATCTTGATGGAAACCGACAATATATTTAGTGAAGTGCATCCTCCGGTTTCCGTTATCTAAAATTGCTACTTACTCTCTTTTATAAGCCCTTTTCTATAGGCTACTAATAAATGCTGTAAATCATGAATTTGTCTTGCTAGTTCATCACCTTTATCTGTATCTCTTATCCTAAGTCTCTTAGCAGTTAGTTCTACAATAAGGGTCGTAGAAATAATATCCATACCTTCTTCAATTGCTTTTTGAGTAGATTCAAAAGGTTCATGCTGAATTAATTGAAGACCATAAGAATTATATATTAAGGTATATCCAGCAATACCAGTTTCTGGTTGGTACGCTTTTGAGAATCCGCCATCAATAACCAATAGCTTTCCATTGGCTTTTATAGGATTTTCACCCTTTAGTGTTTTGACAGGAACATGACCATTTATAATGTGAGAATTACTTGGATCTAATCCAAATTCACTTAGTATTTTATCACAGATTTCCTCACTATCCATCAAAGTATAATAATACCCCTTAATCTCTTTATGACTTGATTTATCATCAATAAAGTATCTTTCAAAGGTAGCCATTTTATCTTTATCAAATAGAGGAGAGTCAGCACCACACCATAAATACCACATAAAATCTATAGCATAATTCTTTTCACGAGTATTTCTTTTGTTAAAGTAAGCTTCTCTAGTAACTCTATCAATTTTATCTAATAAGGATTTGCCACTATATTGTTCTCCTTCTATAGTAACTTTTCTAAAATCTCCATTCTCATCCATAGGAATTGAGGCATGATATAGGAGATTTGAATTACGTTTTAAGTAGAGACTTCCTTTAGAATAAAGACATCTTATATGTCGTTCTAATTTCTCACTATTAATAAAGGAAGAAGTCAATCTTTTTACTAAATCTCTTTCTTCATCAGTTAATTTGTATGGATTTTTAGGATCTATGGTAGGAAAATGAGAGTCATTCAAAGCATATTCAGTACCATTTATGTTTATAGTTCCTTTTTCATAATCAATTTTATCTAATAGTCGTCTATGGCTTAATTTAAATTCAGGGTGATTTTTTACTAACTCTCCTTCTAATTTAAATTGAATTATAGAGATTGCCTTATGCATTTGCCCCATAAGTTTTAATTGCTTTTCTTTATAAGGATTATCTTTACTTACCTTAGATTTAAAAGATTTACATGGATCATCCTTATATACATCCATAGCAAAAGTAGCTAATGGTAAGAGATTAATTCCATATCCATCTTCTAAAGTTTCAAGATTTGCATACCTAGTACAAATTCTGATTACATTGGCAATACAGCTTTGATTTCCGGCAGCAGCGCCCATCCACAGTATATCGTGGTTTCCCCATTGGATATCAAAGGAATGATAGCCACATAGAATATCCATAATATCATGAGCGCCAGGGCCTCTATCATAAATGTCTCCTACAATGTGAAGAGTATCTATTGTAAGCCTCTGAATAACGTTACATATAGCAATAATAAACTCTTTAGCTCTTCCAATGGTAATAATAGTACTTATAATACCATTAAAATAATCATGTTTATTAGGTCTAACCTGAGATTCATGCAAAAGTTCTTCTATAATGTATGAGAAATCAGGGGGAAGAGATTTCCTTACTTTAGACCTAGTATATTTGGAAGAGACATTTCTACATATTTGAATTAATTGATGCAGAGTAATTTTATACCAATCATCTATATCCTTCTCATTAGATAGAGCTATCTCTAGTTTTTGTTCAGGATAATATATAAGTGTACATAAGTCTTTTTTTTCAGATTCCCTCAAGGTATTTCCAAAAATATCATTAACCTTTCGTTTAATAACTCCTGAAGCGTTTCTAAGCACATGCTGAAATGCCTCATATTCTCCATGAATGTCAGTTAGAAAGTGTTCTGTTCCTTTGGGAAGATTTAATATAGCTTCTAGATTTATAATTTCAGTAGAAGCTGCTGATATAGTAGGAAAGGTACCAGATAAAAGCTCCAAATATCTTAAATCTTTTTCTATAAGGTCAACACTAATTTCACAAAATCTATCCATAATAATCTCCTTTTTAGCGTATATAAAAAGCTAATATTAATCATATATACTATGCTAATTAACATTAATACACCAATATTATACAATAAAACAAATTAATTAGCTAACATGTTAATAATATAGTAATAAGTATAATTAATAAAAGATATTTTAATGTGTATTAGTACATAATAAAATATAAGTATATATGAAGTTAACATTCTATATACTAATTAAATTATTCGAGGGAGTGAGTTATGTGAATGAAATGTTAAACATGAAGAGATGGGCATTATTAGGTGCAACTCAAGATAGAGATAAATATGGTTATAAAATCTTTAAGAGTCTAGAGGAGAATGGGTATACTGTATATGGAGTAAATCCTAAATATAATAGTGTTGATGGTATTAAAATATATAATTCTTTAGATGATCTACCGGCCACTCTAGAGGCTATAGATATGGTGGTAAACCCTCAGATATCTTTAAATTCATTAGAGAAAATAAAGGAAAAGGGAATTAAAAATATATGGTTCCAATCAGGATCTTTTGATGAGCGTGTTATAGAAAAAGCAAGGGAAATGGGATTTAATATAGAATATCATAAATGTTTGTATGCAGAACTTAAGGAATCCTCAAAAAAATAGAATTAAATCATTTAGGATGATAAAATATATGTGTATAAGGAGGGAATTTTATGAGTAAAGTTTTACATGAAATATTAGATAATGTTTCCCAGGGTATTATAGTAATTAATACTGAGGGAATAATTACAACTTATAATAAAAAAGCTAAAGAAATCTTTGGGATATTTGAACCTTCCGAAATTACACATGCTAGTGGAGTCCTTAAAGATGGAGATTATGTTCTAATTGCAGATAATAAGGTTGGTGCAGATGATGGGGGGTTGACTCATGAGGATTTAAATAAGATAGGAATTTATGATAATCAAATTAAAGAAGGAGATTCTATTTTAGCTTTTGGTATATACATGCATAATAATAGCAAAGCATTTTCAATGCATAAGATTATTAAAGATAGTAGTCAAAGGGGAATTGTACACTTAGATGGAAGTTATAAGGATGTAAAATATAAACTATCTATAGATTATTCTAAAAAATTTCTGAATATTACTGTTAATGAAGTGAGTTATGCTATGGAATATAGATATGCCGTAGGTCATATGGTAATAATGAGAAATAAAGAATTGATTTTTTATCAAAGTAAAGGATATACAGCTAGAAATGAAAATTTAAAATATATATTACAACAAAAGCCTTTTAATGAGAAAGGAGCTAATACAAAAGTATTAAATCCACTTGGTAAGTTCATTTTTAATGTTCATGAAAAGAATAGTGAGATGAATAAGTTTTACTTATGCGCTACAGATAAAGATCATGTTATAGTAAATGAGTTTATGAATATTAATGGTATAGCAACGTTATCTTCTATTATTCCATTGTATACTGATGAGAAGAAAATAGGAGCTATTTTAAGAGTTGAGGATATAACAGAACTCAAGGAGGTAATAGAAGAGAGAAATATATTACTAGAGAACCTGAAAAAAACAGAAGAATTGTTAGAGGATGAGAATATAATAAAGAGTTTTAAAAACTTTGAAGGAGTAAGTATTCACATAAATAATATAAAAAAAATTGCCTATAAATCTTCTAAGACTGATTCTACGGTATTAATTTTAGGTGAAAGTGGAATAGGGAAAAGTACCCTTGCAAAAGAAATTCATATATTAAGTCAAAGGAGAAATAATAGGTTTTTACATATAAATTGTGCTTCTCTTCCAGAAAATTTATTAGAGAGTGAGCTATTTGGATATGAAGGAGGAGCATTCACAAACTCAAGAAAGTCTGGTAAAATGGGGCTTCTGGAGTTAGCTAATAAGGGTACTGTATTTTTAGATGAAATAGCAGAAATGTCTTTAAAAACTCAAGCAAAGCTTCTTAATTTTCTCCAAAATAAAAATTTTTATAGGATTGGTGGAATGGAAGAAATTGAGGTAGATACTAGAGTTATATGTGCTACTAATAAAAATCTAGAGGAGGCAATCCAAGAAGGGAGCTTCAGGGAAGATTTATATTATAGAATAAATATTATACCTATATATATTGAACCCCTTAGAAATAGAATTGAGGATATTCCTATACTAGTTGAGAAGCTATTACCTAAAATATCAACAAGATTAAAAAGAGAAGATGTAGTAATCACTAGTGAAGCTATGAATAAACTGATGAAGTATTCTTGGACAGGCAATGTAAGAGAATTAGAAAATATTCTTGAGAGAGCAATAAGTCTTAGTGACTCAAATATAATATATTCAAAAAATATAAAATTCACCAATAAAGAAGAATACGATGAAGAGGCTAATAGTAGCTTAAAACATAACCTTGAACAAGCTGAAAGAGATATAATAATAAGAGCATTAAAGACTAATAATGGAAATATTAAGAATGTTATGAGAGATTTACAAATAGGAAAAACTAGTTTCTATGATAAAATAAAGAAATATAATTTAAATATAAACGAATATAAGTAATTCCGCATTTCAGGATAATGGTTCGAAATAATGGAAAGATAAGAATTATCTTGGTTGTTAATGCTTTAGTAATTTTTTTGTATAAAATAGATATGAAGTTCAAAAAAGCGAACTCAACAGTATTTAGACTTATTATATTTTAGGCATAATGAATGGAATAATGAGGATTTTAAAAGCAAAAACTCTGACAATAAGTTGGCAGGGTTTTTGCTTTATTTATATATATATATAAGTTGTAATTAAATTTCTACATTATACAAATAGGCTTAAATATAAAATTGGGATAGCATGAAGTTCAATTCCAATATTTCATAAAATAAAAGCCTATTTGTATAATGTTTAATTAATATGAATTATCATTATTAAAACATATATATAAGAATAAAATATAATTCAGTACTTATAAATTTTATAAGAATAAATATGTCAGCTGTATAATCAAAATTATAAGGGGGAATTAATGTGATAAAGCCCAAAGCACTACAAAAGGGAGATACTATAGGTATATGTGGGACTTCGGGACCTACCGATAAAGAAAATATTGAAAGAGGAATTAAAACTTTAGAAAACTTCGGATATAAGGTAAAGCTTTCAAGTAGTTGTTATGATAAGTACGGATATTTAGCTGGAGATGATAGAACTAGAGCAAATGGCTTTAATGAAATGTTTAAAGATAAAGGCGTAGATGCCATTATGTGTCTAAGAGGTGGTTATGGAGCTCCAAGAATACTAGATATGCTGGATTATGAAATAGTAAAGAAAAATCCTAAGATATTTATTGGATACAGTGATATTACAGGTATACATGTGGTGCTCAATAAAGTATGTGAGCTTGTGACTTTTCATGGTCCTATGGCTACTACTGAAGTAAGCAAGGGAATGGATGATTTTACAACTGATTCATTACTTAAGTCGTTAACCTGCGATGACCCCATAGGATTAATATCTAACCCAGATGGATATGAAATTAAAACCTTAGTTGGAGGAGAAGCAGAGGGGGAAATTGTGGGCGGAAATTTATCTTTAATTGCTGGATGCATTGGAACTCCTTATGAAATAGATACTAAAGGTAAATTATTAGTATTAGAAGATGTTGATGAGGAACCTTACAGAATTGATAGAATGTTAACTCAATTAGCTCTTTCAGGTAAACTCAAAGATGCCAATGGCATAATATTAGGAGATTTTAATAATTGTGATAGGGATGATGAGGATAGCCTTTCCCTACTACAAGTTATAAAGGATATTATAATTCCTTTTAATAAACCAACTATATATAATTTGCAAGTAGGACATTGTAAATCTAAAATAACACTTCCTCTAGGAGTAAAAGCCAAGTTAAACAGCAGTGCAAAGAAATTGGTAATAGTTGAAAGTGCATTACAAAGATAAGAAGGTTGAGATGGTAAAGCATGAGAGAAGATTTATGAGGGAATAAATTATTTATTAAATTAAAGGAGCAAGATAAATATGATCAAGAATGAGATTATAAATGGAGAGTTATTTTTTTACGGCTGCAAAGTGGAAGAGTTAGCAAAAAAATATGGTACACCACTGTATGTTATATCAGAGGATTCAATTAGAGATAAATGTAGTGAAGTAAAAGAATCTTTTATAAATAAATATCCTAATACAATGGCTTTTTATGCATCAAAGGCATTTTTAACCTTAGAGATGTGTAAAATAATAAAAGATGAAGGTCTGGGATTAGATGTAGTTTCAGGGGGAGAGCTTTATGTAGCACTTATGGCAGGTGTAGATCCAATGAATATAATGTTTCATGGAAATAATAAAACACAATCAGAGCTCTTAATGGCAATAAATTCAGGGGTTGGCAGAGTAGTAGTAGATAGTATAGATGAATTAATATTTTTAAATGAATTGGCAAGTGATTGTAATAAAATAGTAGATATATTATTTAGAATAACTCCCAATATAAATTGTAACACTCATAAATATATATCAACAGGTCAGAAAGATTCTAAGTTTGGCATACCTTTGAATGAGAAAATTATTAAGGAAGCAGTGGAAAGGGCAACAAACTCACCATTCATAAAATTTAGAGGTATACATTTTCATGTAGGTTCTCAACTCTTTGATAAGAGTAGCCATATACAAGCAGTGGAAAATGCAGCACTACTAGTTAGAAATCTAAAAGAGGAATTAGGAGTTCAGGTTGAGGAACTAAATGTAGGTGGTGGATTTGGAATTAAATATATTGAAAGTGATGAGACTAAGCCATTGAGTTATTTTATTGATGCTATAATGGATACCATTAAAATTAGATTTACTGAATATGGCTTGATAATACCAAGAGTATTTATAGAACCAGGTAGATGGATGGTAGGAGAGGCGGGAATAACTCTATACACAGTAGGAACTATAAAAGAAATTCCAGAAGTTAGAACTTACGTATCTGTAGATGGGGGCCTGCCAGACAACCCAAGACCAGCTTTATATACAGCTAAGTATGATGCCTATATTCCTTCGAAAATGAATGAAGAAAGAGATAAAGTTGTTACTATTGCAGGAAGATGTTGTGAATCTGGAGATATATTAATATGGGATCTAATGGTTCCAAGCTCCATTCAAAGAGGAGATATTTTAACTGTAATGAGTACAGGAGCATATAACTATTCAATGGCAAGTAATTATAATAAAATACCAAAACCAGCTGTTGTTATGATTAAAGGTGGAAAAGATAGGGTTATAGTTAGAAGAGAAAATTATGAGGATTTAATAGCAATGGATGTAGTATAAATAAGTTACTAGGTAACTTATTTAGTGAAGTGCGCCTTTAGCGTAGAGAATTGCAACTTACAGTTGCAGAGAATTGTGCCAAAGGCACAGAGAATTGGCTTCGCCAGTGAATTGCAACCTAGGGTTGCAGAGAAGTGAGCCTTTACTTGTGAGCAAAGCGAACACTTCTCTGCAACGCAAGTTGCTCTTCTCTGTGAGC
>DFXM01000048.1 GCA_002381695.1 Clostridium sp. UBA4108 | reverse complement strand
AAAAGCCTATTTGTATAATGTTTAATTAATATGAATTATCATTATTACAACATATATATAAGTCTTAAATTATACATTTTACTATTTAATTTAGAATATACATTAAAAGTATATATTCAAAACCTTTATATGTAGAACTACTAACACAACGCCATATAGAGGATTATGATAAACAATAATCCTCTATAATTTTCATAAGCTTTTGATAATGATTGTCAAGTGATTAATAAATTAATAGAGTTTATAAAGAATTGATTTTATTAAAACTAATAAGAAGTGATTAGAGAGGAAGATAGTTAAATGAATAAAATAAAGAAGGTATTGTATGTATGTGTAGGCTTGATAGCCTTTTTACTAGGAGCCATAGGAGTAATAATTCCAGTGTTACCAACTACTCCATTTTTATTATTGGCATCTTTTTGTTTTGTTAAAGGGTCGGAAAGATTTGATTTTTGGTTTAAAGGAACTAAAATATATAAAAAACACTTAGAGAGCTTCATAAAAGAAAAAGCCATGACGCTAAAGCGAAAAATAACTATTTTACTATTTGCTGATACAATGATAGCCATGCCCTTGATACTTATAGATAATACTATAATGAGAATAACTTTAATAGGAGTTATATTATGTAAAGCATATTATTTTATATTTAAAATTAAAACTATAAAGGTAGAAAAAGTAGAAAAAGTAGAGGAAGTAGAAGTGGTAAAAAACTAAGAATAGTAAGAGATTTATAATAGTTTTTATAGGGATATAGTAAGTATCCTTTTTTTATGGAATTTTTTACTTTATACTTTGTTTTAATATAGTGTTGATAATGAACTATATATTATTACTCACAAACCGTTTCGAAANNATATATAGTTCTAATATCAACACTCGTTTAAAAGAAAACCTATTATTAAAATATATAAGTTTGAATTAAGTTTGTGAATTATACAAAGAGTCATATTACAATCTATGTATAACCATATTTTAGTATGATTTATCCAATGATTTAGGAAATAAATAAAGTTTAATTGAATTTGTAAAACTAAAGAGTATAATTATATTACCGATGGTAATATAATTAATAGGAAGTGAAATATATGAAAAAAGGTATCACAAAAGAGCAAATAGTTGAGCAAACTCTTATTTTAATAAGGGATAAGGAGAATATAAGGAATGTAAATCTTCGTGAAGTTGCACGTAATCTAGGTTGTGCACATACAAATTTATATAATTATTTTAGTTCCTTTGATGATTTATTGTGGATTACACATATAAAGGTACTTGAAATATTCTTACAGGAACTGAATGAAAGATTATTAAAGAGTGATGAAGATGAATTAAAATTAAAGTATTTTTTTACTCAATTTGTAGAGTTTCCTCTTAATAATAAAGGTTGGTTTCGACTAGCTTGGTTTGAAATATTAGAAGGAGAGCGGCCAGAAGAAGATAATATTGCGACTGTGAAGACGGTTGATGCATTTGTAGATGTTATTGAGAATATATGGAATGGAATTTATGGTTTTGCACCTAATAAAAATAAAATTAGATATGCAATACATAATGTACATTGTTATATTCATGGTGAAGTCTCAATATATATTGCAAAAAGAGGTCTTATACAAGAAGAAGTAGATTTTAAGGATTATGTTGTTACAGAGTCTATTAAGCTTATGAAACTTTTATTGAATTCGGAGGTATAGTTTTTATGAGTGATTATGATGAAGAATTAAAATATGAAAATTTATATATTGAGGACACATTGTCACTGATAAAAAAGAATTTACAGCAGGAGTTAACTAAAGTGGCTAAAGAAAGAAAAGAATTAATTGATAAAAACAAATATATGTGGGAAAATACAGTGCATTTTATTGATGACGTTGATAGATTATCAGACATTAATCAGAATTTATCAATTATTCAGATTCAAGCCTCAACTTATGAAAAAATAGAAGAAAAGATATTTAAATATAACAAGATGTTAAATAAACCTTATTTTGCAAGAGTGGATTTTACAGAGCAAGGAGGTACTGAGGAGAAAATATACATTGGATTGTTTAATCTTATGGATGAGGATAATTATGAGCCTTATGTTTATGATTGGCGGTCACCTATTGCAAGTATATTTTATAGATATGAACTAGGTTTTGTGGTCTATGAAGCACCAGAGAGTGAAATAACTGGTGAAGTATCACTGAAAAGGCAATATGAAATTAAAGACGGTAAATTGAAATATTTTTTTGATTCAGGTTTAAATATTATTGATGATGTTTTAAAGAGTGTATTATCTAAAAATACATCATCAAAGATGAAAACTATTGTAGAAACTATTCAAAGGGAGCAAGATATAGCAATTCGTGATATTGAAAGTGAATTATTAATCGTACAAGGGGTGGCTGGAAGTGGTAAGACTTCAATAGCTCTGCATAGGGTAGCTTTTTTAATGTATCAAGGACTTTTAACTAAACTCTATGCTAATAATATTGTTATTATCTCGCCTAACGAATTATTTGGGAAATATATATCAGAGGTTCTTCCTGAGCTAGGGGAAGAGAATATTTCAAATATAACCTTCGAGAATATTTTCTCAGAGCTTTTCAATAGAGAAATATGTATAAAATCTAAGAATGAAACTTTAGAGGAAATCATAACTTGTGAAAATAAAGTTGAGCAAAAGAGGATTAAGTCAACTATGGAATTTAAATGCTCTAAAGAATTTGTAACTATTCTTAATAGGCTTATAGATTATTTCGAGCATAGACTAATAGAGTTTAGAGATGTTTATTATAACGGGAGATACATTGCTCAGAGACATTTGCTTAAGGCATTTCTATTAAAAGATAGTATAAATATTCCCATAGCAAAACGATTAAAAATAATTGAAGCTAGAATATTAGATGAGATAAATCCAATTAGAAAAAAAAGATTAGAAAAGCTACAGATTTTTGTAAGTAGATATCCTGAGCATCAATTTGAGATAAAATCCTTAGCAAGACTTATTTCAATAAAGGAAAGTACTAAGTTACTTAAGGAAATTCGTAAGTTTACAGAAATTGATTATATGTGTCTTTATAAAAAGTTATTAAAAGATAAAAAGTTATTTTATAGGCTTGCAGCAGGATTAAAACTTCCTAGTAATATTGAAGAAATATTAGATGATTTCAATAATATAAGTGGAGAAGTTTTAAGATATGAAGATGCTCTAGGACTATTATATCTAAAGGCTAAGCTTACTGGATATGGCGGATACAAAGACATTAAGCAGGTAGTGGTGGATGAGGCTCAAGACTATTACCCAATTCATTTTGAAATATTAAAAGTATTATTTAGAAACTCAAGGTACACTATCTTAGGTGATATAAATCAAACTATAGAAAAGGATGCAGATTCATCCCTTTATGATGATATTAAAAGCATATTAGATAAGAAGAGGACAGCAACAGTTACTATGACTAAAAGCTTTAGATGTTCATATGAAATAAGTTCTTTTAGTAATAATTTTCTTGAAGGTGGAAGCGAGATAGAATGCTTTGAAAGACATGAAGAGCCTCCTGTAATAATTTCTAAGGAGGGAATTGAAGAGTTAGATGATTCCATAATTGGAATCATAAATGACTATAAAAGCTCAGGTTATGAATCTATAGCAATCATATGTAAAAGCAGGTTGCAGAGTAATGAACTCTACGAAAAATTAAGGAACAGAATAGAGATTATATCTATTGATGATAATACTAAAGATACTATGAGTGGAGTTATGATAATTCCAATTTGTATGGCTAAAGGATTGGAGTTTGATGCAGTCATAGTCTATGGAACAGATAATTTAAATTATAAAACAAAATATGATAAAAAGCTTTTATATATAGCCTGTACTAGAGCTCTTCATAAATTAGCATTGTTTTATATTGGAGATAGAAGTAGTTTCTTATTAGATTCATAAAATGAGAAAAATAACTTATGATAACTCGAATAAAAATATTCTTTATTTAAATAGCAATGGTAGGTAGTTATAAATGCTACCTACCATTGCTATTTAAAAAGTTAGCATAATTTTTATAAGAGTGATGGAATATCTTCTTTCTTTATAAGCCATTCCACTAAATATCCCATTAGAATGATTCCAGGAATATTAACAAGTAACCTTAAAATAGTAAAATCAAAACCTAAGGCAGATATCTCAAATAAGAGGGTAGTAATTTTTGTTACACACCAAGCATTCATAAATATTATTACATTACTAAATTTAACTCCCTTTTTAATTAACACTATGGTAAAGGGAAAAGCAGCGTACATGGGACCAGCAGCTAAGGAACCTATAAGCATAGCGAAAAATATCCCCACAGCTCCAGAGTTTGGCCCCATATATTTCATCATAGTTTCTCTAGGAATCCACACATCCATAAGGCCTAATAAAACCATAATAGGCGGTAGTACAGCTAGCATTTGAAGAAAACTTGAGCTAGCACTTTCTAATACATCAAGTCCTAAATCCAGATTAAAGGTTAGTATACCTAAAGTTACTATAGTTGTATAAATAAAAAAAGCATATCTTTTACTTATTAACTTAATCATAAGAGTGCCATCACCTTTCCAATTACTAAGGCCACTAAGAAGGAAAATATAAAGGCAAGGAAATTTCTAAGAAAGGCAGCTTTCTTTCCAATATATTTACTCTCCAAAGGATATGTGATTATGCCAACTAAAGTTAAGGTAGACACCAAGGCTCCCACCTGTGCATAACCAGCGCCGCTTTTTAAAAGCATATCCGCTGTAGAAAAGGCAACAAAGGTTGGCATCATAGTTATAGATCCTATTATTGAAGAAAACAACACTCCTAAAATTCCAGAATTAGGACCTATTATCCTTGATATAACCTCAGGTTTTAAGAGAGATAAAATAATTCCAACCACAAGAATTATGCCTAAAAATTGAGGCATTATGTTCTCAAAAGATTTTAATGACAACTTTAAGCCCTGTTTAGTACGAGATTTATCTTTTAGGTATGAAATTAATAATAAAACTATAGCCAGACTATAGAGAATTAAACTAGTGATAAAATCACCTCCATAAAACAAATGATATTAATTTAAAATAGCTCTACTAATATAATATGAAAGAGAAG
The DNA here is from genome assembly GCA_002381695.1 of Clostridium sp. UBA4108. Taxonomy (GTDB): domain Bacteria; phylum Bacillota; class Clostridia; order Clostridiales; family Clostridiaceae; genus Clostridium_J. The sequence continues at coordinate 2,944 of DFXM01000048.1, read as the reverse complement.
AGAAATGTGTATTTAAGTGTTCATAGATAGAAATAACCAGAGCTCTGTAGTATAATATGACAGGAAATAAGAATAAAGGATGGGTATGACATGAAAAAGATTTTAGTAACATTAATTGTATTAACTATGGGGTTAACTGTGATGTTAACTGGATGTGGAAGTAAAGGAGAGACACCTGATCAAGCTGTTACTAATGCTTTAAAGGCAGTAAAAACATTAGATAAAGAAAATATTGAAAAATATCTAAGCTATGATCAATTAACAAATTATACTGAAGATGAAGAGAATGCTTTGGAATCAGAGGAATTACTTAAGCAGTTCTTTGCAAAACTAGACTATAAAATAGTATCTTCAAATGTTGAAGAAAATATTGCAACTGTTAAGACAGAAATTACAAATATAGATTTGAAAAATGTTATAGGAGAATATGTTAAGAGAGCTATGGCAATAGTATTTGAGAATGCTTTTAAACCTGAGGGTGAACAATTAACCGAGGAAGCAATTCAAGAACAAGGAATTCAAATTCTTAACGATATATTAAAAGAAAGTCAGGATAAGACAGTGACAAATACTGTAGATATTAAACTTACTAAGAATGAAGATGGCTGGAAAATAACTATGGATGAGACTTTACAAAGTGCTTTAACTGGGGGGCTTACAGATGCTATAAAAGACATGGGAAATATTGGTGAGTAGTATTTTTGTAGACAAGTAAAACAGTAGAAGTAATTAAAATATATAAGTTGTAATAAAGTTTCTACATTATAAATTAATTGATATGAGCTTCATATTATCCCTGCTCAACAGTTTATTAAACATACTTGTAATATGAATTATCTTTATTGCAACTTATATATATTAAGTTCATAATAGTAATATTAAAGATACATATTACTTAATAAAAGGTTTCTTCTAATTTATCTAAGTTAAGCACTGAGGTATCTTTTAAAATTTTACTTTACATGGTAAGATTTATTAAAAAGGGGTGTTATAGTTGTCAGATTTTGAAAAACAAATTATTGCTGAACTATCCAAAGAATATGTGACCAAAACTTTTGATTTCAAAAATAATTCTCCAGAAGATTTAATAAAATATTACTTAGAAGTATCTGAAAAAATGTCAAAGGTTATTGAGGATAAAAATGTTGAACTCTCAGAGGAGTGTATAAAAATTCTTGAAAAAATCAACTTTTAACTTTATTAAGAGGTGGCTCTAAATACCAATGTATGCTAGTATTTAGAGCTGCTTTTTTATAAATTTAAGATAAGATTTTGATTTCTCAAGATCATTACTGCACAAGATTTCAAGGTTAAAATTTGACGTAGTAGGTAGTTAAGCTCAATAACTTAATATTATTCATAAATTATACTTATATTACAATATTTGAAAAATGATTTTCCCCTGATATACTTGGTATATATTATTTTGAGAGGTATTTAAGTGTCATGGATAATAAATTTCAAGATTTGAGTAGTTATACTGTTGAAGAAAAGGAATCTCTAATATTGAATAAATATAAGGGCAAATTGATATTTGCAGGAAAGCAAAATGGAATTGTGAAAAAGGTTGTAAATTTAAATAATAATACTAAACCTAATCCTGATAAACTTGTAGTTATTGAGGGAATATGGGGATTAGATCTAGCATTGAAAAATAACTTGAGGATAAAGTATTTTATGTTTTGTATTGAAGAGATTTATACAATTGAAGCTCAAGTTCTTATGGACAAGTACATAGAGGTTGCAGAAGAGTCATTTGTTGTTTCTAAGAAGGTTTTTTCTAGTATTAGTGAGAAAGGTAATCCTCAGGGGTTATTGGCTGTTTGTTATATGCAAACCAATTCCTTTGATGACATTATTTTAAAGAAGAATAATGTAATTATTGTGCTAGATGGCTTAGAGATACCAGGAAATGTAGGAACCATTATGCGTTCTGCAGATGCCACAGACATAGATGCGGTGATAATTAATAATAGGAAGACAAGATTAAATCATCCAAAGCTAGTTAGAAGTAGTATGGGAGCATGCTTTGGAATTAAAATAATAGATAGTAACTTTGATGAAACAATAAAGCGGCTTAAAAAGCATAAATTTCAGATTGTATTAGCAGATACAAGGGCGGATAAGAATATTATGAGCTGAATTATCAGAATAGAGTTGCAGTTATAATGGGCAGTGAAAAGTATGGAATATCTAGAGAATGGTATGATACAGAGTATAGTGGAGTGTCTATACCTATGCTAGGACAATGTGATTCCTTGAATGTAGGCATTGCCACAACAATTATTCTATATGAGGCAGCTCTTAAAAATAAAGAAATATTAAAAAGATAATATCGAATTTAAGGTGTATAACAAAAGGGAATAAACTATTCAAGGGGCTGTCTCAAATGGGTATCGTATACAAAAAAAATTTGAAATAGCCCTTTAGTTTTTCATTCAGTAAAATAGAAAAATACTTGTCCCAATGAGGAAACAATATCATTTCTATTTCATAGGATGTATTAGAGTATAATTACTCTAATTTTATAAAGGTTAAAGGTGCGTAGTGAATATGTATTATGATAATCGTAGTTCATCATCAAAATTTAATTTATTAATCATATTATTGTTATTAATGAAATCAGATAAATGTCAATGCCCACCTCAATGTCCATGTCCAATACCAGGTCCAACAGGCCCAACGGGACCAACAGGTCCAACAGGTCCAAGGGGACTACGAGGAGCAACAGGCCCAACAGGCCCAACAGGACCACGAGGAGCAACAGGCCCAACAGGTCCAACAGGACCGCAAGGAGCACAAGGAGCACAAGGAATCCAAGGGGCAACAGGCCCAACAGGACCAACAGGACCACGAGGAGCAACAGGCCCAACAGGACCGCAAGGAGCACAAGGAATACAAGGGGCAACAGGCCCAACAGGACCAACAGGACCACGAGGAGCAA
>DFXM01000031.1 GCA_002381695.1 Clostridium sp. UBA4108 | reverse complement strand
TAGATCCTGTTATAGGAAGAGAAAGAGAAACTGAAAGAGTATTAGAAATACTTTGTAGAAGGATGAAAAATAACCCTTGTTTAATAGGTGATCCTGGAGTTGGAAAGACTGCTATTGCAGAAGGCTTGGCTCAAAGGATAGCGCAAGGAAATATACCAGAGATTCTAAAGGGGAAAAAAGTTATTACAGTAGATATGAGTTCTATGGTGGCAGGTGCTAAGTACAGAGGAGAATTTGAGGAAAGAATTAAGGCTATGATGGATGAAATATATAGAGTAGGAGATGTAATATTATTTATAGATGAAATTCATACTATAGTTGGAGCAGGGGCGGCTGAAGGAGCAATAGACGCTTCAAATATATTAAAACCAGCATTAGCCCGTGGAGAACTTCAATGTATAGGAGCTACAACACTAGATGAGTATAGAAAGTATATAGAAAAGGATGCAGCATTAGAGAGAAGATTTCAGCCAGTAGTAGTAGAAGAACCTAGCAAAGAAGAAACAATAGCCATATTAAATGGATTAAGAGATAAATATGAAGCCCATCATAGAGTTAAGATTACAGACAATGCTATTGTAGCTGCTGTAAATCTATCAGATAGATATATAACAGATAGGTATTTACCAGATAAAGCTATTGATTTGATAGATGAAGCAGGTGCAAAGGTTAGAATAGAAAGGTTGACTCCTCCATCAGATATGAAAGCCTTAGAGGATGAATTAGAAAAAGTAACTAAAGAAAAATCAGATGCAATTGCATTACAAGACTTTGAGAAAGCAGCTATGTTAAGAGATAAAGAGAAAGAAATTAAGAATAAGGTTGAAAGCAGCAAAAATAATTGGGTATCTAAAAATAGTGATGCTGATGCTATTATTGATGAAAAACATATAGCTACAGTTATATCAAATTGGACTAAAATTCCTGTAGAGAAGTTAACTGAAAAAGAGTCTGAAAGATTATTAAATCTTGAAGAAATACTCCATAAAAGAGTAATAGGCCAAGAAGAAGCAGTAGATGCAATTGCTAGAGCAGTTAGAAGATCTAGAGTAGGATTAAGAGATCCAAAACGTCCTATAGGAAGTTTTATATTTCTGGGACCTACAGGAGTTGGAAAAACAGAATTATCAAAGGCATTAGCGGAAGCTATGTTTGGTGATGAAAATTCAATGGTAAGAATTGATATGTCTGAGTACATGGAAAAGCATACTGTATCGAAACTTATAGGAGCTCCTCCAGGATATGTAGGATTTGATGAAGCTGGCCAACTTACTGAAAAAATTAGGAGACATCCATATTCAGTGGTATTGTTTGATGAAATTGAGAAAGCTCACCCAGATGTATTTAATATACTATTACAAATTCTTGAAGATGGTAGATTAACAGATTCTAAAGGAAAAACTGTAGATTTTAAAAACACTATAATAATAATGACTTCTAATGCAGGAGTTTCAACAATAAAAAAACAAAATTCTATGGGTTTTGCAAATATGGGTAGCAAAGATCAAGCAAGAAATGAATATGAAAAAATGAAAGAGCATGTGTTAGAAGAGATTAAACATGTATTTAGACCAGAATTTTTGAACAGATTAGATGATATAATAGTATTCCATAAGTTAGACGAAGAGAATTTAATTAGAATTATAGACTTAATGCTTGAGGTTGTATGTGAAAGATTAAAAGAAAGTGAAATAAATATATCATTTACAAAAGAGTCAAAGGAATTATTGGCAAAGGAAGGTTTTGACTCAAATTATGGAGCAAGACCACTTAGAAGAGCTATAACTAAAGTCATTGAAGATAAACTTTCAGAAGAAATATTAAGAGGTAATATCACAAAGGGAGATAATATAGAGGTTATCATAGAAGAAAATGAACTAAAATTTAATAAAAAATAATAAGTTCATGTAAACTTTATTATTGAGTTTAACCAATAATGTCTATATAATTAAAATATAGTTAATACTAATAAAGAAACCACTATTAATAGTGGTTTTTTTATTAGTAAAAGCTTACAAATAGTAATTGATATTACATAATATTGCAAAGATATTATGTAATATGTAATTATATATAGAGGAAGTGATTTTGTGGCAAAGGCAAAAACTATATATGTGTGTAATGAATGTGGGTATGAGGCACCTAAATGGTATGGAAAGTGTCCTGGATGTAATAATTGGAATACAATGCAAGAAGATATAAAGATTAAAACAGATTCAACTTTTAAACGTGCGGTTACAACTTCAGGAGAGAATAAGCCACAAAGTATAGTAAATATAAAGTCTAGTAAATATGAAAGAATAAATACAGGTATAGAAGAATTAAATCGAGTACTTGGTGGAGGGTTGGTAAGGGGGTCATTAACTCTTATATCAGGAGATCCCGGAATAGGTAAATCTACTATACTTCTTCAAAGTTCAAGTAATATAGCTAAAGCTTATGGAAAAGTACTTTATGTATCTGGAGAAGAATCAGAAGAACAAATAAAAATGAGGGCAGAAAGGCTAAATGCTATAAGTGATAATCTGTATGTAGTATCTGAAACTAATATAGACATGATAGAAAATCATATAAATGATATAGAACCAGTATTTATAATTATAGATTCTATTCAAACTTTATATAAAACCACAATTACTTCTGCACCAGGGAGTGTTTCACAAGTTAGAGAATGTACTAATGAATTAATGAGAATAGGAAAAACTAGAAACATATCTCTTTTTATAGTTGCTCATGTAACTAAACAGGGGGAATTAGCTGGCCCTAGGGTGCTAGAACATATGGTTGATACAGTGCTGTATTTTGAGGGAGAGAGAACGCAAGAATTTAGAATATTAAGAACTATTAAAAATAGATTCGGAACTACTAGTGAAATAGGAGTTTTTGAGATGAGAGAAAGTGGATTAGAGGAAATAAGAGATGCTTCATCTGTATTTCTTCAACAAACAAGTTCCAAACAGGAAGGTTCTGTAGTTATTGGGATAATAGAAGGTACAAGACCAATATTAGTAGAGATTCAAGCTTTAGCTAGTGAAACTAAGGCACCGATGCCGAGAAGAACAGCTGTTGGTGTGGATAATCAAAGATTAAACTTAATCTTAGCTGTATTAGAAAAAAAACTAAGAATACCTTTTTATAACACGGATGTATATGTAAATGTGGTAGGGGGATTAAGTTTAGAAGGTACTTATGGTGATTTAGGGGTAGTTATAGCTCTGATTTCAAGTATTAAGGGAAAAGAAGTTAAGCTAGACAATACTCTAATAATTGGAGAAGTAGGATTAACAGGAGAAGTAAGACCAGTATCCCATGTAGAAAAAATAATAAATGAGGCATATAAAATGGGATTTAACAACATAGTAATTCCTAGTAGAAACAAGGAAAAATTAGATATAAAGCTTAAAGGGATAAATATAATAGGTGTTAGTACAGTTAAGGAGGTTATTAAAGAGCTTTTTTAAGATTAATACAAATAAGGTTTATGGAGGAAAATATGAGGGAACAGAAACAGAAGGAGCTTATGAATATATTAAAAATTATGTCTCCAGGAACACAGTTAAGAGAAGGGTTAGATAACATATTAAGGGCGAAAACTGGTGGACTTATAGTTCTAAGTGATAGTGAAGAGATTTTAGATATTGTAGATGGAGGATTTTCTATAAATTCAGAATATACTCCAGCATATATCTACGAATTAGCTAAAATGGATGGGGCTATTGTCGTTAGTAGTGATTTGAAAAAGATTTTAGTAGCTAACACGCAACTGATGCCTAACCCAACAATTCCAACCCAAGAAACTGGAACTAGACATAGAACAGCACAAAGAGTAGCAAGGCAAACAGGTTCTATAGTTGTAGCCATCTCTCAGAGAAGGAACATAATAACACTTTATAAAGATGACATAAAATATGTGGTTAGAGAAAGTGGAGAAGTATTGGCAAAAGCTAATCAGGCTATACAAACATTAGAGAAATATCAGTTAGTTCTAGAAAGAGTAATGAGTAATTTAAATCTATTAGAATTACAAGATATGTCAACTTTATTAGATGTAGTAACGGCTATTCAAAGAAGTGAGATGGTAATGAGAATAGTTAACGAAGTGGAAACATACATATGTGAGCTAGGAAATGAAGGTAGACTTATTTCTATGCAATTAGGTGAGCTCATAAAAGGTGTAGAACAAGAGGGAATATTTCTTGTAAGGGATTATTGTAACGAAAACAATAACTACATGCAAATATGTAGAAGTTTAGAAAAATTATCAGCAGATGAAATATTAGATTTAGATTTAATATCAAAGGTATTAGGGTATTCAAATGTATCCTTAGTTGATAATTTAATATCTCCAAGAGGATACAGAATAATAAATAAAATTCCGCGATTACCATTTGCAATAATAGAGAATCTGATTAAGCACTTTAGTGAATTGCAAGCTGTCATGAATGCATCTTATGAAGAATTAGATTGTGTTGAAGGCATAGGTGAAGCTAGAGCAAAAACCATAAAGAATGGTATTAGAAGACTCAGAGAACAATTTATATTAGATAAGCAAATATAGCACAAAGTAAGTTTGTGCTATATTTGCATACTATAGAAGGTTGCATTTTTCAAAGGTTTTAATATCTTTATATTCATTTAATAATATGTCATAAAGGTTTAAATCAAGTGTATTACAAAGAGAAGTAATATAAAATAGATGACTGCCGAGCTCTCTTTCAATAACTTTTCTGCAATTTGTGCAAAGCTCACCCTCTAAGTGATTAGCTAAACATTCATTTAAATTATCTAAATCTATATTATCTAAATCTATATTATTCCCAATATGTTGTTTTTCAGCATTGATTTTCACACAACCACAATTAGTTACAGATTTTATTACGGCTCTACTTACCCTAGCTTGAGATTCTTGAAGCTTACTTAATATATCTAATATACTTTTATGCTTTAATAAACAAGTACTTACTGTATCTTGAAATTCATCAAAAATAAGGTCCTTCATAGTGTTCACTCCTTTTAAGTTATTTGGTAAAATACAAACCTGATGAATATATAATATATTAGTATTCTAAATATTAATAGGGGGTGATAAGATGAAGTATTATAAATTTTAATTATTAATAGCAGGTCAATTTTTAATTAATAAACAATAAATTTATTGAAATGTCGTTATTCATAAGATATAGTTAATAATATAGCATAGAATAGTGAAAATTTGTAAATAATTATGATAAACTTAAAAATTTGTAGGAGGTGAGCAAATGTTAAGAAAGATATTGAGAGGACTATTTACGTTAGTAGGCGGAGTAATTGGGTATGTTTTTGCAGAATGGGTAATACAAAATAAATATTTATCTATGATAGGAGTAAATACATCTACTTTAACTACAATATCTTTTATTATATTTTCTATCTTATTATTTGGATTTATATTTTATTTTATTTCTCCTTTTATAAATAATGGAATTATAAATACTATGGATTATCTTGAAAAAGCAGTTCAAAAAATTCCAGTGGTGGACATTGTGTTTGGAGTTATTGGTGCTTTAATAGGTTTAATAATTTCTGTATTATTATCTAGTCTTATAAGAGCAGAGTCGATGATTTTAAATATAATAATTATAATAATAGCTGCTATTATCACAGTACTATTTGCAGATATATCTGTAAGAAAAAAAGATGAAATAATATCTATACTATCGGGATTTAAAAAAAATACCAGTTCTAAAGAAGGTAAGCATAAAAATTCATCAAAAGTTGGTCCTAAAGTACTAGATACATCAGTTATAATTGACGGTAGAATTTTTGATATATGTCAATCAGGATTCATAGAAAGTACTTTAGTAATTCCAACCTTTGTACTAGATGAATTGAGACATATAGCAGACTCAAGTGATTCTCTAAAGAGAACAAAAGGTAGAAGAGGATTGGATATACTTAATAAAATTCAAAAAGAATTAAGTATTAAGGTAGAAATATGGGAAGGTGACTTTAAAGATATAAAGGAAGTTGATATAAAGTTACTAAAATTAGCGCAAACATTAAATGGTAAAGTATTAACAAATGACTATAATTTGAATAAGGTAGCAGAGCTTCAAGGAGTACCAGTGCTAAATATAAATGAACTAGCTAATGCTGTTAAACCAGTATTATTACCAGGTGAAGAAATGGAAGCTCAAATTGTAAAGGATGGGAAAGAAATTGGTCAAGGAGTGGCATACTTAGATGACGGAACTATGATAGTTGTAGAGGATGGAAGAAAATATGTAGGTACAACCATAGCTATAATAGTTACATCAGTGCTTCAAACTGCAGCGGGAAGAATGATATTTGCAAAACCTAAAGAAGTATAAACAAGTAATTATAAAAAATAATATGTTAGTACTAATATATTATTTTACACAAAGAAAGACCTATACTATATTATATAATATAGTATAGGTCTTTTATAAAAGTAGGAGAGCTGAAGGTTGACAAACTTTAGTGTTCTATGTATAATTTATTAAAACTATATAAAGATATGCTATGACGAAGAATAGTAGAAATTTATTTACAGAGAGAAAATCATAAGCTGAAAGATTTTCACAAATTTTGAACCCGCTTTTGAGCAGTAGTTAACTACCGGTAAAATACCGTTATATAATTGAGTACAAATTTAGGTGGTACCGCGATAAAACTCGCCCTATGAATAGGGTGAGTTTATTTTTTTGCAAAATTAATAATTAATATATAAATATATAGGAGGAAGAAAAAATGAGACTTTCAAATATGCTTATAAGCACACTAAGAGAGATTCCAGGAGAAGCTGAAATTAGTAGTCATCAGTTAATGCTTCGTGCGGGAATGATAAGAAAAGCAGCATCAGGGGTTTATACTTTTATGCCCAATGGAATTAGAGTATTAAGAAACATTGAAAATCTAGTTAGAGATGAAATGGATAAGGCTGGAGCTCAAGAATTTTTAGCATCTGCATTAATTCCAGGGGAACTTTGGAAGGAGTCTGGTAGATGGGATACTTTAGGACCAGAAATGTTTAGATTAAAAGACAGAAATGGTAGAGATTTTTGCTTAGGACCAACTCATGAAGAAGTATTCACAGATATTGCCAGAAGTGAAATTAGGTCATATAAACAATTGCCATTGAATCTTTATCAAATACAAACAAAATATAGAGATGAAAGAAGACCAAGATTTGGAGTTATGAGATCTAGAGAGTTTGTAATGAAGGATGCCTATAGTTTTGATAAAGATAATGATGGATTAGACATATCTTACCAGAAGATGTATAAGGCGTATAATAGTATATTTAGTAGATGTGAACTAGACTTTAGTGCAGTTGAAGCTGATTCAGGTGCAATGGGTGGTTCAGGGTCAGCAGAATTTATGGTTAAATCAGAAATTGGTGAAGATGAAATTGCATTTTGTACAGAGTGTAGCTATGCTGCTAATATGGAAAAAGCAATGGCTATTCCACAAGAGCAAGAAAAGGAAGAACTATTAGATACAAGAGAAATTGAAACTCCTAATATTAGAACTATTGAAGATCTAGTTAATTTCTTTAACACTACTGAAAAGAAATTTGCTAAAACTCTTATTTATAAGGTTGACGAAAAAGTTGTTGGCGTAATGGTAAGGGGAGATAGAAGTGTCAATGAGATTAAAGTGATAAATGCATTAGGTGGAGCCATAGATTTTTCAATGGCGGATGAATTAGTAGTCAGCAGGGCAACCAATGCAGAGATTGGATTCGCCGGACCTATAGGAATCAAAGTAGACGTGCTATTGGTAGATAGTGAGGTTACTAAAATGTATAACTTTATTGTTGGAGCTAATCATACAGGATATCATTACGAAAATGTAAATTATGGAAGAGATTTCAGTGGTATAGTAGGAGATTTCAGGAATGTAGTCTTAGGGGATATATGTCCAAAGTGTGGTGGACCTTTTGATATTAGAAGAGGAGTTGAAGTGGGGCACATATTTAAGTTAGGAACAAAATATTCAGAATCTATGAAAGCTAACTTTCTAGATGAAAAAGGGGACGAAAAACCATTAGTAATGGGATGTTATGGGATAGGAATAAATAGGACTATGGCAGCTATAATTGAACAACATCATGATGAAAATGGAATAATATGGCCATTAGCAGTAGCACCATTTAAAGTAATAATAGCACCAGTATTTATAAAAAATGAGGAACAAATGGAAGTGGCAGAAAAGTTATATTCTGAATTAAAAGAGTTAGGAATAGATGTATTATTAGATGATAGAGATGATAGAGTTGGAGTTAAATTTAAGGATGCAGATCTTATAGGCATACCTATAAGAATAACTGTAGGTAAAAAAATACTAGAAAATAAAGTTGAATTTAAATTAAGAAAAGAAGCGGAGATAGAAAACATCCCTATAAATGAAGTTATTGATAGAATCAAAAAAGAGTTTAAACTTAATAATATTAAAATTTAGTTTGGCGAAAGTAGAATGAGATATTTACTATAAAGATATTATATAGAGTTTGATTTCACCAAATTTAGTGTTAGAAGACTGTGTTAACTTTACTGTATTAGGGAACATTAAGTGTGATCAGAGAAATTGTTTTAATAGAAGAAATAAATTAAGGAGAGATATAGATGATTACACTTAAGGATGTAAAAGAAGCACAAGGAAATTTAAAAGGTATTATAAGAAGAACACCATTATTTTATTCTTCTACTATTTCAAGACAGAGTGGGTGTGAAATTTATTTAAAGTATGAAAATAAACAAAAAACAGGATCTTTTAAATTACGAGGAGCTTATAATAAAATTTGTTCATTGTCGGAGCAAGAAAAAAAGAATGGTGTAATCGCTTCATCAGCTGGAAATCATGCGCAAGGAGTGGCATATGCAGCAAAAGCTTTTGGAATTAAATCAATAATAGTTATGCCTATAACAGCTCCACTTACTAAGGTTCAAGCTACTAAGCATTATGGAGCGGAAGTTATACAGTATGGTGAAGTTTATGATGAATGTTATGATAGAGCTATTCAGGTTCAGCAGGAAACAGGAGCAACATTTGTTCACCCATTTAATGATGATAAGATAATAGCAGGTCAAGGAACTATTGCATTAGAGATTCTCGACGATATACCAGACGTAGATGTGATAGTTGTCCCTATAGGTGGAGGTGGATTAATATCTGGCATAGCAATAGCTGCTAAAGAGATTAATCCCAACATAAAAATAATAGGAGTTCAAGCAGAAATAATTGCATCTAGTAAGATATCTCTTCTTAAGAATCGAATAACTACACTTCCAGGTGTAAAATCTTTGGCGGATGGAATATCAGTTAAAACTCCAGGAGAAGACACATTTAAATATATGAGAAAATATATAGATGATATTGTAACTGTAAGTGAAGATGAAATTGCAAGTGGTATATTTACATTAATTGAAAGAAACAAAATACTAGCTGAAGGAGCGGGAGCTGCTACTGTAGCAGCTCTTTTATCTGGAAAGATAAAAGAAGATGGTAAAAAGGTGGTAGCTGTTATCAGTGGAGGAAATATAGATATAGCTATGGTGTCTAAGATAATTGATAGAGGACTAGTGATGTTAAAGAGGAGAATAAATATATCAATAGAAATTCAAGATAAGGTTGGAGAATTAAGTTCTGTAATATCTGAGATAGTTAGATTAGGTGGTAATATATCTAAAACAAGACAAGATAAAACATGGAATTCAAAAGGACTAGATTTTACAAATGTAGCATTTGAAATAGAAACTCAATCTAAAGAACATGCAGACACTATATTATTCTCACTGGAGAATAAGGGATATAAATTTATGTTGTTGGAGAAATAAAGATGTGTTATGTTTAGATTAATCTTAATTTCAAATTAGCATTATGTTTATAGATTAAAACTTTATTTAGATGACAGTAATCTAAATAAGAGTTATCATTAATTTAATGATAACTCTTATTTACATATTATGATTTTAATCGGTATAATAAGATGTAAAATATAATTCGACGAGGAGAAATTTATGGAATTTCAATTACTTAAGGGGAGATTTACTGAAGAGGAAGCTAAATTTTTAAATCCTCTTGTGCTAGCATTAATAGGAGATGCAGTTTATGAGGTTTTTATAAGAACTTATATAGTTAGTGAAAATAAAACAATGAATGTTCATAAAATACATATAAAAACAGTATCACATGTAAAAGCTAAAGCCCAAAGCAATTATATGAAACATATCTTAGAATATTTAAATGAAGAAGAGATTGCGATATTTAAGAGAGGTAGAAATACTAAATCTAATGCACCTAAAAATGCAGATATAGGTGAATATAGATGTGCGACAGGATTTGAGGCACTAATAGGATACTTATACATATTAGACAAAGAAGAAAGATTAGATTATTTATTAAATGAAATTATTAAGGTAGGTGTTTAGAGTGAAAGTAAAATTATTAGAACATACTCCAAACCCAGAGAAAGTAGTAGCTGCAGCAGCAAAACTGTGTTATAGTTCTGTGGGAATAGATGAAATAGGTGAAAGCTTAACTGAGGAGAAGACAACTAACTTTATAAATATGTTAGCTAGTTATGGACATTATTCTCCTATGGAACATGTAAGTTTTACATTTGCCATAGAGGGAGTTTCAAGAAGTTTAACACATCAATTAGTAAGACATAGAGTTGCATCATATTCTCAACAAAGTCAAAGATATGTTAAATTAGATGCTTTTCAATACATAATTCCTCCAGCTATAGAAAAAGATGAAGAATGTAAAAGAATATTTATGGAAGCTATGAAAAGAGACCAAGAAGACTATGACAGAATAACTGAATTGCTAAAGGAATCAATATTTAGTAATTTGGTTGCAGAAACAAAGAAAAATAGACAATGTGAAGAAATTAATGAAAAAGAATTAAAAAAACTTAAAGCTACTGCTGAAAAAAGAGCCATAGAGGATGCAAGATATATATTTCCTAATGCATGTGAAACAAAAATTATAGCTACAATGAATGTTAGAGAACTTATACATTTCTTTAACCATAGATGTTGCGATAGAGCACAGTGGGAGATAAGAGATTTAGCTCTTAGGATGCTTAAAGAAGTAAAAGTAGTAGCACCTAATTTGTTTAAGGGCGCAGGACCAAGCTGTGTTAAAGGTGCTTGTCCAGAAGGCTCCATGACTTGTGGGAAAATAATTGAAATTAGAAAGAAATACAGTAATATATAAGTAGGAGAGATATTTTATGAAAGAGAAATTTAGAGGTAAAAGTGAAAGAATAGTTTCCAAAAGAAGTACTTCAACAGAAGCAAGAAGAGGTGGAGCGGAATTCAGAAGAAAAACATCAGAGACTAAAAAAGATGTAGCAGAATCTAGGAGAAACACATCAGAAATAAAAAAAGATGCAGCGGTGAAAGAAATTAGAAAAACTGATGTAGTAAGAGAAGATATAATAGAGGGAAGAAATGCTGTAATTGAGGCGCTAAAATCTGATAGAACTATAGAGCAGATTTTTGTGGCTAAAGGTGACACCAAAGGATCTATAAATGTAGTATTTGGATTAGCAAAAGAAAAAGGGATTGTAGTTAAGCAGGTAGAGAGAGCTAAGCTAGATGCAATGAGTGAATTAGGAAACCATCAAGGCGTAATAGCTATGGTTACACCGTATAAATATTATCAGGTTTCAGATATTTTTGAATATGCCCAATCTAAAAATGAAGAACCATTTATTTTAATATTAGATGAGATAGAAGATCCTCATAATCTAGGTTCAATAATTAGAACGGCAGAAGTGTGTGGAGTTCATGGAATAATAATACCTAAAAGAAAGAATGTTGGTATAACTCCAACTGTATATAAAACATCTGTAGGGGCAACAGAATATATTAAAATTGCAAAGGTAACTAACATAAATGCTACAATTGAAGAGTTAAAAGAACAAGGTGTTTGGGTGTATGGGGCAGATATGGTAGGAGAAAAATATTGCTACGAAGCTAATCTTAAGGGAGCGATAGCATTAGTAGTAGGTAGCGAAGGTAAAGGAATTTCTAAACTAACTAAAGAAAAGTGTGATGTACTAATAAAGATACCGATGGTTGGAAAGGTAAACTCTTTAAATGCATCTGTAGCTTGTGGAATAGTTACATACGAAATTATGAAACAAAGAATATTGTAGTTTAGGCTGGAATTATACTTGAAGCATATATTTGTAGATGGTTATAATGTTATAAATAGCTGGCCCTCTCTAAGAGGTATAAAAGATTATAGCTATGAGGGTGCCAGAAGCAAACTTATAGATTTGCTTTTGAATTATTCAGCATATAAAGGGTGTAAAATAATATTAGTCTTTGATGCACATAGAGTTAAAGGAAGTTTGGAAAAAAAAGAGAGGATGGGAAATCTAACTGTTGTATTTACAAAGGTAGATGAAACCGCTGATAGCTATATAGAGAGGGTTGTTAATGGTATTGGGAGGAAATCGGAAGTGTATGTAGTTACATCTGATTCTCTTGAGCAACAGTTGGTGTTTCAGCGTGGAGCTATAAGGGTATCCTCAATAGAGTTTTATCACTTGGTTACAGAAGAGAATAGTAAAATATCAAAAAGCTACGAAAAAAAGTATTCCGAAAAAAGAAACTTGTTAGAGGAGTTTTTAGATAAAGAGAGTGTGGAAAAACTTGACAAAATAAGAAGAGGTAAGTGATATTCCTTGACTGGATAAAAAAAGGTAATATATAATTTATATTGAGTTCACATACATTTGGAGGGGATATATGGTGGGAAAGAATGCAATTAATGATGAATTCAATTCTCAATTTGAGGGGAAGACGGATGAAGAGATTGTTATAGAGGCGAGAAATGGGAATGGTAGGGCCTTAGAATATCTTCTTAACAAATATCAGAATTTTGTTAAATCCAAGGCAAAGTCTTATTTTTTAATTGGAGCTGATAAGGAAGATATATATCAAGAGGGAATGATTGGATTATTTAAATCAATAAGAGATTTTAAGGATGATAAATTAGCATCCTTTAAAGTTTTTGCAGAACTATGTATAACTAGGCAGATAATAACTGCAGTAAAAACTGCAACAAGACAAAAACATATTCCACTTAACACATATGTATCCCTTAATAAGCCTATCTATGATGAGGAATCTGATAGAACACTATTAGATATAATATCTGGTATAAAAGTTTCAGATCCAGAGGAGCTTATCATAGGTAGAGAAGAATTATCAAATATTGAAAATAAGATACAAGAAGTGTTGTCAGATTTAGAAATGAAAGTTTTATCATCTTATTTAGATGGTAAAT
Organism: Clostridium sp. UBA4108; assembly: GCA_002381695.1. Lineage (GTDB taxonomy): Bacteria > Bacillota > Clostridia > Clostridiales > Clostridiaceae > Clostridium_J. The sequence goes on along the minus strand of DFXM01000031.1, from coordinate 328 downwards.
CTTATCAAGAGATAGCATGTGATCTAGATAGACAGGCAAAATCTATAGATAATGCATTGCAGAGGGTTAAGAGAAAACTTGAGAAATGTCTAGAACAGGATAAAGATTAATATTGACAATAAAGAGTAATAATAGTATACTCAATAATTGATAGAGTGTTAATAAATGCTCATATAGCTCAGTAGGTAGAGCGTCACCTTGGTAAGGTGGAGGTCACCGGTTCAATCCCGGTTATGAGCTCCAATTTTACACAACACACGTGGATAAGTTTACTTTAAAAAGTTAAATAAATCAAGAAAACTACACAAGGAGGAAATAAGAAAATGGC
>DFXM01000016.1:80957-92123 GCA_002381695.1 Clostridium sp. UBA4108 | reverse complement strand
ATTTTTTGAAGATGCCTAATATCGCAGAAGAAGCTAACAGGCTCCCTTGCTAGTATATTTGATACAGTTGAAATGAGAGATGAATGGATAAAATTTGCGAAAGAAATTATAAGAGCTAATAAAGGAATGTAGAATGATTTTAATAAATAATCAGTTTTATCTGGTAAATTTTCAAAAAAAGCAAAGGATGTCCTTAAAATATTAAAACTATGGATTATAATTAAGGCATCTGAAAATAAANNGGTTCTGTTAACGCAGTATAACACAAAATAGACGAGCATTCTGACTTATTTATTTTTTGAAGATGCCTAAGTTACGTTGCAACGAGGAGTGAGTTTTATGAGCTATGTTGGATATCTGCAGAAAACCATAGATTACATTGAAGAGAATATTAAGCAGCCTATTACAATTGATGATTGTGCAGAGGCGGCAGGGTTCTCAAAATATTACTTTTATAGGTTATTTACCATATTTGTCGGTGTTCCATTAATGGAGTATGTGAGAAAGAGACGTCTTGCTTATGCAATGCAGGATGTGAACAGAGGCAGGCGTATTATTGATATTGCACTTGATTTTGGATACGGCTCAGAACGGGCATTTTGTAGGGCATTTCAAAGAGAGTATGGTGAATCACCGATGAAATTTAGGAATAAGTATTATGCAATACCTGAGAAACTGATACTTAAAGAAAATGAATCTATAAGCTGGGGAGGAATAAGTATGGAATATAATTTTAGTGATGTAGGGATTAAGAAAATGGATACTATGTATGTAGCAAGTTCCTATGTAATCAGCCATGATCCTGAGGCAGATGTTATAAACTTTATGACAGAATGGATGAAAAATAATAATATTGATATTAAGTCTAGACAATTTGGATTTGATATTCCTGTATCAGAAGAACAAAGTCAAAAAGGTCTTAGAGGATATGAATACTGGGTAAAATTAAAAGAAAATACTGATGTAGGTGAAGGAGTAAAGCTGAAAAAAATAGATGGATGTAATTATGCAACACTAAGAATAACAAACCCTTTTTCTAATCCTTTTGAAGTTATACCTGCCGGATGGAAGCGGTTGGCAGAATGGGTTAGTTCAAATGGATACATGCATAATTCCAGTAAAGGTTGTAGGGAGAAATACTGGCTTGAGGAAAAACTTGAAGAAAACGGCATTACTTATATGGATCTCTACTTCCCACTAGATTAATTTTACTATAGTAGCCACAGAAATATTTATCCACGGCCACCTGTAAGTAGCTTAGATAGCTACTTATAGGTGGTCATGTTTTTATGTAGGAAACCAAATGCATATTTTTTCAGCACAAGTTGGGGCTAAACCTATTTATAGTGATTGTGAATCAGAAATAGATAAATATACAAGTATAAGAAATCGAACAAAAAAGGGAACACTTTATTCTTTAATAATAGCTATAGCACTAATGGGTTTGTTAGTTGTTTCTGTAATTGCTATAAGACCTATATTTTTGATTATCTTTGGATTATTTATAATTGATATTTTTGTGTTTGTTTTTAACTTTATGCCTTATTTAGCATATAATTCTAGAATTAAGCAAATAAAAAAAGATGGTAAGTGCAACAGTAAAATAATAAATAACAAAATTTTATGGAAAATATATGCATTTACAGGGGTTGGATTTTTGGCTTTGGGAATATTAAATTTAATTGAAAAAAATATTTTGCAGTATTTTTTATAATTTTAGGTGATTTTGATATTGTTTCAAGTTCAAATTACTATAAGAAATATAAAAAGTCTGTATAAACTATACGCAAGTTAAAGAATATGGAGATAGAGGTGATAGTTTTAAATATCTAAGATTATTTTCTTCAACTAATATGCGAGTTGATTCGCATGTTGCGTTATGGGTTTGACTGAAAGGCTATGTTAGTATTAAGTTATTAAATTCAAGGAGGTCATTATATGACAACAGTTAAACTTAAAATTGCAGAATTGAGGAAAGCCAAAGGCATAGGGCAGCAAGATTTGGCAGATGTATTAGGTGTATCATTTCAATCAGTTAGCAAATGGGAGACTGGTACGACCATGCCTGATATTACCCTCTTACCAAGCATAGCTGAGTATTTTAATGTTTCTGTAGATGAATTATTAGGGCTAAAACCACTACATCAGCAGGTATACATACCAAGAAACTCGGATAATCGTGATAGTTGGAATGGAAAGACTGATAAACTTTATAAAAATAGAAAATATTTTTGGAATGATGACTACCTAAGATTTCTTGTAAAAAATGTTTGGCATGTAGAATCACCAGTGGATATTATTGAATTCAGGTGTGGAGAGGGTTACTTAGGAAAGCAGTTACTTGAGCTTTTACCTAATGGAAGTACCTATACAGGGGTTGATAATGAATATTTTATTAATAAAGCTAAAATAAGCTTTAATGATACAGGATTTGATGTAAATTTTATCGTATCAGATATATACTCTCTTGAAACAGATAAAAAATACGACATAGCTATTTGCCAAGCTGGTTTGCGACATATGAACAAGCCGATGGCAGTATTAAAAAAAATGGTGGCTTCTGTTAAGAAAGACGGTCTTGTTGTTTGTGTAGATGTTAACCGGGAGTTTGAAAATCATGGGTTATACTTTGATGACATTAGCTATGATTATCTTTGCACATCCTTTGATTTTCATAAGGTGTGGAAGAAAGAATTGGAATGTGAAGGTAGGGATTATGCAATCGGAATGCGGTTACCATTTTATATGCAGCAGTTAGGTTTAAAGGATATTGATATTCGTATGAATGACAGAGTAATGTATGTAAATCCTGATACACAGGATTATGAGGAAAAAGTACAGGATTTTATTGAAATCAATGGATGGGATAAATCTTTTAGCATGTCCAGTCGGGAAAGCACTATTGAATTATTTATGAATCGAGGTATTGATAGAGCTGAGGCAGAAGCTTATATTAAAATGCAATCTAAAATAGCAGAATATTTTAGAGATACTAAAAGTAGAAAATCATTTTTAAAAGTACAAGGGCTACTTATTACATATGGAAGAAAATCAGTATAATTAGTGGATAAGTAATATATAATCTTCTCAAATAAAGGATTTACTAATAGACATGTAAGAAGGCTTACCTCAAAGAGTGTAAGCCTTAGTTGGCACCTACGGAAGCTGTGAGGGGAAAAGTTGGACACTATTTTCTAGTGTAAAATAGCAAAGTCAGACCCCTTCATCAAAATGTAGTATCTATATCCTTAACTAATTATACTCATCATTAAGTGGCTCTGTTGCTTTAGAATCTCTTATACAAACGATATATTGAAAAAAATCTAACATATTTGCTTCTAGTTCTTCTTCATTGAAAGTATAATACATTGGTATTTCAGAAAAAGGTGAATTCTCACTCGTTAACTTATAAATATTCAAATTACCTACTAATAAATCATTAGTTTCCTTAACTTGAGGATAAATAATGTTAAGTTCATTAGTAGTGTATCCATTATTGCCAGTTCTACCCATCATCTTGCAATCATCATAGTTATATATTATTGTTAAAATCTTATCTTTAAATATTGAGTCATCAGAATTTAAAGAGGCAGCAAACCACATTATATCTTTTTCTTTACTCTGAAACGTATGGTTAAGCCCCCATTGACCATAATACTTTCCCTTAGGTAATTCCTTTTGAAGAATTTGAAAGTTTTCATATATCATTTTATCTCTAGTATTATTCCAATCCACTGGATCTTCGTTATGCTTATATGCTTCTATTTGATTTAATACATTCAAATTTACAAGATTAAAACCAGTAAAGTTTTCGCCAAGATACTCCTTATATATTTTTTCATTTTGTTCTATGTTCTTTTGCAATTCATTTGAACATTGAGCAAAGGTTTCATCAAATTTATTTAAATCATTAAATGTACTTTTAATCTTATCTATTACTGCTTTTATTTCTTTAGGGGCTTCTTTCTCTGGTAAAATATCTACTAAAAACCTATAGGCATTAATTGGTTGATGTTCTATATCAACAGCTACAACTTGAATTCTGCTTCCTTTAGGTAGAGTATTATTATACTCATATAACTTCCTTAAATGGTTATAGCCATCTTTATTCCATGCAAATGTTCCTTTTAATGGCCTATATATATCTTCTAATATTTTTATATCCCCAGTATCTAAATACTTATTTATAAAATAAGCATCACTATAGGGAAGTTCACATAAATAATATTTGAAATCTGTTTTTTCTTTGAAATATTTTAAGAATTTCATGTTTAATTGTTTATTAGCCTTAGTTCCATGATTTATAAATTGCCAACTTTTACTTGACTCAAACACAACCGTGTAATAATTTTAATAAATTACAACAATATGGTATAATTAACTTAAAAATAAATCCATTAATTATGTCTCATATAATATTATTAGGAGTGGTATAAATATGTAGGTAAGAATCAAATAAAGCTTTAAAATAAGGAAATGTTTTTATAGAAGGAGATGTTAATTAATGGATTTAACGTGGAATTTAGATAAAATTTATACTTCATTTGATTCTGAAAGTTTCAAAAACGATATGAAGCTGATCAAAAAAATATATCTACTATAAATGAACTAGATATTAATAGTTGGGAACATGATAAAAGTTGTGTATCAAAATTTGAAGAGTTTTTGATACTTATTAATGAATACAAAAAATTATATTCAAAGATATCTTCCTATGCATATTTAATTTCCAATGCTGATTTTCAAAATATGGAAGCAATGAATACTTTAGATGATATTGAAAACATAAACTCAGGATTTACTGGAGTTTTGGTAAGATTTAGTTGGTGGCTTAGAGAAATTAAAGATTTAGAAGAGATAATAGATGCTTCTACATATATTTCAGAGCATCGTTTCTATCTTGAAGAACTTTTGTTAAAGTCAAAATATTTATTAAGTCAAAAAGAAGAATTAGTTATTTCTAAAATGAAAAATACAGGGTCTGAAGCTTGGGAAAGATTTTATATGGAGTTAATATCTACAACTCAAGAGGATATTACTATTAATAGTAAAGTAGAAAAGTTCACACTTTCTGAACTTAGAAATATGATGTATGAAAAAGATAGCTCTTTAAGAAAGATAGCTTATTATAAAGAAGTTGATTTATGCAAAGGTATATCACAAGCTTGTGCTAAATGCATAAATGGAATTAGTGGTGAAGCTCTTACTATTAATGAAATGAGAGGATACAAATCTCCATTAGAGAAAGTTCTTATAAATTCAAGAATGAATTTTGAAACTTTAAACGCTATGATGTCAGCGATAAAAGAATACCTGCCAATGTTTCATAAATATTATCTGAAAAAGGCTGAAATATTAGGATATAAATCTAAGCTTCCGTTTTATGATATTTATGCACCTATTGGTGATAGTAATATAAAAGTATCCTATATGGATGCCCAAAATTTAATAGTATCAAGCTTTAACACTTTTAGCGAAAAACTTGCTTGTTTTTCACTAAAAGCTTTTGAAGATAGATGGATTGATGCTGAACCAAGAAAAGGTAAAGGTAATTTCGGCCTAGCAGTAGATATTTTTCCTATAAAAGAAAGTAGGATAATTACTAACTTTAGTGGGAATTATATTGATATAAGCATATTAGCTCATGAAATTGGACATGCGTATCATAGTTCTAATCTTTATAATGAAACAATGCTAAATACAGAGTATCCAATACCAATTGCAGAAACAGCTTCAATTTTTTGTGAAACTATAGTAAGTAATGAATTATTGAAAACACTACCAAGTAAGGAAGCTTTAGCAATTCTGGAAAGAAGTATTTCTGATGCTGCATATTATATAGTAGACTTTTATGGTAGGTATTTATTTGAAAATGAATTATTTGAAAGAAGGAAACTAGGTCCATTGTCCATTGTCTATTGATGAATTGAATGAATTAATGATTGATTGTATGAGAAAGTCTTATGGTGATAGTATTGAAGTTGAAACTATTCATCCCTATATGTGGATGAATAAGGTTGGATATTTCATGGCTGACAATGAGTTTCTAAATTTTCCATATTCATTTGGAGTATTGTTTTCAAAAGGTTTGTATGCTGAATATATAAAACGAGGACAAACTTTTGCCAAGCATTATGATAAGTTTCTAAGTGAAACGAGCAGAAATAATATTATAGATATTGCAAAAATAATGGATATAGATGTTCACTCAATAGATTTTTGGAGAAATTCACTAAAACTTATTGAAAGAGATATTGAAAAATTTATAAATATAGTATAGATGAAAAAGAACTGCTAGATTTGAGCAGTTCTTTTTGATAAAAATCTTTCAATCAGATGGTATGAAGGAACTTCCCAATTATGAAATGACTGTGGACACCTATTTTGATTTTATAAAATGGAAACATGTAACAGGTTGGGTAATTGATGAATTAATTCATTTCTCTATGGCTGGAGAAATAAGCATTTGACACCTACGGCTATAAATGCTTTGAAAGGCAGGGTGATATAAATGAAATATGGGAAGATATTGGGTAAAGGCAATACGGCAACTATTTATGAATGGAAAGAAGGTACTGTGCTTAAGCTTTTTGATCAAGGTTATCCTAAAAATGCAGTAGAAAGAGAGTTTCAAAACGCGAAGGCAATCAATGGTATGAACTTTGCAAAACCAAAGGCATATGAAATTATTTGTTGCGAAGAGCGGATGGGAATTTTATATGACAAGGTGGAGGGTGAGTCTTTGTTGGATTGGACTATGAAAACAGGTGACCTCCAAGGATGTGCAGGATATATGGCACAGTTACATAAGACAATCGTACAGAACAGAGTTAGCAACGTACCGAATTACAAAGAATTTTTAAAGTCTAATATATTAAACGCTGAATCGGATAATCTAATGGAACAAAATAGAGTTCTAGAAACCCTGGAAAGATTGAAAGATGGAGATACACTTTGTCATGGAGATTTTCATCCGGGTAATATATTACTCTCAAAGGGGCATACAGTGGTTATAGACTTCATGAATATATGCCATGGAGATATTTTATATGATGTTGCGAGAACTGTTTTTTTGGTGGAATATACACCAGTTCCAGCAGATGCAAATGATAGAGAAACGCTCCTGGGATACAAGAAACAACTGGCAGACTTATATCTTATGGAAATGAATTTTCCTCGAGAAGTGATACAAGATTATCTGTCTGTGATTATTGCTGCTAGAGTGGGTGAATGCCCTAAGGAATACCAGTAAGCGGAGAAGTTTCTGAAGCCGCTAAAAAGAAACTTAGTAAATTATATTAAATTCAAACAAATAAGGTGCGTATAAATTATGTTAAGTTACATAACTTACTACACACCTTATTATTTTATTATCAAAAACAAATTATAATAAAATTACAGGTAGTACATTAGAAAATAAAGAACAACCTTCCATTTAAATTTTTATTTTACATATCTATAATTATTTTCAAATTTATAGTATACTGATATGGTGCGTAAGTATTCATATTTAAGATTAGGGCTATCTATATAGAAAATTTATATGCTAGTGATATTAAGAATCATAAAGGGGACAAGAATTTATGAAGCTTAATTAGGAAAAAATTTATATTAGATTTTAGAAAAAGCTGGTTTCCATAAAGGAGCATAGCTTGTAAGAATATTAATAAATGATAATTAGGGGAAGTTTTTAGGAGGAAATTTATGATATTTAAGGCAAAGAAAAAACCATGTTATGAAACTGATGAAATTATGGATTATGTTAATAATCGTATGAATGGGAGAATTATCGAAAAACCTGTTGTTAAGTACGATAACCATATTAGGCTTGCTAAATATTTTGACAAGCTATTTGACGGAGAAGAAAAAATGGCTAAATCAGCCAAAAGGATTATTGAAATAGGGGCTTCCATAAGCAATTTTGATACTGAAATGAAGCATATATCTGAAATGCTTGTAGAGTTTGCAGAAGAAATGAAAGATGTAAGCCAATCAAACTTAGCTATTGTTGAAGAGACCACAGCTAGTATGAACACAGTTAATGAAACTACTTCTGTTGCAACAGAAACTCTTAATGCTGTATCAAATTCATCACAAGATCTTATGAACAGCAATATTGAAGGGCTTTCTCAAATGGAAGAAATCAGTGACATTAAAGAAGATGTGCTAACGAATGCAAATGTAATGAGCGGTAAAATAGATTATTTAGTTCAAATGGCCAATAAAATTAATGATATTGTAGGTACAGTTGAAGAAATTGCTAACAAGACTAATCTTTTAGCATTGAATGCATCCATAGAAGCAGCAAGAGCTGGGGAACATGGAAGGGGATTTGCAGTAGTAGCTCAGGAAATTAGAAAGCTTGCAGATGATACTAAAGTTAATCTCGATGGTATGAAATCTGTAATGGTAAATATTCATCAAGCTGCAAACGATGGAAAGAGTAGTATGGATAAGACCATATCAGAGACCACTAAAATGAGTGATAAAATAGATAATGTAAAGGTTACAATAAAAAACAATGTTGAGTTACTAGACTCAACAGTAAAGGATATAAAAGTACTTAATGAATCTATGAGTGGCATTAGTCTTTCAGTAGGGGAAATTAATAAAGCTATGGAAATGTCAACTCAAGATGCAGAAAGGCTTAGTAGCATGACAGAAGAAATTCATAATAGTGCTGTGGAAAGTGCAGATCAGGGAATAAAGGTCTCTAACATTGATAATGAGTTATCTAAAATAGTTAGGGAGTTATTTGCTCACTTGAAGGATACTTCTAATTCTATTACTAATAGTGAGTTTATTACTTACATTGAAAAAGCTAAAACTTCTCATACTGCTTGGCTAGCTAAACTAAAAGTAGCTGTGGAGGAAAAGAAGGTATACCCCCTTCAACTAGATGGGAATAAGTGCGCTTTTGGCCATTTTTATTATGCAATTAATGCTGACAACCCAAAAATCTCAAAAGCTTGGAATGAAGTTGGAAAAGTTCATTTAGATTTTCATAGTACTGGAAAAAAAGTTATGGATTCAATTAAAGGAAAAGACTATGGAAATATATACAATGATTATAAACAAGCAGAAGAATTATCACATAAGATATTCAAATATCTTGATGAAATTATTAAAGAAGTTAAAAATATTGAATCAGCTGGAGAGCAGCTATTTTATGTTGAAAACAATGTTTGCGGAGAGAGTAATCACAGCTGTAATGAATGTAGTGCTTGTTAATATTATCTGGGCATAGGCTCAGTATATATTCATGGTATTTCGCCGTTTAAAAAATTGCTCACCTACAGAGTATCGAAATCTTCATAGGTAAGGGGATGCTGTGATGAATTGGATTGATCATGAATCATATATTGAAATTTTTCCACCTCTGGAATTTAATTTTAAGCAGTGCTTAGTGTTCTTAAATAGATCTGATGAAGAAGTGCTGCATCAAATAAAAGATGGTTATTTATATAAACTGATAAAAGTTAATGGTGAATTAATTTTAATTAAAGTAGGGAGTACCCAACATTCAATTCAAGTTGAATTTCCAATAAGTTCCCCGTCTATAAGCAACCGTGAAGAAGTTGCAGCCTGTATATGGGAATGGTTTGATTTAGGTAAAGACTTGAGTAGTTTTTATGAAGTGGCTAGTAGAGATAAGATATTGCAGCAAATTGCCTATAAATATTATGGATTAAGGATTATGTGTATCCCAGATTTATTTGAAGCTCTGACATGGGCCATTATTGGACAACAAATAAATTTAACATTTGCCTATACACTGAAAAAACGTTTTGTTGAACACTTTGGAGAATGTATTGTTTTCCAAGGAAAAACCTTTTGGTTATATCCATCACATGAAAAAATTGCAACAATAGATGTGGAGGATTTAAGGAGTCTTCAATTTACTGCTAGGAAGGCTGAATATGTTATTGGAGTGGCTAAAGCAATGACAAGTGGCGAATTAACAAAAGAAATTTTACTTCTAAAACAAGAATATCAACAAATGAAAAAGTCTTTAATGGAGATTAAAGGTATAGGGCCATGGACGGCAGATTATGTAATGATGAAATGCTTACACCATCCTTTAGCATTCCCAATAGGGGATGTTGGTCTCCATAATGCTTTAAAGTTTCAATTAGGACTTCAGCGTAAGCCCACAATAGAGGAGATCAAAGATATGGCAACAAATTGGAAAGGTTGGCAAGGCTATGCTACCTTTTATCTATGGAGGTCTTTATATGATTAGATTACATAAATTAGATTATAAGTCGCCAATTGGAATTATTGAAATAATAGGCACAGATGAAGCAATCTGTTCTATTATGTTTTCTGAAGGGGATATAGCTGTAAATATTCTGCAAGAAGAAACCCCAAAAGTATTAGAGGATTGCTACGGACAACTTGATGAATATTTTAAAGGTGAACGTCAAGAATTTACATTTGCCTATGTCTATGAGGGGACAGACTTTCAAAAAAATGTGTGGAATGCTTTAACAGGTATTCCCTATGCTAAAACCGCCTCATATAAAGATATGGCTGTTTCAATCGGAAATGAAAAAGCTATCAGAGCAGTAGGAAATGCAAATGGAAAAAACAAGTTAAGTATCGTAGTTCCATGCCATCGAATTATCGGGTCAGATGGTAAATTGACAGGTTATGCAGGTAGTTTATGGAGAAAGGAATGGCTGCTTCAGCATGAAAAGTCGGTGGAACTTAAAAATAAGTAGCATGGTTAACTAACCATCAAATAGAAACAGAAATTTTCAATAATAGGGAACTTTTATTTATTTTAGGATTTGTTTTAATTAGTTGTTGATTTTAGAATTACTTATTAAAACAAATCCTTATTTTAAAATGTTCAGCTTTCTGTGTCTACAATATTATACTAAAACCAATATTATAGTAGCTTAGATTATAGATAAAGCACTTGTGAATATTTTTCACAAGTGCTTTGTTAATTTTATTCTTAATTTTTTCATTAAACTAATATTTACTCCCGATGCCTTTAGTGATTTATTTAGCTTTGTTATAATAAAAATTAAAATTTTTATTAGCCCTAAGGCTTACTGACTTGTATATATAAGGTAGAAGGGGAAATATCATAATATTTATGAAGAAGGCTTTGTTTTAAACGAGTGTTGATTTTGGAACTATATATTATTGCGAAGC
>DFXM01000016.1:32466-80924 GCA_002381695.1 Clostridium sp. UBA4108 | reverse complement strand
TGAATAGAGCCTTAGTAAATCAGGCTTTCGAAACGGTTTGCAAGTAATAATATATAGTTCATTATCAACACTATATTAAAACAAAGCCCTCAAGAAAATATTTTTTAGCCCTGAAGGAAAGTGAAATGTATATAAATAGGAGGATGGGTATGAAGTATAATATTTTAGGTTTTAGCCAAGAAAGTTCTATGGAATTAGAATTAAATACTGATGATTTATTGCTGCTTAGGTGGTTCATAGATTTTAAAGAAACTGGTGCCATGAAGAAAAAATTCTTGGAGAAAGAGAATAGATGTTGTTATTTAGTTAGCTATAAGAAGATTATTGAGGATTTACCTATTTTGGTTAGGGACTGTAAGGTTAAGGAACATAGAGAAGAAGGCTTCACTGCAAATGCAGAGGAGCGACTTTTAAATACTCAAAAACAGAAGCTAAAGAGGATGTTTCAAGGAAATTTAGGTAATCTTTTAATTAGACATGTGGAAAGGGACAGTAAGGGAACTTTTTTATATGTTTATATTCATGAGGATAACTATACAAAATTATTATTTGGTAGCGGAGTGTCTATTAAAGGGGCTAAAGAGGATGATATGCCATCATCAGAGGATGAAAAATGTACCACGCCTAGTACAGATCTAATAGTAGGGGATGATGAAAAGTGTACTGATGGTTTGGTTAAGATTGACCAAACAAAGATTAATCTATTAAAGAATTCCTCTATTAAAGATAAAGATAATATATATAGTCAGGTTGTCACCTATCTCAATGAAAAATGTGAAAGTAATTTTAAAGTAGATTCTAAGAAAACTAGACTGCTTATAAGAGCTAGAGCTAAGGAAGGTTTTTCTCTTGAGGATTTTAAACGTGTTATTGATAAAAAATCGGAACAGTGGTTAGGTACTGTTTATGAAAAATATTTAAGACCAGAAACCTTATTTGGGAATAAATTTGAGGGATATTTAAATGAAAAGGAGGGAAACTTCTATGGTTCAAGTAAAGCAGGAATCACTGGAGAGGATATTAGCAAAAGTAAGAGCTCAAAGTTCAACTTTGAAGGAATCAACAATTTATAAGTGTGAAAGCTGTAAAGATACTGGTTGGATAGAAACAACTCCTTGGACTTATAGAAGGTGCAGTTGTGTCACAAAGTCCCATATGGAAAAGCTTTGGAGAGATTTCGGAGTTAATCCTAATAAGGTAAAAAAATTAAAGGAATTTATTCCCTACGACTCTTTAACTATAAAAGTGAAGGAGAGTGCCTTAGAATATGTGAAGAACTTTACTAGAGGAAGAGGGGAAGGGAATAATTGGTTTGGATTATTTGGCCAAGCTGGTTCAGGGAAAAGTCATGTAATTTTAGCTATAGGAGCAGCACTTTTATCTATGGATTTTTCAGTGGTTTATATGCCCTACACTGAAAGCATGAGAATTGCCAAGAGCTATGCCAATGATGATTATGAATATTCTAAGATTATGAAAAAATATACTAGCTGTGATGTACTTATCATAGATGATTTCTTTAAGGATAAGGTTAGAAATGGAGAGATTATAAGTTCTTTAAAGGAATCAGATATTAGGCATATATATCCTATCTTAAATACTCGATATTATAACAATTTGCCTATAGTTATATCTAGTGAATGTACTTTAGAAAATCTAGTGGACTTAGATGAAGCCTTAGGTGGTAGGATATTAGAAAAATGCGTTACTAAGATATTTTTTAGGGGAGAGGGTTATGATTATAGGTTAAAGAGCTTTTGTAAGAGTTAGAAGTGCAAAATATCTCTTATGAATTAATAAATTACATGATTATGTATAAGTTTATTTAAATATGATTCACACTGGGATATAATATAGGATGAGATAGAGTAATTATTGGTATAAAGGAAGATTATGATATGAAAAAAATATTAAATAAGGATAATTGTTATTTTACCCATTCTAAGGTGATAGAATTACTTACCTTAGTGATAGATGTATTTCTAAAGGATAGTAAAGTAAAATACTATGATAGTTTATATACAGAGGAGTATATTGAAAATATAAGAAATAAATATAGATTCCTAGGAGAAATTATTCCGGAGAGTCAAAACCAAGGAATGTCTATTCTAGAGTTTTTATTATGGGGTGGAAGCTATGATTCTTTAGAAGAGTATAAAGCCTATTTGCTTGAGAAAAGTGATTTAGAGTTTTTTTACGAACTATATGGAAAGTACATAGCTATTGAAACCCTTGAGAAAGCTTTACACAGTGAAGAAGGATTAAGCCAGTTATATAATGACTTTGGAAATATAAGCAATAGTTACTTAGCCTTAAAAGGTTTGTTTACTAACAGAACTCTTTTTATAAATCAATTTTTTCAGTGTGCTGAAGAACTGGATACGGAAGAATTTAATAAATTTTTATGTGAAAATGAAGCTTTGATAGCTGAAGAGGAGAGAAGCTTCACAGAAAAGTTATGGAAAAATGAGCCTTTTGAAATTACAGAAATGTTATTAGGAAAGGTTTGTAAAAATAGAGGACCCTATGAAAAATTTATATTTGTTCCCAGCTTTTTTATGCCTTTTCGAATAATAAGGTATTTCGATGAACATCAAATTTTGATATATTCACTGAAGCATAAGCAGTTATCTAAGAATGATATAACTAAGATTTTAAAGGTAATTTCCGATGATAGCAGATTTAATATAATTGATTTATTGTCTACAAGAGACCCTATGATGGGAAAAGAATTAGCCAGTGCACTAGGAATAGCCACCTCTACTTTATCTCATCATATAGAGCAGCTAAAGGAAATAGGCTTTATTAATGAAGAAAGAGTTAAGAATTCTAAGTATTATAGCTTAAATTCTAATTCTATGAATAAATTTCTAGAGTATTTTTCTAATAAATTTTCTACTAAAAAATAAATTATTGATTAAGGCTATGTTAGATATTAGTGATGATATAAATGTAAATAATAGGGCTGTATCAAAATAAAGAGTAGTATAATAAATTAAATAAACTTAAAATTAGCTATGTTTTAGACTTGAGTTGAAACTGGGCTTCATATTATTACCGCTCAACCGTTTCACAGCAATAATATTGAAGTCCGATTACAATTGAAGGCTCTTATGGGACTTCTTCATTTTCTAAATATATAGATTTCAATAATGAAACTACATTATTGAAATAGGTTTTTATTTTATGAAATATTGAAATTGAACTTCATATTATTGCTGTGAATACCATTTGCAGGAACCTTAGNNTTAGTAAATCAAGGTTTCGAAACGGTTGAGCAGTAATAATATGAAGTTCTAGTTAATTTAATCTTTATAATATAGCTATTTGTATAATGTATAAACTTAATTAGAACTTATATATTGAAAATACTTATTTTCTTAGAATAGGTGCGTAAATCTTAATCCTAGATGATTCGTCTTCAAAATTAGCATCGTATACCTCAAAACTAGGAAGTTTTGAGTAAACATAGTTGTTCTTGGTATAAACTGTTTGAGGTTGTTCCAGATCTTGCTCACGTAACCAGGTCTTGTAAAAATATTTCCAAAATTCTCCGCTAGTTTCCATGCCGAGGGTGGTATCAAACACTGCGTATTCGCAGGTGTCGAATCTACGAGCAATGAAACCGGCCGGCAAGTTGTCAAGTGTAGAAACTTCCACGGCAATCATATACTTGGCAGTATCATCTTCTCCTGATTCATGAGTCATACCATATTCTACTGGGAAGTTTACTTGATCAGGAATTAGTTCCACCAATTTTTCGCTATTCCATTGGTCATACAAATCTCCTATGTTGTCAGTGCCTATATTGTAATTAATGTCAGTCTCAATTCCTACTACTAGGAAGCTTTCTTTTGTAACAAATTGAACACTGTCGAAACTTTGTTTTAAATCCATTTTTATACCTCTTTCCATAAATAAATTTTCGGGAGGAAAAGGATTAATATGTGGATTTATTCTCCTGAAACGTGCCGGCGGAATTTTATATTGCTGTACAAATTTCTTAGTAAGTGACTGCTGGGACGAAAACCCTGCTTCAAAGGCGATAGAGATGATTCTCTTGTCAGTTTCCTTAAGCGCCCTTGCTGCTTGGTATAGACGATATTGATTAACATATTCTTTCACTGTGTAACCTGTCAGTATCCTGAACACCTTCGAAAAATAAGATGGTGAAAGGTATACATACTCAGCTATGTCGTCAACTAATATATTTTCGTCATACTTTCTGTGTATAAATTGGGTTGCTTCAAATATAACACTCAGATAATCCATGCTAATCCCTCCTTCCATTATTATACTACTATATCAGGCATCTAAAAGTTTTGTCAGAATCAACTTAGTTTGAACTCTCCCTATGAAAAAGTTCTTTTAGAATCATCAAATTTAATTTCATTGTTGTTTATATATAAGTTGTAATAAAGTTTCTACATTATAAATTAATTGATATGAGCTTCATATTATCCCTGCTTAACCGTTTCAAAACCTTGATTTACTAAAGCTCTATTCANNAATAATATGAAGCTCAATTTCAATAATTTATTAAACATACTTATAATATGAGTTATCTTTATTTCAACTTATATGTAAAGGATGTATCACCTATATTCAAGAAAAATCATTCCAAAGTGTGGTAAATAATGATAATATTATATATAGTTATGTCAAAATTGTAATATATTGTGAAAGAACATCATTTTTACTTTGTGTGGAGAGAAACAATTTTGAAAGTTTGGAATGGGAGTGAAAGAGTATTGGATGCTAATATTATAAAATCACAAATATTAAATAAGAACCCCGACTTTTCTGGGGTTATATCCCTTTCAATTAATGGAGAAGTCGTTATACAAGAAGCTATGGGAGAAGCAAATATAAGTGAACATATTAAAAATAATATAAATACAAGATTTCCAACAGCTTCTGGATGTAAGATTTTTACTGCTGTTGCAGTATTAAAATTAATTGAAATGGGAAAATTATCATTAGATGATTCGGTTACAGCTTGTCTGCCAAATTTTTTCCCATATATGGATGATTCGGTTACAATTCGTCATCTACTTAGCCATACATCAGGATTCTCCGACTATTTTGATGAGGAAGAAAATGATACAGATGTTTCTTATGCTAAGGTATGGGAAAACATCCCCATGTATATGATGAAATCGCCTAGTGAATTTCTAAGATTACTTCGAAATAAAAAAATGGAATTTGAACCTGATTATCGCTTTAAGTATAACAATGGAGGATTTGTAATACTTTCTATAATTATAGAAAAAGTTTCAGGCATGGATTTTCCACTTTTCATACAAAAGTACATTTTTGACATATGTGGTATGGGGCATAGCGGTTATTTTTCAATGGACAATCTTCCAGGTGATACTGCAATTGGTTATACAGACAATGGAAAAGGTGGACTAAAGACAAATATTTATTCTGTGCCTATCATTGGTGGTGGTGATGGAGGTGCCTATACTACAGCAAGAGACATGTATTTATTTTGGAATGCTTTGTTAAATGGAAAAATTCTGTCACCTCAGACTGTACAAGCCATGTGCACTCCACAAGTAAAAACTGGAGAAAACTGCGTTGCTTATGGGTATGGTGTATGGTTGGATACATATAATGAAAGTGTTATAAAAATCCACACCATGGGAGGTGACCCTGGAGTATCCTTCAGAAGTGCCTATTATCCCAAGAACAAAATTGTGTGCACCGTTTTATGCAATCGTGATGCAGGTAGCTACATGGCATTTAAAATAGTTGAAAGTATGATGTCTACAATACAAGATAAAGTAACAACATTTGAATAATGTGATATTTTTCTTGTTTTATGCAACTAACTGAGACATCTTAATTTTAAACTGCCTCCATAGAAGCTATGGAGGCTAACATTTATCAGATGAGGGATTAATTCAATTATTTATAAGTATGATATTCAAGAAAATATTTCTTGGTAAATATTACCATAAAGATAACCTTGTAAAATACAGCGGACTAAAGGAAATATCAATATATTGGGAGGGAATAGAATGCTATATAAAGAAAATATAATTAAAATACTTAAGGATATGAACTTGCCTTTAAGTGAGTATTGGATAACCTCAGGTGCAGCCTTAGTGATTCATGGAGTTAAAAAAGGTACAAATGATATTGATTTAGGAGTCACAACTAATTTAGTAGAACATTTTTTAAACAAAGGCTGTAAATATAAAGTGGTAGAAGATAATTCAAGAATTGTAACTGTAGATGATACAATAGAATTATTGGAAAATTGGTTTGTTGATGAAATAGAATTTATTCATGGATTACCAGTGGGTAGTTTAGAAAGTATAAAGAAACAAAAGGCAGGGCTAGGAAGAGAAAAGGATATTGAGGATATTAGAATTATAGATGAATATATAAGTTGTAATTAAGCTTGTACATTATATAAATAGGCTATAATATAGTACATACTTGTAAGTTATTGTGAAATAAAGCGTTAAAAAGTTCTATTTTATATTGAAATGAAACATAGAGGTTCTTAAAATTTAAGTAGATAATATTTCATATATTTTTGCACCAGATATTTAACAGGAGGTAGGTTACATATGCCAAATAAGTTGGAGCTTATGGAGATGCAGACTAAGGCTCTCTTTACACACGATAACAATAATTTTATCAGAAATATAAATGACCTTGACGGTGTCCCTGCACCACGTTTTTTCCTTGGTCGGACACCAGAAGGTAATGTAATGCGCTTTCGTTACGATTTGCCCCAAGGTATAATAAAAAAACTAACAAATTTAGTCGCTGCGGAGTCAACTAGTTTCAATTTACCAAGGAATACAGTTCTTTTAGAGAAAATAAAAGAAATTCTTAAGGAGCATCAAGAAATTCAGAAGATGTTTGAAGGTCCTGCATACAGAATACCAAGAGGACTAGCTTTCCCCAGTGACGTAATAAAAATGACAAAGGATAATATATACCTTTTAAAGAATGGCTTTGACTATATGCTATCAGAGCTAGAATTTTGGGAACCATGTTTTGTAAAATTTGTGAATGGGAGAGCGGTGTCTATATGTTTCAGTTCACGTATTGCTGATGCATCCCATGAGGCTGGTGTTGAAACTTTACCCGATTTTCGTGGAAAAGGATATGCTGCTGATGCGGTTGTAGCCTGGGCAACAGCTATTTATGAAATGAACCGAATACCGACCTATAGCACCTCATGGGATAATAGTGCATCACAGTCTGTAGCAAGAAAACTAAAATGTGAATTGTACGGTGTTGACCTTTCTATTTATTAGTGTATATTGGTGAACCATTTTCTTATTTTATGCAATTAACTGAGACATCTTAATTTTAAACTGCCTCCATAAAAACTATGGAGGCTAACCTTTATCATATGAGGGATTAATTCAATTATTTACAGGTATGATATTTAACAGAATATTTCTTGGAAACTATTACCATAAAGATAACCTTGTAAAATACAGTGGACTAAAGGAAATATAAATATATTGGGAGGTAACAGAATTATATATAAAGAAAATATAATTAAAATACTTACAGATATGGATTTGCCTCTAAATGAGTATTGGATAACCTCAGGTGCAGCGTTAGATGGATTACCAGTGGTTGGTTTAGAAAGTATAAAAAACAAAAGGCAGAGCTAGGAAGAGAAAAGGATATTAAGGATATTAGAATTATAGATGAATATATAAGTTGCAGCAAAGTACAATAGTATATGAAATCTTTCTTCTTCTAATGAATTTAAAATGATAAAATTAAACAAAAATTGTTAATATATTTAAGGAGGTAAAAGTCAATGCTGTCATATCCTGCTTCAACTTCTAGGGATGAGAAATTAGAAATTATTAATATTATAAAGGATAAATTGCTATCTATTTATAAAACAGATATAATCGCTATTGGAGCTTATGGTTCCTTAGCCTTAGAAAGTGATGGACCATTTTCAGATATTGAAATGCATGTTATAACTAAAGATGGAATTGAAATAAAAAGTTACGAATTTATTTATGAAAAATTCAAGATTGAGATTAGCACAAAGCAAAAAAATGAAATTTTAAGTGAAGCCATGATGGTTGATGATTCTTGGGCAATACGGGTAGGTATGTTCGTAAATATTTTATCTATTTATGACCCAAATAATTTTTTCAATGACGTAAGAAAGCTTCCTTTTCATATTTCAGATACAGCTATACGCGAGACAATGAGAGAGTTTATGATTTGGGAGCCTTATGAGACAATGGCTAAAATAAGAAATAATTATAATTGCAAAAATTTTAATTACCTACCTCTTGGTGCGAAAGATCTAACTTGGCAGACAGCAAAACTTATTGGACTTGCTAATAAGCAGTATTATAGTACAAGAGCACGAACTTTCGAGGAATCTTTAAAAATGGATAGCAAACCTTCTGGATACGAAGAACTGGTTTTTTGTGTAATGGAGGGAAAGTTGAATGATAAAGAATATATTTATAAGCTCTGTGAAGATCTATGGCTTGGACTAAATGATTGGTATGCAGAACTTGGAATTGATTATAAAGTTACCAAACTTCCCTTTTAGATTTTATTGAATAACAAAATTTTGTAAAATTAATTATATAAATAACTGCTATAATATTTTTATGGTTTATTAGAAAATATTAATTTAAACAATTCAAATGGGCATCTCGAAGAACTTGTGAAAAGGCAGGGCTTAAACTCAAAGAGATAGCAGAATTGCCACCACATAATGTAATGTATCTGGAAGGTGAGAGACAAAAGTGTATATTTGAATGTCTTTTAAGAGAGTAATGCTTCGAGACATTCTTTAAGAAGAAATTAATGGAAGTTAAATAACTTCCATTAAAAATTCATATATTTTCAACATCAAAAATCTAATTTGTCTTAATGACATTTAGAGGATACCTTTTCAATGAATAATCTTCTCCCAATATAGATATTGCTTCAATTTGATTAATATCTATTGGTACTAAAAAATCAATGGTTATGTCATATTTTGCCTTATCATCTTCCAAATAATTGAATCCCCCTCCACCTGAAATTGAATAGTAATCTGAATTTAATATGGAGCCATCTTTTAATTTGAATTCAATATCATTTATATGTTTAATAAAAGTATTAATTTGACTATTATCTTTAGCTGAGAAATTAACTATACAAAACAGTGGCGTCATTTTTACAGTTTCCATTCTCATAACAAGGTCTTCTATATTAACTGTTCTATGGAGGTCTATATTTTTGCCTATATTCTTTGCATTATCAAAAGCAACATTAAATTCCCATGTTCCTTCATATATTATAGGAAAATCAGTCCCAGGACTATTTTTTTTACCTATTGTAAAGTAGCCGAAATCTGTAAAAGAAAAACTATACTCTTTATCATCAAGACTATCATCCGATATAAAAGATGCTATATAAATGCATTGATTTTCTTTCAGAGTATCATCCTCATCAGAATAGATATAACGACTTCTTCCTTGTGAACTAATTTCAGCAAGACTTCCTCCTTCATCATTGAATCTATAATTTTTAAGTACAGGAATACCACCATCATATAAAATACTATCTAACTGTTTAGCTGTGATTTTTAACATGATAGTAGCAGTATCTTCACTTTTGATTAATCCTAATAACTCAAACCGTAACTCATTTGTTTCGCATACAATTCCATTTGTAGATACTGACATATCCTGAAGTTGATGTAAATTCATTATTCCTGGCTTCTCCATTTGATTTTTAAGGAGCTCCTTAGTGAAAAATCCTTTGAAATTCTCTGCACCAAGTATAACATATGTGGCTGTAGCAACTGTCCCTGAAGCCAAGATAATGCAAAGAATTATAATGGCTACTTTAGGTAATCTTCTCAATGAAGGATGCCACTTAATATTTTTTCCTTCTTTATTTTCCATATCCTTGTTCTCTTCAAGTAATTTCAATGTATCTTCAATTAATGTATCCTTAAATTTCAAATGATTCATTGCAGAACAATATTTATTTGCTTTCATAAAAACTCCTCCAATCTCTTTTTCAGAATTTTTCTTCCTCGACTCAACCAACTGCTTACCGTACCAACTTTTGAATCTAGTATTTCAGCAATCTCCTCGATGGTATAGCCTTCATAATAGTGCAAATGTATAGGAATTCGATACTTTCTATCCAGGGCAAGCACTGCTGCTAATGCCTCATCTTCTTCTTTAGGTAAATAACTTAAGTCTTCTGGTACTGGAAATATATTTCTAAACCATGGGCTCTTTAAATGATTTTTACATTTGTTTATAGTTATTCGTATTAACCATGCCTTTTCGTGTTCCACTGATTGAAAAATAGGTTGCGTTCTCAAATAGGTCAAAAAAACTTCCTGGGATATATCCTCTGCATCAGAAATGTTTTTTAAATATGTAAATGCAACCCTAGTAATTGTTTTGGAATAATTCACTACTAGTGCTTGTACTTTTTCATCTATGTCAAATGAATAGTTCATTTCTTCACCCCTTTCATTTATAATACAACTTAACTCATGAAAACCTTGCATTAAATTTAAATATTTGTTGATTTTAGAACTATATTAAAACAAAAATTTAAAAATGCATATAAAAGCCGCCTATTGCAGTTTATAACCTGCTATAAGCGGCTTTAATAAGTGTAAAAACTACACCATGATTTAACTTCTATTTAGGTATACTGATTTTTTTACCTTCTTTACGCCACTTACCAAATTCAGCTGTGGCTGTGAAAAGTGCATCTGTGGATGAGTTAAGTGCAGTTTCTGCAGAGTCTTGTACAACACCTACGATAAAGCCTACACCAACTACCTGCATAGCAATGTCATTTGGAACTCCAAATAAGCTACATGCTAGAGGAATAAGTAATAATGAACCACCAGCAACTCCTGAAGCACCGCAAGCACTTACAGCAGCAAGCACGCTAAGGATTATTGCGGTACCAATATCCACTTGAATACCAAGGGTATGAACAGCTGCAAGGGTTAAAACAGAAATGGTAATAGCTGCACCACCCATGTTGATGGTAGCACCCAATGGAATTGATACTGAATAAGTATCTTTATCTAAACCTAGGTCTTCACACAAACTCATATTTACAGGAATGTTAGCTGCGGAGCTACGTGTAAAGAATGCTGTAATACCGCTTTCTCTTAAGCATTTAAATACAAGTGGATATGGGTTTTGACGAATATATACGTACACCATGATTGGATTTACAACAAGAGCTACAAAGGCCATAGAACCAAGTAGAAGTAAAAGTAATTTTCCATAGCTGAGTAGTGAAGATATTCCGCTTGTAACAATAGTATCAATTACAAGGCCCATGATTCCTAGGGGTGCAAAGTTTATAATCCATACAACCATTTTAGATATTGCATCAGAAAAATTAGAAATCATCAATTTTGTAGAACCAGCTGCATTTTTTAAAGCAAAGCCAAGAAGTACTGCCCAAGCCAATATGCCGAGATAGTTTGCATTGAAAAGTGCCTTTACTGGGTTGTCAACTAGGTTTAGAAGTAATGCTCTAAGAACTTCCACCACACCGCCAGGAGGTGTAATGTTTTCAGTACCTGCTACAAGGGTTAGATTTACCGGAAATATAAAACTTGCAACAACGGCTACAAATCCAGCTAAGAATGTTCCTAAAAGATAAAGAAGGATAACGGTTTTCATATTGGTTTCATGGCCACTCTTATGTTGGGAGATGGCCCCCATTACTAAAAATAATACTAGTATAGGTGCAATGGCTTTTAGAGCACCTACAAATAAAGAGCCGAAAATTGCCACTGGCTTTGCTACCTCAGGAATGGTCACGGCCAATATAATACCAATGATTAAGCCTATAATTATTTGTTTTACTAAACTTAATTGATTCCATTTTTTCATTAGTTTTCTCATAATTTTTTCCTCCTATAATGTAAGATAAAAAGTAGATAGTGCATAGTTATTTTAGATGAGTTAATAAGAGATTCTTTTGTAAAAATAAGTTTATCATAAATTTCAACTCATGGGAAGTGAGATTCGACACAATTTTCGAGTAATTAGTGGAGACACTTACAAGCACTTCCGAATGAATGAATATTTTGTAATTTGAATTAAATTGGAATTAATTATTTAATATATTCAGTGACTAAATCAGTAAACAGTATACCCTCTAAATGATCTATTTCATGACAAAAACATTT
This sequence comes from Clostridium sp. UBA4108, assembly GCA_002381695.1. Classification (GTDB taxonomy): domain Bacteria; phylum Bacillota; class Clostridia; order Clostridiales; family Clostridiaceae; genus Clostridium_J. The sequence continues at coordinate 68,731 of DFXM01000016.1, read as the reverse complement.
AGCTAAATCACCGGTACCTGTTAATATAATTTCTTCACCGTTTTCATCTAAAGCCTGCACCACTACCTTTGCAGGCCTTTTTAATTTTCCCCATTTATCAGGAATGCTTAAGCATCCTTCTATAACTTCTTGAATTCCTTCTGTCTTAATTATCTTAGGATTAACTAATTTTATAAGCCCCTGTCCCATATCAATTACTACTAATTGCTTTAATATACCTATCTGTGGGGCTGCTAATCCACCTCCATTTTCTGTATTATACATAGTGTCAGCCATATCATTTAATATTTGTCTTATTCTATCATTTACATCTTTAACTACTTTACTCTTTTTTCTTAATACTTCATCATCAAAAAATCTAATTTGTCTTAATGCCATTTACAATACACCTCTACTTTGCTCTGCTCTAGATTTTCTTTCACTTTCTTCAAAGAGAAAAACATCCTCTATTGTGCATTTAAATATTTTACAAAGATCATAAGCTAACCATATTGACGGCTCAAATTTTTCTGTCTCAATGGCATTAATTGCTTGTCTTGAGACTCCTATGAGCTTTCCCAATTGTTCTTGGGTTAATCCAAGAGATTCACGAAATTTTTTTATTTTATTTTTCATTAATAATTACCTCCGTAATGTTTACCTTACATCAAAAGCATAGCGATATTCTATAATGATGTCAAGTTGACCTTATACACAAGAAAAGAAATACATCTTATAATATTTGTAGTAAAAAAAGCGACGTAAATCTAATTATACGTCGTCAAATAAGAAAACTATACAGTAAACATAGCCAAGGATTATCCTCATAATTTGATAGGCATTGTTTTTATAGCGGCTCCAATACTGAGAGTCAAGAAAATTACAGTATCTATAACTGCAGAGGTATCAATTATAGTACCTATTATACAATAAGCACCATAAATAGCTGTTGCTTTTAAAAAAACTTTTAAATGAGCCATAGCAAATTTTTTACGACTCTCACTGGTTGCAGCCTTTGCTTCTTCATAGTTTGTTCCATTAATCCAGTAAATATTCTCTGTTTTATATATGATATAAAATAGGATAAAAATAGATAAAAGAGTTAGAAGTAGAATTATTTTCACTATAATTGCTATTGTAACTTCTGAAAAATATGTTGATGCTAGAATACTCACAGCTATCAGCAAGGCCAAAAATCCAACTGCCCACATTATAAAAAGTCTATATGATTTCGTGATATACTCTTTTCCCATGACTAAACCCTCCCTAAATCAGAAAATATTTTAGCGTATTCTTTTTATTTGCACTCATAAGCACTTGAATTTTTATTAGTTAAGCATTTCAATTATACGCTGTGCATCATCTTCAGTAATGCCAAACTGAGGATTTGTTCTAACTAAATGTGAATTAATTTCTTCATTCTTTAAATCTAAATCATCTAATACAATATACTTATCAACGGTTTCATGTTCATTTAACCACGCAATAATCTCCTTGGCCTTTACATGACTGAAGGTCTTTCTAGTCCGGATTTCCGCGGTACTAAAATCAGGTGTTTTCCCAAATAATTTTATGTTAAACTCACATAAAATATCATATAAATATTGAGAATATCCATCTTCAGGCATCATATTTTCGTCAAACCATAATCTCCAGCCAGAGGACATAACAACAACTGCTCCGGTTTGGTCAATTACACTTTTAAAAATCTTCACATTATTTCTGTCAATTATCTCATTTTCATTGTTGTCCCAAGATTCTTCAGTGTTAAGAACACCATCTATATCGAGAAATATAACTTTCATAAATTACTCCTTTCCATTTACTGATTAATTATTACTGTTCAATTTAAATAAATTATAAGAATATCTATTTGTATTATGTAGTTTCATTATTGAAACTTATATACAATTTTTAATCACAATAAATGTATAGAATATTATAACACATATGGTATAATTTGTTTATAGATTTTGAGAGATGAGTTGTATAAGTCGTAATTAAGTTTCTAAATTATTACAATCTATATATTAATTGACCATACCGCTATTCCTATCGAGAGATAAATTCAATTATTTATATATGAGATATCAAACATGATATTTCTTGGGAAATATTTACATAAAAATAACTTTATAAATACGAAGTTTCATGTTAAATTTAAAAAAATGATTATAATTATTTAATATATTTATATTAAATAAAAAGGAGGTATTATATGAAAAATATTATTTATAAAACTAAAATGTTTGTTATTAATCATTATTCTATACTTATTTTATTACTTTTTTTAATTTTATCTATTTCTTGGAATATAAATATGCTAAATAAATTGGGCAAATATGAAAATAGACTATATGGGACTTATATGATGCAGGGGCAAAGCATGGGTGAATCAGAGTATTTTGTATTTGAAAAAGATAAATTTTATCATTATATTCAATTTAAAGTATTAGATAAAGGAGATTATAATGAAGTAAGCGAAAACGTTTATTCCTTAAAAGGTGAGAATGAGATAAATGATTTTATTATTAAAGGGGTTTTGAAAAATAATGAAGTTATTTATTTTAAGGATAAAAACATGAATAATATTAATGTCTATTCAAAAATTTCAGATGTGCCTACATTTATAAATGTAGAAATAAAAAATAAGTGACTATGTTAAAATAAAAATTTTGACATAGTCACTTATTTTTTTATACTCTTTTAGCAGAAGCAACAGCAGACATATGGATTTTAGAATATCCAGCACTCCATTTTTGCCATTGATACCTAATAAAATCATCGACATATACTCTTTTATATATTATATAAAATTTTGCTTCCTATTCTTTAGTTACATAAAGTTTCAAATAATCTGTTGTACTAGATACATTAATAAAGATTTGGAGTATACCCATTTGATAGACACATAGAAAAGTATGTATAATGGGTAAAAGATTATAATTGGAAAATCACGAATAGTAAATAAGCAGTTCCAATTTAATGAAATTCGTTGCCATCTGTGGAGTAACACTATAAAATCTAAATATATTGAATTGAGGTGAGATGATGAAGATTGAAAGACTGTTAGGAATATTGTTTTATATAATAAACAGAGATAATGTTACTGCAAATAACTTAGCTGAACATTTTAATGTTTCTCGGAGAACGATTATTCGTGACATAGACACATTAACATTAGCAGGGATTCCTATTTATTCTGAAATTGGTTCTAAAGGTGGTTATTCAATTAATCGAGATTACAAATTAAATGAAAAAATAATTGATGAAGCCAATTCTGAATATATTCTACTTGCTCTACAAAGTTTGAAAAGTGTTTATGGCGAAAGAAAAGTGAATGAAACCTATGAAAAGGTAAGGCATATATACTCTGATAAAAATAATAACCATGCACTAAATATTGATTTTTCTATAGTAAACGAAAACAGAGGGATAGTTTCCTATGTTTCTATGTTAAAAGAAGCTATTCAACGTAATAAAACAGTTTTATTTCACTATACTAACCTCAATAGTGATACTCGAATGGTTAAATGCAATATCATACACGTCTTCTATAAATGGTACTCTTGGTATGCTTTTGGATATGATTTAGATAAAAATGATTTCCGTATGTTTAAGTTAGTCAGAATGAGTAATTTAGAAATAAGTAAGGAGTATTTTATTAATGATTATGATGTAGCAAAATTGCTTGATGAGTATGAAGAAAAAAGAGATAAGCACAATATAAGTGTTACTATTGAATATTCCAAAGAAATTGAAACTCTAATTAATGAATATTTTTTGGGTGATGTTATCAATGTATTAGAAACATCTATAGTTAAAAAGGTTGTTATAAAAGAAAACGACTTTATTATGTTTTCTATTATTTTAGGTTTTGGAGAAAAAATAAAAGTTCTTTCGCCCTTATCCTATCAACAAAGAATTAAGGAACATTTGAAAAATACTTTAATAAAGAATTATGAGAACAGTGACATATAGGTGTCACTGTTTTTATAGTATAATGTTTTTAGATTAATTTAAGGAGGAATAAAATGAAGAAAATTATATATCTTTACATTTTAGAATCTATGGCTGAATGGGAAGTAGGTTATATCCTACAAGCTATTAGTATGGAATCCATGTTAAAAAAACAGAATAGAGAGTTTATAATCAAAACCGTTGGCAGTAGTAAGAATCCAGTACAAACAATTGGCGGACTAACTATCACTCCAGACTGTTTATTAGAAGAAATAGACGAAAATAATATTGTTGCCTTGCTTTTGCCTGGTGCAGAAACATGGAACAGTGAGGAAAATAATCAAATTTTACAAAAAGCCTTATCATATTTAGATAAGGGGATTCTTGTAGGGGCAATATGTGGTGCTACACTCACTTTGGCTGACTTAAAGGTTTTAAATAAGTTCAAGCACACAAGCAATTCTTTAGATTACCTAACATTATTCTCAAAACAATATAATGGCAAAGAGCTATATGTTGATTCACCATCTTTTGTTGACAGTAATTTAATAACAGCAAGTTCAGCAGGAGGTTTGTTATGGGCAAAACACATTATACAATATTTGAATGTTTTCTCTTGTGAGATTATTGAATTATGGTACAAGTATTATTCTACTGGCGACCCTAAATATTACACAGAGCTTATATCACAGAGTATTTAACCTAATTCTCATTATAACAATAAGCCAATAAATAAAAAAATTATAAATTTATTGGCTATTTCATAATGAGAATTGCAGTATATTTCACAAAATAGTGGTTTGAAACCTTTAATACTATCAAGACTATATGGTGATCGTATAATATATAGATTGTAATAATGAAACTATATAATACAAATAGGCATTTTTATAATCTATTTAAATTGAACTTTATATTATTCCTGTGAATACCATTTGCAGAAATCTTAGATTTACTTGAATAGAGACTTAGTNNTATTTGTATAATGTAGAAACTTAATTACAACTTATATATTATAATTATTTTTTATTATCAAACCATGCTCTATTTAAAATATTAATTCCTTCAATTATATCTTTTTCACTTAATGCACTAAAGCCTAGAAGAATTCTGTTTTGTGGACAATTTTCTTTTTCAATCCAATATGGCATGGTTGAATAAATATTTACGTTATATTCTTTCGCTTTTTCAATTAACCACCTTTGATTTTCACCATTTACAAACTCTAATATGATGTGTAACCCTGCGTTATTGCCATGTATTATTACCTTTTCACCCATCACATCATTAATAGTTTTAATTAAAACATCATGTTTGTTTTTGTTTGCTATACACATCTTTCTAATATGTCTTTCTAAATGACCATTAGTAATATATAAACTCACAATTTTTTGTTCAAGCCATGGAAGGGTAGAATGATATCCAGAGAATATCTCATTATATCTTACAATCAGAGATTTCGGTAACACCATATAACTCATCCGCAATCCAGGAGATAATGCTTTTGAAAAAGTTCCTAAGTAAATTACTCTACCACTGTTATCAATGGACTGTAATGATGGAATTGGTCTAGAATTATAACGAAACTCACTATCATAGTCATCTTCAATAATAAAAGAATTATTTTCAGTTGCCCAATTAAGTAATTGAACTCTATTTTGAATTGGCATAATTACACCTGTAGGAAATTGGTGTGATGGTGTAATATATACAATTTTTGAATTAGCAGTTACCAATTCTTTTAAACTTATTCCTTCAGCTCCAACTGATACAGGAACAATTTCAAAACCATTATTTTCAAATACTATTTTTGCCCCATCATACCCAGGTTCCTCCATAGCTAATGTACGATGAGCATGAGGAATTATCTTACATATCAAATCAAGTGCATACTGGATACCACTACATAATACAATTTGATCTGGAGTACAACATACACCTCTTGACTGCTTTAGGTATTTCATAATTTCAATTCGTAATTCTAAGTCTCCCTGCTTATGGTTATAACTGTTAATATATTGGATATCATCTGACCTCAAAGCCTCTGCTGTTAAACGTCGCCATAGAGAATAAGGAAAACTTTCATAATCAAGATCGCCATATTGAAAACTATATTGGTAAGTTTTTTCTGTTCTATCTGTAAAATCAGATATAGATGCCTCGGTATAACTATGCTTTTTTTGAACCTTTTTATCACTTACAGCCTGTAACTCAACAAGTAAGTTATCATTAATATTTTGTATTATATATCCAGAACCTGGTTTATTAATAACATAGCCTTCAACCCAAAGTTGGGAATAAGCTCTCTCCACTGTATTTCTAGCTACACACAACATTTTTGCCAATGCCCTTGTAGAAATTAATTTGTCACCAGCTTTACGGCTTCCTGTGGTTATCTCATCTTTTACTTGCTGATATATTTGTTCATATATGGGTATTTTTGATGAGTTATCTATATAAATCATAATGCCCTCCCAAAATCTAACTGTATCCTATTCTTATTATAAAAGTGGCTCTTTTGATAGAACCACATTGAAAGTATAATGATATCATAAAAAATAAATCTAGTAAATTCTAGAATATTATGAGGTGGAATATCATGCAACATAGAATGAAAAAGCATCAATTAACTACAGAACAGATTAATGAACTATTTGATAGAACCCATGTTGGTAGATTTGTAACTCAAAATCCTGATGGATTCCCATATGCAGTTGCAATGCATTTTGTATATTATAAAGAAAAAATATACATGCATGGCCTGCCTAAGGGACAAAAAATTGACAACATAATTCAAAATCCCAAGGTTTGCTTTGAAATTGATGAAATACTTGGTTTTATAACAGAGGGTGTTGAAAATCCTTGTGATACAAACACTGAATATAATAGCATTGTAGCATTAGGCTATGCTAAATTGATACACGACTTAGAACTTAAAAGAGAAATACTAAATAAAATAGTAGACAAGTATACACCAAATTTTTCTGGTCGTTTACTACCAGAAAATATGGTGAAAGGTACTGCTGTTATAGAACTCAACATTACGGAATGTACAGGTAAATACTACAAATAGTTTATTTTTATAATATATATAAACCTCTTGTCCGTTTGCGTAAATCTTTTTATCTAGCATATTTTATCTTTAATGATAAATTTTTCATTTTAATCGGGATTATGATCCATAAGTTATGTATAATAAAGATATAAACTATTGAACAATAGTAATTTAAGACGTAACTGTATAATATCATTAAGGAGTGAATTATAATGAAAGATTTTATGAATAATGAGTGGAAATCTGAATGTATCGCTTGTGAAATAGGTAAGGGTAATATTATACCTCCAGGTGGAATTATAAAGGAAACAGAGAATTTTTTTATACAGCAAGATTTAGAAACTCCACTAAAAGGCTTTCTCGTCATAGTATCAAAAAAACATCTAAAATCAATTGCTCAATTAACTTTAGATGAAGCAACAGAACTTACTAACCTAATATATAAATCTAGATTAGCTTTAAATGAGATTAGTGATATCAATGAAGTGGTTATTATTCAAGAAGAACGTTCGAACCACTTTCATGTATGGCTTTTTCCAAGATATAATTGGATGAATGAGTTATTTGAAAATTCATTAACCGATATTAGAAAAATTATGCAATATGTAAAATTAAATATGAAGAATGAAGAAAATATTAAAGAAGTTCTATCAACAGCTGATTTTCTTAGAAATTTAATACAATCTTAAAGTTCCAATTAGTATGTAAATTCTAAGCTATCATCTAAGCGTTTTAAATGTGTACAATGATACTGCATATATACTTTGCTATTCCCTTAATTGTGAGTATTGTTTATTTTCAAAAGATGTATGTGCATAGTGGATTATAGTTTTATGATAGTCTATCTATATCTCAACTGCCTCTTTTGAGGCAGTTTTTTTGCGCCTTTTGGAGGTTATGAAGATATGAACTGAACCTGATTGGAATTGTAACACTTCTAGAAATACGACGTATACATACAAATAGGTTATTATATTAACACAAAGAGAATAAGTATTATATACTATAAATAATGAGGAGCTATATCTAAATTCAAGTTATGTTACTTTTAAAACAAATTGGGTATAAAAGTGATCTTTTCAAAAATTTTGTTTTAAGATTATAAAAGAGAATGAAAAAACTTTGGGGGAGTTTCAGCATGGAAAATTTTTTCAACTTTTTATTACAACTTGATGGAGCTATAAAAGTACTGGAATGGGCTTTATTTGTAATCATGATTCTTATAGGAATTTTCTACATTATTGTAATGTTTAAAAATGCTTCTCACTTACAGGAAGCACAGAAAGTAGCTGAAAAATTCATCCGAAAAGAGATAAAAGAAGCTGTTCTGGCAGGGGCTTTCGTTAACATTATAAAAATAGGTAAAAAAACTGTGAACCTTTCATCTTATTTAGCAATTGGGGAGAGTAAGCTAATTTGGGCTATTATGGATAATACCCTTACTTTTGCAGAAGATGGAACATATGAAGCATTACTTAGCGATGTGAACTGCCAGTTGAAAAAAAGCATTTTGGGGAATCATTATATTGTAATACTGAAAATAGGAGAATTGATGATGAAGTTGCGGGTACATAAGAAGTGGGCATGTACAGATTTAGAAAATCAAGAGGAGAATGCGTTAAACCTTTTGAGAGAGTTTAACAGAATATCAATAAAAAGTGGAAATTCACCCCTTGAAGTTAATTGGTAAAATGATGTTAAAAGATATTATATTTTCCGCCATATTTTATAATTTATATAATAATGCATAAGATTCGCTTACTTTTTCAAACCCCAATTTTTTATACATTTCTTTTGCTGTATCTTCCTCATCGGCACTGAGATATATCACTTCAGCTTTCTTTAAAAGGGCTATGTCTATCACATATTTTAAGATAGTAGTACCTATTCCACGACGCTGATACTCTGGCGACACTGTAAAATCCTCTATTTTAGCCATTCCATTATATAAAAACAATTGGCAACTTCCAACTGGAATTTTATCATAATAACAAATATATGTATCCACCGGAATTTCTGACAAAGATGCTTGTCCTATGCGTCTGGCTCTACGCTCGCAAAAATCTTTTTCTAAAATCTCACTGTCCTGAATTAGATCTAGTGATACTAAATCTTCAACCATAGAATAATCTGTAACTTTACGTATCTTATACCCATTTAAGGTATTCCATTTTGGAGATTCCATAGGTATATATACATAGTTACCATAATGCTCAATTTCTAGTTTCTCATGATATCCTTCTAAACATTTTTCAGCAGGCAGTTCATCTATAGTAACCCTGCAAAAATCTTTATTTTCTTGATAATTTAGTTCTATTTCCTCTTTAATAATCTGTTGTAAAACATCTTTGGATAATGTTTTTTTTATATGTGTGGAATTGTGAAAATGCATATCGTTCATCTGACTGTCACGAAATCTAATAATCTGTTCATTCTCATAACATTCAGAAAAGCAGCTGATATAAGCAATCTCGCTACGTTTTATCTTTTCTTGAATTTTTAAATACTGGTTCATAATTATTTCCTCCTTTTAATTTTAAAGTTATTTTTATATCTCTTTCCTAGGCGACAAAAGAACTGATGTATCAATTATACCATTATTTTCTATAAAATCTTATGTTAATATGTGATAGCTGGTATAATTTAGTTATGGATTATTACGGAATAGTAAGTTTTTACGAATTAAAAAGGGGGAATTAATATGAGAGAAGTATTGTATGATAATTATTACTGGCAAAATGATTTAGTTAGGCTAAGGGCTTGGAGTGCGAGTGATTGGGAATGGGATTATTATAATAACTTCGATAGTGAAGCTTTAAGGTTAGCAGATTGTGAACTTGCTTTACCACCAACAGTTTCATTATCACAAGAGTTTTCAGAAAGAATAAAAGATTTTTCAAGTACTAATAGAACTTATTTTGCTATAGAGGCTCTGGATGGAGTTCATGTTGGTAGAATAAATTTAAATAGTATTGACGAACAAAATGGAACCTTTGAAATTGCTATGTTGATTGACAAAGACTATCGATGTAAAGGTTATGGAACTTCTGCTATGAAGATAGTTCTTAAATATGCTTTTATGGAAAGAAGGCTAAATAAATATTGTGCAAGCATTTTAGAGGTTAATTTAGGATCTATTGCTATGCATAAAAAACTCGGCTGTGAGCAAGAGGGGACATGTAGGCAAAATATTTATACAAATGGAAGATACCATGATGAAATTATCTTTGGATTAACAAAAGAAGATTATTTAAATAGGAATGAACAATTTTAAGGTGTTTTTAGGTAGTAATTTTCTTAAATGGAGTAACAAATATATAATTAAATAATTATACAAAGGTATATTAATTACATAAATAACTGCTATAATATTTTTATGGTTTATTAGAAAATATTAATGGAGAGGTTATAGCAAATATAAGATAATTATTAGTTCCACCTTGTACAATATTGTGAAGTGAAGAGTATTTATATTAGCCGAAACAAGCAAAAAATATCATGAAGTCTATGGAGTTTTTCCTTATACTATAAAACAGACAGAGGGGGTGAGTAAGTGGATACGGTAAGTTGTATTCAAAGAGCAATTGACTTTATCGAGGATAATATCCTTGATGATTTAAAACCAGAAGTCATTGCAAGTCAGGCATATATGTCAAGCTTTCAATTTCAACGTGTTTTTTCTATCGTGTGTGGTATTTCACTTGGAGATTATATTCGCAATCGAAGATTAGCACTGGCAGGAATCGAGATATCATCATCCAAGGCAAAGATAATTAACATTGCTTTCAAATATGGATATGAGTCACCAGAAAGTTTTTCACGTGCTTTTACTCGTTTCCATGGAGTTTCTCCTATGATAGTGCGCAGTCATATCGAGAATATCAATTTATTCGCCAAAATATCTGTTCAATCTATTTTAGGAGGGAAACAAACTATGCAAGATTTGAAACAAAGAGGGTATTCCGTTAAAGAAAACGGTCCTGTATATTACACACAGAACATGGACAAAACTGCAAAATGGTTTGAGACTGTTTTAGGTTGGTACGTAAATATTGATGAAAGAAATAAAGATGGAATGGGAACCTACGGGTGTGCATTGCCAATACCTGGGGAATTAGTTAATATGAAAATAACTACATTTAATGGCATTCACATGTTTTTTGGTGAACCTTCAAAACAAACTGTTGCTTTCATGCGTGTTGAAGGCGTAGAACAACTATATTCATTTGTAAAGAAAAATGGTTGGGATCAAATAACAGAAGTTAAAACTCAGCATTGGGGAGGTAAAGAATGTGATGTAACAACAATTGATGGTAGTATCATGAGATTCTTTCAGTTAGATTAATAATCGCCTCACTAATAAGCATAATTTGTAGTTGAGCTAGTTCATATAATTCTTATATTATTTACTAACAAGAGTATAGTGCTCTTGTTTTTTATTTCTACTGAGGCTCCATAAACGATGACTTTTGGAATGGAAGGATATAAGACGATAAAAATGAAAATGTTAAGTTTAGTTGACAAAATTCCATTTTCACTTGATAGAATAGATTTTTAGTGTTTAGTATACTATAGTTACAAGTTAACTTGAAATAGAGGAAAGGCTGGTGATAATTATGTCATTAGGCGAAAAATTATTATATTTGCGTAAAAAGGCTGGTTTATCGCAGGAAGATGTTGCTGAAAAGTTAAGTGTATCTCGACAAACCGTAAGTAAATGGGAAACAAATCAAACAGTTCCAGAACTTATTAAAGCAAAATTACTAAGTCAACTTTACAATGTAAGCTATGACTATCTTATTAGCGGAAGTCATATTGGTGGTGATGTTACTAGTATTGAAATGATAGTTGATGAAATTGATTGGACAAGTGCATGGAGTAAAAAGTATCCCATTTTAGATTCATATCAAGGTATAAATGGAATAAGTACCTATAGTGAGAAAATATCTGAGTTGTATGATACTTTTAAAAATGAGTTCAACTTTAACGATGCGGACACTGTTTTGGTTTTAAAAGATATTCTTTACCAAAAATATAAAATGGCAAAAAAGAAAACCAAGTAAAATAAGCATAATTTGTTTTTATTGGTTGTTGATAATGAACTACCCATTATTACTCACAACCCGTTTCGAAAGCTTGATTTACTAANNTTAACGCTTTTTACTTTCATAGAACCTAAGTGAATCTAAGCTTCCTGCAAATGGGTTGCCTCACAATAATAGGTAGTTCATTATCGACACTATATTAAAATAAAGCTTTCTTAAAAAAATTTATACTTTCATATATTTCACCTAATGATTCCTCAATTCATTCTTCTTTAAGCTTCTTTTTGAAAATACTCCCCATTACTGGATATGTATCAAAGAGTGTACCGTGAAAATCCCAAATAATATGATTTTACAATTCAATCCTATTTTATTAGTATAACCTTTTAAATCATCATAAATACATACAGCATTATAGTATATATTTAAAGTTTATACTTAATTTTATCAAGTATATAAAATATTGCAGATATTGACAAGGAATAAACAGAAGATTATACTATATATATCTAATTAGATGTATATAAAATTAGTTTGGGAGGGGATTTTTATGGCGGCTATTTTAGAAGTAAAGAATTTAAAGAGAACCTATGTTGGTACATTGAGTATGACCAAGAAAAAGAAAATTGAGGCACTAAAGGGGATTTCATTTTCTGTTAATGAAGGAGAAATATTAGGATTATTAGGCCCCAATGGAGCAGGAAAGACAACTACCATCAAGATATTAACAACACTGTTAGCACCTACATCAGGAGAAGCTAAGATTTTTGGATACAATTGTTTTGGAGAAGAAAAGCATATAAGAAGTAATATTAATTTCATCTTTGGTGGAGAGAGAGGGTTATACTGGAGGCTTTCTGCTTATGAAAATCTTCAGTATTTTGGGGATATTTATAAGATTCCAGCCTCTGTATTAAAGGATAGAATAAAATACTTGATTAAATTAGTTGAATTAGATGGTCGTGAACATGAAAAGGTCGAAGGATATTCAAAGGGAATGAAGCAAAGACTTCAAATAGCTAGAGGGCTTATAAATGATCCTAAAATACTGTTTTTAGATGAGCCTACCATTGGACTTGACCCTGTTGGAGCTAAAAATTTAAGAAACATCATCTTAAAGCTAAAGGCAGAAGGGAAGACAATTTTATTAACCACTCACTATATGTACGAAGCAGATGAACTCTGTGATAGAATTGCCATAATTAATAATGGGGAAATTGTGGATATAGATACCTCTTATAATTTAAAGAGGAAGTATTTAGAAGATGCTAATGGTTCTCTTGAGGATGTTTATATAAAGCTAATAGGGGGTGGAGAAAATGAACAATGTAAGAGTAATATACTCAACATTTAAGCTTCATATATCACAATCCTTTTCAAGAGCTACCTTTAGATTCTGCATACTAGTACAACCTCTAATTTATACTTTTATTTTATATATGATGTATAAAAACTCTGAGGTAGAAAACTATACTAATTATGTAATCTTAGGCAGTGGGTTATGTAGTCTATGGAGCTCTATTTGTTTTTCTTCAGCAGGAGATATTGAAAGAGAGAGATTCATGGGAACTTTAGAGAATTTATTTTGCAGTCCAACCAAATTTACCTATATTATATTTGGAAAAGTTCTGGCTAATACCTTTTTGGGATTAACTGGATTATTACTAAGCATTACCTTCACTAAGATATTCTTCAATGGCTCACTATATGTAGATAATATACTTCTATTTATAGGGTGTTTTATATTATTAATAATTTCCTTTATATCAGTAGCTTTTCTAATTGCTCCTATATTTACCCTATCTAAAAATGCTAGAGCCTTAATGAATTGTTTAGAGTATCCAGTGTTCATATTATGCGGCTTTATATTTCCAGTAGAACTACTACCGGGCTTTGTTAAACCAATTAGCTATATGCTGTCACCAACTTTAGCCATAGAAATTCTAAGAGAAAGCTCATTAGGTATAGAGAATATGGCACTATTATATAAAAAAATTTTTATGTTATTAGGGATTTGTTTGGTATATGGAGTAATAAGCAAATTATTATTTGCGAAAATAGATAAAGAAACAAGAATAACAGGTTCATTGGGGGTGAGTTAAGTGGAAGCTATAAAAAGAATGTATAGAAGTGGTTTATACTCCTTTAAAGGCATGTATGGATTTTTAAGACCAAGTATCTATATTTTAGTAAAGGTTATAAATCCAATCTTTGAGGTGATATTTTTTTCATTGGTAGCAAAACATGCCTATGGTGGACAGGATATAACTCCATATATTTTAGGAAATGCTTTTGTATTATGTTCAAGTAATGCGTTTTTTGGAGTAGGGACTATTCAAATAATAGAAAGAGAATATGGTACTTTAAAAAACATAATTGCATCACCGTGCAATAAATTTAGTAGCTTTGTAAGCAAATCATTATTCCACATAGTTGATGGGGGAATAACTGTTATTATTGGACTTATTACAGGTATGTTGATTTTCAATCTTAGAATACCTGTAAACATATTACCACAATTTATAATTATATTAATTGCTGCCATGTTTAGTGCTTGTGCTATGGGCTTATTAATGGGTAGTATTGGATTAATAACTAGGGATATAAACCTATTATTGAATGTTGCTTCCATGATTCTAATGGCATTAAGTGGAGTAAACTTTCCTATAGATAGGCTTCCCACAGTACTACAATATATAAGTAAAATACTACCACTTACTAATGCACTACAGGCATCAAAGGAACTTATATATAACGGTTATGCTGCTATGGATACTGCTATTATTCTGATATTTAAGGAATTTGCATTAGGCATTATGTATTGTATAGTTGCTTATTTAGTATTAAAATCAATGGAAACAATGGCAAAACGAAAGGCTACTATTGAAATTTATTAATTAGATTATACGGGATGTTGCCAACATTTCCGACAAAACTCACGCTGCAGCATGCAAAGTGCTTTCTACTAAGTTTTATTATAATTCTTTTGTAAAGTGTTGACCCTAACACCACGTCATAGTGTAATATAAAAATATAGCTTGAATATATTAACAAAAACTCATAGCCGGCTGAGTATTAGATAATATTTATAGCTGTAAAATCAAACTTTGAGGTGTAGCAATGAGAACAGTAAAACAAGTTTCGGATTTGACAGGAATAAGTGTGCGAGCACTACATTACTATGATGAAATAGGATTATTAAAACCAAGTGAAATCACAGAAGCAGGTTACAGACTTTATGATGATGAAGCCCTTAAAACCTTGCAGCAGATTTTATTTTTTAAGGAACTTGATATACCTTTAAAAGAAGTTAAAGAGATAATGTTGAGTCCATACTTTGATAAAATGCAAGCTCTAAAAAATCAGAAAAAGCTGCTTATGTTAAAACGTAAAAGACTGGATGGCTTAATAGAGCTTATAAATAAAACCTTAAAAGGAGAAAGTACGATGAATTTTAAAGAATTTGATATGAGTGAGTATTATAATGTATTGGAAGAATTTAAAACAGAACACAAGGATAAGGTAATTAGAATTTATGGTAGTGTAGATAAATATAATGAATTTATTGAAAAATGTAAATCTAAGGAAGATGAAATTGCTAAAATGGCTATAAAGCAATATGGAAGTATTGAGAAATATGCTAAAGCTGTAAAGAAAAATCTTAATAGTAATACATTAATTTTAGCAGAACAATATGATAAGTTTAAAAAAGATTGTTTAGAAGATAAGCATCCTAAATTAAAAGAACTATATAAAAAGCTTGTGGCAGACTTAAGTAAAGATCCTTCTTCAAAGGAGATTCAACAAATTGCTGGAGAAATAACAAATACAGTAAAAAAAGATTATGAAATTTTCAAAATGGAAAATGGAGATGATCATTGGTACTATATGGTGAAAATTTATTTGGTATACCCTGAATGGATAGAAGCAGTTGATAAGAAATATGGCCATGGTGCATCTAAATTTATAGGAGAAGCTTTAAAAAATTATTTGGGAAATAAGCAGCCTAAATTAGAAGACTTATATGAAAAGCTTGTAGCAGACTTAAGTAAAGATCCCACTTCAAAGGAGATTCAACAAATCGTTGAAGAAATATCAGATGCAACTAAAAAAAGTCAAGAATTTTACAAAGTGGATGATGGAGAGAATCATTGGGGTTATACGGCAGAGCTTTATTTATTGAATCCTATATGGATAAAAGTAACTGATAAGAAATATGGCAGTGGTGCATCTAAATTTATCGGAGAAGCTTTAAAATTTTATTCTGAAAATATTAAGTCGTGAATTAAAAACTATGAATGAAAGAAGGAGAATCCTCTGATGGGGCTCTCCTTCCTTTTTAGTTTCTACTATTAGGATATAGCTTATTGGTAAAATAAAGTTAATATGGAAAAATAAATTACAGTAAATCGAGCTGATGAACTGGTATAAAAATTGGAGTTTGGAGGAAAATAGAAATGGAATTACGGAGATACCAACTAGATGATTTATAATAAATAGTTCAGCTTTATTATGAAACAATAAATGTAGGTTATTATTGGTTTAATATTTATAAATATTCAGTTAGGAGGATAACAAAATGAAATATTTTATTGTTGAAGGAATTATACAGGATGCTGAGAAGATGAATGAAGAAATTATGAAAGAGCATATGTCATATACTCAAAAAGCCATGGATGAAGGAATGATATTAATGTCTGGGCTAAAAATAGATATGAGCGGAGGGATATTTATTATTAAGTCGGAGTCTATAGAAAAAATAGAAACTTATTTATCAAACGAACCTTTTAAAACTCATGGAATACAAGATTATAGATTAATAGAGTTTAATTCCCATTATTTTAATCAATCACTAGGCGAATGGTTTAATAAATAGCTATCTTTCAAATTCCAATTTATTTAAAAGATATGATCCATTTAAAGAAGAAATAATAATTAATATAGTATTAAAAAATAGGGTGGAAACTTGAAATTGCAAATATATATTATTATATTAAAAACTCTTACCTTAGCAATATGGGGAAGAGTATTTTTTACTTTGAGGAGGTTGTAATGATGATAGAAGTTAGCTAAATGATGAATTATATGCTTCTGTCATAATAATGATGAACTATTTTTTATGTAAAATTGGGTAAGAATGATTGACAATGCTAATTCATTAAAAATTATTATTTGAGGTATTGTTAGAATATAGAAGACAGGTAATTAGTATAATTTTGTTAAATTCATAGAATACTTTTGGAAAAAAAGTCGGACAATTCCAATTTCGATATGCTATTATATTCATATCTTAAGATACAACAGGAGGGCTCCCCTTATGAATTATTATGAGCGAATACAAAAATCCATTGATTATATTGAAAGCAACATTGAGAACAAGATTGATATAAATATCGCAGCACAAACGGCATGTATGTCCCTATCAAACTTTTATAGAATGTTTTTTGCACTTACAAGCTACTCAGTAAAGGAATATATAAGGCTGCGTAGGCTTAGTCTTGGAGCTATTGAATTAAAAAGTAACAATACATGTTTAATTGATATTGCCGTTAAGTTTGATTTCGAGAGCGGTGACAGCTTCTCAAGGGCTTTTAAACGTGCAACTGGATTTTTACCTAGCGAATATAGAAAACAAAATAAAACTTTTTTCTTTGAAAGGATTGATATTATGGATAAATATTTTGATATTCAGGATAGTGAACTACTTGAAAAATATCCTGATATAAAAGTTCTAAAAGAACTTGAACCTATGCGGGTAGCTTATTATTGTTATTACGGTAAAGATCCAGAAAGCAATGCTTTTGCTGTAATGGTAGACTGGCTCAACAAAAATGGTTTGAATGTAAACGAACAAAATTTACGCATTTTCGGTTATAATAATCCAAACCCATCATCTCATGACCAAGATGAATACGGTTATGAAGTTTGTATTACTATTGCAGATAATATAATTGTTAATGATGATAAGGTGAAGGAAAAAATTATGAACGGTGGTCTCTACGCTGTTACAAACGTTAAACGTGGAGAAAATGATAATATAGGAAACGAAATTGTCAAGGCGTGGAACCGCTTTAAGAATTGGCTCTCGGACAGTAAATACGTTTATGGAGGGCATCAATGGCTGGAGGAACACTTGGGCTTTGACGATAACGCTAATCATATCGGCGGAATAGATTTATATATGCCCATAATCCCAAAATCCAACGATCATGATACAACTAAAACTTTTGAAAACGTAAAACCAATGTGGACAGCTACATATACCGTTAAAGGAAAAGACGCTGATCTAAAAGCACAGACTTACTTTTTTAAATGGTCAGAGTCTCAGGGATTTTTTAATGATAGCCTGCCACATAGGTTTTTTGCTTATTATAACCATGAGAGAATAGGACATAAAGATTTCTTCTACAAAATCCATGTTACAGTTAATGAAAACTTTAATACCGATAACCCTGATATAAAGCTTGAAGAGTTTAAAGGCGGCTACTACGCTGTTATGAAATCAAAGTATAAATATAATGGTTGGGCTTGGGGAGAATTTATTAACTGGATATCTAAAAGCAAAGAATATTCATTTGGTAACTATTGGTTTTTCGAAGAATATAAACTTAAAAGTCCTAAGCTTGAAATGGACACTGAAATGGTCTTATATATGCCAGTAACACAAAATTGATAAGGAGGTGAACCGGTGCGGTTGAGCAAGGTTGTGTAATCTAAATGGTGGAGATCCATTCTGAAAAGATGAAGTCAAATCATTCAGTAGCGAGTCGAGGAAATGAATAATTTATACTATATAGTAAACCGTACCACTTATTTCTGGTACGGTTTTATTAATGTATTGAAAAAAATTAAAAATTTATATATAATGAAATTATACTAAAATATAAACATGAAAAATATAAATGTAAAGGTGTTGTAAATATGCGCAAAGAGGTAATTTTTAATTAAATTAACTGAATAAGGATTATTTTAAAAAGTATATGAAAAAATCTTGAATGACTCAAGGTTTATTTGTGTAATCTAAAAATAATCAGTATTATAATGAGCATGTTACATCTTTATTTGCGAAGTAGGAAAACTGTGTTCTAAACACAGTATTTTTATGCCTATTTTTGCTACATTTATAGATATGGTATAAGATTTTAATTTGAATAGCTTAATCATAAGTTATATAATTAAAGTTCTATATTTTATGTTTATATTTAGGTTATATGATTATGAGGCTGTAAGTGAATTATGTTCATTTACAGCTTTTTTTTGTTTAAGGAGATTATTTTGATGATTTATATATTTAAATATGAAGATTATGAAAAACAAACAAATTTTTTAAGAAATACTAGGATGGTGATGATTAATGGTTAATAAACTTTCAGCATATAAAATTTATTTATTATTTTCAGCTATTACAGCAATGTGTTTTTCGTTAGTAGCTACAGTTATGATAGTGTATCACATTGAAACGGTTCATTTAAATCCACTTCAGCTTATACTTGTTGGAACTACTTTAGAAGTAGCATGCTTTATATTTGGAATTCCTACAGGCATAGTTGCAGATGTGTACAGTCGTAAACTATCTATTGTTATTGGAATAGTACTAAGCACTGTAATAGCTAATTTCTCTGTAAGACTGCCTATAGTTAGTGGAGTTTTATTTATAATTCTTGCATTATTTTTAGGGTTATATATTGTTTCTATGATAATGGATAAAAAGGTGGCTGATAGAGTTGGAGGTGGTGATTATGAAGAAAATAATTAATATAGGAATCGTAGCACACGTGGATGCAGGAAAAACAACTATAACAGAAAACTTATTATATCATAGTGGAGCTATAAAATCAGTTGGAAGAGTTGATTTAGGAAATACACAGACGGATTCCATGGAGCTTGAGCGTAAGAGAGGAATTACCATTAAATCGTCAACCATATCTTTTAATTGGAATAATGTTAAGGTGAATATTGTTGATACTCCAGGACATGTAGATTTTATTTCGGAAGTTGAACGTTCATTAAGTGTCTTAGATGGAGCAATACTAGTTATATCAGGAGTAGAGGGCATTCAGTCACAAACAAGAATATTATTTAACATATTAAAGGAGTTAAACATTCCAACAATAATTTTTGTAAATAAGCTAGATAGAATTGGGGCAAATTTCAATAAAGTATTTGAAGATATAAAGAAGAATATGTCCAATAAAGTAGTTAGATTACAAGAAGTATATGATGCAGGAAGCAAAGTTGTCTATATAAAAAATCTATTTGATATATGCATGATAAATGATGGTGCTATTAATGTTTTATCAGACTTAGACGAAGCATTTTTAGAAAAATATGTTGGTGGAATAGAACCTGATAAAGAAGAAATACAAGAAAAGCTTTCATTATATGCAAGGGAAGGAAGTCTATATCCAGTATTTTGTGGTGCTGCAGCAATTGGACTTGGAGTTGAAGATTTATTAGATGGAATTTGTAGTTATTTCCCATTTGCAGGTGATGATTGTGAAAGTGATTTATCTGGAGTAGTGTTTAAAATCGAAAGAACAAGTAAAAGTGAAAAGAAGGTTTATGTAAGATTATTTGGAGGAAAAATATCTGTAAGAGATAAAATTCAAGTACCTAATAAGGATATGGCAGAAAAAGTAAGGAAAATTAATAGGTTAGAAAATGGGGGAATTATTGAATCACAGAGGATAGAAGCAGGGGATATAGGTATTTTATATGGACTTACAAGTTTCCAAGTGGGAGATGTTATTGGAATTTCAAATAATAAAATTAAAAATATATCTATAGCTAAACCAGCATTAAAAACAACAATTTCTGCAATTGATAAAGAAAAAAATCCAGAGCTATTTAAAGCATTAACATTACTTGCAGAGGAAGATCCACTACTAGAATTAGAGATGAATGGTATGGATAAAGAAATTTATGTCAACTTATTCGGTGAAGTTCAAATGGAAATACTAAGTTCTATGTTAGATGATTTATATGGAATGAAAGTGGAGTTTTCGAATATTCAGACTATCTATAAGGAAACACCTAAAGGTCTTGGAACGTCAATAATGCATATGCAGGAAGACTTAAATCCATTTTGGGCAACAGTAGGCTTAAAAATAGAACCAGCAGGGAGAGGTGAAGGTCTTAGGTATATTTCTAATGTTTCAGTAGGGTCATTGCCAAAATCTTTTCAAAATGCAATTGAAGAAGCAGTTATTAAGACAAGTAAACAAGGATTATTTGGATGGGAGGTTACAGATGTAAAAGTCACTCTTAGCCGTGGTGAATTTTCTAGTCCAGTCAGCACTCCAGCAGATTTCAGAAATGTGACACCTATGGTATTCATGGAAGCATTATATAAAGCACAAACTGTTTTATTAGAGCCATTACATGAGTTTGAGTTAAGAATTCCTCAAAATGTTTTAAGTAAAGCGATTTGGGATTTAGAAACTATGAGGGCAACCTTTGATAATCCTATTGTTATAGATGATGAATTCTCAATAAAGGGATTAATTCCAGTAGAAAATTCAAAAGAATATAAAATGAAAATAGCTTCATATACAGAGGGTAGGGGAATATTTGTGACAAAATTTTATGGGTATAAGGAAGTTCCATCTGAATTTGCAAAAGCACGCAAAAAAATAACTTATGATCCATTGAATAAAAAAGAGTATTTGCTTCATAAATTAAACGCAATTAGAGATTAAATTTAAATAGATAAGTTAAATTTTTATATGTAGGATTTAAATATAAGGGTATAAAAATGATCTTGCAAATAAATAAAATTAAATTTATTAGTTAATAATGATAACCCAACAGTAGAGCTTTATAGAAGTTTAATATAAAAGAAAAAAACTCCTACTTGTATATTAAGTATACAGGTAGGAGTTTTTTATTATAAAGGAGGCAATATCAATGATAGAAATAGCATATTCAAGAGAAAAAGGAATTTTAAGAAATATGCCACAGTAGGTACAAGAAACTATTGAAGGAATACTACAAATATTAGATTCAGAATACGGAGCGGATAGAAACAAATATGAAGATGATGGAGGTTATATAGTAGTTGTGGAGAAAAAGAAGATTTTAAAATAAAAATCTCACTTAATACCGATACGGAGAACCGTATCACAAATAAAGGATAAAAGGTGGCAGATAGGGAAATAGGATGAAATAACTATGTAAGAAAAGTTTTCAGAGAAAATATCAGAAGAAAGGTTCTATGAAATAAACTGATTTAATGATGAGTGGCTTTCTAATTATTAGAATTTTAGATTTTTATATGTTAACCAATATTATAGATAAATAATTAATAAAGTAGGACTTATTGTATTAATGTAAGTCCTGCTTTATGACTTTATATTCTAGATTGATAAAAAGTAACTTTTAGAGTATTTCTATCAACTAGCCTTGGATAATAGTATTTTGGATATCCTACAATATGATAAGATTGAATATAGTGATGAAATCTTTTATTTAATAACTCATTGCTAGCTAGTTTTTCAATAATAAGCTTAATAGCTTTGTTCAGTATATTTTTATGCTTTTTTTCTAACCTTGTGTAGAATAATTGCTATGATTTGAGTTGCTAATCCAAAAGTGCAAACTCCATACCATCCAAAATGAGAATAGCTATAGGGACCTAAAAAGGAACCTAATGCTCCTCCAAGAAAAAAGTTCACCATATAAATAGTATTAAGTCTGTTACGTGTTTTTTCGTTTAAGGAATGTATTCTTGCCTGATTAGAAACATTACAGGATTGTACTCCTAAATCTAGGAGAATAATTCCTAAAATAAGTCCCCAAATTTTAAAGCCAAATAGAGATAAGAATAAATAGGAAACTATAACTATGATTATACATATACCTACAGTAAATCTTGAACCTTTTTTGTCAGCTATTTTTCCAACTATTGGGGCAGCAAGAGCGCCACTAATACCAACTAATCCCAATAAACCTGCTGCTTCAGCTCCCATATTGTAATGAGAACTTTCAAGTAAAAATATGAGGGATGTCCAAAAGGCACTAAAAGCTGAAAACATTAAAGCACCATTAATAGAGGCTTCTCTTAAAATTGGTTCAGTTTTCACTAAGTGTATCATTGATTTTAATAGTTGAGTATATTTAATGTCTGAGATAGGTTCGCATAAGGGTATCAACTTCCTAAGAATAAGCATGAGAGTAAGCATCATAATCGCTGCAATTAGATAAACTGCTCTCCAGCCAAAGTAGCTGCCTAAGATGCCGCTGATTGTACGGGAAAGTAATATTCCAATTAATAAGCCGCTCATTATTCTACCAATAGTTTGCCCTCTTTGCTGCGGATTTGATAGTTGTGCTGCTAAAGGGATAATAAGTTGAGGGATAATAGAAGTAAGTCCAACAGCAAAGGAAGAAATTATCAGAACATATATATTTGAAGAGAAGAACATACTCATAAGAGAGATTATTGAGCATAAAAGCATTATTATTATTAAATTTCTCTTTTCTTTTATATCTCCTAAAGGCAAGATAAATATCATTCCAATTGCATAACCTATTTGTGTAAGCATAGCTGCAAAACCTATGATTAGTTGGTTCACATGAAAGGTTTTTGCTATGTCAGCTAAGAGGGGATGGATATAATATAAATTTGCTACAGTAAGTCCACAAGCTATGGACATAACTAAAATTAATAAATTAGTCAATATGGGTTTATCTTCAAGATTATTTATTGGTGAATTTGTTTTTATAACCGTATTATCTGATTGATACATTTATAAAGCACTTCCTTAGATTATAATAATACATTTACTTGAATAAATGTATTATTATAAGTGATAAAAATCTATTCTAAATAGTAGTAAAAATTATCTAATGGATAGGAAAAATAAAAATTTATCGAATAAAACTAGTAAAAATCTTTTCTTCTCTTTCCGGCTTTTTGATAATTCCTTGTCCATTTTCAACAAGTTTCATAAGCCAAGCCATATTCTTACCTAATATCCTCATTATTTGTATTCCTTCTTCGTCCTGCATTGCCTCACCTGGTAATCTTCCATTAATTATGTTCCAATAGTTTGAAGTAGGGATAAGCATTTCAGAATGATTAATGTAATTATTTAGCTGATCAAAGGTTGGAATTCCACCTGTACGTCTTACTGCTACTACTGCCACTCCAACCTTATGTCTTAACATACTATCATTAGCTTCTGCCACACGAAAAGCTCTATCTAAAAATGACTTCATTGTTCCAGCAATTGCTGAATAGTGTACCGGTGATCCTAAGATTATTCCGTCGGCATTTTTCATTTTTTCAACCCAATCATTAACTGGATCAGTAGTAATAGCACATTTTCCATTTTTATTTTTTGTACAATATCCACAAGCAATACATCCTCTAATAGATTTATTCCCCACGTGAATTATTTCTGTTTTTATTCCTTCTCTTTCGAGTTCATCAACGACTATTTTTATACCATGGTAAGTATTACCCTCTTTATTGGGACTTCCGTTAAAAACTACAACTTTCATTAATTTTTCCTCCTATACATTTAATAATACTGAACGTTTAGTTTATAAATATATAATATACTAAACGTTCAGTATTGTAAATAGTTTTTTTATTTTTAAAATAAAAAAATATATAGTATAATATACGTATAGTTTATTAAGTCTATTATTACAAATTAAATACAATGGAGGTAATTATAATGGAGAAAAAATTGGGACGTCCCCGTAGCGAAAAAACTAAGGAGGCCATTCTTTCCGCTGCATATGAGCTATTGCTTGAAAATGGTTTTGGAAGTGTTACAATTGAGAAGATTGCTGAAAGAGCCGGTGTTAGTAAAGCTACTATCTACAAATGGTGGCCAAACAAAGCGGCTGTTGTTATGGATGCCTTTTTTGATGCTGCTGTTGTGAGACTTCCAATACCTGATACAGGATTAACTATTAATGATATGATAATTCAAGTAAATAATTTAGCAAAATTTCTAATTAGTCGAGAGGGTAAGGTAATTAATGAGATAATAGCAGAAGGGCAATTTGATCAAAAGATAGCTGAAGCCTATCGTACAATATATTTTAAGCCTCGTAGACTTGATTCACGATATATTTTAGAACGTGGAATTTCAAGAGGAGAACTAAAGGAAGATTTGGATATAGAATTAGTTATAGATTTAATTTTTGGCCCATTATTTTATAGATTATTGATAACAGGGGATATGGTAGACGAGGCTTTTATAAAAAATCTAATATATTATGTATTTAAAGATATAAAATAGAAGTTAATATTATTAGAAAAATTCTTATAAAATTCTCAGAGTTTATGAAGCATGAGTACTCTGAGAAAAGAGAAGCCTTTTTAGAAGCAGATGGAAGACTTCTATTTTTAGCCTTCATAAGTCCAATAATAAATGGAACTGGCTTTGATCTCAAAGAAGTACATGGTGGGGACGAAAAAAGAATAGTTGAAGTTTATTGCTAGGATAAGTTTTATAATGGAATAATAAGGTTATCTATTTAATCAAGTAAATAGAAAATACAATTTTATAATGATTTATCAAATTAAATATGCTCTTTATTAGATAGTAAAAATTTGAATGATAGAAGTATAGAGAAGTTAAAGAAGATAAACCAACAATAGAATTTTATAAAAGTTCAATATAAGAAAACCTCCTATGTGTAATGTGATTACATGTAGGAGGTTTTAAGTTACGAGGAGAATTTAATGATGAAGAAATATTAATTATGTTATTTACAACTACCATCTAAATCAGGATAATATTTAATAGACCAAGATTCTAATTCTTTAATGAGTTTAGTAATTTCTTTCCCTTTATCAGTTAGATAATACTCAACTTTAGGCGGAATTTCAGCATATATTACCTTACTTATTAATTCATCTCTTTCTAATTCTTTTAAATTTTCATTTAAAATTTTTTGGCTTATGCCTTTAATAATTCTTTGAAGCTCTAAAAATCTTTTAGGTTCATTATATAAATTACACAATAAAAGAGCCTTCCATTTACCGCGTATAAAGTCCATTGCAAAATCTAATAAACAAACATACTTTTTGTTATTGAAAGAAATCATTAATTTTACCTACCTTCAAATATTTTCATATAAGATATTATACTAACATTATCAATGTAAATAAAGAATTTAGCATTATTTTATATAATTTATTTTCTAATATAAATAAGGTATTCTAATAAATCTTACCTTTAGGTAAGATATCTAACTTAAAAGTACGTACTTGTTAAGGGGTGTAGGTATTTATATAATGAGCACATAAGTCGAGAAGTAAAAAACAGATCTAAGGAGATGTAATATGAAGGTAGTTGCTTTTAATGGAAGTCCTAAAAAGGATGGGAATACATATAAATCAATAGAGGTTTGGAAGGAGAAGAATTAATATGACAGAAAATATAAATAGTACAATTACTTTAAACAATGGGGTTGAGATGCCAAGATTAGGACTTGGGGTTTTCAGAGTAGAGGATAGTTCAGAATTAATAAATGCAGTTAAAGTGTCAATAAAAAATGGATATAGAAGTATTGATGGTGCAGCTATATATGGAAATGAAGAAGCTATGGGAGAAGGTATAAGACAAGGTATAAAGGAGGCAGGGATCTCAAGAGAAGACTTGTTTATAACTTCTAAGGTTTGGAATGCTGATTTAGGATATGAATCAACCATAGCAGCTTATGAAGCAAGCTTAAATAGATTAGGTGTGGATTATTTAGATTTATACCTTATTCATTGGCCAGTAGAAGGAAAATATAAAGAAGCTTGGAGAGCACTAGAATATCTATATAAAGAAGGTCGTGTTAAGGCTATAGGAGTAAGTAATTTCCAAATTCATCATCTTCAAGATTTATTAAATGATGCTGAAATAAAACCCGTTATAAATCAAATAGAATTACACCCGTACTTAAGTCAGGAAAAGGTTAGAGAATTTTGTAAAGTAAATGATATTCAAGTTGAAGCATGGTCACCTTTAATGGCTGGTAATGGATTATTAGAAAATGAAATATTAAAGGAAATAGCTAAAAAGTATAATAAAACAGTAGCTCAAATAGTGCTACGTTGGGATTTGCAAAGTCAAGTAATAACTATTCCTAAATCTACAAATGAGGGAAGATTACTTCAAAATATAGATATATTTGATTTTAATCTAAGTAAGAATGATATTGCGAAGATAGATAGCTTAAATCAAGATTTAAGAGTAGGGCCAGATCCAGATAACTTTGATTTTTAATTTATATTGCAGTCTTTTTATGTTAGTAAATTGAACTATATAATTGAAAACCTCACTTAATACTGTTATGGATAACCATATCATAAATAAATGAGGTTTTTACTAAGTTTAGTAGTAGATTATAAATCAACCATGATAGATAACATTGTTTTTAGAACGATTCAAGGTAAATCCATACGTTAAAGTATAATTTTAGTAGAGGAAATGAGTAATTATACTATTAATAAAACCGTACCACTTACTTCTGGTACGGCTTTATTAATAGTGGGCAATACATTTTTTAGGGCAAGCAAGTTGGCAAGCTCCACAGTCAACACAAGCAGATTCAGTGATTATTCTCTTTTTATCGTCTACTTGTGTTATACACCCAACAATACACACTCTTTGGCAAGTTCCACAAGCTACACAATCTGATTTATTGATTCTTCTTGGCATAGTCTTCTCCTTGTATTTGAAAAATTATAACGTTTGTTTACAAGAGCTAACTGTAATTTCTAATACTCTTGTAAGAAATGAGTATTTTTCTCTCATCATCTTAAAGTTATCTCCATCTTTTAAAAATTTAGCAGTTCCTTCAAGTAAAAATCCAGTTCCCATATAGCTATAGCCCATTACTTCATTACTACCAAGAGTTAATTTTACATTATGGTTAGCATTAATATTTTCTTCTGTCTTAATCATAGCAGCTGCAGGAATTAAAATTTTATTGTCCTCTACAATAACTAAATAGCTATTCCATGTATTAGAAACATGAGCCTCATTATTTGAACAAGTTACAATAGAAACTACACCTTCATGATTTAGTACTTTAAAAAAATTTTCCGTAAACATTTTATATTCCTCCTTAAATTATGGATAATATTTATCGTCGACATATAATATCTATAATTATAATATTACATTTTTCCGCCATTGTCAATAAATATGTTTTTTGAAAAGTATATATTTGATGCTATATGAGTATCTTGAATGAGAATAAATAATAGGCTATTATTAAGAAAAGACTATAATAAAGGAGTATAAATAAGATGAAGTTTTCAGTAGGAGTAGAGTATGCATTACATTGTTTATTATATATGGTAAACTTAGAAGAAGGTAAATCTGTGGGAATAAGGGATTTAGCAACATTTCAAGGTATCTCAGAGACCTATTTATCAAAAGTATATGCAAAATTAAGTAAGTCAGGAATTATAAAATCTATACCAGGTGTAAAAGGTGGTTATGCACTAGCTCGTAGTGCAGAAGAGATAACATTTTGGGATATTGTTGAAGCAGTAGAGGGAAGTGAACCATTCTTTCAATGTGCGGAAATTAGACAAAATAATATATTATTAGATAAAGATAATTTACCAGATACACATACCAAATGTCCTTGTTTAATAAAGGTAGTAATGTTAGAAGCAGAAAATGAAATGACAAAATATCTAAATAATAAGACATTGGCATGGTTATATAATGAGGTATATAATAAAAAACTTCCAAAAGAAGTGGAAAAGGCTACGATTGAATGGTTTAGCAATAGCAGAAAATAATATTGAAATCGCGTGTATATTCTCACAAAGAATCACGCGATTTTTTTATTTGTAAAACCTAGAGCTATATAATATTTGTAAATAATAAAAATTTTTGAAAAAAGTTAAAACTATTTTATAGCCTGTTACGAATACATACATGAGGAAGTAGAATTACTAGTTGTAAGTGACAATGGCGGAGGTGGACAATGACTAGTGAAAAGAAATTAATAAGACTTGTAAAAGACAAGGGAAATAAAGCAGCCGCTGGAGAGTTAGTGCAACTCTACTATGTGGTAACTATAGCATTTATTATATCAACCATCTTTATTGATGATAATAAAAATAAAACTAATTATCTTCAATATAGCTCAAAGATTGGTAGAAAATTATCAAAGAAAAAGATAGCAGCCGGTATGATTTCTGCTCTTATAGTAGTAACTGTAGAAATAATAGTATTTTTTCTTATATACTCACAGAATAATACTTTGAAATTTTGGAATTGTAGTATAAATTCTGTATTTGCAGATATGACATCTTGGTTTAATTTAACCTTTGGACAATATATAATATTATCCGTTGTGCTTATGTATATAGTGGCTTTAATTGTAGCTAGTATATCTATATTTGTAAGCAGCAAAGCAAATAGTTATATAGCACTAATAGGAATTCAGGTTCCTGTGCTAGGTCTTATAATTGCTTTCCTAATGAATAGAGGAATGAAGCAATTAACAACTCTTTGGCTACCTAAGTATGCATTACATATGATTTATGGCATTTCTGTAGTAATATCAATTGTGATGATATTTATGATACTGAAGAAAGAAAAAATTAAGGATATTCTGAACTAGAAGTGTTTAATTAGCAATCCTAATGGCTCCTTAAATATAAAGAATAAAAAGCTCACTAGTTAATTTTAGTGAGTTTTTTATATTTATAATTTTTCCTATGATAAAGGAGTAAATATTATTGGTAAGTTTGTATCTGGGACAGGTAGTGGTTGTACCAGGGATTTGCCATTTGCGGCTGGTACTGTTACCCTAAATCCTTCATTATTTCTAATCTCTTTACTGTATAAATTATTTTCATTTTTAGGCGATTTAACTATTATTCTGCTAGGCTTATCTTCAATTTTATTGTTAGCATTATTAGTTAATTTAATAGATAATAAGGCAACGAAGCTAATAATAGTCATATATATAATATATTTACCATATTGTTTCAACTTCAAAACAATCCTCCTCCTTATATCTATATATTTATTATAGCCTTTAGCTGGATAACACAGAATAATGATGAAATTTTCAAATGTTTAACATAACTATATTTAAAATAATTTTTTTATCTAAGCCTTTAAACTTTGGGCTATGTTAAAGAATAGTGTTGATATTGTAGCAATATTAAAATAAGTCTAATATAAGGCTTCTTTAGTTCGTTATATATAAAGATTGCGAACTATTAATATTTTAATTTTGTTTTTAAATATCTTTCTAAAGTAGTAACGTGCATTGGATAAAATAAACTCTTATCACCTTCTAATAATTCCTTTAATTCTATTAATGGTATCCATCTAATATTTTTCGTTTCATTACTCTTGTTTAATAATTCTCCATCAGCGTTACATATAAATGTTTGCACCATTATTGGATATGTTCCTTGAATATTTTGGCTACAAGAAAATGGAGTATAGTTTAACACTTTATATCCATTAGATTCTAGAACTATTGCTTCATTCTCCCCTTTAATATTTGTAATCTTTAATCCAGTTTCCTCCCAAATCTCTCTTCTCAAACAATCGAAAATATTCTCAAACTCTCTTATTTTCCCAGCAGGAATTTCTAACAGTCCATACTCCAATATAGCTTCATCCTTGCACCTATCTTGAATTAATATGTAATCTATTCCATCAATATTTTTCTCTATTATTCCACCTACCCCAGGTTTAGCAAATAACTCCATTTTAAAACCTCCTTATACACAATATTCTACAATTATAATCTAATTCCATCTAATGAATCCCACTGTTTTTACTATTTAACATAGATTTTTATGCCAAATCAATAAACATGGGATGTGCATATGGATAAGTCCAGTTGTTAGGAAGTCCTTTAAAAAACTGAATCTTTTCAATTTCAAAATTGGGTAATTTCCCAATAACCTTTATATCTGCATAAAATATTTGACCAAAGATTTCCTCAACACTTTCCATAACACCATCACTGCCTTTTGCACCATAATATCCCATTGGTTTAATATTGAATTCTGTTGCTCCTGTTTCTTCCCATAGTTCTCTTTTTGCTGCTTGCTCTGGTGGTTCTCCTTTATCTATGTGACCACCAGGGCATTCCCATGTATCTCTGCTTTTTTCCTTACACAATACCCATTGTCCTTTATAGTTAGCTACAATATCAACAAAGATTAATTTACTATTATCTATGATATAATCATACAAGTTTATCTCAACCATTTCATACCTCCATTACAAATTCTGATTTGTCGGATTATTCATATAATTCATATGATGCATTATTATACTATTGCGCAACAATTTACAACCATATTATACCATGACATATAAGGATTTACGATAGCTTAACGTGGGTTTTGTCGAAAATGTTGGCGATACCCCATATATAAATAAGGTATGTTATTTTAAACACTATTCTTTAACATAGTCAAATCTTTAAATATTTACATATCAAACAACAAAGATAGAAATAAATTTAATAATTTATTTCTATCTCTATAAAAATAAATTGACAATAAACAATTTGATGAGTATAATCTGATTATAGACTTATAGAAATAATTTACAAGTATGTAATATGATTGGAGAGATTTGAGATGAGATTAAAGGATGAATACCTAAAGGAACTTACAAAATTAATAGATGAGTTTAAAGAAAAATCTATTATATTACGAGAAGATGGAGCAGGGGATGAGGCTATTTTAGAAACCATAAAGGCAAATGTTTGCGATATATTTTATAAACTATTTAATGTAAGCTATAAAAAATCATTTGATAACTCTGAAGATAGTGATGAATGTTATAGTAAGCTTTACATTGCATACAATGATTTTCTTAATAAAATACCAGCTCCTTGGGTGGGAAAAATGGCTAAGGATAAGGAGAATCATATGATGGAGGAATTCTATAAAGAGCAAATTAAATTAGAAACCGCTAAGCATATTAAAGATTTATTTGAAGAGTATTATAATAAGTATAGGGAGGAGGTATAAATGAGTAATAGCAATATAAGTATTTTTAAATGTTTAGCCGATAAATCTAGGCTTCAAATAATAAATAATCTAATGGAAAGTCCTATGTATGTTGAATTACTATCACAAAGATTAAAATTGGCACCTTCTACGATATCCTTCCATTTAAAGAAGTTGGAAGAAATGAAATTAGTCTATTCAACTAAAGAACAGTACTATGTGGTTTATCATTTAAACAAAGATATACTTTCCTTGAAATTGAGTGATTTGATTTATGCAGGGGAGTCAGAGAAGGATATAGAAACTGAAAGAGAAGAACAATACAAACAAAATGTAATAAATGCTTTTTTTGAATATGGAAAGTTGAAATCTATTCCCGTTCAACAGAAGAAAAGAAAAATTGTCCTAGAAATAATTTCAAAACAATTCGAATATGGAAAAACCTATACCGAAAGAGAAGTTAATATAATTATCGCCGATTTTCATGATGATTTTTGTACCATCAGAAAAGAAATGGTGGAGTTAAATATACTGGAAAGAGATCATGGCATTTATAAATTGGTAAGGAATTGATGAAGAAAAATATAATTGTAATATGGATAAAGATTCTTCAAAGGCAAAGCTAATAAACACTAATCTTCTTATTAAAATGTTTGTGATATATTTTATAGACTATTTAATGTAAGCTATAAAATATCATTTACAAATTTTGAAAGTGATAATAAATACTATAGTACGCTTTTCAGTGTACGTGATAATACAATATAATAACCTGAAAATTTGCTGACAAAGAAGCCTATATTTTCGATAGATGTCAAGATTTCATTCGATAAAATCAATACAACGAAAATAATACACCTACCCATGCCACAATGCTGGATACCACGCCGCATCCATTTAAAGGTTTGCGGCGTTTGTGCAACCAATTCCCGATCTGTTTAATTAAAATGATTTCATCAACAACGCAGTACCTTCTTTATACTGGTACTGGTCAATTAGAGGAACAAGGCGCGTAAAATGCTCCGATGCGCAATGTGCATCCAACGCTTGATGATCTACCCATTCCTCAATAAAGATGAAATGAGTTTTATCATCTTCATCAACAAAAAGATTGTACTCCACGCAACCAGGTTCCTTTTTTGTAGCAGCAACCAATTCGGCATACATTGGTGCAACAATATCAAGATATTCCTCTTTGGTGAAATCCTCTGCAATTACCTTCAACATTGATATTCCTCCTTATCTCCGTAAGGTTTATTATGCTTCACTCTATGACAGCAGTATATCATATTGATGTCAATATTTCACCTGAAGATGAAGCCATGGAACCTGTTATTAGTTGGCTCAAATCATAGAATTTTGAAGATATAGCTCGTTTGTTTGGCGGCAATATGCCTCCCATGCCAAGCGAAGAAAGAAAGCCATATGGATATGGAATACTAGCTTCAATTCCGAATAACATTATAATACCGTAAGATCGCTTCGTAAATTATTGTAATTATTTAACTAATTTTGTATAATTATTGATATATATAATATAGTAATACATTAAATTTGACGGTGATACAAGGTCTTTTAATTATACTTTAACACAGCAACAAAAAAATACATTACTAAATATGATAGAACTTCATAATCTTTCAAAAGAACTAAAGCAATCTGGCAAAACAACCTAATTTTAAGGGAAGTCTTAATTGGCTTCCCTTAAATTGAATCTAAGCAATATTTAATCACCAATATCTAAACATAAATTAAGGATAAAATCACATACTAATACTAAATTTATGATAAAGATGAGGAGAAAACATATGAAAAAGTATAAAATTGCTCTTGTTTTATTGGTAGCTATTATTTGCTTTGTAAATAATAGTATATTTGTTAAAGCTAAGGACGATGAGAAAAAAGAAGTTAGAATAGCTTTAGTAATTGATGATTTCGGCTATGATGCAGAAGGCACCAAAGAGATGCTAGACTTAAGTATTCCTCTGACAGCTGCAGTGATGCCCTTCGAGGTGAGATCTAAAGAGGTATCAGAACTAGCTATTAAAAAGGGAAAAGAAGTAATCATTCATATGCCCATGGAACCTAACAATGGGAATAAAACTTTATTAGATAAAAAATTCATAACTACTAATTTATCTGATGAAGAAATCGAAAGCAAAGTTAAAGCTGCTTTTGAGGAGGTTAAGGGAGCTAAGGGATTAAATAATCATATGGGATCTAAAGCAACAAAGGATGAAAGAGTTATGAGATCTGTGCTCAAAGTAGTTAAAGATAATAATAAGTTTTTTTTAAACTCTAAAACTTCTGATAAAACTGTAGCTAAGGATATATGTACTGATCTGGGTATAAAGTATTATGAAAGAGATGTATTTTTAGATCATATATCTACTAAAGAAAATGTAGAGAAATCCTTAGAAAAAGCATATGATATTGCAAAGGAAAAAGGATATGCTATTGCTATCGGACATGTAGGAGGACAAGGCGGGAAAAGTACTGTAAATGGAATAAAAAGCAAAATAGAATCCCTACAGAGAAGAGGAGTAAGATTTGTATTTTTAAGTGAACTATAAAGTGATATTAAGCTTTAGGGGTGATGTTGTGGATAAAAGATATACAAGATGGTTTTCTATACTACTAATATCTTTATTATTATTAGTTTCTACCACATGTGGGGTTTATGCAAAGGACAATAAGGTGAAGAGTTTAAATATTGAAAATACAGTAGATGGCGGTTTTTGGAATAAGACATTTAAAAATGCAAAAAAGCCTATAAATACACCTACCTATGATGGAAGTAATCAAGCGGTTCATCCTAAAGTATTATATTTTGATAAAGGATGGAATGGATACAAGTATTGGATGGGTATAACGCCATATCCTTATGGAAATGATTATTTTGAAAATCCTCAGATTCTAGTTAGTAATGACGGAACAAAATTTAAAACTTCAAATAAAATTAATAAACCTTTATTTGTTCCAGAGGATGTGTCAAGAGGAGGGCATTATTCTGATATACATCTTTGTTTTTCTAATAATTATTTAGAAGTGTATTTTAGGTATAATCCAGGGAATAAGAATGGAAAGGGACCTAATAATCTTGAAAATAAGGTATATGTAACTAAAAGTCTAGATGGTAAAACTTGGAGCAAAAAACAGTTAATTTTAGATAAAAATACTTTAGGTGAAAACTACGATTATTTATCTCCAGTAATAAATTATGAGGATGGAAAGTACAGAATTTGGTTTTCAAATTATAAT
The DNA here is from genome assembly GCA_002381695.1 of Clostridium sp. UBA4108. GTDB lineage: Bacteria > Bacillota > Clostridia > Clostridiales > Clostridiaceae > Clostridium_J. Next base: position 33,465 of record DFXM01000016.1, on the reverse strand, counting down.
GGGAATTTGTATTATACTGAAACTGTTAATTGGAAAGATTTTTCTAAAGTGGTAAAGTGTAATTTTAAAGATATTGATAGGAACTTTAAAATTTGGCATCAAGATTTAATAAAGACGGATATAGGTTATGAGATAGTGCTTAATGGGTATTTTGGGAAGGAATTTAATAGACAAAATTTATATTATAGTACTTCAATGGATGGAATTAAATTTAATTCCTTAAAAAAAATTATGAGTTATTCTACAAATCCTAATGCTTTTGATAATGGAATGCTGTATAGGTCTTCTATGATAAAGATAAAGGATAGATATTACTTATATTACTCAGCAATGGATACTAAAAAACGTTGGAGAATAGGGTTAAGCGTAAGTGAGTAAATAGTATTTGGTATTTAGAATTAATGTAGTAACACTAGTATAATATGTATTGATTTTCATAGAAGGTTGAGAGTGTGAAGAAGAAACTAAAGGATAACGGGTGACTCTGCAAAAGAATCACCCGCCAGAAATAGATGTTTTTATAAATATCAAAAATAATGCTTAGCTAAAGGAGAATCTGTCAATTCTTAATGTAGTACAGAGAAGTATCAATTTTAATAATTAATATATGGATTCACCATTATACTAATAGTTCTAATAAGTAACTTATGATAATTAGCTCTTACTTTATTATATGTTTAAATATATATGTTGTGATAATAATAATTCATATTAATTCAATGTTATACAAATAGGCTTTCATTTTATGAAATATTAAACAGAAATAATATGAAGTTCTATTCAACTTAATTTTATAGTAAGCCTGTAAATCATTTACTTTATATGGTATAATTAAATTTCAGGAAGAGTTAATTAAAAATAGTGGCAGTAGCACAAAGAGGTGTTACTACCACTATTTTTATATCCATAACTTAAAATGTGATGCTTTTTCAGAAGACTTTGTTTTAAGCGACTGTTGATTTTAGAACTATATATTATTGCGAAGCAAACCATTTGCAG
>DFXM01000016.1:0-32436 GCA_002381695.1 Clostridium sp. UBA4108 | reverse complement strand
CAACACTATATTAAAATAAAGTCTTCTGAAAAATATCATTGATATATGGTGCAAATTAGTGGTATAATTATATGCTTTATTCACATTATTTTATTTGAAATTATTATAGTTACTTAAAATTTTATCTTGAAAGGAGATGCAAATGAATAAAAATAATTGGAAAAAAACCTTTTTTACTATTTATAGTGGGCAAGCCATATCACAATTTACTAGTGCTGTAGTTCAGATGTCATTGATTTGGTATCTAACGGCACAAAGCAAGTCAGCTGCCATTTTAGCAATTGCCACCCTTGCTGGTTTCCTACCCCAAGCCATATTAGGACCATTTATTGGGGTATTAGTGGATCGCTTTGATCGTAAAAAGATTATGATTATTTCGGATGCAATCATTGCTCTTGTAGCTCTTGTATTAGCAATTGGAGGACTTGGCCAATCATTACCACTATGGATGATTATTGCTGGGTTATTTGTAAGATCTGTTGGAACCGCTTTTCATCAGCCATCGTTGCAAGCAGTAACACCATTGATTGTGCCGGAAGAAATGTTAACGAAATGTGCAGGATACTCACAAACATTAACATCGGTTTCTTTTATATTAAGTCCTGTATTAGCGGGTACACTTTATGTAATTTTACCAATCAGTGCGATTATTGGTATTGATATACTTGGGGCCATTGCAGGGATTATTACTTTATTAATGGTCATGATTCCCAAAGTAGAAAATCAGTCAACTGAAAAAGTATCTTTGATTAAAGAATCAATAGAAGGATTCAAAGTCTTAAAGAACGTAAAAGGGATGTTAGAGATTTTATTTATAGGCGCATTGTTTTCCGTGGTATTCTTACCAATAGCTTCTCTATTTCCATTAATGAGCTTAGATTATTTTAATGGAACCAGTGCTCACGCTGCCGTTGTTGAAACACTTTTTGCAGTTGGGATGTTAGTTGGTTCATTGATATTAGGAAAATGGGGTGGATTTAAAAATAAAATTCATTCAATGTTCTTAGCTTATATGGGACTTGGATTAACTTTGGCCATAAGTGGAATTTTTAAACCAAGCCAGTTCATTGGTTTTGCCATCATGTCAGGATTAATGGGATTATCAGCCCCATTATACAACGGACCTTTTATGGCATTACTTCAGACCAAAATAGAACCTCAGTATTTAGGGAGAGTTTTCTCTTTATCTGGGAGTTTGATGAGCCTTGCATCACCAATTGGCTTAGGATTAGCTGGAATATTTGCTGATAAAGTTGGAATAAACCATTGGTTCTTCATTTCGGGAATTTTAATTTTATTCATTGGATGTTTGAATTTAATCATCCCAGCAGTAAGAAATATAGACAAATAAAAAGATAGCGATATGCAATGGCATATCGTTTTTTTTATTTGACACATTTAGCTATAAATATTTTTCACATAGTTTAAATTTTCGAAAAAAATTTCATACCAATAAAAATTATTAAATAAATTTTATTAAATATGAATAGCTATAGATTATGATGAATCTATAGCTATTTAGAATTTGACTACAAATATACAGGGTGATACGCTTAAAAAGGAATTACAGTATAAAAATGCATTGGGGGAATATTGTTGAAACGTAACAAAAAAATGGTTTTAATGTCACATTGCTTATTAAATGTAAATGCTAAGGTTCATGGAATAGCCACTGTTTCTGCTGGGTCTATAAAGCTTATTACCCACATTTTGGAGGAAGGGTATGGAATCATTCAACTGCCTTGTGTAGAACAAAGTGTATGTGGTATTAGACGATGGGGACAAGTTAAGGAGCAGTTAGATCATCCACATTTTAAAGAGGCTTGTCGAATCCAATTAACTCCAATTTTGCATCAGGTAATAGATTTTTTAAATAATGGATATGAAATTGCAGGAGTTATCGGGTTAGATGGTAGCCCATCCTGTGGAGTAAACTTCACTTGCAGTGGCAACTGGGGTGGAGAGATGGGTGAAGCTTATGGAATTTCAGAGAAAATTAAAACCTTTGGAGAAGTTTCAGAAGCAGGAGTCATGATGGAAGTATTTAAAGAAATGCTAGAAGAGCAGCATATAAACTTAAAGTTTGTTGCTGTAAATGAAGCAACTCCTGATGAGTGTATAGAAAACATTGTTAATGAAATATGCTAGAAATAGTGTATATAAATTATATCTTTAGGAGGTTTTAGGAATGAAAATGAAAAGATTGATTAGCTCACTATTGGTAATAGGGCTATCAGTAAGTCTATTTGTTGGATGTAAAGCAAAGGGAGGTACTGATAATGGAGAAAAAGAGAGTAATGGGGGAGACAAATCCTTTACTCAAGTAAAAGAAAGTGGAGAGTTAAAAATAGGATTATGTCCTGAATATCCACCTTTTGAAAGTGTTAATGCAAGTGGAGAAATTGAAGGCTTTGATCCTACTCTAGCAACAGCTATGGCAGAAACTTTAGGAGTAAAGCCAAAGTTTATCAACACTCCTTGGGAAGGATTAATTGCAGGGCTTAACAATGGAGAATTTGATGTTATAATGTCTGCTATGTCACCAGAAGAGGCAACTGCTGCAACAGATGCTGTAAGTTTAAGTAAGGAATATTATGAGCTTGGAGATATTATAGCAGTAAGAGCAGATGAAAGTGAAATAAAATCTAAAGAAGATTTAAAGGATAAGACCATCGGTGTTCAAACAGGCAGCGCTTCAGAGCAAGCTGCAAATAAGCTTGAAGGCATGGGTATAAAAGTAAAAGCTATCAATCCTTACAACAGAAACTCTGATGCCTTTTCAGAATTAGAAAATGGTAGAATTGATGCGGTGGTAGTAGGAATTGCATATGCAGCTACTCAATCAAAGGAAAATTCAAATATAAAAATAATTAATGATCCAATACAAAACTGTGGAGTTGTAGTTGTAGCTAAAAAGGATGCGGTGGAATTAACCAATAAAATTAATGAAGCAATTGAAGCTACAAAGAGTAACGGTAGTTATGAGAAGGCTGTTTCTCAATGGTTATCAATTAAATAATAGGAAGTATAATAAATGACAAATTTAGATTTTTCAATTATAACTCCATATTTTCCAATGCTACTAAAGGCAGCAGGAATTACTTTAAAAGTTGGGATTGGGGCTTTTGTATTAGCAGTTATCCTAGCAATTATTGTGGGTAGCTTGCGTACTAAAAAGCTTCCTAAAATTGTAGAATTTTTATTGGCAGTTTACGTTGAATTTTTTAGAGGAACACCCCTACTAATTCAGCTATTTATAATCTATTATGGATTACCATCCTTTGGAATAAAGGTAGGTGCTATGACAGCATCTATAGTAACCCTAGGAGTAAATAGTGGTGCTTATTTATCAGAGGTAGTGAGAGCAGCTATTTTGTCTATTGATAAAGGTCAATATGAAGCAGCCTCAGTTCTTGGGTATAATAGTATACAGACTACAATCCATATTATTTTACCTCAAGCTCTTAGAGTCGCGGTACCGTCATTTATGAATGGTTTCTCTTCTATGGTAAAGGAAACATCATTAATATCAGTACTGCCAATTATAGAGATGACTAAGCTAGGAAATCAAATTTATGCTAAAACCTATCATCCTTTTGAGATTTATATTACTTTAGCAGTGATTTACTTCATTATGACCTATTCAGTTACCTTTTTAGCGCGATGGTTAGAAAGGAGGCTATCTGTATGGATAAATTAATTCAGGTAAAGAATATAAAAAAATCCTTTGATAAGATTCAGGTTCTGGATGGCTTAGATCTAGAGGTAAGTAATGGAGAGGTGATAGCAATCATTGGTTCCAGCGGCTCTGGTAAAAGTACCTTAGTTCGTTGCATAGTTGGTCTTGAAGAAATTCAACAAGGTGAGATTTTAATAAATAATAATCCTGTAAAAGATGTTAAAAGTACTAATGGAACCATAGGAATGGTATTTCAAAATTTTAACCTATTTCCTCATTATAGTGTTGGAGAGAATATTTCAAAGCCTTGCGAAACTGTTAAAGGTATAAGTAAAGGTGAGGCAATGAAGAAAGCTAAGATATTATTAGAGAAGGTACATATGATAGATAAAATAGAGGAGTATCCCAATAATCTATCAGGGGGACAAAAGCAGAGGGTTGCTATTGCACGTGCATTAGCTATGGAGCCTGAAATTATGATTTTTGATGAACCAACTTCATCTTTAGATCCAGAACTTGCCCATGAAGTTTTTGAATCTATAAGTGAATTGGCAAAGGATGGACAAACTATGTTGATAGTAACTCATCAAATTAACGCCATTAAGCATTTTGCAACAAGGGTCATTTTCCTTTATAAAGGGAAAATAGAGGTAGATGGTACACCAGATTATGTATTTAATCAATGCAATAATTCCTGCTTAAGGAGCTTTTTACAAAGAGTAGACTTTGGAGATTTGAAATAAACTTAAGAGTAAAATTTTAATATGGTTACAAAAAAGTAACAATGGATATAATTCATCCATTGTTACTTTTTTTAAAACTAGTCAGCATGAAAGCTTTCGTATAGGTAAAGGCTTTCTTTCTTTTGTGAGTTTCATTCCTTTATAGAAATAAATATTGAACTTCATATTATTCATGTGAATACCATTTGCAGGAATAATATGAAGTTCTAATTAATTTCATATTTAAGCCTATTTGTANNTAATGTAGAAACTTAATTATAAAAGAATACAAACAAATTTTGTTACAATCTATACATATATTATTTATTGACATATGACAACCTGTCATGTATATTATATTTCATGACAAGTTGTCATATAAACTAATGAAAAATGAAAAGGAGTATGCATATGGAGTTATTAAACTTAAAGAATATCAATAAGTATTACAAGCTAGAAGACGAACAAAATGTTCATGTGTTAAGAGATATTAATGTTTCTTTCAAAAAAGGTGAACTAGTATCAATCATTGGTGAGTCTGGTAGCGGTAAGTCTACCATGATGAATTTAATTGGTGGTTTAGATTCTCATTTTAATGGTGAATTATTAATAGAAGGTAAAGATATAGGTAAATTTACTGAAAAGGAATTAGATGAGTATAGAAAAAATAGAATAGGATTTGTTTTTCAAAGTTGTAATTTAATCTCTCATCTATCTGTACTTGATAACGTAACGATTGCAATGACTTTATCTAATGTTGATAAGGGAAAGCGTATAGAACGTGCTAAGGAGGCTTTAAGAGAAGTTGGGCTAGAACAACATATATATAAAAGACCTAACCAATTATCAGGTGGACAACGACAAAGAGTCGCTATAGCTAGAGCCTTAATTAATGATCCTGAAATCATATTAGCTGATGAACCAACTGGAGCTCTAGATTCTGAAACCACTGAACAAGTTTTAGATATTATAAAGAAAATAGCCAGAAATGGTAAACTAGTTATAATGGTTACTCACTCTGAAAAAGTTGCTTCACATTCTAGTAGAATAATTGAGATAGCTGATGGTAAAGTTATTGGTGATAGAAAAGGCATTGATATAAAGAAAGCTACTATTAAAAAAACAACTATAGATAAGAATAAATCAAACCTTAGCTTTTTCTCTGCTATTAAGTTAGCTTTCAATAACATGAAGCAAAAGCTAAACAGAAATATTTTAGTATCAGTAGGTGTAAGTATCGGTATAATGAGTGTAATTTTAATGTTATCCTTAGGAAATGGGCTTAAATCATACTTTAGTGATATGGTTAATAGTTTTATGAATCCGTTGGTTGTTGAAGTTAATATGCCTGTTAAAGCAGATCCTGATGATCCATCAGCTGCTATGAAAGCTATGATGGGACAAAAAACATCTTTTGAAAAAGAGAATATTGATGAACTATCTACTATAGCAGGTGTAACTTCTGTAGAGAGTGGATTCAGCTTCACTTCAATTGATGGCTCTAACAATTTAAAATATGAAGATAAACAAAGCGACATAATGATGCTAAATGGTATGTCATCTAATGTCACTGATGATAATATAGAAGAAGGTAGGAAGCCAGGGGAAAATGAAATTTTAGTAAATAGAAAAATTGCTGATAATCTTGGTGGAGATATTATTGGTAAAAAGGTGAATTTAAATACTATAATTAATGGACAAATAATTAAGGGAGATTTCCTAGTAAGTGGTATATATACTACTGGAAGTGATGATCCTATGGCATCTTCTAATGAAATAGCTTATATAAATTATGAAGATTTAGAAGCTTTATTTAAAGAAATTGGCTCTGAATTAAAGCCAAGTACAATTTATCTTGTTGCAAATAATGAAAATGATGCAAGTGAAATCAAATCTATTATTTCAGAACGTGGCTATACTGGTTCTACTCAAGAAATTATGGGAGATCAAATGCTAACAATGCTTAACATATTAACAATTGTTTTAGCAGGAATTGCTGGTATATCTCTATTAGTTTCTTCAATTATGATACTGGTTGTATTATATATAGGTGTTGTTGAAAGAACTAAAGAAATTGGATTGCTTAGAGCAATTGGTGCAAGAAGTAAAGATATAAAGAGAATCTTTGTTTCAGAAGCTTTCTTAATTGGGGTGCTTAGTGGTACAATAGGAATAGTTGCTGCTTTTTTAATATCACTAGTTGTAAATATGGGATCAACTAAAGCTTTTGATATGCAAGTAGTAAATATAACTGGAGCTTATGTTCTTATAGGAATAAGTACAAGTACTATTATAAGTATGTTAGCAGGACTTTTACCGGCAAATAAAGCGTCTAAATTGGATCCAGTAGATTCCTTAAGAACTGAATAATTATTTTTTTAGATGCCCTATAGATAATTTTTAATATATAGATAGGAGAATAAAATTATGCCTACTAAAACATTTTTTAATTTATCACGTGAAAAACAAGACAAAATAATAACCGCTTCCAGAAATGAATTTAGTAAACATTCCTTTTATGATGCATCTATAAACAGAATTATTAAGGACGCTGAAATTTCAAGAGGTAGTTTCTACTTATATTTTGAAAATAAAGAAGATCTTTTTCTATACATTTTAGAGGGATTTAGACTAATGTCATATGAAGTGCTAACTAAGAATATTGAAGAGAAAAAATATGATATATTTGAAACTTTATTATTATTATATGATTTTGTTACAGTTGAGAGTATGCATAGTGAATATAAAGAATTCATAATAACCACATTCTCTAATATGAACATTAAATTAGCTAATCATCTTTTAAGTTTCCTTAAATTAAGTGATTTTGATAAAAACCTATGTGATTTAAGTGAAATTATTGATATTACCAATTTAAACATAAATAGTTCTTCTGATTTAATGTGTATTAAGAATATATTGATGACTATATTGATGAATCAAATAGTAATATTCTTTAATAGTAAATCTGATGAAAAACAATGTAGAGAAGATTTAATTAATAAGTTCAATTTAATTAAGCATGGAGTTTTAAAGAAATAAGTAAAATTGAGCTTCATATTATTGCTAAAAAAATCGTTAAGAAATACAACAACTTACTATCTTCAGATAAGTTGTATTTCTTAACATTTTTTTCTTTCCTAGTAGGGGTAATACCAGCATCATTATTAACAAATAAATAAGTAAATTATATATTAAAAATAGGAGATGTGATGATCTGATGAATAAAAATCGTAAAATAACTCCACACAAGTTAGTTGACCAAGTAATACAGCGATTACAAAAATATATATCTTTAGGATATTATAGTCCTGGTCAGAAAATACCTACAGAACCAGAATTGATGGAGGAATTTGGGGTAGGACGTTCAACTTTGAGAGAAGCAATAAAGGTATTATCTAGTTCAGGGATGCTTGAAGTTCGACAAGGAGAAGGAACATTTGTTTGTAAAGAATATGTTATTAGTGAGCCTCTAGATCAAAGATTAAGACGTGCATCCTTATTGGAAATTTATGAAGTTAGGCGAATGCTGGAACTTCAAATTGCTGAATTAGCTGCGATGAATCGAACAGAAAAAGATCTTCTACAAATGAGGAGTAGTTTAGATAAACGGATATCTGCGAAAAAAGCCAATGATATCGATGCCTATGTTGAAAATGATTGGGAATTCCACAATGCCATGGCTTCTGCTACACAAAACAGTATTTTAAAAGATCTTTATACAACTTTTTCTGTAACCATGAAAGATTCTTTAAAAGAAGTAATTTCAGATTTTGAGTCAATTAAGCAACAAATTCAATATCACGAAGAGGTTTACAATGCAATAGAAAAAAAAGATGCTTTGACTGCAAGGCAATATACAAATGATTACTTGAATATAACCATGAAAGAACTGCTATAAAAAAACTCAGCCATTCAAAATGATGGTACTTTCAATTTAATTAGGGACCTAAATTGATTGTTGACAAACGAATAAGGGGATGCTACAATCTGATTAAGTTAGGTGCCTAATTAAATCAGATTGAAGTATTAATAAATTTTGTATCACAACGTATTTAGGAGGAATTTTATATGTCAAAAACAAATTTAAATGACTTGTATCGTGCTTTGCATCGCTTAAATCGCCAAATACACCGCACATCTCATCAAGAAAGTTACAGAAAAGGCGGTCTTCATCATGGGCAAGCAAACTTGCTGCTCCTAATTTTTCAAAATGATGGCGCCAGTCAAAGAGATTTGGCAGAACAACTGGATGTGCGACCATCTTCAATGACAGAGATGTTGACAAAGCTGGAACAGAATGGTCTAATTGTGCGAAAACAAGACGATAAAGACCAGCGAGTAATGCGCATTCATTTAACCGAGAAAGGAAAAGAAGCTGCTGAGGAAATCGCTGAAAGCAAAGATGCATTGGCAGAGTCCTTATTCGGTGCTTTAACTGAGGATGAACAAGAACAAATGCTTAATCTAACTGAAAAATTGTGTGCAAGTTTGGAAGCAGTTGAGGATTCTCATGGGGAAGAAATGCATCACGGACATGGCTTAGAACATCATTGTGGACATCACCACGGGCATAGGCATCACGAACATCATCATAATCATTCTGCTGAACATAAGTAAGCTAATGGCTTAAGATGATAGCCATGGGACCGAATTTAATGAAAAAATTTGAGGTGTTACTTAAAGAAAAAGGATATAATCTGACCAAGCAGCGACAGATTATCTGGAGTGTAATGGTGGAAAATTTGGGTAAGCACCTAAGCATAAATGAGATATGGGAGATAGCCAAGGGAAAAGATGATACAATAGGTATTACTACTGTTTATCGAACCCTGAAAATTATGAATGAATTGGGGATAGCTACAAGCTTTGATAAAAAAGATGAGTTCAACAAATACGAATTAAATACAGATGAAAAGAGTTATATACATCCCCATCTCATCTGTATGCGTTGTGGAAAGATTATAGATGTTGCAGAAAATTTGCTTATTAAGGGATCCATAGCAAAAATCCATAACGAATACAACTTTGAAATAGAGAATATTCGCATTAAATATTATGGTATTTGTAAGGAATGTTTTTGAAAATCTCTTGAATAGACTGTCTCATATTTACAACTTACTATAACGTAATCTGCGAAAATATAAAATTTTCAGAAAGGGTGGGCATGATGAGGGTATCAGAGGAAAAATATTTAAAAACAATTTTTATTCTTGCAAAGAATCAAGATGATGTACGTTCCATCGATGTGGCATCAATACTAGGACATAGCAAAGCCAGTGTTTGCCGAGCAATGAAAATTCTGAAAGAAAATGGATATATCACCATGAAGTCATATGGAAAGATCAATTTAACACAAATAGGATTAATAAAAGCCCAAAATATTTTTACCCGTGAATCTATAATCTCAGAATTTTTGCAGCAGACACTGGCAATTGATGATGGATTGTCTGCACGATATTCTGCTTACATGGCTCATATCATTGATCAAGACACTTTAAATAAAATGAAACATGAAATGACGAAAAACATATAGGTGAAAAAAGTTATTCTTAATCATCAGATGATATGATGAAAATATTTTTTGAAAGGAGAATTAATATGAAGGATTTATCGAAAAGCAGTAGAGAATTCTACGGAATGTTTGTTGGTATGATTGGCATTCTCAGCAATATTTTACTGTTTATTTTTAAATTCATAATAGGGCTGTCATCAAACAGTATCTCAATAACTGCGGATGCCTTCAATAATTTGTTGGATGCCGGATCTTTTGGCATTACCTTGGCAAGCTTTAAATTGGCTAAAAAACCTGCTAATAAAAAATATCCTTTTGGCTATGGAAGGATTGAATATATATCTGGATTTATTGTAGCTTTTTTCATCCTTATAGTGGGACTAGAACTTATTAAAAGCTCTATACACAAAATCTTTCATCCCGAAAATGTTGTGTTTAATTGGGTTACATTAATTGTTCTTATCCTCTCAATTTTTGTAAAGTTAGGTATAGGATTGTTTAACAGATATGCAAGTCAAAAAATAGACTCTGTGGCTGTTAATGCATCCGCTTTAGATAGTTTATGTGATGCCCTTGTAACGACAGTTACATTATTCTCCTATCTCATGGCTCATTTCCTAAATTGGCAGATTGATGGATATGCAGGAATCATAGCTGCTTTGTTTATACTGTATTCCGGGTTTAAGGCAACAATGGATACATTAAAACCTTTGATGGGTCAGGGTTCTGATCCTAAAGTGGCAAGTGAAATCAAAGAGATACTTCTTGCAAACAAGAATATTATAAGTGTCCATGATTTGATGTTACATAATTATGGACCAAATCGTTTTTTCGCATCTGTCCATGTAGTAGTTCCATCAGATGAAAATTTACTTGAACTCCACAATGAATTGTTCTGGGCTGAAAAAGAAATAGAACGGTCGCTTAACATTTATATCAATATCCATCCCGATCCTGTAAATCCACCACAAGAAAATAATTGACATGAACAATATTCCCTAAGTGTAGCTACAACTAAATATGCTTTGTATATATACCTATTGATCTCTTAAAAATCACTTATGATTTCAGGAAGTATTGTTTTCGGAAATTTGATTATGGACATATTATGAGAGACACAGTAATAGAGAAAGATGATCTCGGATAGTAACGTATAAGTTGAAGTCCAATTTCAATATTGCATTAAAACATACCATTAATTTTATTGATTTCTAAAAGAAAATTGTGTAAAATTTTAGTAATAATAGAAACTCTACTAGAGCATATAAAAAAAGAACTATGGGTTTAAAGAAAGAGGGTTGGATATGAGCAAAGATGTAAGATATCACCAAATTACTTGCGATATAGCAGCAAATAAATTAAAGAGAAAAATTCCCTATGGTTGGGATTTAAATATTTATCGGGGCTGTGAGCATGGATGTAAATATTGCTATGCAATTTATTCAAATAAATATATGGGCAGTGATAGCTTTTTTGAGGACATTTACGTTAAGACAAATGTGGTGGAGCAGCTGGAAAAACAACTGAGAGCAGCAAGTTGGAAGAGAGAGATTATAAATATTGGTGGAGTAACTGATAGCTATCAACCAGCAGAGGCTACACATAAAATAATGCCTGAAATATTGAAATTATTGATAAAGTATAAGACACCAGCCATTATATCTACTAAATCAACCCTTGCTTTGAGAGACTATGATTTAATAGATGAACTATCGAGAATAACCTATATCAATGTGGCGGCCACAATTACTACAATGGATGAAAAGCTAAGATTGAAGGTAGAGCCAAACTCAGCTCCTTCAGTAAGTAGATTTAATATGCTAAAGGAATTTAGAAAAACTAATGCTTCAGTAGGGGTTCATCAAATGCCTATCATGCCTTATCTTACAGATACTTATGAGAATATTGATGCCATGTACTCCTATGCAAAAGACAGTGATGTCCATTATGTATTGCCTGGAACACTGTATTTAAGAAGCCAAACTAAACAGTGTTACTTTGAGTTTATTCTTGAAAACTTCCCAGAGCTATATGAAAAGATAGCTGCTCTTTATAAAACAGGTGGGGCAGGTAAAGCCTATAAAGATGAACTATACAAAATGGTGAAAGAGCTGAGAGGGAAATATGGACTCTCTGGTAGTTACACAGCGCCGATGAAAGAAAGGCTCTCTCAAGGAGAGGATACCTGTGAGCAATTAACTTTGTTTTAATTTAAGCATTTGTTTTTACTTAAGGTAAAAAACAAAGAAAAAAGAACTACTATTCTTAGTCATAATTTTTAGAAGTCTTAAAATAGGAATGAAACAGGAAGATGGGGAAGATTAATTCCCCATGATAGAAGTAATGTGGTATCGTTCTATATGTTGTTAGGGTTTATAGACTTATTGTAATAATTTAAGTCTTTTCTTTCTTCCCAACCTTGTAATTTCCAAAATGAATTTCCAATTTCATTTGTTTCAAAAACAACTAATCCTGCCTTAGTAATTCCTTCTCGTTCTAGGGCGGAATATGCAGCTTCAAGCAAAGCTTTTCCTATGCCTTTACGACGGTACTCATCATTGACAGCAGTATGATAAATATATCCTCTTCGTCCATCATGTCCACAAAGTATTACTCCAACTATTTCATTATCAATTAAAGCAATAAAATTTGATGTGGGATTTCTTAACAAAAATTTAGATATTCCCTGTTCTGAATCGTCTAAACTTCTCATTCCTACGCCATTTGTATTAGACCATAATTTATATACTTTTCCATAATCATTTATTGTCATTAACCTAATCTTCATCATTTTCCTCCTTATCCAATATAAATAATTAATCAATTACATAATATCGAGATTATTGATTGATATGTAGTCATTTCTTTTCTTAAATACAATATTTTCCAATAATTTAATTGTATATAACATAAGCATCAAAGTCAAATTACTTAACACTATAGTAATTTATCACTTGGAAGATAGCCTATTTCATGACATTTAGTCAGAAGGGTATAATTAAATGGACTGTTTTAAAAGTATCTTTCATCACGAGATACCTTCAAAACAGTCCTATGCTTATGACCTTAGTCATAGGGGCGTAAATAAAGTTTAGGCCTCTTTTAACTGCTCACTTCTAGGAACTAACTTTAGTTCTATGCTAGATTAGAGCTGCTATATAATAAAAACTATACAAAGTTCAAAACCTCAATTGCATCCTTTATTGTTTTTTCCATAGCCTCTCTGCCATAGTCATCAACCAGCCTTCTATCTTTAGGAGTGTGAGTTAAGCAGGCAGCACCTCCTATGCAACCATCGTTGCAGGCCATACCTTCAATAAAGTTTTCCTTTAATACACCTTTACTAGCTTTCAAAAGTGCACTTCTACATTCTTCAATACCACTACAAGGAATAGGGGAGACTTTAAAATCTGTTACCCCTTGTTCTTTTAGGGCCTCTACTACTGCATCTGACAAACCACCACTTCTTGCAAAAATTCTTCCAAAGTAGGAGGCATTATCTAGGACATCGTTTGGTAAATTTGAAAGATTAATATTTCTACTATCAAATAGTGCTTGAAGCTCTTCAAAGGTTAGAACCACATCCACATATTGTTTAACTCTATCTTTTTTAACTTCAGCTTTCTTTGCAGTGCAAGGTCCAATAAATATTACCTTACTATCAGGGTGAATTCTTTTAATATATTTTGCTATTTCAGCCATGGGGGATAGATTATGAGAAATATGCTCCTTTAAATTAGGAAAGTTTTTCTCAATGTAGGCTACAAAGGCAGGGCAACAAGAACTAGTTAAGAATTCCTTTTCTACAAGTTCCTTAGCTTCCTTGTGGGCTACCATGTCCGCACCAAGGGCTGTCTCTACAACATTGTAAAACCCTAGCTGTTTAAGTCCTGAAACTACTTGACCTATCTTAGCATTTTTAAATTGTCCTGTAATAGAAGGGGCAATAATGGCATAAATTTTATTAGTACCATTGCTCTCACGTAGAAGTTTTATGGCATCTAATATATAGGATTTATCCATAACAGCACCAAAAGGGCATTGATATACACAGGCACCACAGGCAATACATTTGGCCTCATCAATATGAGCTTTTTTATGTTCATCCATAGAAATAGCATGGGCTTTACAAGCATTTTCACAGGGGCGAACATTTTTTATAATTGCACTATATTGACAAGCGTTTAAACATTTCCCACAACTAATACATTTTTTATGATCTATAACTGCTTTATGAGAAACAAAGGAAATAGCACCTCTTGGACAAGCATTTTCACATCTATGAGCAATACAGCCTCTACAAGCAGGGCCAACAGAAAATTCAGTGACAGGACACTCATCACAAGCAATATCTAAAACTTCAATTACATTGGGATTATTTTTATTTCCACCCATAGCAAGTTTTACACGTTCATTTAAAATAGCACGCTCTTTATAAATACAGCAACGCATAGTAGCTTCTGGACCTGGTACAATTTTTTTAGGTATATCTAGTATTCCACCCTCTAAATTATCCTCAAAAGCAAGCTTTGCAACTTCTTTTAACACTTCGTATTTAAGGGCTTGAACATTAGTATCAAATAATCTCATGATTCTACCTCCTAACATAAGCTTACTTTAACTTTTTTATCCATTTTCATTAAAAGACTTTTTAGTTCTCTTATAAATTCCATCTTAATTGATGAGTTAATCTTCATACCATCTATTTCATGACCAGGATTAATTGCTTTACCAATAAAGAAATTCACATCTGTAGCTTCCTCAAAGAGCAACTTTGCAAGTAGGGAAGCACCATCAGTTTTATTCTCTAAATCAAGGGATATTTTACTATCCTCTAAGTACTTTCTACCTAGTTCTACTACTTTACCAAGGGTAATAACTCCTTCAGTGACTAAATCTACACCCTCTATGTGAGCAATGGCAGGTATTTCTCCATCCTGAGAATTGGTAACTATTTTTATAGGTTTATTTAAATAGTTACTAACCATTTTTGAGGTACTCCCACCACATACTATCTTTTTACCTACCTTAGAAAAGAACAGTTTTAGTATTATATTATCCTCTTCTTTTTTCTCAGGAGGGCCTATAATAAGGTTTACTACCTGTCTTTTCCTTATCTTAAATACTGCAACCGTTGAGTCATCCTGAGGAGTACCAAGAGATAAATCCATGCAGGCATCAGCAATGGTGGAGGCCATTCTCTGAGGTGACATATTAGGGGTATACCATAGTTCTATATATTTAATAATTTCATCACGCTGCCAGCCATTTATAGTAACTCGTCCAAGACCAGCACTAGTTATGCCATCTGTAAGTAAAATAACCATATCTCCAACTTGGAGCTTTATGTTGCTTTCATAGATTTCCTTCTCCCCAATAATCTTACAGGTGGATGAATAGGAATAATTTTTACCCTCTCTTACTAAAATTGCAGTAGGGTTATCAAACTGAGCTAAATAAGCATTATTGTCATAGTGATAAAATTGAAATATTGTAAAGGTTGAATAGGCAAGATTTCTAACCTTACATACAGGCAAGGTCTTTGCTACAGTATACACACTATCTTCAATAGACATATTTCCAGCCATCATGGTACTTAAAATTTTTGAAGTTAGTGTGGCCAAGATATTTGCCTTAATTCCGCTACCAAGACCATCAGAAAGTACAATTGTGGTGGTATCCTCTTTCTTTACCATGGTATAATAATCTCCACAAATCTTTTCACCATGTTTATTGAGGCTTACAAATCCACACTCCATAAATATGTTTTTCACTAGTCTTCATCCTCCTCAAACATAGTGTTTTTCAATTCATTTAAGGCTACTTGTGTTTCAGCTGTGGTTTCACCAAGTAGGGAAGCGATTTCGTGAACAATACCTATTTGCTTTTCCAATATTTTATCAGCAATATTTTTTGCGTTATTTCTTGAAGCTAGAAGTTTCTCTCTCTTTAACTGTTTCTTGGTTATATCCTTCATTATGCAAATTACTACATGGCTGTTTTTATCATATACCAGCAGCTCGTCTATGTATTTTTCATATTCTGCTAAATAAATCTTCTTGCTTATCCTACCTTCATCTTTAGAAATTACATTGACAAAGTCAAACTCGTCCATAATTCTTGACACAGGTACACCGATAATATCTTCACTTCTAGAAATCCCAAAGATATTACAGGCAGCTCTATTAATTTGTTGAATCTTTAAATCCATATCCACAGCTAAAATTGCATTTGGAGTTGCACTTATAATTTTGTCAGAGAAGGATTCTGCTTTACTCCTCATATAAGGAAGGCACATGGTTATTTCGGCCTTGCCAAAATATACTGCAACGGCTTTTTCTCTACAGGTATGATATCCACAGGTACCACAATTAAGTTCATCACTGAGACTATTTCTACCCATTTTTTTAAGAATAGCTGCAATATCACTTTTACTAGGAGGAAGGTAAACAATCTCTTCACTCTTAATTTCCTTATAGAGATTCATATCTGTGTTTAAATCATAATCACAGGAAGTTTCCCTATTAAGAGCAAGTTCCTCCACCTTTATTTGTGCATTTATAAGGTTTAATTTATTTTTACCTTTTGTAGGACCATTAACACAACTACCATTGCAGGCACTCATTTCGATGAAGCAATTCTCAAATTTCCCTTCCTCTATTTCAGTCAGTGCATCAATGCAATTATCTAGGCCGTCTATAGGAATGTATTTATAATCTGTATCTATATTCATAGTTCTAATTATTCCACCAGCCACAGGAAAGAATCTAGATAAGTATTTTGCAGAAGGTGTATCCTTCATATTAGTTATGTTAATCTGTTCTTCTTCAAGCCACTGGTTGAGCTCATCAAAGGTCAAAGCCATATCTATTAGTCCAGGATAGTTTTCCACCTCATCTTTTTTAGAAATACAAGGTCCGATAAACACTACCTGAGCATTGGGATTCTCTGCTTTAATCAACTTCCCATGAGCTTGCATAGGGGATAAAACAGGAGCTAAATTTCTAAGAGTATTAGGATGATGCTTTTGAATTAATTTAACCACTGTGGGACAACAAGAAGAAATTATTGTTGTTCCAGTGTTTTTAGATATGAGTTTTTCATACTCACTCTTTACTAAAAATGCACCTTGTGCTGTCTCATAGGCATCTGAAAAACCTAGTCTTTTTAATATATCTTTAAATGCTTCAAAGGTTGAAACATTATAATTTGCAATAAAAGAAGGAGCAACACTAGCAATAATATCTTTATCTCCTCTAACTAAATTTTTAACAATTTCTAAGTCATTTCTAACTTCTTTAGCATCTTGAGGGCAGGTTAAAATACAATTTCCACAAAGTATACAGTCTCTTTCTAGGATTTGTGCCTGATGGTCCTTAACTTCGATGGATTTAACAGGACAATTCCTTACACATTTATAACAATTTTTACAGTTGGCCTTTTTTAATTTTAAAATACTCATATGTTAATCAACCTTCTTTAAAACATATTTATCAAAAACCTCTGTCAAATTTTCCTTTGTTACGCCTGTTACAAGCTGCTCGTCCACTTTTATGGTTACTCCTGCTTTACAATAGCCAAGACAAAAGGCAACCTTAACCTGAACCTGACTATCTAAGTCTTTTTCAGTTATCATTGCCTTTAAGCTATTCATTATTTCATAAGATCCTCTAACATGACAACTGCTGCCTATGCATACTGAAACATCCATTTTACAGCCTCCTTTAAAATGTTCATTAATAATTTTAACTAGAAATCATCTGTGAGAATTGATAAAATATTCACATTATTCTTATTGTAACATTGAACTTTAGGAGGGGGTAATGTATAATTTATATGTCAAATATGTTTAATAATGAATGGATGATAGCTATGAATTTATTACACTTAAAATATATTGTAGAAGTTGAAAAGACTAATTCCATCACTAAGGCTGCTCAGAATTTATTTATGGGACAACCTAATTTAAGCAGGGCTATTAAGGAACTTGAAAAAGAGATTGGAATAACTATTTTTAAGCGCACTGTTAAAGGGGTTGAACCAACTAGAAAAGGTGATGAGTTTTTATCCTATACAAAGGCGATTTTATCTCAAATTAATGAGTTAGAATCTTTATATAAGCCTTGTGAATCTGATGTCATAGAATTTAATATATCTGTTCCTAGAGCAACATATATTTCTGTTGCATTTTCAGAATTTCTTAACTCCTTTAAAGAGGAAAGGGAAATAAACATATTTTTTAAAGAAACAAATTCCATGGGAGCAATAAATGATGTGAATAACGGAGATTCTAATTTAGGAATTATTCGTTATCAAAAACTATATGAAAACTACTTTTTATCTTTTTTAAAGGATTCGGATTTAGAATATGAACCACTTTGGGAATTTGACTTATGCTTGCTTATGTCAAAAGACCATCCCCTTGCTCACTATGAAGATATACCTTATTATGATTTATGCGACTATACAGAAATTGTCCATGGGGATTTTCAAGTACCTTCTCTTTCTCCTAGTGAAATTAAAAAGGATTTTAAAGCCAAGTTACCTTCGAAACGGATTTATGTATATGAGAGGGGAAGTCAATTTGACTTATTGCAAAGGGTGAAGGGTTCCTTTATGTGGGTATCTCCAATTCCACAGGATGTTTTAGACCATCAGAATATGATTTTGAGAAAATCCTCTGCTGGTTCTCTTGTCAATAAGGACATTATAATTTATAAGCAGAATCATGTCTTCACACCACATGAAAAGCTGTTTATTGATAAGGTGAAGGAGTTTACGAAGAAATAAAGAGAGAGATTTTTCTGGTGGGGGGTTCGACTCCACCATAGAAAAAAATTCACCATAGAAATATGATGAATTTTTTATTTTATACTGATAAGCTCTTCATAGAAACTTTCTTTATTAGCTTCCATTTCTTCATTATATCTACCATTTCTAGGAGTAATTTTTTTATATTTAGTTAATATTAATTCTGCCCTTTTTTCTTTGTTTCTATTATTAAACAAGGTTGAATATGCTTTAATAGTTCTATGGTATCGTCATATTTTACAGTGTAAGTATAAGAATCTTTATGATTATCCTTATTATAATTTGTAGAAGCGAAGGTTGTAAGGCAACTAGTTTGCAAACAATAGCTGATAGAACTGGTGGTTATTGTATGCCATGCTATCAGGAAATAAAAAGAAAAGAGGAAGAAGTGTTAAGCTTGATCAGATTAAACTTGATGAGAATATTGAAGTAAAGTCAGGTTATTAAAGTCAAAAATAGTTGAATTAAATGCTGAAGAATGATTAGGGTTATGTTAGTTCGCTTTCGCAGTGAGGGTAGATTTTTCAATTTGAAAATCTATTTCCATTGACCTCACTTGTGATTTTAGTAGCAATAGACTCTAATACAATGACTTCTTCAAGATACTGTAATAAGTTCTTCTGTATTATTGTATCGAGAGAATTTAAATCTTTTATTACCTTCTGTTCTTTCTATAGCATTTTCTATATGTACTAATAACTTTTCTAAAAGATAATTCTCATTTATATCATTATCCTTTTTTTCTAACTCAACATAATATCCTTCCGTTGCTATAGTAACTATTTCTGCATTATTTACTAAATAGTTAAAAACAGACATGTCTACGGCATTGATAGCTTTTTTAGTATGAAAACAATCCAAATCAATATCTAAAATAAATTTCTTGTTTATTCTATTCGAGATAAAAAAACCAGGTATAAAATTATTTATCTGATTTAATTTAAACAATAGTTCCGCTCCTTCTATTACCTTATCGTATACATCAATTTGGCACTCATCGCCATGTGAACTTTTTTTACATTTGCTAGTGCAGCAAGGATCTATATAGTATATTTTATTATTGGCATAATCTCTGCAAATACCTGCACTCAGTAGGCTAAATACTACTGCGTCTGATATCATCCCTGTTTGTAATGCAAAATCTATATGCTCATCATTGGAAAGCTTGTCTAATGATGATGCAATTGTACTTGATTCATTTATATATGTATTTGCTATAAGTCGATCTCTTACAGGTCTCCATTCTAGCCCAGCAACATTACAAGAATGCCTGTAAAATGCACTACGGGTATCCATATGGTGGTCAAAAGTTAATAATACTGGTGCAGTTTCATTATTAGAGGCATATTCTGACCATGGAATTATAACTTCGTGATGATTTTCTACAATATAAATCCTCTTTCCTCTTACTACTTTTTCAGTTACTTTATCTGTTTTCAACAATAATCACTCCTTTAAAAACACCCTACAAATTTCGACATTATATAACATATCATATCTTTAATAAAAGGAAAAGTGTCATTTGGCAGATGATTATGTTGTGAAAAAATTCTTATCATCACGGTTGGTTTTAATTAGTTCTTAATCTTAATATATTATTCATTAGAAGTATTATAAAACCAGCTTTAATGAAAAAGATAATAAAGTTTTATAAGGCTAATATAGAAAGCCACTTCAATGTTTAGAATAAAATTGTAAACATTAAAGTGGTTTTTAATATAGTTAAAAAGATATTTTGCAATGGAATTTTTTTGCATAATAAGGAATAATAGATTAATATTTCTTAAGACTTATGATATCATTGAAATATATGTAATTATTTATAAAATAGAGTTAGCAATATAGATATTAAAGATTATAAATTTTAAAAAAGCAAATAAAAATGAATAAATTCACTTTAAAGATGCTCCAGTTGATGTTAGATATTATCGCTATTAAAAAAATTATGGTGGGTTTTAAAGGTAATACTTCATCCCCACCATTAAAACCCACGACAGTTTTGCCGTGGGTTTTTTATATTTTATTTATAAACTCATCATAAAATTCTTGCTTTAGTTTAAGTAGATTTAAGATAATTGTATATATAAGGATTAAATATATATATTTAGAATAAATAGAAAATTATTATAAAAAACCGATTAAATATTGGTTATTTATGTTAACATTATATAGTATTATGTTAATATTAGGAAGATTTATCAATAATAATTTGAGAGGAGGGACTTATAGTATGAATATTCCTGTTTGGCATTATGTACTTTCAATGTCAATTTATTTTATTTTTCTGCTATTCATGATTGAATTCATGAAGAACCACTATAAGTTTTCAGCTGTCTTTTGGGTTGCTGCATTATGTACTTTTCCAATTTGGCTTATGGGAGGTATAAATGGCTGGTTTCGTTGGGCAAAAACATTTAGTGCTATACTTCCACTTGCAATAGGTGGATTCTTCCGATTAGCTGATCAAGAACAATACCAAGGTAAATTTTGGGACTTCATGAGGAAGGATTGGATAGTTTGGTTTATATATTTGGTATTATTCTTAAATATTGCTGAAGCTACACTAAAAGATGTTGCTTTAGGAAACTATGCTAATGCACTTTGTGGCTTATTATTATGTGTTACTATTCCATTCCCAAATGGAAGGAAATTCTTCAAATTAAGTGATGAAGATAAGAGTATGTTTATAGCTTATACTACTGTAGCTTGGAATTTTCTATATACAACTTGGAATTTATGCTTTGTATATGGTGAAACTGGTAAATACTTTGCAAGCTCTATATGCATATTAATGGCGGCAGAAGTATATCCAATTATTAAAAGAAAACCTGAACTTTATATAGCTGCTCGTATTTATACATTATCAGCTCATGTGCTAATTAGAGCTTGTTTCCCTAACTTATTTCCAGCTGTAATGGATGCATCGACATGGATGAATGCAGATGTGTTATATGTATGGGGAATAGTTAACGCTATACTAATAATTCCTTATGTTTTCTGGTATATATGGCAACTGTATACAGGAAAGGCTGAACAAAGCTTCATCAGAGGTAAAATTAAAGCAGTATAGGTATTATTCCAAATTATATATAGTTAGTAATTAGGCACTATCAAATAAATAATATAAAATGTGAGGGGGATAGATTTAGTGAGAGTTTGATTAAGGCATCTTCAAAAAATAAATAAGTCAGAATGCTCGTCTATTTTGTGTTATACTGCGTTAACAGAACCATTAGATAGTGCTACTATCTGCGGAACCTGTTTCCTTGTCTAACTCAAAATATACTTCCCATCTTTGACTTATTATTTATTTTCAGATGCCTAATACCTTCTCTTGCTAAAGAACAAATATGGCAAAAGAAAAAGTACTGGAGCTTGCCAATAAGATTAGTAAGACAAAACGTGGTTCAAAATCAGAAATTACAGAGAACCATCCGGAGTATAAAGTTCTAGAGGCTGTTATTACAGAAGAAATGGCAGAGATAGCCCTTTGTCTTGAATTTCGTAAACCCCAGAGTGCAGAAGAAGTTGCAGCCCGTTGTGGTAAATCTGTAGAAGAAACATCTAAAATTCTATGGCAATTAGCTATTGCAGGTGGTTGTCTAATAGGTAACAAAGATGGTGTTGATAAATATTGGCTTGAAATTTGGGTTCCTGGACATATGGAACTTATAGTTAATCATCCACACAAAGAAAATATTAATAACTTTACCCAAGTAGGTCAGGCTTTTGATGAATACGGAAAAAGAAAAGCACCTGTGGCAGCTGGTATTTTTCCAGTAGGAAAGGGGCCTATGCGTGTTATACCTATAGAAACAGCTATTGAGGGAGAAACAAGAAGGGCATCCTATGAGGAAATTTCTCAATATCTAAATAAAAATACTGTTTTCTCAGTTGCAGATTGTTCTTGCCGTACAGCAAGGGAAGCCATGGGTGAAGGTTGCGGACACTTAAAAGAAGATATGTGCATCCAGCTTGGAGATGCTGCTGAATACTATATACGTACAGGTAGAGGTCGTGAGATTACCCGTGAAGAAGCCTTTGATATTATAAGAAGAGCTGAAGAAAATGGTCTTATGCATCAGATACCAAATACAGATGGTTCAGGCAAAACTCATGCAATATGTAATTGCTGTGGTTGTTCTTGCTTAGCTGCTAGAAATGCAGCAATGTTCTTACACAATGATTTTGTTCGTTCAAATTATATATCACAAATAGACAAAGATAAATGTGTTGCTTGTGGAGAATGTGCTGAGGTGTGTCCTGTTAATGCTTTGAAATTAGGACAAAAATTATGTACTAAAACACCAATTATTGAGGAGAAAAGAGAAGACTTCCCATCAAATACTGAATGGGGACCAGATAAATGGAATGTTGATTACAGAACTAACAGAGAAAATGTTGTTAAAACTGGTACAAGTCCTTGTAAAACCAATTGTCCAGCGCACATAGCTGTTCAAGGATATATCAAGCTAGCTTCTCAAGGAAAATACAAAGAAGCCCTTGAACTTATCAAGCATGAAAATCCATTCCCCGCAGTATGTGGACGTATTTGCCCACGAAAATGTGAATCTGCTTGCACAAGAGGTGATATTGATGAATCTGTTGCTGTAGATGAAATTAAAAAATTTATAGCAGAACAAGATTTAAATGTGGATCATCGTTATGTGCCAAAGAAAAGACATGAATATGGTAAAAAGATAGCTATTGTTGGAGCAGGACCTTCAGGGTTATCTTGTGCTTTCTACTTAGCAATTGATGGATACAAGGTAACTGTATTTGAGAAGCAAAAAGTACTTGGTGGTATGCTAACACTAGGTATTCCTTCTTATAGATTGGAAAAGGATGTAATAAATGCTGAAATAGATATCTTAAGAGAATTAGGGGTAGAATTCAAAACTGGTGTTGAAGTAGGTAAAGATATAAGCCTTAATGATTTAAGATCTCAGGGTTATAAAGCCTTCTATCTTGCAATAGGTGCTCAATCCGGAAGAAGCCTTGGTATAGAAGGAGAAGATGGCCAGGGTGTTATCACTGGAGTTGATTTCTTACGTGAAGTTAACTTAGGAAATGAAATTAATTTAGATGGAGAAGTTGTTGTAATAGGTGGTGGTAATGTAGCTATTGACGTTGCAAGAACTGCTACAAGAGTTGGTGCAACTAATACTTCTATGTTCTGTCTTGAAAGTAGAAAAGAAATGCCTGCTTTAGATGAAGAAATAGATGAAGCTTTAGCTGAGGATATTGAAATAAATAATTCTTGGGGACCAAAGAGAATTCTAACTGAAGATGGCAAGGTAGTTGGAATTGAATTTAAAAAATGTATTTCTGTTTTTGATGAGAATAAAAGGTTTAATCCAAAATTTGATGAAAACGAAGTTAAGATTGTTAAGGCAAGTCATATATTAATTTCTGTTGGACAAGGAATAGAGTGGGTGAATCTTTTAGAGGGAAGTCAGGCAGAATTAAATCCAAACAAAACAATAAAGGCAGATTCCTTCACCCTACAAACAGGAGAAAAAGATGTATTTGCAGGTGGAGATGCAATGACAGGTCCAAGGTTTGCAATAGATGCCATTGCTATGGGTAAAGAAGCAGCTGTTTCAATTCATCGTTATGTTCAACCAGGTCAAAGCTTAGTTAATGGACGTGATAGGAGAGCTTATCATGCACTAGACAAAGAAAACTTAACCCTTGAAAACTATGATTGTATGCCTAGACAAAGAGCACTCCATGTAGATGGTAAGAAATCAAAAGAAACCTTCAAGGATTTACGCCCTACCTTCACAGAAGAGCAAATGAAAAAAGAAACAGAACGTTGTCTTGGCTGTGGATCTACAGTTAGAGACGAATACATGTGCATAGGCTGCGGAGCATGTACACTTAGATGTAAGTTTGGAGCCATATCACTTGTCAGGAAATATGATGAGGAAGGTGTGGAACTAGAGAAACTTAAGCCTATAATTATTAAAAGTATGATTAAACGTAAAGGTAGAATCGCAGCTAGAAAAATGAGGAAATTTTTTAAATCATAAAAGGTAAATATATACAATGTAATTAGTAATTTTATTTGGCATACTGGTAGCCTCCCGTGTTTTTAATTGTGTCGTAACTTTTATATATCACGGAACCTATCGGTGTGCCATATTTATTTTTTGGTAATATTACCAGTTGGACTTTTTATTTTGCAAAAGCCTCTTTTTTATAGAAAGTACAAAATTATTTATGTATTTTTTTATATCTTAGCATCGGGCTTTAAGTGAATATTCCTTCATACTAAAATATTAAGAATGGAAAGAACTAATATCGTTTATAATATTAACTATTTCCTTAGGAGATTCATTTAAATCTTTTTCCAGCCATGTTTGAACAACCGAAACTACTCCTCCTACAGAGTATTTTATAAAATAATCTAAAAACACATCATCCACTTTTGAACTACTAACTAGCTTATCAATTTTAGCTTTGCTTGCTATATAAATAATACGGTCCATAATGTTATTTTCCATTTGTTTACTGAATAATATCTTGCATAATTCTTTATTTTCCTCAATCAATTCAAGGGCTTTAAGTAATAAGACATCTTTATAATCTTCAACTGGGGTTTCTTCAATATATTCTAAGATTTGATTAAATAATTCATCCTCTAGCGATTTAAGTAGGTCATAGGTATCTTTATAATGGGTATAAAAAGTTCCTCTATTAATATCTGATTTTTTGCAGATATCAGTAACAGTAACTTCATGAATTTTCTTATGCTGAAGCAAATCAATTAAACTTTCTTTTATTATCTTTTTAGTATATAAAATTCTTCTATTTCCTTTAACTCCTGCCATTTAACTCATCCTTTTAAAATATTTACTAAAATCCTTAATGTATTTACTAAAACAATTTTCAAGCATAGGTTATTAAATGAACAAAAATACCATAAATGTATATTTAATAACACTATAAAAACATGTGATTATTGTAACTGACTTATATATTATTTATACTTAGTATTGTAGCATTAAATAAGCAAGGTGTCTATTTAATGACATTGAGTATTTAAAGGCAGTATAGATAAGGAGGGCAAGATGTCATATATAGAGATAATAGACGAATATAAAAGATACAAGGTTGGAGAAACCACTATTGCGGCAAATGATGGTATTAACTTCTCCATAGAAAAGGGAGAGTTTGCTATTATTCTAGGGCCCAGTGGTGCTGGTAAAACAACTGTGCTCAATATACTTGGAGGAATGGATACCTGTGATGAAGGTAAGATAATTATTGATAATGTGGATATATCTAAGTTTAACAATAGGCAGCTTACAAATTACAGAAGATATGATGTGGGGTTTATATTTCAGTTCTATAATTTAGTTCAAAACTTAACTGCAAAAGAGAACGTGGAACTGGCTACACAAATTTCAAAGAATGCTTTAGATGTTGATGAAACTCTTGAGTTAGTTGGACTTGGTCATAGAAAAAGCAATTTTCCATCTCAATTATCAGGTGGGGAACAGCAAAGAGTATCTATAGCGAGAGCTATAGCAAAAAATCCTAAATTGCTTCTATGTGATGAGCCAACTGGTGCTCTTGACTATAAAACAGGAAAGCAGATTTTAAAGACATTACAAGATACATGCAAAAATACAGGTACAACAGTAATTGTTATAACCCATAATTCAGCTCTTGCACCAATGGCAAATAGGGTTATAAAAATTAAGGATGCCAAGGTTACAAGTATGGAAGTAAATAAAAATCCTGTTTCAGTTGAAGCTATAGAGTGGTAGAGGGTAAGAGATGGAAAATAGAGCATATAAAAAATCAATAACAAGAGAAATATTATCTTCAAAAGCAAGGTTTATTTCTATATTAGCTATAATCTTTTTAGGAGTTGCCTTCTACTCCGGCATCAAATCAAGTGGGCCAGACTTAAAAGAGTCCATAAATGAATTTTTTAGGGAACAAAATTTAATGGATACCAAGATAGTATCTAGTATAGGTCTTAAGGAAAATGATTTAGAGTTACTTGAAAATAACGATAAAATTCTAGATTACTTTGGAGCGCATAGTATAGATGTAAATTTAACTAATATAAATAGTGTTGTTAAGTTTATGGAATATAATTTAAAGAACTCTAGTAATATAAATAAGCTTATTGTTACAGAAGGTAGATTACCTGAAAACAGTGGCGAGATATCTTTAGATGAAAATGCTTTAAAGGAAAATAAAGATCTAAAGATAGGGGATACATATACAATAGAATCTGATGAAGACTTAGATGAGTATTTTAATAAGAAAACTTTTAAAATTGTTGGATTTGTTCAAAGCCCTATGTATATAGAAAATATATCTAGAGGGGCAACTACTGTTGGAAAAGGAAGTGTAGACTACTTTGCAATATTAAATAGCTCTGACATATCAATGGATGTATACACTGAAATATATATACGATTTAAAAATGTAGATGACCTTGGTGCATATAGTGATGAGTATAAAGAAAGAATGGAAGAAAATAATAAGTATCTTGAAAGTTTATACTCAAATAGAGTTGTAGAAAGAATTGAAGAAGTAAAAGTAGAGGCAGAAAAAGAGTTTGATAAAGCTTATAAAGAAATAGAAGATGGGGAAAGAAAGCTTGAAGATGCTCAAAAAGAAATAGATGATGGTAAGATGCAATTTCTTGATGGTAAAAAGCAATATGAAGAATTTGTGAAAAAGTATCAGCAAGAAATTAAAGATGGTGAACTGAAATTAATTGAAGGGCAAAAGCAGTTAGATAAGGGTCAAAAGGAACTTGATAAGCAAAAAGAGCAATTTTTACATGGTGAAAAACAACTTAAGACAGCAAAAATTGAGCTTGATAATTCAAAGCAAGAATTTTTAAAACAAGGAATTGATCCTGCACAAAGTACAATAGAGTATAAAAAGCAAATAGATAGTTTAAATACTTTAATTACAACATATACTGCACTTTCCAATGATATGAGAGAAACAGCAAATAGCCTTAAAGAAGGTGACAGAATTTCAAATGAAAAAATTCAGTATTGGAAAGGTATTATATCTAACCCTAGTTTAGGATTAAATGAATTAAGTAATTTAGTAAATAGCTTAGAAAAAGACCCAACGAATATTTCTTTAGTGCTTAATATGTCAAAAGGAGTAGAAAGTGCTAGTAAAAGTATACGTGAGAATAAATCTAAGCTAGAAACCTTAGTAGCTGGAATAACTCAGTATCAACAAGGGGTAACTGTCTATGAAGAGCAAGTTAAAAGTTTTAATGTGGGAAAGATACAACTTGAAAAAGCTCAAGTGAAATTAGACAAAAGCAAAGAAGAACTTATCAAAGGTAAAAAAGACCTTGAGGAAGGCAAAAAACAAGGACAGTTAGAACTTGATAAGGCTAAGAAAGACCTTGATGATTCAGAGAAAAAGCTCCTTGATGGAGAAAGTGAAATCAAGGAAAATAGAGAAAAACTAATAGATGGACGAAAAGAGCTAGAGGAAGAAAAAGAAAAATTAAAGGATTTAGATCATAGTAAATATTATTTTTTTGATAGGAATGATAATCCTGGTTACTCAACTTACAAGGGTTCAATTGAAAGCTTAGATAAAATAGCTTCCGTATTTCCTGTATTTTTCTTCCTAGTTGCAGCACTTATATGCTTAACTACAATGACGAGAATGGTAGAAGAAAATAGAGTAGAAATAGGAACATTAAAAGCTTTAGGATATAAAGATTTAGAAATAGCTAGAAAATTTGTAGTTTACGCAGCATTAGCTAGTATTGCAGGAAGCGTGCTTGGTATAGTAGTTGGAAGCAGTATACTTCCTTACATAATTAGTGAAGCCTATTCATCTGCATTTACTTTACCAGAGGTTAAAATACACTATTATTCATCCTATATAATTCAATCTTTAGTAGCTTCAATATTTTGCACAGTAGGAGCATCATTAATTGTATTAAAAGAAGAATTAAGAGAAAATCCTTCTAATTTAATGAGAACAAAAGCTCCTAAACTTGGTAAGAAGATATTGTTAGAAAGGATTACACCTTTATGGAAAAGATTGAATTTCAATCAAAAGGTTACATTTAGAAATCTTTTTAGATATAAGCAAAGAATGTTAATGACAATACTTGGCATATCAGGATGTATGGCTATGCTGGTTGCAGGGATGGCTCTTGAAAAATCTAGCTCTTCAGTTATGGATATTCAGTTTGGTAAACTATTAAAATACGATGCTATGGTGGTATTTAATGATAATAATACTGAAAAAGAAGATGAAGAATACAATGAATATTTAAATAACTTAAAAGGCTATGAAAGTAGCTTAAACATTTATCAAGATTCAGTTATTTTTAGTAAAGAAGGTGTAAGCAAGCAAAGTGCTATTATGTATGTACCAGAAAATACAGATGAGTTAAGTAAATATATATTATTAAATCATAGAAAAAGTGGCACTGAGTACAAACTATCTGATAATGGAGTGGTTATAAATGAAAAACTTGCAAAAATTTTAGATGCATCTGTTGGCGATGATGTAACTGTAACAGATTCAGATAATAATTCTCATAAAGTTAGGGTAGATAATATAGTAGAAAATTATGCCGGACATTATATATATTTATCACCATCATATTATAAAGAGATATTTAATAGTGAGCCAACATATAATGCACAATTACTAAAGTTAAATTCAGACAGAGAAGATGAGAACAAAATATCTTCTGCTCTTATGGATAATGATAAAGTAATAAATGTTACTCTTGCTTCAAAGATAAGAAGTTTAAGTGAATCTGCTGATTTAGGATTAGTTATGATAGTAATAATAGTTGCTTCAGGAAGTTTAGCATTTGTTGTACTATACAATTTAATAAATATAAATGTATCTGAACGTATAAGAGAGATATCTACAATAAAGGTATTAGGTTTTTATGATAATGAAGTTGCAATGTACATATTTAGAGAAAATATAATACTAACTATATTAGGAATACTTGCAGGTTCATTTATGGGTAAAATATTATATGTATTTTTAGTAAGCACAGCAGAAATGGATAATATGATGATGATACCAACTGTAGACATGAGTAGTTATGTAATCTCTGGCTTAATTACAATGATTTTTGCCATATTGGTTATGATAATGATGCATATAAAATTAAAAAATGTAAATATGATTGAAGCACTAAAATCTGTAGAGTAAAATTTAAATCAAAGAGAGTCGCAAATTACGAGGGTACTAAAAAAGTACACTGGTGCCTTTTATAGCCGTAACACTACAATTTCTGTAGATGTTATGGCTATTTTTATAGTATAATTTTATGCTAATGCAATCAAAGATCATATTAAGTGAATATAGTGATATATATTTCACATAAACATAGCGTTAAAAGTTTTCATAACGAAATAGTTTGAATAGTTCAAAAAATCTAAAATATACTATATAATCAAAGCAAGTGCTAAATTACCAAATATTATTTGTTATAGCACAAATCCTAAGATAATGAAAGGAGTGAGGAATTTATGAATAAGACAAGCTATACTTCAATTGAGGAGCTAGTACAAATGCCAGGGCTTCAATCAATAAGCATTGGTAAGGACGGAAAGGTTGTTGCATATGTTAAAAGGACTTCTGATTTAGCTGAAAATACATACAGAAATCATGTATGGGTTTATGAAGTAGATGGGCAAAAACATTATCCCATCACAACAGGTAAATCTGAAAGCAGCAGCCCTGCGTGGGCCACCGATAAGAGCTATTTAGCCTATATTGTAGAGATAGGCGAAAAAGAAAAGCTTCGAAAGCAAATTGCTTTGAAAACCTTTGACGAGTTCAATGGAATTCAGATCACAAATTCCAAGGAAGGTGTGAAGAACTTTATCTGGTCCCCTGATGGCAAGGGAATATACTATACAACTACGGAAACTGACTCAGAGGAATTAAAAAAACGTAAAGAGACTTATGGAGAATTTAAATATGTTGATAAGGAATATAAAAATGATTATTTATGCTATGTAGGAATAGAGGAGGCAATTGAATCATTTAAAGAACTAAGTAATAAAAAAAGAGATAAAAATGAAGAACCAAAGGATATTAAAGAGGAGATAACAAATCCCAGGGATTTTAGCGTAAGGGGTTTCCAAATATCAACCGATGGGAAAAAAGCTGCACTTATATGTACTCCAACAGGGGATATAAGAGATGTAGAAGCAAGTGTGTACCTATTGGATATATCTACTAAAAAGTTTACAAAACTTAATATTACTGGAATTCTTAGCTCAAATATTGCATTCTCTCCAGATGGAAATAAGATTGTATTTGCTAAAACTCCAAGAGAACCGGAATATTACAAGTGGAAAGTTTGGGAGGATGCTGTTTTAGAGATATATGATCTTGAAAAAGAAGAAACCATAATGAGGTTATCTGAATTTGATAGAAGTGTTACACCTATTAAATGGACAAGCAAAGGAATTCTTGTAACCTGGCAGGATCGAGCCAACTATAGGATTGGAATGGTTTCTGAAAAAGGTGAACTCACTTCAATCTATAGTGAAGATCAATGTTATATAGCTGATGCAGATAGTACCTCTGACGGTGAAAAGATAGCTTATATTAAAACAGAAAAAAATAGGGCAGCTGAGGTTTATATAAACGAAGTACAAATAACCAATGAAAGCAAGGTATACGAGAATAAACTATTGAGCAAAAAAGAAGTTCTAATCTGGAGCACCAAGGATGGTCTTGAGATAGAAGGAGTCTTATCCAAGCCACGTGATTATGATTCAAATAAAAAGTATCCGCTTTTGGTAGTTATACATGGTGGACCAACATGGGCATCATTCCCCATCCATAATATGAATAAACTCTACCCAATTGAGCAGTTTGTAGAGAGGGGTTTTATTGTTCTTGAGCCTAATTATAGGGGAAGCTCAGGCTATGGGAACAAGTTCTTGACAAATAATTTTAGAATGCTTGGGGTAGGAGATTATGAGGATGTTATTTCAGGGGTAGATAATCTAATAGAAAAGGGCATAATAGATGGCGAAAGAGTTGGAGTAATGGGATGGAGCCAAGGGGGATACATCTCAGCTTTCTGTGCAACCTTTAGCAATCGGTTTAAAGCAATCTCTGTAGGCGCAGGAATAAGTAACTGGACTACCTACTATGCAAATACGGACATAACAACATTTACTAGATCATATCTAGGAGCAACACCATGGAATGATCCAGAGATATATGCAAAAACTTCTCCTATGACCTATATAAAAACTGCTTGCACACCAACCCTTATCCAACATGGTGATAATGATAAGAGGGTGCCTGTTCCAAATGCATATGAACTCTATAGAGGATTACAAGACTTAGGAGTGGAAAGTGAACTTGTGGTATTTAAGGGAATGGAGCACGGGCCTAGTAAACCTGGGCTTAATAAAGCAATAATGGAACAGAATCTTGAGTGGTTTGTAGAGCATGTTTAATAAGCATATCGGAGGAAATGTTTTGCTAATGTAAGACCAGTGAGCATGCATGAAAAAGGAATTGACTGGACTTTCTACAGAGAAAATATACTATATAAATCTATTTTTGTAGTTATATTGTAAAGAAGCTAATGGGATTTTCTTAAATAAAATATATTATATAAGTTTCAATAATAAAACTACATAATACAAATAGACATTCTTATAATTTATTCAAGTTGAACTTTATATTATTGC
>DFXM01000013.1:95152-95278 GCA_002381695.1 Clostridium sp. UBA4108 | reverse complement strand
CAGTATTTGCAGGAGGAGCGGGTTTAACCGTAACAGGAACCGTAACAGCCAATATTAGAGAATTAAGTGGAGCAACCGATAGCGTAACTGTATTCGGAGCAGTAACAGTAACAGCAACAGATCTAG
>DFXM01000013.1:44571-94946 GCA_002381695.1 Clostridium sp. UBA4108 | reverse complement strand
ATTTGAACGGAACCACAGATAGCGTAACAGTATTTGCAGGAGGAGCAGGCTTAACCGTAACAGGAACCGTAACAGCAAATATAAGAGAGTTAAGCGGAGCAACTGATAGCGTAACTGTATTCGGAACAGTAACAGTAACAGCATCGAATTTAAGTATCAGAAGTTTAAGTGGAATTACAGATAGTATTAATATATCTGCTACAACAAATGTAACTGATAGCACAGTTTTAACAGCAGTTACTAACTCAGCAGCAGTCCTTGTTAAAGATGCTAGTCAACAAGGAAAATATTCTTATTATGTAAGAAACACTGGAAGCAACACAGTAACTGTTCAGATACAAGTAGCACCACTTAATAGTACAGCATATTTTACTAATGATGACGTAAGTGGTCCTATGGCAGTGGGACCTGGAACTAATAAAGTTATAGTTCCAGCATACTATATGAATTTTACTAGATTATTCTATGAAACCTCAGGGGCTGCTAATACTTTTGAGGTATTCTATACAGCTAAGATATTAGGATAAAATAAATTTATTTATAGTGAATTTTTAATCTACTAGACTATTATAATGGCTAGATATGGATGAAGAGTGACTTGCAGAGTAGTCTGCAAGTCTATGTTATATATAAGGCATCTTAAATTATTTCCATAGGGATTAAAGTTTTAGATGTCTTAGTTAATTTTGGTTAGGAGGTTTGTTATGGAAAAATTAAAGACTGTGAGCTTATGTATGATTGTGAAGAATGAAGAAAAGTTTTTAGCACAATGTTTAAATAGTGTTAAAGATATTATAGATGAATTTATAATTGTAGATACTGGTTCTACAGATAATACAGTATCTATAGCCAATAGTTTTGGGGCTAAAGTATATTTCTATACTTGGAATAATAATTTCTCTGCAGCAAGAAATTTTTCATTATCAAAGGCAACTAAGGATTGGATATTATTAATGGATGGAGATGATGTTTTAGACGAAGGGGATAAGGGAAAGGTAATAAATTTAATCAATACTTCTAAAAAGCATGGACATTTTTTTAACACCTTAAGTGTAGTGAAGGAAGATTCAAAAGACTATTTATATAATCTAAATATACGTTTAATAAGAAATACAGGAGAATATGAGTTTGAAGGGGCTATTCATGAACAGATAACGCATAAGTTTCAGCCTACTGATTATGCTAACTTCACATCAGAGGATATTAGAATATATCATAGGGGATATATTCCAGAGGTATCTGATAGTAAAAAAAAGAGAGAGAGAAATATAGGAATAATAAAAGAAGAATTAAAAAAATACCCTAATAGTTCTTTCCATAATTTCAATTTAGCTAGTGAATATTTCGCATTGATGGATATGAAAAATGCTTTGATATATTATGATAAGGCTTATCATAATATGAGTGTAACAACTGGATATGCAACGAAGCTTGTATTAAAAAGGGCATTATGTCTTATAGAGATGAAAGAATATGATAAGGCAATAGATGCATTAGAAGAAGGATTAAGTAATTTTAAAGAGTTTACGGACTTACAGTTTTATAAAGGCTATACCTATCATAAGGCAAAGAAATATACTTTAGCTCTAAAGTCTTATAACAAGGCTTTAGAATTAGGAGAAGCTCCAATAGAATGTGCTTTTTTAAATGGATGTGGAAGTTTTAGAGCCTATCACGCATTAGGAGACATTTATTTAGATTTAGAGGATTATGAAGAGGCAATTTTAAATTATAAAAAGGTATTAGATTACACAAGGGATAATAATATCATTTATTATCAATTAGGAACTGCATATAAAGGCTTGTATAGTGATAGTGATAAAGTAGTATATGAGTTAGAGAAAAACTTTAATCTAAGTGATATAAGGGAAATATTTTTATTGGCAGCTGTATTAATCAACATTCAGTGTAATGAACATGCTATAGGTTTTATAGAAAAAGCAAGTGAAAATGAAGCAAGTGACATATCTTGTATTTTAATGGGGAAGGCACTTTTTAATTTAAATAAATATAATGAGAGTTTTATAAGCTTTTCTCGTGTATCATATAAGTCTATTTACTATGATGAAGCTATAATATATTTATTAATGATAAAGATATTAGAAAAGGCCAATATTAACGAAGGGGAATTTGCGCTTATTAAAGATGAAATTGTAAGAACTCTTATGGAGAAAATAAACATGTTCAATAGTGATAAAAAGATAGAAGAATTTACATTTAAAAATTCTTATTTAGTGCTAAGTGAATTTATTAAACTTTTAGATATTCTTATAAGTGCAAAGGAATTTGAAGTATTCGAAAAATTACTTCCAATGCTAAATTATATTAATAATGAAAAGATATTAGTTGAATTAAGTAAATTATATTATAAACATGGATTTAAATCTTTGGCAGTAGAAGAAGCTATAAGGTCAATCAAAGAATTAGGTGTAATAGATGAGGCTAGCATTAATATACTGTATAAGGAGATATAAAGGATTATGAAAAAGAACAGAATTTTAGTGGCTTCTATTGTGAAGAAAAAATCAGATGTGTTGAAGGTGTTTTTAGAGTTTTTAGATAAAATAGAAAGCAATTTTATAGTTGAGTACTATTTTGTGGATATCAATGATGATTTTAATAGTAGTGATATGTTACAGAAGTTTAGTGAGGTCCATAAAACAATTGTCAAAAAAGGTGAAAAATTGCACATAGATACTAACAATTTGAATAATGAGAACATCTATAGTCTGTCAAAATTCAAGGATTTTATAATAGAGCATACTATTAGAAACAATTATGATTATGTTATGTTTATTGATTCAGATATATTAATTAATCCTAAGTTAATAGATCATTTAATTAGTAAAAAAAAGGATATAATTAGTGAAATAATTTGGAGTTGCAGTAAAGAGGAATCACCGCAACCACAGATTTATGATATAGGACAGTGTTCAATAGATAATGAATTCATAAAAAAATTAAATTGTGAAAGTATATACAAAGTTGGGGAGGTAGGAACTATAACCCTAGTTGCTAGAAGAGCACTGTTAAGAGGGGTAAAATTTGCGCCTATTTACAATATTAAAGCATTAAAAGAAGATAGATACTTTTCTATAAGAGCTGCAGTATTAGGAATTGATTTGTATGCAGATACCACATTGCCTGCAATGGATCTGCAGGGAGGAAAATATTTAAATTATATACAGAATTTTAGAGAAAGAGGAAGTATTTTTAAATATGATGATGTCTACAACATGTTAAGATGTGAAAAGGTAAGGGCGTTTATAATCAACTATCTAAATGAGTACCTAAATGTAGATTATAGATTAATAACTGGCTATGAGGGTGTGGATAAAGTAAGTCAGAAATTCAAAACTCTACTTTTAAATAGTAAGACTTCTTATAAAGAATTTCTTAAGGAAAAGAAAATTATCTTACAGATAAAAGAGCAAAGTATAGAATATATAAAAGTAAATAATAATGTCTTTCATGTTTGCTCAAAAGTTAGTTTTTTAGATGATGATAACCAATATGAATTTCATGTTGATATTATAGAAGAAAACAGAAATTTATTTATAGAATCACTTCATTGCAAGAAAAATGAAGAATATATTTTAGGTCAAAGTCTATATAGTATTTTGCAGTGGAATAAAAGACAGATTAGTAAAACCAACAAATTAACCTTAGCCATGATAGTTAAGAATGAAGAGGAACACATATTAGAAAAATCATTAAGAGCGTCACTTCAATATATAGACGAAGGAATAATTCTTTGTCACCATGCAGAAAAGAGAGTATTAGATAAATGCAAAAATATTTTTAAAGAATTTAATAAATCTTTAGTATTAATTGAGAAATCTAAGGATGTAAATACTTCAGAGGAAGAATTAACAAAAGAGTTGTGGCAAAAATGTATAGAGTATAATGCTCAGTGGGTCTTAAGAATAGATAGTGATGAAATATTTGAAGACAATATAAAAGATACTATAAAAACATTATTAGAAAATAAATTTATAGATAACTATGGATTCTACGTATATGACATGTGGAATGAAACTCAATATAGAGAGGATGAATATTGGCGTAGTAATTATAATCCTAAAATCTTATTAACAAGAATTCAGAACTTTATAGATTATGATTGGAAGGGTATTAACGAAACGGGAAATAGATTTCCAGAAGATATATTTAAATTAGAGACGGCAATATGTAATATTAGAGTAAAGCATTTAGGCTGGAGTACTAAGGAGTTAAGGAGAAGAAAATATGAAGGGTATAATCAGTACCATAAAGAACCTATAACAGTAGAACAACAAGATTCTTTATTAAGAGAAAATCCAAATTTAATAGAGTTTTAAAAGTATAGGACTAAAAGATATATTAAATATCTTTTAGTCCTATACTTATCCTATGACTACCACTTATAATGCTCCTATGCTATTTAGGTTAACAGCTATGAATAGTAGCCTTTGAATAAGTTATTTTAAGCATTAGTTTATAAAGTTAAAATATTTAATTGATATTAAGTTTGTATCTGAACAAATATTCTTGCAAAAATTGGAGAATTTGAATTGCCGCATATTCTAATATATTTAGACCAAAAATACGGTGTCAAGAAATTGAATTCATGGCCTTTTAGAATCAGCTCTTCAGAGGAAAGCATATAACTAATATTGTCTGGACTGGATTGTAAATAGAACTTCACAGGAGATGTAGATAGATTTCTTATATAGAAAGATACAACCTTAAATTTAGATATATCTACAGGCGGTGAACAATAGTTGGCTGTAGTTCCATTTACATCATAAATAAGCTCATGAAATTTAGGATAGCAACAGTCATCTTTTCTAGAGCAATTAATAACTATACGCATACCATTTGTAGAGGTAAAGTTTGTATTAACATTTATTTCATTATGAGCTTTTTCATTACAAGTAATCAAAATTCCATGATTTGATTCAGGATTTTTAACCCATCGTTGAATTAAACTTGTCAAGTTAACACATACATAAGGAAAAGAAATAGGGGTATCGGCTATTTTAGTAGTTGGTACTCCTTCAAAGGAACTCCAAGATATACGACCGGAATTTAGTGGACCATCTACACTATATACTAATATTCTTGCAAATTTTTCATTACATGCGCTTAGTATGGGAATATAAAGATTTGCTTGAATAACATCACAATCATAGGGTAGCAAAATATCTGACATTTTAACATATAGTCTGCTTATTAAGCAGTTTGTCTTACTGAGCATAAAAGTTTTTGGATTAAATATACTATCATCTTTTATATATGAGGAAATTCCATACACCGTTAGGTTAGGTGCTAAAGTAGTCGAAGACAATAAAATCACCTCTTATAAACTTATCAAAGGATAAGAAACTTAAAAATAAATAACTTTATATTATAAGTATATTAAGGCAAAGAATTTCGGTGATATAAAATAGAGTTTTAGTAAATACTAATGTCAGTAAATACAAATATAAATAAATTTCAAATAGGAAGTGAGTGTTATGAACGTACTAACTAAAGATATAAAAAAGAATTTAGAGGAGATAAAGAGTAGAGTAAACATAGAAAAGAGTTTTGATTTAATTAAAAGAGATATAATCATAGGGGAAAGAAATGCATGCATAATATTCATAGATGGATTCATTAAAGATGATGTAATGGAAAGAATATTAGATGCATTTTTTAAACTTTCAAAGGAACAAGTTGATAGTATGACCACTTCTAAGGAGTTTGCTGATTCTACCATTCCTTACGTGGAAGTAGATACTACTAATAGTATTGAAAAGATTATCACAATGCTATTATCAGGACCGACAGTATTATTAATTGATGGTTTTGAGGAGGCCTTTATACTAGATTTAAGAACATATCCAGCTAGAACCACAGCAGAACCTGATAAGGAAAAAGTAACTAGAGGGTCTAAAGATGGCTTCGTGGAAACTGTAGTATTCAATACAGCACTTATAAGAAGAAGGATAAGAGATCCTAAGCTTACTTTTGAAATATATTCTATAGGGAAGAGGTCAAAGGCTGATGTGGTTTTAGGATATATTGATGGAGTAGCAGATTCAAAGCTACTTAATGAAGTGAAAGATAAATTATCTTCATTAAAAGTTGAGTCATTATCTATGAATCAACAGAGTTTAATAGAAGCGTTAACCAACTATAAATATTATAATCCATTTCCAAAGGTTAAATATACAGAGCGGCCAGATGTAGCAGCAGCTCATATTCTAGAAGGAAAATTAGCCATTATAGTTGATAATAGCCCAAGTGTAATTATGCTTCCGACCTCAATTTTTGATTTTTTACAAGAAGCGGAGGAGTTTTACTATCCTCCAGTAACAGGGAATTATCTTAGGATATCTAGAAATTTTGTATTATTATTAACTTTAATATTAACACCTACTTGGATTTTATTAGTACAAAATCAAGATATGCTTCCCCAATGGTTATCCTTTATTGGGGTAAAGGATATGAATAAGATTCCTTTAGTTCTTCAGTTTCTTGCATTAGAGCTAGCCATCGATGGATTAAAGATGGCATCCTTAAGTACGCCTGGCTCATTAGGTACCTCCTTAGGCGTTATAGGAGGATTAGTTTTAGGTGATTATGCTGTACAGGTAGGATGGTTTGTGCCAGAGACTATTCTGTATATGGCATTTATAGCCGTAGGAAGTTTCGCTCAGCCTAATATAGAACTAGGATATGCAATGAAATTTTGCAGAATTTTTTTACTATTAACTACATGGTGGTTAAATTTTATTGGATATTTTGGTGGTTTAATTGTAATTATACTTTTAGTAGCATTTAACAAGACTTTAACTGGAGATGCATATTTATATCCATTAATACCCTTTAACTGGAAAGATTTAAAGGCCGTACTTTGGAGAAGTGAGTTAAAGCAAGGAAAAAGAGTAAAATAAATTAAAGAGGAGTAGTTTATTCCTCTTTAATTTATTTTGTTTTAATTAACTTTTTGTAAATATGTATGGCATTATAATAAAAACATATTGATTATATGGTGAAATTAGTCATAATTATACGTAGATATATAAATATACGTATAGGAAGGAATTTTTTATGTGGGATAAACTCAGGATTGATAAGAAATTAGGTATAGAAAGAAAATATGTAAATATAGCTATATTGGTTGTTATAGTAGGAGTATTACTTTTTGGAGCTTATGAAATTATTAGTAGAAGTAATGTGTTTTTAGCTATGGTAAATAGCTTTTTATTTAGGTTATGGGACATATTAACTCCTATTACAACTGCTTTTATTATGGCTTACTTACTATTTGGACCAGTTATTTATCTGCAAAAAGTACTTCAAAGAGTATTTAAGAAAGAAAATCAGAGTAAATACAATGGAATATTTAGAATAACAAGTGTTACTTTAGTGTTTCTAATTATAATCTTAGGAATATCTTTGATATTTAACTTTATAATTCCACCGCTTTTAGAAAATGCAAAATCCCTAATAAATAATATACCAGAATATGAAGAAGTAGTTATGAGTTGGATTAATTATGGCAATGAGTATTTTAAGTCACTAAATATTGATTATAGTACAATTAAGCCAGTAGTAGATAAAATGGGATCAATGATGTCTGTGTTTAGTCAAAACTTAGTGGTTATGATAACTAACGGTATAACTAGTATTAGTTCATTTATTATTGATTTTGTATTAGCTATTATACTTACTTTCTATTTTTTAAAGGATAAAGAAAATTTGTTTAGGAGCTTTGATAAATTCGGTAAAGCTTTTATGCCAGGGAAGATAGGAATTGGATTTAGAAGATTCTTAAAGGATTTAGATGAGGTTTTTGGTGGTTTTATAAAAGGTGTTATTTTAGATGCAGTGATAGTAGGTATTGTATCTTCTATATTAATGCTTCTAATAAAGCATCCCTTTGCCATACTAGTAGGAGTTATAGCTGGTATATCTAATGTTATACCCTACATTGGACCCCTCATTGGTGGGTTAGTAGCTTTAATATTAGGCGCTTTTACAAATGTAAGGCTTGGAGTATTAGGATTTGCATTACTTATTTTATATCAACAAATAGATGGAAACATTGTTCAACCTAAAATTGTTGGAGATAAAGTAGGATTAGCTCCAGTTTGGACATTGATGGCCCTTACCATAGGAGGAGCATATTATGGAGCTATGGGAATGATTCTTTCGATACCTATAGCAGCTTTAGTAAGTGTATATATTAATAGATATTATAAAAAGAAGTCAATAGAATAAAAAATAAAAGTGGTTTAGGGTTATAAATATTAATATTTGTAAAATAAAAATATAATATGATT
Organism: Clostridium sp. UBA4108; assembly: GCA_002381695.1. Classification (GTDB taxonomy): domain Bacteria; phylum Bacillota; class Clostridia; order Clostridiales; family Clostridiaceae; genus Clostridium_J. Next base: position 86,631 of record DFXM01000013.1, on the reverse strand, counting down.
TTATAGTGAATTCTTGAAATAATAGGTCCTTTGATAAAAATAGGTTTGGATAATACCTCTTATTTTATTCAAAGGACTTATAAAATTTACCTGAATTCACTATTTTGTTGTTTATATATTAGTGATAATATTATTAGAAAAAGAATTCACTAAATTATCTATATTATCAATAGATTTTATACTATCGGGATCATTAGCTATAGCTTGAATTGAGAAGTAAGGAGAAAGCCTAAAACCTTTATTTATATTCAGTGCACCTATTAATTGCTTTGATAAGGAGTCACTGCCAGAATTACCAGAGATAATAACAGCAAATATAGTTTTATCATAAAAATTAATTTTTCTATAAAGTACTGTTAATCTATTGATTACAGCAGTTAGATTTGCAGCTATGGCATCATTATAATTGGGACAAAGCCATACAATCACATTACTTTCTTCTATAGAAGGTAACACATCTTCTGTCATAATCCCTCCATAGAAGCATGTATTTTTCTTTGCATAGTGAAGGCAGAGGGTATAGGGGCACCCTTTACAGTCTAGCACCTGCCCACTCTCAATTTGAAGTTCCTTTATTTCAGTTTGATCTAGATGTTTTGAAATCATATGCCATAGGTCTAGAGTATTGGAGGATTTATGAGGGCTGGAATAAAGTACGAGAAATTTTGGATGTTCTAATGAGTTAAATTCATAATCTAGAATTCTATTAGATAGTTTAAAGCACATATCAGCGCAGATATTTTCAAGAGGTAGTTTTAAAGTTTTTTGCCAAGTATGAAAGTTTCTTAATTTATTGATAGCTTCTACTAGGGGATGACCAATAAAAGTACAACCTAAATTATTAGCTAAGTATATAATATCTTGAGCAAATCTTTTAGTTCCTCCATCTGTGCTACTATGGAGCAGAATTCCACCTACAGAGCCAATTAATGCATTACTACCTCTTTTTATTATCTCCTTAAAGAAATTAAGAAGAGGAATATCATATCCAATTTCATCAATCTCACCAATAAATAAAAGTTTTTTATTGGTGAGATTAGGAATATTATTTATATCATTTATAAGTATATATGGAATGCTGCTAGTGGCAGCTTGAATCATTTTTTTTAGTTGAGAAGTTATATTTGTATTAGGAGAAATTAAATATAAATACTCTATAAAATCACCTCCAGTAATGTTATCTTATAAGAAGTATTATATTGAAAATGTTAAGATTGTTCAGTGTTAAACATATTGTTTAATAAACTATATGTTTGAGATAATTTATCAAAAAGCTTTGAGTTAAGAGGCAGTGTTTCTAATTCGGTAGTTCCGTTTATGAATCTATTTCTACAGCCCATAAAAGTTCCACCTATGAAGGTTGCAGAATAGTGCCAATTACCTCTTATAGTATCTAATAGAGAAAGGGTGCCAGAAGATAAAGCTGGAGCAATATAAGGCTTGAAGCCGGTACTCCTAACTTCTAAATTTGCATTTTTAGCTTTCTCAGTTAAGTAATCAGAAACTTGGACATTATAGTTATAGACACTATCTGCAATAATTAATCCCTCTCCATGAGGACCAAAGGCTCTTCCTTCAGTTAAGTAATGGAGAGTTTCTTTTTTTAGAGAAGCATAATAGGAAGCACGACCATTCATAACGCCTAAACCATATCCTCTAATTTGTTCAGGTGTAAGACCTTTAAAGTCTAAAATTCCATCATTATCTTTATTACTTTCCATATATAGTGATTTGCATAGTAGGTCTACAGGATCAGATACAACTGCAAATATACCTTTAAATTTTTTAGCTCTAGCTAGTTTACCATAGTATGATATAATCTTTGAATTTCCTTTAAATTGTATTAGTCTAACATCTGTATGTTCTTTACCAATTTGAGGAACACCTATGGATACAGAAAAAATAAATAAGTCACAATCAAAGAGGTCCTTTTCTTCTAATATATTTATACTTATTTTATGTTCTTTTCCATCACAAGAAAGAATTTGAGAAAGCTCAAGATGCCATCTATTTATCTTATTAGTATCTAAATCAAATATGCCTAAGGAAGATATATTTTCATAACCTAAGAGCTTTAGCCCAGTAAGAAGAGTACCACCAACATCACCAAGGCCAACCAGGTTAATCTTCCACTTAGTAGGCTTAACATAGCTTAAAGCATCCTCCCAATTAGGAAAGTTTGTGTTTAATGAAATAACTTTTCTTTCATTTATAGCAGTTTTTAGCCAGCTAGGTATGTCCTTAACTGTAAGAGTAGGGGACTTGAGTAAGGTCAAGTCCTCTACATTTAAAAATAATAGATTCTCATTACTAACAACGAAGGTTTTTCTTGATTCACTACAATTAAGAGGGTTCATTATAAAGATAGTATCTACATAGCTTTTGCAAAAATCCTCATTGACACTTTGAAAATTTTGATTATCGTATTGAGCTTTAGATATTATAAGTTTATTTTTATATAAATAGTAATACATTAGTTTTTTTCCTTTCTAAGTTATTATATTTTCTAATCTAGATAGAAGTTCTAAGTCTTTTTGAATGTAGCTAGAGGGATTTATATTTAAGTTATATTCTAGGTCTTTCCCAATTTCAGGACTTCTTGGTATTGTAAGTACCTCGCCTAAGGTAGCTAGTGTTAAATTACGTCCATATAAATTATGATACTCATTTTCAAGAGATTTTAATATGTCCAGAGAATTTTCCAAACATACCTTAGATAGATTATAGATATTTTTATGAGAAGTATCCCTTATAAAAGTAGGATAAGTATAGGGTAATATGGTATTAATAGAGGGAATTAAATTACGCTTTGGAAAAACACCACGCCATACTCCATCTCCCCCTATAAAGGGATAGAGCGCATTTTCGTTAAACCATATCTTAAACTTAGGAATAAAGTAAACACTATCAACTTCTCTGCCTTGCATATCCATTAAATCTTTACCTCTACCAGATAGTATTCCAGCTATAAATTTTTTTACTAGAATATCTTCTCTTTTAAGAAGAGGATCTAAAGCTTTAATTCTGTAACCTTTATGAAGAATGTTATCTACTAATAGAACAGGTTTATTAAAGGATTTTATCATTTTTACTTGGTTATCTAAAGATAAGTAATAAGGTGATTCTCCAATAAAAAAGCTTTTTATATCTCCACTATAATATTTCTCTGTATGCAGTGATTTAGTTATAGTATTAGGAACTATATATCTATCTAATATATCTCCATAGGGTACACACATAGATTCTCCATATTTATTTATATCATATATCTCAATAGGTACATGATTTTCTTTGCATATTTTATCAATCATCTTTTGATGTAGTATATGGCTATCAAAGGATAATACAAGTTCTCCTGGATATAGTGAGTTAAGCACAGTTTGAAGTGATTTCCTAGTAGCGTTAATGGTTTGTTTAATTTTGGAATTGCTTCTAAAAGGCTCCTTCATTATATTTTCTACATCTAGATTGAGTATACAAGGATTATTCATATTAACTACTAAAGTAAGGTAGTCTTTGTTAGAAGAAGGTATCTCTATAAAACCTTGAAATTTTAATAGTTCTATTAAAGAAGTATTAAAAACATCTTCTTTTAAACATCTAAATATAGTATAATCATAATCCTTCGATAGGGCATAAGCTAAGGTTTCAGTTATAATAGTTTGTTCAATAAATTTGTTTTTATATTTACTGTTTATATAAAATCCATCTATAAGAATTAATCTACCTGTGGGATTTCTTCTAATATAGTGACATACTAACTCATCATCTAGTTCCTTAAATACATTGCTACTACGAATCCAGTGAAAAGAAGAAAGAGCTATTATATCTCCCTTTAGCTTATTCCTTATTATTACAATCTTTGGGGCGGTTTTCTCTAAATGAGAGTTAAGAAGTTTGCCCAGAGTATTATTCGTACCTTCAGTACTAATTAAACCATTAATAATATTTTCATCTAAATCCTCTAAGAATTCAAAGGATATTTCTCTAGGTATTAAAGAGGTCTTCTCCATAGGCTCCCTCTGATAAAATCCGTTCTCATAAATATACTCTTCTACTAGTGGGTCTATTAAAGTAGATATATCTCTATTTTGATCTATATAAGTTCTTATTTGAGTTGAACTTATGGTTGAATATCTTTGTGGAAGATTGATAATTTTAACTTCACCAGTTATAAGGTTTTTACGTTGCTGTAACTGCTTTGAATTACCACGTTCAAAGATAATGTGGTTAAAGCTGTGTATAGAATTTTTTTCAGGTTCAGTTCCATAACATGAGGAATTCAATAGAACATCACTTCCGGAAACAAAATAAATTTTAGAGTTTTTAAAATTATTTTTTAATATTTCTAAATCTAGAGGATTGGCAATATTTGTTTGGAAGATTTCTGGATATACATATATGTGCAATTCATCGCATATAGATAAATTTATTAGAGCTTTCCTTAACAAGTTTGGTAAAGTTTTTTTAGACCAAGAAAATTCATCTACTGCCAAATACACTTCAAATCCCATATCTCTAATAGTTTTAGCTATATTTTTATGGGATAGAGAAAAAGGATCAAAAGTTCCAGGGAAAAAAGCTATGTTTTTAGGAGTATCTATAGAGAGTTCTCCCACAAAAAAGTTATAATCAGCTATAAACCTATATATGTGGTTTAAGGAAGCTGCATTTGTTAAAAATAAAAGTGATTCCTCACTATCATCACTAATAAGAGTAAGAATTTTTTTGCCAGCAAGGGCAAATATTTTATATTTATCAGTTAGGGATAAAATAGTGCTACCAAAAATATCTTTACCTAAGGTTATAATTGCTGCTTGTTTTACCTTGGATTTATAGTTACCTAGTCCATTTAAAATTATAGATAGCATATCTACTGTTCTACTACTATACTTTTCCTCATTTTCGTTAAAGCGATTCTCGTATTGCCTATAATTAGCTATAGTTATACCTATGGTTTTTAATATAAGAATTTTAATATCTTCATTAGAAGTTTTAATTTTTAATTTTAAATCATCTAAGATTTCATCAAGCTCTTTGGGTTCAAGCCATAGAAGAGATTCTCCTAAAAATCTAGGAATATATTCGGTGAATTTTTGGCCCTCTATTTCAAGACCTCTAAGAAGTTCAATAGCAACTTCATTTCTTTCTGTGGAATTTAATATAGGCATTATTTTAAGAATAGAGGCACCAGCTTTGTTTCTTACAGATTCTATAGCACTAACCTTAAGCATGTTGCAAAAATGTATACAGGTATGAAGGCCAGTAGATGGAGCTATAGTTAAAGTATAGTTAAGTAATAGTTCTATTTGAATTTTCTTTCGTATCCAATTAGTAGAAGTTTTTAAATTGCTAAGAAATATATCAGGTATTCTACTATAATCTGTTTCACAATAGTATTTAAATTTTTTCTCTTCGCAACTTAAGTCTAAGGAAGAAAAAATTTTTAACAATAGTAAGTTTTCGAGAGGATTTTTACTTCTAATTTGATTATTTCTAAATAAATCTATTAGAAGGCTTCTTAAATAGTGATCCACAGGAAGATTATCCATTATCTTTCCGATTACTTCCAAAGAAGTAATTCTTAAGATATTATTTCGTTTTTTACTCATAGATATAATGAAGTCTATAAGAATATCTATATTAATATCATAATCAATAAGTGGTATATATTTTGCAGTTTCTAATAAAAATAACTGGGTCTCTATATTATTAGGTGTATGTGCTGAATAATATTTAAGTAATATATCTCTATATTTTTTAATTGAGGATTTTTTACAATTAGAAAATGTAGAATCTACCATAATTTTTGCGCTATATCCAATCCAAGTTCTATGACTAGGTATTATTTTAGAGCTGGGATATAGAATTAATGATAGGTACTTATCGAATAGTTCATAACTAGTTGGAGAAGGTTGTTCTAAAGTGACATTTTTAGGTATTTCTTTATTATAATATTCATCATAAAGTGCAATTAGTATTCCGATAAGTTCTGCACAGTGTCTTCTAATATCATCCTCGCTATGAGAAAGGTTTTCATAGAGAAATTTTATAGTTTGAAGTTTTTGTTGTTGAGTAAAATAGGTTGAATATTCTTCTAATACTCTAATGTATTGTCTTAGATTTTTCCAATGAATTTCAGTTCTAGCTTGTTCTAATATATCTTCTAATGAAAATTCATCACGAAGCATATGCATTAGATTAATATTATGATGTATAGCTAAAAATTTCATTTCAGTTGAAATTTCGCTTCCAGAAATTAATGGGTAAATAGGAGTATTAACTTTTGATGCTTTGTTATTTTTATCAATGGATATATTTATTCCAAGACTTAAAAGATAATCCTCGAAATCTTTTAATTTTCCATATACTCTTCTATAACGTTTTTCTTTTTCATTATCTAAATTCTCTAGTTTAGCCAATATTACTTGAAAAGATTCTTGAAGAGAATAAATATGCATATTAGCACCATTATTCTTAACTCTAAAATCACAATATATTAAAATTAGAGATTCTAGAGAGAGATTTTCAAGTTCTAAATCCCAAGTGGAATGGTTAATAGCTACATTTCTTATATAATTTATACCGTGATTTTTAAACCAGTGGTCAGTATAGTAATAATGGAGATGGGGAACTCTTTTAAGTTCTTCACCTTTGCATCCATATTTCCCAATATCATGACCGGCAGCAGCACCAGATACTCTACCTAAATCTATTGATACACTATTTTTTTTAAGCTGGGTAGCAATAAACATACAAAGATAATGAACTCCACAAATATGGTCTAGGGTATTGTAATCATATATTTCTCCATTTAGTTTCATCATCTCGTATACGTAATTTTTATTGAAAACCTTAGTGAATTTTAAATATTCATCATTTTCTAAGGCGTTAATATAGTCCTCTTTTAAAAATTCTAGAGGATATTTACATTGCCAACTGCTACAACCACTTTCCTTTTCGAATTCACAAATAATTTTGAAAATTATAAAAAATAACTCACAAACAGGTTTTAAGGAATCCTCTATTATTAGAGTAGTGGCTTCTTTAAAATTTTTACTTAGAACATAGTTATAGAGATAATTTAGCCAGTCCTTAGGAGGATTAGAGCTTAATTCATTAAGTAGAGGCTCACACATAAGAAGGGTGCGTGTACCACTATAATCTTCATTGCGCAGCATAATTTCCAAATTATTTATGAAATCATGAGAATTTATATGTTTTTCAATTATATACGAAGATATATTATTATTCTTTAAATAATGAGAATTAAGTAGTTTCTTATACAATTTTCTCTTTAATTCTTTTAATTGTTGAATATTCATAAAGTCCTCCATAAATTACTTTTATATATTCTATTATATAATTATTATGTAATACAAACAATTAAAATACTTATGTACAACTTGTGAAGATTATGGTATATTATTTTAAATGCTTCAAAAGTGTTTTGTTTTTTTATGCAATATATTTAAAAATATAGAAAATTAAGGAGGATGGCAATGATGAATAAAATAAGAAAATGCGATATATATTTATTACATTTTATTAATGAAACATTAAAATGTAAGATACTAGATTTAGTTATGCCTTTACTAACATTTTTAGGCTCAGCTACATTTTGTGTCATATTTGCACTAATGACATTGACATCTGAGCTGAAGCAACTTAAGCAATTAGGGATTTTAACATCTCTCTCTATTATAACATCCGGAGTACTTACATATCTTATTAAAAGATTTATAAATAGGATAAGGCCATATATCAATTTTCCAGATTTAAATATTAAAAAAATAGGAGTAGATGATTATTCCTTTCCATCAGGACACACCACTGCAGCTTTCTCAATAGGGGTTAGCATAGCTGTAACCTTTACAGGTATAAGTGCTATTGTTGTAATAGGTGCTTTTTTAGTAGGAATATCAAGAATATATTTAGGGGTACATTATCCTACAGATGTTTTTGGAGGAATTTTAATTGGAACTATTAGTACTGTATTTATGTATATATTAATATAAAAACTATGGGGATGTTAAGTTTCCATGGTTTTTTTATATAAATTATGAATTTATAACTAAGAAGCTATTTAATATTGAATGGATATAGTGAACTTATTATTTATTATGATATACTTATTTTATTATAATTACTCAACAAAAAAGTTTAATAGATATATAGAATATACAAAAAATGTTTTGTTTAATTGAATTTTATATTAGAAATAAAGTTAGATTATATGGCAGAACCTCACTGCACCATGTGAATTAAACTTTAAATAATAGATTTATGTATGGAGGATAAGATTTATGAGTGAAAAATATAGTGAGAAATACAGTGAAAATTTTTATATTGATTTCCACGAAACAGATTTCAAAGGAGAATTAACTATACATGCAATGGAAAATTATATACAACAAGTGTGTGAAAATCATGCCAGAAAAGTAGGTGTAGATTTTGATAGCATGAATAAAGCGAATTTATTTTGGGTAGTTTCTAGATTGCGATTATCAATGGATAGAATGCCTACGAAGGGCGAAAATATTTCTGTAGAAACTATAATGTCAGGAGTAGAAAGATTATTTTTTAAAAGAAGATTTAATATATGGGATGAAAATAATAATCTCATTGGAACAGGACTCAATTATTATCTAATATTAGACAAAAATTCTAAATTTCCTCAAAGACCAGGAGTATGTCCAGTAGATATTTTGAACATAGAAGATAACGGGCAAGGGAAATTAGATAAAATTAAAATGGGAAAGAGCCTAATTGATGTTAAGAAGAGACAAGTTTATTATAGTGATTTGGACCTAAATGGACATGTTAATAATGTTAACTACATAAAGTTTGTAGAAGATTTATTTCCATCCCAGTGGCATAGTGAACATAGAATTAAAGATATCCAAGTCAATTATATGAAGGAAATTCCTGGTGACACTATAGTTACAATAAAAATATATGAAGATACCCCCCATACTTATTGTATAGAAGGCATAAATGATGATATTCAATTTTTCCAAAGTAGAATATTAGTTGAACAATTATAAGTTTTTTATTATATCAAATAAATTTATAGCAGCTTGCTTTGGTCCATCTTTTTCCTTTCCAGGGATGCCGAGGCAGGTTTTTATTTGGCCAATTTTTACTCCAGTATTAAAAAATTCATTAAAGTATTGAGATATCAATATATCAGTTTCCACTTGTTTCTGATGAGGTCCAAAAGGATTAGCAAAATAAGATTTAACTAAGCCCATTTCAGAAGTTGTACCTTTGGCCATCCTTGCACCATCCTTAAATACCTTTATAGCAATGTCTATATCTTCAAAATATTCTATGGCATTTTCTCCAGTTTTAATGTCATCATAGTTGTTAGCATAGAGAAATAAATCCACAGGATATCCTTTAATAATTTCTTTATAAGTAGCCACGGGCATTACTAATCTAGCATTAGTTTTATCAGGATTCATAAAAATACTTCTATCAATTTCCTTGAAAGCATAACCTTGATCCAAATCATCTAATCGTACAAAGGCACCTACTTCAGTACCGTAGCCAAAAGGCTTGGAATTATTTTCACTAGGTTTTATAAAACCCATATCATCAAATATTATGGTCATATCACTTATATAATCTTCACTAAGTCCTCTAAAAGCCTCTAAACTTTCTGATTTACCAGCTCCACTATCACCCATTATAAGTACATTAGCAGATTTACCATTTTTCATTATCATGTTAACCATAGCACCATGAATTGGTAAATAACCACGTTTAATCATTATTAAATTATGAAGGGTTAAAGTCATTTTTTTCATATATCCAAAATAATCTATGGCCTCACTATAACTTACGTAGCCAAGCATTAAATGATTTTTTACATCATCATAAAAAATAGTCTTAACTTCAGCATGCTCATCTTTAGCACCAAACACATAAATTATATCAGGTTTCTTTCCTCTATATTCTTCCTCCTTAGCCATTTCAAATAAGTTACATAATGTTATACCGTGAGCCATTAAATCTCTATGGAAATAAATGAAAGCCATTAACTCACCAACTTTTGCGGGATAACAAAAAAAATGATCCTTATTTATAGTAGAATCGGTTAATGGATTGCTAAAAGTTTCTTCAAAGAATCCGCTCCTAGTATTCTTTTTAGGATAATTTATAAATGGTGCTTGTAACATTATAGTATTTATGAATGGAATTTCTTCTAAAGCTTCGTATTCATAAGGACAAGGCCATACTGTATTGCTTAGGATTACACCTGCATTTGCGCCTGCTGATATTTGACGATATACATTGGGTTCTGATGAAAGCACGCTTTCTTGAAGCTTTCGATAAAAATCAAGTATGAGTTGTGCAAATTTACTATTTGCCTCTAAGAAACTTACAGAGGCAAGGCCATCAGCTATCTTTGTATTTTGAAGAATTGAATATCTTTCAAGTTTTCGCCAATAACCATAGAAATCATCAACAAAATCAAAAAATTCATCAGTATCCTCTAAAATTTTTTCATATTTATTATTTAGTTTTACTATTTCCTTTGATTTTAGGACAGTAAGTAATCTAAATAAATCAATCATTTCATCTATCATAGATTCTTCATTAGAGGTGTAAGCTAAGGCTTCCTCTAAAAATTTATATACATTGGAATTTCTGTTTTTAATTCTAGTACAATAAGATATTATAACTCTCCTAAATCCATAACTATCTAGTAATTTTTCTATAGTATCGCAGTATTTAGCAGAAAAATTTATCATCACCTTGTCATTACTTAAAGAAAATTCTTTTTTCATATAGTTAGTTCCCCTTTATTAAATTCTAAAATAAAAATAAAAATAAATAGTTACATGAAATTATAAGTATTTGTTTTGATAGATTACAATTTCATATTATTATGCAGGAAAAAAAGTGTATATATTCGCATTGTAAAAATATACATGTAAAAACACACATAAATTCTAAGAAAAGTGATATTAATAAGTTGGATTATAACATAATTTTTAGAAAAATGAAAGATTTAAAAAATAAAAATTCATAAATAAAATTAGATAGGCAGGAAAGATAAGTGAGGAATATATCATAATATTTCGAATTAAGTCGAAATATTATGATATAATTGACAAAATTTATTAAATACAACATAATAAAAAAACAAGTATACTATAAAAATTTTATTTTAGAGGAATATTATAATGGAAATATATAGTATTATAATCTTTTCAAATTATAATTTGAAACATAGAATTATAATGAATACCTATAAAATGAAAAAATGTTGATTTTTGTAGTAAAGAAGAAATTGACACCACTATATCCATATACAATAGTTAACATGCTGGGGAATTTTTATAATATTAAGGGGGAATATGATGGCAGAAAAAAGGATTAAAAAAGCTATAAGTGAAGAAGGGTTCATATGCATAATTATATTTGTTGGATTATTTACATTTATTAGTAGTATAATGGGTGGAATAAATATGGTAAATACTCTTATGAATACAGCATATAGACTACTAATGGATACAGTATTTTATATAATGGCCATAGCGGTACTAGCGGGAGCAATATCTAGTTTACTCTCAGAATTTGGAGTAGTATCAATAATAAATAAGATATTATCCCCACTAATGAAGCCTATATATGATTTACCAGGAGCTAGTACTGTTGGAATTTTAGCAACATATTTCTCGGATAATCCAGCTATACTTACATTGGCTGATGATAAGGGGTTTGGGAGATATTTCAAAAAATATCAACTTCCGGCATTAACTAATTTAGGAACGGCATTTGGTATGGGGCTCATAATCACTACTTTTATGATGGGACAAAAATCACAAGGTGCTGAAAATTTTATATTAGCAGCTATAATAGGGAATGTAGGAGCTATTATAGGAAGTATTGTAAGTGTAAGACTCATGTTGTCACAAACTCGCAAGCATTATGGAAAAGATCAGTGGTGTGTAGTAGAGCTAGAAGATACTTTAGATATTATAAACTATAGAGAGACTAGAGAAGGAAGCATAGGGTCAAGGCTTATGGAATCTGTTTTAGAAGGCGGGAAATCTGGTGTTGAAATGGGATTAACTATAATTCCAGGAGTATTAATTATTTGTACATTGGTATTAATGTTAACCAATGGTCCTTCAGAGGCGGGCGTTTATACAGGAGCAGCCTTTGAAGGCATTGCACTACTTCCTAAAATTGGAGGAGCATTAGGGTTTATAATAGAGCCATTATTTGGATTTACTAGTGCTGAGGCAATTGCCTTTCCTATAACTTCTCTTGGAGCTGTAGGTGCGGCCATGGGTTTAGTACCCCAAATGTTACAAAAAGGATTAATAGGCGCCAGTGATATTGCGGTATTTACAGCTATGGGGATGTGCTGGAGTGGATATTTAAGTACTCATGTGGCTATGATGGATGGTTTAAAATGCAGAGAATTAACAGGAAAAGCTATTTTAAGTCACACTATTGGTGGTATGGCAGCTGGGATATCCGCGAATTTAATTTTTAAACTATCGCTTCTAATTATAAATATCATATCTTAAACGAATATTATAAGGATTTTAAATTATTATTTTTGATGCTACTTACAACTAATAGTAATTTAAAATCCTTATGTAGTTCATATTCCTATAGAACTATTTACATAATTTTGTATTCATTTCAGTATTTATATAATTTATCAAGATACCACTTCGAAGGCCACCACTACATATGTGTATGTTAGAAAATTTACTATAGGTTAATAGAGAAGATATTATTTCACAACCTCCAAGTATATTATCTCTCCTCTTTTTGGACAATCCATAAATATTGTCTCTTTCCTTGTAGGAGGAATTCTTTAAATATTCATGTAAAATTTTAAATTCATTAATAGATATAGAGAGAGTATTAGTTACACTATATGTGTAATTTCTATTATTATATATTTTTGCTAAGTTTTTAAAGGAACCACCTATACCTATAAGTGGAAAGCCAGTAGTACCTTTTAACCAAGAAATTTGGTTAAATATATCATTGAAAAAATTTTGATTATAACTACACTCTATATAATTGCCCAAAGAATTAAATTTTATTGCTTCACTGACATTTATAGCTCCATAGGGTAAACTAATGGAATCCACAAATGTTTTATTGCTTACATGAATTAGCTCTGTGCTACTTCCTCCAGTGTCCATAATAACTCCATTATGGATAGGGCATTCTTCCATAACTCCAAGGAATTCAAAAAATGCCTCTTCCGTAGGTGATAGTATTTTAATTTTAAGATTTGATTGTTTTTCTATTGTATCTATAACATAATCGCTATTTTCAGCTTTTCTTAATGCTTCAGTACCAACAGCAATTATGGTACTCACATCATTTATGATGCAACATCTAATATACTTTTTAAGCAAACTTACTGCAGCCGCTAATTTATCATGAGAAATACTTTTATTGATATTTAAATTTTCACCAAGCATTAAGTGTTCTTTGTCTTTATCAAGTATCCTAATATTATTTTTTGCAATAATATCAACTATGAGTAAATGAATAGTATTTGAGCCTATATCAATAATTCCAACTCTATGCACATAATTCACCCTTTCAAAGGATTGTTATATATAAATATATAGTAAAATAGCAAAAAATAAAATAGATATTATGTTAATACTTATGCAATATAAAGATGTTATATTATATGAACTTTTTTAAATTATAATCGTATTAATTATGTGAAAAATAATTTGTTAAACATTAGGAGGAATGAAGTTTGAAGAAATTTTTAAGTGTCATATTAGGAGGACTAATGATGATTTCATTAGTGGGGTGTTCATCGGGAGATAAAGAAATTGTGAAGGATGTTCCTACTGCAGATTTAATGGAGGCAGCGTTAAGTGCTGGTGAGTTTCCTGGACTTAGAGATGTTCAAGGAGAAGAATTAATTCAGTTATATCATTTAAATAAGGATGACATAGAAGAAGCTAAAGTAAATATGCCTATGATGAATGTTCAAGCTCATGAAATAGCAATTATAAAAGTTAAGGATGGAAAGGTAGATGCAGTTAAAGAATCAATAGGAAAAAGACATGAAGACATTTATAATATTTGGTCACAATACTTGCCAAATCAATTTGAAATGGTTAAGAATAAAATTATAGGAACAAAAGGTAATTATGTATATATGATTATAGCAGAAGATGCTACTAAGATCGAGAATGCTATACTAGAGAAACTTAAATAATATGTCATTTATAAAAATCGAGGTGTTCATCTCGATTTTTTGCTCTGGCTTTGTTTTAATACAGTATTGATAATATATAGTTCTAAAATCAACAACCATTTAAAATAAAGCCTTTACTTTAAAAAATATTTTCATAATATATATTAAAATCTCACTAATAAAGTATCTACTAGTGGGATTTAAGTTACTATTATATTGCTTTACACTAGATACGATAAAATTAATATATATAAGTTACAAATTAGAATTATAAGAAACATAATACAGTAATCGTAAATTTTGTGATACAATATATTAAAGAATATATGGTTCGCAACAGTATTAAGTAATTTTAAATTATTTATGTTGTAGAAAATTTATGAATTGTTAAAGTAAATTTACTTTAAATTTGTGTAATGGAGTGGGAAATTTGTTTAATGAAGTATTACCATATAAAATTTTTATAACCTTCTTATTTTATGGAGTTATGGGATGGTTATTAGAGGTTATATATCATATTTATACAGATAAAAAATTTATTAATAGGGGATTTTTATATGGTCCCATATGTCCTATATATGGCATATCCGCTATTGTAATAGTATATATGCTAACACCTGTAAACCATAATATCTTTTATGTGTTTATTGGGGGAGCATTAACAGTATCTTTAATAGAGTATATTACTGGATTTATATTAGAAAAAAACTTTGGGACAAAGTGGTGGGATTATAGCGAAGAAAAGTTTAATATTAAGGGATATATATGTATAAAGTTCTCTATTATTTGGGGTATATTAAGTGTAGTATTTATAAAATTTATTCATCCAGAAGTTAATAAATTAATCTTAAATGTATCAAATAATATGTCCTTGTTTTTTTATTCACTTTGCTTAATTGTACTATCTGCAGATATGGTATTAACAATAATACATTTATTTGAATTTAAAAATATATTAGAAGAATTAAAACAAATAGCAGTGGAGATTAAAAAGAATTTAGATATGTTAAAGGAGAGCGCACAGGATAAGGGTGTAATAATAAGTATAAAGAATAAGCATAATATATTGTCAGAGAGATATAATGGGGTATTTCTTAGAATCAATAGTGGACATAGACATTTTATTAAGGCTTATCCAAGAATAACATCTATTAAATATGAGAAATCATTACAAGATATAAAAAATAGAATATATAATAAATTAAATAAAAAAAATAAACACTCATAACTTTAAATAGGAGTTATGAGTGTTTTGAAAATATAAGCATTAAAATCCTTCCATTTCCATTAGTAATAAGTTACATTTATCTAAGGCTTTTATAAATATTTCCTCTTCATATATCTCAATACCATCCTTAGGATTCATATTTATTTCTCGATTATCCATGGTATTTATTTGAATTTTTCCATGGCATAGGAATAAATATCCTTGTCTATTTTTTCTTATGTGAAAATTATAATTCTCATTAATATCTAAAGAAATCTTATATAAATTTATATCATTACTACATTTTATGGGAGCTAGTCCATTATTATTACTTACAATATAAGTACATGTCTGATTGGTATTAGGTGGTGAATAAATTTTTATATGTTCTGTAAATAATTTATTGTTTCCAATCATAGACAACTGTAGAAATTCTAATTTATCATCATCCATATTTGTAATGTAAAAGGTTAAGTCTTCACCACCATTAAGATATAGTAGATCATTTTTGTGCAAAACTTCAATATTGCCTTTATTATCATTATAAATTAAGGATCCTTTTTCTATAAAAATTATACATTCTTTTCCGGAAGCTATATTATTATGAATACCACTTCTAACATTTAAAGTAATTTCTTTCATATCACAGATAATTCCAAAGTTAATTGATTTATTATAGGAGAAATGATTTGTGAGCTTGCAGTAATGAATATCTTCTTTATGCATTTCTTCAGAAATCTTTTGTTTCAACATATTAAAATCTCCTTTAACATATTATATTTTTTTATCTATATATATTATTTGTAGTTTTTAAAATTAAATAGGTGGTATGTTTTTCACAATAAACATATACTTAATAAAGTAATATATATAATTCAAGTGTTACAAGTATTTTATTGAATAATTAATAAATACTTAAGCTAAAGTTTATAGACAATAAAATAAATATGCTTTATTATATACATATGTTAATTTGAGTTAGAGTTTTTAAAAATTTTCATGATTGAAAGGGGAATTGGCATTGAATGGAATAATAAAATTTTTGAAAGATTGGATAGTGCCAATAATTGTGGCTGTAATTCTAGCTACATTAATTAATAAATTTTTATTTTTTAATGTTAGAGTACCGACAGGCTCTATGTTTCCAACTATTAAACCTGGAGATAGAATTTTAGTTTTGAGAAATCATAGCAAAAATTCATTACAAAGAGGAGATGTAGTCGTGTTTCACAATGATGAAACAGAAGATGATTTAATTAAAAGATTAGTTGGTCTTCCAGGAGAGAGTGTGGAAATTAAATCTGATGGGTCATTGTATATAAATGGGACTTTATTAGAGGAACCTTATGTTAAATATCCTAGTGAATTAACTGGTAATTTTAATGTACCTGAAGGTCATTATTTATTTTTAGGAGACAATAGGGCAGATTCTGCAGATGCAAGATATTGGGAAAATCCTTACATACCATATGAACAAATAATGGGAAAAGGAAAATTTATAATATATCCATTTGATAGATTAGGTAGTTTTAAATAATAATGAAAAGCATAATATAACTTTATAGAGTTATATTATGCTTTTTATTTTATAAAATATTAATTTATAGTTATAATTTATTGGGTTTTGCGGATAATAAAATTATTCAAATCAAATATAATTTGGAACAATATTAAATTTAACTTAAAGATGGTTAACATTATGTTTGTTTTTTCAAAAAATTTTTTTATTGAATTGTAAAGAGCAAATGATGAGATTAGAAGGGAGTCTTAAGTGATGGAAAAAGAAAAGAGGCTGTCTCATACAGCCTATGGCGGTGTACATGGTGATGACTATATTCCATTTGTGGCCACTGATGTAGCAATGCCAGAGTTAAGTATATATTCCCTAATTCTTGGGATAATATTTGCTACGATATTTGCAGCTGCTAATACTTATTTGGGATTAAAGGTAGGGCTTACAATAGCGGCAGGTATACCAGGGGCAATACTTGCTACAGGAATATTAAAAGGATTATTCAGAAGAAATAATATTCTTGAAGCTAACATGGTGGCATCTATTGCGGCTGGAGGAGAATCAATTGCAGGTGGAGTAATATATATATTACCAGCTGTAATATTATGGGGAATGGAGCTTAAAGTATCAACTATATTTATAGTTACAGCTCTTGGAGGACTTTTAGGAGTATTTTTTGTTACTCCATTAAGAAGATTTTTAATTGTAGAAGAACATGGTAACCTTATATATCCAGAATCTATGGCTGCAGCTGAAGTTCTAGTAAACGGTAGTGAAGGTGGTGCTGGATTTAAAACTGTTTTAGCAGGGCTTGGAATTGGAGCAGTTTATAAAGTATTATCAGGTGGTTTTAAACTTTGGTTAGAGGAACCAGAGTGGGTTATAACACCATATCAGGGGACTATATTTGGTGTTAATGCACTAGCATCACTATTAGGGGTTGGTTTTATTGTTGGAACTAAAGCTTCAGCTTTTATGTTTGGCGGTGCATTAATTGCTTGGTTAGGCTTAATTCCGCTCATAAAGTATATTGGAGCAGGGCTGACACAGCCACTATTCCCAGCTGACACTATAATAGCTAATATGGGAGCTTGGGATATATGGGGTAAGTATATTAGATATATTGGGGCGGGGGCCGTTGCAGCAGGAGGATTTATATCTTTAGGTAAATCTATGCCAACCATAATTAAATCTTTTAAATCAGCTATGGCCGGTATTGGTGGAAATGCAAATGTCCAAGAGAATAGAATTAATCAAGATGCACCAATAGTGTGGGTAATAGGAGCCGCTGTATTAGTATTTGTATTAGCTTGGTTATTACCACAAACTAGAACTGGATCATTAGGGGCATTATTAGCTATAATATTTTCCTTTTTCTTTGCAGTAGTATCTGCAAGGATGGTAGGTATAATAGGAGCATCTAACAATCCAGTTTCAGGTATGACAATTGCTACCTTATTATTTGTAACAACTATTTTAAGAATAACTGGTCATGTTGGGGAAAAGGGCATGATGTTATCGGTTATAGTTGCGGGTATTGTATGCGTAGCTATAGCTGTTGCAGGAGGAACAGCTCAGAGTTTAAAGACTACATATATAGTGGGAGGTTCTCCCAAAAATGTTCAAGTAGGTATGTATATAGGCTTATTAGTTTCTGCAGCTGCAGTAGGATATATTATATTAATGCTGCATAATACTTATGGTATGGGTTCTAAAGATGTTCCTGCACCACAGGCAAATCTCATGGCAATGATAATTGAAGGTGTTATGACTGGTAAATTGCCTTGGGAGCTTGTATTTGTAGGAATTTCTATCGCTGTATTTTGTGAGATTTCAGGTCTTCCAATATTACCTGTAGCCTTAGGGTTGTATTTACCCATCCATTTAAGTGCAGCTATATTGTTTGGAGGCTTAGTGAGAGTGTTTGTTGAAAAAAGATTTAAAAATAATGAAGAATCACAAAAGGCAAGTGTAGAAAAGGGTATATTAATATGCTCTGGACTTGTAGCAGGAGATGCATTGATGGGGATAGTAGTTGCCGTATTCGCAGGAATAGGAGTAAATATAGGCTTTGGAGCAAATATAATTCCAGCAGTGACGCAGAGTCCAATATTTTCTATAATAATATTCTTTCTATTAGGATCACTAGTTTATAATATTGCAACAAGAGAAGCTTAAAGTATAGAGGTTCTATATTAATAAGAAATTTAATAAGTTGAGAGCACTATGGCTCTTAACCATTTTGTGGGTGATATAATGAATAATTTAAATAAAAATAAAGAAAAAGATAATTTTCTTTTATATATACCTGAAATAAAACATAGGGAGTTTGAAATTCAAGATGGTAAGGTGATTTTATATTTTCAGCATAATAAATTAATTGAGAGATTTGCTAGATGGCTAGTGAAAAAAAGTAATAACAGCGATATAACTTTAGATGATCAAGGATCAACGGTTTGGATACTTATAGATGGTAATAGAAATATTTATGATATTGCTGTAGAAATGTCAAAGAAATTTGAAGACAATAAGGATGTGGCTATTGAGAGAGCAGTGAGATTTTTATCTTATTTAGCCAGAAAAGGTTGGATAAAATTCAAAGTATCAAGAACTGCTGAGAATAGCGTAAATTAGGAAACTTTCTTTTATATAATTTAAATAAGAATAACATAAGAAGGTTTTAAACTATAATATGAAGTTCTAATTAATCTAATTTTATATTTAAGTCTATTTGTATAATGCACAAACTTAATTGAAATTTATATATTATTAAAAATAATTATCTTTAAAATTAAGGAACTTTCTAGTTCCTTTAATTTTTTAAGAATATGAATTGTAAAATTTTAATAAACTACTATAATAGATTATATATAAGTTGCAGTAATAATACTTCATAAATAATTAACAATGTAATAAATCATTATTTTAGCATTAGAATGAAGTAGTATTATTGAAAATATATAATTATTAAGATAAGATAGTTGAGGTAAATGATATGATTATTGGAGATATTAAAATTGGCAGAATAGTAATCCCTTTAAATAAGCCATTTAAAACAAGAACAAGAATATGTAAATATTCAGAAGAAGTTGTAGTAAAATTATATAGTGATGATGGGCTGGTAGGGTTTGGAAGTGCAGCTCCTGCACCTACAGTTACAGGGGAGACTGAAAGTTCAATAGTTGGAGCAATTAAACATATAGGTGAACATATTAAAGGTATGGATTTAGATCATATACAATATGTTATAAATACAATGGATGAATGCATGAAAGGTAATAATAGTGCAAAAGCAGCACTAGAGATGGCTATATACGATTTGTGGAGTAAAAGAATGAATACACCACTTTATAAATTATTAGGAGGGTATAATTCCACAATTCTGACAGATATGACAATACAGCATGATTCAATGGATGCTATGGTAAATAATGCTTATGAAGCAGTTAGAAATGGATATACTACACTGAAGATTAAATTGGGACATGATCCAGAGAAAGATTTAGAGAAGGTTACATTCTTAAGAAAAGCTATAAGAAAAGGAATAAAATTAAGAATTGATGGAAATCAAGGATGGACACCTAAAGAAACAATTAAAATAATTAAAAAGATAGAAGAGATGGACATAGACATTGAATTTGTTGAACAACCAGTAAAGGCATGGGATATAGAGGGCTTAAAATTTGTAAAAGATCATGTAGATACAATGATTTTGGCAGATGAATCTGTCTTTGGATCGCCAGAAGCTTTTAAAGTTATTCAAAATAGAGCTTGTGATTTAATCAATATAAAATTAATGAAAAGTGGCGGAATACAAAATGCAATAAAAATATACAATATGGCTGATACCATGGGTATAAGATGTATGGTAGGATGTATGCTTGAGAGCAAAATAGGCATCACTGCAGCAGCTAGTTTTGCAGCTTCAAGAGGGAATATGATAATATCTGATTTAGATACTATGATATACTTTGATCAGGATCCTATTATTGGAGGAGCAACTTTTGAAGGTAACAAAATTATTTTATCTGAGGAACCAGGGCTAGGTATTACAGATATATTAGGCTGGGAAGAAATAAAATAAGGCATATAACACAAAATAGACCAGAATACTAACTAGTTATTTTTTGAATATGCCTGATATAAAAGGATGTGGTTGAGTGGATAAAACTGTACAAGAAGAATTGCAAAAACAGCTAGAATTTTCCATGGAGGAAGAGCGACTAAAGGAAATTACAGAAATTATTAATGATGAGATACTGAAATATATTGATAAGAGAAAAGCTGTTTTAGAGTATATTCTAAATTACAGAAAAAAGGTGATTGAAGAATTTAAAGATGATGAAGATAAGCTAATTGAATACTTTGACCATGAAAGATATGTAAAAGAAGAAAATTTTAAGCTAATAGATAGGAAGCTCAAGGAATTAACAGTTCTAAAAAGTTCTCCATATTTTGGTAAAATAAGTTTTAGAGAAGAAGATTTTGGAATTGAGAGCATATACATAGGAAGATTTGGCGTGACTCTTGAGAATTCCTTTGACCCATTAATAGTAGATTGGAGAGCACCTATAGCATCTTTGTTTTATAATGGAGGTGGAGAAAATGCACATTATGAGGCACCAGTAGGTAAGGTATGGGTATCTATATTAGCAAGATATCAATATATTATCAAAAAGGGAATTTTGCAAGGTCTCTTTAATTCAGAAGTTGATATAAAAGATGATATACTTCAAATGGTATTGAGTAAAAACTCATCTGATAAGCTTAAAGATATAGTTATGACTATACAAAAAGAGCAAGATATTATAATAAGGCAGCCCAAAAACAAAATAGTAGTAGTGGATGGAGTCGCAGGTAGTGGGAAAACCACTATAGCTCTACACAGAATAGCATATTTAATCTATAACTATAGAAAGATCTTAGAGGGAAAAGTACTTATACTTGGACCTAATACAATTTTTATGGAATATATATGTAATGTTTTACCAACACTGGGCGAAACAGGAGTTTTTCAGACTACCTTTAGAGATTTAGCTATGGATATTTTAGATGTTGATAATGTTATGGATATGAAAGATGTAATGGAACGAGTATTTTCTAAAGATGAAAAGTTCATTAAAACTCTTCAATATAAAAGATCCTCTCAATATGTAGAATTTTTAGATAGATATATAGAGGATCTAAATCATGAATATTTCGCTTGTAAGGATGTTGTATATAGAGGTTTGGTGGCTGTGACTCAAGTAGATATGGAAAAAATGTTTAGAGAAGATTTCTTATCATTACCATTGTTTAGAAGAAATAAAAAAATAAAAAGAATTGTATTTTCGAAACTAAAAGATATTAGAGATGAAAAAATTAGAGAGATTGAAGAACACTTTAAAAAAGAGAAGGAAAGCTATAATAAAGAAGAGCTTAATCTTCATATTAATAATATTGAATTTAGAAGAAAATTAGCTATTAAGGAATTAATCTATGACTTGATTAAAGTAAAAAACTCTCTAAAGTATTTAAATGGACAGAGTATAGAGAGCTTGTATAGCATTTTAAATTGTGATGAAATGTATACAGAAGAAGATTTAATAGCTATGTTATATCTTAAAATTAAACTACAAGGATTAAAGTTAAAGCAGGAAATTAAACATGTGGTTATTGATGAAGCTCAAGATTATTCAGAACTTCAATTTAGGATTATAAAAGCAATTACGGGTGTGAAATCTATGACTATTGTGGGAGATGGAAATCAAAGGCTTTTATCTAATGGTGAAGAAGTTCCATTAAAGCATCTAAAGGATATATTTAAAGATGCAGAAGTAGATACATTTAAATTGGATAAGAGTTATCGATCTACAAAGGAAATTATGGAGTATAGTAATAGATTTATTAAGGATACTAATTTAATTCCTATGGTAAGAAGTGGAGAGGTAGTTGAAGAAATCGCCATAAGTCAACAGGGAGAGTTGAAAAATTTCCTTAAGAGTTATATTAAAGATATGAAGGAGAATGGGCTAGAAAATATAGCTATAATTTGCAAGGACTTAAAAACCTCAGAAATAATTAATGAATTAATAAGTGATGAGTTTAATACTAAATTCATAAATAAGGATCACGCTCATGGAGGCGAGGGAATATTTATAATACCTAGTTATTATGCAAAGGGATTAGAATTTGATGGAGCTATAGTAATAGCCGATGAAAGTGAAATGGTCAGTCCTAATAATATAATGTATGTAATGTGTACTAGAGCACTTCACAAACTATATATAATAAAAACAAATGAATAATACTAAAATAATCANNTGATTATTTTAGTATTATTCATATTTTAGTATTTTATTAATTATTTTTTCAGTATATTCATTAGCTTTAATAAAGTCCATATTTGGTACATAAAATGCTTCTAAGTCATCATGAAAGGATTTAGCTGCGCTTATGCATTTTAATCCTTTGCTCATCAAGGAATAGAAAAATTCTTTTGATTCATCTATGAATTTTTGATTTTTTTCAAGGAATTCTTTATTTAGAAAATCACTCATATAATAAACTTTACCATTAAAGTCTTTTTGATTTATTTCATTTGAAGTAACAATTGCAACATTTAACTCAGGAATTATAATATGCTCTATTTTTTCAGGAATTAGCGGAGTGTGTAAAATCTCTACATAAAGTCCTCTTTTTACAGCTTCATCAGAAATATATTGAAGAACTCGCGTTTTACCAGTGCCAGGACCTCCATTAAGTACATATATATTTGGAATATCTTCTATAATGTTATCTATAAAAGTGATAAAGCCTTCATTTGTAAAGGCGCTAGCGAATAGATGACGTTCCTTACCAATGGGACCAAGTTCTTGAGGAAGAATTTCATTTTTAAGATTATCCATAAATATATTAAAATTTTCTTTATCTAAAGCTTTATTATTATAATAGTGCCAATCATCATATAGAGCTTTTGCTGATGCGAAATATCTGTAAGCACGTTTAAAGCACTCTCCAATTTCTTTATTAGTATTTAGTATAGAGAATTTGGTATTCTTGAAATTTGATTCTATTAAACAGTCCCCCATATTTAGAATTTCATCTATGCTGCCTGGAGTTATTGGATCTATCATATGAGGAGATGTTCCATCCAACAGCGCTACATTTAATCCTTTAATAACTAATCCATCAAGAGAGTTTAAATCAGAGGAACAATGATGCAGTTCTACATCGTATCCTTTATCAGAAAAATATTTACCAACAGTTTTCATTAATGATGATTTACCAGTACCAGGTCCTCCTTTTAAACATATTATACGCCTAGCCTCTTGTTGAGAAAGGATATAATTAAAATGTGAGTAGAACCCTTTATGGGTGTTTCCACCTAAAAAATAGTGAATAGTTTTATGAGACATATATAATCCTCCTAACAATTTTTGCTATTACATATTATTCTACAGATGCTTAAATGTTAATATATATTAGTTAATATTTGGTAATATGTATATTTTAAATAGTAACAAGAAAATTTATCATAATAAAAAGAAGAATCCATATAATTAAATATGAATTCTTCTTAGCAAAATTAATTTATTTTATAAGAGAGTTTATATTAATAAATAGAAGAATAATCGCTATCCACTGTGATTATAGCATTATGATTTGGCGAAATTTTTTTCAGCTTTTCATTGATTAGTCTTTGTAGTTTTAATTCATCTTCCCTTGTATTAACTTCACTTCTTTTTACAACTACATCGAAGATAAGGTTTTTATAATCTCCTTCACCAACTACTCTAAAATCATGAAAAGAAATAACTGTGGAAATCTCTTCTAGTACTTGAGAAATTTCTTCTTTAGCATTTAATATTTCTTCATCATTAGTGGTAACTGGATCCATATGAATAAGTAAATATATACCTAGCTCTGCAGATATTTCTTTCTCAGCCCTATCAATGATTTCATGAGCTGTAATAACAGATATATCAAGAGGAATCTCTGCATGAATAGATGCTATGGTTCTACCAGGACCATAGTTATGAACTAATAGATCATGGACTCCATCTATGTGATCGTAAGATAGAAGCATTCTTTGAATCTCTTCTACTAATTCCTTATCTGGTGCATTTCCTAATAGTGGATTAAGGGTTTCTTTTATTAGACTATAGCCAGCATATATTATAATTCCAGACACGATTAAGCCTATATATCCATCTATTGGTAAGTCTGTATACCTTGAGATAAACAGAGAAATAAGTACTGTAGAAGACGAAATTACATCACTTATAGAATCTATGCTGGATGCTTTAAGTGCTGAAGAATTAATTTTATTACCAACATTTTTATAGAACCTACTAAGCCAGATTTTAAATCCTATAGAAATAAAAAGTAGTATAAAAGCAACAGTAGAAAACTCTACGGGAGTTGGATTTTTAATCTTAGCTATGGAGGTTTTTACAAATTCAAAACCTACAGACAGAACTAAAAAGGCCACGATTAATCCTGAGATATATTCGAGCCGACCATGACCAAAAGGATGCTCTTTATCAGCAGGTTTGTTAGAGAGTTTAAAACCAAAAATAGTGACTAGTGAACCTCCTACATCAGAAAGGTTATTTACTCCATCGGCTATAACTGCAATACTATTTACAAGTAAACCAACACTAAGTTTTATAGTAAACAATATTATATTAACTATAATTCCAACAATTCCACCTAGATAACCATATTTTTCTCTAACTTTTTTACTCTTAGTGTTGTTGCTATCTTTTACAAATGTTTTAATTAACATATTAGAAATCAATATACTTACCTCCTTATATACATAATTCCTATTATAGCATAAACAGATTGTACAATATACATTAATGAATGTTTATTTATTTGAGAATATTTATAGAAAGGGTTATAATTATTTTAATATACTATTATCAAATTTTATTTTAAGGGGGTTAAGTTATGACAGTAGAATTAAAGTTTGCTCATGAGCTTATAAATTTTTTATATGAGAGCCCTACAGCTTTTCATGCAGTTGAAAATGTAAAAAGCCAATTGCAAATGGCTGGATTTATAGAGTTGAAGGAGGAAGATAGCTGGAGTTTAACAAAAGGAGGCAAATACTACACTACCAAAAATGGATCTGCATTAGTTGCATTTACTATAGGAACTGGGGAAATAGAAGAGGAAGGCTTCAAAATTGTTGGAGCTCATACTGACTCACCAACGTTTAGAATTAAACCAAATTGTGAGATGACATCAGAAAATAATTATATAAAATTAAACACAGAAATTTATGGAGGTCCTATAAGAAATACATGGATGGATAGACCACTTTCAGTAGCCGGCAGAGTGGTTATAAAAGGAGATAATCCGCTATTTCCAGTGCATAAATTACTTAATATTAAAAGACCTATTCTTATAATACCTAATTTAGCTATACATATGAATAGAGAGGCTAACTCAGGGTTTGAATTAAATCCACAGAAGGACACATTGCCATTACTTGCAATGGTAACTGAAGAGCTTGAGAAAGAGAACTGTCTTGTAGAAGTCATTGCTAAAGAGTTAGGGATAAAAAGAGAAGATATAATAGATTTCGATTTATTCTTATATGAATTTGAAAAAGGTTGTATTGTAGGATTAAATGAAGAATTCATATCTTCAGGAAGATTAGATGATCTTCAAATGGTCCATGCAGGAATCGAAGCTATTAAAGATGCTCCGATATCAAAGGGAACTAATGTTATGGTTTGCTTTGATAATGAAGAAGTTGGAAGTTCTACAAAACAAGGAGCAGATTCTGATATGTTAGCTAATATTTTAGAGAGGATATTAATAAATTTAGGTAAAGGTAGAGAAGAATTATTTAGAGCGCTATCTAAATCTTTCATCATCTCTGCTGATAATGCTCATGCAGTACATCCTAATAGTGGTGAAAAGCACGATCCAACTAACAGGCCAATAATTAATAAAGGACCTGTTATAAAGATCAATGCTAATTGTGCTTATACTTCTGATGCTGATTCCTCAGCAGTCTATGAAAATATATGTAATTTAGCAGGGGTACCAGTACAGAAGTTTGTAAATCGTTCAGATGCTAGAGGGGGGTCTACTATTGGACCAATATCCTCTACCCATCTTAATATTCGATCAGTAGATATTGGAAATCCTACACTTTCAATGCATTCTATTAGAGAGTTAGCAGGTGTCAAGGATCATGCTTATGTAATGAAGACCTTCTTAGAATTTTATAAGCTATAATTTAGTATGGGAGGCTGTCTCAAAATGCATAAATATGCAATATGAGCAGCCTGTTTTCCATCATATGCCTAAAATACTATTTTATATCCCGAAATATTCTGCAAAACCATAATTTTTAAAATAAAATTAAGGCTGTTTCAAAAATTTTTGTATATCATACTCATTTTGAGACATCCCCTTTACTTAAAGGAGCTAGATATGAATAATTTAGAAAAGTTATATGAATATTATCCACCGTTAAAAAAAATTAATAATGAGAATAGAGGAGTAATTGAAAATAATGTTATTTTTAAAACCTATAATTTTCATCAGGAAACCATAGAAGAATATAATAGCTGTGCAGGATTTATGTTTGTAGTTAAGGGGAAAATTAATATATTTAAGGTTAATGAAAATGGAGAAGAAACACATCTTTATACTATTGGAACTGGTGAAATTTGTCATGGAGCATTATCTTGTATATTATTTAATAAACCAATAAACATTAAAGGAATAGCTTTAGAGAAAACAGAGGCATTTTTTATGCCTATGGAAATATTAAAAGGTTATTTATTAAAAGATGAGATATTTTTGAAATTTATATATATTAGCCTTCATGATAAGTTTCAACTTCTTATTGAAAGTATGGAGAATATAACTCATGACAGCGTGGAAAATAGACTGATAAAGGCTATGAGAAAAAAAGAAAGCAATATTATATATACTACTCATGAAAGTTTAGCTAAGGAAATTGGTTCATCTAGAGAAGTGGTCAGTAGGAAGCTCAAATCTTTAGAGCGAGCGGGATATTTAAAACTTGAAAGAGGAAAGATTCAAATTATAAAGAAATTAATAACCATCAAAGATATATAAATTAATAGCAACATATGACAAAATGTGACCATTTTATGGCTAGTTTTTTTAACTTATGATATAGTGTTTTAGGGAGGTGTACTTATGAAGAGATTTAGTAATTTTAAAAATATAATAGGAGTTCTATTAGTAATAATTTTAGGAAGCTTATTTATAGTTGGATGTAGTAGTGAAGCAGGTAATGACAACCAAAATGAAGCAGTTAATAGCGTTGCTGAATTAAAAGTACATTTTATTGACGTAGGGCAGGCAGATTCTATTTTAATAGAAGGTAGTGAAAAAATTATGCTTATAGATGCTGGAAATAATGCAGATAGTGAGTTAGTAAAGGAATACCTAAATGCACAAAATATTGAAAAAATCGATTATTTAGTTGGAACTCATCCTCATGAAGATCATATAGGTGGGCTTGATTATGTAATAAATAATTTTAACATAGGAAAAATTTATATGCCTAAAATTACTGCAACAACAAAGACTTTCAGGGATGTAGTTGCAGCTGCTAAAAATAAGGGATTGAACTTTACAACGCCTAAGGTTAGCGAGGTTATAGACTTAGGTGATGCTAAGTGCACTATATTAGCTCCAATAAGTGAAACCTATGAAGATACAAATAATTATTCAATTGTTATTAGATTAGAACATGGAAACAACTCATTTTTATTTACAGGAGATGCTGAGGAAGTAGTAGAAAAAGAAATGATAAATAGTGGAGTTAATCTACAATCCACAGTACTTAAGATAGGACATCATGGAAGCAATAGTTCTACAAGTAAAGAATTTTTAGAAAAGGTTAACCCTAAGTATGGAGTTATTACCGTTGGAGTAGATAATGATTATGGTCATCCAAGACAGGATGTAATGGATAAATTAAAAGAAAAAAATGTTGAAGTTTATAGAACGGATGAGAACGGAACAGTTATAGCAACTAGTGATGGTAGCATAATTAAATTTAATACTTCACCAGGGAGTTATAATGGATTAATAAAGGGTAAAAGCCCTAATTCAGAAAATAATAGTTCTATGAATAATGAAGAAGAAAACAAGTCGGACAAAGACACTGTGGTTTATTGGACACCTAATGGTAAATCTTATCATTTGAATAAGAAATGTAGTGCTTTATCTAAGAGCAAGGTTATAAATTCAGGAGTATTAAAAGATTCTCCTAAAACAGATCCTTGCGATAGATGTGCAATTTAATAGAATCGGATTATAGGGCTATATAGTTTTAATTAACTATATAGCCTTAATTATACTATCCTTATTACAGGATAGTTTTAGATATATGTAAAGTAGATAACAAAAAATATTAACGGATACTATGATTTATATAGATCATAAGATGGGCTTTGAAAAGTAAAAATATCATAATAAAGAAGAGATAGAAAAATAAAATAATCTATCTCTTTTTTATTATGATATTTTTGGATAAGAAAAGAGCATATGGTAATAATACAAAAGAAGAAATCGAAAGAAAGGAAGAGTATAATGAGGAGTTTCATAGCAGTTACATTATTTATACTTATGATTATACTTTACAGACGCACTGTTAGTAAGAGTGAACGTGTACAAAGTGTTAAAATTCAATGGAATATAAGAAATAAAACAGTGTTAGAAATAGAAAAATTAGCTCAACAACATAGAGAGGTAGAAGAAGTTAGATTTAGTAAAAAGTTAATGTATGATGTAGAGAATAGTTATAACAATATAATAGTATGTCATAATTTTTTTAAGAGAGAATATCAAAAGGGCTATAGAAGAATTCAAGGCAGTGAATGGATTTTAGATAACATTTATGTTATAGAAAAAGAATATAAAGCATTGATAAAGAGTATAAGAAAAAGTTATGCTAAGAATTTGCCAGCTATTAGACATGAAGGTGCAGAGCGGTTTCCTAGGGTTTATGATTTAGCTAGAGAAATAATAAATTCAAGAGAGTTAATGAATGAATCTTTCTTGATAGAATATTTAAATAAATATCAAAGTATAACTGTTTTAACTAATAGAGAATTATGGGCATTATGTGCAATGATGAAAATGTATTATATTCAAATTATAAGCAGAGTATGTTCAGAAGTTACCCAAAAGGAAAAAGATAGTAAGAAGGGGGGAGAGATAGGGAATATTTTTATAGCAAATCGTGAAAATGGAGCCTTAAGCAATATAATCAACCAGTTAAATTCAAAAGAACTCCCTACTAGTGAATATTTTTGGGAAGCATTATTAAAAACATTAAGAGATAATGGAGTCACTGATGATGAAGTAGAATTATGGATTGAAGATAGATTAAGAGAAAGAGAAATAAATGAAAATAAAATTTTTATTATGTCAGAGCAAGCTAATATAAGCTATTCTAAAGCTATCAGCCATTCTATATTAAATCTTAGAGCAATTGAAAATTTTAATTGGATAAAAATATTTCAATTAACTAGTAAGGTTGAAGAAATATTGGTTAAAGATCCAACGGAAACATATATAAATATGGATTTTTATTCAAAACAATTATATAGAAATATAATAGAAGAAATATCTAGAGGAAATAACATATCTGAAATTTTTATTGCTCATAAGTTATTAAGTTGTGCTCAGGGCACTAAGAAGTTTCAATTTGAAAATCATATAGGTTATTATCTTATAGATGAAGGACGAAGAGAATTAAATAAAGTTTTAGATATTGATTTTAAGGGATTTGAGAAAGTAAAAAATATAGTAAAAGGAAAAGCAGTAAGGACATATTTATTAGCTATAGGAAGTATAATTCTTTTACTTTCTATGGGATTTATAACATGGAGTTATTACAATGATAATGATGTGAGGTTTTTCAAATATGTATTGGCTTTTATAGTTACATTGATTCCTTTAAGCGAAGTGGTTATATCAATATTTAATTGGAGTGTTACTCATATGTCTAAGCCTAGAACTATGTGTAAAATAGATTTAGAAAATGGAGTTCCAGATGAGTATAGTACAGGAATTATAGTTCCTACAATAATATCTTCAGTTAAAAGAGGTAAAGAATTAGTTGATAATATGGAAGAGTACTACTTAGGGAATAGAGATGAGAATTTATATTATATCTTACTCGGTGATTATGTAGATAGTGATAAGGAAGACGAGAAAGAGGATAAATATATATCAGAGGCTTGTAGTTCATATGTAAATCTTTTAAATAGTAAATATTGCACTAAGGGTAAAGAAAGGTTCTTTTTTTTATGTCGGAAAAGAAATTTTAATAAGAAAGAGAATAAATGGATGGGATGGGAAAGAAAAAGAGGAAAGGTAGAGGAATTTAATAGATTTATAAGAGATGATAAAAATACTAGTTATATTACTTTTAATCAGAATATAAAAGCACTAAAGAATATAAAATTTATCATCACTTTAGATGCAGATACCATATTGCCAAGAGATACAGCAAAATTGTTGATTGGAGCTATGATACATCCACTTAATAGAGCTTATATAGAGCAGGGGAGAAATAGAGTTTGGAGAGGTTATGGTTTAATGCAGCCAAGGATAGCTGTATCATTGCAGAGTGCCAATGAAACTTACTTTTCTAAAATTTTCTCAGGTAATACAGGAATAGATGTTTATACCACAGCGGTGTCTGATGTATACCAAGATTTGTTTGGAGAAGGCATTTATACAGGCAAAGCCATATATGATGTAGATGTATTTAATAGTGTATTAGGAGGAGTTATTAAGGAAAATACAGTGTTAAGTCATGATTTGTTAGAAGGATGCTTTTTAAGAACAGCTCTATTAACGGATGTTGAACTTATTGATGGATATCCTGCTTATTATAATTCCAGTGCCAAAAGGCTTCATAGATGGGTAAGAGGGGATTGGCAGTTAATTCCATGGATATTTAGAAAAAATAGTATAGATGGATTGTCAAAATGGAAGATTATTGATAACTTACGAAGAAGCTTAGTAGCACCTTCAATGATTTTGCTTTTAATATGTTCATTATGTATGGTAATGCCAGATGGGTTGGATAAATGGTATATGTCGGCATTTATAGCGCTAATCACTCCGATATTATTTGACATCTCTGAAAATGCTGTTATTCCTCTTAAAAGTATAAGTTTAAGTGGAAAAGTAGATAGTTTTTCCATGGCTTTGAAGCAAGTGTTTTTTATGTATGCCTTCTTACCATTTCAAGCTTATTTGATGATAGATGCCATAGTTAGAACTCTTTGGAGAATGGGAGTGACAAAATGTAATTTATTACAATGGCAAACTGCGGAAGAGGCGGAGAGAACTTCAGGAAAAGATATAGAGAGCTATATAAGGTATATGTGGAGTGGAAGCTTAATAGGTTTAATAATTCTGTCTATAGCATTTATAAATAGTATGAATACTTTTCTTGTTATGTTACCAAGTGGATTATTATGGTTTATAAGTCCTTGGATTGCTTATAGAATTAGTAAAACTAATAAACATAAGATTTATTTAGAAGAACATCAAAGGAATTTAATAAGAAGAGTTTCTAGAAAAACTTTTGCGTATTTTCAAGATTTTATTGGAGAAGAAACTAATTATTTAGGGCCTGATAATTTTCAGGAAGAACCATATAGAGGTATAGCTATGAGGACATCTCCAACTAATATAGGATTAGGTCTAATGAGCAATATTGTTGGAGTGGATATGGGATATTTAGGAATCATAGAAGCCCTAAGTTCTATAAATAAAACCTTAGATACTATGGAAAAATTGGAGAGTTACAAAGGACATTTTTATAATTGGTACGATATTGGAACCTTAAAACCACTTTTTCCTAGATATATTTCTACGGTGGATAGTGGTAATTTAGTTGCTTATTTATATGTAATACAACAAGGGTTAAAAGATTTTATAGAGAAACCTTATGCCAATGGAAGAGTAAAAGGAATAAAAGATACTATAGAATTAGCATTGTTAGAAGTTAAAGATGAATCATTACAAGAAAGATACAAGGAAAGTTATAGAAAGATTATTAGATCCCATAAAAATATAGAAGAAATATATCAAATACTATTAGATTTAAAGGAAATTATGGAGGGTAATATATGTAGAGGATATTGGAATAGCAAACTATTGCATGAAATAAATAGTTATATAGAAGAGATAACATATTTTTTCCCTTGGATAAAAATAGATAATGAAAAATTTAACAAATTAGAAGAGTATAATATCTTAAACATAGAGAATAAATGTAGTTTACAGAATATATGTGATAGCATCGGAAAAGTTTTAAGCGCAGAGGGTAAAGATATAGTTTCTGATATTATAATAAGTTTATCTATAGGAAGAGAAAATATATGGGAATTTATAGAGAAATGTAATGATACAATGAAAAGAATTGATGAGCTTATTAATAATACAAATTTCTCTATGCTATATAATTCTAAAAGAAGATTGTTTTATATTGGATATGATATAGAAAATCAAATATTTACTGATAACTATTATGATCTATTGGCTTCAGAGGCTAGAATTACAAGCTATATAGCTATTGCAAGAGGAGAAGTTTCTAAGGAACACTGGTTTACTTTAAGCAGAGCTTTAACTAAAATGGGAAATAGAAATGGATTAGCTTCTTGGAGTGGAACTATGTTTGAGTATTATATGCCTAGGTTGATTTTGAAGAATTTTGAAAACTCACTATGGAGTGAGACTTACAGTTCTGTAGTAAATTATCAGATGGAATATTGCATGAATAAGGGCATTCCTTTTGGAATATCAGAAAGTGGATACTATACCTTTGATTTAGATTTAAATTATCAGTATAAAGCTTTTGGAGTACCTAAAATAGGTTTAAAAAGAGGATTAGAAGATGACTTAGTTGTTTCTCCATACTCTTCAGTTATGTCTCTTATGGAAAATATACCTAATAGTATAAAGAATTTAGAACTTTTAATTTCTTTAGGTATGGAAGGCAAATATGGATTTTATGAAGCTTTAGATTATACTAAAGGGAGAAGAAAAAATGAAAAGTACAAAATTATAAAATCTTTTATGATACATCATTTGGGTATGAGTCTATTAGCCATAGACAATGTAATAAATCATGATATATTGCAAAGAAGATTTCATGATATACCTATAATGAAGAGCTGTGAATTATTACTTCAAGAGAAAAATTGTAAGAATGTAGTTTTTGATAGAGCAGAAGATAACAAACACTGCGAAGAAAAATCTGATAATACAATGATATATATAAGAAATTACAATAAACCAATAACTAAGTTTCCTAAAACTCAATTATTATCAAATGGTAAATATAGTACAATGATAGAGAGTTGTGGTAGTGGATATTCAAAGATAGATGATACATTTGTATATAGATGGAGAGAAGATATTGTAAATAGAAACAATGGAATGTTCTTCTACATTAAGGATTTAACCACAGAAGACTTTACGTCCACAACATTTGAACCCTGCAGGGATGCAGATGATAGTTATAAAGTTAAATTTTATCCATATAAAGCAGAATTTATTAAAGCTTGGAGAGGGGTTTCAATAAATACATCTGTATATGTACTTTCAAAGGATGACTGTGAATTAAGAAGAATAACTTTAGAAAACAACTCCAAGGAAGAAAGAAAGCTTCAACTGACTAGTTATTGTGAAATTGTATTACAGACATATGACGGAGATTTAGCACATCCTGCCTTTGGAAATCTATTTGTTACTACTGAATATATCAATGAGTTAAATGGTGTAATAGCAAGAAGAAGAACAAGAAGTGAAAGAGATAGGGAGAAATATGTATTACAGAGACTATTGGTAGAAGATGGAATTAATCATTTGGAATATGAAACTGCTAGATTGAATTTTGTTGGAAGAGGAAACTCAAAGAAAAATCCTATATCTATCACTAGTAATTTAAAACTCAGTGAATCGGTAGGAAACGTATTAGACCCAATTATTTCACTAAGAGGAAGCATAACTTTAAAGCCAGGTGAGAAATGTATATTTAATTATATTACGGTAGTTGGAAACTCCAAGGAACATATATTAACTATAGCAAGTAGATATGATAACAATTACATATTGGATGAGGTTATAGATAATCTTCAAAGGGAAACTAAAAAGAAGCTTTTAAATAGAGGTATAAAACCTCCTCAAATGGAGCTGTATGAAAGTGTTGGAAGTAGTATTATATATTTAAATTCTAGCTATAGAAATAGAGAGGGCGCAATAGAACGAATAAATAAAAACCAAAGTTCTCTATGGGCATATGGAATTTCAGGTGATTTACCAATAATACTAGTTATTTTAGAGGATGAAAAGCATAGTGATATAGTTAGGCAAACTATATGTTGTAATGAATATTTAGGACACCATGGATTAAAAATAGATTTAGTAATAATAGCTAGTGAACCAATAAGCTATGAGAAACCACTACAAACTTCGATAAAGCAGATTGTTTTAAACAGTAGCTTTAAGGATATGGAAAATAGACCTGGAGGAATATTTATTCAAAGTAGTGCTACCATGAACAAAGAAGATATTGAATTGCTTAAGGGAATAAGTTCTCTAGTGCTGTATGGTAATAAAGGAAGTTTATGGGATCAAGTAGCTCTATTAATGGAAAACGTCTATTGTGATACCAGAAATCATGGAAAAATCGAGGATGGGGTATGCAAAGTGAATTCACCATTACAATATGATATAAATACCTTAAAATTTTTTAATGGGTATGGTGGATTTAATGAAATTGGAGAATATATTATTGTTTTAAAGGATAATATTAGCACACCAGCACCTTGGATAAATGTAATAAGTAATAAAGACTTTGGATTTCATATAAGTGAAGTTGGAAGTAGTTATACTTGGTATAAAAATAGTAGAGAATTTAAAATAACGCCATGGAACAATGATTTTATTGAGGATACCTTAAGTGAAGTTACTTATATTAAGGATGAAGAGAGTAGTGATGTATGGACTATAACTCCTGAGCCTATAAGACACAAGGGTGAATATATGATTACACATGGCTTTGGTTATTCAAAGTTTAATTGTAACTATGATAATATACTTGGAGAACTAAAAACTTTTGTGCCAAGTGATGATACAGTAAAAGTATTGATAGTTAAACTTAAGAATAACGAGAGTAGGAGAAGAAATTTATCCGTTACCTATTATGCAAAGTTAGCAATGGGAGCTATGAGAGAACATAATTATAAAAAGGTTTATACTCATATAAATAAAGGTCAAGGGTATATATATGCTAGAAACCCATATAGCTCAAATTTTTCTGGCAGCAGAGTATTTCTTAAAACATTTGGAGGAGAAAGTCAATCTTTTACAGGTGATAGAAGTAGCTTTATAGGTATGTTAGGAAGCCTGTCTAAGCCTGAAATGATGGATGAGATTGATTTAAATAATCTTGCGGGAGAAGGATTAGATCCTTGTTTATGTAATAAAGTTCATATTGTGTTAGAGCCTTTTGAAGAAAAGGAAGTAGTAATAATTTTAGGAACAAAAGAACAGGTAGAAGATATAGACATATCTATTAATAGATATAAAGATTTATCGTGCGTTAAAAGAGAATTTGAGAATTGTACTGAACAGTGGAATAAGTTATTAGGTAAGATTAAGGTAACTACTCCGGATCAAAGTTTTAATTTAATGTTAAATGGCTGGTTAATGTATCAAACCATAAGCTGTAGATTATTTTCTAGAACTGGATTTTATCAAAGTGGAGGGGCGTTTGGATTTAGAGATCAACTTCAAGATGTAATTCCATTGATATATTTAGACCCAGCCATAACAAGAGAGCATATTTTGTATGCCGCATCTAGACAGTTTGAGGAAGGGGATGTAGAGCATTGGTGGCATCCTGTAGTAGATAGTGGAATAAGAACTAGATTCAGCGATGATTTATTATGGCTACCCTATGTAACGAGTATTTATGTGAAAGAAACTGGAGATTATACTATTCTAAATGAGAAGGTAAGATATTTAAGCGGCGAGGAACTGCAAGAAGGAGAAGATGAAAGATATAATATCTATGATAAATCAAGTTTAGAAGAAGAGCTTTATTTGCATTGTATAAAAGCTATAGAAAGGTCTTTAAAATTTGGTACTCATAACTTACCATTGATGGGAAGTGGAGACTGGAATGATGGAATGAGTGAAGTCGGTAATAAGGGAAAAGGAGAAAGCGTATGGCTAGGTTGGTTCTTGTATGATTTATTAAATCGGTTTATAGAGGTTTGTAACTATAAGAAAGATTTTGATAGAAGCAAAAACTATAAACATGTAAAAGAATTTATAAGAGATAATATAGAAGCTAATGCTTGGGATGGGGAATGGTATAGAAGAGCTTATTTCGACGATGGAACTCCGCTAGGATCTAAAGATAATAGTGAATGTAAAATAGATGCGTTGGCTCAATGTTGGTCTGTAATTTCAGACGGTGGAGACCATGAAAGAACAGAAATAGCCATGGAGTCTTTGAAGAAGAACTTAATAAAGTCTAAGGAGCAATTAATACTTCTTCTTACTCCACCTTTTAATAAAAGTAAACTTAACCCAGGATATATTAAAAGCTATGTTCCAGGGGTGAGAGAAAATGGTGGTCAATATACTCATGGAGCTACTTGGGTTATACTAGCTTATGCGAAAATGGGGAGAAGTAACGAAGCGTATAGACTCTATTCTATGTTAAATTCTATAAGTCATGGGGATACTACAGAAAAAATAGAAAATTTTAAGACAGAACCCTATGTAATGTCAGCAGATGTTTACTCTGAGCCACCTCATGTAGGAAGAGGAGGATGGAGTTGGTATACAGGAAGCTCCGGATGGATGTATACTATAGGACTTCAATATATATTAGGCATGGAATTAGTTGAAGGAAAAGGCTTTACTATAAAACCATGTGTACCTATTGAATGGGAGAATTACACTATTGAATATAATATAAATGAAGCTCATTATACTATAAATATCAATAGAGGTGAAAGTGACAAAATTTTATTCAATGGTGAAGTTATGGAGGGAGATATGATACCGATAATGGAAAGTGGAGAGTATGTAATAGAGGTAACATTTAAATCATAGATATTTAAGTTAATTATATTAAGAATAAAATCAAAAAAATAAATAGTATAGCCAGAAATATCTGGCTATACTATTATTTTGGGGTGTTTTTATTTATCGAAGTCAATGGTTGGTCTTTTAAATCTAGTAGATCAGAGCCACCATTGTAGGTGTAATCAAATTCAACGTTAGATATATTATTAGCAACTACAGGATCCACCACATGATTTGGAAGAAGTACAGAATCCTCTAAGGAATAAGATTTTACAGGTTTTAAGCTAGCATCAAAAAAATCACGCTCATTAGGACCATAGGTAGTTTTATTTTCATTGTGTTTTTTCTCCATATAAATTCCCTCCTAAATTTGAAAATTGTACTGATGTTAGTGTACGTTAAACTCTTAAATAAATACTAGGTATAAAATGTAAAAAAACTTGACTGGCTTAAAAAAATATGATATGCTGACATAAAATATTAAATAAAATCGTTGAAGCGAAGTAAGTAAATCTAAAAACAAGTTTTCAGAGAGTGATATGTGGTGAAATTATCATAATTATGTTTAGGTTGAATGGGTCGTGGAGATATTAGATGAATTATATTTAGTAGTCTTAATCGTGCCTCTCACGTTATAGAGAGAAGATATTTTATGTATCTTATAGAGATAAGGCTATTAATTGCCTTAAAATAGGTGGTACCGCGTATTTTATGCCCTATGGAGTTTTTCCATAGGGTTTTATTTTTATAAACATTATATGAGAGGAGCAATAATTATGGAAGAAAAAAGAAAAGTGATTTTTAGTGGAATAAAACCTTCAGGAGATTTAACTTTAGGAAATTATTTAGGAGCTATAAAGAATTGGGTAAAACTTCAAGAGGATTATGAATGTTATTTCTGTGTAGTGGATCTTCACGCTATAACTGTAAAGCAAGTGCCAGCACAATTGAGAAAGAGAACATTAGA
Source organism: Clostridium sp. UBA4108 (assembly GCA_002381695.1). GTDB lineage: Bacteria > Bacillota > Clostridia > Clostridiales > Clostridiaceae > Clostridium_J. The sequence goes on along the minus strand of DFXM01000013.1, from coordinate 47,615 downwards.
TATATTGGCTATTTATATAGCATCAGGAATTGATGTGGATAAGAATACATTATTTATACAATCTCACGTACCAGCACATTCAGAAGGAGCATGGCTTTTAAATTGCTCTACCTATATGGGAGAGTTAAGCAGAATGACTCAATATAAAGATAAATCTAAGAATAGTGGAGAAAGTATACCAGCAGGACTTTTCAACTATCCTGTATTGATGGCAGCAGATATCCTATTATATGGAACAGATTTAGTTCCAGTAGGTAAGGATCAAATGCAACATCTAGAATTATCTAGAGATATTGGAGAAAGATTCAATAAGTTATACAGTCCTACATTTACAATACCAGAGGGATATGTTCCAACCGCCGCTGCTAAAATAATGGATCTTCAAAACCCATCTAAAAAAATGTCAAAATCAGATTCTGATAGTGAAAATGCTAATGGGTATATTTTAATAATGGATCCACCAGAAGTTATAAGAAAAAAAGTATCTAGAACCGTTACAGATAGCATAGGCATCGTTAAATACAATGATGAACAGCTAGGAATTAAAAATTTAATCAATATTTTAAGTGCTATTAAGGGAATTTCGCCACAGGATATAGAAAAGAACTATGAAGGTATAGGATATGCTAAGTTTAAAGAAGATGTGGCAGAAGCAATAGTAGAAGAGTTAGCGCCTATTCAGGAAAAAGTTAAGGCCTTATTAGCAGATAAAAACTATTTAGAAGGAATATATAAAAAAGGTGCTGACAAAGCTAATTATGCAGCAAATAAAACATTAAGAAAAATGCAGAGAAAAATTGGGCTTATTCAATTATAATATAATGCTTAAAATAAAAAAACCTATGAGAAAGGAAATTTTCTCGTAGGTTTTTTTGAGATAAAGGTCGTTGTATATTCAAATAAATATAATTTTTATTCAAGCTAAAATATCTATTTTAGATATCATCTTTATAGTTTCCATAGCAATTTCTAGACAATAATACATTATAACAATATACACGAATTTTTTCAACAATAAACATGATAAAAATCAATTTTTCTATTTGTTTTAGTATTATCTATATGTTATTATATAAATTGTGCTTAACATAGAAATACTATAATTACAATAGTAATTTATATAATAACAAGGAGTGAATATGGTGGTTGATTACATAAAAGAGATTGAAAAGAGAAGAACCTTTGCAATAATTTCTCACCCAGATGCAGGTAAAACCACACTTACAGAGAAATTGCTTTTATACGGAGGAGCTATTAGGTTAGCAGGTTCGGTTAAGGCAAGAAAAGCGTCAAAGCATGCCGTTTCAGACTGGATGGAAATAGAAAAAAAGAGAGGAATATCTGTAACCTCTTCAGTGATGCAGTTTAATTATGAAGGATATTGCATAAATATATTGGATACCCCAGGACACCAAGACTTTAGCGAAGATACCTATAGAACATTAATGGCAGCAGATAGTGCTGTAATGGTTATTGATGGAGCAAAAGGGGTAGAGGATCAGACTAGAAAGCTATTTCATGTATGTAGCTTAAGAGAAATTCCTATATTTACCTTTGTAAATAAAATGGATAGAGAGACAAGAGATCCTTTTGAATTAATGGAGGAAATTGAGAATGAACTAGGTATCAAATCCTATCCAATGAATTGGCCAATAGGAATTGGAATGCATTTTAAGGGTGTATACGATAGAAGAGCTAGAGAAATTCATATATTCAAGGCTGGAGATCATGGTCAAACAGAGATATCAGATACTATTATTTCCATAGATGATGAGGCCACAGTTAGAGAAGCTATAACTGATAGTCTATATGAGAAATTATTAGAGGACATAGAGCTGTTAGATATTGCAGGAGATGATTTTGATTCAGAGAAGGTAAGAAAAGGGGAATTGACACCTGCATTTTTTGGAAGTGCTTTAACTAATTTTGGAGTAGAGCCATTTTTAGAACACTTTTTAAAACTTACAACTGCACCATTGGGAAGAAAATATGATGATGGAATTATAGATGTCTTTGAGGATAACTTTTCAGCTTTTGTATTTAAAATACAAGCTAATATGAACAAAGCTCACAGAGATAGGATTGCATTTATGAGAATTTGTTCAGGAAAGTTTGAGAAAGGAATGGAAGTTTTTCATTATCAAGGTGGAAATAAGCTTAGACTTGCTCAACCTCAACAGTTTTTAGCTCAAGATAGAGAAATAGTAGAAGAAGCCTATGCAGGAGATATAATAGGGGTATTTGACCCAGGTATATTTAGTATAGGGGATACAATATGCTCTCCAAGTAAAAAATTTAAATTTGAGGGAATACCGACCTTTGCACCAGAACATTTTGCAAGAGTTAGAACTGTAGATACTATGAAAAGAAAACAATTCATAAAGGGTATTACTCAGATAGCTCAAGAGGGAGCAATTCAAGTGTTTAAAGAACTTCATATAGGTACTGAGCAAATTATTGTTGGTGTTGTTGGAGTACTTCAATTTGAGGTTTTAGAGTTTAGACTTAAAAATGAGTATAATGTAGACATTAAGATGGATATGTTATCATTTAGAAATATAAGATGGATTGAAAAATATGATGGTAAAGTTGAGGAGTTAAGCTTAACCAGTGATACCAAAATAGTAAAAGATTTAAAAGATAGAGATCTTCTGATCTTCCAAAGTGATTGGGGAATCAGTTGGGCACTGGAACACAACAAGAGTTTAGTGCTTTCAAATATAGGTAAAGATAATTAACAAAAAACAAGCTAGAAATTAGCTTGTTTTTAATAGTTATATTTATTTTTTCTTCTATTTTTTTCTTTTAAGTAATCTATAATTAATAGTATTACTGAAATAGATATAATTAGGTTTATTAGATTTCCGCCTATTAAGTAAAATAAATATATAAGTGAAAGCAACATTACAAATCCTCTAAACCATGTGATGTAATTCATAATATACCTTCCTTTGTTTAAACCAGTATTTTTTACGTGTTTAAATATATATTTTTCAATAATGAAACTACATAATACAAATAGGTTTTTTACTTGAATAGAGACT
>DFXM01000013.1:0-44548 GCA_002381695.1 Clostridium sp. UBA4108 | reverse complement strand
TATTTAAGCCTATTTGTATAATGCATAAATTTAATTGAAACTTATATATTAAAGCAATAAAGTTATTATGTTCAAATATAAAAATATTATTCTAATGTGAGAAATAAAAAAAGAGTAGATTTAAAATCTACTCTTGAATTTTAATGCTATTTTGTTGAGAAATTGTTTCTATTATTTTTTCTAGCTTTCCTACATTCTGGGCATCTTACTGGGTCATTTTCAAAGCCTTTTTCTTTATAGAAAGCTTGTTCTCCCTCAGTAAATACAAATTCTTTTCCACAGTCTTTGCAAGTAATGTTTTTATCAGCCATTACGATAACCTCCTTTAATCTAGGGACTAATTAAACTAAGAAACTATCATACAAAAAACTCCTTGATTAAAGGGGTAGATAAGTTGCCTGGTTAATTAATCTTAAAATAATCTTAATTACATTATACCATATTTACATTATAATACAATACATGTTGGCTGAAATATATTGTATTATAATGTAAAATAAAAACTTCGAAGCCAACAAAAAAATCATGAAATTTAAGTTGTAAAAATATTCAGAATATTATATACTATTTATAATAATATAATATTATATTATTATATTAAATATAGTTTGGGGGCGTTTAGAATGATTCATGTATTTTGTAAACAAAAAGGCTCTGGAAAAACAAAGGCACTGATTGACCTAGCAAATTCTAAGGTCAAGGATTCTAAAGGCAGTTTGGTGTATATAAATGATAGTAATAGAGTGTTATTAGAAATACACAAAAACATAAGATTTATTTGCGCACAAGACTTTAATATTTATAATTATAAAGATTTCTATGGGTTTCTATGCGGTATAATATCTAAAGATTATGATGTAGATAATATTTTCATTGATGGAATATTAAATGATTTATGGAGAGAGAAAGAGGCATTGGAGTTAGTCTTATCTAAAGTAGAATATTTATCGGAAAAATTTAATATAGACTTTTATATTAACATAGGTTGTGAAGAAAATAATATACCCAATTGTATAAGAAAATATATTGCTTAAAGTAATTTTATATAAATTCCACTTGATAATTTTCCTTAATAATAGTAATATGTATTTAAATCGATATAATTAAAGGTAATGATGGAAAGAAGTAATTATGGAAATCTTAAAGAGAGCTAATGGTGGTGGAAATTAGTGGAGGAACATAGTGAAATACATTCCTGAACTTTAGGCTGAACTTTAAGTAGGCTGATACGGGTTCCTGACGTTATTAAGGAAAAGAGGATATCTATATTTTAGATGTCAATTTGGGTGGTACCACGGAGAATTTTCGTCCCTAGTTTTATAACTAGGGACTTTTTATTGTTTTTAATTAAAGAATTATCTAAGCGCATAGTTAATTAGAAAATGTGTATATATAACATTAGACATTAAAATAAATTAGTCATAAGATAAAGTGTTAAGAATGAGGAGGATTTAGATATGGCAAACGTATATGATATTTTAAAAGAACGTGGATTCTTAAAACAATTAACTCACGAGGAAGAAATGAGAGAAATTTTTGAAAAAGAAAAGGTGACTTTTTATATAGGATTTGACCCAACTGCAGATAGTTTACATATAGGTCACTTTATAGCTATGATGTTCATGGCACATATGCAAAAGGCAGGACATAGACCAATAGCACTAGTTGGTGGAGGGACTGCCATGATTGGAGATCCATCGGGCAGGACTGATATGAGACAAATGCTTTCTAAAGAGCAGATAGATCACAATATTTCTTGTATAAAGAATCAATTATCAAGACTTATAGATTTTACCGATGATAAGGCTATATTAGAAAATAATGCAGATTGGCTTTTAGATTTAAATTATGTTAATTTTATTAGAGATATAGGAGTTCATTTCTCAGTAAATAGAATGTTAACTGCTGAATGCTTTAAGCAGAGATTAGAGAAAGGATTATCCTTCTTAGAATTTAACTATATGCTAATGCAAGGGTATGATTTTCTAGTATTAAACCAAAAGCATGGATGTACTATGCAATTAGGTGGGGATGATCAGTGGTCTAATATTTTAGCTGGTATGGAACTTATAAGAAGAAAAGAAGGCAAATCGGCTTATGGAATGACCTGTAGCTTATTAACTAATAGCGAAGGAAATAAGATGGGTAAGACAGCAAATGGAGCTGTTTGGTTGGATTCAGAGAAAACTTCACCTTATGATTTCTACCAATACTGGAGAAATATTGATGATGCTGATGTAGAAAAATGTTTATGTCTACTTACTTTTGTGCCAATGGAGGAGGTAAGAAGATTATCAGCACTAGAAGGTTCTGAAATAAATCAAGCAAAAACAGTTCTTGCATATGAAGTTACAAAGTTAATCCATGGAGAAATAGAAGCTGAAAATGCGAAGAAAGCTGCAGAAGCATTATTTGCAGGTGGAGCAGATATGGAAAATGTTCCAACAGTAGAAATATCAGAAGACATGAAAGATTCCTTAATTCTAGATATATTAGTGAGTACAGCTATAGTACCATCAAAGAGTGAAGCAAGAAGACTTATACAACAAGGTGGACTTACAATAAACGATGAAAAGATAATTGATGTGAATGCAAACTTTAATGAATGCTACTTAAAAGATGGTTTTGCTCTAATTAAAAGAGGAAAAAAGAAATTCTACAAATTGATAATAGCATAGAATTTAGGAGTATGCCTTAGGTATACTCCTATTTATTAATATTTATATAGATTACATATTCATAAAAATATTAAATATACGATTAATGTAAGTGAGGAGGTGTACTTATGACAGGATTATGGAAAATAAACATGGTACAAAATTATACTACAAAACAAGAGTTTAATAAACTATCGTTTAAGAAAGATGATACTTTTTCAGCCAGAGTATTGAGACTTGATGGAGATACTAAGGATGTTATAATAAAACTATTAGATGGAAGAGTATTCCCTGCCAAAGTGGAAGGCTTTTTAAATAATCCGCTAGATAACTATTTATTTAAATTTGTAGTGGATGGTTTTGACGGAGGAAATTTAATACTAAAAATTTTATCTGAACAAAATAAAGGCACTGGAGAAAAAAATAGTGAAATTCTTGGTGATTTAATAGACGACTTAATGAAAAATTTAGATTTTACTGTAGATAAAGAAGATATAAACATCCTTAAAGGAATGCTAAAGCATAGCATACCTCTTAATGAAGAAAATTTTGTAGAGATTAAAGCTTTAAATGAATTCATTGAAAAGGCAAATTCATCTGATGACGAAGTTAATAGTTTTATTAATAAATACCTAAACTCTAAGGGCGTAGATGAGAACACTCCTAAAGGAACGTTTATAAAAGAAACATTACAAAGCTTTTTTAAAGAAATTGGAGGTTTAGATTTAAACAAATTGCTTTTAATGAAGGAAAATGGTATAGAATTTACTGAAGATAATATAAAAGCTTTTAAGAATATAGTGGACAAGGATTTTAACTTATTTAATAATATAGATGAAGTAAAAGAATTTATTAAAAATGAAATTCAAGGCAATAATAAGACTATGACCAATACAAATTATAACGATGCAATGACAAAAAACAATATATTGAGCAAGGATAATAATAATATATTGAACAAGGATAATAATATATTTTATAAGGATAATAATATAGAATCTAATAATTCAATGCAAAACCCTGTTAAAGAAGAAGCAATTAAACAGGAAAATGAAGCGAAGATATCTCAACTAGGTATTGAAGTAGAAGAGAAATTAGAAAAATTTATTAAAGAAGATAAAGCTATTAACAGGAATGAAGCTATTGTTAAAGAAAACAAAATGACTCATAAAAGTGAAGTTATAGTTAAGAATGAAAATAGTATTTTACCATCAAAAGAGGATACTATGGTTAATAGTCAATTAAATAGAAATTCTATAACAGAAAAGCTACTTAAGGATGTTAATCAGTTGTTTAATTTTGATAATAAGATTAATGAGAGTATAGTTAAAGAAGAAATAAAGGATAAATTGAATCTATTAAAAACCAATATAAGTGAAATGTTAAAACTATCTAATAATGATAGTGAAAATATTTCTAAAATATTTAACTTGTTAGAAGGGCGATTTAATGAATTTAAATTGTTTAATACCCTTAATAACAATTATTACTATTTAGATATACCTGTAAATGTGAAAGAAGAGAACTATGATTGTAAACTAGTTATAAAAGATGAGAGAGCAAAAGGGAAAAAAATAGATTCTAATAACATAAAAATAGCTACTAGTGTTTCAACTATATATATGAACACGGTAGATGCATATATAACAGTACTAAATAATTCAGCGAGTATAGATATAGAAGCTGAAGCTCAATTTGTAAAATTGTTAGATATATTCAAAGAAAAATTATTAGAAGATTTATCTACGAATCAATATAACTTCAAAGTGAAAATTAAAGAAAGAAAACAAGATTTTTCATTTGCTAACTGTAGAACATTTTTTGAAGATGAAGATTTTTCATCTTTAAATGTAAGGGTATAGTGAAGGGAGTTTTATATGAATAATTCCAATAAGAAAAAAGCTGCAGCCCTTAAATATGACTACGGGCAAACAGCACCAAAGGTTACAGCAAGTGGGATGGGAAGAGTTGCAGATAAAATTATTGAAAAAGCAGAAGAGAATAAAGTGCCCATAGTATATAATGAAGAACTTGCTAATATGCTTACTAAGGTTGATGTAGGAGATGAAATACCGTATGAATTGTATGATGTAGTTGCCAAGATAATAGCTTATATTATGGAGGTAGATAGTAAATATAGATAGTGGGTGATGTAAATATGGCTTTATATGCAATAGCGGATCTTCATTTAGCGTTAACAGAGGATAAACCCATGGATATTTTTGGATATAAATGGTGTAATCATCATGAACAAATAAAAGAGAATTGGATGGAAATAGTTTCAAAGGATGATACAGTATTAGTGGCTGGAGATATTTCTTGGTCCATGAACGTGGAGAATGGAAAATTGGATCTAGAATTTATTAATAAACTTCCTGGAAGAAAGGTTTTTGTTAGGGGAAATCATGATTACTGGTGGACTAGTATTACAAAATTAAATGCTATGTTTGAAGGAATGGATTTTATTCAAAATAACTTTTTTATATATGAGGACTATGCAATTTGCGGAAGTAGAGGGTGGGTTACAGAATATAATTCAAAATTTACTGCTCATGATAAAAAAATATATGACAGAGAATTAATTAGATTGAAATTATCTTTAGATAGTGCAGTAAAGGCAGGATATAAAAAGATAATAGCAATGCTTCACTACCCTCCCACATCTCAACAGGGGGAAGATACTGGATTTACAAGATTGTTAGAGGAGTATCCAGTGGAAAAGCTTATATATGGACATCTTCATAGTGCAGGTCTAGCAAATGCCTTCTGTGAAGAGAAAAATGGGATACAGTATATATTGACATCCTGTGATTATATAAGTTTTTCACCTATAAAGATATTAGATTAAGGACATCCTTATTTCTCAAAGTGGATTAAGTCACCAGAATAAAAATAACTGGTCAAATATACAATTAGATTGACTAGTTATTTTTTTAAAGACGTCTTATAGGAATATAATTCATTTTCTTCTAAAAAATTGTAATATAGATGAAGTTCTTTCCTTTTTTTTTGCTGGTTCTATTTCAGATAACTCATCACTTAATTCTAAAGAGATATTTCCAGAAAGAGATGAAGTTTTGATTTCTTCTCTTAATGATAGTTCTTCTTTTATAGCATCTCTTTCAGTTCTTGCTAATTCTTTTAAGTTCTGTTTTACATTTTTACCAATTATCACACTGCTAAGCCAGCTTAAGGCTTCGTCATAATTTCCTGTTTTTTTATTCAGCTCTCCAATAAGATACATACATAAAAATTTATCCATACCATATAATGGGAAATATTCCGTTAAGTAAGCATTTTCAAAACCTTTTAATGCCTGTTCTAAAAATTTTGTTTCATCTTTGTTAGGTTTATCATTATTCAGCAATCTATACATCCATGCAAGTTTTAGGCAGACCATAGCTTTTCGGCTAGCTTTACTCTCCATAAATACAGAATTAATAAGAGCTAACTTATATCTTTCAATAGCTATATTTACATCGTAGGGTGTAGTATATATTTTATTTCTGAATTTTGGAGAAATGTTTTTAAGAATAAGTTCTTTCTGATTTTGATTTATTTTATCAAAATCTACTTTGATAGAGCTATATCCACAGCTTGGACAAATCCATACTTCATAAAAATAGGGATTTATAATACTATATCGGATAAACAAATCTGAATCCTTACTATCTATTTTATAGCTAGATGTTTTTACAGCTTTTTCTTTAAATGTGTGATCACATACAGGACAAGTTACGGTGATATCATAAATTAGAGTGGTAGAAGTTGAGGGGAGAGGAAGTTGAGGTTCTTTCTTATCTACATCATATATATCTTTAATATTTATATTATTAAATCCTAAATTTTCAAGTCCAGAAAATAAATTTTCCATACTACTACCCCCTAATATTGCAAAATTCTACAAAAAAATCTATTCTATATATTATATCATATAAGATTACTTTATTACATAAAATTACTAGACTATAGAAAAGATATGATATAATATTATGTGTTATTAATTTTAAATAGGATGTAAAGGAATGACGAGTATGGCTGCAATGGAATGGAAAAAATTCTTAATCCCTTATGAACAAGCAGTAGAGGAATTAAAAGTTAAATTCAGGAGTATAAGAAGAGAATTAAGGAGAAAGAATGAATATTCACCTATAGAATTTGTCACAGGAAGGGTGAAGGAAGTTTCAAGTATATTAGAAAAGTCAAATAAATTTAATATTCCTCTTGATAGAATACAATATGAAATGGAAGATATAGCTGGAATAAGAGTGATGTGCCAGTTTGTAGATGATATTGATAAGGTAGTAGATTTAATTAGACAGAGAAAAGACATGAAAATTATCTACGAAAAAGACTATGTAACTAATGTAAAACCTAGTGGATATAGGAGCTATCATATGATTATTAAATATCCCGTTAATATGTCTGATGGTATGTGTGAAATTTTAGCAGAATTTCAAATTAGAACTCTTGCTATGAACTTTTGGGCTACGGTGGAACATTCTTTAAATTACAAATATAAGCATGATATACCCCCAGATATAAGATATAAGCTTAAAAATGCTGCAGATGCAGCATTTCAGTTGGATCAACAGATGTTAATCATAAAAGATGAAATAAAAGATGCTCAAAAATTATTTGAGGTAAAGTCTTCTCTTGTAAGTAACATAGTAGAAAATATTTTAACACTATCCTCTTTGGGTAAGATAGCAGAGGCATCAAGATTTACAGAGCAGCTAAATAAACTTTTAGAGGTTGGGGAAGTATTTGAGCTTACTAGTCTTTTGGGGGAAACCAAAAAAGCTCTAGAACGTTACAAATAATAATATATATATATAGTTTCAAAACATAGAAGCTCTTCATATAATAAAATCAAATCAATTAATAGAGGTATTTTATGACAGAGCAGCTTTTAAAAGTAGATGGAGATATTAGAGAGAGAGAATTTGACACAATTATATTACATAGAAAGAATCATAAGAAAGTTATCTATGGAGTAGTTGTAGATGAAGATAGAACCCCTGTGGAAAATGCAGTGGTTAAGCTAGTGTTGCTAAGGGATCAAAATGATCCAAGTAGCATAGCTCCTATAGGGCACACTTTTACTGATGAATTTGGTCAATTTTTATTCGGACCTTTAGATTGCGAGAGTACTTATTTATTAAAGGTATGGCATAAGGACGGCTCTAAGGGGAAGATTAAAAATACAAGAATACAACCAGGCGAGGATGAGGAGAGTAAATATATACTGGTATATAGAAATACTTCATTAAATAAAAATAGTGAGCATGTATATAGAAAAATTCCTGTATCTCAAAGTAGTAAATAATAAGTTAATATAACATTAAGAGGATATCAAACATAAAAAAGAAGTTCACATTAACGGTGAACTTCTTTTTTACTAATTGGCAACTATATTAACAAGTCTTCCCTTTATTACTATAACTTTTCTAACAGTCTTTCCTTCAAGGGCTGTTTTAATATTTTCATTGTTAAGGGCTGCCTCTTTAATTTCATCTTCTCCTAATGATGTAGGCACATAAATTTTAGCTTTAATCTTACCATTAATTTGAATTGCTATTTCTACTTCATCTCTGATTAAAGCTGAAGGATCAAATGTTGGCCATGCTTCATTAAAAATAGAATAACTCATGCCAAGATTTTCCCATTGCTCTTCACTAAAATGTGGAGCAAATGGAGCAAGCAATTTAATATAATCTATAAGAGTTTCTTTTAAGAAATTAGTGTTTTTAATGTCTTCATTTAGATATTTAGAAAGAGTATTAGTGAATTCCATCATTCTTGCAATAGCAGTGTTAAATTGAAGTTTTTCAGCATCTTCACTAACACCTTTTATAGCAAAATGTCTCCAATAATTAAGTTCTTTTTCGGCAGTATCTACAGTGTCTTTAACAGATGTTTTACAATTTATCTCTGATATAGAGTTTTCAATAGTTCTTTCAATTCTATCAATAAATCTACCTATAGCTTTTATTCCATCATCACTCCAAGCACCACCATCAGTGTAGCCAAAACCAAACATTAGATACATTCTAAATACATCGGCACCAAATTCTTTAATGTAATCATCAGGAGAGATAGTATTTCCTTTAGATTTACTCATTTTCTGTCCATCTGGTCCTAGAATTAATCCTTGATGAGTAAGTGATAAGAATGGCTCATCAAAGTTTATATAACCCATATCTCTTAATGCTTTTGTGATAAATCTAGCATATAGAAGATGCATACATGCATGCTCAGGTCCACCTACATATTTATCAACTGGGAGCATACTGTTTGCAAGTTCAGTATCAAAGCATTTTTCATTATTCTTATTATCTATATATCTTAAATAGTAGAAAGAAGAACATACAAAGGTATCTAGAGTGTCTGCTTCTCTATGAGCTGTGCCTCCACATTTTGGACAAGTTGTGTTAATAAATTCATCACATTTTGCGAGAGGAGATTTACCATCTGGTGCAAATTCCACATCATATGGAAGTTCTACAGGAAGTTGTGATTCTGGAATTGGAACTATTCCACATTTATCGCAGTGAACTATCGGAATAGGAGCGCCCCAGTACCTTTGTCTAGAAACAAGCCAATCACGAAGTCTAAAGTTAACCTTCTTTTTACCAAGACCTTTTTTCTCTAATTCAGTTACTACAGCTTCTTTAGCTTCATCACCCTGTAAGTCGTTAAATTCACCACTATTAACCATAGGACCATACTCAGTGAATGGAAGACCTTCTCCACCTTTTATAACTCTTTCTATAGGTAAATTATATTTTTTTGCAAAGGTAAAGTCACGCTCGTCATGAGCAGGTACAGCCATAACAGCTCCAGTACCATAGGTATTTAATACATAATCACCTATCCAAATGGGCACTTTTCTTCCATTTATAGGATTTATAGCATAAGAGCCAGTGAATACACCAGTTTTTTCTCTGGTTATAGATTGTCTTTCAATATCTGATTGCTTTTTAGAAGCTTCTTTATATGCTTCTATGGCGTTTTTATTTTCTTCTATAGTTAATTCATCTACCATTTCATTTTCAGGAGCTATAACTACATAGGTAACTCCAAATAATGTGTCTACTCTTGTAGTAAATACATCGAAGGAAAGGCTAGAGTTCTCAACTTTAAAGGTTACTTCAGAACCTATAGATTTTCCAATCCAATGCTTTTGCATAGCCTTTGTTTTTTCAGGCCAGTCAAGGGTATCAATCATTTCTAGAAGTTCATCAGCATAGTCAGTGATTTTTAGAAACCATTGGGTAAGATTTTTTTTAGTAACTTCGCTACTACATCTTTCACAAACTCCATCTAGCACTTGTTCATTAGCAAGTACTGTATTACAACTTGGGCACCAGTTTACTGGAGCATTCTTTCTATAAGCAAGTCCTTTTTCATATAGTTTTAAAAATAACCATTGAGTCCATTTATAGTAATCAGGGCTACAGGTAACCACTTCATTTTCCCAGTTAAACATAGCTCCCATAGCTTTAAGTTGCTTTTCCATGGTTTCTATATTTTTATCTGTTGAATCTTTAGGGTGAACACCTGTCTTTATAGCATAGTTTTCAGCTGGTAGACCAAAGGCATCGAATCCCATAGGTTGGAATACGTTATATCCTTGCATTCTTTTCATTCTAGCCCAAGAATCCACAGGTCCATAGTTAAACCAGTGACCAGCATGTAATTGGCTGCCAGAAGGATATGAAAACATCTCAAGAACGTATAATTTTTTATCCATTTTACTTTCATCAAATTTATAAAGTTCTGTTTCTTCCCATTTTTGTTGCCACTTATTATCAACAACAGTTCCGTATTTTGCCATATTTTTTCCTCCTATTAAACATTGATATATTTAAATTATTTTTTAATATGCCTTAAACAAAATAAAAAGCCTTCGTCTCAAAATTAAGAGACGAAAGCATAGTTCCGCGGTACCACTCTAATTAGACCCAAGGGTCTCACTTATATAATATAACGGTTTTAGCCGTACTTGTTTATCACAAGTAAACTCCTAGACAAGTTCCTAAGCTTCCATTACTACATCTCACCAAACTGTAGCTCTCTGAAAATAAAATATCTTAGTACTACTTCTAATCACTGCATTAATTTATTAACTTTTCACAAATTATACATTAAACTATGACTTAATGTCAAGTTATTTAAATCTTCTATTTGCTATACTTTGAATAAATACAGTAAGTACATAATCAAATATAAAAAATGCTATGTTACCTACTATTATTACTAAAATTATAGAATAGGTTACAGGCAGATCTGGAGCAAATAATAATTTATATATAAAGAAAAACAAGATGGTAGAACAGTTATAGTATAAAAGTTTGAGACCAATTTCTAAGGGGGTGTTACGCATACTTTCAATGTAATATTTAGCAATACCATAGGGTCCAAAAATTATGACATATAAAAGCCATATACTTTTATCAGGTAAAATCAAATAAGATAGCATTAAAGAAGCTAAATATACTAGTATGGCATTTTTAACATCCGTAGTAATTACTGTTAGTGGTATAATTGCAGCTGTTAGCCCTAGTAAAAATAATGTATTAAACTTTAAAAAAGTAGCTGAGTATAATACTACCAGTGTTAAAGCTACAAATAATCCTCCTAAAGCTATGTTAGATGACTTACTTTTATGCATTGTTCTCCTCCTTCATTTTTTATATAAATATATTAAATACAGTTTCCACCCATACATTCACAACAGGTATCTAACATCCAAATTTTAAAGCACATATCGCATATGTCATTAGAACTATTTCGTTGACCATAATATGTATTTCTATAGGAATTTTGTCTATTATGAAGTTGATTTAATGCTTGTTTATACTCAAAGTTATTAGGTTCCATTCTACAAGCTGTATTTATTAAATTATATGCACTATCATACCAACCTTTTCTTAAATGAACCATTCCCATTAAAAATTGCCATTCAGCGTTTCTATTAGAAATAGAGTTAAGTCTATTTTCAGCTGAAGGTATATCTCCACGATTTATATCCATTCTAACCTGTTGAAATCCATTAAGATCACTGGAGTTAGAATGATTCTGAGAATAGCTGCTACTTTGATTATATCCAGAATTTGAGTTGCTATATCCGTAATTATTAGAAGAAGTTTTTTTCATTAGAGTATCATAGGCTTCATTTATCTCTCTAAGTTTTTCTTCTGCTAAGTCCTTTAAGGGATTGTCACCATATTGGTCTGGATGATATTGTTTAACCTTTTCTCTATAAGCTTTTTTTATTTCTTCTTGGGAGGCATTTTCTTTAATTCCTAAAACCTCATAAGGGTTAATCATGATTTTCTTCACTCCTTAATTTAATACTCTCTATTTTATTCATTAAACCTAATTGTAAAATGTTATATAACAAATCTTTATTTTTAGTTAAAGTAAGATCGTTTAAAGCTTCTACAGTTGAGTTAGCACTGAGAATTAAGTTAAACTCTATTCTATCTCTATATTGGGATAGAAATTCATTATAATCTAAATTGTCAATATTAAAAGATTTATTAAGGGCATTAAATTTATTTTTTTTCATATCTTCCTTTAAATCATCATAGGCATCAATTATATAAATCCAACGACCTAAATTATAACCTAAATTATATAAGGAATCATAAAATTCACTATCTTTATAGTAATAAGATATAATAAAGCCAGTTAAAGTTGCAAACTTGTCACTTATCTCATCAAGAGATATAGATTCATTATTTCTTTCAAGGGAACTTAGTTCCTTCAGTTTATTTTCTATAACTTCAACTATAGGAGAAAGCTCGTTAGTTGTGGTTATGTACTTTTTAAGACCTAAGGAAGTTAGCTTTTTAAATACAGCTTTATCATCAGTATAATCATCTAATAGTTTATAGTATACTAGGGCTAGATTACAAAAGCTAGCATAATTTAATGCATTATTATTTATAATTTTAGCCCTTTTCTTTAGCGGATGGGCAATGCAAGAGCTAAGGGTAGATTCTACTTTAGAATCCTCAAGACTATCTATAAGTATTGCCAAAAATGTCATATCATAATTTAGAGCCATTCTACATAAATTATTTGAATTGTTTTTTAATGCCAAGCACAAGCCACAGTAATAGGCTTTAAAAACTTCATAATCTTTAATTTTAAGCTCCATTTTACATGGAGTAACATATCCGAACATTATATTCCCTGTACATGGCCTTCATCATTTAGTAATTCATATATAGTTTTAGAAGTAGTATCTTTCATAGTATACCCAAGAAGCATTACTATTTCTTTTATTTCATCTTCATTATATGATTCGATTTCTAAATAAGGAAATGGACAAAACTTTACATCATTTATATCAATTTCAATTAGAGAATCCTTATATTTATAGCTTTCCCTATGTTTTTTAACAGATTGCACTAATTCAAGGCCTAGTGAGGTAAAGATTAATGCACCTTCTTCACTATTATCTATAACAATCTCATGTTCTTCCATTATTTTATACTTATCCTGACTAAGTAATTTCTTAGTAGTCATATAATTTATTGTAGTATCGCTTAAGTTATCTTTAACAATGCGTATTCTTGCATATCCTTTATTATTTAAAAGTCGTCTATCAGGAAAATCATATATATTATTTGTTTGATTTTCGTCCTTTACTCTCTTGCAGCCTAAGGAATTTAATTTATATTTTATTTCCTCTACATTTATTTTTATTATTCTAGTTTCAATTTCTTTCAAAGGTAACACTCCTTTATGTAATTAGATATATAACTATTTTACCATTAAAATTATAACAAATTTATGATAATTATATAAACAAATTTGTTATAATAGTTAAAGAAATAAAAAATAATTATTAACTATCATTAATTTATATAAAATACAAGGCGAATTCATGTATTAATTGGTTATTAATGTTACTTTGAAGGAGGAGCAATTTTGGAATATATAAATGAAATAAATATAAATGAAGCTGTAATACACGTGTTAGACAATAATGCTGATGAACCCATATTAAATGAATATCATCTTGAGTTAAATGAGGAAATATATAATTTTATATTTAAGCATATACAAAGATGTTTAAAAGATGAAGAATTAAAACATGGGATCTTTAATAAAGAGAGAAACATAGTAAAGGAGCTGTCCCAAGAATATTTAAGTGGAGAGAATTCTTTAATGAATGTATCTAAGGAATTGGCTAGTCAGATGTTTATACTTATGAGATCTAAAGGCAGCATACCCTCTTGCGATCTTTTGACGGTTTCTTTTACCACTGAGTTTGGTGCATTTTTAGGTATATTTAAAATGGATTATATTAAAAACTATATGCATAATATTGAATACTTAGAGGGGAAAATAGGTATAGGAATAGTACCTCAATTTACAGGACTACCAGCAAGTAGCTCTAGAATACAAAAGTGTGCTTTTATAAAAAAATTAAGTCCAGATAATAGTTATGATCTATTAGTTATTGATAAGAAAACTAAAAATAAAGATGATAATGATTACGGAACAAACTACTTTATTGATAACTATTTAGGATGTACAATTATTGATAATGAAAGAGATCAAACTAAACAGTTTGTTAAGGTAGCTGAGAAGTGGACTCAAAATGTATTAGAAGAAAATGCGGATAAACAAGAAGAGATTAGAAGAGAAGTTAAAAAAAGATTAAAGGAAGATGAACATATAAATTTAAATTCTTTCTCTGAAGAAGTATTTAATGACAATAGTGAAATGAAAGAGAGTTTTAGAACCTTTGTAAAAGAAAATGGAGTTGTAGAAGAAGTTCAAATTGATAAGCAATGGGTTGATAAGAAGCTTAAAAGAGTAAGGCTTAAAATAGATAAGGATATTGATTTATATATATCAGAAGAAGCTTATAATGATATAAATAGATTTGAGATTGAAAGAGTAGGAGATGGAAGTATAAATATGATAATAAAGCACATAAAAAATTACATAGAAAAATAAAAAAATGGGATGTGAAACATCCCATTTTTAGGTTATTATTTCATTGAATCAGTTGAACCTAAAACATCTTTTATTTTGTCTTCAACTAGAGATTGTAGGTTAGTTCTTCCTACTCCAAGATATTTTCTTGGATCAAACTCAGATGGCTTATCATTAAATACTTTTCTGATTGAAGCTGTCATACATAGTCTTATATCAGTATCCATATTTATTTTACATACAGCCATAGAAGAAGCTTTTCTTAACATTTCAGCAGGAACACCTTTAGCTCCATTGATTGCTCCACCGTTATCATTACACATTTGTACATATGTTGGATCTACAGAAGAAGCTCCATGAAGAACTATCGGATATTGTTCAAATCCAGCTGCTTCTAATTTTCTTGTTATAGTTTCTAATCTATCAAAGTCAAGTTTAGCAGCTCCTTTGAATTTATAAGCACCATGGCTAGTTCCTATAGCTATAGCCAAGGAATCAACACCAGTTCTTTTTACAAAGTCCACTGCTTGATCTGGATCGGTGTAAGTAGCATCCTTAGCAGACACATTAACATCATCCTCAACACCAGCAAGTTTACCAAGCTCAGCTTCAACTACAACACCTTTTGAGTGAGCATAATCAACTACTTCTTTAGTTAATTTTACATTTTCCTCATAATCATAGTGAGAACCATCAAACATGATTGATGTAAATCCTATATCTATACATTTTTTACATATTTCAAAGGAATCGCCGTGATCAAGATGTAATGCAATATCAATTCCGCTCTCTTCAACAGCAGCTTTAACTAAGTGTATTAAATATTCTGGTTTCATATATTTAATAGCTCCAGCAGAACATTGAAGAATAACTGCAGAATTTTGAGCTTTGGCTCCATCTACTATTCCTTGAACAATCTCCATGTTATTAATGTTAAAAGCACCAATTGCATAATTACCTTGAAAAGCTTTTTTAAACATCTCTTTAGTAGTTACTAATGCCATAATCATTCCACCCTTCAAAACTTGATTTATAAACATTACTATTTTATTATAAATGAAATAGTAACTAATTACTAGAGATAAAAACCATTAATATTGTAAATACATATGAATTTGGTAAATGAATTATTAAGAAATGTATATAATAGAAATCTAAAAATAAATAGAAATAACATACTATAAAATATTTCTTATGTTTACATATTCTATGGTTTTAACATCATGGATCATAGTTTTTATCATGTGAATAGTAGCTAGAGACTCATCTTTATTATTACATTTTGCATATTGTGTTAACATTATTACTTGCCTATATATACTATCAAATTCAGAATGATTCAAGAATAAATTTAGGTTGTTTACATGCCCCTCATAAATATGAAGAAGCTTGAAGGAGAGAATATAGGAATCATCCCATTCATCATTAAGTATATGCTGTTCTATTTTCATGGAAGTATCAAGCATTTTGTCACAGGTTAGAATTACATATTTGCTAGCTAAAAAAAGAAAAATGCACATAACTATAAATAAAATATAGGAAACAAAAAAATTTTTCATAGAAAATCCTCTCTTTAACTTTTCTTAAATTCCTTATCTTTACTTTGGATATAAAGCTTATTATCTTTTGAATATACTATTGCTACAAAAACATCTTTTATATTCATAATTCTTTTGTTCTTCAACTCTTTAAAGAGCCACTTTTCGTCAAGTCCTATAAGCTCTAAATTTTTATAATTTATATTACCATCTAATACCACAGGGATAGGCAGTGGTTCATCAGGGACTTTTATTTTCATATCGTCTCTATTAGGAGGAGAACAGTAATTTTTAGGAATTATAGATAAATTACCATTGGTTTCCAATATGGCATAGTGAACATCTCTTATATTAAAATATCCTTTAACTCTAAGTTCTTCTAATAAGTCATCTAAATTATATCTAAGATGTTTTAGTTCTTTTACATTTACAGTTCCATCCCTAATTAAGATACTAGGCTCGCCATTTATCAAACTTCTAACGTATTCACTTTTAAGCTCTATAAAAGAAGTTGTCATTTGAAAAAACACTAATGTAGTAATAGGAACAATAGAGTAGATTAAGGGCATTCTATTATCAGCCATTGGAAGGGAGGCTAACTCTGAAATCATAAGAGCTACAACTAAATCCACAGGCTCTAGTTGACCTATCTGTCTTTTACCCATAATACGCATTATAAATATTAAATAGAAATATAAAATTGCAGTTCTAAAGACTAATATAAACATAAACAATACCACCTAATTTAAATATTATTAATATTTATTGTGTGCATATAATAGTTTATTTATGAATTTATATATAAAATAAAATTAAGACATTAAGTAAATTTTTTATGAAGCAAATGTAGAATGAGCTAATATAATATAATTAATAATTGTTAAATTGTAGGGTTTGAAAGAAAATTTGACTCAAATAGATATATATGATAATTAATAGTTAACAATAAAGGTAGCGATCATGCTATAAATGAAAAAGAGGTGAAGGGATGAGTATAGTAAGAGTTAAAGTAAAAGGTAAAATATTAGAAGTTCCAAGAAATATAACTTGCAATGAAATAATAAATAAATATAATTTAAGCGATGAAATACCTATAGTTCTTGTAGAAATTAATGGGCAACTAAGGGAATTGGGAGAGCAAATACAAGAAGATTGCGATTTGAATCTTGTAGATATATCTACAAAAATTGGTATGATGACCTATATAAGGACGCTACAGTTTGTTTTAATTGAAGCTGTTAAACACTTATTTCCACAAAGTAAAATAACTATTGAGCATTCTTTAAGTAAGGGATTATTTGGTGAAATTGATAAAGAAGGTCATCTATGTGTTGATGATATTTATGTTATAAAAAATAAAATGAAGGAACTTATAGATGAAGACATTATTATAGAAAAATCTGTTTACTCAAAAGAAAAAGCATTAAAGGTTTTAGAGAAAAATGGATTAGATTCTAAAGTGGAGTTATTCTCAGAGGTGAAAGAAGAGGAGATAACTTTATATAAAATTAATGAGGACTCAAATTATTTTTATGGTCCTATGGCTTATTCTACGGGGGTATTAAAATATTTTGATTTGATATATTATGAGCCTGGATTTATTTTAAGATTTCCAACTATTGAAGAGCCTACTAAAATACCTAGGTTTGAGAATCATAAAAAATTAGCAAAAGTCTTTTATGAGGCGGAAAAATGGGGAGAAATACTAAACGTATCAAACGTTGCAGCCTTAAATAAATTTATTGACCAAGGTGAGAAAGTTACGCTAGTAAGAGTAGCGGAGGCATTGCAGGAGAAAAAAATAGCTAACATAGCAGATAAAATTTTTAAAAAGAGAGATATCAAGCTTGTGTTAATAGCTGGTCCTTCCTCTTCAGGAAAGACAACATTTGCTCATAGATTAGGAGTACAATTAAGAGTTAATGGATTGATACCAATCCCTATTTCCCTAGATGATTACTTTGTAAATAGAGAAGACAGTCCTAAGGATGAGAATGGGGAGTATGATTTTGAAACTATTTATGCCCTAGACTTAAAATTATTTAATGAACATTTAGAACAATTATTGAATGGACAGGAAATAGAAATTCCTAATTATAATTTTAAAACAGGAAAAAGAGAGTGGAATGGTCATAAACTTAAGCTGCCAGCCAATGGAGTAGTTCTAGTAGAGGGTATTCATGGATTAAATGAAACTTTGACCTCCTCAATTGAACATAAGCATAAATTTAAGATATATATAAGTCCCCTTACTCAAATAAACATGGACGATCATAATAGAGTAGCTACTACAGATGTAAGGATGCTTAGAAGAATTGTGAGAGATTATCTATCAAGAGGATATGATGTGGAGTATACGTTGAAGATGTGGCCATCCATAAGAAGAGGAGAGGAAAAGAGTATTTTTATATATCAAGAGCAAGCAGATGCTATGTTTAATTCAGCTTTAATATATGAATTAGCGGTATTGAAAAGAGATGCATTGACAGAACTTTATAAAGTACCAAAAGATAGCTCTGTTTATAATGAAGCGAGAAGACTTATAGAATTTTTACACTTTTTTAAGGAGATAGGTAAAGATGTGGTACCAACGAACTCATTATTGCGGGAGTTTATTGGAGGAAGTTGTTTTTATCAATATTAAAAGAAAATACAAATAAAAGTGAGAAAGATTTCATTTGACATTGTAAAACACAAAATGGAATTTTTCTCATTTTTGTTTTAATTGATATTGAAGAATTTTAACTTAAAGCATTGAAGAGTATAGGAAAATATCATTGGAAATAAAGCATGGGCGGAATGATGTAAGGGAAATCCTAAACCCTTGATATATCAAGGGTTTAGGATTTTCAAAAAGAATAGGTAAATATTGTTGCCTATTCGAGCAAATATTGGACCATCAAGCGATGATTTACAAAAACTTGTGAATTTTTTATATCTATTATATAATAGATATACTATCTTACTAAGGAGTGAACTTTTTGTTAATTGTAGAATTCTAATCTGAATCAATGTAATAGCTTAATTTTGTCGAACAAAACACCCATCTGGGGTGTTATTTACCGTACAAAAAAGCAAGATTAGAGTTAGTTAGTTTCCTATAAATATTTGGCGCGACTAATTTTAATCGCGCTTTTTCTATTCGTTGATTTAGACAATTTTAATTTTTTACTTATTAAAATTGAGGGGACGAATCTACAATGGAAAAACAATTACAACAAATTACAGCTGGTATGCAGCTTGAAGAACATTATCACACATTAGAAAAAGCTCTACTTGATTTATATTTCCATAAGAATTGCACAACTAAATCCTTAGCTAATACGACAGACTTACCAATACCTATCGTTTCAGCTATGAAGAAAGAATTTGCCAAGCAAGGTTGGGGCAAACATAGCTTAACGAAAAAGGGTCAGCTTGCTATCTCACAATATTTTAAACTCTCAGGTGCTGATGCTAAACTCTACCTTCAATTAACGACAGATGATGCATTTCGTACAGAATGGATTAGACAAAATATAAGTGAATTAAGCACTATTTACGACGCTAGACCCACAGCTGACGTGGCAATTGATCAAGCAAAATGTACAGTTGAGACAGCTTTAAAACGTGCATTGCTCGCACTAGACTATACTATGCTACTCAATAAGCGCATTTTGTGTTTAGGCGATGATGATTTCATCAGTATTGCATTAGCGTTTTTATTAAAGAAAATTGCTCCACATTCCACAACTGAAATTGTTGTGTTAGATATTGATAGGCGAATTTTATGTGCGATTAGCAAAATAGCTAAGGACTATGAGTTCCCAATTAAAACAGATTATTATAACGTTCAGGAGCCTTTACCTAAAACATACGCCCATCAGTTTGATTGCGTATACACAGATACACCATATACCTTGATTGGCGCACAGCTTTTTTTATCACGTGGGATTAACGGACTAAAGCCAGAAGCAATGCGGCATGTGTTTTTTTCCTACGCTAAGCGTAGCTATCAAAAGCAGTGGCAACTACAGCAAAGTTTATATGCTATGGGTTTCGTTATTGACAGTATTAAATACGACATTAACACCTATGAAGGTGCACAGATTTTAGGTGCTAAAAGCCAATTATTCGTATTACAAACAACAGAGCAAATGACTTCCTACATTCCTAATCAGCGGAAGTTTACGCGACCAATTTATACAGGAGAAATTGAGCGGAAATCCGTGGTTTATCGGTGTATCCATTGTCAGCACGAACTTACAGTCGGCGCTGGCTATCAATACACAACGATTGCTCAACTTCAATCCACTGGTTGCCCGAGTTGCAAAAATAAAAAGTTTTCACAAATTAAGAGAATGGTACAAAAGGCACAATTCCAGAATACATTAGGGCATCATATTTTATTAGAGTTGCACGATTGCAATGTTGCATTACTCAATGACGTACAACAAATTAAGATGATTATGTGTAAAGCTGCCTATAAAGCAAAGGCAATGATTGTGACCGAACATTTCCATCGTTTTTCACCTTACGGGGTTAGCGGTGTAGTAATTATTCAAGAATCACATTTAACGGTTCATACGTGGCCAGAGTACGGTTATGCGGCAATAGATGTTTTCACTTGTAGCAGCAAATTAGCCCTACAAGAAGCTGTTCAATATATTACTGAGCAATTTAATGCAGGAAATGTCACACAGAATTACATGCATCGAGGTAAATAGAAAAATGGAGGGGCCGTCTCATAAGCCCTTAAAATGAAACAGGAAAAGAAAAACAAGTTGTTTTTCTTTTCCTGTTTTTGTATTTTTACTTTATTGAAGTGAAAGTAGCTGAAATAAATAGTATAAACTGATTTTATTTAGAAAAAGTTTAGGTTTCAACTAAGGATATGTTACAAATCAAAATTACCTAGAGCTTTTAAATTATGTAAAACGAAAATTTTAAATATATTGATTATTCGCAATAAGGAGGAATATTAAAAGCCTTTATGGATGAAGAAAACGTAAACATTTAAAATGTATTTAAAAAGTAAATTTTCCTTATAATTTAAATATTTTTTATCCTTAAATAATGGTAATATATTATTGGAATAATATATTAATATATAATAGATTCGAATGGTGATTTATATATCTAATATTTTCCATAGGAGGATATAATAATGAAGAGTTACAGTGCATTTGATATTTTGGGTCCAATAATGATAGGACCATCAAGTTCTCATACTGCAGGAGCAGCAAGACTTGCTAAATTAGCAGCAAAAATTGCAGAGAATAATGTTAAAGAAGTTAAATTTCTTCTTCATGGTTCTTTTGGAAAGACCTATAGAGGTCACGGGACTGACAGAGCGTTGGTTGCTGGGATTTTAGGTATGGATCCATGGGATGATAATCTTAGATGTTCCTTTGAAATAGCTAAAGAGAGAGGTTTGAAATTTTCTTTTGAGGAAGTTGACTTAGGAGATGTACATCCTAATACAGTAAAATTTATAATTATGTCTGAAGATGGGTTAGAAACTACTATAACAGGTTCATCCATTGGAGGAGGAAATATTGTCATATTTGAGTTAGATGGGCAAAGGATACAGTTTACAGGAGAATATCCTACTTTAATAATAGGACATATTGATGCTCCAGGAGCCATATATAAAGTGAGTACTTTATTGTTTAATGAAAACATAAATATAGCATCTATGAATGTTTATAGAAAATCTAAAGGGTCAGAGGCTACAATGGTAGTAGAAACTGATGGAATTGTTGATGAAGATATAATCGAAAAGATAAAATCCTTAGAAAACATTACTAATGTAGAAGAAATTCATCCACCAATGAAAGGAGAATAGAGAATTATGTTTGTATCTAAAGCAAGTGAAATGATTGAAGTATGTAATAAAGAAGACATCTCTATTGCAGAATATACTATAAGAAGAGAAATAGAGGATACAGGTATTTCAAGAGAAGAGTTAAATAGAAAGATGAGAGAAAACCTAAAGGTTATGATAAATTCTTCTAAAGAGGCTATGGAGAGAGAAGTTATATCAATTAGTGGGTTAATTGGTGGTGATGCCTTAAAATTAAGAAAATACTTTGAAGAAAAAGAAACACTTTGTGGTGATTTTACAGTAAAAGCTATGGCTAGAGCTCTATCTTGTTCTGAGGTTAATGCAGCTATGGGAAAAATAGTTGCAGCACCAACTGCAGGAAGCTGTGGAATTATTCCTGCGGTAGTTATAACGGCTGGAGAAAAACTTAAAAAGAGTGAAGATGATATGATTAAGGCTCTTTTCACAGCTTCTGGAGTAGGAATATTAATTGCTAAAAACGCTACTTTAGCTGGCGCAGAAGGTGGTTGCCAGGCAGAGTGTGGTAGTGCAGCTGCTATGGCGGCTGCGGCTGTAGTAGAGATGATGGGAGGAACACCTAAAATGGCCTTTGATGCAGGTGCCATGGTATTAAAAAACATTGAAGGCTTAGTGTGTGATCCGATTGCTGGATTAGTAGAAATTCCTTGTGCTAAAAGGAATGTATCTGGTGCTGTAAGTGCTCTAGCTATGGTAGATGTAGCTATGGCTGGTGTTGAAAGTAAAATACCTTTTGATGATACTGTTTTATCCATGTATAAAATAGGGAAAAATCTACCCATGGAGCTAAGGGAGACTGCTTTGGGGGGATTAGCTGTTACACCTTGCGGCTTAAAATTAAAGCAAAAAGCATTAGCTGGAGATAAATAATAATTTATAAAATATCACAGGTCAAAATTAGATATCATTGACCTGTGATATTTTATTTTGTAACTAATTATTTCAATGTTGAATAGAGTAAATGTATAACTACTTACTAGGAGGAAAAAATGAAGTATGATTTTATAAACCAAATTATGCTTAAAAGGAATGTTACCAGAGAGTCTATTATTATATGTAGTATTTTATTAGTAGCTATATTTATAGTGTTTATTCCAATTACTTCAAATATATTAGGTTGTATTGTGTATTCTATAGCTATGATACCATTAGCTATTGTTTTAGGGAGAAGCACATCCAAGATATCTGAATCTATAGGAGAGAAGCGTGGAGGACTAGTAGCAGCTACAGCTGGAAATGTACCTGAACTTATGATGGGATTTTGGTCTATAAAATATGGGATGATATCTATGGCTAAGGCAGGATTACTAGGTGTTATAATTACAAATATGCTATTGGCAATAGGTATATCAGTATTTTTAGGAGGAATAAAATATAGAGAACAAAGGTTTAATAAGGTTCTAGCAAGAACAAATTTTAATATGCTATTTTTATTAATGTGCACCATAATAATCATAGCAGCTCTAGATAGATATTCTGTTGTAGGAGCCATGCAAATTGATAAAATAAGCAGTATTGTATGCTTTGTATTAATAGGAGTATATATATTAGGGCTCATATTTTCTCTTTATACACATAGTAGTTTATTTGTAGTAAAAGAAGAAGGAGAAGTACGTGGTGAGTATAATAGCAGCACCATAAGAAGATTGTTTTTACTTATAATAATTATAACGATAGTTCTTTATTTTATAAGTGAAAAACTAATAGAAAATATTAATATTGTTACTTTACAATATAATATTTCGGAAGAATTTTTAGGTATAATACTCATTCCGTTGTTAGGTTCCTTTGGGGAAAATGCTGCAAGTATTGTTTGTGCTATTAATAACCAAATTGATGCAAGTCTTGAAACTGCTATAGGGTCGAGTATACAAATAAGTATGTTTGTAATTCCACTTTTAATAATATTTTCTTTCTCTATGGGTATAGAAATAAATCTGTTGTTTTCTACCTTTCAAATTATTATGTTAGCAATATCAATAGGCATGTCATATTTTGTTTTTCAAGATGGAAAGACCTATTGGTTTGAGGGTGGGTTGCTTATAGCCACCTATATAGTTATAACTATGGCTTATTATTATATAACATAATTATAAGAATATAAATCTTGATTTTATAATATATATTATAAAGAGAAATAGATGAGTAGGTGCTTATATGTCTCAAAGAAGAGTAATAAATGATTATTGTCAAGATATAAATTGTCTGGTAGAAATATTAAATAAAACAGTATTTTCTTATAGAACACTGATAGGGGGAGCAAATGAATTAAATGGTATTGCATTAGCGAGTAAGCGAGAAGTTAAGGATGCATTAAAGAGAGCAAGAGCACTTGGCCAAGTTATTGATGAAGTTATAGATACATTAGGCTGTGTTATAGAGGATTATGATTGCTATTGCAAATTAAAATCAGAGGTAATAAGGTGCAGAGTAGATATAAATTGCATTGAATTAGAAATACAAGAAGAATTAAAAGCCCAAAATTGACATATGAGATCTAAAAAAGAGATAAAACCAAAGGTTTTATCTCTTTTTTATTTTAAATTTACTAACCATCAAATAAGAAAATAAAATCATAATTACAATTATTGCTACAGTTGGTAGTGAGCGCATGCTATTAAAAATAGCTAAAATAGCTAAAATACTACCAGAGATAGTTATAGGAATTCCAGTGAAAACATTATTAAACTCTGAGCAATTATAACGAGCTAGTCTAAATGCACCAGCTACAGGGAATATAATTAAAGGTATATATCCTATAGCACCAAATGAATCTAGATTATACATAGAGAAAATCAATATGGATGGAGCAACACCGAAGGAAACTAAATCACATAGTGAATCTAATTCTTTCCCCAAATCGCTATTTATATTTAAATATCTTGCAACAGTTCCATCATATCTATCTAAAAGTCCTGCTATAAGAATAAAAAGCGCTGCAGTTGTAAAATCATTGTTGATAGTAAATTGGATAGACAAAACTCCGCATACTAGATTGCCTAAAGTCATAGCATTAGGTATAAATGCTTTATTCATATTATCACCTCTTAATTTAAAATGAGTTCTTGAAATAATATATTATATAATAAGCCATACATAATTATACTAAAGATTTACTAAAAAAGCTAAGGATTTCAATAATAATATTTTCTTTATAAACATTAAGATAATATTATTATGATTTAGTGTTAATATATATGGGATAAATAGAATATTATTTAGCGATATTTGAAAAAATAATGAATAGATGATAATATGAAATTTAGTAATAAATTTTGTATTATAGTAGCTTGGGGAGGATAATATGAAGAGAGTTAAATTTATTTATAACCCATTTTCTGGTGAAAACTCAATAGTTAGTGAGTTAGATAATGTAATTAGAATCCATCAAGAATACGGATTCATGATTGAACCTTTTAGAATAAGTAATGCTGTAGATTTAAATGATGCATTTAAAGGTATTGATGAAAGTTATAAGTATATATTAATAGCTGGTGGAGATGGAACTATAGATTGTGTTATCAATAAAATGAAAGATAATAACATAGATTTACCTGTAGCTATTTTACCAGTAGGAACTGCAAATGATTTTGCTAAATATTTAGGAATGCCAAGTGATATATCTAAAGCATGTAAGCAGATATTGGAAGGTAAAATTAAAAGATTTGATCTTGGAAAAATAAATGATAAATATTTTATAAATGTAGCTAGTACAGGTATATTTACTGATATATCTCAAAAAACAGATTCCTCACTAAAAAATACTATGGGAAAATTTGCATATTATTTAAAAGGAGTGGAAGAGGTAACCAATTTTAGAAGAATACAGGTGAAAATAACCTCTCCAGTAGTAACTTTTGAGGGCAAAATATATACACTACTAGTATTTAATGGGCAAACTGCTGGAAACATAAAATTTACAGATTTATCTGAAGCTGATGACGGATTATTAGATGTAATTGTAATAAAGAGAGAAATATTTAAAAATGCCATTAATAACATATTGATTATGATGAAGAAAGGACAAATTGTGGATATGGATGGTGTGTTATATTTTAGAACTAAAGAATTAAAAGTAGAATGTGATGAAGATATCAATACAGATATAGACGGTGAAAGAGGTCCTGATTTTCCACTTGAAATTAGTTGTGAAAGAAGAGCTCTAAGAATAATAGGGTATAGAGAAGTATAATATTTATAAAAGTTACATCATAAAATAGTAATTATAAAAATATATATAACTAATAGTATTTTATGAGGAGAAAATTTTGGAAGGATATATATATATAGTATGTTTACTATTAATGTTTATAGTACTCTATTTAGGAGTAACACAAGTATTTAGTTATGCTCCAATTAAAATAAAGAGCATATGTATCATCACTTTTTTACTTGTTTTATTAAGGTATTCCACTCTATTAATTTTTCTTTTGTTCGATAACATTAGGCATGTATATATATTAAAACACCTAACTTTTTTAAATATAATATATATACCGCTATTGATATTTATAAGTTTTTATATAGGGTACAGAAATTCTAAGATGAATATTGGGTATTTTTATTATATTTTTTATATAGCAATAATTTTTTACGGTATATCAATATTTAAAATCCCTATCCAAACTTATATATCACCTGTATATGGATATAATTTGATTATGTTAAGTATTTTACCCTATATAGTGTTAATTACAATAAATGTTTTTATGTTTATTGTTCTAGTAAAAGTGTATAAATATCCATATTGTATTAAAGTAAGTATTCTATATCAATGCTTATCAAGTATTTTTATGGTGATAACTATCTGTATTGCTTTAATGAATGTAGAATTTATGGGCATTATTATAATTGCTGAATTAATGTGGATGGCCACTTTAAATTATAACCTAAAGAGGTTTAAAGGAAAGTAGTGTGTGGCACAGAATTTCCATGGTATAATATGGGTTATAATTAACTTGATAGGAGTGATAATGTGACCCAATATATATATAATATTCTAACTTATCTAGTGCTCATTATACCATTTCTGTTTTTATTATATTATGTTATAAAGAAGGCAGTTAAAGATGGATTGTATGAATATGATAAAGAAAATAAGAATAGAATGAAGTGAAATATTTCACTATTAACTAAAAGCTAATCTATATGCATAAAAATTATGACATGTAGCTTAGCTTTCTCTTATAAATAGACCATTATAAGAGAAAAATAATTAATATGAGTTCATAGCAATGCTTAGCAATTCATAGGAAATAAGAAAAATATTATGAAAAGTCAGTCTAATTTACTTTTTTAAATAAATATAGACTTATTTTAAATAGAATAGTTACAAATTTGGAGTTTTCGATTATAATAAAAGTAGAGAATTAATATTTATTTAACTAAATTTTCATAATTACAGGTGGTGAATTTTTAATGGACGGTGGGCCTCGAAAGTATGGCTTAAACAATAAAATTTACAATTTAATAAAGGTATTAGAGGAATATTGTTCTATTAAGAAATAAAATATATTAACATATTCCTCTAGGATATAGGAGGAATATCTATGGAAAGACTAATTGAATTTCATTTAAGCAATATTCTTAATAAACGAGTTTATGATGAGTTAGAGTATTGTATAGGGAAAATACAGGATATCTATGTAACTACAGAGGAAGGATATCCAAAGGCCATAGGATATAAAATTAAAAATGGCAGAGATATAGGACATTTCGAGTTTAGAAACATAGATGTTTATAAAGATAATGGAAAGTTTATAATTAAAGTAGTCCAAGTTAAGGATATAATTCCAAGAAAATACTCATATCTATTATCTAAACACCTACTTGATAAAGATATAGTAGATGTAAATGGGAAAAAAATAGTTAGAGTTGTAGATTTAAAGATGATAAAATCTAATGGATATTTGAAGGTAGTAGGAGTTGAATCTGGTTCTCTAGCCATAGCTAGAAAATTAGGTATAGAAAAGGGATTAAATAAAGTTTTAAATGTATTTAATAAGGATGCAAAAGAAAATATTATATCTTGGGAAAGCGTTCAATCCTTAGAAATGGTAGATTCCTCATTGAAACTTACAACGACCTATAATAAAATCAGTAAATTACACCCTGTTGATATAGCAGAAATTGTAGCGGATCTATCACCAGAAGACAGGGTAAGGCTAATAGAAGGATTAGATATAGATTTAGCAGCAGATACTCTAGAAGAGCTTGATAAAGAGATAAAACAAGAAATTTTAACTAATCTCAATGAAGATAAGGCTAGAGAAATTCTTAATAATATGCCTAATGATGAAATAGCTGATATTTTAGATGAGTTAGATGAAGAGACTGCAAATAGAGTATTAATAAATCTAGATGATGATGATGAAGTAGAGATAAGAGATTTAATGAAATATGAGGATGAAGTTGTTGGAAGTATTATGAATACAGATTTTATATCTTTTAATATAGATATTACTGTAGGTGAGACTATAAATATTTTAAGAGAATTAAAACCAGAAGATGAGGTATCACATTACATTTACATAGTTGATAAAGGTGAAAAACTTCAAGGTTTCATATCTCTAAGAGACTTAATTGTATCTGATCCTGGAAATAAGTTAAGAGCTATTATGAATGAAAATTTGTTTAAAGTTAAGGATACTGATGAAATAGAAAAAGCTATTGGAGTAGCAATAAAGTATGATCTTTTTTCATTACCAGTAGTAGATGAATGTGATAGATTATGTGGAATTGCAGTGATGAATGATATTATTGATGAAATATTATCTCCTAGTTGGAGAAGAAAAATTAAAAAATCCAGTTGAAAAACATACCCTATCTTCAAAATTATGAAGATAGGGTATGTTTTTCCATAAGCAATATATTTATATACAATATTAAAATTATAAATTAGCCATTTTCTTCATATATATGGTGTATGAAGGCGGTGAATTAAATGATAAAAATAATAAAAAATATAGTAATAGCATTGATTACACTAGTGACAATCTGTTTAATATATATATGGATACAAACATCCAAGTATGAGAATCTTATATATCCAGGAGTTTACATTGATGGAGTAGATGTTGGAGGGGATACAAAGTTAGAAGCTGAAAAAAAGCTGAGTAAATATTTCGAGGAATTTAATAGGAATAAGGAAATAAATATAAATATTGATGGAAAAGTATATAAATCAACCTTTGGAGAATTATGTATAAAAGTTAGTGAAGATGAAGTAATAAAGGAAGCACATAAATACGGTAAAGATTTCAATATTATTAAGAAGTATAAGCTTATAAAGTTAGATAATACTTATAAGTTATATAGTTCTGTATCTATAGATGAAGAATGTTTTAATAAATTTATTTCAAAAATAGAGAAAGAAGTTAATATTCCCTCGGTGAATGCTTTGATTGAGCATATTGAAGGAAGAGGATTTGTGGTTACACCACATAAAGTTGGTAAGTTTTTGGATAGAGAAGAGTTAAGAAATAAGATTCTTGATGAAGTTAATAAAAAAGAAAAGACAAATGAAATTGAACTTATCATAGAATTAAAGGAAAAATTACCTTCTATAATAGATGAAGAATTAAAAACTGTAAATACACTAATTGCATCTTATACCACATCCTTTAGTAATTCTTCCTTTGCAAGGGGGAGAAATATAGAAATAGCAACAAGATATATTAATGGATATGTACTTATGAGCGGAGAGGAATTTAGTTTTAATAAAGTTGTAGGTAGAACCTCAAGAGAAAAAGGTTATGAAAGTGCTAAAGCTATAGTTGGAGGAGAATTTGTAGACGATATAGGAGGTGGAGTATGTCAAGTATCTAGTACTTTATATAACACTATACTTAAAACAGAACTAAAGGTAAGTGAAAGAAGAAATCATAGTAAGCCAATTAAGTATGTACCACTAGGCCAAGATGCAATGATTTTCTATGGATATTCTGATTTTAAATTTATAAACACCTATGATTTTCCTATCTACATAGAAGGTAAAATTATTAATAATACAGTAACTTTTAAGTTATATTGTAATTCTGATGCGGCTGGAAAGGCTTATGTAGTAAAGACGCCTATAGTAAAAACTATTCCCCCTAAAATAAGGTTTATATATGATCATAATTTGAGAAATGGGGAAACAATCATAGAAGAAAATGGGAAAAATGGTTATATGCTTGAGACTTACAGAGAAACATATGAAAACGGTAAATTAATAAATAAAGAGTTAATAAGTAAGAGTAAATACAATGAGAAAGATCAAATAATAAGAAAAGGTCGATAATCTATAACCTTCTTCTTTCTTTTATAGGGAAAGGAGAAGGTTAATTTGTTAAAAAAGAAAAAAAGGGAAAATCCTGTATAAGTAGAATAAATATACTATTGCATTTTAAATATAAGGAGGTTGGTTATGAATAACTATATAGCATGCATTGACAGTATAGTAGATAACGTTGAAAAGGTAGTTTTAGGGAAAAGAAGTGAGATTTTAAATTTATTAAAAGGTATAATAGCTGGAGGACATATATTGATTGAAGATGTACCTGGAGTTGGCAAAACTACATTAATAAAAGCTATAAAAGCTACTTTTGATTTGACCTTTAGTAGAATTCAATTTACTCCAGATTTACTACCATCTGATATTACAGGTGTATCTATATATAATAGCAGTAATGGGGAATTTATCTTTAAGAAAGGACCAATATTTTCTAATATAGTATTAGCGGATGAAATAAATAGAACATCGCCTAAAACTCAATCTGCACTCTTAGAGGTAATGGAAGAACTTCAAGTATCTGAGGGCGGGAGTACATATAGATTAGAAGCTCCTTTTTTTGTTATGGCTACTGAAAATCCTATTGAATATGAAGGAACTTTTCCATTGCCAGAAGCTCAATTAGATAGATTTATGATTAAATTAAATTTAGGATATCCAGGTAAAGAAGAAGAGATATCAATATTAAATTTATATAGAGAGGAAAATCCATTATCTACATTAAAGCCTGTGGCTAGTAAAAATGATATTCTAAGTTTACAGCAGGCAGTTAGGAATGTAAGCGTTAATAGAGAAATAAATAAATATATAGTTAATATAGCAGATGGAACAAGAAATCATGTAGATATAGCATTAGGTGCAAGCACAAGAGCCACCCTAGCACTTCAAAGAATTTCACAGGCAACAGCTCTCATGAAGGGAAGGAATTATGTTATACCAGAAGATGTAAAAGAAAATGTGGAATTAGTGTGGTGCCATAGAATAATATTAAAAAATAGTGCAATTTCAAAAGGATTAAAACCAGAAAAAGTATTATCTGAGTTACTAAAAGTAATACCAACGCCTAAGGTGAGTACAAATGATTAAGTTAAGGAAATCTTATATATTTGTACTTCTATTATCCTTAGGATTCGCTGTTTTTTCTGGAGGAAATTATCCTTATGTTATATTTTATACTGTTCTCTTAATGGGAGTATTTTCTTTAATATATGGAAAGGTAATTATGAAAAATATATACATAAAAATGAAATTTCATAAGATGGAGAGTATAGTAGGGGATGAGATAAAAACAACATTAAAAATAGAAAACTATTCTATAATGCCTATCCCCTATCTAGAGATATTAAATTCATTCTTAATGGAAAACACGTATAGATATAATGGGGAAGTATTTTCTTTAAATATGAATTCTAATAGATTAATAAATAGAAGTGTAACTATCAATAAAAGAGGAGTATTTTCAGGCGGAACAACTCATGTGGTGATAAAGGATTTATTTGGATTAATTAAGTGTAAGGGTGAATATAAAAGTAATGGCTTAGTAAAGGTTTATCCTAGAATATATGATTTGCCTAATATCTATATAAAGGGAACAAATTATAAAAATCCAATTGTTAAAAATAGCAGTATGGGACGATATAATGGAGATAGTCTTGATAGTATAAGGGATATAAGAGAGTATCAGATTGGAGATAATGTTAAAAAAATTCATTGGAAGCTTACGGCAAGGCAAGGTAA
The DNA here is from genome assembly GCA_002381695.1 of Clostridium sp. UBA4108. Lineage (GTDB taxonomy): Bacteria > Bacillota > Clostridia > Clostridiales > Clostridiaceae > Clostridium_J. The sequence goes on along the minus strand of DFXM01000013.1, from coordinate 12,535 downwards.
AATTTTTGTAAAAAATTATGAAAGTGAAGAAGAAGCGCTTGTCAATATCTTTGTTGACATGAGAGAAAAGCCTTATTATTTAGATAATGATGGAAAAGTAGAAGAATTGATGATAGATTTCGCCTTATCTCTTATACGTAATCAATTACGAAAAAATATAAAGCCATATGTATATTTGTGTAACAGTGAAGCTAAAAGTGAAAAAATATATGGAGCTATGGAATATATGATGCTAAAAGAATATCTTTTAACTCATTATAGCGATGGAAAGCAAGAATTGGAGAAATTCATTCAAAATGGATTGACCAATATACAAAGAAAATCATCGTTAGTCATCATAACCAGTGATCTAAGCCAAAAGAATATGGAATATTTTTTGGCTTTAGCACTTTCAGCATATAAGGTTACTATATTTTATTATGAAAATCCGAAGGAATCCAAATTAAAGAACTTTGATACTCTTGTTCAAAGAGGTATAGAATTTTATAGTATAATGGATTTATTACATTATAAAGGGAATTAGGTGTAAGTATGAGAAAAGAAAGAGAATATGGTTTAACCATAGCTATTGTTCTACTGAATTTATTGTTACTATTAAAATTAATCATAGAAAGCTTTCAGATAACAAATGTGAATTATATGTTTTTGATAATTTTAGTTTTACTCTCTATAATAATATTTTTAATATATAAAAAGTATTTGTACAATAAAAAGCGTAAATTTATATGTTTTTTATTTGTAATTTTTATAGGAGGATATATAATATATAAAAATCAGAATTGGATTATTGAAGAGCTTAATTTTTTATGGGTTAATATAAAAGCTATAAATCAGGCAGCACTATATGAAAGGAAAACAAATTATAGTCAATTTACGCATTTATTTATAATAATAATTCCGATAATAACATGGCTTATGTTTGTTGTTAACATTAAATTTAAGAATTTTATATTATTATTTAATGGACTAGTATTTTTATTATTTTGGTACTTAATATTAAATAAATATGTTTTAAATAATCTAAATTGGTTCATATATGTGTGTATAATAACCATAATACTTAATCAATATGTCAGCAATAGCAATGAGGTTAAGGCAAGAGAACTGAAAAGTAGTATAAACATTAAACATATAATAATAAGCTCAGTGGTTATATCAGTAATTATTACTAATATAATTAAAATACTCCCTCAAGAAGCAAAGGGAAATACTGTAGAAGGAATTATAACGCAGTTTGAAAATAGGTTTGCTAAAAAAGATTCAGGAAACGGCGATGCACTATTAGCAGCAGAACAAGGTTCTTACAATTTAACTTATTCAGGATATAGCGATAGTACTAAGAGATTAGGAGGGCGCATTAAGCTAGATAAAAAGGAAGTATTTAAGGTTAAATCAGATGCTAGTTATTATTTAAAAGGCACAGTTAGAGATTATTATAATGGAATATGTTGGACGTCAACACAAAGTACAAAGGAACTAAAGAAAAAGAGTGAAGATTATAATTTTTACACATCTAATTTAAGAAATGATAAAGAAGGGATAGATGATAGATATTTTAAGATAAAGAAAAAGAGTCTTACAATTTATCCCTCAAATACGCTTCAGGCCACATCTTTTTTTACTCCTAATAACACTATTAATATAAATAGTGGATATGAAAATATATATTATACAGATATACCTACTTTTTCATCAAATAACTATGTAAAAGAAACTTATATAGTAGACTATTATAGCTATAGTAATTATAATAATAAAAGTTATGCGCCTTATTTTGAAGGTATAGAAAACGGTGAGAAAATCAAGATTCCTGAAGAGGAAGATTATATATTACCTATGGATATTAAAAATGCTGACACTAAACTATCTAATAGCAGGTTAGAAAAGGTTTTAAACAAATATGAAAAATATTTGCAGATATCTTCTGTGGATGAAAAAGTATTTGAGTTAGTTGAGTCTATAATAAATGAAGAGAAAGAAAATAAGGGGAGAGAGCTTTCAAATCATGATAAGGCTTTAGCTATAAGAAATTATTTAACAGATAATTATCCTTATACTTTGGATGTGTCAGATGTGCCTGAAGGTAAGGACTTTGTAACTTACTTCTTATTTAGTGAGAAAAAAGGATATTGTACTTACTTTGCTTCAGCTACCACTATGATGTGTAGAATTGCAGGAATTCCTACTAGATACGTAGAAGGTTTTAAAATGAGTGATAAACAAGATGAAACAGGTAAATATGTTGTCACCAATGGAGAAGCACATGCTTGGAGTGAAATATTGATCAATCCAGATAGAGATCAATGGATAGTGGTAGATCCTTCACCTACGCCTACAGAACTTGAAGAGCAACAAAAAAAAGAGGAGATTAATAAACCTGATGTTAACGAAAATAATTTAGATAGTAATATAAATACTCCCAATAGGAATAATAAACCGACAATGGAAGAAGAAGTAAATTTTGTAGAGAAGAGAAAAGTGAATAAGTTTGTTCTTGTTATAATAACAGTTTTATTGATTTTAGGTATCATAAAATCAATTAATATAATGAGAATAAATAAAGTTATAAATAGTAAAGGTACTACTTCATTATACTTGTATTATCTACAAAGATTAAAAACTATAGGAATTATAAAACCTACAGGCAGTGGAGATTTAGAATTTGGACATTCAATAAATGAAAATGAATTAAAAAAACGAATGCTAGTATTAGTCAATTCTTATTATGAAGAATTTTATGGAGGAGTTGAAAGTAGTAATTTAGATAAAAGAGAATACATTAAATTTATAGAGAGGTATATAAAAAATAGAGATAAATGGTATAAATATATATTAAATAAGTACTTAATAGTAAAATAGGAGGTTATAATGAAATATAAACTAATATGCGTCGATATGGATGGGACTTTATTAAATAATAATAAGGAAATAAGCAGTAGGAATAAAAAAGCTATAGAAAAAGCTAGCGAATTAGATGTGAAGTTTGCTATTTCTACAGGTAGAATATTTACATCAGCTAATTATTATGCAGATTTAGTTGGACTCAAGGCGCCAATAATTGCGTCTAATGGAGCTTATATAAGAGAAAAAGACATAAATAAAATAATATATAAAAGTTTACTAGGAGTAGATAGATGCAATTTAATATTAAAGATGTTTAAAGCTTTTGATATCGTTCCACACTTTTATACAAGCAATTCAATATATGCAGGGGAAATTGTACACTCCTCTGCATATTATTCAGCTATTAACAAGAAAATGCCTAAGGAAAGAAGAATTCATATAGAAAAAATAGAGAACTGGGATGATTTATTTTATTCACAAGGGGAAGAACTGCTTAAGGCTGTAGCTATAGATGATGATATCAATAAAATAAGGCAGGCGAAGAATGCATTTTTAAATTTAGAGGGGTTTGAGGTCGTAAGTTCTCTTGAAAATAATTTTGAAATAATGGTAAAGGGTACATCAAAGGGGCAAGGGGTTAAAATTCTATGTGATTATTATGGGTTCACTAGAGATGAAGTCATATGTATAGGGGATAATGAAAATGACTTATCAATGATTGAATTTGCTGGGCTTGGAGTTGCCATGGGGAATGGTGAGGATTTTGTTAAACTTAAGGCAGATTATGTTACCGCTTCTAATGAGGATGATGGCGTAGCAAAAGTCATAGAGAAGTTTATATTATGTGAGTAGAAGAATTATTATAATCTAGAAAATATTATTGATTACCTATGGTATTAAAAACATGTGAACAGGTTGAGAATAAAATATTCATACTATACAAAAACTTTACTTGAAAATAGAATTAGAGTATTATAATTTTATGCATATTTTTATAGTTCTATTTATTAGGAGGTTATAAAGTGAATTTAAATATAGTATTGTTTCAGCCAGAAATTCCACAAAACACAGGGAATATCGGTAGAACATGTGTGTTAACGAATTGTAAGTTACATATAATAAAACCTATGGGATTTAGTTTAGATGAAAAAGCAGTTAAAAGGGCAGGACTTGATTATTGGCCACAATTAGAATTAGAAATTCATGAAAGTTATGAAGAACTAAGAGAAAAATATTTGGAGAATACGTTTTATTTTTGCACTACGAAGGGTAGCAAAGCCTATAGTGAAATCAATTTAAAAAAAGGGGATTTTTTGGTGTTCGGAAGAGAATCAAAAGGATTACCAGATTATATAAGAGATGAAAATAAAGATACTCTTATTAAAGTTCCTATGATTGAAACAACAACAAGGTCATTAAATCTCTCCAATACAGTTGCAATTATAGCATATGAAGGATTAAGGCAATTAGGATTTCCTAATATGAAGTAAGGAGAGTGGAATTTTGAACAAGATAAAAATAATAACAGATAGTACTTGCGATCTGCCGAAAGAGTTAATTAAAAAATTAAATATAGAGGTATTACCACTGGAAGTGACAGTAAATAATAAAACATATTTAGATGGTGAGGATATAACAATAAGTGAGTTTTTTGATGAAATGGATAAAAGTGAAGAGTCTCCAAAAACAAGTCAGATAACTCCTGTTAGATTCGAGGAAGTATATTCAAGATATATAAGCGAAGGATACAAAATTATTTCGTTGCACTTATCTTCTAAAATGAGTGGAACTTATCAATCGGCGTGCATTGCCAAAGATATGGTGAATAGTGAGAATATATATGTAATAGATTCTCAAAATGTTACTTGTGGATTAGGAATGCTAGTGCTAAAAGCACATAAATTGGTTAGTGAAAATTCTATGAGCATAGATGAAATTGTTAAAGAATTAATAAAGACTATACCAAGAATAAAGAGTACACTTAATTTTGAGTCTTTAGACAATCTGGTGAAAGGTGGAAGATTGAGCAAGACACAAGGATTTATAGGTGGACTTTTAGGAATTAAACTAAATTTAGCAGTAGAAGATGGTGAAATGGTTGTAAGAGACAAAGTGAGAGGAAGTAAAAAAGCATTAAGATATTTATTAGATTATATAAGCAATCAAGGAGTAAGTAATGAGGTTACTCCTATAGTTTTAAATGCGGCATCTGATGAAGAGAATAGAGATGTTTTAGCTGGTATTATAAATTATTTAATAGAAAACAATATAGAATATATAGAATCAGAAGTTGGATGTGTAGTTGGAACTCATTCAGGCAAAAATGCATGTGGAATATTTTTCATAGAAAAAAATTAGAACTTTTTAAGAGGTTATCTCATAAACTAAAAGAGAAACCTCTTTTTTTATAATATTAAAATTCAAATGAAAAGTTCAATATTTTTTAATAATATTTTATATTTTGAAAATTCTATAATTACTATAGGCAATTCAAATAGTGAAAATTAAAAAATATGTGGAATTTTAATTTATAGTATTGTATACTTTGATTGTAAGATAAATTTATAACAAATGGATGATGTTCGAAGGGAGATAATCTATTAAATTAGATAGCCGAAGAAGCAAGTGATATTTTAGCCAAAGCTCACGAAACTTTCAGGCAAAAGGACCAAGAACGGACATAACTCTGGAAAGCGAAAAGCACCGAAGGAGTAAAGCTCTCAGGTTCAAATACAGAGGACGTATGGCAATGGTTTTGTCATATGTCCTTTTCGTTGTGTTAAGGAGGTTTTTAAGTGGTAGAGTCATTATTTATTGTTACAAATAATCCAATGTCTAAGATAAAGTTTGAAAGCAAGTATATAGTAGAATTCGTAGAAGGACCTCAAATGGATGTAATAAAAAAAGTGAGGGATTATATACATAAAGGTCACAGATTACTAACACATCCACTTATGGGAAGTGTAAAACCTAATGAAACACCATATAGGACCATTTGTGTATCTAAGGATGTAATAATAGGCACAGACCTTAAATCATTAGACATAATAGAAAATAGTATATATACTACTGAAAAATTTTTAAAGGATTTTAAAACTCCAAATTGGAGTGAAAAAATATTATTAGATTTTCAACTAATAGATTCAGACTTAATAGATCATGCTATTAATTAAGGAGGTAGAAATAATGTCACAAATTTATGATACTATTATAATCGGAGGGGGTCCTGCAGGATTATCAGCAGGATTGTATGCTTCAAGATCAAGAATGAAGACACTACTAATTGAAAGAGCTAAGTTTGGAGGTCAGGCTACAACTACTGATGAGCTTGAAAACTATCCAGGTTCAATAGAAGAGTGTACAGGAACTGCTTTAAGCCAAAGAATGAGAAAGCAAGCAGAAGAGTTTGGTACAGAATTTGTAAAAGATGAAGTTGTAGATGTGGAGTTAGAAGGAGATGTTAAAACTATTAAATGTAGAGGTGGAGAATATCAAGCCAAAACTATAATTATAGCTACAGGAGCAACTCCAAGGTTAGGTGGATTTAAGAATGAAATTGAATTAAGAGGAAGAGGAGTTTCTTATTGTGCTACATGTGATGCAGACTTCTTTACAGATTTAGACATAGCAGTTATAGGTGGAGGAGACTCAGCTATTACAGAAGCAATATACTTAGCTAAGTTTGGTGAGACGGTAACAGTTGTTCATAGAAGAGATGCACTAAGAGCTGCAAAATCTTTACAAGAGAAAGCTTTCGCAAATCCAAAAATAAAGTTTGTTTGGGATTCCACAGTAGAAGAGGCTAAAGGTGAAGAAATACTTGAAAGCTTAGTTCTTAAAAATGTTAAAACTGGAGAAACAAGTGAGTTAGCAGTTAATGGATGTTTCGTATTTGTTGGATACTTACCAATTTCTGAGTTGTTTAAAGGAAAAATAACAATGACAGAAAGAGGAGACATAATTACTGATGAAGAGATGAGAACCAACATCAAAGGAGTATTTGCCGCTGGAGATGTTAGAGAGAAATCATTAAGACAAGTTATAACAGCAGCTGCTGATGGAGCTATTGCAGCTACTAACGCAGAGCATTATATAGAAGGAAATTTACATTAATTTTATAGAAAGTTGTAAAATTTAATTTAAAAGGAAATAATAATATAAGATTATTTTCAAGATGTGAAAGGAAGGGATTTAAATGTTAGAATTAAACAAAGATAATTTTGAGTCAGAGGTACTTCAAAGTGACAAACCAGTATTTGTGGATTTTTGGGGAGATAAATGTGAAATTTGTATTGAGTTAATGCCAGGGGTTCATGGGTTGGAAGAAAAATATTCAGATAAGATAAAATTTGGTAGCTTAAACATAGGAGGAGCAAGAAGAGTAGCAATAGGACAAAAAGTTTTAGGCTTACCTACTATGAAAATATATAATGGTGGGGAATGTGTAGCTACAATAACTCCAGATAAAATAGCAACACTAGCTGATATTGACAACTTTATAAAAGCATATTATGAATCTATTTAGTTAAGGTTTTTAGATGTGGAGGTACAGCCTCCCATCTTGAAATAAAATACCAAAGTGTACCTATTATTTTAGGAGGTGAATGTTTTGCGTCTAGAGATTGGAAATATATTAATAAAAGATCTTCAATTTGGACCAGAAACAAAAATTGAGAATGGAGTTCTTTATGTAAATAAAGAGGAATTATTAAAAGAGGTATCTGGAGATGAAAGAATAGCTAGTATCAATTTTGATATAGCAAGACCAGGCGAGGAAGTAAGAATAATTCCTGTTAAAGACGTAATTGAACCAAGAGTAAAAGTAGAAGGGAATGGAGGAATATTCCCAGGGTTCATAAGTAAAGTAGATACAGTAGGTTCAGGAAGAACTCATGTTTTAAAGGGTGCTGCTGTAGTTACAACTGGAAAAATTGTAGGATTCCAAGAGGGAATCGTGGATATGTGTGGAGAAGGTGCTAAATACACACCATTCTCAAAAACAAATAATTTAGTAGTTATTTGTGAACCAAAACAAGGTGTACTTCAACATGATCATGAAGAAGCTGTTAGAATGGTAGGCTTTAAAACTGCTGTTTACCTTGGAAAAGCTGGGAAAAATGTTGAACCAGATGAAGTTAAAATTTTCGAAACATTACCACTATTACAACAAGTAGCTCAATATCCAGAGTTACCAAAAGTAGTATATGTTTATATGCTTCAAACTCAAGGATTATTACATGATACTTATGTATATGGCGTAGATGCTAAGAAAATAGTGCCTACAATAATATATCCAACAGAGGTATTTGATGGAGCAATAGTGAGTGGAAACTGTGTGTCTGCTTGTGATAAGAATCCATCATATGTTCATATGAATCATCCAATTATAGAGGATTTATATGAGAGACATGGTAAAGATATAAACTTTATTGGTTGTGTAATCACTAATGAGAACGTATACCTTGCTGATAAGGAAAGATCTTCAAGCATGGTTGCTAAGTTAGTAGAATTTTTAGGAGCAGATGCAGCTATAATTTCTGAAGAAGGATTTGGAAATCCAGATGCTGATTTAGTTATGAACTGCAATAAAGTAACTGATAAAGGTGTAAAAACTGTGCTATTAACTGATGAGTATGCAGGTCAAGATGGTATGTCGCAATCATTAGCAGATTCAACACCAAAAGGTGATGCAGTAGTGACTGGAGGAAATGCTAACGAAGTCGTAATTCTTCCACCAATGAAAAAGATTATTGGTCATGTAGAAGCAGCAGATATAATAGCTGGTGGACACGTTGGAAGCTTAAGAGAAGATGGAAGCATAGAGGCTGAAATACAAGTTATAACTGGAGCTACTAGTGAGGTAGGATTTAACTATTTAACAGCAAAAGGTTATTAATCACAGAACACAATTGACAGAACAAAAATATTTATAAATTTCAAAGGAGAGAGAGAAATGTTACAAGGAAAAAAAGCTATATGCATAGGTGATAGAGATGGAATACCAGGACCAGCCATAGAAGCTTGTCTAAAATCAGCAGGAGCAGAAGTAGTTTTTGCATCAACAGAATGCTTTGTCTGAACTGCTGCAGGTGCAATGGATCTGGAGATCCAACAAAGAGTTAAAGATTTAACAGAAAAACACGGTGCAGAAAATATGGTGATAGTTATAGGTGGAGCAGAAGCAGAAGCATCAGGATTATCTGCTGAAACAGTTACTGCTGGAGACCCAACTTTTGCAGGTCCTTTAGCAGGAGTTGAGTTAGGCTTAAGAGTTTATCATGTTGTTGAGCCAGAAATTAAAGATGAATGTGATGAGACAGTTTACGATGATCAATGTGGAATGATGGAAATGGTTCTTGAGGTTGATGAAATCGTTAACGAAGTAAAATCTGTTAGAGATCAATATTGTAAATATCTTTAATATTTAATAAATATAAAATACTTGTTCTAAAGCGAAAGGAATAAGACTTTACTTAAGGTCAATTCCCATGAAAGGGGGAAAATCCATGTTAAAAATAGTTCACTATATAAACCAATTCTACGCAGGAATAGGCGGAGAAGAGAAAGCAGATATAAAACCAGAGGTTCGTGAGGGCTTTGTTGGTCCAGGTATGGGACTTAATGGATTACTAAAAAAAGAAGGTGCGGAGATAGTTGCCACTGTAATATGTGGGGATTCATACTTTGCTGAGAATACTAAAGAAGCTGAAAAAGAAATACTTGAAATGGTGAAAAAATATGATCCTGATTTATTTATAGCTGGACCAGCATTTAATGCAGGTAGATATGGAGTAGCATGTGGTGAGATATGTAAAGTTGTTAAAGAGGAATTAAATATTCCAGTGTTATCAGCTATGTATATTGAAAATCCAGGTGCAGATATGTATAAGAAAGAATTATATATGGTATCTACAAGAAACAGTGCAGTAGGTATGAGAGATGCACTTCCCAAGATGGCTAAACTTGCATTAAAGTTAGCTAAGAATGAAGAAATAGGAAGCCCAGTAGAAGAAAACTATATCGAAAGAGGAATAAGAAAGAATTACTTTGCTACAGAAAGAGGTTCTAAGAGAGCCGTTGATATGCTTGTTAAAAAGCTAAAGGGAGAAGAATTTGTAACAGAATTCAAAATGCCTAATTTTGACAGAGTAGAGCCAAACGCTCCAATTAAAGATATAACTAAAGCTACAATAGCTATAGTTACCTCTGGTGGTATAGTTCCAAAAGGAAACCCAGACCATATTGAATCTTCTTCAGCTTCTAAGATTGGTAAATATGATATAGAAGGAATAGATGATTTAACTTCTGAAAACTTCGAAACAGCACACGGTGGTCATGACCCTGTGTATGCTAATGAAGATCCAGATAGGGTTATTCCTGTAGATGTATTAAGAGACTTAGAAAAAGAAGGTAAAATAGGTAAACTACACAGATACTTCTATTCAACAGTAGGTAATGGAACAGCTGTTGCTTCATCTAAAAAATATGGTGAGTTTTCAGCTAAAGAATTAATTGCTGATGGAGTAGATGCAGTTATACTAACTTCTACGTGAGGAACTTGTACACGTTGCGGTGCAACGCTAGTTAAAGAAATAGAAAGAGCTGGATTACCTGTAGTACACATGTGTACAATAACTCCAGTTTCAGTAACAGTTGGTGCTAATAGAATAATACCAACTGTGGCAATTCCTCACCCACTTGGAAACCCTGCATTAACCAAGGCAGATGAGTATGCATTAAGAAGAAAATTAGTTGAAAAAGCATTATTAGCTCTTGAAACAGAAGTCGAAGGCCAAAAGGTTTTCGAATAATAATTAAATGAATAATTAGGGGACACAATAGTTCCCTAATTATTTGATAATGTTCCAGTGCATACTGCATAATGAATAATTCTAAAAAATTATTTATTATGGATTGTGCAAAAATAGGGTTTATTTTACTGGACCTTTCTTGAAAAAATTTATTAAGAACATAATTTTCAAGAGTAAAAAGCACATTAATAAGGAGGTTGGATCATAATGAATTTTCCAGTTATTAAGAAGGCATCTTATATTTTAGTAAATACTCCAGATATGGTAATACATAATGGAACTACACAGACATCAGAGAGAATAACAAATCCAAATTCAGAGTATTTAAAAGCTTTAAGAAATCATTTAAGACCATTTGAAGAGGTAGTAGCTTATGCTCCAAATCAAGCTTACATTGGAAATGTTACTCCAGAGGAATTAGCAGAAATACCAAGACCATGGTTTGGTAAAAATGCTTGCAATGCAAATAGATTTGGTAAATTTGGCGAAGTTATGCCACAAGATGAATTTTATGGACTAATGAAAATATCAGATGTATTTGATTTAGTGTTACTAGAAACATCATTTGCTGAAGGTGTTAAAGAGAAATTAGCTAAACACCCACTTATAAAGGATAAGGCAGAAAAAATAGTGGGAGATGATTTAGAAAAGATAGAAAAGTTAGTAAGAGAAACTGGTGCAGAAGGACTATATGAAGGGGATAAACTTGTTGGCTGTGTTAGAAGAGCACACGAAATAGATCCAAACCTTTCAGCTCACTACATGCTTGAAAACTTAGCTGTAAAAGCATCTGGTGTTTTAGCAGGAATGCATCTTGTAGATGGACTAGATATACCGATAAATGAAATTGAATATATAATTGAATGTTCAGAAGAAGCTATAGGTGATATGAACCAAAGAGGTGGTGGAAACATCGCTAAAGCAATAGGAGAAGTTGTTGGATTAACTGGAGCTACAGGTGCTGATATGAGAGGCTTCTGTGCAGGTCCAGCACATTCATTAATCACTGCAGCATCATTAGTTCAAAGTGGAATATATAAAAATGTATTAGTTATAGCAGGTGGAGCTACAGCTAAACTTGGAATGAATGGTAGAGACCATGTTAAGAAAGAAATGCCAGTACTTGAAGATTGTTTAGGTGGATTTTCTATACTTGTATCTCAAAATGATGGAGTGAGCCCTATTTTAAGAACTGATGTAATAGGTAGACATACTATTGGACATGGTGCATCACCACAAGCTGTTTTAGAAGCGCTTGTATTAGATCCTCTTGCTAGAAATGGATTAAAGGTTACAGACGTAAATAAATATGCTCCAGAAATGCAAACACCAGATATTACTGAACCAGCAGGAGCAGGGGATGTTCCTACTCAAAATTATAAAATGATAGGAGCACTAGCTGTTAAAAAAGGGCAACTAGATAAGAAAGAATTACCTAACTTTATTAAACAGCATGGTTACCCAGGATTTGCACCTACACAAGGACACATACCATCAGGAGTGCCTATAGTAGGTCATGGTATTGAACACATTAAAAACGGAAGATTAGATAACTTTATGATAGTAGGAAAAGGAAGTTTATTCTTAGGAAGAATGACAAACCTATTTGATGGTGTTTCTATATTAGTTGAAAAGAATAGTGGAAATGTTGACAATGGTTCAGGGGTAAGTAAAGATGAAGTTAAATCAATGGTTGCAGATGCAATGAAAGATTTTGCTAACTTCTTGGTTGCTTCACAAAATAAATAAAGTGTGAATCACTTTATTTAGTGAATTGCGACTTACTGTCGCAGAGAATTGTGCCATAGGCACAGAGAAGTATTCACTTCGTTCACAGAGAAGTACTCACTACATTCGTAAAGAGATTTTTTTCTTGAAAA
>DFXM01000022.1:32558-134085 GCA_002381695.1 Clostridium sp. UBA4108 | reverse complement strand
GAGTTGTTGGCTTTTAGCTTTTTACTTGAATAGGGCCTTAGTAAATCAAGTTTTCGAAACGGTCGAACAGGAATAATATGAAGTTCTAATTAATCTAATTTTATATTTAAGCCTATTTGTATAATGTAGAAACTTAATTACAACTTATATATGATAAATTTTATAGTAAACTTAGTTAAATGTCATCATTAATCCTAATTAAATTTATGTAGAATGCAATAATTTTAAACAGAAATAATAACTTTCACCTATTCTAAATCATGTATATACTAACTTTTATTCTCAATATGAAAATTGAGGTTCATAATTGTATCTACAATAAATGTTAAGGGCCTTTTCTCTCCTCAAAACATTTTAAAGTTTTCCAATCATGAACCTCTAAATTCTAAAAGTTCTTTTACAAAATCTGAATTATTTTCAATATAATTAACTAGTACTGGATCAAACATAATTCCTTTATTGATTATTACTTCTTCCATACACCTTTCAAAACTCATGGCTTCCCTATAGGGTCTATCTGATGCCATGGCATCAATGGAGTCACATATTGCGATTATCCTAGACCCGAATGGAATGGCATCTTGAACTAACCCACTTGGATATCCCTTTCCATCCCATCTCTCATGATGATGCAGAACTATTTTACTTATATCCTTTAACTTACTAGACTTACTTAAAATATCAAAGCCTATTTTAGGATGCATTTTTATATACTCCATTTCATGTGGCAAAAGTTTTCCGTTTTTATTTAATATCTCATCTGGCACTCCTATCTTACCTATATCATGAAGATGAGCTGCTATATGAATGTTCTCAAGCTCACGTCCCTTAATTTTAAGCTTTTTCCCAAATTCATGAGCCATAAACGCCACTCTCTCAGAATGTCCACTGGTATAACTATCCTTAGCTTCAAGTGCAGTAACTAAGCTCTCAATTATATCATGATAGATTTGTCTTTCTCTAAATTTAAATATTTCCCTAATTAACATTGGAAATCTCTTTAATACACTGTTGTATCTTATTTTCCATATGTATCCATGAACGTTTAGAAAAAGCTACTTTAATACCCTGTCTTTTAGATTCCTTTTTAATAATCTCCGTAAGCTGATGCTCTACGAAATCCACTAAAATAACTACTAAATCTGTATGTTGAGAAATCTTTATGTTTCTATCTCCGCTCTTTCTTCCACTTATATGTCTTATATCCGAAAATCCATTTTCTGATAACTTCTCCGTAATATTACCTAGCCTATCTCCTCCCACAACTAAAACACTCATAATATTTCCCCTTTCATATATTTTTTATTAAAGTCTTACTATCCTTCAAGCTATATTAACTAATATTAAAACATTCCGTTATTGATATTGATTATCATTTACTTTAGAATATATCATACTCCTGCTTCTTTGTAAATAAGAATATTCCAACAATTGTGTTTGACACTTTATAACTAAAAATAGTTGTGTAATAAATTATTACACAACTATTTTTATTAACTTTATTGACTAGTATATAGTTATTTTTAACCTTCTTTTTAAATTTACACTATGTATTTATATCTTCACATATTTTATTATTGAATTCACACCATCATAAAACCAAGTTAAGTAATTAGCATCTTTTCTTTCCTTTAAACTATTCGAAACCTGTTGAATAATCCCCACAGAATCCGTAATAATATTATCCGCTCCCAATTTTATAGCATCCTCTGCTCTTTCACTATCATTTACAGTCCATACGTGCACCTCTTTACCTAAAGCATGCATAGCATAGACTAATTGTTTATTAAGCATCTGGTATTCTACAGATATAAAATCCACATTTAATTTTGTGAAATCTCCTACTCCAAAGGTTAGTATATATCCTACTTCAATTAAAGGATTAATCTCCTTAACTTGTTGAACACTCTCATAATCTAAGGAAGATATTACAACGTCATCTTCCATTCCATACTCCTGCACTAGTTTTACCACCTGTTTTGCTAAAATATCTCCTTCTTTCATAGGCTTTAGTTCAATGTTTAACTTTATCTTTCCCTTTGCTAAAGACAGTATTTCTCTTAGAGTAGGTATTTTTTCATCCTTAAATTCATTGCTAAAGTAAGAGCCATTATCTACAGCTTTAACCTGTTCTAATGTCATATCTTTTATACTTCTACTAGTTCCATCTATTCTTTTTAAAGTACTGTCATGAAATAACACCACTTCATCTTCTTTGGTTGTCATTACATCTATTTCTGCATAATCCGCCTTTTCCTCAATTGCTTTTTCTACCGCAGAAATACTGTTTTCAGGTGCTCTTAAACTGCTACCCCTGTGAGCTGTAATAGCTACATCCTTATCTACTACTCTATCAAATACAGCTGATATCCCCATAGCACCTACCATAATTACAAAAATAGCTCCTATTATTATGGTAAATATTTTACTATTTCTACTAATAAATTTGTAAGCTTTTTTCCCTTCATAATTAGACAATGAAGTAAAAACTCTCTCCTCTACCTCATAGCATCTATATGTATAATATAATTCCACTAAAAAAGAAATAAATATAGGTAATGTCATTATAGAGATAATACTGTACCCTACTAAAAATACTATTAGCGATATTAAAGTAAATCCACCTGATATAATGCTATTCTCTCCTAATATTGAGATTATAATAGTGCCAACTCCCATAAATATCATCATTAATATGGCCTGTAGTGCATTGTATATTACTGTCCATGAAGCTATATATGCCAAAATTTTAAATTTACTTTTTTTATATATCTTAATACTATTTTTAAAGGCTTCCTTTAATTTAACTCTTTCAATTACCATAGCAGGTATTGATAACACCCATCTTAAAAGTAAAAGTACAATTATCAAGTTGAATAATCCAAAGACTATTATTCCTCCTATAGATTTAAAAAGTTCTATCTTTATAAAGGATGGAATTGTAAGATTCTTAATTAGTGAATTATATAATCCTATTCCCATCAATGGTCCTATAACCCCTGATATAGCTATCAAGATCACCATATGTATACCTATATTTTGTGGCAATATTTTTATAGAATTAAGGCTTCCTTCTAATAGACTTACACTTTGTTGTTTATGAGACTTATTAGCCATATATGTTAAAATTCCCATCTCTATAAAAACTGCTATAAAGGAAACTAACACTATAAAAGATAGATATATCAATCCTTCTATAGTTAATCCAAACTTCAGCAAATCCTTATTGGTTATGTTGTATACCCCTATATTTCCCATAAATTTATTTAATATAAAGTAGTTTATAGGAATAAAAATAAATATGGCCAGCAATTTATATAAGATTTCAAAAAATATTACTGATTTAAAATTGCATCTAAAGTTCTTATAAGTATTTATAATAAGACCTTTACTTTCTTTTTTTATATCCATAGCTGCCTCCTATAAAATTCTTTCCTTACATTTTATACTTTATCTTTGACTTTGTAAAATTATACTCTTATAAAATGCTATTCTGTAAAAAGAAACCTTCTGGACCTAGATCAATTGATATCTTCATATAATTTTATATTCTTGATTCCATATTTTAAGATATTAAGTAATCATGGTTTTTTTTCACTTTATTTACTATAATTAAAAAAGAGTAAGTTAAATTTTCTTGGAGGTTTTTATGAAAAATATATTGTTAATAGAAGATGATGAATCCTTAAATAGTGGTATAAGTTTTATGTTAAAAAAAGAAGGCTATAATGTATTCCCAGCTATGAATGTAAAAGAAGCAACGGAATTTTTTTATAATAATATAATACACTTAATCATATCTGACATAAATCTGCCAGATGGAGATGGCTTATGTTTTTGTGAGGAAATCCGAAAAACTAGTGATGTGCGTATAATGTTTTTAACTGCTTTGGACCAAGAGGTTAATATAGTAAATGGTTATAATATAGGTGCAGATGATTATATAACCAAGCCTTTTAGCTTAATTATTTTCATATCAAAGGTAAATGCAATTATGAAAAGGATAGATGATAGTTCTAGTTCTAAATACTTAATTAGTAAAAGTATTATCTTCTCCTATGAAGATATGAAAATCATTAAAAATGGAGAAGAAATTATTTTAAGTAAAATTGAATACAAGCTTTTAAAATACTTAATGGAAAACAGTAAACAAATCTTAACTAAAGAACAAATTTTAGAATTTATATGGGATTCTGAGGGCCAGTTTGTTTATGATAATGCTGTTGCTGTCAACATAAGAAGATTGAGAGAAAAGGTGGAGGAAGACCCTGCAAATCCTAAGTATATAAAAAACATAAGAGGTGTAGGATATATTTGGGCAGAGGGATGTGTAAAACAATGATTAAAAGTATATCTCGAGAGCCTATGTTAAATAAAATAACTCTAGGAATAAGTATCTGTTTTTTAATTTCAGGTATTATTTTAAATCTCTTCCATATAGCACAGTTAAATAATCTTTATAAGGAGGAGAGGGCATTAACTCAAAGAATTGTTGGAGGTATACTAAATAATTACCCTGAAGCAGAGCTGTCTGTAATGCAAGCTATAAAAAATGCAGATGAAGCTTCTCTTTCTAAAGGAAGTGAAGTTTTATCTAAATTTGGTTATAAAGAAAGCTCCATTTTCCAGGATGAAAGTTTTAGTAAATATGCTTATGATTCCTTTAAAGTATTTGCCATAATCACTGCTATAGTAATAACTCTAAATTTTTTAGTATTAAATAAATCCTTTAAGTGGATACTTTCATTATTATTTAAAATATCAAACTATCTAGATAACTTCATGGATAATAATTATAAAATCTGCGATCCCATAGAAAATGAGGGTTTATTTTCATATGTATTATGTAAACTAAGCAATTTAGGTAAAAAATGGGATATAGAATCTCATAAATTAACTTTAGAAAAGGAAAATTTAAAATCCTTGGTAACAGATATTTCCCATCAATTAAAGACCCCTTTAGCTTCTCTTAATTTGTATAATTCTATTCTACTTCAAAACGAAATTTCAGAGGGTGAAAGAGCTGATTTTTTAATAAAAAATGAAGCCTCTATTACTAAGCTCCATAATCTCATTGATGCACTAGTAAATATATCTAGATTAGAATCTAACCTGATAAACATAAATCCAGAATACAGTAGCATAAAAAATACTATTATAAAAGCAATAAATAGTGCCTATGTTAAGGCCATGGACAAAAATATAAACATATCCTTAGAAGAATTTGAAGATATAAAAATATATCATGATATAAAATGGACAGAGGAGAGTATTTTTAATGTTTTAGATAACGCTATTAAATATACTCCTATGGATGGAGATATTGTAGTAGCTGTTTCCTCTACAATAAACTATTTAAGAATAGATATAAAAGATAACGGTATAGGAATAAATAAAGAAGAAATAAATCATATATTCAAAAGATTTTACAGAGGGAAAAATAAAACTATAAAAGATATTGAAGGCTCAGGAGTAGGCTTATATCTCACTAGAAAAATTTTAGAAGAACAAGGAGGAAGCATAATTGCTGCTGCAAATGTTGATGGCGGAAGTACCTTTTCTCTATTATTGCAAAAATGCGAGACTAATTGTAATTAAGATGAAATACTCCTCTATTATTATAGAAGTATGAAATGCAGTACGTAAATAAAATAACTTTAATGTTCTGTTTAGTTCTTTAGTGAAGGGAGTAATTAAAAATGAAAGCATTAGAAACTAAAAATCTTAAAAAATATTATGGTAAAAATGAAAATATAGTTAAAGCTATAGATGACAATTCTATGGAAATATGTCATGGTGAATTTGCAGTAATTGTAGGTAAGTCTGGTTCAGGTAAAAGTACTCTTTTACATATGCTAGGAGGTCTTGATAGACCTACAGATGGAAAGGTATTTATAGATGGAAAAGATATCTTTTCCTTAAGTGATGATGCTCTAAGCATTTTTAGAAGAAGAAAGATAGGTTTTATCTTTCAATACTATAATCTTATATCAAGTTTAAATGTTTGGGAAAACATAGTATTACCTTTAGGTCTTGATAATAAAAAAGTTGATAAGGAATTTATCAAGGAAATTATAACTACTTTAGGACTTGAAGATAAGATTGAAAGTTTACCTAATACCTTATCTGGAGGACAGCAGCAAAGGGTTGCCATAGCTAGAGCCCTAGCTGCAAAACCAGCTATAATTCTTGCTGATGAACCTACTGGAAATCTAGATTCCAGAACTAGTGATGAAGTTATGTCCCTTTTAAAGGCCATGGTTAAAAAGTATTCTCAAACCTTAGTTGTTATAACTCATGATGAAACAATTGCTCAGATGGCTGATAGAGTGATTATAATAGAAGATGGTAAAGTTATAAAAGGTGGTGCTATAAATGAATAGCATGATTAAATCTATTGTAAAAAGCAACTTAAAGGAAAATAAATTAAAAAACATCTTAATTATAATTACTGTTGCTTTAACCACTTGTCTATTATGTTCAATTGGAATAATAACCTATACCTCTTTTAGATATTCCAAAGATAACGCAATTAAAAATTATGGAAATGCACATGGCTATTATAGAAAACTTGAAGAGGCAGATATTTCTAAATTAAAACAGCATAAAGATATAGAAACTGTAGGCGAAAATAGTTTTGTCATAGGCAAACAAGAGGTTGATAATGCCTTGCTTACTCTTATGTACATAGATGAAACAGCTCTTACTCTTTCTAATATGAAATTAATTGAAGGAAATATGCCTAGTGAAGAAAACGAAATTGTATTAGATGAATTTATTTTAAATAAGTTAGGTTATAAGAATAAAATAGGCGAAAAAGTCAAATTAAATTATAATGATATAAATAAAAAATTTATGGAAAAAGAATTTATCTTAAGTGGAATTTTATCTAAAAATGAAACCAGTGAAAGCAATAATGCCACTGTTGGCATAGTCTCTAAAAAATTCCTATCTGTAGAGAATTATGATT
The DNA here is from genome assembly GCA_002381695.1 of Clostridium sp. UBA4108. GTDB lineage: Bacteria > Bacillota > Clostridia > Clostridiales > Clostridiaceae > Clostridium_J. Next base: position 127,115 of record DFXM01000022.1, on the reverse strand, counting down.
CTAGACTTAAAGCTTCTGTAAGAATTAAAAATGAAGACAAGCTATCTGCTAGTGAAATAGAAGCTAAACTTGAAGAAATAGCTACTGATTTTCAAATACCTAAGGATAATATTCAATTCAATTCAATGTATCTTTCCCTTACAAGACCTGATCCTTCAACGATAATTGGTGCTGCTACTATTGCTTTAGTAGTTATGATTTCTTCAATCCTAGTTATATATAATATTTTTTATATCTCAATAATCAATAAAATCAAAGAGTTTGGAAAGCTTAAAGCTATTGGTGCAACAAAAAAACAACTTAAAGCTATAATTTTAAGAGAAGGTATGATTTTATCAATGATTTCAATCCCTATTGGGATACTCTCTGGTTATTTATTGAGTAAACTTATAGTAAGTAATATATTTACGGCTTGGGGAGCCCCTATAGCTTATGTCAGCCTGCCTATACTAATTGGTGCTGCATTTCTTACTTTAGTTACCATGTATCTATCATTACTTAAACCTATGAAGATAGCTTCTAAAATTTCTCCTATAGAAGCCATTAGATATACTAATAGCGATAAAGAATCTTCTAAAAAAACTAGAAGTGGTTATATAGATTTAAATATTATGAAACTAACTAAGGCAAATTTTGCTAGAAATAAACGTCGTACCTTTCTTACTTTATTATCCCTTAGCTTAAGTGGAATATTAATCATGACAGCTACCTCTGTCTTTTCAAGTGTAGATACAAAAAACTATGTGAGACAAGGTATGGCTGGAGATTTTCAATTCAGAATGAAATATTCTAGCTATGATTTTGACAAAGAATATGGAGAGTTTATTAAAAATAATCCTTTAGACGAAAATTTTATAAATACAATTAAAGCTATAGATGGTGTAAAGAATGTACATGAAATAAGAAAATTCAAGGGTACTATTCCTAGTACTGGAAAACATGCAAAAGAATATCCTGATTCTAAGGATTCAGAAATTGAGCTTGCTGGTTATACTGATGATATGCTTAAAGCTTTAGATTTAAGATTATTAGAAGGTAAACTAGATTTAGAAAAAGTTAAAAGTGGCGAAGAAGTAATTGCAACAAGTAATATTCCTTATTGGTTTGACATTCATGCTGGAGATATGGTTACCCTTACTTTTAATGATGGAAACAGTGTAAAAACTAAAAAAGTAAAAGTTCAAGCTGTAACTGATTTGCATTATGGTGGAGATTTTATAACCTCAATTGATCTTCTAAAAAATCCTGAAAATTTAAATTATAATATGGGTATTAGTATAGATGTTAACAATGGCAAAGAAGAAGAAGTTGAAAAAATATTAAGTGAACTTTCCACTAATTATAGAAATTTAAACTATACATCATTTGAAAAAGAATTAAAGCAAGCTAAAAATTCATTTTTCTCTTTAAACTCCATGGCTTACAGTTTAGTTGCTATACTTGGTGTTATTAGCTTAATAAACTTAATAAATACAGTAATTACTAGTATCATTTCAAGAAAAAAAGAAATTGGTACACTTCAAGCTATAGGAATGACTGATGTTCAGCTTCTAAAGATGTTAAAACTAGAAGGTCTGTTCTACACTTTAGTAACATTATTTTCCTCTCTAGTTCTAGGAGGCACCTTTGGTTATTTAGGTTATTTAGCCTTCTATAATAGTGGAGCTACCTATGCAGTTTATAAATTCCCATTAATTCCAGCTATAATTCTTGCAACTGTTATGCTTATAGTTCAACTATCTTTGGGAAAAGTAATAAATAAAATGTTTAAAAAGGAGTCTTTAATAGATAGAATTAGATATAGTGAATAATCACTTATAGCTAGAAATTATGAAATAAATTACTTTTCACTCTGTTTTGACTTCTAATTTTTATTAGACAATATTAACTTGATTAGGGTAAAATTGTATTATAATAATTAGAAGTTTTTAATTATTATAGAATATAAGTTATATGGAGTGTGTTATGAAAAATTTAAAAACTAAGCTTATTCTTATATCCTTATTTATTTTTGCAATTATTATAAACTATATATCTTCCTTATATCCTACCATTACCGAAGCCTATTATTCTTTAAAAATAAATAAAGTAATAGTTAAAGTTCTTAGCCATATATCAAGTATCTTTCCTTTCTCAATATATGAGATTGTTTTCTATGGAGCAATTCTATTAGTTATTTTTTATATAGGATATACAATTATTAACGCTTTGAAGTATCCTAAAGCCTTGAAAAAAACCCTTATTAATTTTTTTCTAAACTGTGGAGTTTCACTATCTATAATATATTTTTTATTTATAATGTTATGGGGCTTAAACTATAATAGAGTTTCTATTGGAGATACCATAGGATTAACTACTAAACAATATTCTATAGATGATTTATCGCAGGTTTACAAAATCCTTGCAGAAAAAGCTAATGGTACGCGAAAATTGGTTAAAGAAGATTCCTCAGGTGTTATGATCACCAATGGTGATTATAGGGACGTTTTTTCAAGGGCAAAAATAGGATATGAAAATATTTCTAATACTTATCCATCTCTGAGTGGAAATTACGGTAAGCCAAAACCTATTTTAACTTCAAAGTTTCTTATCTACACAGGAATTACAGGGATATATTTTCCCTTTACTGGTGAACCTAATGTGAATCTAGCTGCTCCTAATATGACTTTGCCCTTCACTACCACTCATGAAATGGCACATCAAAGAGGCTATGCTAGTGAAGATGAAGCAAATTTTATTGCATATTTAGTTTGTATAAATCATCCTGATGCAGATTTTCAATATTCTGGCTATCTTCTTGCACTTATCAACTTAGGAAATTCTATAGCAAGTGAGGATTATTATCTATTAAAGGATTTAAGAGAAAATTTTTCAGAGGAAGTTTTAAGGGACATGAAGTTTAGAAGTGATTTTTGGAAGCGCCATGAGGGTAAAATTGACGAAATTTCCAGCAAGGTAAACGACACCTATTTAAAAGCTAATGGAGTTAGTGATGGAGAAAAAAGCTATGGTAGAATGGTGGATTTGCTTTTAAGCTATTATAATCAACAAAACTAATAGGGAAAGGTTCAACGATACTGGAAGATACAAATTTTATTTTATGGAAATCCTCACTGAGTCCGCAGGGAGAGGTATGCTGTGAGCTCAGTGAAGGATTGATTTACTAGAATTATAAAATTTCTCTGTAATGACTTAAACATATATTATTTATCCTTATCATGAAAAGTCGTTAAGTCTACAAATCTATGACATAATCTATTTAATAAATCCTTGTCGTGGCTTATTATTATAACTCCCATATTATGCTCTTTAGCCCTATTAATTACTACCTCCCATATCTGGGCTTGAGTTATAGCATCAAGCATAGTGGTAATTTCATCTGCTATTAGAAATTTTGTAGCTGGAGATAGGGTTCTAACTACACAAAACCTTTGTAATTCTCCTCCCGATAGTTCACTTGGCCATCTATTTAGCCACCCTTCTTCTATGCCTATACTTTGGAGTAGAGTTTTCGGCGGATTCCATCCTTCAGTTAATATATCTTTCATTTTCCATTTAGGATTCACTGACTTCTCTGGATGCTGAAATATTAACTGTACTGGATAATACTCATCCTTTTTTACTCCTTCTAAAATTACTCTGCCTAAGGTTGGTTTTATGTAACTAGCTAGAATCTTAGCTAAGGTGGTTTTTCCATAACCGCTAGGTGCAACCAATCCCACTACCTCTCCTTGTTCTACAGTAAAATCCACATTTTCAAATATCCATCTGTCACTACTATTATATCTAAAGCTTATGTTTTCTACCTTAAGTTGCATATATGCACCTCACCATTCCATCTCTTACTGATTTCAGTTCTGGTCTATATACCTTACATTCCCCCTTAGCCTTGTGACATCTGTTGTAGAATAAACAACCTTCTGAAACCTCGTTAGCCAAAGGTTGAAATCCTTTTATAGGTTTAAATCCATTTTGAGGAAGTGCCTGCCATAGCGCCTTTGAATAAGGATGACGTAAGTTTTCTCCATTTCCATTAAAGTCCGTAGCATTTGCTATTTCTAAAGTAGTTCCTGCGTAAAACACCGCTATTTTATCTGCTATTTTTAAAGCTGCATTTATATCATGAGTTATGATTAAAACTGCAGCTCCCTTATCTGCCATATTTTTAAAGTTTGAAAGTGCTTCATTTAAAGCTTTTGCATCCAAACCTGGTGTAGGTTCATCAGCTATTATTATTTCACTATTTGATACTACTGCGGTGGACACTAATACCTTCCTTGCCATTCCACCAGATAATTGAAAGGGATATAAATCATCAACTGCTTTATCTAGTTCATATCTATCAAACACTTCTCTTTGAATACTTGAAGCCTTAGCTTTATCTCCTATAGAGATTTTTACTTGCTTTGATACCTTCATTAGTGGATCTAAAAAATTCACTGATTGTGGGATTAAAACAATTTCTTTTCCTCTTAATCTCTTTTTATCCCTCTCATTTAAAATATTATTTTTATAAATTATTTTTCCTTGAGTAGTGGCATTATGAGGTAATATACCAAGTATGGCATGAGCAAGAAGACTTTTTCCAGAACCGCTTGAACCTACAACTGCTACCACTTCATTTTTATATAGCTCTAAGTCTAGACCAGTGATTACTTCAAGCTCCTTTCTCTTAAGCCCTTTGGTGTATTGAGAAAAGGAAACGCTTAAATCTTTAATTATGAGAATTGGCTCCTTTAAGTTTTTCATAACACATGCCTCCTATTTGTATGCAGTTTCTGGATCTACAAGTTTTCGCAGATTTTGTCCTATGGTATCCACCATCATGGATGTTATGAGTAGTGACAATCCAGGAAAAAATGCTGACCACCAACATCCAGTAGATAAGTACTTCATAGATTCTGATAACAATATACCAATAGCTGATTCATGAGGTGATAGACCAAAACCTAAAAAAGTTATTGATGCCTCATGTAATATTGCATGTGGAAATATTAAAAGAGTTCCAACTAAAAGTTGAGGCAACAACTGTGGCAATATATGTTTTACTGCAATATAGAAGTTTGATTTTCCAAACTTTCTTGATATTTGAACATACTCCATTGTCTTAACCTGCATAACTTCAGATCGTATTATTCTTGCAAGGCTTGGCCAATGAGTAAGGGATACACCTATTATTACCCCTTTTAAGCCACCACCTACTGCAAAGCATATTAAAATTATTATTAAAATATGAGGTACACCTAAAAATAAGTCTATAATCCAAGTTATTATTGAATCCATAGCTTTTCCAAGGGTCGCAGACATAAGTCCTAAAATCAGGGCTATTATTCCACTAATTAAACTTGATAATATACCTATTTTTATACTTAGAGTAATACCTTTCATGGTTCTTGAAAACATATCTCTCCCCATCCAATCTGTTCCAAAGATATGTTCCCAAGTCGGAGCTAGGTTTTTTTGCCCAAAGTTTATCGCTATATCTTCAGCCTTAACAGAATTTCCAATTATTAAAGTTACTGATACAGCTATAAAACAAAATAATATTATAAGTATGGTTTTTTCTCTAATTCCAAATTTAAGTTTATTATAGCCTTTTTTAATGGGAAGGTTCTTTATAGTTGCTTTTTCATTAATCATGATGCCCTCCCTCTTTAATTCTTGGGTCTATAATTCTATATAATAAATCTGCTATTAGATTACCAGTAAATACAAATATACTACTTATTATAACAATACCCATTAATAATGGTACATCTCCCTTTAACCCAGCATTAACTGTAGTTTGTCCAAGTCCTGGATATGAAAATACCTGTTCTGCAAATATGGTTCCAGCAAATAATTCACTAAAGGATAAAAATTGTATGGTTATGGCTGGTAATGCAACATTTCTTAACACATGATTTACTACTATACTTTTTGTAGTTTCTCCTCTAGCCCTTGCAAATAATACATAATCCTGTGATAAAACCTCTATTACCTTTTCCCTAGTATGCATTGCAATATTTGCCACACCTAATATACTAAGGGTTATAGCTGGAAGTATCATGTGTTTTATTAGACTAATGGTTGTGACTTCTTCAGCTAAAATACCAATTGGCACTCCAAGGCCTATAGGGAACCACCCTAGCCATACTGAGAAAATCATCAATAATAAAAGACCAATCCAAAAGGTTGGCGTTGATATTAATACATAGCAATACCCTTTTATAATTTTGTCTACTAATTTTCCTTCTTTCATTCCTGATACTATTCCTAGAACAAAACCTAATACCCCAGATACTATCCAAGCTATAGTCATAAGTGCTAAAGAAGCTGTAAATCTTTCACCTACAACTTCTAAAACAGGTCTCCTGTATATTAAAGATGTACCAAAATCCCCTTTTAAAAGTAATCCTGCCCAATTTATGAATCTCTCCAAAGGTGGATCATTAAGTCCCCAGTATTCTGCTATTTTTAACTTTTGCTCTGGACTAACAGATAAATCTGCTCCCACATATGCTCTAATAGGATCAACAGGAGAGACTTCCATCAATAAAAAGGTTAGAATACATATGGCTATCAGTAGTGTTGCCATTCTTATTAACTTTTTTACAGCAAATAGTCCTATACTTTCTCTTCTATCCACTTAAAGTCCTCCTATTTTATCTTATTTCCATTTCCACTCAGTTATATTTTCAAGTATAGCTCCGCCATGTGGTTGAGGTTTTGGAGTTCCTATATCTAAATTTTCATCCATTATAAACAAATGATTTATATTTGCAATCCAGGCCCAGGTCGCATCTCCTTGTGGAGCTATACCTGTTTCTCCATCCCATTGAGCTTTTTTCCAAAACTCTAGAGCCTCCTCTTCAGTTTTACTTATCATTGCCTTATTTATATATTCATCTACCTTAGGATTTTTATAAAAACCAGTATTATACCAATCCACACCTGAATTTTTACTATGGAATAATTGATTTATTAAAACTGGATCATGCTCTCCCCATCCTAAAATGATAGGTTCTGAGTGTAATACTTCTACTGCATTATCCCAAGTTCTAGCTTCTGGCACTGCATTTACTCCTATTTCTTTTAGTTTTTTACTTACTGCAAGGGCCATTTCCTGCCTATGCTTTGTATCTGTTATATAATTCAACTTAAATTCAGCTTTTAATCCATTCTTCTCTCTTATTCCATCATTGTCACTATCTTTCCATCCAGCTACTTCTAATATCTTAACAGCTTTCTCTACATCTCCATCTTGTATTTCCACTTCTTTATTGTACCAAGGCATAGCTTCAAGACCTACATAAGATGGAGTACCATAGCCTGATAATACACCTTCTACTAATTCTTTTCTATCTATAGCATAGTTTATTGCTTGACGTATTGCCACATCACAGGTCACATCATTTCCTATTGGGTAGCCCTCAGCGGTTTTTTCTCCACTTTTTACATAAGGAAATGCTATTCCCAAATTTTCAACACTTGCTACCTCTTTTAAAACCTTTCCTTTTATCTTCTGATTTGCAAAGGATGCTGGTATTGAAGCCATATCTATTTCTCCTGATTTTAAAGCCCCTAGAGCTGTATCATCATTCATAAATACCATGGTTAATTTCTTAATACTAGGCTTGTCTCCATAATAGTCTTCATTGGCCTCTACTATTATTTGTTGACCCTTATCCCATTGTACAAATTTATATGGTCCTGAGGTTATAGGCTTATCTCCATACTTATTATCATGTAAATGCTTTGGCACTATTCCTATACTTATCAATCTATTGACAAAGGTTGATTGAGGCTCTTTAAGTTTAAATTCTACAGTATAATCATCTAGATCTGTTATACTTTCCATAGTATTTAAATCTACTACAGAATCTGATTCCATAGCCGCCTTAAAGGTATACACCACATCCTTTGCTGTCAACTTTTCTCCATCTGTAAACTTCACATCATCTCTTATCTTTACAGTCCAGGTTAACTTATCTTCACTTACACTATATTCAGTTGCTAAATCATTGACTATATTTAAGTCCTTATCTCTTTTTAGTAGTGTACTAAAAAGCACTCTTGTTACAGAATGATGTCCACCTGTGGTTGGGTCTAGTCCCTCTGGCTCCAGTCCTACCGATACTATTAACTCATTCTTTTCACGCCTCAAACTCTCTACTTTTTTATCTTCTTTCTCATTGTCTTTAGAATCTGAATTTGAACATCCTAATAACATAGTCATACTCATAATAAATACTAAGCATAATATTAAAAATTTCTTTACCCTCATAGCTCGTCCCTCCACATAATGTACTTATGTAATTTCTTATTAATATCTTATCAATTATTGTAATATTATGCAATAATTTGATAAAAAGGTATTCAAAGTAAGCTTTGAATACCTTTTTATTTTATCTTATATTCTCTTCTATAAATCTATATATTCTACTAAAATACTCCTTCTCTATTAGATTAGAAGCAACACAGTGATCTAATCCATCAATTAACCATAATTCTTTATTCATATGAGGGATTGTATCATAAATAACTTTACTACCTTCTGGTAATGTAACCTTATCTGATGTTCCATGAATAAGCATTACTGGAACTGTTATACCCTTCACTGCTCTATAGGGCTCACTATCCTTATATCTAAAACCTGATTTAATTCTAATATATAGTTCTCCAGCCCAAGATACATACCTTAAAGGTATTAATGGTATATTTTTACTCTCTATTCCCATGGTAACAGCACTTTTCATAGTATGATATGGAGCATCTAATATATAAAAATCCACATTTTTCTTTTCTTCATTCAGTTCAGTGTGCATAGTTGCTGTAGCTGCTCCCATAGAAAAACCATGGACACCTAATACTCCTTCAGTATAGGTCTTTGTTGCATAGTTTACAACTTCCTCTAAATCCCATCTCTCATAAAATCCAAAGGTATAATCTTTTCCGCCTGTATAGCCAGTTTGTCTTTGATTATAAACTACTACATTATAACCATTTTCTAAATAGTTATAAGCCACCTTTAAAACCTCATGATAATTACTCTCTATTCCATGGACTAATACCATGACATCCTTAGTGTCAATATTTGATTTAATATTAACTATCTCAATGTCATAACCATTTTTAGGACTTTCTATGAATAATCTCTCATTATTATATCTTTCTAATTTATCTAAAATTTTATCTTCTCTATTTGCATAGTGAGCTAACATATTTTCCTTAGCTACTGCTGGAGATGATCCAACGGAAGCCTTATACACCATTTTCCCAACAGCGTAAGTAATTCCTGAAAATAATGCTACTCCTGTTATCCCTATTCCTGCTATAAGCTTATTTTTCTTTTTCATATGATTTCCCATCCTTTTTTACATTTATTATACTTCTACTAATTCCATTTTATCATATATATAATATTTTTATCCAATAAAGAAATGCTTCTTCTCATTTTCTTAGAAATGGTGTCATTTCCTTATAAAAATAATCATTAGAACTAAAGTTCTAATGATTATTTTCATTTAATATTTCTAACTTACTAAGGCTATTCCAAAGTTCTTTATTATACTTTTTCAAATTAACTATTCTAAATGTCTTACTATCTACAAAGGTCTGAACAGTATTTCCCTTAGTATACAAATTTTACTGTAAAATAAAGCTTAATGCTTTCCCCAATTTATCATCCAAATCCTCTGGATACCAATGTCCAATTCCTTCATTGATATAATACTTATAAGGCATGCCTACCCTTTTACATATATCCACCATCTCTTCTACATATTGTACAGGTATATCTTTTCCCCCATCCATAAATACCCATTTTTTCTCCTTAGTAAGAAATTTTCTGATATTTTCTTCCATAAAAGCCCTTGGCTTTAAAGCACACAGAGCTATAACTCCTCTTATAGGGATTATGTCAGCCACTGTAATATCAATAGCACCTATAGCACCCCCGGAAAAACCACCAATTAGAACCTTATCCCTATCAATAGAATAATCCTTACATAAACAATCATAGCAATCTTTAATTTCATCATATAAAGCATCATAGGTTCCTATTTCTTTATTACTGTTTACTGATAACTCCTGATCCTTATAATCTTCTTCAATAAATATATCTCTTTTTATCCATCCATAGCTATTATGTCTTAATACTTGTGAGGATTGAAGATATACCACTATGAAGCCTTTCTTTAAAAGATACTCTGGCTTCCAATATTCTTTATGGTACTTGGTATTATCTCCATCTCCATGCAGATTAAAAAATACTGGGTACTTCCTTCCGTTGCTATATCCTTCTGGGAGATAAACCTGGTATTGAAATTTTATCTTTTCTTTAGCAATTCTTAATAGCATATTATTTCTTTCTTTTAACCTTATAAATTTTTCATCTCTCTTTAAATTATCAAAATAGTATAAAGGACACACAAAATCCTTGCCTAACATGAGCTGCAAGATATTGAGAGTATCCTCATATCTTTCACATTCATAAAAGAAACAGCACTTATCCAACAAAATAAGAGCCAAATTTTGCTCAAACTCTTCCTTTGAAAGATTCTCAACTCCTTCTTCTAATAAGATTAAGGCTTCTTCAGCCCCTTTTTCCTCAGCCACATTTAAATATGCTTCTTCTAATTCCTCAAAATTATTATACTTCATCCTTAATTATTAATGAGATAGCTTAAATGATATATAAACTCTCATTGCTCCTTTCTTTCCCCATTTCAGACCATATTATTACATATAATACCATTGTACATAATAAGTTACAAATAAAACTGTATTGCTTATCCACGACACATTTAGTTATCTACTTCTTTATTGACAAATAGATTTCTTTTCATATAAAAAGATTGCAAGAAAAACCTTTCTCTTACAATCCAAAAGTTATGATATTTTCATTTTATTTTTTATTAAACAATATCTATATAAGTTGCAATAAAGATAATTCATATTACAAATATTTTTAATAAATGGTTGAAATTGAACTTCATATTATTGCTGCGAATACNNAATAGAGCTTTAGTAAATCAAGATTTCGAAACGGTTGAGCAGAGATAATATGAAGTTCATATCAATTAATTTATAATATAGAACTTTATTGCAACTTATATATTTATAATTTTTTTAGTTTCTAGAAATAAGCCTCCCACTGAATTTCATGAAAATAAGTATTTCTAATCTTATCTTCTATTTCACGAAAATCTAATGTGGATATACTATCTGAAAATATTTTTATATCCTTAACTAATCCTTGCTCCACATTCACGTATGCCTGTATATTTCCTAAGGGTGTGCTTCTTTCTATCACCACATTATACACAGGACTCTCTCCATATATCCACTTTTCATCACTGTAATTGTGGATAAGCTTTGGTATATATCTATCTTTACTGCATCTCATAGTTTCTTTAGGCTCAACATAATAATAGCGGAAGCTTTCAATCAATTCTTCTATTAATTTAGTTATAGTTATATTTTCATTTATATCTTTAAGATTTATCACTCTACTTTTTACTGATGATATGCCTTTGCCTTCTAACTTTAACTTTGAAGGTTTTAAAATCCGTTCAAGGTTATTTAAATCTACATCTACCATTAAAGTTCCATGATGAAAATAGTTTCCGTCTTCCTCATAAAAAGCATGGCCTGAAAACTTCTTTCCATGTGAAAGCAAATCATTCCTTCCTGAAAACTCCACTTCTATTCCAAAGTTCTCCACAGCTCTTTTTATGACTTTTAACTGTTTTTCTAAATTACTCTGATTACTTTTAGTTATAAAAGTAAAATTTACATTGCCTAGGTCATGAAAAACAGCACCTCCACCGGAGATCCTTCTTGCTAGCTTCACATTATTTTTCTCTAATTCTTCTATATCACATTCCATATATGGATTTTGATTTCTTCCTATAACTATGGTCTTCTCATTTTGCCATATATAAAATGTAGTTTCATCCTCTAGAGCATTCCTTAATAGTTCTTCTTCTAGTGCTAAATTATAGTAAGGATCATGTTCTTCTGAAATTACAATTTTATTCATGACAATGTAATGCTCCTATGCCTAATCCCAATACCGCCTCATGTATACTTTCTCCGGTGGTTGGATGAGCAAAGATAGTGTGTATAACCTCTTCCTCACTAATATTATTATTAATAATTAAGGTTAAAGCACTTATTAATGCCGATGCCTCAGGTCCAATAATTGAACCTCCTACTATTTTATTGCTGTCTAAATCCTTAATTAATTTTACAAATCCCTTATCTTCACCCATGGTTAGTGCTTTTCCATTTGCAGAAAACGGAAACTTACTAACAGAAGTATTCATATTTTTATTTCTAGCCTCATCCTCTGTAATTCCAACAGAAGCTATTTCCGGAGAAGTAAATATTACGTTTGGAACCATGTCATAGTTCATATTGGTTTTTGCACCTAAGATATTATCTACCGCTACCATACCTTCATGAGAGGCTACATGGGCAAGTTGAATTTTATTATTTACATCACCTATGGCATATATATTATTCACAGAGGTTCTTAAGGTTTCATCAACAAGTATACCTCTTCCATTGTCATTTAATTTGACTCCTGCCTTTTCTATATCTAACCCTTCAATGTTAGGTACTCTTCCAATGGCCACTAGTACCTTTTCACTTACTATAAATCTCTCTTTATTATCCTTTTCAAAAATTACAATTGCCTTTCCCTCTTCGTCTTTTTCTATCCTTGTAACCTTTGCTCCAGTATGTATTCCAATGCCTCTATCTATAGCTATACTTTTTATCTCCTCTGAAACCTCAGAATCTACCATGGTAAGAAGTCTATCAAAACATTCTACTACATTAACTTTAACTCCAAAATTGGAATATAAAAATGCAAATTCCATGCCTATAACCCCACCACCAATAATGGTTATAGATGCTATATTATCCTCATCACAAAGAGCAGTAGTACTATTTAATACGAAATCACTATCTATACCTGGTATATTAATATTAGCAATTTTTGCTCCTGTAGCAATAATTGTATCAGTTGCTTCTATTGTATATTCATCTCTTCCACTTTTCACAAGTACCTTTTTTTCATCAATAAAGGTAGCCTCTCCTTTTATTACTCTTACATCATTTTTACAAAGTAAGTAATCAATACCTCCAACTAATGTATCCTTGATTTTATCTTTTCTCTTTATTACCTTTGACATATCAACCTGTGCTTCTTTAACTACTATCCCAAAGTCCTCGGCCTTCACTATATTGTGATAAACCTCAGAAGATTTTACCAAGGCCTTGGTTGGAATACATCCTACATTGAGACATGTTCCTCCTAGGGATTCCTTCTCTACAATAATAGTTTTAAGTCCCTTTTTAGCTGCATATATAGCTGATACATATCCACCTGGTCCAGCCCCTATAACTAGCAAGTCTGATTCTAAATTCTCTTTTTTTCCCTTTATAAGGCTTCCAAAATAATCCAACTTAGGTTTACTTTCTCCACCTTTCTCCTCAGTAACCCTAAATAAGCACTGCCCTATCTCTATTTCTTGCCCTTCTTCAACTAGTATCTCTTCTATAGTACATTTATTCTTTGATTTCAAAGGAGTATTACCCTTCTTAGTTTCTAGCTGTAATAATTGTTGATTTATATTAACCTGATCTCCCTTAGAAACATTTATTTTTCCTATTTTGGCACTCTTATTATTACCAGATAGACCTTCTAATTTAATATCCATACCTTATCCTCCTTAATATAGCTTATATTTGTTCTATATTTTCATTATTCTGGGTAAGTTATAATTCTATTTTTTCCACAATATAATTCAAACCCTGTACTCTTGCACAGGGTCCTTGTATGTTTCACTATTAATCTATATTATCAATTATTTAAAATCTTTCTCGAATTCATCTATAGAATCCTTAATTAAAGTTACTGTATAGGCCATTGTAGGACCTCCACCAAAGGCAACAGATACCATAGCTGCTTCAAGTATTTGCTCTCTTGTAGCTCCTGATTCTAAAGCTTTATATACGTGGAATACTATACAATACTCACAACGATTATATGCAGCAATTCCTACACTTATTAATTCTTTAGTTTTTGTATCAATAGCACCTTCTGCATAGTTAGTTCCTAGTAAATTCATAAAAGCATTTACGCTATCTCCATTAGTTTCTGCTAAAGTTGCTAATCCCCCAGTAAAATCATTTAACATTTGTCTTACATCTTTTTTCATATTAAACCCTCCCACCTTAACTTGTTACCATAATAGTTGTTATAACAATACTTGCTATAGCAAGTATTTATATTTTAAAAATACCACCAATTTGTGGTACTGTCAACTAACTTATTAAATTTTTAATCATCTTCTCTAAAACATATTTAAATGTATCCAATTCTTCTTGAGATATTTCCTTAGTAGCATCATCCTGAAACTGTTGTCCTAAGGGCATTACTTCTTCTCTTAATTCTTTACCTTTATCAGTTAAGGAAATTTTGATTATCCTTCTATCTTGAGAATCTCTAACTCTGAGTGTCAGCTCTTCCTTCTCCATTCTATCAAGAAGTCTAACTATAGAAGATTCATTTACATTCATTTTTTGAGAAAGCTCTCTTTGAGAGATTCCTTCTACTTCACCAATATAGAAAAGAGCTATCCATTTTACTCTAGTTATTCCAGTATCTTTGATTCGTCTATTAAATTCATCTGTTATCTTTTTAGATGCGCTATTAGTTATAAATCCTATACAATCATTCAAATTAAACATATATCTACCCTTCAAGTACTGCATTTTTTTTAATTATATCAAACTTTATCACAAGATAATATTAATAAACTATGAATATATTCCACCTTATTACCTATACTTATAGTGTATATGTTAATTTTGTTGATAAATTGTTAATATTTCTTTTTAGTTTTTTGTAATAGAATATAGGTTGGAGGGATAGAATGGAACATACAAGAGAAAATAAAATGGGAACTGAACCCGTTGCAAAACTAATTATATCTATGTCGTTGCCTACTATGTTTTCAATGCTAATTCAGTCATGCTATAACATTGTGGACAGCATATTTGTTGCTCAAATAGGAGAATCTGCCCTTACTGCAGTTTCCTTAGCCTTTCCAATACAAACCTTGCTTATAGCAGTTGGTGTTGGTACAGGTGTCGGAATTAACTCTCTTATTTCAAGAAAACTTGGTCAGAAAAAATTTGATGAAGCTAATTCTGTAGCTGATCATGGACTATTACTCGGACTGGCAAGTTGGATTATATTTGCCATATTCGGGTTATTTTTTACTAAAATGTTTTTCACTAGCTTTACTAGTGATCCAGAGGTAATAGCTATGGGGACCTCTTATACTTCCATAGTAACAATATTTTCCTTTGGTATGCTTATTCAGATTTGTGCAGAGAAAATTTTACAAGCCACTGGTAATATGACCTATCCTATGATATCTCAATTAATAGGTGCAATTGCTAACTTAATTTTAGACCCTATACTTATATTTGGTCTACTAGGCTTTCCTGCTCTTGGAGTTGCTGGTGCTGCTATAGCTACAGTAATTGGTCAAATTTTAGGAATGATTTTCTGTTTATTTATATTATTCACGAAAAATCACGAAGTAAAGATAAATTTAAAAAACTTTAAATTTAAAGGCTATGTAATTAAAGATATTTATGCCGTAGGCTTTCCATCTATTATTATGCAGTCTATAAGCTCAGTTTTAGTAATGGGTCTTAATAGTATATTAATAGGATTTTCTAGTGCTGCAGTATCTGTCTTAGGTATTTACTATAAACTTCAATCCTTTATATTTATGCCTGTATTTGGGTTAAATCAAGGAACTATGCCAGTACTAGGATATAACTATGGAGCAAGAAATAAAAAGAGAATAACCAGTGCTATTAAAGTAGCAACTATTATATCTGTTTCTATTATGGCCTTTGGAACTCTAATCTTTAACATATTTCCTAGACAGCTACTAATGGCATTTAATAGCTCTGAGGAAATGCTTCGTGTTGGAATTCCAGCTCTTAGAATAATAAGTCTTTGCTTCATATCAGCAGGAGTAAATATAATAATTTCAACTGCTTTCCAAGCTACTGGCCATGGAGTTAAAAGCTTATTTATATCTATTCTAAGACAGCTAGTAATAATTCTTCCTGTAGCATGGATAATGGCTAGAACTTTTGGAGTAGTTGCTGTTTGGTTTGCCTTCCCAATTGCTGAAATTGTTGCCTTCTTTACAAGCTTAATTATATTTAGATATGTTTATAATAAGGAAATTAAGCCAATGGAGGATAAACCTGAAATTCCTGAAAAAGCTGCAATTTAAAGATTTAATAAAAGCCATTATCTTCTTTAAAAGATAATGGCTTTTATGATTATTTTTTAAAGAATATACTTACTATAATATTTAATATATCCTTAATAGTTTCTATGTTGCCTGTAATATTTTCCTTTGCCACTACAACTTCAGCAGTAGTCTCTGTTATTACTTCACTAATATCATTTACATTATCACAAATGCTTGTACATTTTTCAGATATTTTAGGCAGATCATTACATAGTATATTTATATTTTTTTTATTTTCTGATATTACTTCATTTAAATTAATTACAAACTTAGAAATATTCCTTAAAACA
The DNA here is from genome assembly GCA_002381695.1 of Clostridium sp. UBA4108. Taxonomy (GTDB): domain Bacteria; phylum Bacillota; class Clostridia; order Clostridiales; family Clostridiaceae; genus Clostridium_J. The sequence goes on along the minus strand of DFXM01000022.1, from coordinate 110,485 downwards.
ATTATCAAATAAACTAATGTCACAGCTCCAATTATTCCTATAATTCCCCAAAATAACTCTGAAAGTTCTATATACATGGCTCCTCTGCTTTATTATCTTCCACTGTTTCAACTGTTTCAGAAATCTCGTCAGCAGCCTCCTCACACTGTTTTACATTTTTCTTTTCAGATAAATAATTCTTTATTTTTTCTTTAGCTTCTTTAACATTATCCTTTCCTCCAACAACTTTATTATTGAAGTTTTCTTTTAATTCCACTCCCTTAATCTTTACTTTTTCACTTACATCACAAGTTTTATTCTTTAAATCTTCTCTGCTTTCTTTTCCTGACTTAGGTGCTAAAAATATTCCTGCTGTTGCCCCTAACACAGCTCCAGCTGTAGTTGCAGCAGTTATAGTTTTTGCTACTTTTATAGTTTTCCTTCTTTGCTCTTCTTTTCTTTTCTTTTCAATAATTTTGTAAATTCCCATAATTAATCTTTCCTCTCTTACAATATATATTTATGAATCTTTATTCATTATGAATGCTAATTATCTAGTAAAAGTTTGTTTATTTGACAAATTATTATAATATCAGCATTAAGTAGATTATACTAACATTGTATTTTTGTTACAATATGAAATTGCATAAAATTTTATTGTTAAAAAATATTTAACAATGTTCATAATAATATTTTCTATATATTAAAAGCCATTCTCAACAACATGAGAATGGCTTCCTATATCTTTAATTAAAGAATCTTACTTCTTAACTCCAATAAATCACTATATATTCCATAGGCAGTTTGTTGTATTTCTGGATTCTTTTCCACTATACATACTTCTCCCATTAAGTCAGTGGTTATACATAGTATTGAAGAAGTTGCATCTATAGTACTTAGCATATCTGTAGTTTTAACTAGTTTTGGATATACTCTCCCATAAGCTAATCCGTCCTTTATATATCCTTCACATAATAATTTATATTTCATACCATTCTTTTTAGCTTCCTCTATCTGCTCTTTAGTAATGGTCTCTATACCAACTCTTTCTACAGTCATAGGATTCATCTTTCCCTCTAAAAGTACATTAGCTAAAGCTGCAGTTTTAGCAGCTGCATCCCAGCCCTCAATATCTGCTGAAGGATCAGCTTCTGCAAAACCTCTTCTTTGAGCTTCCACTATAGCGGCTTCAAAGTCATTTCCACCTTCCATTTCTTCAAGAATAAAGTTTGTGGTGGAATTTAGAATTCCCTTAAATGAAAGTACCTTACATCCTGGAAGTGTATATTTCACCAAGTTAAAGATAGGAGTTCCATCCATAACTGTAGTTTCATATAAAAATACTCTATTTTTCTCTGTAGCTAATTTATTTAGTCTATGAAAATCCCAAGCTATAGGACCTTTGTTTGCGGTTATAACATGCATATTATTATTAAATGCTGTCTCTACATGACATATAGCTGGTTGCCCATCCTTTATAGAAAGGCTACTTAATTCTATCATCACATCAGCCTTTGAATTTTTTATTATATCTAAAGAATTCATATCTACCTTACTTGGATTATCTTTAGAAAATTCTCCTAATTCTTCTACTTCTTTTAATGCTCTATATACATCAATTCCATCTTTACAAAGAAGTGCTCCCTTAGATCTGGTAGATATACCTGTAACTATCACTGGTAACTCTTTTTCCATGATTAATCTACAAAATTCCTTTGCCGAATTTCCAAAACCTATAATACATAACTTTAACTTTTTATCCATAGTTAAACCCCCATAATGTTATTTTTGATTTCTTAATTTAAGAATCTTTAGTATTATAAAATCAAATATCTCCCCTAGAATTATAACATAAAATAACTCTCTTTGATCTATGAAAATCCATATAAATATTCCTATACCTAGAAGAATCGTAAACATTATAATTCCAAATAATTTTCCATTGAATTCTCTTTGTTCAATAAGCTTATCTATTTTTCTTAGCATCTTATCTATATAAATAGCATTAAAAATTCTTTCAAATCCAAAAGTTATCCAAAATAATATTTTAAAATTTTTAAATAAATTAATGTACAGAAGCAAAATTACTACTGTTATCCAAAACGGAATGTATATTTTGACTGAATTTTTCTCCATAATATCCCTCCTCCAGTATTTTAATCTATCAATTTAAGACTCTATTCTATGTTTTCCAGTAATGTCATCTCTAGAGGATAGTTTATTATTCTATTATATAAAAGTCAATTATTGAAAGATTAATAATTGACTTTTATATAGCACTTGCACCTATTTTAAAATAATTATAATTTATTTACGAATGCAACTTCCCTTAAAATTATAATTCACTAACTGATTTAATTTAGTTTAATAATTTTTAATTTTATTAAACTATTTTTAGTTTTATTAAATCATTTTTGGTTTTAACATCTTATGTTATAATAATGTTGAGGTGATTTTCTATGAGTGTTGATGCTTTAAAGCATATAATAGATAGTTCAAATAGCATAGTATTCTTCGGTGGAGCTGGAGTATCTACAGAATCTGCCATCCCCGATTTCAGATCTGATAATGGCCTATATAAAATAAAAAATTCTTCATACTCTCCAGAAGATATTCTTACTCATAGCTTTTTTATGAACCACAGTGAGGATTTTTATAAATTTTATAAAGAAAAGATGGTTTATGCTGAAGCTGTCCCTAATGCTGCTCACTATGCTCTTGCTAAACTTGAAGAGTTAGGAAAGCTTAAGACTGTAATAACCCAAAATATAGATGGACTTCATCAAATGGCTGGTAGTAAAAACGTTCTTGAACTTCATGGGTCTATTCATAAAAACTACTGCATGGAATGTGGTAAGACCTTTACATTAGACTATATTATGACTTCAAAAGATATTGCTCCTCGCTGTAGTGATTGCGATGAGATAGTTAGACCTGATGTAGTTCTATATGAAGAAGCTCTAGATGAGGATGTAATCTATAATGCTGTAAATGCTATTAGAAGCGCTGATGTGCTTATAGTTGGCGGGACTTCTTTAGTGGTATATCCTGCTGCAGGACTTATTAGATATTTTAAAGGCAAAGATTTAGTATTAATAAATAAAGCTTCAACTTCTTATGATTCTATGGCAAGTATAGTTATAAATGACAGTATTGGTGAAGTATTATCAGAAGTTCTCTATGGACTTTAGTTTTTTACTATATTAGATTTTCTATAGCAGATAGACATCAAAGTTAAAAGAGATAGTTAGATTTCATCCTAAATAACCATCTCTTTCATTTATTTTAAAATACTTCTTATTCTTTAATTAAATATGGCAATGTTACCACTGCAATATTTCTTCTTTTTAGAAGCATAGTTCTAATAAATAGTGAAGTTTGATTGTGAAGAAGCTGGTGCCACCAAGAATGAATAGTAAATTGCGGCATTACTATGGTCATCATTTCTCCTCTCTTCATACTTAATTGTCTGTTATCTATATATTTTAATAAAGTTTCATTTACATTTCTAAAAGGAGCATCCTCCACAATGAATGGTATATCAATGTGAAGCTCACTATATTTTTCTTTTAATCTCTTTGATTCGTCTTCATTAGTAGATACATGATATATTTCCACCGTGTCTCCAATCACTAGTCCATAATTTAGACATTTTACAAAGGATTTATTAAAAGTATCTACAGGAACTATTACATGGTTTGTTACCTTTTCTTTAGTACATATATTCTTATCATATACATCAATTTTTAAATCATTAGCTACACTCACATAATGTTTTTTAATTTTCACCATAAATAAAACTAATATAGGTATACATATACACACTACCCATGCACCATGGATAAATTTTGTAGCTCCTATTATAATGCAGGTTAAGGCTGTAACTAGGGTGCCAACTCCATTAATAAAAGCTTTGTGCTTCCATCCTATATTTCGAAGCCTCCACCATTTCATAAACATACCGGACTGCGAAAGTGTAAAAGATAAAAATACTCCCACAGCATATAATGGCATTAATAAATGTGTGCTCCCCTTAAATATATATACTAATATAGAAGATGCTATAAATAATAAAACTATACCATTTGAAAAGCTTAATCTCTTTCCCCTTTTAGCAAACTGCCTTGGCATATATCCATCCCTTGCTAATATGGAAAATAATAATGGTAAATCAGCAAAAGCTGTATTTGCTGCCATTATGAGTATAAGCGCTGTAGTTGACTGTATCATCCAAAACATAAAACTGTTTTGACCAAATACTTGAATAGCTATCTGAGCTACAACAGTAATTTTATGATTAGGCACTGCTGTATACATAGTTGCAAGATATGAAAGACCACCAAATATAATCAACACTAATAATGCTAATAATGTCAATACTCTTTTTGCTCTTTTTTGAGCTGGTGCCTTAAAATTAGGTATACCATCGCTTACTGCTTCAACTCCAGTTAATGCAGTACATCCAGATGCAAATGCTTTTAAAAATAAAAGTATTGTTATATCTTGCAGTGGCTCTCTCACAGCTACTGAAGCAGGTGGCATTTGCCCTAAAATCAAAACTTTTATAAATCCAGTTACAATCATTGTAATAATAGAAAAAATAAATAAATAAGTCGGTATTCCAAAAATTACAGATGACTCTCTTATGCCTCTTAAATTTCCTAAGGTTATAAGAAATATTATAAATATAGTTATTACTGTTTTATATGGCAATAGCATAGGAAATGCTGAGGTTATAGCTGCCGTTCCTGCAGAGGTACTTACTGCCACCGTAAGAATATAATCAATGGTCAATGAAGCTGCTGCTACTAATCCAGGAGTTTTCCCTAGATTCTCACTTGCAACAATATAAGACCCTCCTCCATTAGGATAGTTATCAATAGTTTGTCTATATGAAAATACCAATATGAATAATAATATTACAATAGCGATAGCCGCATAGAACATATTTTTATAGGAGGCTATACCCAATATTGGAATAAGCACCCAAAGAATCTCCTCTACAGCATAGGCCACTGATGATATGGCATCGCTTGATAAAATCGGTAACCCCCAAAGAACATTGAACTTTTCTTTACTTAACTCTTCTGTTCTCAATGTTTTTCCAAGCAACAAGGATTGTATTTCCTTTATCATATGAATTCCTCCAAGATTTAAAATTATTATGTCTATATCTTAGTATTCTATATTCCGAATGTAGATAACTCAATTTGTAATTAAACTTAAATCCTATGATATATTTGCATTTAAGTTTAATTTGCTTAAATTATCCTTCATAATGTTACTGAATTGCATTATTATCGAGAATATACATTATAGTATTTACTTTGTTTTATTTTTAAAACAAGATTTTTAGACCGTTAATGTTATTATAAAATGCAACTCTATTAAGGCATTAAATTATAATACAGAAATTTCTACATATTCTTAGTATACGATTCAAAGGATTTCTTAAATTTGATACTTTGTATCACTTGGAGTATAATTATGTTGTGTTCTATTGCATATTAAGTAATATACTTCTATATATTGAACATTTTGTTTTATGAAAGTTGGTGTATTTTAGTATGAAATTTAATTTTCTGCATCAAAAAACAGAAGAGAGACGTGAGCTAATATTAAATGGTTCCCTGCCTAAAACCATTCTAATGCTGTCAGTTCCTACCTTAATGATGGGATTAATTCAATCAATTATGCCTGTTATTGACGGGCTTTTTATTAATAATATTGTAGGAACAGTAGCAGCCAGTTCTATTACATATTCAACACCTGTTATAAACATGATGAGTGCATTAGCTCAAGGTCTTAGTGTCGCCGGAATGGCTATGCTTGGTCAGATGAATGGTAAAGGGAAAATAGAAGATGCTAAACGTGCTTCTACACAAATCATGGTTCTTTCTTTCATTTTAGGTTGTATTATGGCACCAATCCTCGCTATGATATCTTTTCCTATATCTAAAAATGTTGATGCTCAAATTTCTCATGATGTATTTCTTTATATATCACTATATGCATTAGTTATTCCCTTCTCTTTCGTAGAATCCATTTATAATTCAATTAAAAATGCTAGTGGTAAGCCTGAGGCTACCTTTATAAGAATGGTCTTAATGTTAATTTTAAAAGTTATATTTAATATTATATTTATAGCTATTCTTCACTTAGGAATTGTAGGATCTGTCCTTGCATCTTTAGCTTCAAATATTTTGATATGTATCTGGATGTTCTATGAATTATTTGTAAAGGTCAGTGATGATAGATTAACAATAAAGGGATTTAAATTTGATTTTAGAATTTTAAAGAAATTAATACGCATAGCGATACCATCTATGCTGTCTAGCATAATGCTTAATTTAGGCTTCTTCCTTATTAACAAAGAAGTAGCAAAGTATGGGGCTATTGTATTAAATGGCCAAGGTATTGCAAATAATATAACTTCTGTTTGCTTTAATTTGCCTTCTTCATTTGGTGCCGCCATAGCAACTATGGTAAGTATGAATGTAGGAGCTGGACAAGGTGCTAGAGCTAAACGATCTTGTTTCGTAGGATGTGTTATAAGTGCCATAACTGCTGCTATTCTAATAGCTATAGTTGTACCTCTATCTTCACAACTTACTATTTTATTTACTCGTCAACAGGATGTTCTTGATATCGCTAACAAATCTCTTCATATTTATACTTATTCAGTTATTGGCTTTGGTATATGTATGGTGGAACAAAATGCATTTATAGGATTGGGCCGTACAGGAATCCCACTAATTATAAGTATTCTGAGAATATGGCTTTTAAGATATCTATTTATCTTAGCAACAGAAAAATATTTAGGTTTTTATTCCGTATTCTGGGGCAATCTATTCTCAAATTATATGGCAGCATTAATAACTACCATCTTAATAAGCAGAGTGAAATGGGTCTCTGCCATATCTGATAATAAAGTTACAAAAACAGTGTAAATGTCTATGTTTATTCATTTGAATTATTATACTATTGATAAGAATATTATCAATAAAATTTAATAGAAATATATCTTGCTTCCATATATCTATAAAATAAAGAGGAAGTCAGTGACTTCCTCTTATAATTGATGATGTTAAATTCTATTATAAAATCATACAGCACTGCTGTATGGTTTATGCTTTACCTTTTCTAAGCTCTCTTCTAAGTATTTACATAGCTCTCTAAATTCACTTATCCAATGAATTTTTGCTAATTCCCTTAGATCAAGTACTATGTTAGTATGCCTTTGCTTAATATACTCCATGTTATAAATATCTGTTTCTACAAATCCCTCATCATGCTTAAATATACAAGGAACATACTCATCCCAATTCTCTTGAAAATATTTTGTTTTTGCATAACATAGTCTATTTATATGAAATATAATTCCTATAATTGAAGTCTTTAATGCCATCTTGTGGCTAAAATATTCCTGGGTAGGATACTTCGCTTGACGCCTTTCCCAATATAGTCTGTTATTAGGATACAAATCATATTTATCAATTAACTTGCACTTTTCCTCTCCTAGCTGATTCCTCATAACTATTTCTCTTTCCTCTTCACTTAACAATAACAGAGCCTCATAATCCATAAGAATACCCTCCCTAAAGTTAAATATTAATGATAGTAAAAAATAATTATTATACAAAAACATGGCTAGGGTAGTAGGATTTGAACCTACGATACTCAGAGTCAGAGTCTGATGCCTTACCACTTGGCTATACCCCATTATTTAAGTTTCTTGATACGAAATCTTTTATTCTTTCCACAATTAGATTCTATTATCTAATGTCATAATTGTCTAATACTTATTATTTATAGAAATAATGACAGCTATTTGAATTTCAAATATACAAAATTTAATGTGACTCTTATAAAACATAATAACCTCTAGGCTTATCCCATCTTATAAAATAAACCCAGAGGTCATTGCATTTTTTTCTATTCTGTTAGATAGAAATATAATAATTTAATTGTACTTTCCATTGCACTATAGTGAGTTCTCTCCATTCCATGTGATGCATGAACTCCTGGTCCTATAAGAGCTCCTCTTATATTGTTTCCACCATGTAATGCTGCACCTACATCTGAACCATAAAATGGATAAATATCTACTACATAATTAATTCCATTTTTCTTAGCAAGTTCTACTAACTTTGTAGTCATATTATAATCATATGGTCCTCCTGAATCCTTAGCACATATTGACACATCATATTCTGTACAGCTTAAATCTTCTCCTATACATCCCATATCTACAGCTAGCATCTCAGTTATATCCTGTGGTATATAGGAAGAACCATGACCAACCTCTTCATAAGTAGAAATAAATATTTTAGTCGTATACTTAGGAGTTGTTTTTGTTTTCTTAAATAAATCTAATAATCCCATTAAGCAAGCAACACTTCCTTTATCATCAATAAATCTTGATTTTAAGAAGCCGCTCTCTGTAACAGTAGTCTTAGGATCTATAAATATAAAATCTCCAGCACATATTCCTAAATTTTCTACATCTTCTTTAGATTTCACTACTTCATCGATTCTTATTTCCATATTGTTAGCATCTCGTTTTTTAGAAACACAATCTTCATATACATGAGCTGCTGGGCTTGTACTTAAGAATGTACCAGCATAAATCCTTCCGTCTCTAGTTCTGATTTTACAATATTCTCCATCTAATGTAGGCACAATAGGTCCTCCAATTAGTGTGAACTTTAAAGTACCATTGCTAGTTATTGATCTAACCATAGCTCCAAGAGTATCTACGTGGGCAGATAACCCTATTACTTGTTCATTACTTTCTCCAGGTACAGTTATTATTCCACAACCCTTTATAGTTCTTTCAAAATCATAACCAAACTTTTCTGCCCATGAAGCAATCATGTCCATTATTCCAAAACAAAAACCACTAGGGCTGTCAAACTGTAATAATTCCTTCGCAGTATCTAATACATATTCTTTGTTAACCTTTAGTTCCATGTTACTCTTACCTCCAACTTATGATAAATTACTATACCCTGTTATTATAAATCTTTTACATACATTTTACTTATATTTTCATTCCAAACACCTTATTCAGAACTATTATAATAATCAGTATATTCTCCATGTAAATTATACCATTCTATTTATACAATATTCAATGTATAGTTTCCAATTACTGTTTATCAATTATTGATGAAATTCTATAAAGAGTTCAATTTACAACTTACTTGTAATTGCTATATGAAATTATAAATTGAAACTATAAAATATTGGAAAACTAATGGTCTTCGTATATAATAATTATATAACATGAAACATTATAATTTTATTTCCTATATATAAGAATATAAAACTTTAAGTTAATTTTAATATAAGTTGAAAGGATGTCTATTATGAATAAAAATATAGATTACAAGGTATTTTTTCATAACCTGGATATAAAATGCACTAAACAAAGACAGCTCATATTAGATGTGCTATTGGATTTGCCATTTCCTACTTCTGCTGAAGATATATTTTATAAGGTTCAGCTTATAGATAATACATTAAACTTATCTACAATATATAGAACTCTGGAACTCTTTGTTGCAAAAAATGTAGCTCTCAAATCTAATCTGTCAGAAGGTAAAAAAGCCCTATATGAAATAAACCATATGGAACATAAGCATTACCTAATATGCGTACAATGCAAGAAAATTATCTCAATAGAATATTGTCCACTCAATACTTTTGAAAAAACTGTAGAAGTTGATACTGGATTCCATGTTTTAGGTCACAAACTTGAAATTTTTGGGTACTGCCCTGAATGTAAATCTAAGGTTATATTATAAAAACAAAGCTAAACTCAAAGGAATTATCTCTATTTAGTTTAGCTTTTCTTATATCCTATTAGAAATAATACTACATTTAGCCCTATAATTTGGATATATATTTATTATTGCATCCTCCTCTCCAAATAAAGCCACCTTTTTATTTTTAAATCTTTTATTTCTTTTAATTGATTGATCATAAAGTTTATGGTTTAATAATATATGATAATGATTATCAATTTCTTAATTCTATTTGTACTTTTAAATTAGATTTATATAAATTTTGGAGAGTGATTAATTAGTGACTTTGATGTTTGAAGAAAAATTGTATTCTATTCTTGAAACAATATATTATAGTAGTAAGATGCCAATATTATGCTTGAGCCGTAACGGCGAACTTCTAGGCTCTATGGGACTAGATGAAGATTTGATGAAAATATTTACAGATTATGATGTGAGTAAAAAAATTAGAAGCACCAATAACATTGATACTTCTAATGATATTTTTACCCTTGAATTTGATAACAATATAAAATTTTCCTATATATTTCTATCTGACAGTAAGTTCATAGATAACTATTTTGTTCTAGGTCCTTATAAAAGTAATAAGACTCTTCTATTGATAAAAGATAACCTCAACCTATCAACTATTACCTATAGACCTGAAAGCTGCATTAAATATATAGTAGAATTGATAAAACTTACCTTAGATGATCATAGTAATCCTGTTGATAATAACAACGCTCCTATGCACTCTATTGTAAAAAAGGCGATTAAATACATTCATAAAAACTATAATGGAGACATAACAATAGATTATTTATCAAATAAGCTTAATATAAATAAATGTTACTTTTGCACTATTTTCAAGCAAGAAACTGGACTAACCTTCTCAAATTTTTTAAATATGTTTAGGATTGAGAAAAGTAAAGAACTCCTACTTCATAGCGATAAACCTATTTTAGATATAGCTCTGGATGTAGGATTTAATAATCAAAACTATTATACCATGGTATTTAAAAAACTTGTTAATAAAACACCCCTAGAATTTAGGCGTAGTTGCAAATAACTTATAGTTATTTACAACTACTTTTTCTTTTATCTCATAGCTACCATCCATAACACGCCTATCCTATTTAGATAACTTGTTTTAGACTTTGTACCTTTTTTCTTATATTAAAAATCTCCATAATTGTCGAAAAGTTTTTTTTAAAATTGGTTGCTACTTTTAGATTACAAATCGTTTTTAACTATAGGGGGATTTTTATATTTTTTATTGGGTATAAACAATAGTAATTTATAGAAAATTATCGAATTCGCCGTTGCTTGCCTTGGTGGTAGTTCACCTATTATATAGCATACTAAAAGTTAAGGTGAATCTTTTAATAATAATTGATATAATTTTTTCGTGTTAATTTTAAAGTTTGTATATTAAAATTATAAAAGAGTGGATTCTTTCGAATCCACTTTTTTTATAATGGGACATCAAAATCTATTCATTTTGATACATCCCTTTTTTATTTAAAATCTGATACTAGTGTCTATTGCATTACATATTGCACGCGCTAGGGTATCCCATGGAGTAGGACTCCATATATTTATATCTCTTTGACTATCGCAAAAGCATGTCTCAAAAATTATTGCTGGAGCAGCTGTATTTTTAAGCTCATAATATCCTGTACTGTGTTTTACGCCTCTATTGTAGAAACCTAATCTAGCATAATTGTTTACAAGTCTTGTTGCATATTGATTTGCACTTGAGCTAGATGAATAAGTCCATGCTTCTGTTCCATAAGCAGTTCCATTATAGCTATTCATGTGTAGAGAGATAAAAAGTTGAACTCCTGCATTATTTGCCTTGCTTACACCTTCTGATAGTTCGGCACTCTCTGAATATGCACTACTGTTACAATCCACCACTTGATGTCCATTACTTACCAATATATCTCTTACATATCTGTATAAAACCTCCATAGATTCGTATTCGTCTCTTAATCCTATAGCTCCTTTACAGTTCGCACTGTGTCCACCCCTTAAACCTATTTTCATATTTTTTTCCTCCTTATTTATATTTTCATAAAATGATATTGAAAAATCTTTTAAATCATACTTTTCAAAGATTGCTTGCATCAAATACAATTCTTTTTTATCTTGATGCCATAATAATTTTCTTCTTTAGACTCTAATTTTAATTTTTCATTAATCAATCGACTGAGTAATTACATCTATAAAGAACGACTTTCCATTTAAATTTGTAAACCTATTTTTAAAATTTCATAAGTAAATCCTCAAAAGAAAATAGAACAGTAAAAAGAATAATTTCTAAAGCTATTAATGTCAGCGCAGTTATGATTTTAAAAATACGAAGAAAAGGCTTTTAGGATGAGATAAGAAATAAAATATGTTATAAAGAATTACCATAATTGTCGAAAAGTTTTTTTAAAAACTAGTTGCTACTTTTAGATTAAAAATCGTTTTTAACTATAAGGGGATTTTTATATTTTTTATTGGGTCCAAATAATAATAATTTATAGAAAATGCCTGAAGCCACCGTTGCTTATCTCGGTGGTAGTTCACTTACTCTATAACACACTAAAGGGTAAGGTTAACCTTTTGATAATAATTGATAAATAATGAATAATAACTGTAACTTACTCAAATTTAAACAACACTTATTACCTCATAAGTGCTGCTATATCCATGTTTAAGAAAAATGTATCATACTATTTTTATAAAAAACACATTGGTAATAAATATTAAGAGTAGTGCAATAAATGAATTTGAACTTACTGAAGTTAAATTTAAGGATAAAAAAATTTAAACTTTTCATGAGGAATTGATAATGAGTATATATGTTACAGCAATGTGAAATTAAGGCCTATCGGTACTACAACTAGAATATCAAAATCATGTTATAAAAGTGAAATCACAATATGCATACATAAAATAATATATAAGCACAAAATCACTCAATTAATTAGAGTGATTTGTACTTATTTTCTTGTGTAAAATAAAAAATGATGCTATGCCTCAGAATGATTTTAGAAATCATTTTTGAGACAACTTCTTTATATACCACAATTCATAGCTATTCCAATAGGCGTTACAAACATTGGATTTGACGGTTTATGAGTTTCTATTCCTGTTTCTTTTTCTATTACATGCTCTAATCCTGTGTAACAGCAAGTTCCTCCTACTAAATATATATCATTGACTTCATAGCCTTTTATGTGATACTTAATTATAGATGCTACCTTCTGAATAGCTGGTCTAATAAGCAAAAAATTTTTTTCATGTCTTTTGAAATCTCTCTTTATAATTTCTGCCTCATCAAAGGATATTTTATGAGCTCCTGATAATATTAGCGAAAAATGAGTTCCTCCCGTAGGTTCATCTGCCACATATACAACCTTTCCATCTTGAAATATAGCTATTCCTGTTGATCCTCCACCAATATCTACAATAGCTCCATTCTTAATCTCTAATAGTGAATTAGCTGCTGTCGGCTCATCTAACATATTTGTAACTTCAAACCCAGCACTCTCTACCACATTCTTTATTGCTTTTGCATCATTTGTGGCTGTTCCTGGTGGAAAAGCTGTAGCAGCATATATAAGTTCACATCCTAATTTATCTTCAATTTGTGCCTTTAGCTCCTTAACTATCCTTATAGCCCCTATATAATCTACTACTAAGCCATCTCTAACCACCGAAGCATATTTATATGCTCCACACAATGGATTATAATTTTCATCCAGCACGGTTATTACTATAAAAGCAGTTCCTAAATCCACTCCTGTAAGATATTTCGTTTCTTTGTTAATTATGGGGGCTTCAATACTCTCTTCAAAAGTTTTAACTATAGAATTACACTTTTCAAATGTAGACAAATTTTTTCCTCCTAACAAAAGCAATATATAGTTAATATAATTATTCTCTACTAGAGATTTTTTATCCTAAGGTATATTAACATTTTATATTGAATTAATGAAAATAATACTAAATACTAAATTTTCAGAAATATATTGACAAATAATAAACAATATCGTATTATTTAAATATAATAATATGGAGGGATAAATAATGGACGCAGCACAAACTTTTTTAACCAATCCAAAGATTTTCGAAGAAAAAGCAAATATCTTAAAGGCCCTAGCTCATCCAGTAAGGCTTTGCATTGTAAAAGGATTAATTCAAAGTGGTGGCAGTAATGTTACTAATATGCAGCAATGCTTGAATATGCCTCAATCTACTATATCCCAACATATATCAAAATTAAAATCTTGTGGAATTATAGATTGGGAGAGAAATGGGCTTGAAATAACTTACAGAGTTAGTGATGATACCATTGAAGATTTAATTGAAATTTTATTTAGATAAGATTTATAAATTATAATGCTTAATAAATAATTATTAAAATAATATCAATATTGGTTATAACAATATTGTAGTTTCATCTTAAAAGGAGTCACTAATATTAAAGACTTCTTTTTAAATAAATATTAAATCGTAAAATTTGAATATTATAATGTTTTAATTTAATTATATGAATTTTTATGAAAGGGGTATTTTTTATGAGTAAAAAAATTATTATTGTTGGTGGCGTTGCTGGAGGAGCTTCTACAGCTGCTCGTCTTAGACGATTAGATGAATCTTTTGAAATTATCATGTTTGAAAAAGGCGAATATATTTCCTTCGCAAACTGTGGACTTCCTTATTATATAGGAGAAACCATTACTGAAAGAAATAAACTCTTAGTTCAAACTGTTGAAGGTATGTCAAATAGATTTAATATGGATATAAGAAATTTTAGTGAAGTTATAAAAATAAATAGAGAGGATAAATCAGTAACTGTAAAAAAGGCTGATACAAATGAAATCTATGAAGAAAGTTATGATGTTTTAGTACTATCGCCTGGCGCTAAACCAATTACTCCTCCTATTCCAGGACTTAAAGAAGCTAATAATATATTCACCCTTAGGAACATACCAGATACTGATAAAATAAAAGTTTTTGTGGATGATAATAAACCTAAGGACGCAGTTATAATAGGTGGAGGTTTTATTGGACTAGAAATGGCAGAAAATCTTCATGACAGAGGAGTTTGTGTAACCCTAGTAGAAATGGCAAACCAAGTTATGGCACCTTTAGATTTTGAAATGGCTTCCATAGTTCATGAGCATCTAATTGACAAGGGGGTAAATTTAATTCTTGAAGATGGAATTAAAGCCTTTGAAAGCAATGGAGGCAAGATCATATTAAATAGTGGAAGAGAAATATCTACTGACATGATTATTTTATCAATTGGGGTACAGCCTGAAAGTAAAATTGCCGTGGATGCAGGACTTGAAGTAAATGGAAGAAAAGCTATAATTGTTAATGAATACATGAAAACTTCTGATGAAAATATTTATGCCGTAGGTGATGCAGTAGAAGTAATTGACTTTATAAATGGAAAACCTACTATGATTCCATTAGCATGGCCTGCTAACAGACAAGGAAGAATTGTGGCCGATAATATATCTGGGAAGATGACTAAATATCCTGGAACTCTTGGTTCTTCAGTAGCTAAGGTCTTTGATTTAACTGTAGCAACCACTGGTAATAATGAGAAAACCTTAATGAGACTTGGAATGGACTACAAGGTTGTTCATATTCACCCCGCTTCTCATGCTAGTTATTATCCTGGTGCCTTCCCTGTTTCACTAAAATTAATATTTGCTCCTAAAGATGGCAGAATATTAGGTGCTCAAGGGGTTGGGCTAGATGGAGTAGAAAAGCGTATTGATGTTATTGCCACTGCTATTAAAGGAAAGCTTACAGTATTTGATTTACCTGATTTAGAAACTTGTTACGCTCCACCATACTCTTCTGCAAAAGATCCTGTTAATATGGCTGGTTATGTAGCTTCTAATATACTAGAAGACATGGTAGATACTTTTCAATGGTATGAAGTAGATGATTTAATTAAAGAGAAAGAATTTATCCTTGATGTAAGGGAACCTCTTGAATTTTCAACTGGTGCCTTAGAAAATTCAATAAACATACCATTAGGTACTATAAGAAAAAATCTAGATAAAATTCCAATGGATAAAACTATATATATCTATTGCCAAGTTGGACTTCGTGGATATATAGCCTGCAGAATTCTTGCTCAGCTTGGATATAAATGCATAAACCTTGATGGTGGATACAAAACTTATTCTGTAACTAAAGTAAAGCCTACTTTAAAAAATAATTCTTGCTCTTTTGAAAAACCTATAATTGAATGTGATAATAAAATAGATACAACTTCCCTAAAAAAGGCCAGTATAACCTTAGATGCTTGTGGATTACAGTGCCCTGGTCCAATTCGAAAAGTGTTTGAAGAGATGAATAAATTAAAGGATGGAGACATCCTTGAGGTTAGAGCTACTGACCCTGGTTTTAAGAAGGACATTCAAAGTTGGTGTGATAAAACAGGTAATACCCTACTGGAAAGTGATTTCAATAAAGATAAAAAAGCCTTTATAGCTTGGATACAAAAAGGTTATAACTGCACTTCAGCTAACAAGGATACTGTTGCTATTACAAAGTCTGATAAGGATGGTGCTACTATGGTAGTCTTCAGTGGGGATTTAGATAAAGCAATAGCTTCATTTATAATAGCTACTGGTGCAGCGTCTATGGGAAAACCTGTTACCATGTTCTTTACCTTCTGGGGGTTAAATATCCTCAAGAAAAAAGAAAAACCTTCTGTTAAAAAGGATACCATGGAAAAGATGTTTGATATTATGCTTCCTAGTAACACTGGAAAACTTCCATTATCTAAAATGAATATGGCTGGTATGGGGCCTAAGATGATTAAACACATAATGGATAAAAATAATGTAGATAGCCTAGATACTCTTATATTGAATGCTATAAATATGGGGGTTAAGATAGTTGCTTGCTCTATGTCTATGGATTTAATGGGAATTAAAAAGGAAGAGTTTATTGATGGCGTTGAAATAGGTGGAGTTGCTTCTTACTTAGCATCTACTGAAGACTCTGGATTAAATTTATTTATTTAGTTAATCAGGATTCTTTTAAAATGGCTTTGTTTAATATGTGGACCTAAATTTAATAATGTATTAAAACAAAGCCAATTTTTTAAATATCTAACAACCTAAAATAAATATTTACACCTTTGCTCCTTCATAGCATAAACTATATTAGAATAAGTTTAACTGGTTAAGTTTAAACTGGTTATTGTATTCGTCTTATTTTTTTCATAGCCCTTCTTTTCAAATTAATTCATAAGTTAAATTCCACTTTATTGCTAATTCCTCAATCTTCGTTAATCTTATATCTTAGATGAAAAGAAGTACTATTGAAAATTAAGATATATTTTTGCTTCTAATTCAAAGGATTATAGGTGTTGATTATGTATGAACTAGATAGAGTATTTAGTTGGTGGCCAATGAAACTTTTAGCTACAACTCTTATAACCATATTTTCACCATTTCAAATTCCAATTTATATTTTAATTACTATGCTGTTTCTTGATACTTTTACTGGAATTGCATATGCAATTAGAATGAAGAAATTTAGCAGTTCAGGAATAAAAAGCGGTATTGGAAAAGTTATAACTTATTTTCTAGCCATACTAGTGGTACGTTTACTAGAAATAGGAATTTCCTCAATAGTAAATACAGTTGTTATAACCCACGCCATTACTACCTATTTAATTATAACTGAAGGATTAAGTGTACTTGAAAATTTAACCCTTCTAGGAGTTCCTATACCTCCTGCTATTCGGAATATGATATTAAAGCAATTTGATAATACTGTAATTGATTCATTATTCAAACCTAATGATATAAAATTTCAATTGCCTTTAGATATAAATGAATTATCTCACAATATATCAAATATAAATGAAGAACAAACACGAGATTTATATACTATAATATTAAAGGAATTTACTGACTTTATAATAATTTTAAACTCTGATACCTTTTTTACTTCTGATAATAAAGATTTATTTTATTATAAAGTCATGGCATCTCTTAATATTTCTAATGATAAGATTTACCAAGAATGTAAGAGAAAAAACATTTCTTCTACTATAATTTGTAAAGTAGTAAATCCAAAATCTGAAGACATGATGACTTGGAAGAATGAAATTAAAAATTTATGCTACAGTGACGAATCCCTAGAAGAAAAAAAACAAAAATTAACTGAAGATGTGCTATTGTTTTTATATAAATTAATAGCTGAATCAACTTAATACATCTTTAGTTTAGATGTAATTTCAGATAAAAGGCCACCTCTATTTAGAGGTGGCTTAAATCTTATATTTTAATATTTGTGTTTTCCAGATTTCTTATAGCAAAATACATTATTCCTATTACCATAAAATTGAGAACTACACAACATATCAATGCAGCTTGTAATGATATCTCTGCCGTGATTCCTATAATTCCGTTACTTATAGCTGATACGATATTTCCTATCATTGCATATGAAGACAAAATAGTAGCTCTATTTAAAGAATTTATACTTTTATTTTTTATGGTCTCTGTTAGCGGTTGAGTTAAGGCAAAAGCGCCTTCTATTATAAATATTAATATAATGGTTACATACCAACTTGAACTGAATATCAAAAATACATTGCTTACTATAACTAAAATTATAGATAATAGATATACACTTTTATCTCCCATATATCTCTTTATTTTATGAGATTTTATAGATATAAAAGTTGCCACCTGCATTAATGCAGTTAATATACCAAACCACTTCATATCTATACCACTTTTTATATAAAGAGGTTGATTCAAGAATACGCAGATACTATGTGTAGTTTCACTTAATACTGCTATACCTATTATAAATATGAGAATTCTTTTATTAGTAAAAGCTAATTTAAAAGTATCTTTTATGCCCTCTCTTCTTTCTCCATCATCAATCTTGATATCTATAAGGAAAAAACTTAATATAAATGCTATTATATATGGAATTATTGTAGCAAAAGCTAATAAATCTAAAGAGTGCTCTACCATTATTCCACTTATCAGTGAAGACACTAAAAAACCAGCAGTTCCAAAAGCCCCATATCTGCCGAAAATCTTCTCGCTATCATCCTTGTCTATAGACGAATATAATATGGCACTATCACATCCAGATATACCAGATATAGCTATTGCGCCTAAAATAGCCTCTAGTAAAAATCCACTAAAAGAATGTGCATAATAAAAAGCTATTTTTGATAATAAAAATATTCCATAAGACATTATTAAAGTTTTTTTATACCCTAATTTATCTCCTATTATTCCCCAGGGAATTTCAAATATCATCATAAGTATTACAAATATACTCTCTAAAAAGAATATATCACTTAACTGTAATCCTCTATTTAATCTAAATATAGTGGCAAAAGCCCCGTAAAAAACTAAACCTTGAAAAAAGGCAATAAAATACAATACATATTTATTTTTATTCTTCATGTTACATCCTCCATCTCATCGTACGACAAATAAACCTTACTAATGCAGGTTTTAAAACTTTATATTGTCATATAATCAATGTTTAGATGCGGTCATAAAGACATTCCCCTTTCAAAGTTTTGTATTAATACTCACAATTCCATTAATACTAATTATTTACTTATATATTTATAATATCACCAATAAATGTTTTTGTAAATTATGGAATCTATTCTATCCAAGTTTCTAGATGAGGTTCTTTATCTAATATAGACTTGTATTGATGAAAATTTCCGAATTTGCCCTCAGGATCTAATCTCATATATCTCTCATATTTTTTAACTCTATCCTCTTCCTTTGCCCATCCGTAATGCTTTAATCTATATTGGCAAGGTAGTATCTTTAAATCCGTTATATTATAAGGCAATCTTCCACAGTGCTGTGGAGTTTCTATCCATTTATAATTAAAGTTCTCTTGATATCTTATTAAAAAGGTTCTATAGGTCCTATGTGCAAACCACAAATTATCATCTCTATAATGCTCCATATCCCAGAAATCATATAACCTAAAACCATATCCATCTATATCTAGATCTCTATCTATCAAATCTCTTATTGCTTCATTAAAGCTTCTCTCAAATATCTCATCCCCATCTAAATTTAATATCCAATCTGGTTCAGTCTTTAAGGTCTCTCTCCATTGTTGCATTCTAAGATTAATCTCATTTTTAAATCCTGATTCTGTATTCTGTATTAAGATAAGCTTTTTATCTCCTAATATATCCTTAATAATTTCAACAGTTTTATCTGTACTTCCATCATCTATAATTACAGCCTCGTCTATATATTTCCTATGCTGCATTAATGCTTCTTCTAAGTACCTTCCCTCTTCATTTTTAACTACCATAGATAATGTTAATTTATTTTTCTCCTTAGACTTTCTAATAAAAGGTGTGGATATGATGTTACTCTCTATAATATCTTTACCTCTATCCTCTTTTTGTTCTAAATCAGTAACCTTATATTTTGCCTTAAAATCTTTTACTCCTCTAAGTTCTTCTATTCTGTAAATATGATAAGCTGGATAATGAGTATCTACATATAACTCATATCCATAAGCAACTGCCCTTAAAGAAAAATATCTATCCTCTCCCCAAAAGGATATATTATATATTTCACTAAAATTAACTCCTTTTTCCAGGGGAGCTCTTTTTATTAATGTACAAGCTCCTAATCCACCAATTCTATACACCCCTGGGTTCTTGAGGATGTTTAAAAAGTCTCCAGTTTCTTTAGCTATTTCTTCCTCCGTCATGCCTCGCATCATATGAGCATTATACATAGTATAAAAATCCTTTAACCAGACCTGTGGCAACTCTTCTCCATTAGGTACCCACTTAGTCCAAAATATATTTGAGATTATATCCTTATTCTGAGAAACCAAAGATTTTAAAGTTTCAGGGTGTAGCACTAAATCAGAATCTACAAAAAATAAATACTCATAGGAAGTTGATAGAAAAAATTCTATAATTGAATTCTTTAATATAATAATTTTATCTATCAAACTATTTGTCCACCTATGAGTAATATCATTACAAATATATTTATCTTGAATAATTGAAGTATTATTTACTTTCAATATCCTTGCATTATTTCTGCCCACAAAATCCTTAATGAGTTTAGATGATTCAGCATCTTCGTTATCGTCTATAAAACAATATGCTATATGAAAATCTCCTTTTTCTAGTTCATCTAGAGATTTTAAAAATTCTTTTAATATCTGATTTTCTTTACGAATTGCACTTGCTATCATTATTTTCTTTGTCATGATCCTTTCACCTCTAAATATACTTTAAAATTTAATTACATACTCCAGTATATTTATAAAAGGTGTTTATGTTGACTATAGTTAGAAGTCAGTATAAATATACCTATTTCAAATCTCCTATCATAGATTTTATTCAACACAACTTTTAATCTCACTTCACCTGTTCTCTTTTTACTATTTATGTTCACTTACTCTATTATTCTATATTGATTTTTCGGACGACCAACCTTTCCATACTCAAGCTCAATAATTAATTTCTTCTCTTTCTCTAGGTAATCTAAATATCTTCTAGCTGTGATTCTCGATACTCCAATTTTTTGTGCAACTTCCTCTGCTGTGAATCCACTACCCTTCATTTGATAGATACATTTCATCAGCTTATCATAGGTATGACGATTAAAACCCTTAATGTTTTCGATACATTCTTCTTCTTCATATACACTCTCTTTATTTAACGTATATTTATCAATGATTTCTTGTTCAGCATTATTTATTCCTGTAAAGTTGCTTCTTCTCCCCTTATATTGCTCTAATGCTTCTTGAAATCTCTTAAATTTAAAAGGTTTTATCAAATAATCTACGGCTCCATATCTAAAGGAATCTTCTACTGTTTCTATACTTTTATCCGCAGTAATTAAAATAGCATCACACTTTAAATTTTTTCTTCTTACCCATTTAAGAAGGTCAAGCCCTTTCCCTTGTGGAAAAAAAACATCTAGTAATATTAAATCCGGTTTTTCATTTAATATGCTTTCTTTGGCTTTATCAATAGAACTAACGCTATCTATAAGTTTATATCCTTCTACTTTTCCTAAAAACTTTGAATTTATTTCCCTAATCATTGGGTCATCCTCTACTATAAGTACCTTAAGCATCATCTTTTCTCCCTTCCATAGGTATGTATATATCCCATATAGTGCCATTGTTTTGTATTAATTCTATACTACCACCAGCACTATCTATAATTTTTTTTACATAACTAAGACCAAAGCCTCTAACTCCGCTCTTAGTTGTAACTCCCTCTTGAAATATTTTTTCTGTTACTTTTTTACTTATACCTGGTCCATTATCTTGAATCCATAAATATAATCCCTGTTCATTAGATTTTAATCTTACAATAATTTCTCCATCTTCAAATTTAACCAATTCATCAATAGCATTTTCAATTAAATTTCCAATAACAGAACAAAATTCATCTTCAGTTATGTCCTTAGGAAGCTCTACTATAGTGGATTGAACATCTATTTCCATAGAAATTTTAGCTTCTACAGCCTTATTATATTTTCCCAATAAGATTGCTCCTACCATTGGGTTTTTTATTTTAGTATTTATAATAGACATTATTTCCTCTCTCTCCTGAGCTATATTAGAAATAAAGTCTACTGCTTTATCATATTCCTCTAATTGTATTAATCCTGAAATAACATGAAGCTTATTCATAAACTCATGGTTTTGTGCCCTAAGTTCATAGGTCATCTTCCTAAATCCAGTTATCCTTTCTGCCATATCTCTAACTTCTGTTAAATCTTCAAAATTAGAAACCACTCCAATGATATCATCTTTATAATTAGTAAGAGGTATGTGACTACACATAAGAATCTTTCCTGTGGCGATTTTAAGTTCCTTATTATATACTGCTTTCTTAGTAGTATATACATCTAATATTTGTTCAGCATAATTAGAATTAAAGTTCCACATGTTCCCTTCTATGATACTTTCATCAAAATCTAATATTTCTTTTGCTGTCTTATTTACTAAAATAATACTTCCATCCTTATTCACAGCTAGTATACCATACTTTAGACTGTGAATAACTGTGTCCCTTTGCGCTAACAACAATGCAATTTCCTTAGGTTCTAAACCTAAAAGTGTCTTTTTTATAGTATTAGATAAAAATAATGCTCCTATGATAGCTACTAAAAATCCTATTAACATAGTCAATTTAAACATTGCTATATGGGGACTTATTTCTTTATATACAGTATCAGTTAATAATCCTACTAAAACAGCTCCTACTTGCTCACCTTTATAATATATAGGATGAAAGGCTCTAATGGCAGATATTAAAACATTTTTATCTTTGGAAATGTAAGCTTGCCCTCTATGTAATACTCTTTCCTCACCACCACTTATATATTTTTTACCTAAGTCATGTTCAATGGGATAAGAATATTTTATGCCATCCATATCCATAACAATAATATAATTAAATCTAGTGTCCTTTCTAAAGCCTTCAACTTTTTTTTGTATTATATTCTGATCTTTAGTAGTGCCTAGTGTTTCAGCAATTACCTCCATAGATGAAATAGTTGTAGCTAAATCCATTGCATTATTTCCCATCTGCGTCTCTATAGTTTTCTCTACTTGCCTATAGCTACACCATGCCATACCACCAATTATACTAGCTATTACAATAACCATAAAAACTATAATTTTAATATGTAGCTTCACTATCCATCCTCCTTCCTTAAAAATAAAGCATTTCAAATTTAAATTTGAAATGCATTATCTTCAGAATTCATTTATCTTTAAGAGCTACTTTAGTCACATAAAATAACTTAGTCTAGTCATTTTTTAAAGATGCCTTCTTTAACCCGTCTTCTATAGCCTTAATTAATCCTTCACTAGTAAAAGTTGCACCACTAACCATATCTATATCTGCGCTATTTTTTTTTATAACTAATTTAGGTATCTCTTCATATACAAATTTACTAACCTCTGGCATCTCATATTCCTCAATAATATCTATCTTAATAATCTTATATTCGTTTGTAGTAACTAATATCTTAATAGGACCATGATGCCCGTTTCCTATACCTTCATAGGTTCCACTTCTATATATAATCTCTTCTGGCTTGTTTTCTATAAATAATGATACTATTATAACTCCTATAAGAAGAACAAGTAATAATACGGTATTTTTATATTTTTCCAAAACGCCACCCCCATATAATGGTGTTTTTATGTAATCGTCTTCTTATATATTATATCATTGTAACTTTTTTTTGTCATCATTGCCATTTACAAGTTACCCTTTCCACAATATCTATAAACATAAATAGCAATAATCCTAATATACTAATTATTACAATCCCAGAATACATCTCCACATAATTCACTCTCATCCAAGCATCCATGATAAAATATCCTAATCCATATTCTGTGCCGAAATTTTCTGTAAAAAATAGAACAGATATGGCAGTCCCTAGAACTATTCTTAGAGAGGTGAGAATTCTCGGTATTATTCCCGGTAAAATTACTTCTTTAACCATTTGAAAATCACTAGCACCTAAAGAATATAGTGGATAAAATATTTCTTTTCCCATCTCTTTTATTCCATCTCTTATATTTACTACTACAGGGAAAAATGTAATTAAAAATATCATCACTATTTTAGAGCTATCACCTAATCCAAAAATAAGCATTATTATGGGTAGTAATGCCATCTTAGGAACAGGATAATTAAAATATAATATAGGAGAAAGTAATAAATCTACTTTTTCATAATATCCCATAAGAATTCCTAATGGAGTTCCGATAAATAGGGTTAATGCTATCCCTAATATAATTCTTTTTAAACTATAGGCTATATGAATTAAAATCTTACTTTTAAAGATTTCACAGATATTTATAAATATTTCAGTTGGTGTAGGGAATATGGGTATTTCCAATAGCATAGCTAAAAACTGCCAACTTATAACTATAAGAACAAAGGCTATAATAAAACTTTTAAATCCATAATCCTTAGTTTTCATAGTTACATCTTTCCTTTAGCATATTTTTCAATGTATTCTTGAATTGAAAATAGTTTATATCCATATCCACATCTTCTTTCTCAAAGAATTCATTTTTCTTAACCATTATCAAACTTTCTGGACAAGTTCTCATAACTGCTATCTTTTCTCCTAAGTAAATAGCTTCCTTGATATTATGGGTAACTAGAATAGTAGTTACCTTATATTCTTTCCATATTTTCAGAAATAATTTTTGTATTTCTTCCTTAGCAATTTCATCTAATGCTGAAAAACACTCATCCATTAAAAGTACATTGGGTTTTATAACTAGTGCTCTAGCCATGGCAACCCTCTGCATTTGACCACCACTTAACTCTCTTGGATATCTATTCACAACTTCTTCAATCCTTAGTTCTTTTATAATATCTCTATAGTGCTCCCTGTCTATATTATTTTTGCCATCTTTTATTTTGGCACCTAATAAAATATTGTCTTCTACAGTTTTCCAATTAATTAATCCATAATTCTGAGGTATATATCCAATTCTATGTATCTTTGTATTTAATTTCATTTTATCAATAGTTACTTGTCCTTCATATTCTTTAATAATTCCAGCAACCACCTTTAGCAATGTAGATTTTCCGCATCCAGAGGGCCCAATAATAGTACATATCTCCCCTGAATTAATATCTAAGCTAAAATTTTCAATAGCTCTTATAATTTTATTCTTACTTTTATAGCTTACATTAAGCTCTTTTATAGAAATCAATTAAATCACCTACTATTCCTCAGTTCCCCAAGAATCGTATAATGTATTTTCTATTCCTAACATATCCAAAACTCTTCCAACAGTAGAATTAACTATTTCCTCTATGGTTTTTGGTCTTTGATAAAAAGCTGGCATAGGAGGAACTATTTCCACATTTAGATCACTTAAGATCAACATATTTTTAAGATGAATAGAGCTTAATGGGGTTTCTCTTGGAATTAATATAAGCTTTCGTTTTTCTTTAATCATTACATCTGCAGCTCTTATTAATAAACTATCTGAAATTCCATTGGCAATTTTAGATAGAGTTCCCATAGAACATGGTGAAATAACCATTCCTCTAGTCTTAAAGGAGCCACTGGCTATATCTGAAAACATATCCCTTATATCACATAACTCTATCTGTCCCTCATTTTCTTCTAACTCTCTAAGCCAGTTTTCAAATGAAACTTCGCACTCATATTCAAATACTTTTCTCCCATAATCTGTGATAACTAAGTATACTTTCTTTTTATTTTTTATTAACTCCTCACAGATTCTTTTCCCATATATACTTCCACTAGCACCTGTAATTCCAACTATGTATTTATCCACTGTTTTTCTCCTCCACCTATCAATATTAACTTTTGTATATCTCTATAAAAATGCATCCATCATAGTAAAGACAAATATCACTACACTCACTACTTGATTAAGATTATATGAAACAAATTTCATCTTTTTTTCATTGCTAGGTGATACCATATAATGCTCTAGTGCCAATAATCCTGTGGCTAAAAATATTCCTATTAAATATATAGCTCCTCTATCCATTATAAAATATAATGAAATCAATAGTAAAATCATAATAAAATGGAACATGGATGAAATAGCCAATGCACCCTTTAATCCAAATTTTACTGGTATAGAAAATAACCCATTTGATTTATCAAAGGCTATATCTTGAGTTCCATATATTATATCAAAACCGGCCACCCATAAAGCAACTACTGCTCCAAGTACTAAAGGTGTAATTGCAAACTGTCCTGTTACTGCAAGCCATGCACCTACAGGAGCTCCAGCACAGGCTACTCCTAATACCATATGGCATGTCCATGTAAATCTCTTTGTAAAAGAATAAATTATGAATAAGAATAATGCTACCGGAGACAACATAAAACAAAGTGAATTTAACTTATAAGCTGAAAGTATAAAAATACTAAAGCACAATATAACTATTGCCCATGCTTCATAATTTTTCACATCTCCCCTGGGCAAGTTTCTATTTGCAGTTCTTGGATTCTTTTTATCTATGTCCTTATCAACTATTCTATTTAATGCATTAGCTCCATTTCTAGCGCCCACCAATGCTAATAATATCCAAAATATTACCATGAAATTAGGCAGCCCATTTGCTGCCCAGACCATGGATATAAGAGCAAAAGGAAGAGAAAAAAGAGTATGAGAAAACATAACTAACTCTCCATACTTCTTTAATTTACTTAATACCATATTCCTTCCACCTCTTATCCACAAGTTCCTTTACTTCTTTAGTCATCTCTATATCATCTGGCCATTCTCTAGTATGACCTTCTGATGCCCATTTTTTTGTAGCATCAATGCCTATTCTCGAACCATAGTTAGGAGTATTTGATGCATGGTCTAATGCATCTAGCGGTCCTTCTGATATAACTACATCTCTGCTTGGATCTATATTGTTAAACACTTTCCATGCTACAGTAGATAAATCATGTGGATTTATATTTTCATCTACCACTATAATCATCTTAGTATACATCATTTGTCCCATTCCCCATAATGCACTCATTACCTTATGAGCATGCTTTGGGTAAGATTTTTTTATGGATACAATAACACAGTTGTGAAATACTCCTTCTAGTGGGAAATTCATATCTATAATCTCAGGACATTGTATTCTCATAAGCGGTAAAAAGAATCTCTCAGTAGCTTTTCCTAAGTAACAATCTTCCATTGGTGGTTTACCTACAATAGTTGTAGGGTATACAGGATTTTTTCTCCTAGTAATCTTTTCAATATGGAAAACTGGATACATATCAGAAAGTGAATAATATCCTGTATGATCTCCAAAAGGTCCCTCTAGCCTCTTCTCATCTAAATCCACATATCCTTCCAATATAAATTCAGCATTAGCCGGCACATATATATCATTAGTAACACACTTTACTATTTCTAGTGGTTCTTTCCTTAGAAATCCAGAAAATATCATTTCATCTATCATTTTAGGTAGCGGAGCTGTTGCAGAATATATGGTCGCAGGGTCACATCCCAGTGCCACCGCTACAGGCATTTTTTGTCCTAATTTTCTGTACTTTTCATATATTTCCTTGCCATCTTTATGTAGATGCCAGTGCATTCCTGTGGTTTTCTTATCATATACCTGAAGCCTATACATTCCCATATTTTGCTGATTAGTCTCAGGGTCTTTTGTTATAACTAATGGAAGAGTAATATATCTTCCTCCATCCTTAGGCCAACATTGTAAAATAGGTAATGTATCTAAGTCTGGTTCCTCTATAACCTCTTGACATATTGCTGAAGTTACCTTTTTAGGAAATACTCTAGCAAGTCTTGCTAGTTTGGGTATGGATTTTATTTTATTTATTAATGTTACATAATTTGTTATATCCATAAAATCCATTATTATATCTGCGATATCATCAAGTTCTTCTATCTCTAGCCCTAAGTTTAATCTTTCATAGCTCCCTAGCGAATTTATTAGTACTGGATAAGGTGACCCTTTAACCTTCTTAAATAATAGCCCATTGCCATTACTCTTTGAAACCCTATCTGTAATCTCAGTGATTTCAAGATTAGCATCAACCTCTACTTCAATTGTATCTAAAAGATTTCTTTCCTTTAGAACTTTCATAAAATGCTGCAAGTCTTTATATGCCATAAAAATCTTCCTCCCAAATTAAAGCATCTTTAAGAAAATAATAAGCAATTCTACTAATATATTTTCTTTCAGACGCTCTTACTAATAAATTCTTTTTAATAGCTTCTTTGTTATTTCTTTTAATATTGTTTTACTTTCACAGTCTGGTAACTTTTCAATATTACTAAACGCTCTATTAGTATAAGCCTTAGCTAAATTAGCTGTTTTCTCAACTCCACCATATTCCCTCACTAAGTCAATTATTTCTTTAACTTCTTCATCATTTAGTGAATCTTTATTTAACACACTGGCTATTCTATTATCCACATCTTTTTCAAGAGCATAAATTATTGGTAAGGTATAGTATCCTTGGATTAAATCCTTTTGGGCATTTTTACCTAAACTAGTAGTATCACTGTTATAGTCTAATAAATCATCTACAATTTGAAATGCCATCCCTATGCTATGTCCAATTTTACCTAATAACTTTGAAAGCTTCTCTTCACAATTAGATTCTTTTGCTCCACTATAAAGACTTATAGCAAATAAGGCTGCCGTTTTTCCTGATGCCACCTTTATATATTTCCTCAAAGTAGTACTAGTTGAATATCTAAGGTTATATTGAGCTACTTCGCCCATACATATTTTTGATATACCCTTTGAAATGTCTCTTAAAGTCTCCATGGTATAATTATATTGTGATAACATTATGAAACATTGACAAAATAAGTAATCTCCCATATATACCGCATATTCTTTTCCATACTTACTTTGAATAGTTTCAACACCTCTCCTTAGATTAGCTTCATCTATAATATCATCATGAATTAAGGTAGCTGTATGCATCATTTCAATAGCTGCGGCTAAATTTTCAATTTTCTCTTGTTCATATTTTCCAAACTTACTTCCTATTATGAGAAGAGCAGGTCTTAGCATTTTTCCTCCAACCTTCACTAGAGGTAATATTGCCTCTTCCATTTGCTTTTCTCTACATTTTATGTTTTTCTCAATTATTTTAGTTACATTTTCTAATTGCTTTTGAATATCAGGATATTCATTCCAAAAATTACTCATGCTCTCCCCCATTTTTTACAATGTTATTGTGCTAATAGTTACATAAAATAGTAGTTATTTATATATTCAATTATAAAACCAAATGTCCTTTTAAAAATAATTAAAAGGACATTTGTAAGTTTAAAAACTTTATTCTTATTTATGAACTTTTAATTTAATTAATTCTAATCTACATATAAATATGATTTTTTAACCCATCCTATGTTTTTCCACCATTTCTTAAGCACTGGTAACACATAGTAATCTAATCCAAAGGTACTTCCTGAACCACCTATTAATGCTATACTTGAAGTTAAATACCATAACATTTCAACTGGTGCCATTCCCGATGCCCAAATCATACTTCCCATTGCAATTGAAATTATTGATGCAACTGCTGTAAATAGTCCAACTATTAGTAATATACCTACTAATATTTCACCAATTACCATAGCTGTTTGGAACACTTGTGCTAATCCTGTAAATCCACCATCCCCTGTATAGAAGAAAGTATCCATAGACCATTTAACCATATTTTCAATAAACTGAGGTACTCCCAATGCTTCACCCCATTGTGAAGCTGCTTCTGCTCCACCTTGTCCTGATGCTGCAGTTACTGCTTCTGCAGCTGCTGTTGCCCCTGATACTGCACTAGCTGGTGGCGCTGGTATTAAGAAAATGTTTGATGGATCTGATATTATCTTTGGCAACTTGGCTAATCCTTCTGTAAGCCACTTGTAACCTACAAAAACTCTTAATATAACTAACCAAAAGTTTGGAGAGGATTTTGCAAAATGTCCTCCAACAAAGCTTCTATTATCTTTAACATGGAAAAACTCATGTAATATATATGACCAACATTTATTAAATCCAGCTACTTGAACAAAATATACTAAATTTATAAAGTGCTTAACGAACATTGCAAAGAAACTTGGTAACCCAAAGAATTTTCCTGGCATTCCTAAATGTGCTAGTCCATATTTACCACCTATACAAACCATTGCTCCATGGAACTTAGGCTCATAGGATTTCTTTTCTCCACCTTTAATATCTGTATATATATTGTGAGCAACTATTGGTGCTGAACTCTCAGCATTTTCTACCATCTGTGGAACTGGTCTTTCCTCACCTTTTGGAATATAGAATATATTGTCTCCAACTGCATATACATTCTCATAATCTACTGATTGAAGTTTATCATTAGTCACTATTCTCTTTCTTGGTTTTTGAGTTATATCCATTTTTTCAAGGATATCTGCTCCCTCAACTCCAGCTGCCCAAACTATAGTTCCTGCACTAATCTTTCCACCATCATTACAGAAAAGTACTGAATCTTCACTAACTTCTGTAATACATGCATTTGTCTTTATATTTACACCTAACTTGTGTAATCTCTTTTCAGCCTTTTTTATTATTTTATCTGGAAATATAGGTAATATCTTAGGTAAAGCATCCATTACATGTAATTTAACTTCATGTCTCTCAATATGAAAATCTTTACATAATCTATCTGCCCATTCAGCTAATTCTCCTATCATTTCTATTCCAGTAAATCCAGCTCCAACTACAACAAAGGTTAATAACTTTTCTCTTTTTACTTTATTTGTTTCTTTAACTGCAAGTCTAAAATTGTTTAGTATATGCTCTCTTAAATTAACTGCATCCTCATAAGACCATAGCTTGTGTGTATACTCCTCTGCCCCTGGTATTCCAAAGTAAGTAGGCTTACAACCAGCTCCAACTACTAAATAATCATAAGAGTATGAATTTTTTTCAGATTTCAATGTTTTATTTTTAAAATCTAACTCTGTAATTTCATCTAAAACAACATTTACTTTTCTTCCTTCAAATATCTTCTTTAAATCAATTCTAATAGAATCCTCTGATACTCTTTCTGCAGCTACTTCATGAAGCTCTGTTAACATAGTGTGATATGGATTTTTATCAATAAGAGTAATTTGAACATTCTCATCTTTTTTTAATTTCTTAGCTAATTTTTTAGCAGTTAATACGCCTCCGTATCCACCACCGAGTACTATAATTTTCTTCTTTTCACTCATAACTTTCCCCCCATGTTTTCCTCTTAGTTAAAATATTATCATATCTATATTATAATAGTGTAAAAAGAAACATTTTGTTCATTTATTATATATTTTGTTTATTTTGTTCATAGATATTTGTGTTAAAATTTACTTGATTGTTAAAAAAATATTTTTCCATATTGGAGGGTACATAATGAAAAAGAAATTTATTTCTATGATACTAGCTCTTATTTTACCAATTTCAGCTGTGGGTTGCTCTGCAAATTCCTCAGGTGAAAAAACTTCCCAACCACAGACTTCCTTATCAATTGGAATCATGCCTGATTTAGATTCTATTCCAATTGTCATGGCTGAAAATAATGGGTATTTTAAAGAAGAAGGTTTAGATTTTAAGTTACAAAGCTTTAAAAGTGCTACAGATAGAGATGCAGCTATACAAAGTGGACAAATTGATGGTGCTATATCTGATATGCTATCAGCTGTATTTTTTAATGACAATAAGTTTGAAGTTAAAATGACATCAAGAACTGATGGTAGTTATAAGCTTATTGCTGGCAATGATTCTAAAATATCTGGAATAAATGACATAATTGGAAAATCTGTAGGTCTTTCTAAGAACACTATCATAGAATACTTAACAGATAGAGTAGTAGAAGCTTCTAAATTAGATATAAACTCTATTGAAAAAGTAGTAATTCCTAAAATCCCAACAAGACTTGAAATGCTAAATGCAGGTAAATTAGATATGGCTATGTTACCAGAACCTCTTGCAACCACTGCTGTGTCTTCTGGTGGTAAAATATTAGTTAGTTCTAATGAGTTAAATATCGATGCTGGTGTTATAGTATTTACTAAAACTTCTATGAGTTCAAAAGAAAATGAAATAAAAGCATTTTATAGAGCTTATAATAAAGCTGTTAAATTTCTAAAAGAAGAACCTTTAGAAAACTACATAGATATTCTAATAGAAAAAGGTGGTTTTCCCGATAGTATAAAAACCTCGTTAATTCTTCCACATTACAGTGAAGCTTCACTTCCATCTGATGAAGAATTTAATTCAGTAATGAAATGGATGAAAACTAAAAATTTAACTACTAGTAACTATAAATTAGAACAGCTATCAACAGATTCATTCATTAAATAAATTAACCTCTCTGCTTTAGGCAGAGGGGTTTTTATAAATAGAAAAGCCTCTCTACTACTAGAAAGGCTTTTCTATTTATAACGGTTATAGAGAAAAATTATTTGCTTATTTTTTTTCTACTGGACGATCTATTGCTTTTGTACCAGCTTCGCCATTTTCAGCCATTTCATCTAAACAAACTCCTGCTAAAGTTTGGAAAGATTTAGAAGAGCTAGTTGCTCCAGTTACAGCATCTACATTTCCTAATATTTGTTTATCTACTAGTGCTTTTTCTAACTCACTAGTATATTTTTCAGGATATGTGCCTTCTTTAGGTTCCATAGCAGCTTTGTATCCATCATCTTCTGATTTAAGTTTTCCATCTTTGTTTATATCATCAAAAGTAACCTTTGTTATAGCATTACCTTTAACTTCGATTTCAACAAATGATTTCCATCCACGCTCATCAAAATCTTTATACTCAGCTTTATAAACTCCATCTTTGTAGAAATTAACTACTGCTTCTTTAGCTTCACCTTTTTTAGCATTTTCTAAAGCTGCATTTGCAAGTTCATTGAAGTTTTTAGTTGAATGTGTTGCACCAGTTACTACATCAACGTCCCCAGCTTGTTTTTCAACTATTTTCTTTGATAATTGCTCTCCAACTTCTTTAGGTGTTACACCATTAACTTTTTTAAATGTTTCGGCATACTTAGCATCGTTGCTCTTTAATTCGCCCTTATCGTTAGCATAATCAAAGTTCGCTGCAGATATTTTACCATCTTTTACTGTTACTTCAACAAAAGATTTCCAATTGTGACTATCTAATCTGTCATAACTAGCTTTATAGGTTCCATCTTTATATACAGCTGCAGATGAATTACCTGAATTACCTGAATTCTCTTCTTTTGGAGCCTCTGTTTTATTTCCGCATCCAACTAATAAACCTTGAGCTAATATTAAAGCACAACCTAAAGTTAATATTTTTTTCATTAAAAAATCCCCCTTATTTTAAATATACCCCGATATCTTGATTGTACTTTTCTGATAAATTTATGTCAATGTTTAAGATGCTTTTGTTCATTTTGTTCATATTGTAAATAAAATGTGAAGAATTTTATTTAGTGGATTGCGACCTATTGTAGTAGAGAAGTGTGCCAGAGGCATAGTGAAGTTCACCTTTATCTCAGAAGGTTGATTTCGTCGGAGAGAAAGCTTTTGCAATTAATAGACATTGTACACCTCCAAGCATGGTCTATTCTTCTGTTTCCTTAGCTTCAACTAGGTACTCCATTGCTATCTAGTGATTCACGTGTTTTAACTTCAACCTTCATATTTTCTAAAGAAATTCTGTTTGTCTGTTCGAAGAAAGGAATAACAAATCCACCTTTACCACTAATTACCCTTCTCTTCAATTATGTCAACAATAACAAATTTGTTTATATTTTAATGTACTTTTTTATAATAATCATAATACTTTTCCCTTCAATTATTTCATAATATTATGAGAGTATTATTCTATATAAATAATATGATATAATTAACCTATGTATAGAAATTCCCTACTATATTATATTGATAGTAATAGGAATCCTAAAATTATATTAAAATTATTTTTAGTAGGTGATAATGTGTCAGAAGATAAATATTTAAAATTTCTTTATGAGGTAAGTAAAAGTAAGCCAAACAGCATAAGAGATACCGATACCCCTTGTCCCTTCTGTAATAGGGATGCTTTAACAGATATTTTAGATAAGGACGACCCCTTTATATTCCTGAAGAATAAATATGCTACTATTGAAGATACGCTTCAAACAGTAATAATAGAAACTAAAAATTGCAGTGAAGATATGTCTATGTATTCTAAAGAACACATGAGAAGATTAATTAACTTTGCAGTTGACCATTGGCTCACAATGGAAAAGAGCGGGAAATTCAAGTCAGTAATACTATTTAAAAATCATGGACCTCAATCTGGGGGAAGCATAAAGCATTCTCATATGCAAATTGTAGGGTTGAAACATATTGATTATAAAGAAGATTTAAAGGATATATATTTTCAAGGTGCAACAATTTATGAAGATGATGAATGTCATGTTAATCTTTCTACATATCCAATGAATTCCTTCACAGAATTAAATGTTATTTGTAAAGATATCAATAAGTTAAATGGGTTCAGTGAAAATATACAGAATATGGTTCATTATATACTTCATAATTACTATGCAAAATGTTCTAGTTTTAATTTATTTTTCTATCAATGGAAAGATATCATAATATGCAAGGTGGTTCCAAGATTTGTAGTTTCTCCTCTACTTATTGGTTTCTCTTTAAAGCAGATTTCTAATAACAATGAGGATATGATTAATACTATTAGAGAATTATACTATACTAACCATAATGATTAATATAAGTGAAAATTCACTATAGACCTATACAAATTAAAAGCATATTATAGTTTATATGAGTATAAAATATATTTTTACTAGTACTAAGTCAACAATAAATTTTATAGCAATAGAAAAAGGTGAACACGCATGTTAGAATTCGAAAATATTAAACTAAAGCATAAGAAACTTTTCTCAACATATATAGATGAATATAATTTTAGAACTCATGAATATGCTTTCTCTAATCTTTATTTTTGGAGATACTTTAGCAATATACAAATTGCTACTACTCATGATTCCTTAATTATAAAGAAAACTGAAGATAATAAGGGTACTTTTTATATGTCTCCCATAGGATATTCTTCTGAGTCCTTGAAATATATAATTGAGAATTTAAAAAATTATAATAGAAGCATCCAACTTAATACATTGGTTTTTAGAGAGGTAGAAGACACTTTTCTTGATGACTTAAAACAACTTTATGGAGATGATGTAATATTTTGTGAAGAACGAAATAGCTTTGATTATATCTATGATACAAAAAGTTTAATAAACTTATCAGGCAAAAAATATCATGGCAAGAAAAATCACTATAATCAATTTATAGCTTCTTATGATTATAAGATAAAGGATTTATCGTCATTGGAAGCTCAAAATGATGCAATAAAAACGGCTAATCAGTGGTTTGAATTAAAAAATAATAACAGTAAGGTTCTATACCATGAGCTTAAAGGAATTAGTGATTTTTTACAGCACATGGAAGAATTAAATCTTTTAGGAATGGGTGTTTATGTTGAGGATAAACTAATTGCCTTTACCATTGGTGAAAGATTAAATTCCGAAACTGCAGTAATTCATATAGAAAAAGCAGACACTTCTTACAAAGGAATCTATGCTTTTATAAATAAAAGCTTTTTAGAAAACTATTTAAATGATATGACATATGTAAATAGGGAAGAGGATCTTGGCAATGAAGGTTTGCGAAAGGCCAAGCTATCTTATAATCCAATTAAACTTGAAAAAAAATATATAGTTGAATTAAAAATTTAAAAGTGCATAGCACTTTACTTAGCGAATTGCAACCAGAGGTTGCAATTCACTAAATAAGTTACTTTCTATTTAATCTATATATTAAAAATCTAATTCATAGCTTTGATTCTCAACATCTATCTCAATGACTTGAGTACCTTCTCTTTTTATGTTTTCTTTAAATTTCTTAGTTACATCAAAATCTTCTCCAAAATGCATTGGTATAAACACTCTAGGTGATGTTTTTTCAATAAAGTACTCTCCTCCAAGATAATAGAATTCCTGAAGTCTTGGATCCACTGGAAAGAATGCTAAATCTAATTTCCCATGTTTACTTATATCCTCTACTATAGCTTTAAATGCATTTTCCATGTCTCTAGCTTCTTCTTCAGTATCTTCATCCTTCCAATACCACCAATTTAAATCTCCTGCATGAACTATCTTGATTCCATCAACTTCTACAACATAAGAAACTCCGGCATCCGTAGAGCCATAAGCACTTATATTTATGTCCTTTATAGTTATTTGTTCTCCCTGACTTATTATATTATAGTTACTTTTATCACTTACCTTAATATCACTACTTAAAATATAATTTATATTAGGATTTAGATCTTTCCACTTAAAAATTTCTTTATTAAAATGATCATAATGACTGTGAGATGAAAATACCAAAACCTTCTTTCCCCTTGCCATAGCTTCATTAAGTAAATTCATAATAATTTTAGTTTTCTCTGTGTCACTTTTATAATAGTCAAAGATTAAGAGATTATTTTCAGTATTTATAACAAAAGAACTATGATAAATATAATCAATTTTAACTCTCATTTTTAACCCTCTCTATGTTAAATTACTATTCTTCTCATTCTTCAATCTAGATATAAATCTAGAAGTAGTAGCCGATAGCATTATGCCAAATCCGATAGCTCCTGCAATAGCTACAGTTTCCATCCCCTTTAGCGCGGCTTCTGAAAACTTATTTTCTACTAATAGACTTATAGTTTTATATCCGAGTATCCCTGGAACCAGCGGAAATATCCCTGGAATAGAGAATTGTGTAGCCGGCGTCTTTAAAATTCTAGCCATTACTTCACTATATACCCCTACTGCAAAAGCTCCTATAAAGGAAGCTATAATAGAGCTACCGTAGATATTGTATACTATTAGATAAGCAGCCCATCCAAGAGCACCACAAAATCCTGTCCATATAATTTTTTTTCTGTCTATGTTAAATAGTATAACGGGGAATAC
Source organism: Clostridium sp. UBA4108 (assembly GCA_002381695.1). GTDB lineage: Bacteria > Bacillota > Clostridia > Clostridiales > Clostridiaceae > Clostridium_J. Next base: position 73,154 of record DFXM01000022.1, on the reverse strand, counting down.
ACTTCCAAAAAATGCTAATACAACCTGTCTTATCATATCTTCACACACCTATTCTGAGAAATAACGCGGCACCAATACCTGCTCCCAGAGCAACTAATATTAGTACAGCCTCACAAAATTTTGCCATACCCGAAACAAAATCTCCATAAATTATATCCTTCATCCCATTAGTAAGAGCAACTCCAGGTAATAAAATCATAATCGCTCCTGTTATTACATTATCTTTAATTAAAATAGGAAATATATTATGGAGTACTGCGCTAACGCTTCCTATAATAAATGCTGAAATAAATACTTGGAAAAACTGAAAAAATCCTATTCCAGATATTTTCTCAAGCATGTAATATATACCTACACTTATAATTGCAGATACAATAGAATCATATATAGTTCCATTAAGAAATAATGCATAAATAAAAGATGTCATTGCTGCTGAAAACAATCTCAACTTAAAACTATAGTACGGTGCTTTTTCTATATCTTTTAATCTCTTTTTTGCTTCTTCATAAGTCATACACTCTTCTCTAATATTACGAGAAAAATTATTTACAAGCTCTATCCTAAGTAAATCTACTCTTCTAGTACGTATTTTCTTTAATGATGTTACCTTTTCATCATCTGCATCAACAACTGAAACAAAAACTCCTCTATCAGTTACCATACATTCACATTCTAACTTATAGGCCTTGCATATATTTTCCACAGTTTCTTCAATTCTATATGCTTCAGCACCATTGCTTAGAAGTATCTGTCCCGCTGATAGGGCAATGTCTAACACCTTCTTAGCTTCCATACTTTACTCCTCTTTTGTTTAATATTTCAAGGATTATTATATCATTTTTTATTATTTTATCTATAATTAAAAGTTTTATTATTAAATTTATTTAGTTAATTGCAACTTATAGTTGCACTGAGCTACTATTTAACCTATATAATCAAGTATGCTGCCATCCTAGTGATCCACAAAAGCCTGTCCATATAATCTTCTTTCTATCAATATTAAATAGAATAACAGGAAATATACTGCCTAAAAATGCTAATATAATTTGTTTTATCATAATGTCACACCTATCCTAAGCAGTAACGCTGCTGCTATACCAACCCCTACTGCAACTATAACAAGCATTGCTTCACAAAATTTTGCCATTCCGGCCACAAAGTCACCATATATAACATCTTTAATTCCATTAGTAAGAGCTACTCCTGGTAATAAAATCATTATTGCACCTGTTATTAAATTATCCTTATTTAAAACTGGAAATATGCTCTGCAGTATTGAGCTTGTAACTCCTATCATAAAACCAGAAATAAGCATCTGGAAAAATTGAAAGAACCCAACCTTCGATATCTTTTCTAACATAAAATAAATACCTGCACTTATAACTGCAGACATAATAGAATCATATATGGTTCCATTAAAGAATAATGAGTATACAAGAGATGTAATACTTGCAGCAAATAGTCTTATGGGAAAGCTAAAATAAGGAGAATTATCTATATCCTTTAGCATTTTTTTAGCCTCTTCATAAGATAGATTAGCTTCTTTAATATTTCTTGAAAAAGAATTGATAAGTTCTATTCTGTATAAATCTACTCGTCTAGGTCCAATTTTTTTTAATGAGGTCACTTTCTCATCATGACTATCTACTATGGAAACAAATACCCCTCTATCTGTAACCATACACTCACACTCTAAGGAATAAGCTCTACATATATTTTCAATGGTTTCTTCCACCCGATATGCCTCTGCTCCATTACTTAAAAGTATTTTACCTGCTGAAAGAGCAATTTCTAAAACTTTTTTAGCTTCCATGCTTTATTCACCTATTTAAATTACACTTAATAACTTAAACCCCAACTTACAAATTTAAATTTTCAAATTATACTATATGTTATTTTGTTACATATTATCATATTAATATATTTTTAACTTTACTACAATAACACAACAGATTGTTTAATAATCTAGATATTTATATTTAAGACATATTAAAAGACTGTATCAAAATAGCATAAGCATTTTAACACAGCCCCCTAAATTATAATAAAAATATGATAATATTTGTACTTAAATTGTTAATAGAATTTGCCCTATTAACTTTAAACTATCTTATTTCATAAATAAAGTGCTCACCTTGTTTAAATATAAGGTTAAAGTTTTTAAAACCAGCTTCCTTAAAAAGCCTCTTTTGTGTGATTAGTGCAAAAGGAATATCTATATGGTACAATGCTATCTCCTCTTCCTCTAACTCTTTTAGCAAATCTTCTCTTCTTTTTATCCATTTCTTTTCATAATACTTAGTTACTACATAATCTCCCTCTATATATGCTCCATTTTCTTTTAAAGATCTTCTTATCTTTTTATATAGTTCTAGTTTTGTATCATATAGAAAATGGTGCATGGTCATTACCCCAAAAACATAATCATATTTACTCACTCCAAAGTCATATTCTAAATATGAATGTACTATTATTTTTATCTGCTCCTTATTAGCTATATATTTTTCTTTAAGAAGCTTTAACATCCCTTCTGATAAGTCTATACAAGTTATTTTAGCATTTGGAGCTTTTTCTAAAATTCCCTGTATTTCTAAACCAGTACCACATCCTAAATCAAGTATTTCTATAGGTTCTTCTGTATATTTCATAGTTGATGATATTAATTTATAATACTCCTCAAAGGAGCTTACAGTCTCCTCCATGTGTTTATCATAACCTTCTGCTCTTTGGTTAAAAAAACTACTCATTTCTTCTATATTTAAATTACTATTACTCATAAATTACACATCTCCTCTTTATTAAATGCTCCTAAGAAATCTGTGTAATGCTCCTTCATTAATATGTTTAAAAAACATGTCAGTTAATCGTCTCAAATTTTAATATATTTAATAAAAAAACGCAGAGAAATCCTCTACGTTCAACTGCAATGCAGATTATTTGAGGTATTTCTTTAACTTATTCTTTAAAGTTATTCCTAAAAGAAGCATAACAACAAAGCTTAGCAAAATTCTAAGCAAAAACTTCTATAAGGTTAACTAATTTATTAATTTAGATTTCCAAACTAATTAAGCAAGAATAAGTTTTAACATAATATTACCTCCATATCATAAATCTATAAATATTTTACCATTATATTTTAAAAAATTCAAATATTGTTATCCTATTTAATGTTTTTTATATGAATCTGCTATGGGCGTATCTTTATCATCTTTATAAATTCATACTCATAATCATTTATAGGTTGTATAAATCTACTCACTTCTTTAAATCCAACTTTTTTATACAGCTTTATTGCCCTTAAATTAAAAGCAACAACTGATAGACTTATACACTTTCCTTTAAAACTCAATGTGTTTATTCCATACTCAATTCCAGAAATTACATATTGTTCACCTATGCCCTGACCTGTTAATTCAGGACTTAAGCCTAATCCAATTTCCATAACCTCTTTATCAATATTGAAAGAAAATATTCCTACAAGCTTTCCTAAATCATCTACTGCAACATATTTATTCTTCCAAGTGTTATTCTTTATATTATCTAAAAATTCTTTTAAATCTTCTATATCGAATTCCATATCATAGAAAGAATATATTCCATCATAATGCCAAGTTAAAATTTCTCTGGCATAATCATTATTCATTTCTTTAAATTTAAAGTTCATCTATACTAACCTTCCTCCCTATAAAAGCTCTAATATCTCATCATTCCATGTATTTCTTTTTCCAACCTTTCTACCATCTCTTTAGCATGTGAATTACCAAGGTTTAATTCCAGCGATTTTTTATAGCTATCTACTGATAACCTTTTGTCACCTTTTTTTAAATATAACTCTCCAAGACTATCATAGAGGTTAGCTGAATTAGGATATTCCTCAATAGCTAATTTCAAAATTTCTATTCCATCATTAATCCTATTTGATCCCATAAGTCCATAAGCTAAGGAATTTAATCTCCATTCGTTCATATGATATTTCTCTAATTCATTTTCCTTCATGTCCCTAAGTTTCTCTCTTACACTCTCTATACCATGATTAACTAAGATATTATAAAGCAAAGGTGTTGGTGATATTTTAATGTTCTTAACTTCATAACCATTAATTATATCTAATGCGGCCTCTGTAATCATCTCTACATTTCCATAATCGCAATTGCTCATGCCAACCACTGCCATACCCTTTTCTGGTAGTATAATAAGATTACTTCTAAAACCTGTATCTCCTCCACTATGGCTGATTCTCACTGCTCCATGATAATCCTTAATAAACCAACTTAGTCCTATATTTAGTTCTCCCCGCCCTGCTTCAGCATAAGGCATAGTCATAGCTTCATAAGATTTTCTTGTAAATATCTGTTTTCCATTAAAATTACCTTTGTTCATATAAGTAATAGCATAATTGCACATCTCAGTTACATTAGAATAAAGGGTTGAACTAGGACTATGAATTCTATTGTAAGGAAATATTTCACTTATAGTTTTTTCAAACCTGCTATCTCTCACATGTGGAGTGGTTAAAAGCACTCTTGATACCTTTTCATTTAAAAAAGTACTCTCCATCATTCCTAGAGGATTCAATATATTTTCTTTAATGTAATCCTCAAAAGACATGCCAGAGGCCTTGGCAATAACATCTCCTAAGATTTCATAGGCTATATTACTATAGGCAAACTTTTCTCCTGGGTTCCACATTAACTTTTTATCAGAAATGCTCCTAACATACCCCTCTAGTGCATCATCTCCATATTTAGGCTTATCCCACTCATAATTCTCCACATCTGGCATTCCAGATAGGTGAGTTAGCATATATTTAACTGTAACTTTCTTATATCTTTCATCTTCTAACTTAAAGTAAGGAACATATTCTATTACAAGTTTATTAATATCCATTTTCCCATTTTCAACTAATTGCATAATAGCTGTAGCTACAAAGGTTTTAGATATTGATGCCATATGAAAAAGTGTATTCTCATTAACTTTTTCTCCAGTACTTATGTCCATTACTCCAAAGCCTTTGGTATATGCAATTTTACTATCCATAACTATTCCTATGGCCACTCCTGGGATATCTTCCTCTTCCATATATCTCTCAATAATTTCTTCTAATTTCTCATTTCTTTCTTTTATCTTTAACATTATATTTTTCCCCCTTTATACAACTCTTTATTGTGAGTTTTAGTTTGGCTTAGTTTTAAATGGTTGTTGATTTTAGAACTACATATTATTGCGAAGCAAACCATTAAAAAACAAATCCATTCCTTATAATCTATAGATAAAATTAAAGACTGTAAGAAAGTAAATCCTTCCTACAGCCTAGATTAATTTTTCTAAATTCACTTAAAAATCATATAGTATTACATAACCATACTCTAGCATTAAGCTAACTCAAAAGATCTTAAATAGTAAATTATACATACATATTATCATTCAAGTTATTTTAAGTCAATTATTGTATAATATTTAAATATCTTCATCTTAGGTGCATTTAAAAGATAACTATGACAAAGATAGTTGTTTACTACTTAAACTTCAAAACAGTGATGATTATTTTTTCTTTGAAGACCATACTTCACAGCCTTCATAAGGATTTGCAGTACCTACATAGAGTCTACCATCATTGGACGGCAATAGCATTCTAATACCATAATTTTTATCATTTCTTAATCCATTAAGAGAAATTGGGTCCCAGTAATCTCCACTGTGAGAAACCCATAAATCCCCGCCCATGGTTTTAATTGTATTGATAATGATCTTCAGTATACATTCAATTATACGAATAAACCTACAAAAATCCTCATGACCTAGGCACCTATTCCAAAAGTTTTCAGGTATAATGCTTTTAAAATAATCCATATTCTCTATTAAACTGAAAAGAATTGTAGGAATGAGCACAGACCAGTCCCAAGATCCCAAATAGAGCTCATTATTATATTCTTTTAACTGCCAACAGTATGCATTGGATACAAAGCCTAAACCAGCAGGTTGTTTCGGATTTCTGATACCATTTGTTATTGGCTTTGTAGGGAATATTGGACTACTGCCTACAACTACTTCCCATCTATCATTATAGCAAATTTTTATTATATCAAATCCCTTTGGAGGCACAAATCGTTGACTAGGATTTATACTATAAATTCCAAACCAAACCCCAGTACCCACATAAAGGTTATTTTTGAAAACCTTCATACTGAGAGGCAATTCATTTAAAGCATCTCCAGCACCCTTGTCAACCACTAACTTCCACTGGTCTCTCTCAGGTTCTGTACTAAAAGTACGCCAAACTTCAAAGCCTCCTATTGGTGCAGTACCAATATATAAATGGCCATTAAAGCTTTCCATTGATGCTATTTCTCCTCTTGGATTATTTTTAGAAGCACCAAAGCTCACTCTATTCCAACCATTTAAAGGATTTTCTGTTTCATATAGAATTGTCTCATTTCCTCCACCTGTGCCTATCATAACCCCCATATATAACTTTCCATTGTGAACTATCATAGATCTCACAGTATCACCATCAGTAATTCCATCATTGGCAGGAATCCAATCAACTCCATTTTCACTAACTAGCATTCTTACACTTGTTAAATTACTTCCTGCTGCAACTATTAGTTTTTCTCCATTAGCTAAGGTGTAATCAATCATAAATCTAAACCCAGTAATTCCCTCTTCCATAGTAGATTTATATACCCTTTGCCATGGTTCACTACCATCTTTTTTATAACGCCAAATTTCACCATTTAAATCTGGAAATGGTTTTGGATTGAATACTTCAGGAACTCTATCTGCAGGAATATTAAAAATTCCAACCATTACAAGATAAACTATATTTCTTCCTGTTCCTACATAAATATAATCACCTAATTCTGTCATTGACCAAGCATAGTTATTTTGTTGACCAAAATCTGGATTTTCATAAAACCCATTATAGGGTGTTATTTTATTTAAAGAGAGCATAATATTAACTCCTTATTATAAAATTTTAATAATGCTTGTACAACTTTCTAGTACAATATATGGTTATTTTTATAAGTTGCTACCTTACTCCATATTTAAATCATTTATTATCCCATTTAGGTAGAACATTGACAAATATATCTATCAGCTCTATAATCCTTCTGCCTTAGAAAAAACATCATTTGATTAGCTATTTAGTTAATCAAAACAAAAGGAGGAATAATATGAATCTAAAAGTATTGAAGGCAACTTTTCTCAGAAATTTTATGATTCAATTCAGAGCATACCCAAAAAGCTTTTTTATTGGAAATGTACTAACTGGAATTTACACCTCTCTAGGTGCATTATTTATGTACAAGCTTTTATTTAATGGAAACACCTCTAAACAATTCTATACCTATACAGGTACAGGAGATTACATGAGCTTTGTTATTCTAGGAACTTTAATTTATATTTTTGTAGTTAGAACCTGCCTAAATGTAAGTAGAAGCCTAATTACAGAGCTTCGGGAAGGAACCTTAGAAAGTATAATGCTTGCTCCCTTTAAAAGAGTTCAATACTTTATGGGAAATATGCTTCAACAGACCATTACTACAGGATTAGAGGTATGTGTTTCAATAATAATAGCTATCCCCTTTGGACTTACTTTAAGAAATATTAATATGATAGGATTTTTATTATCCTGTTTATTAGGATTATTTGCTTTCTTTGGAGTATCTATGGTATTAGCTTGTATTATGCTATACACACGAGATACCTATATCTCTCAAAATACCTTATTTGCTCTTCTATTTCTTTTGTGTGGAATTACTTTTCCTATAGATTATTTACCTCTATTTGTAAGACATATTGCTAATCTTATACCAATAACAGGAGTTGTAGAAATTATAAGAAACACAGCACTCTTAGGAATGCCTCTATCATCTCAAATATCAGATGTGATTTATGTATCTATACTAAGCTTAGTTTATACACTTATAGGTTTTAGACTTATTAAGAAAATTGAATATATAGCTTTAGAAAAAATTCAAGGGTAGGTGGAAATATGATTATAGCAGAAAATTTAAAGAAAACTTTTGAAACTAAGATAAATGAAGGCTTTATGAAAAAGAGTAAAAAACATGTTGAAGCTGTCAAGGAGGTCTCTTTAAAAATTGACAGCGGAGAAATCATAGGTCTATTAGGTATAAATGGAGCAGGGAAAACTACCACAATTAAAATGTTGACTACTTTACTATCTCCTACAAGTGGAACCTATCTTATAGATAACATAGATGGAGTTAAAAATCCTAGGTCAGTAAAAAAAATTATTAACATGGTAGCTGGTGGAGAAAGAATGATTTATTGGAGACTCACAGCCTATGAAAACCTTTGGTACTATGGTCAACTTTATGGCATAGATAACAAGCTATTAAAGGAACGAATAAATATGCTATTAAAGCTAGTAGGTTTATATGAAAAAAAGAATGTGCCTGTGGAGACTTATTCTAAAGGTATGAAGCAGAGATTGCAAATAGCAAGAGGATTGATAAATGATCCTAAATATATTTTTATGGATGAACCAACTATAGGATTAGATGCAGTAGTTGCTAAGGAGTTGAGAGAATATACAAAACGACTTGCTAAAGAAGAAGGAAAAGGAATTCTATTAACTTCTCATTATATGGGCGAAATTGAAGAGCTCTGTGACTATATTTATATATTAAATAATGGTGAAACAATAAAAGAGGGAACTCCAAAAGAACTGACTAGAGCAACCTTTAAATATAAAAAATACGTTATTAATGTGTACAATCCTCCAGAGTTTTTGAGAGACAAATTATCACTGGAGTTAAATAAAGTTTATGATGATATTACAGTAGAAAAAAGAGATACGGAAGGTTTAGAAGTAATTTCACCTATAAATATTTCTATAAATCTATCAGAATTTTGTGTGAAAAATGGACTGATTATAAAGGAAATGTATGAAATAGAACCAAAATTAGAAGAGGCCATAATAAATTTAGCAAAGGAGGCTTAGTAAATGGAAGAATTTTTTAAAGTTCTTAAAGCAGAGGCTATAAAACAACATAAAAATTATTTTCACAGTAAACTTATATATGTATCATTATTTATCTGGCCTATAATTAGCTTTATATCTACTTATTATAGCTTTAAGCCTTTCAATTTGGATAATAGTAATATACCTTATTTAAATAAAGAAAATATGATAATATTTATATTATTAGGATATATGTCCATGAGCTTTTTTAGGTCCTTAGTTCAATCTGCTTGGAAATTTTCCTATGAACGAGTAAGTGGAACTTTAGAGTTAATTTACTTATCTCCAGCTAGTAGACAAGGGGTTATTTTAGGTAATGCTATATCTTCCCTATTTGAAAGTATAATAGTTATGTTGTTTTTTGCTTTTGCAATGATTATATTTAAATATGAAGTATTAAATATAAATATTTTTTCAGCAATGATAGTTTTTTTAGTTACCATGCTCATGGCTGTGCTTTGGGGAATGTTTTTAAATTCACTATTTTTATTTTCCAGAGATTCAGGATTTTTATTTACTATCTTAGAAGAACCTATGGAAATCTTTTCAGGAGTTAAAGTTCCTACAGTGTTATTTCCACTATGGGCTAAAATAGTAAGCTTTATTTTTCCTTTAACCTATGCCATTGAAGCTGTGAGAAAGGTGTTTTTAAGTGGCAGCACTTTATATGACTTGAGAGGATTTTTATTAGTAGGAATTCTTATCATATTAATTCTATATAGTTTATCACTAATAATACTTAAAAGAGTGGAGCTCCACAGCAGAAAAACAGGTAACTTAACTTTATTTTAAGGAGATTTTATGAGAATAGGTTTATTATATGAAAAAGAAATAAAAATAGAATTTATATATTCACCAATTTTTGAAATGCTTTCTGCTCTTCATGTTCTTGTAAATCCCAGCCACCATTTAGATAGATTAGATTGGGCAGATAGAATTTTAACTGATATGGATGCTGATTTATTAAAAGAGATAAGAATTTTAGGTGAAAAAACCTATAATTGGCTTATTGTAATGGATATATTTCAAACCTATGAGGAATGTGAAGATTTAAGTATCTTAAGTGTTTTGGATTCTATTTCAATTAAACCTCTCTACGAAATAAATAAAATTTTTAGTCTTTATAATAAATCTATTAATGAAAAGGAAAAGGCAGATATTTTTAAAGTTTTAAATAAATTCTATCTAGAATACTTTCAACAAGAATTAAAATATATAGAACCTTTACTGGTAAGAGTTCTAAAAAAAGATATAGAAACTGCAAAAGAAGATACACTTAAATATATAGGTTCTATCCATGAAAGAATAGAAATAACGGAAAATGAAATAAAATTTCATAAGAATAAAGTATATAGCTATAGCTTAGATAGCCTAAAAATTATAAAAATAAGACCCAGTACCTTTATGTCCCCTCATCTATTAATAGACACTGGAGAGAATGAAGTTTATTTGACTAGACTTATAAAGATAGGGGATAAAAAAGACCTAGCACCTAGTGACCTTATATATTTACTTAAAGCTTTAGGTGATGAAACAAGATTAAAAATAGTTAGAGAAATGAAAAGGTCTCCTCAATCTACACAAAATCTAGCTAAAACTTTAAAATTGACAGAAGCCTGTATTTCTAAGCATTTAAAGATATTATATGAGGCAGAGCTTCTATATAAAAAACGACATGGTAACTATATATATTATTATTTAAATTTAGACTCAATTGACTATATTCCATATAAGATATATGAGTATTTTATATAATAAATCGCGATTAAATTTCTACATTATATAAATAGAGTATCTTATGATTAGGCTATGAAAAGCTAATGATTAAGTAATTATGAAACTTTTCTGTAATGACTCATAATAAGAGTTTGAAAGAGAAGTTTCATAATTCTAGCATAAAAATACTTTTTATGGCCTAATCATATTAAAAAAATCATCGCATATTCTCAAATTTTAAGCTAAAAATGCACTTATGATTGCAATCATAATGTAAAGATAAGGCTCTAATCTAATAATCATCATATCTTTAGAAGCATTTTGAACTGCTGTCTTATTCGCAAGTTTATGAAAAACCTTACTAATTATATTGAAAATCACCCAACCACAAATAGTTCCTATGGTATTCATTATTAAATCGTTGATATCCGTTGCACGATATTTAGTAAACAATTGACTAATTTCAATAATTGTTGAAAACAATATTCCACTATATAGCGTTGGCCATAAGGCTCTATACTTTTCCCATAATGTTGGTAATAAGAACCCAAACGGCATAAAGAATATTATATTAAGTATAGCTGAAATTTCAAGCCCAAATTTAAAGGGTAGTAAATTTATATTAGGATTAAATATAATCTCATTTAAATTTAAAATCCTTTGCCATTCCTGCAAGGAAGGAAACCCTACTACTTGTGTTAAGGAAATTATAAGATATAGCATAAAAAGGTATCCAAAAAAGTAATGTTGCCATCTTATTTTTTCTTTAAATTCCTTACCATTTTTACTTAAAAAAATATTTAAAACAGTTATTAGAAAAATTGCTATTATAAAACCTTTTAATTCACTCATTTTTTCACCTTCTTTAATCTTACTATTAACTATCAATTAAAAACCTATCTCTAGAAAACTCCTTTTGTAAATTATTTTTATTAATGACTTTGTTTTAAATTATTGCTGATTTTAGAATTCTATTAAAATAGAACTTTATTAATAAATAGATTATATAGCTAATTATTTAAAATTTACTTAAGCATTTCTTAAGAAATTATTACAAAGTTCTAATTATATAGATTTCAATAAAGATAATTCATATCGATTATTTATCATGTATAAATTTTATTATAACTTTTATGTAGTGATTTTTTAAGTAACAATATATTTTTATCGTTATCCTTTATTTTTTTATTGAATAACAATAATATTTCTGTTACTATATTATAAGATAATTAATAAAGCAGAAATGGAGGATTTTAAGGAGTGGAAGGAATGAGGAATTATAGAATTAAGAAAAACCTATTACTAAAAATCATAGCTACTTTAATATCATTTCAGATTATAAGAATAACAATAAAACACCTGCTTTTCCTAATCGTAGATAAGAATTCTTATAGTAGCGATTTAATTACTATTTTAATCATGTTTTTACTTACTATTACTATCCTAATCATGTCCAAAAAGAAAAATTTAAAACTCTTTCTATTGCCTGAATTAAAAGACTTAAAAGAAAAATCAATCTATATCATGGCTACTATAATAGTAATTTTTCTAATTATAACAACGCCTATTTTTAATAAGGATTATTCCTTAAATCTTATAGTTCCATTAACGCTATCAGCCATAGCAACACCTATATTTGAAGAATTCCTTTTTAGAGGGTATGTTTGGAATAAGCTAAAATCCTGTTATAAAAGTGAATTTACAGTTTATATTATAAATACTTTGCTATTTGCTATATGGCATTTAGGATATGTAGATACAATTTGGTTTAAAGTCGCTTTAAGAGATAATGCTCCTAATATAGCATATATAATGTTAATGAAAACCCTAACTGGGCTATGCTTTGGAATAGTCCTAGGCTTTATACGTTACAGATTTAAGAATTGCTATGCCTCAATATTAGCACATAGCTTCATGAACATATTTGGTAGATAAAGCTATTCTTACTCCTTTATTTTATATTTATATTGGTTAGAGCTATATAAGATAAGCAAATAAATTAGTAAATAATTCATTTTAAATTTGGAGGGAATAATTATGAATAATAAACTTTTAAACATGGCTATATTTGTATTAAGTTTTATTTGCTTAATAATATCTGTTAAATTATTTTGGAATATGGGTATTTATGTTGATGAATATAATGCAGCTCCAAGCATAGTATATGGGGGAGATTTCTGGCTTTATATGGATTGGTTAAGGTTAGGATTCAGTGCATTTATATGTATTTTATCAGGAATTAATTTATTTAAAAAAGTTAAATGATAATTAAATTGGGCTTATCTTATATAACAAATCAGCAAATTAGTCTAAAAGGGTGAAAAAATAGAAGCAGACTTAAGTCTGCTTCTATGCAACTACTCTATTTTTTATCAAAGCTAATTGTAACTTTAAATAAATCTCCATCTACATTTACCGAGAAAATTCCTCCTTGTAGTTCTACGAACCCTTTAGCTATTGCAAGCCCTAACCCTGAGCCTTCTGTATTTCGAGATTTATCTCCTCTAACAAATCTATCTGTCAAATCTTCCATATTTATATCTATTTCTACTGCAGACATATTTTTGAAAACTATATTAACCCTATCAACTTCCTCAATAATATCGATATATACTCTAGATCCTGTCATAGCATATTTAGTTATATTAATTATAAGATTTTCAAATACCCTAAACATACGTTGACTATCTAAAGCTAATATAACTTTACCTTCTGGAAAATTGCTTTTTACAATTAAGGATGCCTCTGATATCTTATCAGTTAATTCTAATAGGGTTTGCTTCATTAAAGATACTACATCCACGTCTACTATATCTAAGCTTATATTTCCACTGGTTGCTTTACTTACTTCAAATAGGTTTTCAATCAACTCTTGTAATCTTTGTGACTTTCTATCTAGTGTATCTAAATATTGTTTACGGTTTTCCTCAGTAATATTTTCATCTTTTAACAAATCTACATAGGTAATAATTGAAGTTAATGGAGTTTTTAAGTCATGGGATACGTTAGATATAAGCTCTGTTTTCATCCTTTGACTTTTTACTTCCTCATGAACTGCCTTTTTAAATCCACTTTGTATACTTTGTATTTCTTCCTTAAATGGCTCAAATACACCTAAATTTTCCTCAATGTCAACATCTAAATTACCTTCTGCAATTTTACTAGTTGCTTTTAAGAGTTTATTGTACTTTTTACTTGTATCTTCAACATATCTTCTTACTATTATAAATAAAACTACTGTGTAGATTATTGCCCCAAATATTCCAAAGAACCACATACTACAAAGTATTAATACTACTACAAAATTTATACCTAATGCTTTTACAATAAATTTTGTTGGTTTATCTCTTAAATCTATATTTTGAAAATATTCATATGTCCTGCTAAATATATTTTTTATCCATTTCACTATTATAAACATTAAGGTGTTTTCTTTCATATATTTTTTAATTCCTACACTAAATATATGCTTTAATAAAACAACCGCCATAAATATTATTCCAAAACATATAAACCAATACCCAATATTTATTAACCCAACTATATTTTTAGCTAAAGTTCCTCCTATACCTAATTCTGCTAATCCATTAGCAAATTCTCCACTTAAGGTACTAGTTATTATATTTTGTGGAGATGTACTTATTAATGCTATAGTAAAAAATACCACTAGTGCAATTATTTCAAATGGAATTTTATAGAATTTATCAAAGCCTAACAATTCTTTAGAATTTTTATATGGAATTAATAGTCCGCATAATGTTATAAATCCTAAGGTTAACATTATAAAAGGGCCACTAGCGTTAACAATCCCATATCTGTTTCCTCTATCTACATAATAAGATATACTGTCACTGTAAGATAAATTTTTAGGAACAGCATATACAAATGTCATATTTTTAATAGATTCCAATTCTAAATTGTGATTTAGATTTGATTTAAAATCTATAAATCTACTAGTTATGTCCTTTCCATCTACTCCATAAGGATTTTTCACAGTTAAATTTCCTTTTTCATCAAAATCAAGAACTACATAGAAGTTATATATTATATTATATTTATTATTTTCTGCACGTTTTTCTAGGCTAATGTTCTCATCTATTAGACCACTTATATCCTTGCCATTATTGGATATATTTAATTTTTTTTCCTTTTCAATAGCATAATAAGATAAATTACTAAGAGAATTATTAAAATTTCTTTTCCAACTAATAAATTCGTTATTTATTCTATTTTTTATATCTCTATATTGATCATAATTTGAATTATAGTCTGAATCATCCTCTGCGTAATTCTCATATTCTTTGTAAACTAAATTTTTATTAAATAATAGGTCTGATGGAACTATTTTTTTCCCTAATTTTTCTTCTAGCATTTTATGATATAACACATAACTATTTTTATATAAATCTTCTAGAAAATCTGATTGTTCATATGGATTATATCCATATTTTTTACTTCTCTCTTCTATATTTGAATATGTGAATAACATTCCTATGGCTGTACCTAATAATAAAATCGAGATGATTGTATTTATTATATATTTACTAGTATTTTTATTGCTTTTCAATTTTGTATCCAACTCCCCACACCACCTTTAAATATTTTGGATTCTTTGGATTTATTTCTATTTTTTCTCTTATATTTCTTACATGAACCATTATAGTATCTGTGTTTATTGCTTGCTCGTTCCAAACTCTTTCATATATCTCCTCTGCTGAGAAAACCCTCCCTGGATTTCTCATCAATAAATGAAGTATTTTAAATTCACTAGGCGTAGTCTTCACTAAGTTACCATCCACTGTTACTTCTTTAGTATCCTGATTAAGCTCTAATCCTCCTATAACAAATACATTGTCTTCATCTTTAACCATATTTAAGTATTTAGTATATCTTCTAAGCTGAGAATTAACTCGTGCTAAAAGCTCCAGAGGTTTGAATGGTTTTGAAACATAATCATCAGCTCCTATATTAAGTCCCATAATCTTATCAACTTCTTCTGATTTTGCAGATAATATTATAACAGGGAAATTATTATTTTCTCTGAGCTTCATTATTAAAGTTATTCCATCCATTTTAGGCATCATTACATCTATTATCGCTAAATGTATTTTTTCATTATTTAATATATCTAATGCTTCGAAGCCATTGTAACCTTTAAATACCTTATATCCTTGGTTTACTAAATATATTTCTATAGCATCTGCTATTTCCTTCTCATCTTCCACAACTAAAATATTATATGAATTCATATTGCTCCCTCTTTCTACAACATTGTATTTTTTTAATATACATCAATCTATATACAAGCTTAATTATACAATATCATAGAGAACTTTTTAATTTATTAAACCATTTATTGTTTCTATACTTTTATGATACTTTTTAAAAATTAAGATAAACTTGAAGGAAATCTAAAGACTTTCTAAAGACTTTCTTCTAAAATCTAAAAGATGATACCAATACATACTTTTATACTTTGTTAGATATGTAAAAAGCCACAAGGAAGCTATGGTTAAATATATTTATCCATAGCTTCCTTGTGATTAATTTTCTATTTTGTAACGATTATATTTTTATAAAAATTTCTTAAGAAAACATACTTAAAACCTTAGAGAATAAACTAAGATTATCTCTTGCTTCCTTGTTATCAGAATTTAATTTTAAGGCTTTTTTAAAATCAGCGCAGGCTTCTTTTTTTCTTCCCATTTGCTTATGCAAAAGTCCTCTTTGCAAGAAATAATTATCATCTTCATCATTAAATTCTATAGCTTTTGTGTAATCTAATATAGCCTTCTCTATCTCTCCTATTAACTTGTAACTCATTGCTCTTTTATAATAACAATAATCAAATTGGTGATTAACCTCTAATGACTTTGTATAATACTCTATAGCTTTTTCGTACTTACCTTTTGTATAATATACATCTCCCATATTGCATAGAGGTAAATCATACTCTGGATATATTTCTAAAGCTTTTTTATAATCCATCGTGGCTTTTTCCAAATCATCAAGCTCTTCATATACTACTCCTCTATTATTGTAATATAACGCTTCACTATGGAGAGAAATTTCTATAGCACTGGTATAATCTTTTATTGCCTCTTCATATCTATTTAAATTTTTATATGATCTTCCTCTATTGTTATAACATGCATCATACCTTGGATCTATCTCTATAGCCTTAGTATACAATTTTATTGCCTCTTCATGATCCCCTTTAATTGACATTATTCTACCCATATTATAATATCCATACTTATACTTAGGATCTATTTTTATAGCCTCCTTAAATTTTGCAAAGGCCTTATCGTACTTTTCCTGATCAAAGTAGGATAGTCCTATATTATTATAGGCATCAACATAGTTTTTATTTATTTTTAATGCCTTTCTATACCATTCTATTGCCTCATCATATTTTTCTGACTCATAATATATATCTCCTATTTCGTTATAGGCATAAGTATACTCAGGGCTTATTTCTATGGACTTTGTATAATCGTCAATAGCTTTTGAAATCTCTTTCATCTTTTTATAAGTTATAGCCCTATTAATATAACAATAAGAATAATTACTATCTATATTTAAAGCTTTACTGTACCACTCTATTGCTTCCTCATAATTTTCCATTTCATGACATACTTCACCTAATTCATTATAAGCATAAGCATACTCTGGATTTATTTCTACTGCTCTAGTAAAATCTTCAATAGCTTTTGAAAAATCTTTTATGGTTTTATAAGTTATCCCCCTATTAGCGTAACAATAGTCATACCCTAGGTCTACTTCTAGTGCTTTTGTATACCACTCAATAGCACTATCATATTTTTGCATTTCATGATAGACTTCTCCTAATTCATTATATGTAAAAGCATGCTCTGTATCTATTTCTGTAGCCTTCTTATAATCCTCAATGGCCTCATTAAACATCTTCTTATTTCTATGCATAATTCCCCTTTGGCAATATGCATATCCATAACCATTGTCTAATTCTATTCCTTTGGTATAATCAGCTATAGCCTCATCATATTTTTCCATATTCCTATAAACATTACCTCTACATACATAGTAGTATGGGTTTTTCTTATCTATATTTATAGCCTTATTATAAGACTCTATAGCCTTCTCATATTCTTTAGCATCAAAATAAAGATGACCAAAGCCTATATATATTTTTGAATTATCCTTATCTTTCTCTAATGCCTTACCGTATAACTCTAGAGCTTCTGCCTTTTCTCCAAGTGTATATAGTGCCTCTGCCTTTTCATAGTATATACTTCCATCTACCAATCCAATTTTAAGGGCTTCGTCACAAATCTTAACAGCTTCTTCGGCCCTACCTATTCTAATATATATTTCTGCTTTATTTCCATAGACCTCTGCAAAGGTTTGACAGATATCTAAGGCAATATTATATACCTCTAAAGCTTCTTCATATCTTCCTAGTTCGCATAATATCTTTCCTTTGTTGTTATAAGCATGAGCCATGCCACCATTTAGCTCTATAGATTTATTACATGCATCTAAGCCTTCTTCATATCTTTTTAGTTTATATAATAAATTTCCTTTATTATTATATATGGTAGATAAATCCTCTTCATATTCTATTGCATTATCATAAAATTTTAATGCCTCTTTATACTTTTTCATGTCATGAAGTATGCTGGCCATATAACCATAGGCTTCTCCATTCTCTGGATCAAACCTTATTACATCCTCAAAGTACTTCATAGCTTCTTCTGTTCTATTTAAGACAACAAGTACCTTCCCTAATGACAAACATACCCTTGTTTTATCCATAGCTGAATCTTTTTCTATATGTTTTAAAATTTCATAACTTTCTTCACATTTATAATTTTCGAAATAACATTGAGCTAATTTAAATTTAATCTCATCATCTTTTTCAATTATATTTTCATACTCAGCTATCAAAAATTTATTTACACTTACTAAATTTGCTCTTATATCTGAATTATACTGATATATATCACTTAGTCTTGAATACATTTCCTTGGCTTCTTCAAACAATTCTAGACTATAACAACATTCAGCTATTCCAAATATAATAGAAGTATTGTTAGGGTCCCTTTCTAAGGCTTTTTTATAATCCTCATAGGCCTCATTTATCTTTCCTTTTCTAAGAAGTGCTCCCCCTCTTCTAAAATATACCTCTGGATTACATTCATTGTCATCTATGATTTTTGTAAATACCTCTATTGCTTCATTCACCTTATCTAATAGCAATAAATACCTTCCCTGAAGAATTTTTAAGTCTTCATGATATTCTATTATAGATAAGGCTGCATCTAAAGATTTTTTTGCCTTATAAATTCGTCCATCTCTTATATTATAGCTGGCATCATAATAATTCTTTATAAATGTATCATAATCTACTGATTCATCATATCTAAACAATTCATATCTTAAGTTAAATTCATTATTTATATTTGCCATTGCAAAATCTATGAAGTTTTTAGGAAAATGTTCTCCTAATCCTTCATATGTCTCACGCCAGCTAAATTGCTCATCTAATGTTCTCCACACATTATTAGGTAAGTAGTAGTGTTCCATCAAAAATTCTAATACCTTATAACTTATCTCTTTTGAAGTATCAATTTGAAAACAAACATCCTCTTTAAATAATTCTCTCCAATTTTTTTCATCAATTCTTAAATGGAATTGGTCATACAAGGTTTTAACCTTAGAAATGAAGCTATCTACAGGATCCTTTTCTTCTTCATTATTTTCTAGAACTACTTTTCCCTTTAAAGCATTATCATAAGCTTCTCTTAATCTTTGAAATCCTTCTGGATCTTCTTCTGGATGATATATATTCAACTTCTCCATATATGCTTCTCTAATTGCATTTCTATCATTTGTGCACTCTATGCCTAAAATATCCCAATAACTCATCTTAAAACTCCTGCTCTTCCTCTACTTCATTTAGTAAATTCCTAATCTCTTCAGCGGCCTCCTCTATTTTTCTTTCATTTTGCTTTTCTAATACACCTTCAAACCATTGTAAGTTCTGTCCAATAAGCATTCTTATCTCACCTATGGTTTCTTCGAAAAGTCTTTCTCCTCTTGCTAAAAGAAGCTTGTTTTCCTCCTTGTCTCTAGGGTGGATTTTTATTTCATTTAATTCCTTCAATCGTTTTTCCATCTCTTCCTTTGACATATAACCAGGGTTCTTTTCTATAACTACAGTTTTCTTAATCCCCGTTGAAACCACGGTAACCTCCACCTCTAATATTCCATTTATATCATAGGTATATCTTACATCTATGGCTTCTTGTCCACTTGGTGCTGGTGGTACTATTATACTTAAATTACCTAATAATATATTATCCTTGGCAAGACGACTTTCCCCTTGAAGTATCTCAACATATATCTTCTTTTGATTATCTTTTATAGTGTATAATCTCTCTACTCTACTTACAGGTATAATAGTATTTCTCTCAATTATAGGATAAAAATATCCTTGTTCATAATACCCACCTAACTTCTGTACTGATACATTTGTACCCAAGGTATATGGACATACGTCTGTAAGTACGATTTCTTTAATAGCTTCATTTCTATCCTTCATCGCTGCTTGTACTGCTGCCCCTAAAGCTACTACCTCATCTGGATTTATATTAACAGAGGGTAATCTTCCAAAGAGCTTACTAACAAAAGAACGAATTATTGGAAGTTTAGTTGCTCCTCCTACTAATACTATTGTATCTATTTCCTTTAACTTTATAGCAGCATCACTTAAAGCCCTTTCTATTGGCTTTCTTAGTTTACCTAATAAAAATTCACAAGCTTTTTCATATTCTTCAAGGGTAATATTGCATTTTAAGACTTCCTCACTTACTTTACAGTACATCTCTATTGACTTTTCTTTTGAAAACTCCCTCTTGGCTACTTCAGCTTGTTTCCTTAATAAACTAAGAGTCTTATAATTCATATCCTTTGTATCTAAGCTATTTTTTCTTACAAATATATCCACTAATATTTTAGTGAAATCTTCGCCGCCTAGATAATTGTCTCCCGCTACTGCTCTAACTTCCATGATATTCTTATAAAGCTCTAATATAGATACATCAAAGGTTCCTCCACCTAAATCGAATACTAGAAACTTTGTATTTAAACTCTTCTGATGCAACCCGTAAGCTATAGCTGCTGCTGTAGGCTCATTTATTAAACGCTCTACCTTTAATCCTGCAAGTTCGCCAGCTCTTTTCGTCGCTCTTCTTTGAGTGTCGTTAAAATAAGCTGGCACACTTATTACTGCCTCCGTTACTTCTTTCCTCAAAAATTGTTCTGCATCTTCTTTTAATGTTCTTATAATAAATGAAGATAATTCCTCTGGTAAGAATTTTTTATCTCCTAACTTATACTCTTTTTTTGTTCCCATATTTCTCTTAAATATAGCTGCAGTATGATTAGGATGAGTTATTTGCCTTTCCTTGGCTACTTTTCCTATAAACACCTGACCATTGTCATCCACACTAATTACAGAGGGTGTTAATCTTTCCCCAAATACATTTTCAATAATAATTGGTCCATTCTCCGTAAAACAAGAAACCAAACTATTGGTTGTCCCTAAATCTATCCCTATTATTGCCATACAATTTTTCTCCTTTTTCTACAATTGTCTTTTATAATTAAATTTTTAAATTTTCTAATAGCAGAGCTGCCTCACTCCATGTGTCATCTATCTTTAACATGGATTTGCACCCTTCTAATTTTTCCTTATATATTTTAATAATGAGATTAACCTCATCTACCTTTACTTCTTTGTCATTAATAGCCCCTAAACATGTCTTTATGCATTCTTCATATTCTTCCATATAATAATGTATAAATATCTTACCACTATAAGCTACTAAATCCCCATTGGTCATATGAATTACTTTATTCATATATTCTAGTGCACTGCTAAAATTCTGTAATTGACATAGACAAATCCCTTTAACAAAATAAGCCATTGAAGCCTTGTCATTAATATCTATAGCCCAATCAATCCATTCTATAGCATTTTCATACTCTTCCACACTTTTAAGTATTAATGCCTTTTCTATACATATCCTTTCATCTTGGAATCTGAGCTCTACAGCCTTATTGCAAACATCCATAGCATCTCTATAATTTTTTAACTCTCTTAGTACTCTACTTTTATTAAGATAGACTTCTAAGTAGTTTCCTCTAATTTCTAATGCTAGATCATAACATTCTATGGCTTCCTTTGATCTTCCCAACTTATAAAGAATGATTCCCTTACTATTGTATGTAATATCTATATCATAATTAAGTTTTAACGCCCTATCAGATAGTTTCAATGCCTCTTCATATTTTTCTAAGGCTGTAAGTGTACTTATCATATTGTTATATACAGGTTCATATTCTTTATCAAGTTCAATTGCGGTTCTATAGCATTGTAGTGCCTCTTCATACATACCTAATTTTTCTAATATATGACCTTTGTAAAAATATGGTCTAGGTTTGTTAGATTCTAATTCTAATGCTCTATCAACATAATATAGTGACTGAGAACTTTCACCTAAAGCACTTAATATATTACCTATAATCAAACAACTATCACTTGACTCTTTTAATTCTTCAACATCCTTTATTATGCTATAAGCCCTTTCTACCTCTCCTATAAAGAAATAACTCTTTGCTAAACTTATTTTTTCATCTTTATTACATTGATGAAACTTCTCTTCTAAATCATCTATTATAAAATAATTTACACTTTCAAAGCATTCCATCACTTGCTCATTTCTATATTTATGAATTAATTTTCTGAAAAGTTCTCTAGATTCCTCATACCTCCCAAGATTTAAACAATCTTTAGCTAATTCATACTTGGCTTCTATATTATTTTTATTTAGATTTAAGGTTTGTTTTAAATCAGCGTATGCTTTATCTAAGCTTCCAATACTCATATAAAATCTAGCTCTAGTCTGATATGCTTTTTCGTTATCTTTATGGTTATTTATAATCTCTGATACAATCTCTATAGCTTTATCTAAATTATATCTATCCGCTAAACATTTTGCTTCTAAAAGCATTAAATCTGGGTAATTATCAACTATGTGCTTTGCCTCATCTATAAATTTTAGGGCCGCATATAAATCTTTATCTTGTCTTGCACTATAAGCTTTTTTATATAATTCTAAAAATTCATCTTCTACTTCCTTATTTGCTAGTTGTACTTCTTTATTATCCATTATTTTTTACATATTAACTTTTATACAAACTTACTTAAAATTTTCTTTCTCTTAAATAACTAATAAAATATTGGTATTTCATAAAAAACTTTAATATAAATTAAATTAAGTTAATATATCCCCCTTCCACTAAGTCTTTAAAATTCATCTTCCATATAAGTATAAATCTTCTATTTTACATAAACAAGTTTTGCTATATATCTGCTTCTATGGAAGCACATTATAAAATACTATAAAGTTCATAGATACAATAAAATTTTAGATGTAAAAAGTTTTAATATACCACTTATTGACATAGAAAATAACTCATGCTAATATGATTTTATAGGATATTTAAGGGGGTCTTACTATGTTAATTTTGACAGTAGAAAATGTTCCTGGTAAAGAAATTAAGGAAATTAAAGGTCTTGTAAAAGGAAGTACAGTGAGATGTAAACATATAGGTAAAGATATAGGTGCTAGTTTCAAAAACCTTGTAGGTGGAGAAATGAAAGGCTATAATGAAATGCTAGTTGAAGCAAGACAAATCGCTATAGGTAGAATGGTAGATGAAGCAACTGCTATGGGAGCAAACGCTATTATTGGAATGAGATTAATGTCTTCTGCTATAGCTGCTGGAGCTGCTGAAATGGTTGCCTATGGTACTGCTGTAGTTATTGAATAGGTATAAATCTAATGTGGCTGGCTATTTTGGTTTTTTTAGTCTATGGAATAATTATATTAGGTTCTATAACCCTATTAATTTGGACTATTGCTAATAGAATCAAAGAAAAGAAAGACGAAGAAATTAAACATAAGGATTACAAGAATTATTAAAATATAAGACTTGTTTTAATATGGTGTTGAAAATGGACTTCAAATTATTATTCCTTACCTTTCTCGAAATGGTATTGGCTATAATTATATTGAAGTCCATTTTTATATAATTTCAAATTACAGTTGCGGTTAAGTATGCCAGAGGCATAGATAAGAGCTCACTTTATTTATACTATTTCCAGTAAGCTTTGAATTTTACATTTTCAGCCCCTTCTCCAGATAAATGTAATTTCACAACTCCATCCTTAAAAGAAGATAAATCTATCTCCTTAGTTTCTAAAACTTCTGTTATATCAATAATTTCTTCCACTGAATCCTGCTTTATAGTTAAATAAATTTTTCCTTCTCCACACTGGGATTCTACGTACAGGGTTTTAGGACTATTATCTTTAATTTTTATATTTTTATTAAACTCTTCTGTTGATTTAATATATGATACTTTCCATTTATCACCTAGATTACTTTCTATAAGTCCTATAGAAATTCCATTACTTGTATCAAACCCTTCATTCATAAAAATTGATATACTAAAGCCTATAAATACTATAAACATTGCTACAAAACAAGTTATAAATGTAATCATAAGTCCCTTAGTAGATTTTTTATTTATATTCTCTACAGGTATTATCTCATTACCACAACAAGAACAATATTTAGAACCTTGAGGTATATCTGAATTACATTTATCACATTTAACAATTACTTGTTTACGTCCAACTAGAAAATAAATAATAAGCCCTATAAGATTAGGTACAAGCATTACAATGGCAGTCCACATGGCTGCATTCAATCCCCTATTCTTTGCATCTCTATAAACCCATGCCCCTAAAGAAATTAATGTTAAAATCATACATATTAAAAATAATCCTAAAAATGTAAAAACACTCATATATTAATAATCGCTCCTTTCTTCAATTCAAAATGTTTAAATCCTATGGTTGTCAATGATATATTAAAAATTAACACCAATAAAGTAACTCCTATAACAGAAATTTTTATGAAAAGATTAGGTATAAAAAGATATGCCATTGAAGATAAAATAATAGATGTAAGAATGGATATAGACATTGGTACCCACCATATAGATATATCCTTCTTGTTTGATACTTTTCTTCTTATTTCTACCTTTAATTGTTCATTAAGAATTTCACTAGGTTTTTCCTGTGATATAAGAGACTTTTTTAATAATTCTTCTATATTGCCTTTATTTCCATCCTTCATATCCCATAACCTCCAATTCATCTTTTATTATCAATCTAGCTTTATGCAATCTACTTTTAACAGTACCATTTGGTATTTTTAATGAAATTGCAATATCCTCAATGGATAGCTCTGCATTATAATGCATGATAACAGGTATTCTAAATCTATCCTTTAGATTTGAAACTATGATATTAACTTGATGTTGTAATTCATTATTTATAACCTGCTTTTCTATATCAATGCCATTATCCAAAATCCCTAAGGAACTATTGTCTTCTATATTTATTGTTGGGGCAATCCTATTGTGTCTTGCTTTTTTTCTAATAGAGTTCTTCCATATACTTATTGAAATAGCTATGAGAAAACCCTTTGGATTATGATTATTTCTTATCTTCTCTCTAATCTCTACTACTTTTAGAAATGTCTGTTGATATAAATCATCTGCATCCTCTTTATTCATAGTAAGTTTTCTACAGAATCCATAAATAGCATCCCCTTGCTCCTGTATTAGCTTTTCTATATCCTCCAATTCCAACAGTATCATCCCTCCTTCACTCTATTATCGTTATAACTTTATAAAAGGTTCATTTTATATAAAAATTCTGTTTTAATATAATATTGATTATGAATAAAAACTTTTTTGAATATTTTTTTATCTAAATGCTAATATTATTATTACTCTCACATTTCAGAGTAAATGCCGAAACTCTATTTAACCTAAAAAGCTTCCTTTAGATTAAATTATAATCTAAAGGAAGCTTTTGAATTATAAGATTTGTAACATGTCATCAGAAACTCAGTTATCTTTGTATTTCCTTCTTTATACCTTGATTAAGTATATTATAATAATCAATGTATTCATAAATGTCTTCTTTAAATAAATTACTGAAGGTTGAAAATTCTTCTAATGTCATATCTTCTATATTTTTATTTTTATCCTCACAATATAAAACTATATTTCCAACTACTTTATGTGCATTCCTAAATTCTAGTCCATTTTTCACTAAATAATCGGCAACTTCAGTAGCATTTAAAAATCCACTTTTTACTGCATCTAGCATTTTATCTTTATTTACTGTAAGTGTAGATAAAACTCCATTCATTACAGATAAACATGCTACGGTAGTATCCAGAGCATCAAAGAAGTTTTCCTTATCCTCTTGCATATCTTTGTTATAAGCAAGGGGTAACCCTTTCATAGTTGTTAATAAAGAAATTAAATCTCCATAAACTCTTCCACATTTTCCTCTTATTAATTCACAAGCATCAGGATTTTTCTTTTGTGGCATTATAGAAGATCCCGTTGAGAATTCATCACTGATAGTTATAAATCCAAACTCCTTGGAGCTAAAATTAATAAGTTCTTCACTTAACCTTGATAAATGCATCATTATTATAGAAAAATCACTTATAATCTCTATTAAATAATCCCTATCTGAGACTCCATCTAAAAAATTCTCCACTGGCTTATTAAAACCTAATATAAGAGTAGTTATATTCCTATCTATATTATAAGTGCTTCCTGCTAATGCACCAGAACCTAGAGGATTTTCCATAGCTAAATCTATAGTATTCAATATTCTTTTTTTATCTCTACTAAACATTTCATAATAAGCCATTATATAATACTTAAAAGTTATTATCTGGGCTCTTTGTAAGTGAGTATACCCTGGCATTATATATGGGTTTTCTTCTCCTATTTTTTTTATATTTTCAAGGAGCATATCTATCTTCTCTATGACTAGGTCTGCATTTTTAATAGTATACATCTTCATATCCACAGCCACCTGATCATTTCTACTTCTAGCCGTATGAAGCTTTTTCCCTAATTCTCCTATCCTCTTTATGAGTTCATATTCTACAAAGGAATGAATATCTTCATATTCTCCTTCTATAACAAGTTCTCCACTTTCTATTTCCTTTAAGATATTTTCAAGCTCAGTTTTTATTTTACTTCCTTCATCTTCACTTAGTATTTTGCAACTACAAAGCATAGTTACATGGGCTATACTCCCTAAAATATCTTCTTTGTACAATCTCATATCAAAACTAAGAGAAGAGTTAAAATCCTCCATAAGTTTGCTTTCTGATTCTTTAAATCTTCCACCCCAAAGCTTCATAACTTCACCTAATTAACTGAACCTTTCATAGCTTTTATTTTAAATGGCAATGTATATAAATTAATAAATCCTTCTGCATCCTTATGATTATATAATTCACTTTCTCCAAAGGAAGATATTCCATGATTATATAGGGCATTTTCTGTGAATATTCCAGCTGGCTTTATAGAACCTTTATATAGCTTAACTTTTACAATACCTGTTACATTCTCTTGAGTTTTTTCCATGAACTCATCAATAGATTCTCTTAAGGTGCTAAACCATAGTCCATTATATATAAGCTCACCATATTTTATAGACATAATTTGTTTGTAGTGTAGAGTTTCCTTGTCCAAGGTAGCACTTTCTAAAATATTATGAGCTTCATACAATATAGTTCCTCCTGGAGTTTCATATATCCCTCTGGATTTCATTCCTACGAGCCTATTTTCTATAATATCAATGATTCCAATACCATGTTTGGCCCCCATATTATTTAAATATTTTATAAGTTCTACCGGTTTGAACTCCATATTATTTATCTTTTTAGGTACTCCTTTTTCAAAATATATTTCCAAATATTCTGGGAACCTTGATGCCTCTTCTGCACAGTTACACTTTTTATAAATATTTTCTTTGTGCTCATTTTCTAAATCCTCTATATGTCCACCTTCCGTAGATATATGCCAAAGATTTGCATCCACTGAATATATTTTCTCCTTAGTAACGGATATTTCTATATTTTTCTTTTCTGCATACTCAATAGCATCTTCTCTTGATTTTATATCCCAAATTCTCCATGGCGCTATTATTTTTAAATTAGGGTCTAATGCAGCTATAGATGCTTCGAATCTAACTTGGTCATTTCCTTTGCCTGTACATCCATGACATATATATTTAGCACCTTCTTTATGAGCTATTTCTACTAATTTCTTAGCTATAATCGGTCTTGCTAAAGCTGTTCCCAAAAGATATTTCCCCTCATATTTTGCCTCTGCCTTTATAGCTTTATATATCACTTCAGTGGCGAACTCTTCTGTTAAATCTTCAACATATACCTTATTAGCACCGCTTACATATGCTTTTTTCTCTATATCTAGCATATCTTCTTCCTGACCTACATTTGCACATACCGCAACTACTTCAATATCATAATTTTCTTTTAACCAATTTATTATTATAGATGTATCTAAACCACCTGAATAGGCTAATATAACTTTATCTTTCATCTTTAATTCCTCCTATAAAATTTACCTTTCATTATCTATTGACTATCATTTGATAATGAAAAGATAATACTATTTCCTATTTTGTGTTATAATATAATATGAATTATTTTTTAATCATTTTATTTTACTTTCGAGCTATTTAAAGTTGCAGCTTTATTAGCTCTTTTTTGTACCATTAAGCTAAACATCAATTTATCCATAATATTTATTTTTTTATTCTCTTTAAATTCCTTTCACACTTCATACTCCTCCTTAATCTAAATTTAGAACTCTAATTTTACCTCTTACATATAACCTACCACCTCAATACCTAATATATTTAATCCATTTTTAATAACCTGTTTAACAGCAATGGCCAATGTCATTCTCGCCTTTTTAAGTTCCTCATTGTCAACATTTAAAATAGGGTATTCATGATAAAATTTAGAAAATAACTTACTTAGCTTGTATAAATATCCACATATTATATGTGGGCTTGATAAGCTTATAGTTTTTTGTATTACTTCACTAAAATCTGCAATACTTTTAATCAATTCGTATTCATGGACGCCTTTTAACATAGAATAATCTATATTTTCATTTGCTTTCACCAACTCTTTATCCTTATTTAACATTGAGCATATGCGCACATAATTATATTGTATATATAGCGAAGTATTTCCTTCGAAATTTAGTGCTGCTTCCCAATCAAATATAACATTTCTTTCATTTGATATTTTTAATATAGTATATTTTACTGCTCCATATGCAATAGCCTTTACTATATTATTATCTACCCTATCGTAACGCTTTTTCATTTCTTCTGTAACTCTAATAACAGCCTCTTCCATAATTTCTTCTAGTAACACAACTTTGCCAGTTCTAGTTGACATTTTGCCACTGGACAAAAGAATAAAAGAGTAATGAACTGCTTCTGGTGCATTTATTCCTAATAAATCTAACACAGATTTTATCTGATTAAAGTATAACTTTTGATCTTCACCAAGAACTATTATATTTTTTTCAAAATTAAAATTAGCTTTATCAATTGAATATGCAATATCTCTTAATGGGTATAATGATGTTTTATCATTCCTAGTCACAACTAATACCGGCAAATTATATTTATCTAAATTTACTGCTAACCTACCATCTTCAGCTTCAAATAAATGCCCAGTTCTATTTATCTCATCTAAGATAGTCTTCATACTTCCTTCAAATACATATTTAGATTCGCGATCATAATAATCATATTTTATATTTAACTCATTAAATAATTTTGATTGTCCTTCTATGCATATATCTACTACCTTTTTAAATTCCTCAATTATACCTTTATCTTTATGCTCAAATCTATATAATAAATCAAAAACTTCTTTTTCTAATTCAGCATTTTCTTTTAATTCATTATTAATAGTCACATAAATATTAAGTAAATCGTCAAATTTAATATCTTCTTTATTTCTTGAACCTAAAACTAACATGGCAATCTGTTTTCCAACATCATTAACAAAATAATGAGTATGGACATTATATCCCTCAAACTTCATTAATCGTACCAGGCAATCACCAATCAATGCATTTCTAGCTCTTCCTATATGTGGTGAAGCATTAGGGTTTATGCTTGTATGCTCAATTATTGCATTTTTATTTTTCCCAGAGTAGGAAGAACCATAAAAATCTTTTTCTGTAATAACTCTATTTAAAATTTCTTCTATAACATTTTCTTTCTTTAAAAAAATATTTAAATATCCACCTTTTTGCTCATATTTCTCAATAAAGCTTAGATCTTTAAGTTCATTCTCAATTATAGTAAAAATCTCCTTAAAATCCTTCTTTAATTCCTTGCAAATCACAAAGCATGGTATTGAGATATCTCCTATATCACTATTGGGTGGTACTGTTATACCTATATCACAATTGTAAAATTTTTTAAAAAGTTTCTCATAAATCTTATTTTTGTAAAGTTCCATATTTATCTCTCTCCTTTCTTTAAAATAAAAACGCCCCTTAGTATTTTTACATACTAAGAGACGAAATAATTCCGTGGTACCACCCTTATTGATAAGTATCTCAATGAAATAGCTAGCTTCTTCAGCTTTGTGCAAAATAAAAAGTCCCTTGGTTATAAAAAACCAAGAGACGAATAAATTTCCGCGTTACCACTCTCATTGATAAGATAAACTTATCCACTCGAATCTTTTAAGGCAAGATTTACCTATTATCATACTACTACTTCAGATAATCTTCTCAGAAGCTCTCTTCACATTAAATTTCATTACTAGGATTCCACCATCCCCAGCTCTCTTTAAAATTCATCTAAGTTACTCTCTTCATCATTGAATTTTCGTTATTTAAATAAATTGCTATTAGATAATATAATAGTTTAAATATTATTATTTGTCAACCTATTAATTTTATACTTATTTCTATATAATTATATGCATTAAATATTATAAAAATAACAAAGGACCATAAGAGAAAACTCTTATGGTCCATAAAATACTATCTATCGTATCTTCTGTTGTTGTTTTGTTGTTTTCTAGCTCTTCTGCAATCAGCACATCTAGTTGGCTCATTT
Source organism: Clostridium sp. UBA4108 (assembly GCA_002381695.1). GTDB lineage: Bacteria > Bacillota > Clostridia > Clostridiales > Clostridiaceae > Clostridium_J. The sequence goes on along the minus strand of DFXM01000022.1, from coordinate 42,321 downwards.
TCGAATCCTTTTTCTTTGTAGAAAGCTTGCTCTCCTTCAGTGAAAACAAATTCATTTCCGCAGTCTTTACATGTTAAATTCTTATCCATTTTTATTCCTCCATTTTAAAGATTTCATTTCAATTAATAAGTTCTCAATGGAGAAATTTATAATCTAATTTATCTTTAATTCAATTTATTTTGTAGCATTGCTACTCGTTTATAATAACATATTATAAATTACATAGCAAGAACTATTTTTCATTTTATTAAATATTTTTACAAACTTTATACATTTGCTTCTTTCTCTTTAAATACTTTTGTTCTTTTTCTTCCATGTACCCACTGTAAATCTAAATCCATATTGTATTGAGCTCCTATTTCAAAGATAAGAAAGAGCATAATACATATTAGCTAAAATATTCATCTCTTAGAATACCCATAACAATATCATCATGGTATTCTCCATCTCTAAATACTTCTTTTCTTAATATTCCCTCTATTTTAAATCCACACTTTTCATAACTTTTAATGGCACGTTTGTTAAAGGAAAAGGTGTGTAATTTAATTTTATTAATATTCATTTGTTCAAATATAAATTTTATAAATACTTTCATAGCATCAGTTCCATAGCTCTTACCCCAGTAATCTTTATCTCCTATGAATATACCTACTACAGCAACACTATTTTTCCAATCTATACTGTTTACTCCACAGCCTCCAATATATTTTCCATCCTCTAAAGTAGTTATAGCAAAACTATATTCATCCTTTCCTCCTGATATTCCTTCAAACCATTTTTGTTCATCCTCTAGCGTGTAAAGGTATGGAATTCCAGGATGTAATAATCTCTTTACCTCTGGATCATTTACATATTGTTGTGCCGCTTCTACATATTCCTTTCTATATTCACACAATTTTATTTTTTCCCCTGTATACATCTATACTACCCCCTTGTATTTATTGTTAATTATACATTGTGATTAACTCACAAAAGTATTGGTATGCTAGAATTATATATGTTGTAATAATGATAATTCATATTAATTAAACATTATACAAATAGGCTTTTATTTTATGAAGTTCTAGTCGACTTAATTCTATAGTTAAGTCTATTTGCATAATGTAGAAACTTAATTACAGCTTATATATGCATATAAGACTAAACCATACAAAAGTCAGTTTATTAATAATGAATACTTTCTTTTTTATATGAGAATAATAAGCTGCTAGAGAGTTTTACATAAAAAATTATTTCTTTAATAGAGTAAAAGGAGACGATAAATAAATGAATGAACAAATCCCTAAGTATAAAGGTATAGATAATACTTTAAACTTATTAAAAAAGGGATATACCTTTATAAAAGATAATGTTGATAATTACCAATCTGATATATTTGAGACCCATCTTTTAGGTCAGAAAGTTATTTGTATTAGTGGAGAAGAAGCTGCCAAAGTGTTTTATGATTCTGAAAGATTTAAACGACAAGGTGCTGTACCCAAAAGAATACAAAAAACATTGTTTGGATTAAATGCAATTCAAGGTATGGATGGTGAAGCTCATGATCATCGTAAACTTCTTTTTATGTCTCTTATGACACCACCACATCAGAAATATCTAGCTAAACTTACAGTTGAAAAATGGGAAGAACGCATTAATAAATGGAAGAATTCTGAGGAAGTTGTGCTTTTTAATGAAGCAAAGGAGATTTTATGTTGGGTAGCATGTTACTGGGCTGGAGTTCCATTAGCAGAATCAGAAGTAAAGGATAGAGCAGATGATTTTAGTAATATGGTTAATGCCTTTGGAGGAATTGGACCACGATACTGGAAGGGAAGAAAATCTAGATGTAAAGCTGAAGATTGGATAAAAGAAATTATCAAGGACCTACGAGGTGGGAAACTTAAAGCTAAAGAAGGGTCCCCCCTTTATGAAATTGCTTTTTATAAAGATTTATATGGTAATCAATTGGATGAGCAAATAGCAGCTGTAGAACTCATCAATGTAATACGACCTATTATTGCTATTTCAACTTTTATTACCTTTGCAGCCTTAGCTTTACACGAACATCCTGAATGTAAAGATGTATTACTTAAGGGTGATAATAATGATTTGAAAATGTTTGTGCAGGAGGTAAGACGTTACTATCCATTTGCTCCTTTCCTCGGTGCAAGGGTTAAAAAGAATTTTACATGGAATCATTATGAATTTAAAGAGGATACCCTTACATTACTTGATATTTACGGAACAAATCATGACGCAAGAATTTGGGAGAATCCTTATGAGTTCAGACCTAAACGATTTGAAAACTGGGATAAAAGTTTATTTGATTTCCTTCCACAAGGTGGTGGTGAAACTGCAAAAGGACACCGTTGTCCTGGTGAAGATATTACCATAGAAATTATGAAAGTAAGTGTAGATTTTCTTATTAACAAAATTGAGTTTCAAGTTCCTAAGCAAGACTTAGCCTATAGTATGGTAAAAATGCCCACATTACCTGAAAGTGGTTTTATAATGAATGATATCAAAATAAAACTAAAAGCTTAAGAACTAAATCAAGTAAGACACCTAGCGGTCAAGAAGGAAATCCTCGACTTTTATATTTAGATATATAAGTTGCAATAAAGTTTCTACATTATAAATTAATTGATATGAGCTTCATATTATCCCTGCTCAACTTCAACAGTTTATTAAACATACTTATAATATGAATTATTTTTATTACAACTTATATATTAACTTATTTTCACCCATTCGATTCTCTACTACTATTATTTTACAATGATATATTTACTAACGTAATAATTTTCATAAATATTGGCTAGTTTCTATAAAAAACTAGCCGTTCTTTTGATTTAATTTATCATTAAATAGTATAAAACAATTAAAATTTTTATACATAATTCTAAATTTCTTTCTACATTGGTTTATCTGGTGCATCTATTTGAATCAGTGTTAACTGACCACCTGGATATTTCCCATTATTAGTAACCTTGTAATCATCATGATTATGCATTGGATAAAATTGTGGAAAGAACTGATTATTTGGACTTCCATAACACTGATTACATATTTCAATATAATTTATTAATTGAGGATCAGCACAATTCACTGGCTCTTCTGGAATATTAGAGATAGCACTGTTATCAATATTATAAATTTCCTTAAGCTGCTCACAAAGAGAATGGAAACCATCTTGCCCTTTCACAATATACCTTCTATATAAATCTCTCTTGTCTTCCGCAGTGATAATTAAATCATAGGTTTCTCCAGATCCTATAGTATTAGTAAATCCCATTTCTGTTAGCTTATGATCGATGTGTTTAGAATTTTTACTTAGATCTAGGAATGGACTTAAATGAGAATCCTTTCCCACCACCATAAAATGCCATCCATGAATATGCCATGGAACCACTTGATAACCCATATTAATCATTCTAAGCAAGAACTTTTCATTGGTTTTTACATGAACATAAGATTCATAGTTAATTTGAGTAAGGTTTGGATCACTATTAGCAGGAGGAGTTAAAGTGTGTGGAAGAAGTGTATCAGGATAAGCTCTTCCATTAACTAGCCAAAAGTCCGGTTTAAAATCTACTGGATTAAAAGGTGGTGGTGGAGGATCTTGATTCTGGTTCTCAACATTTTTATGCCACTTTGAATCTATATCAGATAAAAGCATTACATATTCTTTATCAAAATAGCTGTGAATATTATTATAAGCAAAATTTCTATTTGTAGCAGTTTTAGGTATATGGCATAATTCTTCGCCATATAGTTTCCAACGTCCACATATCTTGCATTTTGTAATTCCATTTTTAGCTAAACTTTTCATAGAAGGATATATAACCAATGCTCCATACATTCCCATTTGAATGTGTTCGGAAGCCTCTACATGACAGTGATACATTAAAGTTCCAGGATCTTCTGGATGAAAAAAATAGGTTGCAGTAGGTGGTGCTTTAAAGGGTTGGTTCTCTTCTTTTTCCCACATAGGAACACCAAAGGAAGTTTCAGGGAAACCATCTAACTGAGTAGCAACATGAGCACCATGCATGTGTACAGTATGAAAATCCTTAACATCAGGAAGATGTTTCATTCCAATATTAATAAGAGTAATATATATATGGTCACCTACTTCTCCCCAAATCATAGGGGAAGGAATAGTGGCTTTACCTTTTTTCATAAAAATTGTATCCCAATTAGCTGGATCTTTATAATCTAAATATTTATTTTCTTCTATTGTTATTCCATCTACTTCTAAAAGCCCGCCTGTAAATCCAAAAATATAAACGTCTTCTCTATCTGTAGTGCATAAAACATCATCTTTAGGTAGGCTTATTAATCCATCTGTAGCTAGCAAAACATAATGTCTAATACTCATTTTATCATCCCCTGGTATTTCATATTTTTGTTTTATTAATTTATTATATGATGGTAATAACGAAAAGTTTTATTGTGTAACAAAGATTTATTTTACTTAAGTTCTCTTACATTCCACTTAACAAATAGTATAAGTCCTAAATTAACTGTTGCTGTCATTAATAAGATTATTCCTATTGGTATTTTCATATCTATTGCTTGTCCAAATAGTAATTGTCCTGGTATAACGCTTATAGTTGCTACTGCTGTTGAAAAAGCTGACACACGCCCTAGCATATCTCCTGGTACTTCTTTTTGTATAAAGGTTAGAGTTAATACATTTGATAATGATAAAGATAGCATAATTGCCATACCGCCAATCCCAAAAAGTCCTGCTAAAGCATAATTATTTAACTTTATAGATCCTAACATGGCCATTAGTATAACTCCTACTATCATAGGAAAATATGTATAATGGACTTTTTTCATTGAGAACATCTTTGGTTTTAAGCTTATCCAAAGACCTCCTAATAGCATCCCCAATACACATACGCCTTCTACTATTCCGTAGATTTCGGAAGGAAGTCCAAGCAATATGTTTATAAAGTATGGCGTAACTATGGATAATATTGGAACTAAGAAGGCATTACAGAGAGCATAGGAAACTATAATTCCTAATACAATTTTCTTTTCCTTCTTTAAATAAAGAAAACTGTTTTTCATATCTATAAAGGATTTTTTTACAAAATTCTTTGATAGTAATATACTTTCTTTTCTATTTTTATCATTACAATTTACTTCTTCCTTTTTAACTATATCTGGAATATCTAAGAATAATTCCATTACTGCTGATACTAAGAAGCTTACTGTATTTATTATTACTATTAGTTTTATACCTACTAATCCATAAAGAATTCCTGCAAATATTGGTCCCACAAAATTTACAACTGAACTTACTTGATTTATTATTCCATTTGCTGAAGTGAGTTTATCTTCCTCCACTATTTGTGGAATTGAAGATACTACTGCTGGTCCGTATAATGTAGAACATATTGATAGTATAAACATAACTGCTGCAACTATGGATTCATTATCTCTTCCTTTAAATAATATAAAGGCATAACCTCCAATTAATATTGAGCAGAAGAAATCTAAGTATACCATTATCTTTTTTTTATTTACTTTATCTGAAAGCCTGCCTGCAATTGGTGCAAATAAAATATAAGGTATAGTTGATATTGCTAATATATTAGCAAAGGCAGCTGTACTCCCTGTAGATTCTAGTAAATATAAGGACATACTAAATCTTTGAATTGCATTTCCAAAAAGTGAAATAATCTGCCCTATGACTATTATTATAAAGTTTTTATTTTTCATGCACCCTCCCTAAAAAGTTCATATTCCATACATACTGGGTATTCACCATTTTCACTTTCTTTAAGATTGGCATCTATGCCATATATCTCTTTTAAAGTTTCTTTATTAATTACATCTATTGGGTTTCCTTCACAAATAATCTTTCCTTTTTTAAGTCCAATTATATTATCTGCAAATCTACAGGCATTGTTAAGCTCATGAAGTACTATAACTACTGTAATATTTTTTTCTTTATTAAGCTTTTGAAGAAGTTCTAATACCTCAAGCTGATAGGACATATCTAAGTAAGTTGTAGGCTCATCAAGCATTATAATCTCTGTTTCTTGAGCTAAAGTCATGGCAATCCAAGCTCTTTGCCTTTGTCCACCAGATAAATTTTCAACTTCTCTATCACCAAATTCACTAAGCCCAGTTTCCTCTATTGCCCAATCAATAATTTCTTTATCATGGCTATTAAGTCCACCTATGATTTTTTGATGAGGAAATCTTCCAAAGGCTACAAGTTCTCTCACTGTAAGGCCACTTGGACAAACTGGTCCTTGAGGAAGAAAAGCAATTTCTTTTGCTATATTCTTTTCTTTTATTTTCTTTATATTTTTATTATTTATGAAAATATCTCCATTTTTAGGCTTATTAATTCTTGATATAGTTTTAAGAAGTGTTGACTTTCCACATCCATTTGCTCCAATTATTATACTTATTTTTCCCTTTGGTATGGATAAATCCATATTTTCAATTATTGTATTGTTTTCATATGATACTGATAAGTTCTTTACACTAATAGCTTCCATAATTATTTCTCCTTCATCATTAAATAAATAAAATATGGTACTCCAAATATTGATACTGTTATTCCAACTGGAATTTCAATTGGAGAAAATAAATTTCTTGAAACTGCATCTGCAAGAAGAATTATTATAACACTTATTATTGCTGATATTACAACGAAGTTCTTATGATAAGGCCCGACTAATTTCCTTGCAATATGAGGAGATATAAGTCCTAAGAATCCTATATTTCCTGCAAAGGCTGTTGCTGTTCCAGCTAATATAACTACAAAACTTAGAAACTTTTTTCTTTCTTTTTCTAAATTTAATCCTAAAGATAAGGCAAGTTCATCTGAAAGATTTAAAACATCTAACTTTTTATGATTTAATAAAACTAATATAAACATTATAGTTACTATCAAAATAATTATCTTTGCATAGCTCCATCCTGATCCCCAAAGGCTTCCTGACGTCCAAACTAACACTCTATTGTAATCTCCAACCCCGCCTCTAAAGGTAAAAAAGGTTATAAAGGCATTAAGTCCTGCATTTAATCCAATTCCTATTAATAAAAGTCTTTTAGGTTTTATTCCGTTTCTGCTAGATAGCATATATATTATAAAAGAAGAAACTCCTGCTCCTACTATAGCCATAAAGGGTAATACAAAGATTGAAAGCTGTCCAAGTTCACTATAATAGTTAGAAGTTTGATAAGTAATAAATATCACTGCTGCCACCGCTGCTCCAGCATTTATACCTATTATTCCTGTATCTGCTAAATCATTTTTAGTTATAGTTTGAAGAATTGCTCCTGCTGTTGATAGGGCAATTGCTACAAAAGTTCCAACTAAAAGTCTTGGTAGTCTAATACTTAATATTGCTGTGTTTTGAAGCCTTGTTCCATTTCCAAGAAGGGTATTTATAACTTCTAAAGGAGAAACTTTATATGTACCCCAGCATAATGTAACTCCAAAGGAGATAACTAATAGTGCTAATAAAATTATTAAAGTTATTTTAAATCTTTTTTTCTTCATTATCCCCTCTCCCTTCTAGCTACTGATATGAAAAATGGTATTCCTATTAAGGCTGTAAATATTCCAATTGGAGTTTCATAAGGATCAAATAACATTCTTGCTGCAATATCTGCATAAGTTAAAAGAAGTGCTCCAAGTAAAAAAGAACATGGTATGTTTCTTCTATAATCTTCTCCTAATATTTTTCTAACTATTTGAGGTACAATAAGCCCAACAAAAGCTATATTTTTTCCTACTGCTACTGCTGCTGCACACATAGGTATCATGACAATAAGTGTTGTAAATCTTATTTTCCCAGGATTTTCACCAAGTCCTATGGCAACATCATCTCCAAGATTTAATATATTTATCTTTGGCGATAAAAAAATTGCTATAATAAGCCCTATAGCTCCTACCATAAATACCAATCTGAAATCTGCCCAACTTGCATTTCTAAAGCCTCCAGATACCCAAAAGCCTACCATTTGAGATTGGTTTGATAATAGTCCAATTATTGTGGTTAATGAAATAAAAAATGTACTCATAGCTGTTCCTGCTAAAAGTATCTTTGTTATGGAGTTATTATTTGCTTTTTTTGATATAAAACCTAAAACTATAATTCCGGTTATAAATGCTCCTATAAAAGAGGCTATCATAACGTTCTGCGTATTTATGGTTATTCCCAATGCATAAAAAATCGCTATTACTAAAGTAGCTCCTTGGCTTACACCTAAAATCGATGGTTCAGCTATAGGATTTCTAGTAACACCTTGTATCATTGCTCCTGTTACTCCTAAAATTCCTCCTGTAAATAGTACAGAAAGAGCTCTTGGAATACGAACATCTCTAACTAGCATAAGCTCAAGAGTTTCGCTGTAATTAAAAATACTATTCCAAATCTCTGAAAAGCCGATATGGACAGCCCCTAACCTTACGGCTAGAAGCAGTCCTATTATCAGAAGTAACATACTAAAAATTATAAAAACTATGGTATGTTTTTTATTTTGTTTCATTTAACATGCCACCTATTTCATCTAGTAATAATTCTCTACCTATTGGACTGTACCCTTGGTTAAAATATGGTGAAGCTCCTAATTTAACTACTTTTCCTTCTTTAACTGCAGGTAAGCTATTCCAAATTGCATTGCTTTGAAGCTCCGCATAATCTTCATCAGTTGCCATTAGGAATATGTACTCAGCTTTAATTGCCGCTAAACCTTCATAAGTCACTACAGGGAGACTGATATCACTTTGTTCTGGCATTCCTTGTGGTTTAGCAAGTCCCATATCTTCATATAATACATTACCAAAGCCTGCTCCATCAAATACAAAGAATTGTCCGCCACTTGCTAAGAATGAAAGATAAGTTGTATCTTCTCCATATTCTTTTTTAATTTTATCTCCTGCTGCTTTAGCTTTTGCTTCATATTGTTCAACCCATTTACTAGCTACATCTTCTTTATTGAATAATTTTCCTAAAGATCTTATATCATCTTTCCAGTTTAATGCCTCTAATTTAACCATAACTGTGGGAGCAATTTCACTTAATTGATCATACATTTTTTCTTGAACTGTTGATATAACTATTAAGTCTGGCTCTAAATTCATAACAGCTTCTACATCCATAGTATCTTGCATGCTATATCCTAAAATCTGTGCTCCTTTTAATGTATCTTCTAAATATGAAGGGAATTTAGTATAATCATAGGCATCACTATTTGCAGTTCCTATAACCTTATATCCTAAAATTGATAAAATATCACTATTACCACTTAAATCAACTATTTTTTGAGGCTCCGCTGGTATTTTAACCTCTCCTCTTACATCTGTAACTGTTACAGTCTTTTCTATTGACTTATCATCGCTTGGACTACCCTTAACTCCACAACCTACGAGCATTATAGCAGCCATACAAGAAACTACTAATGTCTTTAATAAATTTCTCTTCATAATATACCTCCATACATTCTTCATCACTAATTTCTATATTATTGTTCTATTCGTTCCAATTGTATATGATATTCATTATCATTTCAATTCTTGCACCTAATTTAATAATTTTATCATCTATTAGAATAATTTATGCTATAATAAACAGAGTTCTTAAAAATATTATATCCAAAGCTAGATAAATAATTTATTTATATTATGTAGTTTCATTATTGAAACTTATATATAATAATTAAGACTTTAAAATTTATAGCTTTGTTTTAAACGATTGTTGATTTTAGAATTATATATTATTGCGAAGCAAACCATTTGCAG
>DFXM01000022.1:0-32521 GCA_002381695.1 Clostridium sp. UBA4108 | reverse complement strand
ACTATGCTAAAACAAAGCCAAATTTATAAAAAATGAGGGATAATCTATGATTTCTAGAACAACAAAGGATTTTCAAAATGGAGTTTTAAATAAAATGACTTTCACACCCTATCCTATGGAAAACTGCACTATATATAAGAATGAAGATAAATCTGAACTTGGATACTTTATTAAATATGGCAGAGAAGGATATTATGATTTGGGAATTGGTGATTATACCATACCATTAAATTTTTCTCTTTCCTTTGATCATAATGAAGAATTAATGCGTTTTGGAACTGTCTATACTGGTGAGACTAAATTCAAAATTGAAAATAATCCTATTTCTTCTTTTAGTCCTTCCTCATTTTTTGTAGTTGAGAAAAGTCTAAAAGGAAAGCAGGATTGGAAAAAAGGTCAACACTTTCATGGCGTAGAAATAACAATTTATAAAAAATACTTTGATGAAGTAGTAAAACCAAACTTTCCAAAGACTATAGATTTTGATAATTTTATTAGTAACTATACTTATCACTATCTACCTATTGAGATAGCTTCTGTTATTCAAAACTTAAAGAATCTAGCTGAAGCTGATCGTCTAACTCCTTTATATTTAGAAAGTAAGATCTTAGAATCTATAGCTTTACTTTATAATGAAATATATTCCTCACCAGAAAATGCTTTTACTAACCAATTAAATTATGGTGATATTAAAATAGGGAAAAATAGACGTATTACTTTAACTGCTTCAGATGTAAATGCAATACAAAAAGCTCACGATATTTTAACAAAGGAAGCTTGCAATCCTCCGACCATTAAAAGCTTAAGTAAAACGGTATTTCTAAATGAACAAAAATTAAAAGCAGGCTTTTTAGCAAAATATCATATGTGTATTAGCCAATATACTAATTCCATTAAAATGACAATGGCAGAAAATCTGTTATCTACAACAGAATTAAGCATTGATGAAATATCTAAAATGGTTGGATATAATTATAGTGGAAACTTCGTAAAAATGTTTAAAAAGGTTCATGGGAAAACACCATTGGCCTTTAGGAAAATGAAAGGTTAAAATTGAAATTTAAATATTTATAGTAAACTCATTTTAAACTACTAATTATAAACAATGATACCTATCAATTCTATTAATGCTATAATATAACTAGATTATTTTTTGGGAGGATAGTGTTATGACAAAGCCATATAATGAACTTTGTAAATCTGCTATATACAAACTTACCGGGAATGGAAATAGAAGCATCGGATTGCTTATGGAGTCCTTTAATCAAGTTTCTCCTTCTTTAGATGCCGATGTATATGGTACTGGTAGTATAATTAATGATTTTGAGAAAGAAATATCTGATTTTCTTGGAAAGGAGTCTGCTGTATTCTTTCCAAGCGGAACCATGGCACAGCAAATTGCCCTTCGTATCTGGTCTGATGAAAAGAATCTAAAAAAAGTTGCTTACCATCCTCTTTGCCATTTGGAGATTCACGAACAAGATGGACTAAAGAAACTTCACAATTTAGAACCTATTTTGTTAGGAGAAAAAGATAGATTATTTACTATTGAAGATCTAAAATCTATCAATACTCCTATTTCCTGTTTGCTAATTGAACTTCCTCAAAGAGAAATAGGTGGCCAATTACCTTCATGGGATGAGTTAGTAGAAATTTCTCTTTACTGTAAGGAAAATAGTATTAAACTACATTTAGATGGTGCTCGCTTATTTGAAGTGCTTCCTTATTATAATAAATCAGCAAATGAAATCTGTAGTCTATTTGATAGTGTATACGTATCTTTCTATAAGGGACTTGGTGGTATCGCTGGAGCCATTCTTGCAGGAAATTCTGTATTTACAGGTGAAGCAAAGATTTGGAAAAGACGTCATGGTGGTGATTTAATTAGCCTATATCCTTATATAATTAATGCAAAATATTCTATGGACAACCGCATAGGAAAGATGAAAGAATACTGGGAGTCCGCTATATCTGTAGCAGAGATATTCAACAAAATAGATGGTATAAAAACAATTCCAAAAGTCCCTGTTTGTAATATGTTTCATGCGTATTTCAAAGCTCCAAAAGAAAGATTAGAAAGTGTTTTTGCAGAAATTATTGAGAAATATGATGTATGTTTGATAGCTAATATCAGCGTAGTAGATAATCTTACTTGTAGATCAGAATTTTCTTTTGGTGATAGTTTCAGCATGATTCCTCAGAGGATTTTGGATGAAGCATTTGCTTTGCTTGAGTCAAAATTTAGAAATCCTTAGTTAAAATGATTTTGATAATTTTATCAGCAACTATACCTATCACTATCTATCGAAATAGCATCTGTTATTCAAAACTTAAAGAATCTAGCTGAAGCTATTGGATATAATTATAGTGGAAACTTCATAAAGATGTTTAAAAAGATTCATTGGAAAATACCATTAGCTTTTAGGAAAATGAAAAGTTAAAATTAAATACAAATGTGAATTCACTTTTCAGAATGTAAGAAAGTCTACTTTAATTATTTTAAAATAATTAAAGTAGACTTTCTTAGCTATTACTTGAAGTAATTACTATATTCATCATTTGCATAACTCATTATCTGCTTTCCCTATTCATTATCTAACTCTTTTTCAAGCATATCTAAAAGCTGATTAAATCTTTTTATAGCATCCTCTAGAGCTTTAGGAGTTGTCATGTCTACATCTACTTTCTTAAGAAGTTCTATTGGATAGTCGCTTCCTCCACTCTTTAAGAAGTTTTTATATTTTTCTACATAACTTTCACCTTCTTCAATTATCATCTTACTAATTGATATACCTGCTGATAAACCTGTAGCATATTGATAAATATAAAAATCTGCATAAAAATGTGGTATAGTAGCCCACCCGATATCTATATCATCATCTATAACTATATCTGGTCCAAAATATTTTACATTTAAGTCGTGGTATATTTTACATAGGTCATCTGTTGATAAAGGATTATTAGCTTCTATATTCTTATGAATTATTTTTTCAAACTCTGCAAACATAGTTCTAGTAAATACTTGCCGCCTTATACAATCTAACTCCTTATTTATAAAATATAATTTTCCCCTTTTACTTTTTGCATTTTTTATTAGATATTGTCTAAGCAAAGCTTCATTGGTATTAGAAGCTACCTCTGCACAAAGCCAGTCATATCTTGAGTAAAAATATGGTTGATTTTTTCTTGAATAATAAGAGTGAATTGAATGTCCCATTTCATGTATTAATCCAGATACTTCTTCTAATTGATAATTATAATTTAGAAGTATATACGGCATACTATCATAGCATCCTCTTGAATATCCACCACTACATTTGCCCTTATTTTCGAATACATCTATCCATCTTTCTCTAATTCCTTTTCTAAATATATTCCAATATTCTTCTCCTAATGGTTTTATTGCTTCTAAACATATTTCTATCGCTTCTTCATACTCAATTTTTCTTTCCTCAATGTCCACAATTGGCACAGTTATGTCATACATATGAATTTCATCTAATTTCAATAAATTCTTTTTAAGTTTAATATATTTATGAAATGACGATAAATTTTTACTAACAGTGTCAATAACGTTATCATATACTTCAACTGGAATGTTACTTGGTTTAAGAGATCTTTCAAGTGATGATTTATAATTTCTTATTTGCCCATCAACTGTAATCATTTTTACATAAGACGTAAAAGTGGTGGCAAACATGTTTCTATACTTATTATATGTGCCATGATATGCTTCAAAGGCAGCTTTTCTTACCTCTCTATTTTTTGAGCACATAAAAACACTATAATTGCCTGCAGTTAGTTCAACTTCATCCCCATTCTCATCTTTTATTCTAGGAAATGTTATGTCTGAACTAGTAAATATATCATATATACTCTCTGTTGCATATAAAGTATCACTAAATAAAGATAGTAACTTCTCTTGTTCCGAACTTAACATATGAGGTTTTTCATTTAAAATATTTTTTAAGTAAAACTCATAAATCTTAAGCTTTTCTGATTCTTTAATGAGCTTTTCTACACTACCATTAGGCAAAGCTAATAATTCCGGAATAAAGAAGGATGATATGCTTGAAGCCTCTGATAAACAAGTATTTATTTTCCCTTTAAGCACTTGAAAATTAGCATTGGAAGTATCTTCATCTGCTCTTAAATAAGCGTAACTACGAAGCTTATCTAAAAGTCTTGAAGCTTCAGCACCTTTTTCCAAATATTCTAAAAGTTTTTCGCTACTACTAAGCTTTCCTGCAAACGTTCCCAGTTCTGGGATTAGACACTTTACTTTTTTTAAATCCAATTCCCATGCTTCTATATTCTTATACATTTTCTCTATATTCCATTTATATTTATCTTCAATTTCATTTCTTGTCATTAATCTCATAACTTCACCCCTTATGAAATTTTTCATATAATTATTTCATTAAAACTACAGATAAAATTAATTTTCACAATTTTAATGAATAATACTTCATGTATAATTTTAACATATATGATTGATAAGGTAAAAGCTACAAAATGTTTCTGTATCATTCTTGAGCGGCTGCAAACCACATTTACTTATGATACAGTTCACCACAACTATTTCAAGTGAGGTTTTAATTATATAATTAGATTTACTAAAATAAAAAGAATAAAATATAAATTAAAAATCAAAATTATCTGGATCTGGTCCTACTCTTAAATCTTGATTTAAGCTATCTATCCTATCAATATCAACCTTACTTAGATTAAAATCAAATATATCTATATTTTCAATTAACCTTCTCTCATTTGTAGATTTAGGAATAGTTACTACTTGACTTTGTAAATCCCAACGTAGTACTATCTGAGCTACTGTTTTATTGTACTTCTTAGCTATTTCTTTTAATATCTCATTTTCTAATAATCCATTACCGGCCATTAAAGGTGACCATGCCTCAACTTGAATATCATTTTCTTTGCAAAATTCTCTAACCTTTTTTTGACTTAAGTAGGGATGTAATTCTACTTGATTTATAACAGGTTTTATTTCAGCATCACCTAATAAGTCTTGAAGATGATGAACTTGAAAATTACTTACTCCTATAGCTCTAACACGACCTTCTTTATATAGATATTCTANNTTTCCTTCTACTGGCCAATGAATAAGGTATAAATCTAAATAATCCACACCTAATCTATTTAAGCTTGCTTCATAAGCTGCTATTGTTGATTCATATCCTAAATCAGCATTCCAAACCTTAGAAGTTATAAACAAATCTTCTCTTGAAATCCCTGCTTCCTTTATACCCTCTCTTATTCCTTCTCCCATAGCTTCTTCATTTCCATATATAGCTGCACCATCAATGCTTCGATATCCATTTTTTATTGCCACTTTAACTGCATTTATTAATTCTGAACTATCCTCTACTCTGAAAACCCCAAGTCCTAATCTTGGCATTTCAATACCGTTGTTTAAAGTAATTATACTATTCATATTATCTATCATGTTAATTCTTCTCCTTCCAAACCTTTAATTATTTTTATTAATATATTTATCTTATGAAATTCATAAAATTCTTATTCTCTCTTTTTGATGCTACAATCTCTATTGATTTATATATGTTACCCTCCTTTTTAGGACTTCCATTAAAAGCAACTACCTTCATATTACCTCTCCTTATGTGTGCTTTTTTATCTCCTCACTTATGTCCTCATTATATAAATACCTATACTGCCTAACAAGTACGCACTTTTAAGTTAGATGTCTTACCTAAAGGTAAGAATTATTATAATACCTTATTTATATAAGAAAATAAGATATTAATATAAACAGGACATATTCTTTATTTATATTAATAATTTTAGTATAATGTCTTATGTAAAAATATTTGAAAGTAGGTAATTTAATGATTTCTTTCAATAACAAAAAATATGTTTGTTTATTAGATTTTGCAATGGATTTTATACGTGGTAAATGGAAGGCTCTTTTATTATGTAGTTTATATAATGAGCCCAAAAGATTTTTAGAGCTTCAAAGAATTGTTAAAGGCATAAGCCAAAAGATTTTAAATGAAAATTTAAAAGAATTAGAAAGCGATGGATTAATAGGTAAGGTAATATATGCTGAAATTCCACCTAAAGTTGAATATCATCTAACTGATAAAGGGAAAGAAATTACTAAACTCATTAAGGAATTTGAAGCTTGGTCTATTAAATATTACCCTGATTTAGATGGTAGCTGTGAATAATATAATTAATATTTCTTCTTCATTGAATTCTCATTAAAACTTAAAAACTCCTATGTAATCACATTATACATAGGAGTTTTTCTTGTATTAAACTTCTCTATAATTATTTCATATAAATATTATCTATTATTCTATCTCTTCTCATACAATTTTAGTAAAAATCGCACTTATTTGTGATAGGATTCTCCGTATCTGTAGTAAGTGAGGTTTTTTATATAGTTTCATAAATATATATTTATCTATTAGGTAAACTGGAATCTACACTTTTCTTTTCTTATATTTTTCTTTTGCATATTCATAGGATTCTTTAATAAAAGGTTTTAATTCTTCAAAAGTCTTTTCAGAGGGATTTAGTAAACATATCCGCATATATAGGGTGAGGAAGAATTTGATTTATTGCTGAAAAATCACACTTCATATCCACAACGTCGCCTTTATTTGGGCGTTTAGGTATTTCATTAAACATTTTAGCAAAAGTATTCTTCATATTCGGTAATCCATTAAGCTCTTTACTTTCTTTCAGCAAGTATTCTACTATTAAATTCGTCATCTCTTGAATAATAATGCCGCTCTTACTAAAAAGATTGCTTGCTGCTTTCCACTCATGAAAACCATATTTTTCTCCTAGTTTCATTAATAATGTTGAATACTCTCTTCGAGCTGCTCGGTGTTCTATTTCATCCTTTTCCTCTATCATAATCAACCTATTGGGGAGAATTGGAACAGTACCTGTAAACATAACGATGTTTCTAAGAGCTGTTTCATATTCTTCAACAGTTAATTCATCTTTCCAACTAAGAATTTCTTTGCTAAGCTTTCGCATACCAGGAATTCCACAGAATCTCACCTTAGGATTAAGCATTTGGTTTGCCTTCTCATAAAATCCCTTTATAGCAATTTCTCTAATACTCTTAATTTCATCATCAAACTCTATGAGGCACATTGAATTTTTATCAGATAGAGAAGTCTTTTCAATATTAAGAGCCTTCTCAAGAGTTTCATATTTAATTTTTTGAGCTTCTTCAATTCCACAATATCATTAATTGAATCATACATTTTTTTAGTTCTTCCATCGTTCCATGAAGTCATCCTTCGCATATTTCCATTGCTAAACTTTAAGTATACAAATTTTCCTATTCCACTTAAACAAAAGAAAAAATAATCTGGTATATCTTCACCTAATCTTGTTTGATATAAATCTTCAATACCATTCCACATACAGGCATAATCACAAACTTTATGTCTTAGTTCAATTACCTTCTTAGTCATATTTTTATCACTCCTTCTATAAAATTTTAATTTCTATAGAAAAAGCATATACCCTCGCATTATACTAGAATCAATACACTATCTTTTTTTAATTGGAAAACATACTTCTGTAATAAATTTTTCTTCACTTACTTCATGCTCTGGAGAAACATAATAAATATTAAATGCATGTCCACAAATTTCAAGTCCATTTTGTGTTATCCATTTAGCCAGATAAATATTTATATCTTTAAGTCTGCTATAACCACCTTGATATACCAATGAAGCTACCTCACAAGATGGTATGCTATAAAACTTAACCTTGTCAGTATTTTCATAAATATTTTCAACTAATCTTTGAACTTCAACATCTATGTAGTTTTCATCAAAATTTATTTCATGCTGAATGGCAATAGAATAATTCGAATCTGAAAATTGAATATTTAACTTTTCACATTCATCACCAAGTGTTTTCCATAAAACTCCCTCTTCGTGAAATTCTTTGATTTTCATTCTAAAGCTAGCAACTTTTCTATCTGGTATACACTTAGTTACTATAGATAATGCCTGTTCCTTCTCGCTTGTTAAATCCTTCAACGCATTCTCCATTTGTGCTAACTGTTTTCTGATTACTTTTACCTCTTGTTCTTTAGCTTCAATTTTATTTTTTAATATCTCTTTTAAATTGTCTATTTGCATTTCTTGTAGTTGTAATGCAGCTATTTCTTTTAATCCAAATCCCATCATCTTTAAAGCCACAATTTGATTGGCAATTGGCAATTGATTACTTTCATAATATCGATATCCTGTTGATTCATCTATATACTTAGGTGTTAACAATCCAATTTTATCGTAGTTTCTAAGCATGTGAATACTTATAGATGTAAGTACTGAAAATTCACCTATCTTAAACATCTTTTCATCCTTCCTAATCTTATTCTATCGCTTAAATTATACTATATATTGAAGAATCTATAAGTTAACACATAAATATAACTACTATTCAATATTAGTTATATTTATGTGTTATTTAAATTATAATTACTTTAATTTGCTAGCATCTATAACTTTTAATATAGAATCAGCCGCTTTCTTTGCGCCTCCAGCATCTTTGAAGCTTTTTGCTAATTTATTTGCATTTTTCTTATAGTTATCATTATTCATAACCTTTAATACTGCCTCTTTTATATACTCTGGACTATTGTATTTCAAAAAAACTCCAGCTCCTAAATCAGAAACTCGTTTTGCTACCATTCCCTGCTCTTCTTGCTGTGGATACAATACCATAGGAACACCATAATACAAGCTTTCATTAACACTATTCATACCACAATGAGTAATAAACACATCTACATTTTGAAGTACTTTAATTTGTTCAACAGTATTCTTCACTTCAAAATTATTTGGTATATTCCCTAATTCTTCAATTGCAGTACCTTTCCCAACTGACATAACTACATCAACATCATAAGTTTCAAGGGCTTTTATACAGTTTTTATAAAATTTTATATTTTTGTTATTTACCGTTCCCAGTGAAATATATACTTTTTTAAGTCTTCTTTCTTCGTATTCAACCTTCATATTAGATACCGAAGGCCCTATAAAGGAATATTTATCTGAAAAAGTCTTCACCATTGGTTGAAATTCCTTTGAAGTATATACAATAGTATTTGTATCATTATCATTTTGAATTATAGAAATAAAATTCTTAACCTCATATCCATTTTTTCGTAAAAGCTTTATTTTCTTATTAATACGCCTCATTCCTAAAATCATACGCATGATTTCATTAAAATTTTGCTTCATCATTTTTGCTGTATATTTATTAAATGCAAAAGTTGTGGTAGAACATACGTAGGCAATATTTAATTTTTCTGCAAATAGCTTACCCCATGAACATAAAGAGTCTGATACAATACAATCCGGATTGAAATCCTTAAGTTCACTGCGTACTTTCTCATCCAAAGCTATAGTGGTATCTACTATCATTTCAATTAAAGCAGCAAAATCCTTTCCAATTTTTTTCTCATCTCCAGGCTTTAATTCTGGAAGATACTTATCACAACTAATGAATTTCGCACCTGCCCCTTCAATTTTTTCTTTAAAATCATTAAAAGAATAATACCATATTTCATGACCTCTACATGATAATTCACGCACTACCTCAATTGTAGGATTAGTATGTCCATGTGCAGGAATACAAAAAAATACTATTTTACTCATATTGTAATCCTCCTCTTTCCAATTCATCTGCTTAAAAATTGTTATTCCTTTGTTACCACTCCAATTTTTCCCATGAAATTTATAAGGTCACGTTGATGTACAATGGCAATTCCTCTATCTTCATCTCCCAATATCAATAAATTATCACCAGGATTAATATGAAATAATTCTCTCGCTTTTTTAGGAATAACAATCTGGCCCCGTTCTCCAACCACCACAGATCCAAAGAAATATTTTCCTTTAGGCGGCACCACAATACCTGAATCTTCCTCTGAATGATTAACTAAGTCATCTATAGTAACGTTATACAAGTTTGCAAGTGCAATACAACTATTTATATCTGGAGTTGACTCTCCATTTTCCCATTTAGCTACAGCTTGCCTTGAAACATTAATTTTCTCAGCCACTTCTTCTTGTGTATATTGATTGATTTTCCTTAATCTTTTCAAATTTATACAAATCATATTTATCATACCTTTCATATTTATTATATTTCTCTCACTTTTTAATGTCTATCAACCAATATTAACATTCATGTATATATTTATATTGCAAGTATAAAATCTACCGAGAAGATGACTTAGTAAATCACCAATCGAATAGGAGCTGAATAAAATAATTATTCAGCTCCTAAATGTATTAAGTACCTTTCCATATATTGAGATTCTGAAAAGATTATTATACTATCATTTATTTCTTCAACTAAAGATGCATAACCATATGGATTATTTCCATGTAATCACCACACTGCTTATAGATTTATTCCTTGAGGATAGTAAAATAAGTTATATGGATCATATTTTTCTTTCACAGTTTTTAGCCAAGGTACATTATTACCAAAATAATTATATAAATAATTAGGTATATTAATATCACAATAGTTAAGATATCCAAAACCTGCATATGGAAGTAAGGACTTTCTTAAACTATTTACCCATCTAATTGTATCATTAGCATACATACTATACTTAAGAAGCCATTCGGCATCAATTTCTATTAATACTTTAGCACGTCTATGAGGATAAGCGCTAGGTAAACCTTCATTTTCTGCAATCTTTCCTCCTAATAGGAGGAATCCAATATCTATTGGTGGCTGTATAGGCGGTGAATTATCTAAATAATCAAACATTATTTCACAAGGTTCTTTTCCTAATGGATTATATGCAAATAATCCTGTAATCTTAAATCCTTTTGGTGTAGACACAAAACCTGGACGCCTCTGTACAGATTCCTTAAAACTAATATGTTTTGTTGTATAATTCATTTTATTAGGAACTTTTAATAAAACGCTTAAAGCTTCTTCCATTTCTTTTTCTGTGCTTCTTACTCCTACTCCATATAGTGCAATAGCATCTTTAGTCATAGAAACCTTAATGGTATACCTATTATCTAAATGTTCCCCTACCTCTTGAAATGCTTGAATTACTTCATACCTACTCTTTTTAGACCATTGAGCAGTCACTACTGTTACTTTATCAACTGGATATACTTTAAAAGTAAGTGACACTACTACTCCAAAATTATTACTACCTGCTCCTCTTAATGCAGCAAATAAATCTTGATTTTGATATGAATTAGCAGTTATTATCCTGCCAAAAGCATCTACTATTTGTGCTTCTACTAGATTATCGCATACTAACCCATATTCCCTTTGTAAAAAGCCAACTCCTCCTCCTAATGTAGTTCCTGCGACCCCAATAGATTGACAGCCTCCTCCAACAAATGCAAACCCATATTCAGTTATCTTAGGATGAAGTTGTTCTTGCCTATATCCTGCCCCTATTCTTACATAACCTTCATTAGTATCTATTTCAAAATCAAGTAAATTAGAAACATCTATCACAACAGCATCATTTGCCACAGAAAATGCTTCATAGTTATGACCACCACTTCTACAACGTATATTTAATCCTTGATTTCTTGACCAATTTACTGCATTAACTACATCTGTTATATTATTAGGATATACAATTACCCTTGGGTAGTAACTAAAATATAAATTTGCAGTTCTACGAACAATATTATAACTTTTATCTGCTTTGGTTATAACAAGTCCTGTTAACCCCTCTGTCATATTGATTTCCTCCAACTTTATTAGCCATATATTATGGCATTACATGTAATGCTATAATATATGTTAATAACTTAGGAGCTGTTCTTAGTATATTTATTTGAAAACAAACTAAATATATTTAGCTGTTAATGATGCTTCACAGTTACATAATTGTTTTGGAGTTCCCTTAAATATTATCTCTCCACCTTTTGTTCCACCATCAGGGCCCATATCAATAATCCAATCTGCTCTTTTAATTATATCTATATTATGTTCAACTATTATAACTGTATTTCCGCTATCTACAATATCTTCAATTATATTTATAAACTTTTCAATATCAGCCATATGAAGACCAGTTGTAGGTTCATCTAATATATATACAGAACTCTTATTATGTAATTCACTAGCAAGCTTCAATCTTTGACACTCTCCACCAGATAAAGTATCAAGAGTTTGCCCTAAGGTTAAATATCCAATTCCCATTTTTTCAATAGACTGTAACTTTGTTTTGATTGGCTTTAAGTTAAAGAATTCAATTGCATCTGAAACAGACATTTCAAGAACTTCTATTATGTTTTTTCCTTGAAATCTATATTCTAAAACTTCTTTTTTAAACTTCTTACCTTCACAAACATCACAAGTACTCTTTATATTTTCCATGAATGCAAGATTTGTTTCTATTATTCCGCTTCCATTACAATTCTCACAAGCTCCTTCTGAGTTTGAGCTAAATAATGATGCATTAACACCATTTGCTTTAGCAAAAGCTTTTCTTATATTGTCCATAATTCCACTATAAGTTGCTAAACTTGATCTCGAATTGGCTGATACAGGATTTTGATCTATAAGTACAGCATCCTTATTTTGTTCCATGAATTCATGCTTAATTAATGTACTTTTACCTGAACCTGCAACTCCTGTCACTAAAGTTAGTACTCCTTTAGGAATTGTGACAGATATATTTTTTAAATTATTTTTATTACAATTTACTATCTCTAAATATCCTTTATGCTCTCTTACTTTTTCCTTAATAGTAAGAGATTTATGTAATGCATTACCAGTTAAGGTTCCTGATTTAAGTAGGTTCTCATAGTTTCCTTCATATACGATTTCTCCGCCATATTTTCCTGCTCTTGGCCCTACATCTATAATATGATCTGCAATTTTAATAACATCAGGGTCATGTTCAACAACTATTACTGTATTACCTTTGTCACGTAGTTTCATTAAAAGATTATTTAGCTTATGTACATCTCTTGGGTGAAGTCCTATACTAGGTTCGTCAAAAATATACATTAAATCTATAAGGTTACTATTTAAGTATTTAACTATTTTTATACGTTGAGATTCTCCACCTGATAATGATACTGTTTCTCTATCTAAAGTTAAATATCCAAGACCTATATCTATGATATTATTTAGCTTTTCTATTATCCCTTTAATTAAAGGCTCAGCTTCTGGTTCATCTATTTCTTTAATTACTTTAACTAATTCATCAATTTGCATACTAGTTAAATCTGCTATATTATAACCATTAATTAAGCATCCATAAACTCTTTCATGAAGTCTTTTTCCCATACAAACAGGACACTTCTCTTCCACAAGAAGTTGATTTAGTTTTTTCCTTGCAGCTTCAGAGATCTCTCCTTCTTTCTTTAAATATAACCTATTAAATTTAACCATTAGCCCTTCATAAGTTATGTTCATTCCACCTGTTTCATCTATCTTAATTTTCTCTGGCCCACCATATAAGAACTTATCTAGTTCTTCTTCTGAATAGTCACATATCTTCTTATCATTATCAAAATATCTTGACTCAGCAAATATCTTAAAGTGCCAAGAACCTACTCCAAAGCCTGAAAGTAAAATAGCTCCTTCATTTAATGATTTACTTCTATCAAGTATCTCATCCATGTTAGGAACTAACTTTTTACCAAGTCCCTCACATTCTGGGCACATACCATTAACATCATTAAAAGAAAACATATTAGCCTTTCCTATATAAGTGCTTCCAAATCTTGAATATAAAGCTCTTAGAAAGGAATTTATATCTGTAATAGTACCTAAAGTCGATCTTGAATTGCCACCAATTCTACTTTGGTCGATAATAATTGGTGTCGATAAATTTTCTATATGATCAGCTTTAACCTCACCATACTTAGGTAAAAAGTTCCTTATAAAAGCACTGAATGTCTCATTCAATTGACGTTGTGCTTCCTTTGCAACTGTTTCAAAAACAATAGATGACTTTCCAGAACCAGATACCCCTGTGAATATGGTTATCTTTCTTTTAGGTATTTTTAATGAAATATCCTTTAAATTATTTTCTTTACAGCCTTTTAAAACTATAAACTCCTTCTCCATATTTATCACCCTTATTCCTTAATGTATTTAGCTGAGAAATGTTCTATAAATTTCCGCCTACTTACCTCCCTTCTGATAATTCGTAGATTAAATTATAACACATGTCACGAACTCTGGTCATATAATGTAGGGTTGTGATTTTTTATAGGATAAAAATACAGTGGCTAATTAGTCACTGTATTTTTCGTTGATTCCAATGCTTAGGCCAGGTTCACGTTACCAGCACGCATTCAGTTTATATACCTATTTATAGCTTTAAACTATTTTATACGGCTCCACTTTGACTCTACTTGTAATATATCATCTACGGTTTTTATATCACAGTTCCATAAGTAAGTTTTTATCCATAGCTTACCAGGCATTGGCTGCCAACCCTTTTGAGGGTTAATTTGAAGTTTAATTGAATCATTATTTTTCCTTACTAAATAAGTTCCCCCCATAATTCCTTTAACCTCATCAACAGATAATGAAAAATGTCCTAGTATTTCTGTATTATCCTTTAATAAAATAATATCTGGTATAGGTGGAGAAAAAGTTATTTTCATTTCACTATTGCTGTCAATTCTTTTTACGGACTTTATTTCAGGATGTGTATTGTTTATGTTAATTGAATAAATACAATCATCTATTTTTATTTCATCTACATCTGTAGTAAATTCTATCGGTTCTATTATACCTATATAACCATTATTCAAATCTTTAATATTATTAAAATAAGAATATCTAGCCAAATAAACCCTTTTAAAATTACACAATGGAAAAAGTTTAATAGGCTTTAGATCTTTTCCATCTATCTTTACAAATATATCGGTGTGTTTTTGCTCCACCATATTAAATTTTTTTAAATATATGATAGGAAATTTATCTGGGCTTTCACTCATACTACCTACAGGTGCTAGCAGACCAAAACTATCTAATTTATTCTTATTCTCTTTTATTTTAAACTCTATAATTCTATTTTTCCTATCCCTTAAAGATAGATGTACATCTATCCCTTTTTCAGTTACATCAAACTGTACCTTCATGGAATCAACTTCGTATATAGTTACTTTATTCAGTAATGATTTATACTTATCCCCGTCTAATTTCAGTCCCTTTGTATAGTAAATATCTGATTCACCATCCTGCCTTCCCATAAGTACAATGTAATATATAAAACCTTCTTGTTTCACTTGCTGCAATTCTATAGCTTTATAAATAGTATCTCCCTCAAAATCAATTAAGCAAAGTTTCTCAATTATCACTTGCTCATCTTTAAATTTAATTAGTGGATAAATATATTTATTATTACCTGTCTCATAAATTGAAGGATTATTCTTTTTATCACCTAAGTACTTTTCTTCGTTAACTGGGCTATTTTCAGGAACCATAAAGATTGGACAAATTTTTGAAATTAACTTTCCTAACACTTCTATACATCTCCTTTAAACTTTTAAAATGCATTAGTATGATTTTTGTTATTTAATTTCTTAAAATCTAATATCTTATATTATTGAATTAGTAGTTTATATAGATATTTTAGGTTTGAAAAAATTATTGTTTTGGTTTCCTCCTCTTTATTTATAAAACTTCGATTATTAATCCATTTACACAATTCACCATGTAAATAACTATGCAATATATTTCCGACAGAATTTGCTTTCTCATTTGAAATATTATTATTACTCATTTTTATAAGTTGTGAAAATCCATCTCCTGATTTATTCAATATCTTAGTAACTTCTGGAGAAGGGTTTCCACCTATAGGCTTAAACCATATAAATCTATACCATCCGGGATGTTGCATAGAAAAATCAATTAAATTGGATAACATTAAGAAAAACCTTTCTTCATCATCTTTTTGATTACTCAGACCATTACTGGAATAATCCATCATAATAAGAAGTACCTGACCAAGTGCTTCCCAAAATATTTCATCTAAACTACTAAAATAGTTATATAAATTTGTATGTGCACATCCAACTTCTTTAGCAATATCTCTTAAAGTTACATCCTTCATTCCTTCATTTCTATCAATTAAGCTTAATGTAGTTTCTACAATAAATTCCTTACTTACATGTTTTTTATCATTTTTCAATTTAGCCTCCCCTTTCATTACCTAAGGTAATTACCATAGGTAATATTTTACCATTTTTATAAAAAAATATCAACAAGATAAAGCAACCACATTCTAAATTCCTCCAATTATGTTATAAATAATATCACACAAAACAACACAATATTTACAACATAAATATCACAAAATAAATACATAATATGTTATAAAAACTGTTTCAAATAAAGCACAAAAATAGCTTCTATGTAAATTTTGTTTATATCACACTATATAATAAATCTATAAATTCATTACTTTAATTAAGTGTTAATAATAACAATTCCAGTAAAAATAAAATTTCTACTGGAATTTTGATGCTAAATCTTTGATACATAGATTTAAAAATTATCCCTTATTGTAAATTAGATAAATTATTTTACAATAAGGGATAATTTTTTATGTATATATTTTACAATTAATGTGAATAACTGAATAGTTATTTTATCTATTAAATATGGAGAACTTCTACATGTAAATAATGAGTTCTTAAATCTTCACTACCTTTAGCAACCATAATTCGTCCTTCAATTCCAGCATTGCCTCGATAGTGATAACCTATATCTTCTAATTATAAAATATTTAGTTTTATTTTAGACCATCGTTGATTTTAGAACTATGTTAAAACAAAACCAAATATTAAAATAGGACTTTATATTATTACTATAGATACTCCTTACCAAGAGCATGGACAGTAATAATATGAAGTCCTCTTAAACTAAATTTTATATTAACCTGTATTAGCTTCACACAAGTCTTCGAATATAGGTATAACGCAGCTAACCCTGTTTTCATCAACCATTGCCACTATATAATCTCCTCCAAGAAGCTTTATATCACCTTTAGGAAGTATTTCTTTATTTCCTCTTTTTATTGCCACCAATAAGCATTCCTCTGGCCAATTTATATTTTTTATAAACTCTCCCTCTAGTTCACTGCCAATATGAATCACAAATTCTAATAGGGTTTTACTTCTATCGCTCTCTTTTAATATCTCTCCATTTTTTCTTAAGATATTATCTAATAAGCTCTCATATATAGGATGAGATTTTAATAAATCTGAGGTTATATATGCAAATATGGATACTATGGCTAAAGATAATAGGTGCTCAAAGGAACCTGTCATCTCACAAATTAATACTATGCCTGTAATAGGAGCTTTAACTATTGAGGAGAAATTACCTGCCATGGCTAATATTATAAAGTTAACTATGAATAACTTTGGTATCCCTAAAGAGGTACATACTAATAATCCAAAAATATTTCCTACTAAGGCCCCTAGCACTAATAGTGGAAAAAATATTCCACCTGGAACTCCTGAGCCAAAACATATAATAAGTAGTATAAACTTTACTATCAAAAATATTGAAAGTGTAATTACAGTAAAATCAGCCTCCGGTAAATTCATGATTAATTCATGTCCACCACCTAATAATAGTGGTGCAAATATTCCCACAAAGCCTGTAATAACAAAAGGTATTATTGCCTTATATTGAACCTTAAGTCCTTTAAATTTTTCGTATATCCTTTGACCTGTTAGGATACCACTATTAAATATTACTCCCCCTACTCCGACTATTATTCCTAAAAGTATTAAAGTCCAATAGTAATTTAAAGGTATAGGCTTAACACTGCTAATATTCAATGCAGGAGTAAGACCTAAAAAATATTTTGATACAAAGTCAGCTACCATAGCCGCGGCCATAGCAGAAAGTAAAGCTAATGGAGAAAAGTTTTTGTGTATCTCCTCTAGAGAAAACATTACTCCCGATAATGGAGCATTAAAAGCTGCTGCAAGACCTGCGCTGGCTCCACTTGTAGTTAAGTATTTTTCTTCTACCTTTACCCTTTTAAATACTTGTCCAAAACCTTGTCCAATTGCTGCCCCCATTTGTACAGAAGGACCTTCTCTTCCTAAAGATAATCCAGTTCCAAGGCACATAACTCCACCTACAAATTTATAAATAAGTACTTTAAGCCATTTAATGTTTAGTTTTCTCAGTAAAAAACCTTCTACTTGAGGAATTCCACTTCCTGATATCATCGGTTCACTTTTTACTAAAAATCCTACAAAAGCACCTATTACGATTAAAACACTAAATAAAAGTACAGCTCCAAGAGGATTACCTTTAGCATTTAAATAAAGACTTCCAAATATCTCTGTGACCTTACTTATAGCTAGTCTATTTAGAACAATAACTAGCCCCACTACAAGGCCTATCAATGCACCTTGCCATACTAATTTAAGTTTTAAATTCTTCCGATGCTTTAAAACCTCTTTGGTCTTTTCACCACTCATAATAATCATCTCCTTAAAACATCCCTTATTATTATAGTATTTATTATATTGTTTTTCAAATAGAGTATTAATTACCTTATTATTAAAAATATAAATTAGATCAGTATTCTATTTTGAAAAAATGTGGTATTATAAAACACATTTTTACCATATCTTATGAATAAATAATCATGCATATAAGAGTATTTGCCCTCTATTTATGCATGATTTTCATACAGAGATTTTATGTATTTTATAGCATTCCTTCATATTATATCTTTACTAAGTTCAATGATTATTATTTAATAAGTTCAATTGTACAGATGTTACTTTCTTCTCATAACTAGGCATCTTAAGGGATATATCATACTTTGTACATGCTTCTAGTAGTGCATAACCCAGCTTATTCATATTTCTAGCAGAACACTTATATTTATCTCCATACTTTTTCTCATATTTCTGTCTAAGTCCGGGAAAATATCTATCTAAAGCTTTATAATAGTAATCCCTCTGTCTATCACGTAAAGACATACCAATCCATGGGACAATATATTTAACCCCATAATAATTAGCCTTATTTGCAATATCTAAAATATTTTTCTCTGTATCTTCTAAGAAAGGTAAGATTGGCATCATAGTAATGCTAGTACATACTCCTACAGTTGATAAAATACCAAGAGCCTTGAACCGATCTGTAGAAGATGGTGCAGCAGGTTCTATTATACTAGCTAAATTATCATCAGTTGTTGTAATAGTCATAGCTACAGAAGCATAAATTTTATTTATTTCAGTAAGTAGATCTATATCTCTTAAAATCAAATTGCTTTTAGTTGTAATGTGAACTGGATAGTTATAATCAGAAATAACCTCTAAACACCCTCTAGTTAATAAATAATCCTTTTCAGATTTTGTATATGGATCACTCATAGCCCCAGTTCCAATAGTACCCTTTTTTCTTTTACTTTTAAGTTCTTTTCTAAGGAGTTCTACAGCATTCTTCTTTATAATAAGCTCATCAAAGTTATCTATTTTATAACATAAACTTCTTGAATCACAATAAATACAATGATGTTCACATCCCCTATATATATTAAAAAGATAGTGCGTTCCAAACCAACTTCCAGGCTTTTTATTTCTAGAAAGTAGAGCCTTTGTCTCTATTTCTTTAGGCATTATTCTTCCTCCTTTTATTCTCCAACTCTTTATAGTCCTTCTCATGTAAGGCTACAATATGTTTCTGCTCCACATTATACTATATTACAATTTATAAAAATAACCTTAGGAAAGTTGTATCAATGCCTAAGGCTATAAAACCCATTTATTTATTATACAGTTCACCCTGTCAGAGTAGTTTCTCCATGTACTCTAAAAAGAAATTTGAGATTCATGCTTTTCAAAGAAATCCACACGAGGCTCTAGATATTTCAATTTATGGATAAGTGTATCTCCTATAAAGGTATAGATTGGTTCAAATATATAATCCCAACTCCAAAGTTGTTCATTAGCATTTAAATATTCTCTTACCATTTCACAGCTATTTGGTGCAATAGGATGAATTAAAGTAATAGCAGTTCTTATTGCATGGAATGAATCTATTAGAACTTGTTTACGAAGATCACCATCATCTTTAGAATCTGCAAGCTTCATATTATTGGCCCAATGCTTATTCATATTACGAATGTAACTATCTAAAACATAAATTACACTATGAAACTCATGATTATACATATGCCTTTCATAGGTTAGAACAGCTTCATTTGATTCTTCTATAATATTGTTACTGATTCCTCCCACTGGTATTTTGCCATCAAAATACTTTTGTGCAGTGTAAAAACAAGAACGAACAAGCCTATTAAATACGTTGGTCAATAAGTTACCATCTTTTAAAACTGTATCAGGACCCTGTTTATCTTCTTTATCCATAAATGCTTGTGGTGCAAAGCTAACGCTTTTCTTTGAAAGTCCTAAACTTAGGAAATGCATACGTAATTGCTCTGCAGTGTAATGTTCTAATAACTCCCCTGCCATAGGTGGTTTTATAGTACCGCTGCTGCTTGCCTTTTTATCCATAAATAGTAGATGATTATTTGCAATTAGGTGAGGAAGATTAATGTTCTCCCATTGAATTTCATCCTCACTACTAATGCCCCTTAAAGCCATAAACAATGCCATTTCAGCAATTCCGTAAAAATAGATATTGTCTTCCCCAATAAATTGATATACCTTTGCATCCTCAGAATACCACCACTCTGTCCATTCATCAGGATTTTTGCCTATAGATTCAAGATAAGTTTTAGTGAAAGAAATAGGCGCCCAAAGAGATTCAGGCCAAACCCAAAAAGTTAAATTTTTTAGGTCTTCCTTCTCAGGTATTTCGATACCCCATTGAACATTCCCTGATAATCTAAAAGGTACTAAGGTTTTACCAGTTCTAAAACGAATTCCCATATCATCAAATATCTCTCTTGCAGTCTCTCTATCTTGTAGATTTTCAAATACAAAAGTAACAGAAGGCTTCTTTGGTTCATCAATAATTGTGTGCTTTGGTAATTTTTCTTCTAGATTTGTAATACCTTCTAATTGCTTACGTTTTACATAAATAACTGGTGGCTTTAAGAATTCTTCAATAGTATTTAATAAATTTTTACGCCAATTAGAATGAGCTCTTAAATAATTTACTTTTTCAATTAGAGTGTTATTATACTCTTCTAGTTTAAAATACCAATTTGTCACATCCCTTAGTTCAGGTGTTTTTCCTGATAAAGCACTCTTTGGCTCAATCAATTCATTTGGCATATATTGATGTCCCAGAGCACATTCATCTG
Source organism: Clostridium sp. UBA4108 (assembly GCA_002381695.1). Taxonomy (GTDB): domain Bacteria; phylum Bacillota; class Clostridia; order Clostridiales; family Clostridiaceae; genus Clostridium_J. The sequence goes on along the minus strand of DFXM01000022.1, from coordinate 11,226 downwards.
CATAGGCTTTATCTGAACCACATCCTTCAATAGGGCATTTACCAATTACTTGTCGACCGTTTAAAAGTACTTTAAAATCAGGGTCATAAAACTGTGGTGAGGATAGCTTAGCTAAATAGCCATTTTCATATAGCTTATTGAATACCTCTTCTGATACTTCTTTGTGTATTTCACCAGATCTATCTAAGGTAGAAGCTGCATATAGATTTAAACTAGTTTCATATTTATTTAACACTTCTTTTTGCTTTTCATGATTTTCACGAACATAATCTTGTATTGAGCCCTCATATTGACCTTCTTCTACAAGTTTTAAATAGCTTGCTGAAATAGGCGAGCCGTAGCAATCTGTTGTTTGAATTAGAGTTATTCCTACTTTAAAACAAGCTCTAAAATTTTCTGAACAACAATTTCTTTATTCGACCAATGAATATAATGGTTTGAATTAGGTATAGTTTCTTGATAACTGTTGTTAGACCAATTTAAAAGCTGTTGTTGACTTTTTTCCCAACTTCCTCCACTATCTGAGGATAATATAATCAATGGGATATCTTTTAAATAACCATTATTGAGCACTAACTGTGCATTTTCATTAATATTTTTCATAGAGCTTAAATTGTTTTTATTTCCAATATATTTATAATACATAGCTTTATCTATACTTCTTATTTCTTTAGGCAGACTATCATAGCGTAAATCTTCTCCTAAAAAAGGAAGTTCAATTCCTATATTTCCTAGTAATCTAACAATGCCACTTACTCGCAAACCTGCCATACCTCGATTTATTATGTAGGACTTTAATTCTGAATCCTTAGCATAAAACTCAGGATTTCCACCATCTAATAACACTATTGCTTTTACTTCCTCAGGATATTTTTGAGCAAAATGAATTACCTCAAGAGAGCTAAGAGAATGTCCAACTAAAATATAGGGTGATACTTCTCCTGCCTGTTTAAGTAGCTCATGGAGTTCTTCAACTACAATATCCACATTCCTTGAAATAGATGTACTTTCACTAAAACCATAGCCAGCATGATCGTAGCTAATAGTCCTTGCATAATCCTGTAATTCACTTTGAAGGTAATAATAGTCCGTAAAGGCACAAGGAGTTCCTGAACCTGTAGTAAAAACAATGGTATCTTTCCCCTCTCCAATGGCATATCCATGGATATTATGAGAATTTATCTTGTATAATTGTCCTGGAGGTGAAAACATGGTGGCTTCTTTATTCATCATATAACCTTGCCATATACCTCCAAGGAATAAAAGTACTAGAAGTGAAAGTGCAATTTTTACCCCTGTTTTTTTAATTATTTTTTTATTTTTAATTACCACTAAATTCCCTCTTTGCTTTTTCCAATATGAAAGTAATAAACTTATCCTTCTCCTTCGTATAAGAACCTCTATCCTCTTGAAATTTTATTGCTAAGGCTTTTTTAAGGTCTGAATACTCCTTAATATATTCCTTATGTAGGCGGAGATAATCTCTAAAATATATATGATTTTCCCATATGGGTCCATGAATAACTTCTACATGTAAATAATGAGTTCTTAAATCTTCGCTACCTTTAGCAAACATAATTCGTCCTTCAATTCCAGCATTGCCTTTATATTCATATCCAATTTGTTCTAATGCTCCTTTAAAGTAATTAACTTTATCTAGAGATTCAACAGCTACTGCTATGTCAATAATAGGCTTAGCATCTAAGCCTTCTATTGAAGTACTTCCTACATGTTGAATGTCTAAAACATATTGCCCTATTACTGATTTCAGTAGTCCACTCTCTTTTACGTACTCCGTTCTCCACTGATACGTATATGGAACTACTTTAACAGTTCCTCTTGCCAATCCAATCATAGCTTCCCTCTCTTTCTGTATTGATTACTATTTTCTTAATACTTTACAGTTCCATTATTTCTGTAAAGCTAGCATCTTTTATTACTTAGCTTTTTCGTCAATAAATCTTCAGTAAACTGATCCTTTAAATAACTTGTAATTATAATATGTTAATATTTCATATACTGTAATAATTATACTTTATATTTATTAAACATTACACATATACTTTCTTTTACATTGTGATATATTTAATAATATAGTCTTAGTTTTAGTTTTAGGAGGAATCATGTATAATGGCTAAATTTCAAAAAGAAATTACATCAACAGAAGAATATATAGAAATCAATGGAATACATCACTACCTATTACACCTAGAAGGTAATAAAGGAAATCCCATACTTCTTTTTCTACACGGAGGACCTGGCTCAGCAGAATCAATCTTTGCACATTTAATGCAACAAAACTGGGAAAAGAATTATACAGTTGTCCACTGGGACCAAAGAGGAGCTGGAAAAACTTTAACCAGAAATCCATCTAAAGAACATTTTCCTACCTTAGACTTACACTTAGAAGACTTACTTGAAGTAGTTAAATATTTAAAAAAGAAATACAAGAAAGAAAAAATAGCAATATTAGGACACTCCTGGGGCAGCGTTCTAGGAACATTGTTTATTAAAAAATATCCTGAGGAAGTATCCCATTATATAGGAGTTGGCCAAGTTATCAACATGCTTGAAAATGAAAAAGTTGGATATTCAAAGTTAAAAGAAGAAATTCTGAAATCAGGTAACAAAGCTGATTTAAAGAAACTTGAAGCTTTAGGAGAATATCCTAAACTCCCTATTGATAAAGCTATGTTAGAGGCATTAGCTAAACTTAGAAAACTTCAAGGAAAATATAAATTAGCAGTGACTCCAAACTTCTCTCTAATTATGGGAGTGGTTCGTAGTCCTATTTTCAAATTCTCAGATATATTGAGCCTATCAAAAGGCTTAAATGTAAACTTTTCTCTTTTAAAATATCTTTTTGAGAACTATGATCTGAACAAAGAATCAATAGAATATCAGATTCCAATTTACTACATTTTAGGGGACAAGGATTGGCAAACACCTTATCCCATGGCACAGGAATATTTTGAAAGAATTAAAGCTCCTAAAAAGGAACTTTTTATGATTCATAATGCTGGTCATGTTACTATGCTGGATCAGCCTAAGGATTTTTATGAAGCCTTGTGTAAGTGCACACCTATAAATTAGCAGTATTCTCTTTTGAAAAAAGGAGATATTATAAAACACATTTTTACAATATTTTATGAATAAATAATCATGCATATAAGAGTATTTATCCTCTATTTATGCATGATTTTCATATAGAGATTTTATGCATTTTATAACGTTCCTTCATATTATATCTTTACTAATTTTAATGATTGTTATTGCTTTATTGAAAACATTTTACGTTAATTTTACTCAGTTGGCTTTATGAAATTACAAAGTATTTTGTATATCCCATTGCCATAAATTTTTTTTATTACACTCATCTTAGCACCTAAAAAATATGGGGTATTAATCCAACCATTTTTCTCCCAATATGACTTATCTATTGGAAACACATTGTTAGCTAAAGTTCTTTGAATATTATAGGTATAAACCTCTTTAAATGATGGTAAATACCCCACTCCATCAGATAGTACAAACTTTATAAATTTAGATACTTCCTTTTCATTGATAGGTTTTTTAAAGGTTCTACCATTTCTAGAAATAGTACCACAAAGGCATACACCCCATTGAATTAATGATTCTTCTATAGAATTTAAAGTGCTTTTTAATCCTGATCCCTGGGTATTTGCAAGAAGTAAAGTTGGCTTCTGTGCAACTTCTGTTCTATGAAACCAACTACAGGTTCTATCTATAAATACTTTTAGTATTCCTGTCATATTATTAAGGTACACAGGACTTCCTATTACCAAACCGTCACAAGCTTTAATTTTCTCCATAATTTTATAAGAATCATCATTTACAAAGCATTTCCCTTCAAGTATGCAACACTCACATCCTCTACAAAAGTCAACTTTATAATCACTTAAGGTAATAAGCTCCGTTTTAAACCCATTATTCTTTAATATTCTTTCAATTGATAATAATAATTTATATGTATTTTTCTTTCTATTACTTGCATTTACTAATAATATATTTTTCATAACCTTCAGCTATCTCCCCTTATATCCTTTTACATTATTTGTATTAATTATTATTATACCATTTGAAAGAAAACAATTTATATTATTAATAAGGTAGACTTATTAATATCTCAGTATAGTTTCCTAACTCACTATCTATATGAATTTCTCCTTTGGATAAGTCAATTATTCTTTTACAAATAGATAATCCTAACCCATATCCTTCACTTTTTCTAGAACTATCCCCTTGATAAAACTTATGGAATACCCTCTTTTTAGTATCTTCATCCATTCCAGAACCATAATCTTTTATTTTAACAAATGCATACTCTGAGTTTTTGTAGCAATATATATCAATTTCACTATTTTCTTTTGAAAACTTTATAGCATTATTGATTATATTTATCCATACCTGCATTAAATACTCTTCTTTTCCATAGTAGGACATATTTTTTAGATTTAAATTAAAAGATATATTTTTATTAGTCCATTCTTTTTCAAGTAATATAATAGTTTTTCTAATTTGTTCGTCTAAAAAAAACTTTTTATTATTCTTAAAATTATCCATATTATCAAGTTTTGAAAGTGTTAGTATATTAGATGATAATTCTGATAATCTACTAGCTTCGTCAGTTATAATATTTAAATACTCCATCCTTTCTTCTTCTGATATCTTGGTATTTTTAAGTATAGTTGCAAATCCATCTATAGCTGCTATTGGTGTTTTAAATTCATGAGATACATTATTAATAAAATCAGTTTGCATATATTCTATATTCTTTAATTCTCTGGCCATAGAATTAAATTTTTCTACAAGCATCCCTACCTCATCATTACTTTTAATATCAATATTTATATCAAAATTACCTGCTGATATTTCATTTGTAGCATCTGCTAATTTTTCAATTGGTTTTGTCATCTTTCTTATTACTAAGCTTATTATAAATGAACAAATAAATATATTAATAAATAATACTACTTTATTTAAAGTAGATATAATATGTCCTATATCTGAATAATGCTTTAATTCTAAAGTAATATAATTATTATTTATTTTCCCTACTACCTTAGCATTAGGTCTATGAGCTACTAAGTATATTGATTTCTCCCCTTCAATAAGCTCCTTTTCTTGAGATTTTCTTAGATTTAATTCATTTATGTCTTTATGTACTACTAAGCTATATCCTAATCCATCATACAAATTTATTAAGGTATCTAATTTTTCTTCATAGTTTTTAGAGCTTTTTAATTCAGACATTATTGTTTCATACCTATTGAATAATACCTCTTCTATTTTGCTATTTATATAGGGTGCTACTATTAAAAATGATAATATATTTCCTATTATAATAGATATGATAAGGGCTACTATAAATTTAAATTTTATAGTGTTTCTCAATTTTTTAACGCAATTAGTCATCTTCTCTTACCGCCTTATAGCCAAGCCCTCTTACTGTTATAATTTCAAATTCCTTGTAATGTGAAAACTTTTCTCTTAACCTTCTTATATGCACATTTACCGTTTGCTCATCACTTTTCACATCCATTCCCCATATCTCATCCATCAATTGGATACGTGTAAATATTTGGTCAGGATAACTAAGGAGTTTGTATAACAAATAGAATTCTTTTTGTGGAAGTTCTATTTCTTCATCACCTTTTGTAACTGTTAGCTTATCATAGTCAAGTATAACATCTCCTATAGTTAATTTATGTTCATTATTTATATTCGCTCTTCTAAGTAATGCTTTCACTCTCATTAATAATTCTTCTAAATCTATAGGTTTCACCATATAATCATCAATTCCTAGTTTGAATCCTAATATTTTATCTTCTTTAGATTCTTTTGCTGTAACTATAAGTATTGGCAAATTAGTATATATTCCTCTCAATTCTTCTATAAGCTCAAATCCATCCATGTTTGGCATCATGATATCACATATTACTAAATCTATCATATTATTATTTATTATCTCCAAGGCCTCAAGTCCATCTGTTGCATTATAAGTTTTATATCCATTGTGAGTTAGATATACATCAATTAATTTTCTTAGTTTATTGTTATCTTCAACTATTAGTATTTTAACCACAATATCCCTCCTAAATTGATATATAATATGATTCTACTATATTTTATACTAAATACTAAATATTAATAGGCTATCTTAATTTATAATTTAAGATAGCCTTTATAATCACTTTCTATTCACTTCTAAGTGCTTCTACTGGATTTTTTCTAGCTGCCATTTTTGATGGTATCCATCCACCTAACATTGTAAGTGTAACACTTATTATTAATAATGATATTGCATGTACTGGATTTAGCTTTGCTACTGATTCTAACTCTGTCATCTTATATAAAACACTATTTATTGGTATTGTAAGTAACCAGGCAATTGATATCCCTAATAACCCTGATCCAGTTCCTATTATAAAGGTTTCAGCATTAAATACTCTAGTGATATCTTTTTTTCTTGCTCCAAGTGCTCTTAATACACCTATTTCTTTAGTTCTCTCTAGTACTGATATATAAGTTATAATACCTACCATTATTAAAGATACAACTAATGATGTAGCAGCAAATGCAACTAAAACTATAGTTATTCCATCCATGATTCCACCAGTCATATCTGATAACATCTTTGATAAATCAGTATATACTATTTTATCTTCAGATGATTTATTTTCATTATAATCATCTAAATAAGATATAAGTTGATCTTTATTTTCAAAGCTATTTGGATATAACATAATTGCATATGGAGTTTCATCTCCTCCAAGATATGCTATTAAGTTTTTCTTAGTTTCCTCGTCAATAGCTTCTCTTGACATTACATTATAGTCTGCATCTTTTTGAGTTTGTACTATATCAGAATCTTTAGCTTTTTCTATAACTAATTCAGTTAAGTCATCACTATAGGCTATTCCTTCACCTATCATAGAAATACCTGCATCTTCTTTAATACGTACTACACCGCTTAAAGTTAATGTAACTGAATCATTTGAGTTATACATTTTTTCATAATCATTTGAAGGCATGTATGTATTAAATTGTGTTTTTTCATAATAATCATTGTTTGATATTAACTTGAACTCCATACCTACTAGATCTTTGAATTTAATACTCTCTAAATCTGTTGTATCTATTCCAAGATTTTTCATTGCATTTACATCTACTTTATTTTGAGAATCTACTATAAGTACTAAATCAGTTTCTGACTTAGGATATTCTCCTTCTAATAAATCATAGTTTTTTTCTATAAAAGATGTATTATTATCTTTTATAGAACTTGGATAAGAAGCTAATCCTGCTCCCATTTGTCCCATTGGTGATGAATTCGTATTACTTTTATCACTAGCGCTAAATGTTATAGGTGCTATTTTATCATCAAATTTTCTTAAAAGATTCATAGATGCTATTCTTGTATAACCTATAGTATCCACAATTTCTGGGTTTATTCCTTTAATATAATCTATATATTCACTTGATATATTATTTGTATGTATCAGTGTATTTTCACTTGAATCATATAAGTAAACTTCATCTAAATCTACATATTCAGATTTTCCAAGCATTTTATCGTTCATTTCTTCTCTTCTAGATTCCATAGCTTCTTTATTAACTTCTTGAGTTTGTTTGGATATAGTAATTGGATATTCCGCTAGTGCATCCTCCTGCATCTCTGCTATTTTAGCATCAAATCCGTTTGATAAACTAAGTATAATAGCAATTCCTATAATACCAATACTTGATGCAAGTGCTGTTAAAAATGTTCTCCCCTTTTTAGTTTTTATATTCATTGCTGATAATTTTAAAGCTGTAAAAAAGCTCATACTTGTTTTCTTTAACGAATATTTTTCTTTTTTAGTTTCAATATTCAGTGGATTTGAATCTGATACTATATTTCCATCTCTAAACTCTACAATTCTATCTGCATAATCGTTAGCTAATTCTGGATTATGAGTAACCATTATAACTAATTTATCTTTTGATATTTCTTTTATTAATTCCATTATTTGTACACTGGTTTTTGTATCCAGAGCACCAGTAGGTTCATCTGCAAGAATTATATCTGGGTCATTTGCCAAAGCTCTTGCTATTGCAACTCTCTGCATCTGACCTCCTGAAAGTTGATTAGGCTTTTTATGTATATGGTCTTTTAAACCTACTCTTTCAAGAACCTCAAGTGCCTTTTCCCTTTTTGCTTTAGATGATATTCCACTTAAAGTCATACCCATTTCAACATTTGATACTATATCTAAATGTCCTATTAAGTTATAACTTTGGAATACAAATCCTATACTATTATTTCTATATGAATCCCATTCAGAATCTGAAAACTCCTTTGTTGATTTCCCATTAATAATTAGATCACCCAAGTCATATTTATCAAGTCCACCAATGACATTTAAGCATGTTGTTTTTCCTGATCCACTTGGCCCTAATATAGCTACAAATTCATTTTCTCGAAAATTTAAAGATACACCATCTAGTGCTACTTGTGTAAAATCACCTGTAGTGTAGCTTTTTTTTATGTTTTTTAACGTAAGCATAAACATACCTCCTCTAGCAATAATTTAAATATACACATACTACATTAACTCAACATTAACTTTTTATAAGTTTAAACGTACTTAGTACGTTATTTTATACCTAGGGAGATGTTAGGCATCTTCAAAAAATAAATAAGTCAGAATGCTCGTCTATTTTGTGTTATACTGCGTTAACAGAACCATTAGATAGTGTTACTATCTGCGGAACCTGTTTCCTTGTCTAACTCAAAATATACTTCCCATCTTTGACTTATTATTTGCTTTCAGATACCTTAATATGATTAAAGATATGACAGAAATAAAAGAATTTTGAGAATAAAAAAGTTGACAAAGTATAAGTTATGATGTTATTATATAAAAAAATTATTAAAGGGAGGAAATATTATGAAAACTATAAAATCACAAATTCAAAAAGAATCAAAATTCAATAGAGTACTCTTATTGTTAGCCGAGTTAAGATAGCAATTGCATGTATGATTAAATAGATTTATATTTATTACTGTCATAGATGTAATTGCTACTTTAAGTGATTATATCTATGACGGCTAATTTATATTTTATAGATAAAATATGCCTCATAGATTTATATGAGGCTATTTTTGTATTGTTTTTTAGACAAAATAAGTCTCATAGATTAATATGGGGCTTTTTTATATCCTAGGTTAAAAAGTCCCATAAATAACTATGGGACTTTTTTTATATAAATATTAAAATTTAGCTTAGGAGGATTTAACTATGGAAGAAAATAGAGAACAATGGGGAACTAAAGTAGGTTTTATACTTGCAGCAGTTGGATCAGCAGTAGGATTAGGTAATATATGGAGATTTCCATATGTAGTTTACTCAAGTGGAGGAGGAGCATTTTTAATACCATATTTCTTTGCTATATTTACTGCAGGAATTCCTCTTTTAATATTAGAGTATGGAATGGGACATAAATTTAGAGGATCCACACCTCTTTCATTAGCAAGAGCTAATAAAAAATTTGAATGGTTTGGATGGTGGTCAATAATTAGTTCATCAATTATACTATGTTATTATTCCATGATATTAAGCATGGCAATGAAATATTTAACCCTTAGTTTTAATAAGGGATGGGGAGAAGATTCTAATTCATTCTTTTATAATGATTTTTTAAAATTATCTGATTCACCTCTAAATCTAGGTGGAATAGTTTTTCCTATACTAATTGGAATTGCATTAATTTGGTTTATAAATTGGCTTATATGCTATAAAGGTATAAAAGCAGGAATTGAAAAAATGAATAAAATATTATTACCTTGTTTACTATTAATAATGATAATTATAGTAGTAAGAGGAGTTACATTAGAAGGTGCAGAAGTTGGATTAAATACATTATTTACACCAGATTGGAATAAGGTAAAAGATCCTAAGATTTGGATTTTAGCATATGGACAAGTATTTTTCTCCTTGAGTATTGCTACTGGTATTATGATGACATATTCTAGTTATCTTCCTAAAAAAACAGATATAAATAACAGTGCATTTATGACTGCATTTGCCAATTGTGGATTTGAATTTTTATGTGCTATTGGAGTATTTGCAATACTTGGAGTAATGGCAACAATTGAAGGGGTACCTGTGGAGGAAGTAGTAACAAGTGGAATTGGGCTAGCCTTTATAGCATTCCCTAAGGTCTTTACAATAATGGGAGTATGGGGAAATATATTAGGAGTTTTATTCTTTGTATGTCTATTATTTGCAGGGATTACTTCAGCAGTTTCATTAGTTGAAGCAATATCAGCTGCAATAATTGATAAATTTGGATGGAAACGAAAAAAAGTTGTAACAAGTATTTCTGTAATTGGGTTTTTAATAAGTACAGCTTTTGCAACAAATGCAGGTCTATATTTATTAGATATTATGGATAATTTTATAAATAACTATGGGATAGTTGTAGTTGGATTATTAGAGGCTTTTGTTATTGGTTGGTTAGTTAAGCCTAAGGAAATAAGAGAACATACAAATGCTATTTCGTATTTCAAAATAGGTAAATGGTGGGATTTTATTATAAAGTATATTACACCTACATTACTATTAGTAACACTAGTTCAAAGTATTATAACAGAATTCAAAACTCCTTATGGAGGATATGATTTAATATCTTTATTATTATATGGTTGGTCAATTATTGCATTAGGAATTATAGGTGGAATATTAATAAGCAAGAAGCCTTGGAAGACAGAAAATGAATCTCAAGATATAAAAAGTAAGGAGGTTTTATAAATGACAGGTTATTCTATCTCATTTTTAATATTAGGAGCAACTATTCTTTGGGGAGGATTAATAGTAACATTAGTTATAAATTTTAAAAATGAAAAACAGTAAGTTAATACTTGAGTCTTTAAAATAAATATCAGAAAAATATCAAAAGAGTATAGCGCAAATAACATTAAGATGGCGTATTCAAAAATGAATCATCAAGATAGATTTAAAGCAACAATGTAATCATTGTATTAAAATACTAAAAAAATAGACTATATTATGAAAATCAGATTAATTAGAACTTTATATTATTACTGGCCCTCTGTGTAAGTTCAACTAGAGATTCATTTGCTTCGCATGAATCTAAGTTTACACTTATCAACCGTTTCGGAACCTTGATTTACTAAGGCTCTATTCAAGTAAAAAGCTA
>DFXM01000028.1:139362-140110 GCA_002381695.1 Clostridium sp. UBA4108 | reverse complement strand
TAAAACAAAGCCATATATTTAAGTAGAATGAATTTATTTATAAACAATAAGAAATTTTCTTAAAAGTCATTATAATAAAAATAATCCTGTTTAGGTTAATTATAGTTTATACTATTAATTACTACCTAGTGTATTTAAAAAATATACAAGGCAATTATAAGAGTATAATAAAAGTATATCTTTAGGAGGTAATACTAATGATTAATAAAATAGGAAAAATAACATTATATGTAAATAATCAAGAAGAGGCAAAGAAGTTTTGGACTGAAAAGTTAAACTTTGTAGTAAAGTTTGAACAACCTATGGGCCCAGCTATGAAATGGTTGGAGGTAGGTCCAAGTGAAGATGAGTTCACAACTTTTGTTTTATATGAGAAGGATTTAATGATAGCTCAAAATCCATCAGCTAATGTGGAGCATCCCTCTGTAATATTAAGTACTACAGATATAGAGGAAGCTCATGTAAATATAAAAGAAAAGGGTGTTGAAGTAGGTCAGCTTATGACAATGCCTTATGGAAAGATGTTTTCGTTTAAGGACCAAGATGGTAATGAGTACTTACTTCGTGAGGATAGTTATTAAAATTCGTAGTAGAATAAAAACTTATTTATATAATAACTGTAGCCCTACACGAAAAGCCTAAGAATATATAGAAAACCCCTATGATTTTCAAAAATCATAGGGGTTTTCTAAGAAATCTGAGAAATATATTTATTATGTATGACTGTTAATTTTTATATAAAAATATA
>DFXM01000028.1:121505-139162 GCA_002381695.1 Clostridium sp. UBA4108 | reverse complement strand
AAACTTTATTACAACTTATATAATATAAAGCGATATGCTGTTATATAGAAAATTTTTAATTTATCTATGCAATATTTTTGACCTGTGAGGGGTTTTATTAGTAAAGGGACTATGGAGGAGGTGGTATAGATGGTAGAGCAGCTAGAATATAAACGGAAAGATGTTGATAGAATTTTTGATAAATATAAGGACACAGTATTTAGATTAGCCTATGCTTATACAAAAAATCGGGCAGATGCAGATGATGTTTTTCAAGAGGTATTTCTAAGATATTTTAAAGCAAACCCTGAGTTTAAGGACCATAATCATGAGAAGGCATGGTTTCTTAGAGTCACTATTAATTGTAGTAAAAAGCTACTTACATCATCTTGGTTTAAGCGTACGGTACCTATGGATGAAAATATAAGTTTTAATTTAGAAGAGAAATCTAAGATGTTTTATGCAGTGATGGCATTACCTAAGAAATATTCCGTTGTGGTCCATTTATATTATTATGAGGACTATTCTATAAAGGAAATATCAGATATTACAGGTCTAAAAGAAACCACAATTCAATCTCAATTGATGAGAGGTAGAAATATGTTAAAAGAAGCCTTGAAAGGAGAGGATGAGAATGAGTAAAGAGCTTTATAAAGCAACTTTTGAGCATATTAAAGTTGAAGATAACACACTAAATAAAGTTAAAAATTTAGTAGCACAGCAGCCAACTTTAAAAAAAAGCAGCCTTTTTAGGAAGTATTCTGCAATAGCGGCCTGTAGTATATTTGTAATAGCTGTAGGATTACTGCTTACAAACATTGATAACCTAAAAGTCGTTATCCCTGGCAATGATAAGGAAATAATTTCAACGGAAGGGGTAGATATTCCTCAGATAAAGCTGCCTGAGAAGGTTGAGGATGGAGTTAAGATGGATATGATAGGTCTTGTTGTATATAAAGGGAAGATTTATACTCAAACGGGAACTTCTATAGCGCCAAATAGGGCATTAGAATTAAGGGGAGAAAAAATAGGAAGAACTAAATCAAGTATAAATGAATGGAGTACTCAAAAGGATTATGCTATTGAACTAGCGTCTACCATAGGAGAGCAGGATGTATATAAGGTTAAGGGATATGATGATAATTTTAGAATCATGAGTTATTTGGAACTTGATGGAGAAGTTTATGTAGAGTTCTATGAATGTCTAAATGGAATAAAAGTGTCCTCTGGAGAAGATGTGTTTGGAAAATTAAAAATGAAGGGCAATGTAAAAACTTCAAGGTATGAGCACTTCAATAGCTGGAATGAGGGAATGCAGCAATATGTAGATTTTAATGATATGAATGTATTAAACAGCTTTGTAAATGAATTAAAAAACACGAAACCATACTCTAGAGAAGAACTAGATTCCTTATTTACAAGTAGTACTAATGATAATACTAAATTTATATATATAGAGCTTCAGGATGGTAGTAAGGTACAATTGAGATTATTTAAAGAAGGTTATATATATTATCAATATAGTGATATATTTTTCAAAATGGATAATGTGGAATTTCAAAAGCTTTGGGATAGTTTAACTTAAAGGGCTATATGAAGTATAGCCAACAGTGTCAGAACCTATGAGGTAATATAAAAAACCTCCTATAAATATATAATTCAATTTATAGGAGGTTAATTTTCTTAGGGTTATTTTTGCACCAATTGCCTTGTGGCCATCTATTACTATTTTTTTAAGATTTTACTTTAGTATGTTAAGCACTGCATCATAGTTAGGTTCAGCTCCAACCTCTGCACAGTATTCTACATATGTGATTTTATTATTTTCATCTGCTACAAATACAGCTCTTGTAAGAAGACCTAGCTCTTTTATATAAGTACCATAATTTTTACCAAAACTTCTTTCCTTATAATCAGATAATGTCTTTACCTTATCAATTCCAGCATTACCGCACCATCTAGCCTGTGCAAATGGTAAGTCCATTGAAATAACATAAATTGATACATTATTTAGTTTAGTTGCTTCTTGATTAAATCTTCTAACTTCCATATCACATACAGAGGTATCAATTGATGGTACAACTACGAATACTCTTTTACCACTAGTATCCTTTAAAGCTACAGGTTTTAATTCATTATCCATAACTAAAAAGTCCGGTGCCATATCACCTACTTTAACTTCATTTCCTTCCAATGTAACTGGATTACCTTTAAAATTAACATTCATTTTTATACCCTCCAATACTATCATTTGATTCTTTAATATACTATCCAATAATATAAAAATATATTATTATAGTTTCATAGGATATAATACATTAAACTATCTTTAAGTTTAATTTTATCACTTATGGAATTTTATTCAATGAAATTTCTGTGTAAAAATAGTTAAATAACTATATTATGTTCATAAAATATACATACGAGAGGCTTGATAAAACATAGATAATTGTTGGAATAGAGAGTGTTGTTTTAGGGGCTTACATTTTACTTAAATCTATATTTATATAGTTCCTATAGCATTTTAACAAATTTACTAGAGAGGTTAGGAATTAATGTTTAATACTTTAAAATATATTGGAGAGAATTTAAATAAGGCTGGGGTTACTTGGGCTGTGGGAGCGTCAATTGTACTTTATCATCATAGCTTAGTATATAATCCTAAGGACATAGATATTTTAGTGGATATAGCAGATATCCATAAGGTGGATAATATACTTAAAAATCTTGGAGAAAAGATGGCTAGGGAAAAATGTGAGGATTATTCCACAGAATATTTTTATGAATATGTGATAAAGGGAATAGATGTGGATGTGATGGCTGGATTTATAATAAATCATGAAGAGGGAAGTTATAAATATACCTTTGATAAAATGTCCATAAATGAAACTATGGACATAGATGGAGTTAAAATTCCCTTGACCTCCTTAGAGGACTGGTATGTACTCTATCAGCTTATTCCAGGAAGGCAATTTAAGGTAGAACTTATAGAAAATTATCTTAAGCTAAAGGGTATAAGGAGAGAGGATTTATTGAGAAGAGCACTCACTAAAGAATTATCTATAGAAATTAGATGTAAAATTCAAAATGTGTTGACAAATCTTTGAAAGGGGTATATTATATAACAAATATTAAAAATTCTTTGAAGGGAAGAGTAAATATTAACTGTGTATCCAAAGCGAGTGGAGAGTGGTGAGAGCTCCATGAGAAAAGTAATATTGAAAGACATCCTGGAGAAACTTATTTGAAATGTTATCTTTAAAAGATGACCTGCAGTAGGATAAGTCGGATTCCACCGTTAAAGGGATTAGAGATGACATAGTATGTTAAATATTTTGTCAAAGTAGGATGGTACCGTGAAGTATGCCTTTGCTCCTATATGGGAGTGAAGGCTTTTTTATTTTATAGATTTGTTTAGATAATTGACAAGGTTAGAACCTCATATTATCAATGACAATCTAAAATAGAAGGGTATTTTAGTCCTGTATTACCTAGAATAGGGCCCATTTTAGGCAATAATAAGTTTTACTTTGAGAGGATATACTATACTAGTTAATAAGGGTGGCACCGCGATATTTCGCCCCTTGAGTTTAAATACTCAAGGGGCTTTTTAATGTTCAAATTTAAGACAAAACTAAATTAAAAGCTTAAGTAAAAACTCTAATAGAGTTTTATCATTGTGTATATATTCTAAATTAAAGGGAGGTATTATTAAAAATGGAAAGAATTATGATAAACGAATTAAAAAATTATATAAATGAGAAGGTATTAATAAAGGGATGGGTTCATAGGGTTAGAAAACTTAAGGCTATAACCTTTGTTATATTAAGAGATAGAACAGGTATGGTACAGTGCGTAGTAGATAATAACGCCATGGATATTACAGGATTAAAGTTAGAGGATGTAATAGCTATTAGAGGAGAGGTTAAGGAAGGAAAAAATACACTGAATCCTTTTGAAATAAATGTAGAAAGTATAGATATAATCAATGAGGCAGCTAGCGAGTTACCTATTGAAATTAATAAAAAAGAATTAGAGATTAATTTAGATACTATGTTAAATAATAGAGTTTTAAGCTTACGCCATGAGAAGATAAACTCCATCTTCAAAATTCAAAATATTATAGTGCAAGGATTTAGAGAATATTTAACAGGAGAGGGCTTTACAGAGATTTTCACACCTAAAATTGTTGCAGAAGGAGCAGAAGGTGGTACTGAAATATTTGAAGTAAAGTACTTTGAAAATAAGGCATATCTTGCTCAAAGCCCTCAATTTTATAAACAAATGATGGTGGGAGCTGGCTTTGAGAGAGTATTTGAGGTAGCTCATGTATATAGAGCAGAGCAGCACAGCACCAATAGACATTTAAATGAATATGTAAGTATGGACTTTGAAATGGGATTTATAGAAAGTGAAGAAGAGGTTATGGATATGGAAGAGAGATTGCTTAAGTATATTCTACACAGGGTGGAAATACAGGGTGGCAAAGCTCTAGAGACCTTAGAAGTAGAAATTCCAAGGATAGAGAGTAGAATTCCAAAGATAAAGTTCAGTGAAGCCTTGAAAATATTAAAGACTAAATATAACAAGACTGACCTAGAAGAGGACTTAGATCCAGAAGGAGAAAAATTGATATGTAAATATTCTAAGGAAGTTTTAGGCTGTGACTTTATATTTTTAACTCATTACCCAAGAAGAAAAAGACCTATGTACACTATGCCTTGCGGAGAAACAGAAACCTATAGCTTTGACCTATTATTTAGAGGTGTGGAAATAACCACAGGTGGACAGAGAATTCATAATTATGAGGAACTGATAAATAATATCAAATATAAGGGTCTCATACCTGAAAAATATGAGAGTTATACCTCAAACTTTAAGCATGGAATGCCACCTCATGGAGGATTAGCTATAGGTCTTGAGAGAATAACAGCTCAGCTTTTAGGATTAGATAATGTAAGGGAAGCATGCTTAATACCAAGGGATAGAAATAGATTAACTCCGTAGTAAATTATCTCTTCCCTTTAATTCAACCATTTAAAATAGAAGATTTACAAAGTAATATGACATATTGTTGTCATATTACTTTGTGTAAAATAGAGGAAATAGTAAATTTATTTTAAAAGGGGGTTTTTAAATGGATGTAAAAGTTGATTATAAAAAGGATTTTAAGGATTTATATCTTCCTAAAAATAAACCTAGTATAATAGATGTGCCTGAAATGGTCTTTATAATGGTGGATGGAAAGGGTGATCCTAACGGCGAAGAGTATGAAAGGGCTGTTTCACTACTATATGGATTATCTTTTACAATTAAGATGAGTTATAAGAATAACAAAGAAATACCAGGATATTTTCAGTATGTAGTACCACCTCTTGAAGGACTTTGGTGGTGTGAAGGTGGAGGTTTTAACTTCAATGAACGTGATAATTGGAGATGGACGTCTATGATAAGACAACCTGAGTTTGTTACAGAAGAAATATTTAATTGGGCAGTGGAAGCCCTAAAAAAGAAAAAACCAGATTTAGATACTACAAAGGCACGTCTTGAGAAATTTAAAGAAGGATTATGTGTTCAGTCCATGCATATAGGACCTTATGCTAAAGAGCCTGAAACAGTAGCCATGATGCAGGATTTTATGAAAAAAAATAATCTTGTAGATGACATAGGAGACGTTCGTAAGCATCATGAAATATATTTATCTGATCCAAGAAAAGTTAAAGGAGAAAAATTAAAAACTGTATTAAGGCATCCAGTGTCAAATTGTGATAAAGAGTAGGATTTGTTTTAAATAGTTGTTGATTTTAGAACTACATATTAGAACAAAGTCTAAAATTAAAAATTAGTTGATATATAGATTAAAATAGATTTTGATGAGGGGTAGACTATGGATATTATTAGGGTGGATAAAGAAAATATAGAAAATCAGCATATATGTTGTTCTATATCAGATAAAAAGGGAGAATGTGGTGTTGCTAGTAAAAAGTCTTGGCTCAGAGAAAGATTTGAAGAAGGGTTAGTCTTTAAAAAGGCAGATGTGAGAGGAAAGGTATTTATTGAATATATGCCAGCTGAAAATGCTTGGTGTCCTATTGAAGCAGAGGGATACATGTTTATAAATTGTTTATGGGTGTCAGGAAGTTATAAGGGTAAGGGCTATGGGCAAAAGCTTCTTGAAGAGTGTATTAAAGATGCAAAAGATAAGGGGAAAAGAGGTATTGTGGTAGTATCTTCAAATAAAAAGATGCCTTATTTATCTGATCCCAAATTTTTAAAGCATAAGGGATTTAAAGTATGTGATAGTGCAAAGCCTTATTATGAACTGTTATGTCTTAGCTTTGATGAGGGTAATGTTCTACCAAGGTTTAAAGCTTGTGCAAAGGAGGGAACTATTGAGGATAAAACAGGAGTTGTTTTATTCTATACCCATCAGTGTCCTTTTACGGAAAAATATTCGGCATTAATTGAGAAGGTAGCACAGGAGCGAGGAATTAAGTTTAAACGTATAAAGTACAATTCTATGGAAGAGGCACAAAACGCCAAGGTTCCATGGACTACTTATAATTTATTTATAAATGGTGAGTTTATAACCCATGAAATTTTAACAGAGGATAAGTTTATAAAACTAATAGAATAATAGAATACAAAATCAGGCATTTATATTCCTAAACTTAAAAGGAATACAAATGCCTGATTAATTTTTAAGTTGAATTAATGAACTCTGTATATTTTTAGGCATCAGAAGGAAATTTCTGATGCCTTATTAGACTACTCGCCATAATCTCCAGCATATTCTACTAATACAGCGCTGGACACACCTTTAATAGATGACAGTTGTGTTACAAAGGCTGTATTAGTGCCCTTTATTTTCATTTCTAAGGTGAGTTCAGTGGTAGCATTAATTCCAGTTTTATTTTTAAGTACATATTTAAGATTGGATAATATTCTCTGTACTTCTTCATTGACCTCATTATCAAAATTCACTACAAGAAGGTATATTCTTGTTTTAGACCTTAATTTAGAAGCAATCATATACACAATACCAATGATAGCAGTAGAACCTATAGCCGCCAAATAAAGTCCTGCACCAGAGGCAATACCAGCGGCAACGGCCCAAAATAAAAAGCCTACATCTAAGGGGTCCTTTATAGCTGCACGGAAACGTACAATACTTAAGGCACCAACCATACCAAGGGAAAGGACAACATTAGAGCTGATTATTACTATAATAAAATTAGTTACCATTGTTATTATAAGTAACAATATGCTAAAGTTATGGCTATATACCACTCCTTTATAGAATAATTTATAAAAGGAGAATATTATTAATCCACATATGAGAGAAACTAGTAAGGATAGAAATAAATCTCCAGTACTAAACTGTGATGCATCGAAAACCTTTAGAAAGCTTTTTTTCATAATATCATTGAAGGTAATAGAATCAGACATAGAATTTCACCTTTCTTAATTTATTTGCACATAGTAAAAACTTTGATATAGTACATCTATCCATTTTTTCTTGACCTACTATACGCTTTAGGTAAGCTGGAAAGTAATCATCATATTTTATCTCTAAAATCATTATGTCTTCAGGTAAGATAGGAGTTAGAATTAAATTCTCGTCAAAGAGATCAACCTTGTGGATTCCAGCTTGTAAATTTTTATCAAAGGTAATACGTACATTCCCTTCTTTTACAACATAAGCTTCACGCTTATAATCAACAATTATTTTAGGTTTGAGCAATTTTAGTTTATTATCACAAAATAGCTTTGTACATACCAAACTATCCATGGAGGGTAGAAAACTATAATCTCCACATAATAATTTTTCATACTGCTCTCTACATAGCTTTGAGGAGAGCTTAGAAGTAAAACTATCAAATTTAGATTTACATTCTAATTTTATAAGAGTATCAGATTTATTATAGATGCGTATTCTATACTTTTTTCTAATATAGGCCCCATCTTCTTTTTCATGAAAAGCATTATTTCTAACATCATCAAAATATAGACTTGAAATATCATAGCCATGGCTACAAGTCATGTTTTTATCACTATCTACCATAGTCTTTAATTTAGAACGAAGACTATGGTAAGAAGCATAATTTATATAATACTTAAGCTCATGTCTTAGAATCTTATCTTCATATTTCATAAGGCTCTCCTCAATTTATTATAATTTTACGTACTCCCCAATAGTTTATCTTATTAGGAATATCCATATAGTTATAGGAAGAATACTGAAGGTTTCCCTTATCATCTTTAATCATTAATTTTTGATAATACTCACCAGGAGGAAGATTTTCAATGAAAACCTCTGTGCCTATATAATCATTTTGAGAATACACTATATTCTTCATACCAGGGTCTGTTGAAACTGTAATATCATACTTTAGTAAGTCTCCCTGTAAATCAGAAGAAGAATCCCAAGCAAATCTTACCCTACCATCACCTTGTCTTTCAGGGTCTATAGAAAATATGGGGGTTGGATATTCCAGAGTTCTAAAAAATTTATTGTAGTTATCTTCAATAAAAATTGGAAATCCATCTAAATAGCTTTCTAATTTATTTGGAGGAACTTCAGAGCAATTTAAATCAGGATACTTAGTCATAAAGTCTCTAAGGACTATTTTATAATTATCAACAAGACCTTGAGTAGATTCTTTATTTAAGATATCATGGACTTCGTTCACTTTGTTAATGAGCTTTTGTACATTCTCAGGGTTTTGTAAAAATCTCCTATGAAGTATTACTCCAGAATACCGTGGAATACCAAACAATTCCTCAGGTACTTGATAACTAGATTTGTATTCTCCAAATTTAAATGTACCATCATAATCCCAGGGGAGAAAATACCATGTAAGGGAGTTAGAAGGATTATATATTATAAAATTATGAGCTATGGTATCTTCATTTCCAAAGAGAAAATTTACTGCCATCCAAGTTAGATAGTTATCTAAATTAAAGTATTTACTGAAAACCTCATTAAAATCTTTATTCATGTCATTTACATCTTTAAGCATCTGTATTAATTTTGAATGGTCCTTACCTTCACGAATTTTAAGAACAGTTTCAAATTTAGCTTCATCATAAGTAGGATCATCTACATTTTTAAGAATTTCAGGTTCGTATCTAAATTCAAAATTTATTGCTTTATATAAAGAACCATTTTCATCAAAGCTTCGTTTCCTTAAATATCCTTTATTGGGTTGTTCTATATTAGTATAAAGTCCGTAATAGGTAAAATCTTTATCAGGATCAGCCTTTGAAAGATCCTTTATATACACTCTAGTAAAGTTTGTCTGAAAGCTTGCCATATTATCAAGCTTAGCAATGGAATCCATACAAAATTTATTAGACACCTTAGATACATCATTTACATGTTTATTAAGATTTAAGGTGGTCTGTCCCTTCCAATCACCAGCGGAATCAAAGAATTTTACTTTATAGGATTTAAAAAGTGCACCACGAGAGGAGTTTCCACGCACTCTTATGGTAGCATTAGGTGAAGTATCTGAATATCCTAAGCCTCCTTTTAAGATACCATCGGAGTTCCCTTGTTGTATAAGCACCTTTACTTCAGGGTTATAACTACGATCCCTTGCCTCATGTTTATTAAAATCCTCAAAGGTAACTGTTTCATCATTTTCATTCTTAGTAGGATAAACAGTAATATAGAAGGTGGTGACTTCTGTGTAACTTTCACTAGAATATATACTTTTATCCTCCTTTAAGATCATTCCATTCATAATGCTTGATTCATAGCTCCAGTTATTTAAGGACTGAGAATCTACAGAAATACCTGGTTTGGGATACTTATCTTTACTTTGTTTATTGTCACAACCAGAAATAGCTATGGAGAAAAGAGATATTATTACAATTAAACAAGAAGGCTTTATAAATTTTTTCATTTTTTCATCTCCTGTATTAAAGCTTTACTACAAAACATCTGTTTATTAATATTCTTTATAAAAAATTTTATGCGGAAAAAACTAAAAATCCAGCTAGAGAATGCTCCAAGTAGTATTCCTAAAGGATAGTAAGAAGGAGCAATGTTGCATGTGATTATACTTACCACTAGAGTAACTATAAAGAATATGGATGTTGTATAGAGAGCACCCTTTTGGTCATCGAGATAATATAAGAAAATAACTGAGAAATACATACAGAAGGTACAATAAAAAGCCATTCCCAACACAATAAAATAGTCAAGTACCATGCCACCTAAATTGAATCTAGGGAAGAATACCATTCCTAGGCTTATAAGCACAATAGTTATAATGAGCTGTACTTCATAGATATAAAATAATTCATTATTTAAGGTTTCTTGCATATTCTTACGAGTCTTTTCTATGGCAGAATAACTAGCACCAGCAATTGCAATGCAATATAGTTGATACTTTTCATAGAAAGTTGTCTCTACTTTTACCACGAAAATTACCATGGCAGATATATTAATTAACATGCCAAGAAAGGCAGCCATATCATAAGCAGGTAATACTTTTAGAAACATTACATTAACTGCGGCATCTGAAAAAAACCAAAAGATAATATTGTGAACATATATACCAACTATATAAAGTAAACTACTTATACATAACATAGGGTATTTTTTATAGTAGGTTAAAAATTCAAAGCAATTGAGTTTTGAGCTATGAAAATATTTATTAATATATATCAGTAGAAGCACATTGATGATGAAAAATGAAAAAGCCATTCCGTATAAAAGTGAAAGAAGTATGTCTATATGGAAACCATAATATATAATAACAAAGGTCAAGGCTCCAAATAATATACCAATTAAAAAAGATAATGAAACTTTAGTGTATTCCTTAATGGTTGAAATATATATCATTATCACGTAGGTTATAGTCATCATTATTAAGAAGTAATATAAGCCTACACCATAGGCTAAAGATACACTATACTTTAAAACCATAGGAGCTATAAGGAGAATGCCAACCAGCATAGCAATAAGGGAAGTGAAAAATATGGAACCATATATAGAAGAGCATATATCCTCATCCTTCCCCTCAAAAATCTTATCAGCTATATAACGAGATAATACATTACTAACACTACTGGAAATAATAATTCCAGCTACAAGCATATAAAGTGTAGTTGTGGTAAAGAATAACTTATGGCTATCACTTACATCATATATATTCATAATTAAATGAATTCCAATAAGCATGCAAAGGAATATAATCATAGGGCCAATTGTAGCAAAGGATGCATAAACTATTCCCTTTAATTTGCTAGTAATGCTTTTGGTCGCAAATAGTTTTCTTAATTCAAAGCCTATTCCTGCCATATTTATCACCTCCATAGGTTTCATATATATCATGATATCTTTCAGTAAAGTCTGTTTTTCTATAATATTTTTTCACTCTAAAATAACCTGCATTACCCATTTCTCTTCTCAAATTTTCATCTTTACAGAGTTTTATTAGGGAATTAGATATTTCACTGACATTCATAACAGGCACTATTATACCTGCATCTCCAAAGTGATCATCTATTCTTCCAAGGAGTAGCTCTCTGCAGGCTCCCACATTTGTACAAACATGAGGCTTTTTACTTGCCATACCTTCTAAGACTGCAATAGGTTGACCCTCACTTATGCTTGTAAGGAGTAAAATATCCATCTTATTTATATAATCCTTAACATCTACATATCCTGTAAATATAACATTAGATATTTCCATTGACTCTATTAAGTTAACACACTCATTATAGTAATCCTTATCTTCTTCAATGGGGCCAATGATCCATAGCCTAGAATTAGGGATTATACTTCTTACTACATCAAAGGCAAGGAGCATTGTTTTCACATCCTTAATAGGCACAACTCGAATAATTGCACCTATATCTATATAATTAGAATCCTCTGTGGATTTTTCAGGTAAATCCACATAGTGCTCCTCATCTATACCATTAGGTATAATCTCAATTTTTTCTGGTGGACAACCAAGCTCTATTTCAATTTCACTATTTGTACTAAAAAGGGTGATTACTTTATCAGCAGTAAAATAGGCAAGTCGTGAAAATTTATAGAATTGTTCTATCCATATATCTTTAAACTGTCCTTTTGCCCAATCTGCTTTAATAATTTCCTCTTCTCTTTCTCTTGTATAAATACCATGCTCTGTAATGATAAAAGGCTTTTCATATATTTTTTTTGCCATACTCCCAATAACCCCAGCATAGCCTGTAGATACACTATGATATAAATCAGCTTTTGGTATATCTAAGGTAATAGAGGCAATTAAGGGTATATACATAGATCTAAGGGTCCATAGAAACTCTGAGAATACCATACGGAAATATTTTTTTTCGTATAGTTCCACAGCAATATCATAAAAATCCCAACCCATTTGTATACTTTTCCATTTATGCTTCATTCTATCAAGAAAATCTAGAGTTTTTTTCCAATCAACATGATCTATATCCTCAATAATGAGAGAGCGTAAAGTGGTTTTGTCTTCCTTTGAAAGAGAGACTTTTTTTAGATTATCATTGATAATGGTATCATTTATGAAAATTTCTTTTATCTCTACTACATTGGCTGGAATTTCATATTTATAGCCATCCATATCTTCTTTACTTGTAGCAATAGTTAAGATAACAAATTCAATATCTGTAAATTTAGTTATAAGAGTTTGTACCCAACTTGATACACCCCCTCTTACATAGGGATAGCATCCTTCACAAATTAAGCATACTTTCAAATTAACCCTCCTTATCTATCTTAAATAATGGATCTGTAGCATTTACTATATAATAATTTTCACTTATTTTTGTTATTGTACAACCGCTTATTGCACTTAAATTAGCTTCACTTCTTATAAAGAAAGTTTGTCCTGAAACAAAGTTCTTGCAGTAAACCCATATATCATTGTCTTTAACTTGAACTAAGGTTTTTAAACTTTCATAGGATTTTATGCGATAGGCTCCCTCAGAACAGGTTACACTCTCTAACCATTGATATTTACCAAAAAGTTCGCTGCATAATTTTAAAAAAGGTTTTTCAAGGTGATTCCAATTATAGGCATCACTTGTAGGATTTATGAGCTCTGTAGTTCTAAAGGAATGAGAAACTATGCCATAGGTAGTAACCATAGAACCATGTAAAAATAGAGTCCTATCTGTAAGCTCATATCCATTTGTAATATATGGATAATTCACTATGTGATTTTCGCTATTAAAAGTTTGAACAAGCTGAGTATCTTTATCTCCAAAGTAAGTACCTCGAAGTATGGTAATGTGATTAAAAGCTTTCTTTAGCTCATTTAACCTTTCGGATGTGGGCCTTCCGTATATGGGACTATAGCAACGTATATAATAATTTTTAAACACATCCTCAATAGTAGCCTTTGTAAATTTATCTATAGCTCCATAGTTTACGTTATCCAGAGAGTCATCTCCTCCTATACCTATTTCCCCACCGTATTTTAATATCTCTTTGGCATTATAGGAAAATTGGTCGTTATTAACTAATTTGGATGTTGTAGAATGATCATTTGATTCCATAAAGAAAGCAGTATAATAAATATCATTATCTAGTGCGGCCTTTAAAAAGCTAGGCAATAAAATATCGCGAACGAGGGATTCACTATTACGACCATAATACTCTAATAGCTTTGAGGTCTTAAATCTCTTATTTGGTGGAAAATCATCTAAAAATGCCGCCTTTGTACCTATAATAGGATATATCATGTGCTCTTGAATTGCAGAAAGGGCTCCAACTAAAAGCCCCATAGCAGCCTTATCTTCAACTATATTTCCATTTATAACTCCAATCCTTCCCTCCCGATATTCATTGGTCCATATTATTGGATTGTTATCACTGTCAGTAACATAAATTTTACAGGTGTCCTTTAAGCGAACACTGGTGGAAGAATAGGGTATTATAGCTTCTGTTATATTTAATGCACCTGTAGGGAAAAAACCCTCTTTAATGAATAGTCCTTGAGAGTTATATAAGAATCCTCTCTCGATGATTCCTAAGATTGGATTTAAATACATACTCATGGTATTTTCTGATATCCCTCCAGCAAAGAGAACTTCTCCACCTGAGGTGACAAAATTACCAATGTCCTCTGAAGAAATAGCAGTGGTAAATTCTTTAGTTGCAATAATAAGTGTGTCTATATTTAAAAGGTGTTCTTTTGTTACTTGCTTTTCACACAAATAGGTAACTTTAAGGGCTTCTAAGGCTTCAATAGTATTTAAATAAGTTGATTTTTCAGAAGCCTCTATATCATTGTATAGAACTAGATACTTTTTGCTTTCCACATTCAAGGGGAAATCTATGCTTTTTATATCAATAGTTTCTGCTGTGTTATTATATTTATTGGAAAAATCGTGTTTTACATTGAAAATAGAATTGCTTATTAGGAAAAATCCAATAGATATAAAACCAACAATTAGAAGTATATAGGCAAATCTTCTAAATTTAAACAAAGGTACTCACCTTCCGATCCAGAACCGTATTATATCTACAGATTTTTCAGAGAGATTTATATCTGAGCTTTTAAGGTCATCTAAAGTATTCATAAAACGATTTTTATCCCCTAGCTCATAACAGCACCTTAGCATATCCATGTAGGAAGCTTCATTATTAAATAATTCATTGAATCTGTTTGCCCACATCATAGCTTCAGCTTTATTTCCAATTTCTCGTAAAAAGAAAATTTGCTTAGAATAATTTGCTTCTGTAAGCAAGGAAGGGGACTTCTCATATATTTCATTTATGATAGCAAGGAATTTATTTATATTAAGTTTTCTATCTCTTTCTGAAAGCAAACTGTTTTCTATATAGTCTATAAGAGTATCTGAAAATTTTAGTTTTAAGGGTAGATTATTAGGATCACTTAAGCACTGTGACTCTAAATTTTGTATACCAACAGATAGCTTTCTATATACCTCTGTTATGGCAGAAGCAGCATAATGAGTGGATTCAGAATCACTGTCAGATAAGGCTCTTTTAACACTCCTTGAATAAACTTGAAGATCCCTTTTTAATATATTACGTATAAGGCTACGTCTTTCATTAACATTACTAGCTACTAGAGCTTCTTCTACAGGTATGATGTTTAATTCTTCTTTTAAATTTGGTCGGTAGATGTAATTAAAGTTATCTTTATGAATCATAAGATTATTGCTGTCATATAGGTATAACTTATTTTTATTAGTGTGTATTACAAGGTTAACAATTCCATACATAACTATACCTAGTACTGGAATAATTAAAAAAGTTAACATTAAACATAGAGCTAGTTGTTTCTTCTTTTTAAAATTAAAAACTCCATAAATTAAAGATATAATTAAATTTAGACCTATTATTATCCCAAAAATCCAATTCATATTGCCTCTCCTTTAATAGAACACTCTACACCTAGATTTTCCAATCTCCTTATAACAGTTTTTGCATCTTCAACTGAAGAATTAGAAAGTAGTACATTTAAAAATTCATCTTCATCTACACCAAAATAGTCAGTATCTCTAAAAGAAGAGAGTATGCTCTTATAGGCATTTATAGCATTATCAGGACTATCTATACGAATTAACACATATTCAGAAAGGTTTTGATCTGAGGCTTTTTTCCTTGCATTAATTACTTCTTCAAAGGCCTTTTGTGCTAATATCAAGGTAGAATCAAGGTACTTTTCATCTTGAGATAATTTATCAAATTCCTGTGCACGAATTATGAAAACTGTAATAAGGGCTGAAATTGTACGAAGTAAATTTATGCTATACAATGTTAATTTATCAAATGGGAGATCATTTATAGTAATTAAAGCAATTAGATTTCCCTTGCTATATATAGGGGATATCATTTGAGGTATATTTTTATTCCATTGGTCACTGACATATATTTCACCCTGATTTAGTTTAAGAAGTACTTCTTCATATTCTTCAAGATTTATTGATTTTCTAGGAAAACCAGGGTTGCCAGTGGAACAATTTAGCCTGATAAAAGAACTCTTTCCACTTATAGAATATATTCCAACCCCAGGGGCCTGTAGAATGTCAGAGATCGCGCCAATAGCAGCAGGGTAAATTTCTTCTCTATCCAATGAATTTAATTTTGAAATAACAGAATATAACCTTGGTAGACTATCCTTAGAGTCTATCAATCTGTGTTCATACTCATGTTTTATCTGTATATTTTCATTATTTATAAGGGTTAACTCCTCATATTCTGATTTTAAATACTCATATTCATTTTTTTCCACAGCTAAAACTATTCTTAATCTTTCAACAGCATATCCTACTATTACACCTATGAGGATGAACTGAGCAACTATCAAAATTGTAGATACATTAAGCATGGAATTTAACAGGGTTGTTCCTTCAGCCATAGAAGAATAAATGTAAAACCCACTTGTGAATATTACTGCTAATATAGATTGCTTCATTCCATGTAATACAGCTATGATTATGATATATATGATTAAAAAGTTAATTTGAGAAAATATTTGATCGTCTTTAAATATTAATGTAAGACATGCAAAGAAGAGGAACATGAAAATTGTTTCCAAGGTTAAAGCAACGGTAGAATTTTTAAAGCTTTTAACCTTAGAGGTCCCTCTTTTTTCTTTATGATCTGAGATAGATTTTTTATCAAGGTCATAAATTTCCATTAATTCACTTAAACAGTTAGGAATTTCGTGATGTACACTCCACTCTAAATCTTTTTTAATTAACCTATTATCAATGTTATAGTTCTTCACTTCACTATCTATTAGGGAAAGGGAAGTGTTCTTTATGGCTGCTACAGATTTAGCTATAGTTATTTCATCTAGGGCTATATTCCCACCAATGTTGTAGATAGGGCAGTTACCTTCATAAGCCACTCGAAGGACAGCATCTGTAGCATCTTTTATATGAATATAATTATGCCTAGATATATTCTTAATTTCATTTCCCTGTTCTATATGATTAATTACATTACAAACTGGATCATATACATTATCATAAAGTCCAAAACCATAGAGAGGAGCAAAACGTAAAATTATAGTGTTTAAATTATATATATCTTCATATTGATTACAAAGATATTCGCCCTGTTGACATAGAAGTCCAATTTCGCTTGAAGGCCTAATGGAATGAATTTCATTTAAGGGAAAAGTATTTTCAGAATCATATATTTCATCTGTAGACATGTAAATAAACTTTGATACCTGAAATTTCTTAGAGAGTTGGAGAGTATTAATGAGTAAATTTAAGTATTTCCCTTGAAAGCCTGAGATATCAGTAAGGTATTTATTATAAATATCTCCCATAAAGAATATGGTATCTGGGCATACACTTTGCATAGTCTTAGAAATTATAGAGATCTGTTCATTATTTTTATAAAATGTATATTTCAGAGTAGGTTTAGTTTCCTTCTTAAAATCTTCTTTGGATAGTATGCTAACTTGATTGCCTTCTTTAACGAATCTGTCAATTAAATTTCCTGTGAATCGGTTACAACTTCCTACTAGTAGAACTTTCATTAAATATAATCCTCCTTGTGCAATGTTGAAATTTAATTACAACCTATGTATATAAGTTGTAATTAAATTTCTACATTATACAAATAGGCTTTATTATAAAATATAGTTAGTTAGAACTTCATATTATTCCTGTTCAACCATTTCAAAACCTTGATTTACTAAGTCTCTATTCAA
>DFXM01000028.1:119348-121472 GCA_002381695.1 Clostridium sp. UBA4108 | reverse complement strand
TTATAAAATAAAAGCCTATTTGCATTATGTAGTTTCATTATTACAACTCATGTATTAAGTTTATTTTAATAAATGCTATGTTCACAATATATGCGTTTAAGTTAAATTTGTTCATTAATAAAGTTAGCAGCTCTGCTTATATTATGTAACTACATATGTTACAGAATTGATGGAATATATTATGGCTAAGATATTTCTTATTATAAATATGCTGGTGCTATTGAAATATGAATCTTTATGTAATGTAAACGAAGTAATAATGTAATAATAATTGAAAAAGTTTCAAAATAAATATATAATTTGTATACAATGTAATTTGATAACAAATGTATAGGGCTTATAGAACTATCTTATATATATTTATAATAAATTTGATTGAGGTGAATAATATGTCAAAGGGAAAAACAAGAACAGTTATATTTCTTGGAATTTTTATTCAATTATTATTAGCTATGTTTTTAAGTAGGCTGATTAAAAATCAAATTTTAAATGTGGCTATTCTAGGAGGAGTTTCAATAGCGGGGACTTTAATATTAGAGGGCCTGTTTTTAAAGTTCACTACTATGGTAAAAAATAATTTAGAAAATATAAATAATAATAACTTAGCGTTCACGGTACATACTAAATCAAATAGAATGTTTGCAGGGATACTAACGGAAATTGATAAGTTATTGAAGGGGTTAAAGATTAATTTAAGACAACAGGTTAAAGTGGCATTAGATATAGATAAAGAGATAGGAAACTTAAATGCTGTTGTAAAAGAGACTAAAGACTCTATTAATGAAATAGCTCAAACTTCAAATCAGGTATGTAATAATAGTATAAAGCAATATAATATGATGGAGAATGTTGAAGATAACGTTAAAGATATAGTTAACACCATAGATATAATGACAGGAAATATGGAAACCACCGTTAATGTCACTGAGCAATCTATTGGAATGGCTAGAAAAGGTATTGAGGATACTAGTGTTATTAAGAGAGTTATAAATCAGGTGAATTTATCTTTAGAAAAAAATACTGATGAAATAGATATTTTAAATAATAAGGCAAATGAAGTGGTTAATTTGGTGTCTCTAATTGACAATATATCTAAGCAGACAAACTTACTAGCTCTAAATGCTTCCATAGAGGCTGCTAGAGCTGGAGAGAATGGAAAGGGTTTTGCAGTGGTTGCCACAGAGGTTGGAAAGCTTGCTGGGGAGACAACTAAACTGGCAAAGGAAATAGAAATCGTTGTAAAAGGATTAAATGAAAAAATTAAAAATGTAGTCAATGATATGCATGAGCAGAAAAATAATGTGAAGGATGGAAATAAAATTATTGAAGATACCATTAAGAATTTTAGTGAAATAGACAAACTATTGCTTAGCTGTGGAGATAAAATAAGGCTATCAAATAGTGAGTTAAAGAAGATAAATTTAAGCGGACAAAAAATCTTAGACCTAACTGAGCAAATAACAGCTTTTACTAAGGAAGTTACAGAAGAAATAAAAGA
The DNA here is from genome assembly GCA_002381695.1 of Clostridium sp. UBA4108. Classification (GTDB taxonomy): domain Bacteria; phylum Bacillota; class Clostridia; order Clostridiales; family Clostridiaceae; genus Clostridium_J. Next base: position 119,974 of record DFXM01000028.1, on the reverse strand, counting down.
TATCTCCGGTGAAATAGAAAAGGAAGATATAAATATATCAAGTATTTATAACATAAGTGAAAACTTAAATCATAGTTCCAAGGAATTACAAGAATATGTAGCTAGTAAAACCATGGAAGGAAAGATGCTAAAAGAAGTACATGCCATAAAAAATAGAATTAAAACAGGAAATATAGATAATCAACTGTTAAGTGATATATCTAAGAAGGATAAAATAGATGTTATTTATATTACCGATTCCCAAGGACAAGTTCAATATTGCAATGAATGTGATGCAATAGGACTTAATCTAAGGCAAATTGATCCTATTTACAATAGTTTAGCCCATGAACCCTATGTAACAACTAAGATAAAAGAAAGAGTAGAAGACGGAAAATTATTTAAATTTTTAGCCATAGAGGATGACAAAAAAAGAATTGTCCAAGTAGGCCTATCCGTAGAATCCCTACTTAACTTCTAAAATTTGGATGCACCCCAGGGGTCATTCCATAATATTACGATTTAGGTTATGTGTAAGAACTTCATATTGTTAAATAAAAATAGCAGATATTTTGGAATATATTTCAAAGTATCTGCTATTTATTTGGCTTAGTTTTAATATAGCGTTGATAATGAACTACATATTA
>DFXM01000028.1:107703-119292 GCA_002381695.1 Clostridium sp. UBA4108 | reverse complement strand
GCAATAATATGTAGTTCTAATACCAACAAACATTTAAAATAAAGCCATTTATTTAATGGGAATTTCTATCACTTAAAAGTAGTAATAAAATTAGTATAAGATATTAAAGATAAATAATATTAATAGTTGAGAATTGAAATAAATATAATATATTGAATTATATAAAGGTAATTGAATCTATGGGGTAAAGAACAATTTTCGCCTTTTATTGACAATATAAATTTACCAATTTAAAATATACGGGTGCTGATTATTAGAGGAGAATCGATACAGTTTAAATTATGTAGTAATTATTATTAAAGGAGGATTTATATTAACAAATTAAATACTATTTAATAGTAAAGCAGTAAATATCTCTTTTATAAATTATTACTGATAACTAGAGAGTATGTATTTTAGAATTAGTTACAAGGAAAGGATTGAATAGTAAGTGAAAAAAATTAGAAATAAGTTATTGTTTGGAATAAATTTTTTAAGCATAGCAATTTGCCTCATTTTTGGCATCATATCATCTGTTATGTTTTATGTTGATTCGAAAAGTAATATGCATGAAAGTGTATCACTGGCATCACAGGCATACACAGATTCTGTGACAAATGCTATTGAAGCTTATAAGATTAAAGTTGAAGCCGTGGCAAAGAATAATGAAATAACTGATGAGACTTTGTCTATGGAGAAAAGAAAGGAAATTCTTGAGAAGCTTAGTAAGGAGTATGGGTTTTTAGATATTTCAATTTCTGATGCAAATGGCGATACCTATAATAAAACACAAATAGCAGACAGAGATTACTTTCAGCATGCAATTAAAGGAGAGACTTATATTTCTACCCCTGTGGTAAGAAAGACGGATTCTTCTATAATTCTTTTTGCAGCAACTAAAGTAGATAATAATACAGGCTATGATGGGATTGTATATGCAGCCTTAAGTAATGATGTATTTAGTAAAATTATTGATAATGTGAAAATAGGAAAGACAGGTTATGGGTATGTATTAGATAATAAAGGTACTGTGATAGCTCATAAAAATAGAGAACTTGTAAATAATTTTGTAAACTATATTGAGAAATTTAAAGAAGATTCTTCACTTAAAGATGTGGCTAAGGCTTGCACGGAAGCAATTTCAGGTGAAGCTGGAGCTAGAAAGTATAACTACCTTGGAAGTAAAAAATATATGGATTATAAGCCCATAGCTGGAACGGATGGATGGTCATTATGTGTTACTGTTGATGTGTCAGAAATGATGGCTAATTTTTATATAGCTATCGGAATAACTCTTCTTTTGACAATAGCATTTATAATTATTGCCTATAGGTTTGCGGTTAAATTTGCAGATCCTATAGCAAAACCTATTGTGGAAATGTCAAAAAGGCTTGAACTTCTTGCAGAAGGGGATTTGAAATCACCAGTACCTGAGGTTAATACCAATGATGAGAATGATATATTAGCTTCATCACTAAGAAAAACCATAGATAGTTTAAATTTGTATATTGAAGATATTGGCTATGTGCTATCTAATATATCTAGTGGAAATTTAAACATAGAAGTAAATCATCAATATATTGGAGATTTTTACCCTATTAAGAGTTCTATGGATGAAATTGTGAGTTCTTTAAAGGATACAATTTCACAGATAAATGAGGCATCGGACGAGGTTGCAGGTGGATCAGCACAAGTATCAGGTGGTTCCCAAGCACTTTCGGGTGGAGCTATGGAGCAAGCAAATTCTATTGAACAGCTTTTAGCTTCTATTAGTGAAGTATCTGTACAAGTTAAAGAAAATGCAACCACTGCAGCTACTGTTAGTAAAATATCTATGAAAGCTGCAGAGGGAGTAGAATATGGTAATGCTAAAATGGAGAGTATGGTTCTAGCTATGGAAGAGATTCGTAGAACCTCTGAGGAAATTGTAAAAGTTATTAAGACTATAGAGGATATAGCATCTCAGACTAATCTACTTTCACTAAATGCCGCTATTGAAGCTGCACGTGCAGGGGAAATGGGAAAAGGCTTTGCTGTAGTTGCAGATGAGGTTAGAAAACTTGCTGCACAGAGTAGTGAAGCAGTTAAAGATACAGCAGCACTTATTGAAACTTCTATTAACGCTGTAGAAAATGGAAATAAGATTGCTGATGAAACAGCAGAATCTTTGAAGGAAATATCTGAAGGAGCAAAAAAGGTAACCAACCTTATAAATGAAATAGCTGAGGCTTCAAATAATCAAGCAATGGCCATTGAAGAGATTACCAATGGAATTGACAATATATCCAATGTAGTAGAAACTAATTCAGCTGCTGCCGAAGAGAGTGCTGCGGCTAGTGAGGAACTTACTGCTCAAGCCCAAGTATTGAAAGAACTTGTTGGTAAATTTAAAATCTAAAGATATACTCATATATTTAGAAATGTATCATAAGTATAGTAAAATATTGAAATGATATAATATAATTTCAATATTTGAAAAAAACTTCAAAAAAGTGTATAATCGTATATGAGAAGATTTTAATTGGAGGTAAAAAGATGAAAAAACTAAAAAAAGTAATAGCATTAGCTGTTGGGGCTGTGATGACTTCATCACTACTTGCAGGCTGTTCTACTAATGGATTAGCACTGTACAAGACTTTTAAGAAATCACAAGAGATAACATCAATGGAGAGCAAGACGGATATAAGCGTAAATGTATCTGCTAACAATGTATCAAATATTACTCCAGAGATACAAACAATGTTGGGTATGATAAATTCTTCAAAGATAAGCTCAGTAACCAAAACTAATATGAACAAGGATAATACTGCTGGTAAGGTTTATATGGATATGAAACTTCAATCTCAAGCTATGCCTATGGAGATGGCATTATGGGTTGATACTGATGTTTCAGGGGACAAGCTTAAATTTAAAGAAGTAATTAAAATGCCTCAAATGGTTACTGCTCAAATTCCTCAGATGAACGGAAAAGAGTATCTTGTAATGGATCAATCTAGTATTCAAGGTATGGAAGGCATGGATTATAACAAGCTAATGTCTTTAGGAAAAGATTTTGAACCTAAATTAAATGCTTTTGTTGAAGATTATATAAAACAATATAATCCTAAATTAAATGTAATCAATAACTTAGGAAAGAAAGACATAACAGTTGCAGGAAAAACACAAAAAGCAAATGTATATCAATTAAAATTAAATGACCGTACTCTTAAAGATTTAATGAGATATACAGTAAATAATCTAGCAGAAAATAAAGCTAATACAAATAAATTTTTAAAAGATTACTTAGAGCTTATAGCTGCCGTTATGCCAACTGAAGGCATGGAAGGTATGAATTTCAATGTTGATGAAATGATAAAGGAATTTGAAAATGGATTACCTGAAATGATTTCTGGACTAAACAAAGGCCTTGATAGCATTAAAGATATTAAGATTCTTGGTGACAAGGGAATATCAGTTGAATTTGCAATCAATAATGATGGCTATATAGTAAATCAAAAGGGTTCAATGGAATTTGTAATCAACCTAGCTAACTTTAATAAAGTAGCAGGAAATGAAGCAGCGAATATGGCTGGAACTTATACAATAACAGTAAACTTCAATACTGATACGTATAATATAAATGAAAAAGTTGAAGTAGTATTACCAGAAACTAATGCCTCTAACTCAGTTAATTTTTTAGAGTTAATGCCACCAGTTACAGAAGAGGATAACAATGAGAAAGTTGAAGAAGAGAAGGATAATGGAAAAGGTGATGTAGATTCACTTTATAAAAAGGCATTTAATTCTGTTAACAATGTAGTAACTTTAGCAAATCAAAACGATGTAAAACCTTTTTACTTTAAATCAGAAGGATCTTTAGAAGTAGGAGCTACTTCTACTGAAAACGTAGTTAATGCTGCAGCTATGGGAATCCAAGGAAAAATAGATAGTGCAAGAGGGTTAATTAATGCACTACCAGATAGTATAAAAACTCAAAAGGAAACACTTTCTTCTATATTAGATAACTATCAACATCCGATATATGAGAGAGTAATTTATATCATAAATAATAATAAGGAAAATCCAAAACAAAATGAAGTAATCTGGGGAAGAATCTTAATAAATGATATAAACCCAGTTTATAAAAATTCTTACAGCGTTGAACTAGATAAGCTTCAACAAGCAATTCTTGACAATGCAGGAAAATTAGTGGACAAGGCAGCTACAAGCAAAGTTCAAGAAGATATAGATGCTGCTAATAAGAGTATTGCAGAATTAAAAGAAATACCAAGTGGCTATATGACTACAGAAATAAGCAATTTCATAAATGCTCTAGAAACTAAATTAAAATAAGTTAAAGAGTAATTAAAAGCATTCAATTTTCATTAATACCCCAAGAAACTACTGAAGAGGTGACTTCAGCAGTTTCTTGGGGCTTTTTATTGCCTATATATTATATATGAACAATTAATAGGGATGACCTTTGAAAAATCAAAAGTAACACCTATTAAAATTTGAGCCTATAGTTTTAAATCCCATACTGTTCTATTCATACCATTTAATAAACTATCTTTATTTCACCATATCATTATCTTTGAAGTAAAATTTCATAATATGGTTCATTCAAATTTGTTTTATGACAATATTGTGAATGTGTATACTTAAAGCCTACTTTTTCTAGTATTTTCATTGATGCCTCATGCCTTGGATCAACTGACGCAATAATACGTTTGATGCTTTTACAATTTTCTTTAGCGTATTTTATGTATGCCTTTGCAGCTTCAGTTGCGTACCCATTTCCCCAGGCTTCTTTTTTATAATGATAAATAAGTTCAATTTCACTATCATTTTCTGTTGGATTATAGCCACAAGCACCTATAATTTCACCGGTTTCTTTAATTGTAACTATATAAGTTGAAAAGCCTTTTTTATCTTGACAAGCCTCATAAAAAATAATGGCTTTCTCTATATACTCCCTATTAATCCCACCATAACAATACTTCATGACCTCATCGTTACCCCAAAATTTCATAACTTCATCAATGTATTCTACCTTAAATGTTCTTAATAATAATCTTTCAGTTTCTATAGTAAACAGCATTAGTATATCCTCCTTATCCACTTTACTTATAATTTAAAGATTATATATTCAAATCTCTCCTTCTATAAAACACAAAGGTAGAGATTATTAAAATTACTGACAAAGCTATAGATATGGCTACAAATGTTCCATCTAATCCACCACCATACATGACAGCTTTGGCTTCAAAATACTTAAATGGGGTTAGATATTTAAGCCACTGGAGCTTATCACTTAAATCCACCATTATAGACATGAAAAAAGATATAAGCAGTATTGCCGTTGAAATACTAACTGATTTCTTGGGAGCTTTGTAGTAGGCAGCTAGGGCTGAGCCAAGGGATAGAAATAGTAATTGTACTAAAAACATACCTATGGTTAAAAGCAATATATCCTTATTTACGTTTTCGCCCTTTCCAAACTGGTTTACCATGGCTATAGATAAGCTTAGACTTACTAAATTAAAGATTATGATGTTTAAGAGGGCAGCAAGCAGTTTTTGTCCTATAATCCTTTCTCTGGATACAGGCTTAACCATCAAGAATTCAGAGGTTTTATCCCTTTCTTCTTTAGAGATTATATTAGCTCCAAGGATTACAGCATGAATGGCCGCCATTAGTAAAATATAAAGAAAAAGTACTCCATAGAAGCCACTGACCTTTGATAAGTTTAGAGTTCCTGTACCAAAAACTGCTTGGAAGGTTTTTGGTAGTTTAGTCATAATATCATTTAGTGCTTCATCTGAACCTGATAAGCCAGCATATTTACTCATACCTCCAGCTATTAAAAGCAGTAATCCAATACACCAAAAGATTAAAGATTTCAGGTTAGCTTTCATTTCTCTTAAGAAAATATTCATATACAACACCACCTTTCAACTATACTGAGGGAATATCTTTTTTTACGTATATAATGTAGCTTGCACCAATAGACACTACTATAATAGCTAAGGATAAAAGCACATAGAATATCTCGTAGCCAGAGTTATTTATTATATAATTAAAATCAAAATATTTAAAAGGCGTTAAATATCTAATAATTTCGTCTTCAATAAGGGCAGTTAACATACCCATTATAAAAAAGCAGAACACTACAGCTAATGAAACAGATATTACTGATTTTATTTTTTTAGAAATTACAGCTATTAAAATTCCAAGGGCTGCGAAAATAAGCTGTATAAAAAATAGAGTTAAAGATATTAAAATAAGAATATTAACACTGAAATCTCCACTCTTAACATATAGTGCTGTAAGGGTAGAAACTATTAGGTAAACCACATTGGTAAATACAATAGAAATTACCACGGCTGCTATTTTCCCAGTTAGTACTTTAGTTCTTGCCACAGGTTTTGACAATAGAAAGTCTGCAGTTTTATTTCTACTCTCTTTAGAAATAATAGATAACCCTAAATTCATACCTTGAATAGCTCCACAGAGTAAAATATAACCAAACACAGAGGAATAGAAACCAAGGACACTAAAGAAGGTATCTATATTAAATCCAAAAGCAGCTAAAACCTCAGGAGGAAAACCTGAAAAAAGCAATTTGACTTCCTCAGCATCACTAGAAAAGGTTGGATAAACTGAAAGATAAAATATACATATGAAAGCTAGTGCGGCCGTCCAAATTATAGTGGACTTTCTATAGGCCTTTAACTCATATAAAAATATATTCATAGATTTTATTCCTCCTTTTCATAGTAATGCATAAAAATCTCTTCAAGGTCTGGCTCTTCAATGGTTATATTAGAAAGTTTCAGGTCCGAAAGTTTTTTAATTATAGTATTTATATTTCCACTGTATAAGAAACTAACATTATTATCTTTAATTATAATTTTAGTTACTCCAGGAAGGTTAAAATAACCATTTTCTGCAGGGGTTTCTACCTCTATGGAAATTCTTTTATAAGCATTTTCTTTTAAGGTGCTTATTTTTTCTACTTTTATTATTTTTCCTTCTTTTATTATTCCCACTCTATCACATACCTTTTGAACTTCGCTTAGAATATGAGAAGAGAAAAGAATGGTGGCACCTTTTTTATTTTCTTCCTTTAGTAAATCAAAGAATTTTTGCTGCATTAATGGGTCTAAGCCACTGGTAGGTTCATCAAGGATTATTAGCTTAGGCTCATGTAAAAGGCCTTGGACAATTCCTACCTTCTTTTTATTACCATAGGATAAGTCATCTATTTTTTTATTTAAATCTAAGTCTAATAGTTCTGCTAATTCCTTCATTCTCTTACTACAGTCCACTTTATAAAAGGAAGCAGAGTATTTCAGAAGGTCAATAACCTTCATGTTGTCATAATAAAATACCTCTGAGGGTAAATAACCTACATCTTTAAGAATTTCAGGAGCATATTTTATACAGTCCTTACCAAAGATTGCAGCACTTCCACTGGTAGGGTAGATTAAGGATAGTAAAGTTCTAATGGTAGTAGATTTACCGGCTCCATTAGGACCAATAAAGCCAAAGATTTCACCTTCTTCCACATGAAAACTCACATCTGTGATTCCTCTAGCTTTACCATAATTTTTTGTGAGATTTTTAATTTCAATAACCTTCATATACAAGCCTCCTTTAAATTTTTTTATTTTGGTTTTGTTTTAATATAGTTCTAAAATCAACAATTGTTTAAAACAAAGCATTTATTTTATATATTCTATATAGATATGGTTAAAAAATAACTTGGTATGATGAATTGTTAATTTCTTTAAGATTTCTTATAAAATGAACTCTTTAGAATTTCAAGATACACATCAGCCTCTTTAAAACCTTCATCATAATTAAGAGAACTATTACATAGTTTAGATTGCTTCATCAATTGCTGTGTAAAGCCTTCAAAGGTCCAAAACACTATGTTTACAATTTTACTTACATCTATATCATCTTTAAATTTAGATGCATCAATATCTTGAAACATAGTAGCTAGAGCGTTATCCATAAAAGAAGTATTCTTTTCATCTAGTTCACTTTTAATCTCTGAGGAAGTCTCCATATAGGCCACCTCAAGGAATTTAAATATATCAGGATGCCTTGTCACTAACTCCATTTTAATAAATAATACTTGCTTAAGCTTTTTAAAAAAATCTCTTTCTTTCATATCCATATACTCATAGAATTCCTTCAGGGTTTCGTTAATGCAGTAATCATAAAGGAATAAGAAAAGATATTTCTTGTTTCTAAAATAATGAAAAAGCAGTCCTTTAGAGATCCCTGAAGCCTTTACTATTTCATTGGTAGAGGCAGCATTATAGCCTTTTTTTGCAAATTCATCTAGTGCAGCATTTATAATCCTATGTTGTTTTTCAGAGTCGATAGCTAAAAACTTAGAGTACATGTATCTGGCTCCTTTCTTAAGTAAGATATTTTTTAATATTTTTGACCACTGTGGTCAATTTCAGAATATCATAGAATTTTACGGGGTGTCAAGGAAAACATGGAAATATATGGTGTAAGAAAAATAATAAAAATAGATTAGTAAAAATGAAGAAGAATTTTTTAAAATATATATGTATAATTGTGATAAACACATATTTAGAAGGGAGTCCATTATGGAAAAATACAGAGTAAATAATATAGAAAAGTGGAAGGCTGTAATAGAGTGTGATAGAAAGTATGATGGACTATTTTATTATGCTGTTAAAACCACAGGAATTTTCTGTAGACCTTCTTGTAAAGCTAAACCACCACTAAAAAAGAATATATTGTTTTTTAATAGTGTAGAGGATGCTATGAGTTCAGGTTTTAGACCCTGTAAGCTATGTAGGCCAGATTTCAAAGAGAATATCTATGAACCAAATAAAAGCTTGATTCAAAGGGCTAAGAGTATAATAGACAGTAATTATAAAAATGAAATTAATTTAATGAAGATTTCTAAGGACCTTGGTATGAGTAATAGCCATTTTACAAGACTCTTTAAACAATACTATGGTTTAACGCCTAATGAATATATTATAGAAGTAAGGATAAATAGAGCGATTGAATTATTAGCACAGAGCAATTTAGATATTGTTATAGTAGCATATGAAGTTGGGTTTAAGAGCTTATCAAATTTTTACAAGTGTTTTAAAGAAGAGATTGGAACTACTCCAAAAGAGTATAGAAAAAGTAACTTAAAGGAGGTGAAGGGATAGTAATGGCATTATTTTTTTATGAAACAGCTATAGGAACCATAGGAATAGAAGAGATTTATGGGAATATATGTGGAATATACTTTAAAAAAGACATATTGCCACAGGGAGTAGAAGTCTATGAGTCAGACATATTAAAAGAAGCAGCATGTCAGCTTAAAAGTTATATTTCAGGTGAACTTAAAAAATTCTCTTTGCCCTTAAAACCTAGAGGCACACTTTTTATGAGTGAGGTATGGAAGTTACTATGTGAAATTCCCTATGGAGAAACTTTAACCTATAAGGAGATGGCAGAGAAACTTGGAAAACCTAAGGCATCACGTGCAATAGGTTTAGCATGTGCGCGTAATCCTATTCCAATTTTTATTCCCTGTCATAGAATACTCGGAAGCAGTGGAAAACTTACAGGCTATATTGGGGGAATAGAGGTTAAAAAGAAGTTGTTAGAATTGGAAAAAATCAATAGGGGGATAGAATAATTTTAATATAGTGTTGATAATGAACTACATATCATTACTATATATAATTATTATGAAAATAAGGAGTAGTGAGAGGTATGCAAAAAGTATTTGCACCAGGTTGTGCGCTTATGATATATAAACCACACCTTGGTAAGAAGGTTCTTGAATTTTTAAATGAAGAATTAGGTAGTATTGAAGAACATTTAACTTGTTGTAAACATGAACCTAAATTAGAGAAGGGAACTGAGATAATTAATACCTGTTCCGGATGTGATAAGCGATATAGAGAGTTATACGATTGGGTTTCAACTATCTCACTTTGGGAGGTATTGGCCCAAAGTAAGACTTTCCCATTCCCAGATTATAAGGGAAAATCTATGGCTATACTGGACACTTGTCCAACACGTAGCGAAGAAAGGGTTCATAATGCCATTAGGACTCTACTAAAGAAAATGAATATAACAGTGGTAGAGCCGGAAAAAACGAGAACTAAAGGGACATGCTGTGGGGATAGCTTCTACGGAATACTTCCAGTAGAGCAAGTAAAGGAGAAGATGAAAAAGAGAGCATCAGAAATGCCAGTAGAAGATGTGGCTGTTTATTGTGTATCCTGTTGTAAATCAATGTTTATAGGAGGGAAAAAGCCCCACTATATAGTTGATCTCCTCTTTGATGAGGATACAGTTCCAGGGACATTTGAGCCAGAGCAATGGCATAAGGAAGTTAATGATTTCATAAGAGAGCATTAGTAAAAAATAGGAAGCACCCCTGGGGTCGTTCCATATAATGGAATGACCCCAGGGGTGTTTCCTATTGGAATAGAATTTTATTTTGTAGTATTATATATAGAAGAAAGTAATATATTATAGCTAGGACAATTATTCAGAATGGGGGATTTATTCTTATGAATAGAAAGATTTCAAAGTTAAAACTTCTGTCTATAGTATTAGTGGTAGCCATATTTTTTATAAATATTAGCTATATAACAGTATTTGCGGCAGATGATATAAAGGACAGTAAAAGAGGAGAGTCCATAGTTTATATTGCCTTAGGTGATAGTATTCCCAAGGGTTATGCACCTAGTGGCTTAGAGGTTACAAGTTATGTGGACGAGCAAGGAAAATATTTAGGTACTAAGCCTATTAATAAAGCAGTAAATGGTATGACCTCTACTGAACTTTTAAGTATATTAAACAGTGGAATATATGATAGCGAATTAGCAAAAGCCAATGTGATTACAGTTACCATTGGTTCTAATGATTTGCTTGGCCCTTTTATGGCAGCATTGGCAGAATCGCTGAATATTAATGAAACTACGCCAAATCTTGCGGAGAACATTGCAAATAAGATTAAACATGATGTTAGGAATTTGATACCAAATTTAGGAGGGATTAAAGCTAATTTAGAAAGTAATGCTACAATAGATAAGTTTCAAGCAGCCTCAAAAACTTTTAGCATAAACTGGCCAACCATCATTAATACCTTGAAAATTAAAGCGCCAAAGGCTAAGATTATGGCAACTAATATTTATAATCCTTACTGTGGTGCAAATATTCCAGGGGTATTTGATCTTCAAGGCTATGGAGATAAGTTTATTAAAGAGATGAATGAAGTTATAGCTAATGGAACTGGTTATGAAACAGTAGATATTTATACAGCCTTCAGTAAACCAGGCTTTACAAATGTAAATATAAAAAATTTTTATTTTGATCCCCACCCAAATCAATTAGGTCATGATACTATTTTTGAGTTAATCAAAACCAAAGCAGTACCAATGGAAAATTCAGAGGAATCTATTAAAGAGGAAAAGCCAATAGGTATAGCATTAATGTACAAGTTATTGATAGATTGGCTAGTAAAAGTATTTTAGGCACAGTTTATAAAAAATCCTTGAAAATTCAAGGATTTTTTATATTAACTTTGTTTTAATGTTTGCTTATAATGAACTACATATTATT
>DFXM01000028.1:91292-107660 GCA_002381695.1 Clostridium sp. UBA4108 | reverse complement strand
ATGGTTTGCTTCGCAATAATATGTAGTTCATTATAAATACTATATTAAAACAAAGTCAATATATTAAACGGTTCTATAAAGGTCCTTTAATTTTAAATTATTTTTCTTTGCACTTTGTTTCCAAAAATTTTTTCCTGAAAAGATGAATAATCTTTTAGAGATCTTAGCATTGGTATATATATTTTCGCCTTTGGTACTTAAGTTATACTCAATATGTTCCTTTAAAGATAATAGAGAATTATATACAGGCTTTTTAATAAAGAATTGTAGAGGCATTGATTTAGAGGCTTTCATAAACTCTCCGCCACCTATACCTACTCCAAACATCCATCTTAAATGTACCTTTTCACAGAAATTTTCTAATATTTTTAGGGCTATTTTATTTTGATGACCTTCTATAAATCCACAGTTAACTAAAGCATATACTGGAAGATTCAAGGGTTCCTGAGTCTTTAGAAATTCTTCAAAGGCTACAAGAAATTCAAGTAAAGGACTAGGAAGAGAGTCTACATATAGTGGAAAGATAAAAATAATTTTATCAAAGGTAATTATCTCTTTAAACCTACTTTTATCTTTTAAAATATCCTTAACAAAGAATTCCGAACTTTCCATAGGAGTATTAAATAGGTTTAACAGCTCCTTAGAAAGGTATGTTGAACAACTCTCCTCTCTTCTTGGACTTCCATTTATAAAGCATAATTCACTCATTTTAAGCACCTCCTAAATTTTCTAATATAGGTTTCATAGCAGATATATCCTTAACTATATGGGTTTCACAGTCTTTAAAATGAAGATTTACTATATTAGCTTTAACCAGGTCTTTAAAGGTAGCTTCTTCATTCTTAGTAACATCTTCTCCATAGCCTATAACTATAAATTTAGGCGTTTTATTATATCTTGGCTGATGATGAACCTCTCCATTTACTAATTGAAAGAATGGAAGTATATAGGGAATGCTTCTATCTAAAACATTTTTTATATAAGGACTATAACAGCCATAGTGAATTTTAGTTATAATTACAAAGATATTACTGCTTACTATTGCCTTAGGAAATTTAGTGTAATCATCTTTTATAACACATACTCCAGGAGTTTTTACCCAACAATTAAAACATCCTAAACAACTCTTAATATTATCTAAATCCTTTGAAAATATTTCTATACTCCCTGGAAACCATCCTGAGATCTTATTAAAATCCTTGTATTCTAAATCATGAAGTAATAACACGAAAATAACCCCCTCTATATGTTTACACTGTAAACTTTCTTTAATTATAAAATATAATGTTTACGGTGTCAACATTATGTAGTATTATAAATGAAAGATAGTATAATATAATTTATTCATCCGATGAATAACATCCGTAACACTCCATTCTATTTAGATAGGAGAGATTAGAGTTTTAAGCTTCAGGTGAAGAAAGTATTCCTAATAAGAAAACTCCAGCTAAAGCTAAAAATCACTTAATATTATTAATTACAATAAGTTATAAAAGGAGATTATACATATGGACAATACTACTTATCATCATGGGGATTTGAAGAACACCTTGATTCATATGGGACTTAAACTACTAAATGAAAAAGGTATTGAGGGCTTTTCCTTAAGAAAGGTGGCAGCTATGTGCAATGTAAGTCATGCAGCACCCTATAAACATTTTGAAAACAAAGAAGAACTGATTAGTGCTATATCTGCACATGTATCTTCTGAATTTACAAGTTCTTTAAAGGAAATAGCTGAGAAACATGAAGAAGACCCCTATAGACAAATTATAGAGATGGGAAAGAAATATGTAGGTTTCATGGTTGAAAATCCGGATTATTTGAAATTCTTTTTTTTGAACAATGATAAAAATGGCATTAAAGCAGATGAGTATGGCCTTGAAGAGTGTAAGGGTGGGCCTTTTCAAGTCTTTAGAACTTCCGCCATTAACTTCTTAAAAAGTATAGGCGTAAAAGAAGAGAACTATACTGACAATGCTATCGCCATGTGGGCTATGGTTCATGGTATAACTGTAATGCTAGTTAATAAGACCTTGATATACGAAGGAGATTATATACAGCTGGTGGAGAGATTGTTATATCAGAATTTGAAGTTTAAAGTATAGTTTAATATAAAACTATCATGTAAGCTATAAGTAAAATAAGAAAGTACATATGGAAAATACCAAGGACTATGATGAGTTTACCATAGTCCTTGGTATTTTTATTATAGAAAGAGTATTATATCAATGAATATTCGCTTTTGAAAGAAATTTCTTATAACTTAAATCCACGCCCATAGCTCCCATGGGGGCAGTGATTATTATGGCAAGGACTGCAACGGTTAAAATGGTATTTCCTGCTGCAACGCCTGAAGAAAGTGGTATTGCACCAATGGCTGCTTGGACTGTAGCTTTAGGTAAATAACTAATGGCACAGAATAGCTTCTCCTTAGAATTTAATTTTGTATTTATTAAGCATACAAAAACACCACAAATTCTAAAAATTAAGGCGGAGGAGATAAGTATAATAGCCATTAACCCAGCACCTTTAATATAGCTTATATCCACAGCAGCACCTACCAAGGTGAAAAGTAAAATTTCAGCACCAACCCATAGCTTTGAAAACTTTAGGGATAGACGCCTTGCAAGTACTCCATATTTTTTTAATATTGTACCACCTAGAGCCATTACAGCAAGTAGTCCAGACACGGGTATAATACCTTTAATTGCAGTTTCTAGGGTGACTAGAAGAAAGGAAACACTAAGTACTAGAAGTATTTTTATAGTGTCTCTAATATGAATTCTTTTAAATACCCAGACAAGGATAACTCCACATATTATGCCAGATATTAATCCAAGAATAATAGAAACTGGAACATTTATAAGAGTTAACACATTAAAATTATCACCTTGATACATTCCCATAAAGGCTGTGAATAGAACAATAACATATACATCATCCACAGAGGCACCTGCCATTATAAGTTGAGGGATGCTCTTATCTTTTCCATAGCCACCTTCCATTAGCTTTAACATTCTTGGCACGATTACTGCAGGAGAAACTGCTGCTAGCACCGTTCCCATAATGGCAGCTTCTAGATAAGATACCTTTAAAAGTAGAGGAGCAAATATTATAACTGCAATGAGTTCAAAGGTTGCAGGGATAAAACACATTAAAATTGCAGGTCTCCCAACCTTCTTTAAATCCTTTAAATCAAGGGCAAGTCCAGCTCTTGCTAATATTATAATGAGAGCAATTTGACGAAGGTCTTGGGAAATATTAAGAATTTCTGGTGCTATAAGATTCAGTGCATAAGGGCCAAGAATCACTCCAGTAAGAAGCATTCCTAAAAGCCCCGGTAATTTTAATTTTTGAAATAGTCCACTTAGCCCAAAACCACACAGTAAAATAAGGGCAATACTAAATAACATAAACATCCTCCTTCTGCAGAACACAAAAAAGCCGATGGTTCTGCGATAAAATAATCACAGAAGTCATCAGCTTGTAAAAGCGGTTTTGACATTTGTCATGGGAGAACTTCATTCCCAATGTATATATTATAGCATATCTCTAACTTCCGTCAATAAGAGCTTTGAATTCATTCTATATATTAAAAAGTCGCTGCCCTATATTCAGAGATTTCCCATGAAAATTCCAAGGAGAATTCTATTTTTACTAAGCATATTTATTTAGTGTTATCAAATATATTACTAGGCTTAATATATTTATATACATATAATTATATAAAATATTCCCAATAATACATAATATAGGTATATAATATTTATAGGAGGAGAATTAAATTATGAAGAATGAAGCAAGTGCAATGGGGATTATAGGAGGTGCTGAAGGAACTGTTGAAATATATATAGATACGGAGGGTAATATGGTTAGATTAGAGAAAATGAATGAATCTGATTTTAATGACTACATTAAAAATGCTATTAATGAGTATGCAGTTGAGAAGATTAAGGCAGGTACTTGGGCTCAAGAGGAAGCAGAAACCCTATCTAAAGAAAGTTTCACTAGATTACTTCCAGATGGTGTTCATAGCGAAAATCAATATTTATTTTCTATTATAGATGTTGATAAACAAGTAAAGATTGGGTACTTATGGTTTCAATGTAGTGAAAAATTAATAGGTAAAGAAGCCTTTATATATGATTTCATTATTTTTGAAGAATTCCGCAGTCAAGGATACGGTACCCAAGCTCTTAGAGCTCTTGATGAGGTAGTTAAAGAACTTTATATCAATAAAATTTCATTGCATGTATTTGCACATAACAAAACGGCTTTAGCATTGTATGAAAAGACAGGATTTATTGCTACGGATATAAATATGTCTAAAGATATTGATATGGCATAGACTATCAAATCCATATATAGAACAGAGTCATCAAAGCTTCTATACGAGAATTCTGATATTAGTCTTCTTATTTATTTGCTTTGTTTTGATATAGTGTTAATAATGAACTACATATTATTACTCACAGCTCTGCATAAGTTCATCCATCCGGGTATAGGCAACTAGAAATTCCTTTGATTTGCAGGAATCTAAGTTTACACTTAAATCCTTTAGTAATAATATGTAGTTCTAAAATCAATAATCATTTAAAACAGAGTCTATTTATTAAAGTCATAATGCTTATCTAAAATATCGGTAATAAATACATACCATAAGATAAAGCTATAAAATAATTTCCTAAGCTACTCTACCTCTCGGAGTCTTTCTACGATACTTTGTTGTTCCATTGTATGATACACAATATAAGGAACAACAACAGATATAATGAGCAGTACAGGATAGGTGATAAACAGTGGTATCACTATAAATTTATAGCTGAAAAACCATAAATTTCCAACCATCCCCTTAATTATAGTTAAAGAGAATATAATACCTAAAATTAAGGATAAAATCATTGTGCCTACAGCATAATATAGACCTTCATAGACTAGAATTTTCATAAGCTGCTTTTTTGTCATACCTATTCCTTGTAGAATTGCGAATTCTCTTAGCCTTGAAAGAATGCTTGTAAGCATAGAGTTTATAAAGTTAAGTATTCCTATAAGTCCTATAATTCCGCTCAAAACTCCACCCACAATTATTATCATACTCTGCATATCTTTAAATTTGTCAACATATACCTGTTTGGATTCATAATTCATTGCAGGCTCTATATTTTCAGTATAGCTTTTAACAAATTGCTCCATAGTGTCTTCCATACCATCTTTAACATTAAAAGCATAGGTCATTAAAACAGGCTTAGTTACAATATTTAAATACTCTTTTGATGGAAGATACATTGTATAGTTGTTTGCAGCACGGCATGTATTTGTGTAATGCTTCACCTTGGATTTTGCCATAAGCTCATATTCATAGGTTTTACCATCAACATTTATTGTTACCATATCACCTATGTTATAATGTGAAGTTTCGGGATAAATATCTCCATTATCATCGGATAGTAACCCTTCAATAATGTATTTTCCAGTTTTCAGCTTTTCTATATCAAAATCACCTTCAACTATATCAAACCGTGATAAAGGCAAGTCATCCAGTCCATAAAGATCCAACATCGGCAGCCCATTGTCAGCTGTGTTTACATAAAATTTATTGGGCTCTTTAGGATTTTCTCTGTAAATAGTACAGTCTCCAACATAGATATTTTTATATAACCTACCACCATCTTGGAAGGCATCTTCAGATTTCACAGCTTCTATAAAGCTTTCTGTCAATCCATCTTCCGTCATATGAAAGTCATTGATAAAATATTTAGCGTGTCCAATAAGAAAATCTGTATCCACAAAGGTGGATAAATATTTATCCATGTCAAAACCTTGAGAAATTGTAAAGATAGAATTTAATATCACTAAACTTAGGCTCAAGGAAAGGATTGTAATAACTGTGCGTTTTTTGTTCCTTGAAAGGTTGGATAAGGACATCTTATGAAGCTTACCTCCATTTGTAGATGTTTTTGTACTCTTTTTTATAAGGGAGCTGTCATTATATTTCACTGCCTCCACAGGAGAAACTTTTGCAGCGATTTTACCAGGCTTTCTTGTGCTGATAAACACCGTAATTAGAGAAAATATTGCTGCACTTATAAATATAAGTGGATTCATGGAAACCGTAGCATATTCTGCTCCATAGGTTGATTGAGCCATTATAACTGGCAGAATTCCTTTTCCAATAAGAAAACCAATAACTAACCCTACAGGAACACCTACGGATGATAAGATAAGAGCTTGAATTCTTATGATCCTTTTAATTTGCTTTGAGGTTGTACCAATTGTTTTTAAAAGACCATAGAAGCGAATATCCCTTAAAACTGAAATTTGAAATATATTATAGATGATGAGATATCCTGTAAAAATAATTAGCATTATTGCCATTACCATTCCAATCAGGGATCCTGCATCTATTGAATTGCTTCCTAGATATGCCCAGTTGGTGTTGCAGGGTATATCCGTAGGCAGTGGTGCTGTGTCAGGATTCTCATCATCTATGGTGTATCCACTTTCTAAAACAATACGGAACATCTTTTTTTCAAGATTCCATGCATTTTTGAACATCACATAAGCATTAATGACACCAGAAAGGGAATGGTCCTCCTTATAAGTGTATTTTATCAAATCCTCATTAGCCTTTGTAAATGCTTCTGAAACAAGGATAAATCCTACTGAAAATGCAGGATCACTCTCCCAATATCCGGATAAGACAAAATCAGTTTTAATTTGTTTTCCTTTTATTGTATAGGTAATTGGAACCACAGCGCCAATTTCATGGGGTATACCTAATAAATCAAGAGTAGAGGTATCCGTTATGATTTCCTTTTCTGTTTTTGGAGGTGAACCTACAGTAGGCTCACAAAACCCTAGTTTCATTCCCACGGAATCCATATAATACATTTCTGCTCTGCGTTTTAAAAATTCATGATTATCCACGCTATCTGCGATTATCTTATTATAGCTAATCTCATTAATTAAAGGATGGTTTTCAATTTTTTCAAATTGCTCGTCAGTTATATATTTTAAAACTACATGACCGTCTCCTCCAACTTGACGAAGGGTTTGCTGCTGTATGGTTTCTACCATACCAGTACCTACAGTAAACAGTGATGTAAACAATATTGTTGTTAAAGCAATTGCCATAACAGCAATGATGTTGCGAGATTTCGAGGCTTTAAAGCTTTTTACGGCAAGATTATTTATTACTTTTTTATTCTTTACCTTAATCATTTTAAGTCACCACCCACAATTTTTCCATCTTCAATACGAATGATGCGACTTGACATCTGGGCAATCTCTTCATTGTGGGTAATCATAACAATTGTCTGATTAAACTGCTGACTGGTGACCTTTAATAATCCCATTACATCGAGACTTGTTTTACTGTCTAAATTTCCAGTAGGCTCATCTGCCAAGATAATGGCAGGTTTGGTAGCCAGTGCTCTTGCTATAGCCACACGCTGCTGTTGACCACCAGATAAATTGCTTGGCAAATTACTTAATTTACTTTCAAGTCCTAAGGTGTTTATAATTTTATCTACATAAGGTTTATCCACCTTGTTTCCATCGAGTTCTATGGGAAGTACTATATTTTCATAAACATTGAGAACTGGAACAAGATTATAGCTTTGAAAAACGAAACCTATTTTTCTTCTTCGAAATATGGTAAGTTCCTCATCTTTTAAAGAAAAAAGCTCTTTCCCATCTACTATCACTGTGCCCCCTGTAGGTCTGTCCAATCCACCAAGCATATGTAAAAGTGTGGATTTTCCACTACCTGATGTACCTACAATAGCAACAAATTCTCCATTCTCTATATTTAAACTCACACCATCTAAAGCCCTAACCATTGTGTCATCATTGCCATAATATTTTTTTAAATCCCTTGTCTCAAGTATATTCATTACATAACCCCCTCTATTTACAGATATAGTTTTCTGTATAAATTAACTCATAAAAATTAAGTTTCTTTAATATTCAGATGAAATTTGCTTATGAGAAATACATATCCATTCGAATATAAAAATACCTATGTATAAGTTTTTCCTATACATAGACTATATCAAAGCAATCTTTCGTGAATCTTTCTAAAATATAACAGTATTGAAAGAATTACTTTTTTAGTTTTTGTTTTAAATATAGCGTTGATAACGAACTACATATTATTACTCACANNATTCAAGTAAAAAGCTAAAATATAACAACTCGCTTCTCTCGAACAGGTTGTATTTTTTAACGCTTTTCACTTTCATATAGCCTAAGTAAATCTAAGCTTCCTGCAAATGATTTGCTTCGCAATAATATGTAGCTCTAATATCAGCAAACATTTAAAGCAAAGTCTAAGAAAGATCACACTTACTTTGGAAGAAAAATTGAGAAAGTTGAACCTTCTCCAATTTTTGATTTTACTTTAATATAACCGCCTTCAGCTGAGAGGATTTCTCTTGCAAGGAACAAGCCAATTCCAACACCTTCATACTGCCTGACATTTTGACAGCGATAAAAACGTCCAAATAGTTTGTTTAATTCACTGGCCTCAATGCCTATTCCATTATCAGTAATATCAATGCGGTAAAATAATTCGTAAGGTGTAGAGGTTATGAGGATGTTACCACCTTTTTCAGTGTACTTTATAGCATTATCAATGATGTTACATAGTGCTTCCTGTGTCCATTTCATATCAAAGGAGGCTTTTCCATTACTTAATTTTGATGTAATAGTTATATTTTTATCTTCAGCTTTTGTAATGGTTTGAGTAAGTACAGCAGATACAAGTTCATCTACAGAATTTGAATTTGGAGAAACAGATATAATTCCGGTTTCCAGTCGAGAGGTTTTAATCAATGCACCAATTAAAAAATTTAGCTTTTCTGTTTGTGTACTAATCTGATTTACAAGTTCATTGCATTCTTCAGGCAGCTCTTTATGTTCAGACAACAGTTGGGAATAAAGCAATATATTAGCTATTGGGGTTTTGGTCTGATGAGAGATGTCCGAAATGAGAGATTTAATCTTATCTTTTTCTGCTGAGAGGTTTCTAGAAGATATTACGGAGGAGGTAAGATACCGATTTAGCTTTGAATCTAATGCAGACAAGGTAGATTCATCATAAGTGCTTTCGGTAAAACTACCATTTATGCTGCTGTCTATCATTTGGCATAGCCGCTCTATGGTTTCTCTTGTATTCCTCCTATTTAATAGAACAATGAAACAGGAAATTAAAAGAATAGCTATGGAAATAATCAAGCAAACAATCACCAATGTATCCATATTATTTACCCACCCATAGGTAGCCAATACCATACACGGTTTTAATATATTTAGGACTTGAGGGCGTATCCTCTAACTTGTCTCTGAGCCGTTTTATGGTAACTGACAATGCATTTTCAAAAACATATTCTTCTCCGTTTGTCCAGATTCTATCTAACAAATCTGCTCTTTGTAGGGTAACACCTCTATTTTCCACAAGAATTCGCAGTAGTTTTTGTTCTGTTTTACTTAACTCAATAGATACTCCTTTTTTATAAAATTCCATTGAATCAAAGTTAAAAATAAAATCAGCTATTTTAATCTCTTTAGACACAACTGTTTGTGATACTCGTCTTAATCTAGCATGGACTCTAGCACGTAATATCATAAGACTAAATGGTTTTGTTATATAATCATCAGCGCCAAGCTCCAACCCAGACACAATATCAGTTTCCAGATCATTTGCTGTAAGAACAATAACTGGAACATCAGAAATTTCACGTATTTCTTTCAATAAATCTAGACCGCTGCCATCAGGTAAGTTGATATCCAATATAATCAAATCAAAGGCTTTGCCTTGAATTTGTTTTTTTGCAGAATGAATATCAAAAACCTGAGAAAATAAATAATCATTATTTTTTAAGGCAAGTATTATTCCATTACTTAAGGCCATGTCATCTTCTGTGATTAGAATATTTATCATAATTAAGACCTACTTTCAAAAGGATTATATAAATTTAACCCTTAATCTTATATTTTTAAAAGTACATAAGGGTATTTTACTTACTCAGTATATTATATCAAAATATAATTATGAGCACAGTCTTGAAAATTGAATAATATGGTATTCGCAGTAATAATATGAAGCTCAATTTCAACAATTTATTAAGCATACTTATAATATGAATTATCTTTATTACAACTTATATATTTAATATAAAGGTATAATAGAATAAAATGTAAGGTATGCTATAATTTTATATAGGTTAAGACATGGTTGTAGATCATTGAGAAATAATGATTATTTATCAAATATGAAAAGAGGTGTATTAATGGATAGAATTAAATTTGCAATATTAACCGATTTACATTATGAACATATTCCAGATGGTTGTCAAAGAATTGAAAATTTCATGGCTCATGTAAGGGATGTAGATGTTGATTTTATTATTGAGCTTGGAGATTTCTGTAACCCAAAAGAGGAAAATCAAATTTTACTTGATATGCTTGATGGCATAGGTAAGCCTCATTATCATGTGATTGGAAATCATGATTCTGATTTATTTCCAAGAGAAAAAGTTATGAACTTTTTAAAAATGGATAATACCTACTATTCGTTTAAACATGGTAAAGTTAAGTTTATTGTATTAGATACCTGTTTTATAAAAACAGATAACGGGTATGAACCCTATTGTAAGAAAAACTATGATAAGACAAAAGATATATATCCAATTCTTCCAGATTACGAATTAAAATGGTTAAAACACCAATTAATTGATGATAGTGAGTATTATGTTATTTTTTCACATCATAGTTTTGAAAATGAGTTTGCTAAAAGAGGTGTATATAATAGGCATGAAGTTAGGGATTTGATTAACAGAGTAAATGATACAGGGAAAAAAGTCCTTTTATGTGTCAATGGGCATGACCATGGAGATTCTCTTGAAAAAATAGGACAAACCTATTATTTTGGTCTGAATTCAATGTCATATATATGGTTTGGCCCTCAATATGAGCATTTCTGTTACTCTGATGAAATACATAAACAATACCCATTTTTGAAGGACTTGGTTCTCTATAAAGATGGCTTGTATGCTATCGTTACAATTACTGAAAATGGTGGCCTTTATATAGACGGTATGAGTGGACATTACCAGAATATTTCACCAAAAGAGTTGGGACTTGAAAGTGTATGGAATGGACGTTCTATTTTACCTAGGGTATCTTCATTAAAGATAGAATAATATAAACGTTAATTAGGAGAATGATGAACAAACAGAATTAATTCCTTTTCTTCATAAAATGAGAACATCACTAAATGGTAATTTGCAAAGGAGATATCATATGTTAGGACATTTAGGATTTTCCTACGTAGGTCTGGTATATTTGTTGATGTTATTTATTCCTAATATCATTTGGAGTAAAAATCAGCCAATAGATTATGATACTACCCAAGAAAATAAAATATTATTATTATTTGAACGTATAGGTCAAGTATGTTGTACATGTAGCGTATTGATTTTTAGTGATTTTAACATTGCTCCATTTTCAGTATGGAGTTTGTGGCTTATCATATCATTTTTACTGATGATACTTTATGAGATTTGTTGGATTAGATATTTTATTAATGAACATACAGAAGATAATTTTTATCGTAGTTTTTATGGTATTCCTGTACCTCTTGCCAGTTTGCCTGTGGTGGCTTTTCTACTATTAGGTATTTATGGGAAAGTCATTTGGTTGATTTCGTCGGCTATCATAATTGGTATAGGACATTTAGGAATACACATTCAGCATCTAAAAGCGATAAAATAAGTTTACCAAATTCCAAATGATCAAGATAATGTTTCTTGGTCATTTGGATGCCTTATTGTAAAAGGACGCTCTAGTAATTAATTCTGATACAAAGGCTACTTGTTTAATGTCTGATAAATAGTAAATTTATGGAGGGGTTTTATGACAAAAGCTAGAGTCATTGTCTTTGATTTATTTGAGACATTGCTTCATGATATTAAATTTGATTTTAATTTGGGTTTATCTTATCTACATGAAAATATTTTATCAAAAGATACTGATAAAGTTGAATTTCTACATTATGCAGCTACTTATTGGAAAGAACTTTATGATAAAAGAAGCGAGAATAATTCAGAACTGGCATTTGAAGATGAACTTTTAGATTTTAAAAATAAATATGGCTTTAAAGTAAATTATCCGCTAGAAGAAATTCTATTTAATTGTGCACTTGAAATAAATACTACTGAATTGTTTAAGGACACTATTTCTACCTTAGAGCAGCTTAAGTTATTAGGAATTCCAGTTTATTTATTAAGTAATTCAATATTTAAAAAGAATGTAATGAAAAAATTTATTAATCAATATGATTTAGAAAAATATTTTGTTAATATACATTTTAGTGCGGATTATAACATAAGGAAGCCACATAAAGATTTGTTTAAAATTGTATTTGATGATATTAAAAAGTATGATACTAGCATTGAAATGGAACAAGTTTACTTCATTGGTGATAACTTTGAAGCTGATGTTCTAGGGGCTGAAAATTTTGGTTTTACATCAGTTTTTATAAACCGTAAACAGGATACTCATATCAATAACAAAAATTTTATTGAAATTAAATCGCTAAATGAATTATTAGAAATAATTAGATAAATTCCAATTTGTATAGTTGATTAAATGAGCATAGCATAAAGTTAATTATATGCAAGTAAAGAGAACTTTCAAAATATAGAATATGCATTATATAACTGAAGGTAGGTGGAGGTAATGGGAAATCAGAAATATTCTCAAGAGAAAGTTGATATATTTTGGAATGCATTTTTGAAGAAAACGAGCAGACCTGAAACAACTAAGTATTTAGATATATTTCATTTTGAACTAACTGAAAAATGGGCTAATGAATTATTACGTCTAGTTTTAATTGGGCAAAAGAAGGCTACAGCAAGTAGTTTATGGGGGTATGGGCTTGAAGGTGATATATACCCAAGGTAGGTGATTTAAGTATTGTTACTGATTAGGAAGGTGTACCACGATGTGTTATTGAAACAATTGCGATAACAGTTATTCCATTTTCAGATATTACTTATGATATTTGTAAGCGTGAGGGCGAGGACGATACATTGGAGTCTTGGCGCTCCGGGCATACTCGTTTCTTCAAGGAAGAAGGGAATGAACTAGGGTATGAGTTTAGAGATGATATGCCAGTGATTTTTGAAGATTTTGAAGTAGTATATCAAGTATAGATTTCATATTATAAAATATAGTATAATTTCCTTGAAGTTAAATTTTCCTTGTTCTATTTAATAAACTAGGAGAGGATGAATGATTATTTTATATTTATTAATTGGAATTATTCCGATATTTATATTTTTTAATGATTTTGTGTCTATATTAAATTAAAGTTGAAAATGTAATTTATATTTTTGACTTGATTTTTAATGGTTGTTGATTTTAGAACTACATATTATTACGAAGCAAACCATTTGCAGGAAGCTTAGATTTACTTAGACTATATTAAAACAAAGCCATATTTTTATAGAAATTGAGTAAAAAGGAGATTAAAATATATGGACGAGAGAAATATAATTTCTAGAACAAAGGAGCCTATTACAGTTAATAGTATTTCTGAGGATTTAAGGACCCTTGGTATCACCAGTGGCGATATACTTTTGGTTCATTCATCTTTATCAAATATAGGATGGGTCTGTGGGGGAGCACAGGCTGCTGTAATGGCATTAATGAATGCAGTTGGTGGGGATGGAACCTTAGTTATGCCAGCTCAAAGTGGAGATTGGAGTGATCCTGCTGAATGGGAAAATCCACCTGTACCAAAGGAGTGGATAGAGATAATATATGATAATATGCCAGCCTATAATCCAGAAACCACACCAACAAGAGGAATGGGCCGTATGGCAGAATCATTTAGAACATCTCCAAATACAAGACGTTCTAATCATCCTCAAGTATCCTTTTGCGCCAGTGGAAAATATGCAGAAGATATTATTCATAATCATCCCTTAACACCACAGTTTGGCATGGAATCACCCCTTGGTAAAATGTATAATTTAAATACGAAAGTTTTATTACTAGGAGTAGGCTATGATTCTTGTACTAGTTTTCATCTTGCAGAAGCACTTATTGATAAAATGCCTAGGAAGAAAATGGGGACTGCCATGATGGATAAGGGTAATCGAATTTGGAAGTGGTTTGAGGATTATGAATATGACTCAGAGGATTTTGAGTTAATTGGTAGAGATTTTGAAGAAAATTATATAGTACATAAAGGCAATGTGGGCAATGCAGAATGTGTACTCTTTGAAATGAGAGAGGCCGTTGACTTTGCCAAGGATTGGTTAGCTAAGCATAGATTTAATAAGTAATGTTTTATAAAGCTAATATATTTATTAGGAGGTACTTATATGGATAAGAAACTTAGGTATAGGCTAATTACAGGCAAAGATGACTCAAGTTTTTGTGAGAGAATCTCTAAATTACTTAATGAAGGTTATAAATTATATGGATATCCTTCATGTACATTTAATGGAGAGGATGTTATAGTAGCTCAAGCCGTAATTATTGATGATAGTAACAATAATAATGAAAAGTAATAGCTAAATAATTAAAAAATACCGTACTATAATGAACTGCATCCTGTCAAGTAGACAATTGAAATAATAACATTAACTTAAACGGCTAAAATCCTAAATTCCATTGGACTAAGGCCGTTTAAATCCATAGGATGTTCGTTGGTAAAATATATAAAAAAATCGAGCCCTAAAACTAATAAAAGACTACTTAGATTTTAAAATGCACCCTATATAATAGACATGCTGAAGAAGCAGAAAAAAAGTTTATGAGTCAGCAAGAGCACTTAATTCTTCAAGATTTAACAATGGTATAACAGATTGGACTCCACCTAACAAGGTAACCTTAAATACTCATAATTTATTATGTTAAAATCTACTGTTTTTTAGATTATATTTTTTTACATCCTAAAAAGTAATATCCTTTTGATTTATTCCCATTCATAGTTGTATAATCTACCTGCTCCAGTTTTATCTTTTCAAATGGGGCAATGCATTTTTCAACCCAATTAATATTATGATGTCTAACAACTGCACCCTCTGGAAGCTCAAAAACCCCATATTCCTCGTATTTTTCTTTAAAATCTTCATATCTCTTTAAATTACGCTCATCAGTATTAAGGAGAAAATCATTAATATAAATAATACCATTAGGTTTTAAAACTCGCTTTATCTCTTTCAATAATTCCATTTGCTCTTCGTTATTCACAATACATGTGAGTACTGCAAATAAAATAACTGCATCACAGCTATTATCATCAAATTCAATTTCTTTTTCCTTTTTAACCCTTAAATTTAAATGAGGATATCGTTGTTTGCCACGTTCAATCATCCTCTCTGAAAAATCAACTCCTACCAAGTTAAAATAACCATTTTCATATAATTGCTCTAAGGTTCTACCATAACCACAGCCCACATCTAGAATTAAAGCATCTTCTTTAACAATTTTTTTAAATTCATCAAATTGAAAAGGGGTTGTAAACTCTTTTTTATCAGCAACTTTATTCCAATACACCTTTTGTTCCATTTTAAATCCTCCATTCATACTAAGTTAATTAAAGTATAACACTCATTTTAGTATAATTACATGAGAAATCTCACATAGTTTTAAGGAGGACAATAGTATATGCTTTATTTTGATAGAGCAAAGTGTGCTGATTTGATTTTAAATGATAAAATCTGTTAAAAATGATAGATTTGGCAGATATGGTTTATATAAAGAAAGATTTGTATCTGAGCTAAATTTTAATATTAGTTCATTAAAGCAAGGACACCGTGTAATTCAGCCATGAATTCTACAGTGTCCTTATAGCATTAAGCTTATATTTCGCAAAGAGTTTGTAAATCCAAAAATGCACCATACTTTTGGGAAGCAGTCATAAAACATATAAAAGCAACAAGTTCAGAGATTTCCCCTTCACTAAACACTGATTTTAGCTGAATTAATAAATCATCACTTATTTGAGAACCTTCAGCAATTAAATCAACAATTTCAAGGGCTAAAACCTCTCTAGGAGATTTTAAGGAATTAGTAGGAGTTCCCTTAGCCATGCAATAAGGGCATTTATTTTTAAAGGCAAGAACACGCCTTATTTCTTCTTTTAAATCATCCTGAAAGGTTGGGGAACTAAATAAGGTTTCTTCAAGATTTGTCCAAGCCTCAAGAATTGTTTTATTATGTCCAAGTAGTTGCTGAAAAGGTGTAGAACCTTCTTTTGAAAATGATATTTTTGCCATAGTTTAATACCTCACTTCTTAATTATTCATTTGACTTTGCTTTAATACAGTGTTGATAATGAACTACATA
>DFXM01000028.1:54154-91221 GCA_002381695.1 Clostridium sp. UBA4108 | reverse complement strand
CAATAATATGTAGTTCTAAAATAAACAACCATTTAAAACAAAGCCATTCATTTAAATGGAAAGATTTTTTTAAAATAGAGTTTTTTATCTAGTAGTAATAATATGAAGTTGAAAAATCAATACCATATTAAAAGTGAATCTATCTATATTATATATACAATAATCTTTAATTTGTATTCCATATAGAATATAATTAGAAAATATATATAACAAATAGGACTAATATTTAAAAGGAGTATATCAAATGAAATTTGATGAAATAGATGTGATGATTTTATCAGAATTACAGAAAAATAGTAGATTATCCATAAGACAATTGTCTAAAATAATAAACCTTTCTACTACTTCCATTTCAGAAAGAATAAAAAAGCTTGAAGATAATGAAATT
Organism: Clostridium sp. UBA4108; assembly: GCA_002381695.1. Taxonomy (GTDB): domain Bacteria; phylum Bacillota; class Clostridia; order Clostridiales; family Clostridiaceae; genus Clostridium_J. The sequence goes on along the minus strand of DFXM01000028.1, from coordinate 90,833 downwards.
ATTGAAGGTTATACCATAAAAATTAATAAGAGTAAGCTTGGTTTTCCAGTTGACTGTATAATAAAGGTTACCATGAGGAATGGTGAATATGATAGATTCAAGAGGTTTATAGAAAATTATAATAGAAGCGAATGGTGTTACCGCGTGGCTGGTGAGAGCTGCTTTCTAGTAAAGTTATCGGTTTCTGAGCTAAGTGAAATTGAAACCTTTATAAATTTAATTTCTTCTTATGCTATAACGTCAACAATAGTTGCGTTCTCAAATGTAAACATAAATGAAAACATTGAGAAATTTTTTTTAAAACAGGTTGCTGATTTAGGAAAGAAATAAGTTCTTATATTAGGGGGAGTTTAACCTATCACATAAACATGACAAAAATGTAATGTTAGTGTAATTAAAATCAATATGTGAAATTTATATAGCTGAGTATAATAAAGCTATAGATTGACAGAGAGGAGATTTTACATGGATTTTATTAAGAAAGGATTAGATTCATTTCAATTAAAGGTTTTAGCACTTATTTTTATGACATTTGATCACGTAGCCTACTTTTTGACAGGAGTCATAGATATTCCTTCCTGGTTTCATATTATAGGAAGAATAGCAGCCCCTATATTTATTTTTATGGTGGCTAATGGATTTTATTATACTAGAAATAAAATAGGATACATGAAGAGACTATACTTATGGTCTGTATTTATGTCCATAGCCAATACTTTGGCTAATGAATACATTCCTCATCCAAGAGGAGCCATGGTGATTAATAACATATTCGCCACCATGTTTTATATTGTATTTTTCTTATATTTCATAGATAAATTGAAGGCAGGAATCAAAGAGAAAAACAGTAAAAATATCATATTGCCAATACTTGTATTTATAGTAATTATAGTTTTACAAGTAAGTATGTTCTCTATACTCATGAATCCTACAGTAGAGGTAAGTAGGATAGTGATAATGGCAGCAATGACATTATTGCCAACTCCACTTATGGTAGAGGGAGGCCTTATATTTATAATTCTTGGTATAGGCTTTTACTATTGCTTAAGTAGCAAAAAGAAAACTGCAATATTTTATTCAATATTTTGTGTAGTGTATTTTTTTATAGGAGTTTTTCCAGGGGGACTAACCATAGACAATTTATTTCTTTTAAATGTTCAATGGCTTATGATATTGGCACTTCCATTTATATTACTTTACAATAGACAAAAAGGTAGAGGTATGAAATACTTGTTCTATGTTTACTATCCAGCTCATGTTTATGGATTGTTATTATTAGCTAGAGTATTAGATGGATTGGTTAAATAAAAAATCAGCTCATAAGGTATGAAAAATTTAATATTTGAACAGTTGAAATAGAAAAGAAAGAGAAGATGCTACTTACAGAATTTAAGTTGCATCTTTTTTTATTTGACCTTAGCTCATGGAAACACTTTAGATCATGGATGTGAAGTTCATGCGGGGCTATGAGATTTACATTTGGAAACCTATAGGATATGATTGTAATATAATACATAAATACCAAAATGAGTCTTACAGATATAAAGGAGAGAGACATTTATGAAATGCCCTATATGTGGTGAAAGAGGTATACCCTTTTATAAGAAACTTTCATTGATTTTAGCAGGGGAAGCCAAATGTAAAAGTTGTAATACAAGATTTAAAGGCACCAATACCTATATACTTTTAATCCTGGGAATTTATTTAGTTATTAGTCCTATTGACAGGATGTTAGAGTATATTAACTTAACTTTTATTGTAATAGGAGGGGTTATGATAGCTAGCTTGATTTTACCTATAGGAAAAGGTATGGAAGTAGTTACCGAGAAAGTTGTCAATGCAAAGGTTGAAAGAACTAAAAAGGATAAGTGGATAAGTATAATTTTCTTTACAGCCATAGCTGGTATGCTTATATTCTTATTTTTCCCAAGGAGTATGGTAAAAATCTCAAAAATTCCTGAGCCTATAGAATCAGCATCTCTAAGGATGTTCTATAGCGGTAATATCACAGCGGGCGGAATGGAAGCAAAAAGTAATGATTCGAGAGAGATAGAGATATTAGTAAATAATCTAAAGGACTTTACGCTTATTAGGAATCCTTTTAATTGTGGAAATAAAGATGAAGGAGGTTTATTTATAGGTATGAAATTTAATAATGGCTATAAAGAATCCCTATACATAGTTCAAAACAACTGTGTATTTATAGATAATGTTCATTATAGTGTTATAAATAAGGATATAGATTATGACTTTCTTAAAGAATTCTTTAGGAAAATTAGTTAAAATATGATTATAAAAATAATGGAAGTATGGGTTAGATACTTCCATTATTTTCATATAAGGTTTTGCAAGTATGAAAGTATTATACTATTTCATCTTTGATTGACTCTACTACATTACTTTTTTTAACACATGTTGAAGAAAAAGAATAGGATAAGAAAATAGATACAATTATAAGCATAGTATACGTTAAAGTTACTCCTACTGGAAAAACAGGTATAAACTCAGCCAATGTAATTGGTGCTAATCTTAACATAAACCAACAAATAAATAATATTATTGGGATACTGACCATAATAGGTGTTACAGCGAAGAATAAACCTTCTAGCATCAACATTTTATTTAACCCCTTTGGTGTTAATCCTACTGATCTAAGTATAGCAAATTCTCTCTTCCGTAATCTAAGATTATTTGAAATGGTAGAAAAAGCGTTAAAAATACCAATTAAACCAATCATCGAGGCTGTAGCAAAAACGCTAGTAGCTGTAGCTTTTTGAACCAATTCGTCATAATTTTTTTTCTCCAATAGACTCCATATTTCAACATCTTCAGATCCAAGATAAGAACTACAAATCTTAGTTAGTTCTTTCTTTGTGCTTGGACTAGCCTCATCACCGACCAACAAATCAATTGACATACGGGCATATTCACCCATACGATCTGGTATAAAATTACTAACTATTTTTTGATATGTTTTCATAGGAACTATACAAGCTACGCTGTATTCACCTATTCCTAGTTCACCTGGAGAAATCTCTGTAACAGCTCCAACTTGAACATTAAATTTATAATTTGTATTCATATACTTCTCTACTTTTTCATTTAAAACTAGCTCGTCACCCTCTTTTATATTTAGTAATGGTATTTTTTGTCCAACTTTTGAATCCTTTGGTGTATGATGTGTGCTGTCTAATAATATTCCTGTCGTTGTACCATCTTGATAATATTTCTCAGAATCAATACCAATTTCCTTACAGTACTTTTTAAATGATTCATCGCTTAATCCAACTAAATTTGTTATAATTCTATACTTTCCATTTTCATGCAATATATAATATTTTTTTGGTATCCCATCAAATCCTCCATATTTTGTAAAAACATCTGACTCCTGTTCTGATGTTACATGGATTGAAGTACGTACTTCTCTTCTGATTACGCTATCCTTAACTTTAGGCAAAGAAATAATTTGATTTATCATATCCTTATTTGGCTCATCAAGAATATTTAGATCAACCGTCATATCATATTTGCTTGTTTCATCATCCTTAGACTCAGCTAAATTTAACATAGATACAATGGAAATATATCCCACTATTAAGCTAAAACATATTGAAAGAGATAGTACAGCCGTGCGTAAACTTCTTTTGTTAGCTGAAAATTGTGATTTTGCTAATTCACCTTCTATACCAAATATTTTTTTAATTATTGGGTGAATTTTTTGTTTTTTAAATTTTACTTTATTACTATTTTGACGTATTCCAACTATAGCTGATACTTTCGCCACTTTTCTTGCTGGAATATATGCCGATATTAAAACGGTAATCAGTGAGATAATAATAGCAAAACCAACTACTACCCATGAAAAGGAAATATTTATTTTCCTAAAATCCTCTGTAACACTAAGAATTTCATTAATTTTAGAAGACACCATATAGCTAAATAGATATCCTATCATGATACTGATTGGTAATTGAATAATCCAGAGCAAAAACCCTTCATAGATAACAGAATGTCTAATTTGCCTTGGAGTTGCTCCTAAACTTTTTAGGATACCTAGTTGTTTAATCCTGCTATTAGCAGATAGTGAAAACGCATTGTAAATAATAAGAATAAATGTTCCCATAACTAGTAAAGTCATTATTATTACCATTGCTATTATTGCAATGATTTGAGCGTTTTCACCATTTTTATCCTTAATTCCATATAAAGTTAATAAAGGTGTATTATACCGAACGCTATATTTTCCATATTCATCCTTAGTTAATCCCGTAGACTTAGCGATTTGAGGTAATGTCTCATATATTTTACGAGGGCTCACCAAACGCATATAAACATTAAGTTCATTTTCATGTTGAATTTGTGAAGGATCCAAATATCCCATAGCAATATATCCGGGATATGCAGACACTCCCGAACTATCTATTTCTCCAACTATGGTATACGTCTTAGTCTCTATTGCCTTGAAAGTCTCGCCTGATTTTTTGATATCTTGGGTTTTAATCATTTTATCACCCAACATACGATTACCTATGGGAAGAGTCAACTTATCACCAATTTTATACGAAGGATTATCCAAGAAGAATAATTTTGATAAAACAATTTCTCCGGATTTTTGAGGAAGTTTACCTTTCATAAGATTATCTTGATAACCCATATCCGACCAAAAATTTGCATCTGCATCTCTCATTAATAGATAGGGGCGTTTTGTATTTGAAAGTTTAGCAGTAATCCACGATCCTTTAACCATCGTGGTTTCAACCTCTGGGTTTTCTGTTACATATTTAAATTTATCACCTGATATAGCATCCCATAATTCCCCATGCCAGTAACCTGCACTTTCAATTGCTGTGGTTACTTTTCCTTTCCATAAAGTATGTACAAATATACATAATGAACATAGAAGTGCTGAGGCAATTGTAATAGCAATTATTATAGAAATTGTATGTCGCTTGTTCTTTCCCAAATGGTGATATGTATATTCGCTCATAATCTTCATCGCTTAATCACCTCATCTGATACAATTTTACCATCATCTATTCTAATCACTCGATCTGCTGACAATGCAATTTTTTCGTCATGAGTAATCATTAAAATAGTCTGATTGTATTCTTTATTTGAAATCTTTAACATTTCAAGAATACTTTCAGAATTTTTTCTATCAAGATTTCCAGTGGGTTCATCTGCTAGAATAATAGAAGGTCTATAAATTAATGAGCGACCGATAGCAACCCTTTGCTGCTGCCCCCCTGAAAGCTGGTTTGGTAGATGATTAAGCCTTTCATTTAAACCAAGCATTTTCGCAATCTTATCAAATTCTTCTCTTTTAGGCTTTCTGTCATCTAACAGCATAGGTAATAATATATTTTTTTCTACATTTAGTGTGGGAATAAGATTGAAAAACTGATATATTAATCCTACTTTTCGTCGGCGAAATAAAGCCAATTTAGTTTCATTCATTGATGAAATATCAGTGCCATCGATATATATTTTTCCACTTGTAGGTTTATCCACTCCCCCTAACATATGCAGGAGTGTAGATTTTCCTGATCCACTTGCTCCAATTATTGAAACAAATTCTCCTTTGTTTATTTTTAAATTTAAATCATCCAATGCAGTGACCTTTGTATCACCCATTCCATAAGTTTTTGTAAGATTTTCAGTTCTTAGTATTTCCAAAATATTTTCTCCTTCCTTTATTCGAATACCCTGAAAAAATCTGTTGTTTTATCAGGTGTTTTTCTTTTGCCTAACATTATCTTACCTTTCCTAACTTACATCTTGGTGACAGAGCTAATTAATTTGTATAAAACTTTATTATAAATTTTGCTCCTCCTGTTTCCTTATTTGTAGCAATGATTTCACCATTTTGTTTTTTAATTATCGAATTTGCAAGGGCAAGTCCAATTCCCACGCTGTCCTTAGATGAATTTACACCCTTATAAAATCTAGTAAACAGGTGGGGAATATCCTTCTTATCAAATCCTTTGCCATTATCTTCAATTGTTATTTGTGTGCATATAGGATCTTGTTTATAATCTATAGAAATTGTTTCTTCATTTGGTGTATGCTCAGAGCAATTTTTGACTATATTAAGAATTGCTTCACTGGTCCAATAAAAATCCCCAGTAAAAAATACATCACTATTATCTTTTATAAAAAGTTGTTGGTTCTTTTTTTCTATCATTAAATGTAACGGCTCAACAGCAACACATACCAATTCATAAACATTAATAGATTTATATTCTAATGTCATTGAATCTGCATCGATTTTAGAAAGTATTAACAATGACGACACTAAATAATTTAGACGCTGTATCTGTGCTGAAATACTTTCAATATATAGGGCTTCATCGCCTTCAATAGGACTGCCCTCTAATAATTCAATCATCAATGACATAGACGTAAGTGGGGTTTTTAGTTGATGAGATATATCTGCAAGATTATTAGACAGCTTTTCTTTTTCTTCTCTTTCTTTTTCACGGCTTTCCCTAAGCATCATAACTGTTTTATATAACTCATCTTCTAAAATTGAAAATTCGTCTTCTTTTTTATCAGTATGCATTTTATAAATTCCTTGATTTATGTCGTAAAGATATTCTGCTAAATCATATATACGTTTACGCTTTATAATATTTGAAACTACCAGTGATCCTCCAAAATAAAAAAAGAGTATTGCAATTAGTAGCAAAACTCCCTTAAATGCTTTACTAAATCTTTGATGAATATTAAAAATAACTTTAGAATCTTCAATATAACCATATTTCTCTAATATTTCTTTGCCATTATTTATGTCTATTTCATTTTTCTTTTTTAGTGACGATACCAAGTCTTGTTCACTGTCAGAATTAGCATTAACACCAACTGCTATAAGTTGTGCAGTTTTTTCATAAAACATATTCTCTGATTGTTTGTAAATAAAACCACCACATATAACACAAAAAAATGTTATATATATAAAACTAGTAAACAACCATACTCTCATACTTTTTTTGTTCATATAAACTTTAATCCTCCAACCTATAGCCTATTCCTCTCACTGTTCTAATAAAAGAAGCATCTTCCAACTTATCTCTAAGACGCTTCATTGCTACTGATAATGTATTATTATTTACAAATTCTCCATTAACATCCCATAGCTTTTCCAATAAGATAGTTCTTGTCAAAGTCCGATTTTTATTCTCTAATAATTGTAATAATAGATTATACTCACTAACTGTCAATTCTACTTCATGATTATTTTTATACACCCTTGATTCTGACTTTATTATTTTAATATCTTTACACCATAAAACTTCTTCTTCCATGTTCTGTTTAACCGTTCTCCGTAAAACAGCATTAATGCGAGATTGTAAAACGCTTAATTTAAAAGGTTTTGTAATGTAGTCATCTCCGCCCATATCTAGTCCTTTTATCATAGTACTTTCTTCATCTTTAATAGTAAGAAAAATAATAGGGATATCTTTAATTTTTTTTACATAACGGCAAAAATCAAATCCTGACCCATCAGGGAGATTTAGATCTAGTAATATTAAATCTATATCCGTTTTAAAAATCTCTTTTCCCTTTTTTAAATTTTCACCATGAATAACCCTATAATTATTTTTCAATAAAAATGATTTAATTCCAAAAGCTATTGTATCGTCATCTTCAATTATCAAAATCGTAAACATCCATTTATCTCCTTAATTTTTTATAAGTGTTATCTTGTTTTCTCACATATTTTAAATAAGTAACTCAACTTTCGCACGATAAAAGAGTCCTCTTTTCCTTGAAAAATGTAGGCCATACCCCTTTAATATAGTGCTGATAATGAATTATATATTATTACTCGCAATAATATAATAATATATAGTTCAAAATTTAACAATTGTTTAAAACAAAACCGTATATTATATACCTACGAAAGCAAGGGCCGTATTTAAGCAGATACATCAATTTTCTTTAAACGCTTCACCGATATAATACAGAAAGTTGAGATCATTAATATATTCATTATTAAAAATAATACTAATTCACTAAGAGTAAGAGAACTTTGACTTATGGAACTCATTCCAATGATTAGCAAGGAGGTTGGAAAGAACATTCCTAACCTTTGGACATAAAGAGCAAGTCCTACAAAACAAGAGCAAAATATAATTCCAATGGGGATGGAAAAGCTTTTTATCCTCATTGAGAGATAAAGTCCAATGGTTCCAATGGTTATTGAGGAAATCCATCCTCTAAAGCACCACCCAATAATCTCTATAGGAAAAGCCTTATTAAATCCAAAGAATTTTCCCGATATAAAGAAAAGGAAAAGTAGAAGAAGTTGAACTACAAAGGTTAGGCCTCCTAATACAATAAGCTTTGATAGAAACACATGGGATACAGGTATAGGGGAACACATAACCCTGTTCCAATTATGGTTTTTATGTTCTAGTCTACACTGGTAGGAACAACATATAGAAATTAGTATAGGAAAGAAGAATTGAACATAAAATAATCCAACTTGTGTCCATAGACTAAACCATTGATTTTGAAGTATTTCTCTATTTAAGTAGTAATTTGCATCTCCTATAACTACGCTGAATATGGGAAGTATGATTAATATAATCCAAATAAAAGAATGCTTTAGCTTTAAAATTTCCGCATTAATTGACCTTTTTAACATATTTAATCCTCCTTAAAACTCTTTTCTTAAGCGATGACGCTGCCCTAAGCAGTATATTAAAACTCCCATAATAAATGCTACTATTATTGGAAGTATAGGTATTTCACGAATTTGCATAGTAAAATTGTCATTGTTAATCACTATGAAACTCATAGGAGACAGCTTAGAAAAATAGGCCCATATAAATAAATTTTGGAAGATAGAAGGAAATAGTTGAGCTACGGTACCTATAAATCCACCAATTAATCCTAAGGCCAAAGGAAACATCTGATTTTCAATAGTTATAGAAATCCATTGTTGTAGAGCAATAATTGGAATACTAATTATAAGGGTTCCAATTCCATAGGAAAAAATCAGAGTACTGGGGAAAGTCCCTGGAAAATTTGTAATCTTCCCATAAGCTATAATAGCTATTACCTGAACTAGCACCATAAAGAAAGTTATGAGAAGACAGCATAGAAATTTTGAAAAATATACACTTCTAGTTGAAACCCCAGAGGAGGAAAGTTGCTTCAACATGCCATTTTTATGCTCCATATCACAAATTCTAGACATTATTACCGCTATTAAAATAGGAAAAAAGGTTCCATTGAGAGTAGTAAACATCATAATTGTATACTGGTAGCCATGGACATAAGCTTCTTTTGAAAGATATTGATCTGTTGCTAAGATTCCCCAAAGTAGCTGGAATAACAAAAAGAAGAATACCATAAGAAAGATTTTTTTCCTTTTTAATTTATAAAATTCCAAAGTTAAGTATTTCATTACAGAGTCACCGTCTTTCCTGTGAGCTCAATAAAGATATCCTCAAGATTTTTCCTATGTTCCTCAATTCTAAACACATGAAACCCAGCATCCACAAGTAGCCTGTTTACTTTAGTAACAAACGCATCTTCCATATTTTCGAATAATAATAGATTATCTTTTATACTTGGGGCAAATCCCTTAGATAATAATAGCTGTTTTGCAGAGGATGTGTCATTTACTCGCAGTGAGATATACTGACTGCTTTGGTTTTGAAGTGCTGCCATACTATCTTGAAATACAAGCTCCCCATGATTTATAATTCCAACCTGGGTTGCAATCTGTTCTATTTCACTTAATAGATGGCTAGATATCAATACAGTTATACCGTATTTTTTAGGCAAGGATTTTATAAGCTCACGAATTTCACCAATACCAGCAGGGTCGAGGCCATTAGTAGGCTCATCTAGTATTAATAGCTTTGGAAAGTTAGCAATAGCCATAGCAATGCCAAGACGTTGCTTCATTCCCAGAGAATAATGATTAACCTTTTTATCTCTTTGCCCTTCAAGACGAACTATCCTCAAAGCTTCTAGAATATTCTTTTTAGGAAGATTTAAAAGCTTTTGCATAATAATCATATTTTCCATTCCTGTAAGATGACCATAGAAGGATGGGGATTCTATTAGTGAACCTATATTTTTTAAGATTGGAATACGATTTTGTGAATTCATATCCTTTCCAAAGATGTTTATTTCACCTTCCGTAGGTTTTACAAGACCTAGCAGCATTTTAAGGGTGGTGGACTTTCCAGCACCATTAGGTCCTAAGAAACCATAAACTTCACCTTCATAGATGTTTAAATCTAAATCCTTAACACTATATACGTTACCATGTTTCTTTGATAATTCTTTGGTAGTAACAATCGTACTCATTTAAATCAGCTCCTTATTTCTGTATTTACTTATAACAATAAAGTATTAACCTTTCTTAAAGCTGAACCTTACCTTACAAGAACCTTAAATTTAAGGCAGGCAAAATATATTTACAAGTGCTGTGATATAATGAAGCTTAGGTGATAGTTATGATAGATATTAAAGATAAGAAAATCCTTGTGGTAGATGACCAAAAGGATTTATTAAAAATGATAGATGAAATTTTAAGAAAGGATGGCTTTTCAAGGTGCTTCTTAGCAATGAATTGTAAGGAGGCAATAGAATTATGTAATTCTATAAAGCCACATTGTATTATTCTAGATGTTATGCTTCCTGATGGAGATGGATTTTCTTTGATGAAGGACCTTAGAAAAGTCTCCCAAGCACCAGTAATTTTCCTCTCTGCTAGAGGTGAAGATGAAGACCGATTAATTGGTCTTGGGTTAGGTGCAGATGATTATATTGTAAAGCCTTTTTTGCCACGAGAATTATTACTTCGCCTTACAGCAATATTAAAGCGTGTATATGCTCCTTATAAAAGTGAAGAACTTCCTATTTTTAACCTTAATGATCGTAGGGTAGATTTAAATAGTGCTCATGTATTAAAGGCTGGACAGGAAACTGCTCTAACAGCTAAGGAACATGCACTGCTTTTAAAACTATATGAGAATAAAGGAAGAATAGTTACCAGCGACGCCCTTTGTCAGGCAGCTTGGGGAGATGATATGTATGGTTATGAAAACACTTTGATGGTACATATTAGAAGGCTTCGAGAAAAGCTTGAAGAAATTCCATCTTCACCTAAGCATATTATTACGGTGAGAGGCTTAGGCTACAAGCTAGTGATGGGAGGCGAATAATAGTGAATAGCTCTAAAAATATATTGAAATTATTCACAAGAAAAACAATTCTCATATCTATTTTTATTCTTATACTTAATTATATATTACTTGGAGTTTGGGTTTATAGAGAAAACTTTGTCCTTTCAGAAAGTATTATTGCAAATACTAGTGAAGGTTTAAAGCATGAGGAAAATAGCTATATATTAGATGAAGAGACTATGAAAGTTTTAAAACAGCATAACATTTGGGCAATGCTTATAGGTGATCATGGAAAGGTGCTTTGGAGCCAAGACCTGCCAGCGGATATACCTATGTCATATTCCCTAAAGGAAGTAGCCCTTTTCACTAGATATTACTTAAAGGATTATCCAGTCTATGTATGGGAGCATTCAGACGGATTAGTAGTTCTTGGCTACCCTAAGGATAGCTATGGAAAATATAATTTTAGCTTCTCAATCTCTTGGGTAAAAGCACTTCCCTTTAGAATAATTACTCTCCTCATATTTAATATTTTCTTAGCATTATTGCTTTCAGTGGCTATGGGCTCAAGACTTATGAAATCTATTAAAGTGCTTATAGATGGACTACAATTTCTTGCAAATGATAAACCAGTCAATCTTGAGGAGCGAGGGGTTTTGTATGAAGTAGCTAGCAGTGTTAATAATACTTCTAATTTACTTCAAGAGAAAAATAAAAAGTTAAAAGAGAGAGATAAAGCAAGATTAAATTGGATTTCAGGCATATCCCATGATATTAGGACTCCTCTTTCTATGATTTTAGGATATTCTAGTGAGTTAGAAGAAAATGAAAATCTACCAGTTAAGGAGCGAGAGGATGCTGGAATTATAAAGAATCAAGGAATTAAACTAAGAGATTTAGTAAATGACCTTAACCTAGTATCTATGCTAGAATATGAGATGCAGCCTCTAAATAATAAAAAATTGAGGCCAGCTTCACTAGTACGCGAATTAGCGTCAGACTTCCTTAATAACGGTCTAGATGAAAAATATAAAATTGAGTTACAAATTAATAGTGAAGCTATGATCATATTAGGAGATGAGCGATTATTAAAGAGATCCATAACCAATTTAATACAAAATAGCATTACACATAATCCAAAGGGCTGTGCAATTAAAGTTTTAATAGAGTCCCATAGGGAAACTTGCACAATAAATGTTGAGGATAATGGAATTGGAGTTTCACAAAAGCGTTTAGAAAGTTTATTAGAGCCTATTTATGAAACACATTCTAATGAAAAAATAGAAGAAAGTCATGGATTGGGACTGAAAATAGTTAAGCGTATAGTAATGGCTCATAAAGGAAAATTCCTCATATCAAGCAATGAAGGGAAAGGATTTGTAGCAACCATCCAACTACCTTTATTAAAATAAAGTAAGGTAAGCACTTAAGGATCATTTTATAAATTAGAATGATTCTTAAGTGCTTATTTTACATATATTTCTGTATACATTTCCAAATATGAATAAATAATACAATGTAGTTAGTACACTAACTATATTGAGATGAGTATATGATAAATATAGATTATGGAACAAATCTCTGTTCTAAATTACTTAAAGATAGATTAAACAATATATGACTATAATTTATTGACACTGGGAATAAGTGGTGGTAAAATATGAAATTGAAAACCAGTTTCATATTTGTATATAGGAGGAGTATTATGAGTAATACAAATGGATACAGAACAAAGCAAAGAGAGTATATTTTAAATTATCTTTTAGAGAATAAGGATAAGCATATAACCGTTGATGACGTGGTTCATCATTTAAAACAGAGTGGAACAGCCGTAGGAAAGACTACAGTATATCGTTATTTAGATGTATTGGTTAATCAGGGAATAGTTCGTAAATATTTTATTGAGGAAGGAATTAGTGCTTGCTTTCAATATATTGACGATGTAGCAGATTGCCATACCCACTATCATTTAAAATGTAGTGATTGTGGGCATTTGATGCATATAGAGTGTGAACCTTTGGCCTTAGTAAATGAGGATGTATTAAAGCATTATCATTTTAAGATAGATAATACGAAAACCGTTTTATATGGACAATGCGAAAGTTGCTTAAATAAACATTAGGAGGCATGCTATGTTAAAGAAATTCTTATCAATTTCTATTATCTCTGCATTTTTAGTCATTACATTATCAGGCTGTTCTTTATCAAAATCAGATTCTAAAAAATACAGTGGTGATGAAAATAATAAGGTAACTATTGTAACAACACTTTTTCCTCAATATGATTTTACAAAACAAATTGTTGGAGATAAGGCTGAGGTTAAGTTACTTATACCAGCAGGTGTAGAGAGCCATTCTTATGAGCCAACACCAGCAGATATTATTAGCATAAATAAAGCAGACCTCTTTGTGTATACAGGAAAATATATGGAGCCTTGGGCACAAAAAATTATTGATGGAATTGATAACTCAGAGGTAAAGATTTTAGATGTTTCAAGGAATATAAACTTAGTGAAGACTGAAGATATTGAGCATCATCATGAAGGTGAAGAATCAAAAGAGGTAGAATATCATGAACATGACCATGAATATGATCCGCATATTTGGACTGATCCAATCCTCACAAAGACTATGGTAGACAATATTGTAACGGAACTTTGCTATGTAGATTCTGATAATGCAAACTACTACAAAGAAAGAGGCAGTATTTATAAAGGTCAATTAGATGAGCTAGATGAAGAATTCAAGACTATAGTATCTGAAAGCTCAAGAAAAGAGATTATTTTCGGTGGAAGGTTTACATTTTATTACTTTACTCAGCGTTATGGTCTTGAGTATGAATCGGCCTATCATTCTTGTTCTACTGAGACAGAGCCAAGTGTTACTCAAGTAGCAGGACTTATAAATGAGATTAATGAAGAGAAATTCCCTGTTATTTATTATGAAGAGTTAACAGATCCTAAGGTTGCAAAGTCTATCAGTGAAGAAACTGGTGCAAAGATGTTGCTACTTCACTCATGTCATAATGTATCAAAAGAAGATTTTGATAAAGGGGTTACTTACATATCTTTAATGAAACAAAATGCAGAAAATCTAAGAGAAGGAATTAAATAATATGACACAGATTTCTTGTCGCAATGTATGTATGAGCTATGAAAATAACATGGCTATAAATAAGGTGAGCTTTGATGTTTTTCAAGGGGATTACTTGTGTATTGTTGGGGAAAATGGCTCAGGTAAGAGTACTTTAATAAAAGGACTTCTTGGATTAAAGCCTCTTAAATCAGGAGAAATTAAATTTAATAAGGAACTTAAATCCAATAGAATAGGGTATTTACCTCAGCAAACTATAATTCAAAGAGATTTTCCAGCTTCAGTCTTCGAGGTAGTTCTTTCGGGTTGCTTAAAGCATAGAGGATTAAGACCTTTTTACTCTAAAAGAGAGAGGAATATAGCCCTTGAGAATATAAAAAAATTAAATATAGAAGAGTTACGAAATAAATCTTATAGAGATTTATCTGGAGGCCAGCAACAGAGAGTGCTGCTGGCAAGGGCCCTCTGTGCTACGGAGAGAATATTATTGCTTGACGAACCTGTTACAGGACTTGATCCAATTATGACTAGTGAACTTTATCAGATTATAAAAAAATTAAATAGAGATAATGGAGTTACAATAATTATGGTATCCCATGATATAGAGAGTGCAGTACAGCAAGCAAATAAAATTTTACATTTACGCTGTAACACTTTATTTTATGGTACTACAGAGGAATATGTGTCAAGTAGTGTAAGCAATAAATTTATAGGAGGTATAAGCAATGATTGATTTATTACAGGAACTATTTTCTTATGCCTTCATTGTAAGAGCGTTAATTGTAGGGACCTTAGTGGCATTGTGTGCTGCACTTTTAGGAGTTAGTCTAGTATTAAAGCGCTATTCTATGATTGGAGAGGGCTTATCCCATGTTGGCTTTGGTGCATTATCTGTGGCTATGGCATTAAACATTGCACCCTTACAGATTTCTGTACCTGTGGTTATAGTAGCTGCACTCTTGCTTCTTAGAATAAGTGGAAATAGTAAAATTAAAGGGGATGCTGCAATTGCACTTATTTCTAGTAGTGCTATTGCTATAGGTGTCATTGTAACTTCTTTAACTAGTGGTATGAATACGGATGTATGTAGTTATATGTTTGGAAGTATATTAGCTATGAGTAAAAGTGATGTTTATCTAAGTGTGATATTATCTACTGTAGTATTTATATTATTTATACTCTTTTATAATAATATCTTTTCAGTTACCTTTGATGAAAACTTTGCAAGAGCTACTGGTACTAAAGCTGGAATGTATAATATGTTAATTGCCTTATTGACAGCTATAACTATTGTTGTTGGTATGAGAATTATGGGAACTATGCTTATTTCAAGTCTTGTTATATTTCCAGCATTAACATCCATGCGCATATTTCAAAGTTTTAGAGGGGTTATAATTAGTTCAGCTTTAGTATCAGTTATTTGTTTCTTTTTTGGCATAGTAATATCCTTTACCTTATCATTACCGACAGGAGCAAGTATTGTGTTAATTAATATCTTAGCCTTTGTTCTTTCTTCTCTAATTGGATTATGGCTTAGAAAAGCAGGAGGCTGCGTATGAAAAAGTATAGTATTTTCACTCTTTGCATCCTTTTAGTTTTGATTACAGGATGCTCTAAAGATGATGCAGTAAATAAAAATGAAATATCAACTAAAAGTAAAATTAAAGTGCCTACTATAGATTCAAGTAGTGGTTCTGAGGAAGAAAATATAGATATAGGGGAAGGTGTTCCAAAGTCAGAGGGGGATATAATAGAAATAAGAGAAAGGATGTTTATAACTCAGATTAACGAAATATTCCTTAATCTTGAAAACTACAAAGGGAAGCAAATAAAGCTTGAGGGATTTATGTATATATCCCAGGACCAAGGCAAAACCTATAATTATGTGGTACGAAACTCTCCTGGATGCTGTGGAAATGATGGCCTTGCAGGTTTTGAATTTATATGGGATGGTGATATGCCTAAGGAAAATCAATGGCTAGAAGTAGTGGGAGTCTTAGATTTAATTAAGGAAGAGGATGGCCTTGAGTACCCAGTCTTACGATTAAATAAACTTGAGGTTAAACAGGAGCGTGGGAAAGAGTTTGTACCTAATTAGAAAAAGTTATATATGATAAAAGTATAACTGATTAAAGAAATTAACAAAATAAGATAGTATATATATTATTTTAATTTAAATAAGTACGAAGTATTAATTAATAATAATTCACATGTATATATTTAATATAAGGAGTATAACAGTGTCTCTATAAAAGTAAGTTATATTTATCAGTAAAAATGTTTACAATAAAACAAATGTGGACGTAAATATATGTGAAATAATTTAAGTTAATTCAAACTTCAATAGTTTATAACATAAAAACCTATTTGTATGACATTGCAGTAATAATACTTTTAAAATGCTTAGAAGTGAAGAAAAGGTATAGAAATAAAATTAAAGGTATAATGATAGATTTAATCATTATACCTTTAATATTTAGTCCTCTATATTCACACTTATATGAAAATTCTCATGAAAACCACCAGTATTGAGGATTACATTATTTTACAGACCTATAAACATCATTATTATATTAAAGCCTGCATGAGCGAAAATACAGCTTTCTAATCCAAATTTTTTATATAGAGCACCTATAGCTAAGCCAATAGGAAATATTTGAGCAAATTTTACCCATTCAGGATCTAAAGTGTTTCCATGAGCTAATGTCCAAAGAAAAGCAGAGAATACAACGGCTATCCAATATTTATTTCCATCTAGTTTAAATACTTTTGCTATATAATTTTGAATTACAAACCTAAAAGTTAATTCTTCTGCTATGACAGCAGATAGAACTAAAGAAATTAGGGGAAGTGTTGGAGTGACTTCACCTATTGGATTAGAATTTTCTCCTAACATTGATTTTAGAGCTTCAGAAGGATTGGGTAAGGTTATTTTAAATAGGATAACTGAAAATAGAACTGAAGCTACAATTACTAATGAGGTATAGAGTACATAACTCTTAAAATTCATACTTTCATTGTCATTTAGACCTAAATCATAGGATTGACTATAAATTATTTCATTGACAGTAGTGCTTCTTACAGAAGTATCCTTAAAAAGTTTTCTTAATAAGGGCATGTCTGGCAAATTCATGGTTGAGCATATATACATACCGAGACAAACGTAAATTATGATTTTAATACAGGTGATTATGGATATTATTCCTGATAATATAGAATCAGTATCTAGATTTATGATAGGAATAGTGGATAAAACTATGAATAGTAACAGTGGAATAACTGAATACTTAAAGTATTTATTAGAATCTTTAAAATGCATGAAATAGTATATTAGAATTGAAATCCCTAATATTACATTTAAAATAGTAAAAATAATCAGCGAAAGAACCATGAAAAATACTCCTTTATACTTTGATTAATAACTTAAGTATAACATTTAATGGTATAATAATACAAATATAGAAATAGATATAAACCAATATGAATTTTGATAAAACTAAACTATATATTTAATAAAAAGTAGAATTGATGAGATAAACTCATCAGTTCTATTTTTATAACCATTTATACCCCAATTAAGGCAAAAAACATTCTTGTAAGTAAAGAAGGCCTTTATGTTATAATAATACAGTGTTATCGAGTTTATAACATAGTTACCATCCGTAATATGCACATTCCTACAGGGTGGAAATATGTACTCTGTTGGTATAGTGTCTGTTATGCGATTGGATAAGCTTTTCCAAGCCTTATATGGAGTAAGGAAATCCTTTTATAAAGCTTAGAAGAAATTGATGATAAGGAGGTCATATTATGATGCAAGAAAACAGTAAGACTGTCTATAAATATAGATGGCTAATTTTATTTAATGTAGTTTTAATGACCTTTATGTGCTGCTTAGACAGTAGTATTGTAAATGTTGCACTACCTATTATGGCAAATAGGCTTAATGTCAGTATGGCCGCTATAGGATGGGTAGTGACTAGCTACTTAATAATAATTTCCTCTACCATATTAATATTTGGTAGGTTAGGTGACATAAAAGGAAAGACAAAAATTTTTAAGTTTGGTATCGTGGTATTTACTTTTGGATCTTTACTATGTGGGATTTCAACGTCACTTCCTATTTTAGTAATTGCAAGGGTAATTCAAGCTATAGGAGCTGGTGGAACTATGGCAACAAGTCAAGGTATAATAACGCAAGTATTTCCATCTAATGAGAGAGGACGAGCCTTAGGAATCTCAGGGACTTTTGTGGCCCTAGGGACTATGGTTGGACCGCCAGTAGGTGGATTTATAGTTTCTATGTTTAGTTGGAAGTACATATTTTTAATAAATGTTCCAATTGGAATTATAACCTTTTTACTATCTATAAAAATACTCCCTAAGGTGGAGAAGGATAGTAAAGAGACTTTGGACATAAGTGGAGCGGTATTATTTGTTCTTGCCATAGTGCTAATGTTTTCTTCCTTAACCAGTGGGCAAAACATAGGTTTTAATAAGCCTATAATTATTTTAGGGATTATAGGGTCTCTAGTAGCCATGGTTATATTTATATCGGTAGAGAAAAAAATTGAAAACTCTCTTCTAGATCTTAATATATTTAGAAATAAGCTATTTTCCTTAAGTTTATTCTGTGCTTTTATCTCTTTTATAGCCATTAGCACCTCAAATATAATATTGCCGTTTTATTTACAGGATGTTTTAAGGCTATCACCATCCATCACAGGGATATTTATGATGGTATCTCCAATGATATTAGCGGTGGTTGCGCCCATCAGTGGATATGTATCAGATAAAATAGGCTCAGAATTTCTCACCTTTGTAGGCTTATGTTTAACTAGTGTAGGATTACTATTTATGTCAACTCTAAGTGAACATACCTCTCTAGGAATTTTAGTAATTTATATAGCTATAATGACTTTGGGCAATGGGATGTTCCAATCTCCTAACAATTCCTTGATCATGTCTACAGTTAGTAGAGATAAATTAGGGGTAGCAGGTAGTATAAATGCCTTAACAAGAAATATAGGAATGATTTGTGGAATTTCTCTTTCAACTACCATTCTATACTCCATGATGAGTCACAAGGTTGGATACCATGTAGTAAGTTACATAGAGGGTAGAAATGATGTATTCATATATGGAATGAGATGGGCTTACCTTACAGCAGCTATTATATGCGCCACTGGAGCTATATTAACAGCCATAAGATTATATGGTAGCAAAAATAAGGCTGTAGAAAGCAATAAAACTACTTAAAGTAAAGCTCTTCAAAATTAAAAGGACTGAGTCCTGTTCAATACAGGATACAGTCCTCTAAACTTGCTTAATTAAATTCATCTAAATTTTCTGCATCTTCAAGCTCTTTCATAAGAAAATCGATATCATCCTCCTGAGTTTTAAAATTTGTAATACATGCACGCAGTACTATATTATTATTTAAAGAAGTTTGCGAAATCCATACACTTCTTTTTTCATATAAATGTTCTATTATTTTTGTAATATCAACCTTATCAAGGCCTTGATCTTTTGTAAAACATACTACTGGAAGTGGCGTATCATTAACAATTTTCCACCCCTTACTAGCAAGGCGTTCTCTCAATACATCACCCATTTTTGATTGGTGTTCTATTATTTTTGCAAATCCTTCAGCGCCTAACTCAGCAAGTGCCATAAAAACCTTTAAGCCTATAAAGCGTCTTGACCACTGTATTGAGGTTACATAAGGATCAATAGCATTATTAGTTTCAGAAGGCATGTAATTTGTTGTTACACTAAAAGCTCTTTCCACAGAGTGCTTATGTTTGCAGAAAAACATACCAGCTCCCATAGATACGGAAAACCATTTATGTGCATCACAGGTTATTGAATCTGCTAGTTCAATACCTTTTAAATGAATTTTTAACCTTTCTGATAACATAGCGGCTCCTCCCCAAGCAGCATCTGCATGTAACCATAGATTTTCTCTACTGCAAATCTCTCCAATTTGAACAAGTGGATCAATTACTCCTGATGCCGTTGTTCCGGCAGTAGCCACTACCATAAAAGGTGTGTATCCTTTTTCTCTATCATTTTTTATTTGCGTTTTCAAATCCTCAATGTCCATCTTTAAGGAATGATCCACTTTTATCCTTCTTATAGCATTTTTCCCCAAACCTACTGAATGTGCTATTTTATTGAATGAGTGATGTGCTTCAGAGGAAATATATATTGTTGGTTGCGATTCTAAACTAAATATACCCTTATCTCCGTATTCCGGAAACGTATTTGTCAATGCAACCAATACTGCAGATAAATTTGCTTCAGCACCTCCTGTAGTAAAATGAGCTGCACTTGATTTAGAATCAAAGCCGAATTTTGTCAATAAAAAGTTTAATGTCCACTGTTCTATCTCTACAGCTGCAGGTGAATGAGACCAAGCAGCTAATTGGGGGTTGTATAATGCAGTAAGGCTATCTGCAATAATAGAAGATATTCCTACTGCAGGATTAAACAATCCAAAATATCGTGGGCTGGTAGTATGCAAGCTCCACTTTCTCATCATATCTGAAACATCATCCATAATATTTTCCAGTGCAATAGGTTCATTAAAAGTATATCTTTGAAGTAAATGATCTCTAATTTCCTCAGGTTTTACACTGGGCATTATCTTGATTTTATCAGTATTACAATAAAAATCATCTATTTCTGCTACCAACTTATTTAATATTTCCATGAAAATCTCTCCTTTAACTTATTAAATATTTTACTCATTGAATTATATTAGATTATAGTATAGAATTAAATACAAAAAAGGATATATATTTACATAAATACATTCTTTTTGAACATATATGAAGCAAATTTACTACATTTTGGAGGTTTTAAAATGGACAAAATTGATAGCCATATTTTGGAACTTATACAATTGGATGGACGAATTACACTAAGCGATCTTTCTAAAAAAATGCATCTTAGTCGTACTAGTATTAGGGAGCGTTTAATTCGACTTGAAGAGCAAGGTGTAATTGAAAGATACACTGCTCAAATATCTCCTTCAGCAGTAGGAAGAAAAATACTAGCTTTTATTCAAGTGGGTGAACTTAAAGTGAATTGCAATAAATTTGAGGAAATTATTAAAGATGATCCTGATATATTTGAATGTCATAGAGTTACTGGCTCAGCTAGCTATTTTATAAAAGTAGCAGTGGCAGATACGGCTTCCTTAGAATTGCTTATAGATAGGATAATTCCATATGGACAGATAAATACCTCTATTGTGCTTTCATCACATGTACCATACAAACCCATAACTCCTGTTAAAAAAACATAAAAATTCAATTCTATATAGAAATAAACTAATCTAAATAAATATTGGAGGAGCACTTATATTATTAAAGTGCAGCCTCAATATTTTATATAAATTTAGTAATATATTTTGCGAAAGCCCCTTATCAAACAATTGTGTGATAGAGCTTAATTATAACAAAACCTAACTAATAAATATTTTTACTGAAATACCTATCTCCTCTATCAGGCAGGAGGGTAACTATATTACCACTGTGAATTGTTTCAGCTAGCTTTAAGGCAGCAGCAACAGCGGCACCAGAGGAACTTCCAACGATAAGCCCTTCCTTTAAAGCCAGAATTTTAACCATGTCATAGGCCTCCTTATCGGTGACCTTTATAACCTGATCCACTAACTTCATATCCATGGTATTAGGTATGAAGTTATTACCAATGCCTTCAATATCGTAGCAGCCTTGGTTTCCACCCCCCATAGTAGAACCATAGGGATCAGCTAAAACCCCTTTCACATTTTTATTTTTTTCCTTAAGGAATTTTGTAACTCCTGTAAAAGTACCTCCACTGCCAGCTCCAGAAACAAAGTAATCCACTTTTCCCTCCATGGCCTCATATATTTCTGGACCAGTAGTTTTGTAGTGAGCAAGGGGATTGGCTTCATTTTCAAACTGCCTTAAACTTATAGAATTTTCTATAGTGTTTAGTAATTCCTCAGCCTTTTCAACAGCACCCAGCATACCAGTTTCCCTAGGTGTATTTATCACCTTGGCTCCTAAGGCTCTCATCAATGCTTGTTTTTCAACTGAAAATTTCTCTGGAACTACAAAGATTATATTATAGCCCTTATTTATAGCCCCGAGAGCCACACCGATGCCAGTGTTCCCAGCAGTAGCTTCAACTATTGTATACCCTGGCTTTAACTTTCCTTCCTTCTCGGCTTGTTCAATCATATAAAGGCCTATTCTATCTTTAACACTCCCACCAGGATTATGATTTTCAAGCTTTGCAAAAATATTAATTCCAGCCTTAATATCTAAGTTATTAAACTTTATAATAGGGGTATTACCTATAAGCTCTTTGATACTATCTAAATATTTCACTGCTAATCCCCTTATTTAAAACATGCTTTGCATACTCTTTTGCTGAAAATAGAGAATGATCTCTATAGTTTCCGCATTGCACTGCATTAGTTGCAGGAACTTCTTCTGTTTCTATAACTTTATTTAAGCTATAATTTAGTGCCTCAATAACAACTTCAACTTCAACATCTCCCCAAGCTATCATATAAAATCCCGTTCTGCAACCCATTGGAGAAATGTCGATTATATTATCCATCTTTTCTCTCATATAGCCTGCTAGTAAATGCTCTAAAGTATGAACTGCTGCCGTTGGAAGTTCTTCTTCATTAGGCTGTAAAAATCTTAAATCGAACTTGGAGATTGTATCTCCATTTTCACCTTGTTGAGTTCCGCATTTTCTTATGAAAGGTGCCTTAACCTTTGTATGATCCAATAAAAAGCTTTCTACTTTAACCATTTTATATACTCTCCTTTAACGCATTTTTTAAATCTTGTATTAAATCTTCAGTATTTTCTATGCCCACAGATAATCTTATTAAATTATCTACAATACCAACCTTTTGTCTTAACTCATAAGGTATGGAGCCATGAGTCATGGAGGCAGGGTGGCAAACTAAGGATTCAACTCCTCCTAAGCTTTCTCCAAATGTTACAATCTGAAGATTCTCAAGGAATTTTTTATAATCATAGCCCTCCTTAAGGACAAAAGATATCATTCCACCATAACCTTTAGCCTGTGCTGATTGAATTTCATAGCCTGGATGGCTTTCAAAACCAGGATAATATACCTTTGATATTTCTTCTCTATTTTGTAGGAATTCAGCAATAAGCTTTGCATTGGAATTATGTCTATCCATTCTTACTGCTAAGGTTTTAATACCTCTAATTAAAAGGAAAGATTCAAATGGAGCTAGAACTCCGCCAGTAGCATTCTGAACAAAATGAAGTCTTTCTGCTAGTTCTTTACTGTTTACAACAACAATACCTGAAACTATATCACTGTGACCTCCAAGATATTTAGTTGCACTGTGGATAACCATATCTGCTCCAAGAGCTATTGGTTTTTGTAGATAAGGAGTCATGAAGGTATTATCCACTATAGTATATATACCTTTTTCCTTAGCTATCTTTGACACCTCTTCTATATTTGTAATATCCATAAGAGGATTTGTTGGGCTTTCTATATATATGGCCTTTACGGTTTCATCAATGCTATTTCTTACTTCATCTAAATCGGAAGTATTAACTATTGAATATTGAATACCGAAGTTGTTAAATACTTTATCTAGAACTCTAAAGGTTCCACCATATACGTTGTTTGAAATTATTATCTTATCTCCTGACTTAAATAGTGAAAGTACAGCAGTTGTAGCAGCCATTCCTGAAGCAAAGGCAAAACCTGCATAGCCTTCCTCAAGGTCTGCAATAAGTTTTTCTAAAGCCTCTCTTGTTGGATTACCCGTTCTTGAATATTCATATCCTTTATTTACGCCAAATTTAGGCTGTTTATAAGTTGAAGTCTGATAAATAGGCACATTTACAGCACCTGTATTCTCATCCCCATCTATTCCACCGTGAATTAATAATGATTCAAATTTCATTTTATTTACTCCTCCTAAATCTAATTATAATTTTACTGCGCTGGCCAAGAAAATCCCTGTTTCAGTGTATTCTCCCTTGCTAGAATAACCTTTGCAGCTTAAATCTGTATTTTCTATTTTTATATTTTTAAAGCCAGCCTCCTCTAGCCACTCTGCCATTTGTCCATTTGAAAAGCCAAGCCATTCATCGAACATTTCTTCTCTTGCCCATTGTCCCTTATGCTCCATAACATCAGAGATAATAACTACGCCATCTTTTTTAAGAACCCGATACATTTCCCCAATAGCCTTTTTAGCATCCTCTATATGATGAAGTGCCATATTTATAAACACTGTATTTAGAGATTCATCAAATAGGGCTAGATTATCAAGGGAAGATTTTATAGGGTAGATATTTTTGTAATCTCGTTTTGAAGCAGTAGCTGATAATTCTTTAAGCATGTTGGTGGAGCTATCAACGGAAAATACCATGGCTGCTTCATTAGCCAGTGCCAGAGAAACAAAACCTGTACCGCAGCCTAAGTCAGCTACGATTTTGTCTTTTATATTTGTTATTGATAATATTTTATACTTTAGCCTTTCTTCAAAATATTCGCTTCTTATAACATTCCAACTTTTAGCTATGGAATCAAAGTACTGTAAAGAATTCATAATAGTCCTCCTGTATATTATTTTTTTGCAAACAAAAAACTCCTGCCTCTAAAAATTTAGAGGCAGAAGTTAACTTCCGCGGTTCCACTCTAATTATCATGCATATAACAAAAAAATATACAATGACATCTCATTTTCGGTACAATCATACCTCAACGCTTTAACGGGCGTTCACGCTGTCGTCTACTATATTTCGAGACAGTGCTCAAAGATGCATTCACACAAGTTACACTTAAAATCCTTTTCAGCTAGGGGGATTTCTCTCTGTTAGTTTACCTTATGATACTATTTCTTATCATAGCATTTATTAATTCCTACTATTTTACTTTAATAATTTAGTATTATGATATGTTATTGAGATAATTTTGTCAACAAAATATTTTAATAATTTAAATAATTTTTTTTAGTATTAAACAATTTTTTATGGAGCTTTTCTTAAAATGTCCTCATATGGTTCAGATCTAAAATAGCCTATATGGCTAAAGATAAAATAAATAAAAAAGGGCTTAACCTTGATGAAAGAGATAAAGCTCTTGACAGTAAGACTAAATAAGAATACAATATAGTATTATATTTGTTAAACTTTAATTATATCATAAATAAAGTTATTTGTCAAGAGATTTTTAAAATGTTTTTAAAGATAATAAAAAGTTATGGCGTCATTTTAATATGTAATTCTAAAATCAACAGCCATAAAACAAAGTCAAAGTTAAAAATATTTTGAAAAATTAATGGATTTTAAGGAGGATAAGATGCTTATGGATAATATGCTAAGTTTAAAAAATTTAGCTGTAAAAGAATATTATATTGCTGAGATACTTGCGATTAACGAAACTGCAAAAGATTCTAATATGGTGTTCACTAGAGAACAGGCAAATAATATTATTGACGCTAGAAATAAAGCTCTGCAAAGCTACGGTAGAGTAGAGCTTGGTATTGAGGTTACAAAGAAGATTATAGAAGAATTTAGAGAATCAATCTTTATAACTGAGGAAGCTTATGTAGAGACTTTAAATGAACTCCATGAGATATTTTATTATTTAAAGAATGAGACAGAGGAGGACATAGGTGATTATAAGCTCATAGACCTTATGAAGGAGTACTTTGAAAACTATTGTGAAGGATCTCTGGAACTTTTGAAAAGCAAGCTAGAAATTTTTGCAAGAGAGTTTAGAGTGAGTGGAAGTATGATGATAGATTTAAATAGAGAGGGTGTATAGCATGGAAGCAAGTATAATAAAGAACTACTCAAGTATGGCTAAAAGAAAAATAAAGACACCAACCTTAGGAAAAAATACTTATACTTTAAGCCTTTTACAAGAAGGTCTACGTTTAGGACTACTTACTAGAGAAGAGTTTTCTTCCATTCAAATGAATATAATGACTATTTTAAAACAGGTAATCTTAAGATATACCAAGGGAAATAGTACCTCTGTTACTACAGATAAAGCCGAAGCCCTATTACTTTCCATACTGTATTCCATAGATTTTTATAACAGTACTTTTGAGGAGCCAGAAGATGCCTTAACAAATTTAAAAAGTAAGGACATAAAAGAAATATATGAAAGTGGAATTAAACTTGTGACAAGCTGTGTGGAAGAAACAAAAGATCTTTATAATGACATTGTGAAAAATAAATTACAAGTTCAAGTTGAAGCTTATAATATCACTGTTGATGAGGGGATAGCGCCATTTTTTGATAAATATTCAGTGCTTTTCGCAGCTCAAGATACCTTAGGTAGTATAGACTATCCTCTAGTTTTTGATGATATGTCCATAAGAGGAGTGCTATATATTAAAAAATATTTAGAGCATTTGGACATAGAAAATAAATTTTGTAGATATTTTTCTATGGAAGTCATAGACTCGATTTTAAAGGATTTCGGAAGAACCTGTGGTTTTGACTATAGAATAGAGCTAATTAACATATTTCAGGTAGTAATTAATAATGCTATATTTCTAGCTATATTAAATGAGAATATAAAGAATTTAACTATTTCAAAATATCAATATGAGCTATTAATTAAAAAGCTTAATGAGGCAAATGAGAGTCAGTTGGAGTTACTTATAGATAAGGGCATAGACAGAATCATAAGAGCTTTAACCATAGAGGATACAAGCCTTATAGCTTATATAAAAGCCTATAAATCAGATTTTCTATTCAGAATTTTAAATACAATGGAAAATGAAAGTTTAAATAAAATGGTTATAATACATGAAGAAGGAAAAGAAAGAGTTAATAAAATCAAATTAAAAGATACTGAGAGGCTTAGCAATAAAGAATTCAATTTATTAATTAAAAATCTAATGAATTGTAATCAAGCTAAGGATAAAATAGAAATAATCTACTCAAATATTCATGGAATACAGGATTTTATTGATATTCTTAATGGAGATTGCCTATTTGGGGAAGAGTTTAGACTTTTATTTGATTCCTTAGGATATGTAGAACTTGCCATTCTAAGCAAAATTGTTCTTTATGAAGAGTTACGAGAAGACGATTTCAAAATCACCAATATAAATTTTAGAAAAATTCAAAAGGAAATACAGTGGCAGGAATGTTTTGTTGAATTTGTACAAGGGTTAGATAAAGGAAAATTGGAGTTAGTAGAAGAGCTGATTAGAGAAGTAGACTATGAGGAGATTAGTTTTTATTAAGATGAATTTATAAAATATAGGAGTACTTATCTAGAAATAAGATAAATACCTTTTGTTTAACGAATACCACCAGTTATACTGGTGGTTTTAAAATAATTTGGATTTCTTTTTTATAGTTCTTTTACCTCATTAATAATTCCCAGGTATATAAAGCTTTAGTGTGAATATCCTTTTTGTCTGATCCGGGTCTATCAACACAAGTCCACCCACACCCTCAATGATCTCTTTTACCACTTTTAAGCCAATGCCGTGGAAATCATTATTTTCTTTAGTAGTAATCAGTTCATCGTCATGAAACTTTACTTTTCCATTAAAAGAATTTGATATCTCAACGAAAGTCCAGTCAGCATTCACACTTCCTACAATTTCTAAAAAACTCTCTGAAATATCGGATGCCTTGCAACACGCTTCAATAGCATTGTTAAGCACATTTGAAAAAACACGAACCACATCTAGATCAGATAGTACCATTTTTTCAGGAATATGGAGAATTGCAGAAAATCGAATATTTTTTTCTTCACATACGTTAGCTATATCCTGTAAAATGGCGTCAATCAGGACATTTTCAGAATAAGTTTTATGAATCATGGCTCTTCTCTGCATCGTGTCATGAATTTCATCAATTAGATCTGTTGCTTTCTGGTTTTCGTTGTTTTTAAGCAGGGTCTTTACTGTGGACATCAAGTTTTTATAATCATGCTTAAATGCCTGGAAGTTCTTCGTAAAATTTTTATAGGACCTGTAATGTTGTACTTGCCTCTCAAGCTGATCTTGCAGCTGATTTGTGTACAGTTCGTACTCCAGTAAAACAGAAACCCGGATGCTATTGTTCAAGACAAAAGCGAGAAATGCTATTGTTATAACGCAGGATTTCAAATAGAGCAGTGAAAACCATAAAAAGTTTATATTTAAAAAACGACCGTCATTAATTAGGAGATTGTAGACAAGAATCGCAAATTGATAGATAACAATAAATTTCATCTGACTGGTATTTCGGAATAAACGCTTTATTTTTTCATCGGGAGCTATAGTCTTTTTCATGAGCTGGATAAAACCAATTGCAAGAATTCCCCCTATAATTGATATTATGTAGTAATAAAACTTCTGTTGGAGTACACTATTTACACTCTCATGTAGTAGTAATGAAAAAATAGATATTATAATTCCCTTGCTACAGTAGATAATAAGAATATATATACCTCCTCCATGCAGAATCTGCAGTAAATCCATTTTAAAAAGCAGTTTAAGCTCTAGTATAAAGGATGCTAATATAACCAAAACACCGATTTGATAATGGTTTAATAAATCCATTGTAATATAGCAGATAAGATTTAATGCCATTACAGCGACATAATAAATCCAATTTTCCTGTTTTGTCGGAAAGTGCCTTTTAAAATATAGAAGGCATGTAGCATTGTAAGCAAGAAATAAGATTATGGCTATAAATTGCATATTCAGCCCCCTTATATTTACTTATGAATGTTTAACCGGGACATATAATCTGAAAAGGCGTGATTCACCAGTTTCGTGTAGGTCCCACCAATAGGAATTATCTCTCCAGTCTTTAAAATCAGATTTGTTCTCTGAAATTTTTTAATATATTTCAGATTAATCATATAGGAACGATGTACACGAACGAAGTTTTTCTTCAACAGCTGTTGTTCCAGCTGCTTCATTGTTCCATAATATTCGAAACTTTTGACTCCCTGATAATGTACTATTACCAACCGTCTCCATATCTCAAAATGGGAAATGTCTTTCATGGGTATGATATTGCGGGTGCTGCCTAGCTCACATACAAACATATCTGTTTTTTTATCCTCAACCAGCGAAATGGCGCGCAAAAATATCTCCTCAAACCGTTCAGCAGAGGTAGAATCCTTAATCAAATATTGCACGGGCGAGACATCGAATGCTTCAAACACGTAATCCTCGCTGGTAGTCAAAAAAATTATTTCTGAGTTACAGCTAAGTTTTCTCAGCTGCTTGGCTGTTTCAATGCCATTAAGCGGATCCATTAGAATATCTAGATAAATGATATCTGCTTGATTTGGGGCATCGGACATGTGAAATACTAACGCTTCCCCACTCTTAAAGGTAGAAATCATAATGATTATTTTATTTTTAATTGCATATTTATTAATTAATCGGGTATATTTATCTATCATTTGTTCATTGTCATCGCATAAAAATATTGTCACCACATTTGATCCCCCATTCTTCACACATTGCTATTTATAAGCAAAGTTGCTATATATTATAATATATTAATATAAATTTTCAGATGATACAAGTGTATGATTGAGAAATAAATCATTGCTCATATATTCATTATTCCGTATAAAGTTGCATAAAAAAATTAATACGATTTCCTTCACAAGACAAAAACATATTCATTGAGAACAAAAAACTGCTAATTAAATACATTATAAAACACAGAAGCTTTTAGATGATTTATACTTATGTCGACGAAGGTATGGGTGTGTGCCTAGCTAGAGGGATTTAATTGAAGGAGGAGATATCTATGAAATACGAAAATAAGTCTTCGAATTTTACTTGGGACTGTTTGGGAGACATCAGTATCGGCAGAAAGAATCTGGGACCAGATATGCCGGTAATTATTTATCGCCTGTTCCAATATACCTTAAAGGATATTTTAACCCGGGAATATGATGAAGAGATTGCTAGCAACCTGTATCGATCTGCTGGTCATCTGGCAGGAACTGAATTGGCAAAAAACCTACTGGATCTTTCCGGAGATTTTGACTTTTTTATTGCCAATTTGACCAATAAGCTTAAAGAACTTAAAATCGGTGTTCTGCGTATTGAGAAAGCCGACCTGAATTCGCTTTCCTTTACATTGACTGTTTCGGAAGATTTGGATTGTTCAGGTTTGCCTGTTTGCAATGGAACTGTATGCGACTATGATGAAGGATTTATTGCGGGTATACTTGAAACTTACAGTGGACATCCTTTTATAGTCAGAGAGATTGACTGCTGGTCAACTGGAGATAGGACATGCCGGTTCACGGCTGAGAGTCGATGAAATGCTCTAGCTTCCCTATTTCCGGAGAATCAGTCTGTAATTACGCTTGCGAGTACTTTAAAAGTATATAGAGACCGCCAATTTAGCGTAAAAGAAATAGACTGTTTGACCATTGGAGGCAGGACATACCGGTTTTCGATAGGTCTAAAATATATTGATTTCAGGGATAGAGGTGATGGAAGATGGAATATGAAAGTCAAAAAATCCTTGTAACAATACAAAATGTATTGGAGAGGTTACTATCTGGAAAGCAGTGCTACTCAATTGAAGCATACTCAACTGTACCAGAACTGCAGAATATCCTTAGTCAACTGAACAAATTAATAGAGAATATAAACGAAATGAACAGGCTGGCACTTGACCTTTCTGAAGGCAAGCTGGATGGTCCCATTCCTCACCGCCATAACTACATGGCAGGTGCATTGAAGCAACTCCATTCTCAGTTGTCTATTTTGGCATGGAGTAGCCGACAGCTACAGTTGGGTCAGGTGGTCAGTAAACTGGAGTATACCGGTGAACTATTCGATGTATTTAATGGACTAATAGATCAGGTGTCAATGGCTTCTATGCAAGAATCGAATAATGATACTGTTAATAAGGTACCATTGGTGAACAGCTGGCGTTATCATCAGATTCTTCAGGCCCTCAATATGCTTCATATTTTGGTGTTGGAAGTGGATAGTAACAGACGTATAGTGTACGCTAACCGTCCGGCAAAAGAAATATTTGGAGATATAGAATATATACCTTCGGAGCAAATAGAAAGTAATGTATTGCTTGAGCTTATCATAGAGTTTAGTAAAGAGAATAATGAATTTCCGATTTTTCGAGAAGTATATGATGATAATAACGATACATGGTATCGTATCACGGCAGACAGATTTTCACTCCCCAATGGTCAAGCATTTTATCTGTACATGATTGAGGATGTCAGTGACTGGAAAATTAATGAAAACCAATTGATACTGTCAGCCAGGATGGATGCCATGACTGGTACGTATAATCGTAAAGCAGGAATGGAGGAATTAAATAAACTCTTGAACAATGTTAAAAACTCCGATACACATAGCATTGCCTTTATTGACTTGGATGGGTTGAAAACTATTAATGACAACTTTGGTCACAATGAAGGAGATTATACTATAAAGAGTATCGCCAAGGTGCTTCTTTCTTCGGTTCGTGAATCAGATATGGTTTGCCGATACGGTGGCGATGAATTTCTAATCATCTTTAAAAATTGCGTAGAAGAAATTGTTGAAAAAGTTATCATAAGAATGCAAGAAAAATTAGAAGATCTGAATCATAAAAATCTAAAACCCTATGCATTATCCTTCAGCTATGGTATATCGGACTTTTGTTCCAATTCTGCAGTCCATGTTGTAGATCTGCTGGCACTGGTGGATCAAAAGATGTATATATGTAAGACCCAAAAAAAGATAAGAATGCAAAAGGATAAATCCCAGCATCAATGATTGTTAATAGATTACATTATAACTTCAATCAAAAGAATTACATTTATACAGAAAATATTGAGACCAAGAGAACATCAATTTTGGAGTGCTCTGAGTAAACTATACACATAAAATGTACGAATTTCTTTAATTTCCTTAGTGATTTATTCTAGCACTCCCCATACTCCATTACAGTTAATTGAACCTCATTTCTAAATTTAAATCTATGATCATAAATCTTATCTGCTTTAAGATGAAAAAAATGATTTTGCACAGGAATTGTCATAGCAACATCCTGTAGCATTCATAGAGCCTCCAACAATCTCTTCGTTAAATAAATCCATCCTTCATATCAATACCATATATGTTATACCTCTGCCTAAAAATGCATTTTATTCATAAGTTCCATATTTATTTACTCATCTTCTAATAGTTGTTTCCCTAACTCCTATATCTGTAGCTAAATGACTTGATTTTATCCATTGTTCCATAACTAACTTAATTATCTCTTTTTTACCATTTGTAAAACACATTCTTTTCTATAAAACCATTGTACATCCTTTTTTTGGGATAGAACGCCCTATTATATAGAAGAATTAAGTTAAGAGATTAAAAAGTAAAGAATTATAGTAATAAATTAATAGCTAAAGTAAACTCTTCAAAGCCAGTGATATCAAGGGTTTTCGCTAAAATAATTCCCCAATAAATTTCTGTTGTTAAATAAAAAAGATTTACATGGTAAATATAAAAAACTATATGTTAAATGTTAATATATAATATTTAAATATTATTTTAAGATGTTAACTAACTTTTTCTTATAAATAAGTAAAAAGATTGATAAATGTATAAATTAGTTCATGGATAAAGTTCATTGAATATGAATAAAAACAGAGATGATTTAACATAATAGGTTTATTTTAACTTGAATTTTATAATAAGTACCACAAAAAAGTAAAAAAGGGCATAACAAAAAGACCCTTAGATTAGCAAGTTTTTAAAAGTTTCTTCCCAGTGAAAAGATTTTTTCTAATTAAGTTTCTAATTTTACCTCCAAAATGAGCTAAGGTATTAGCATAATCATCTAATTCTAATTCTTTTATGGCATTAATGGTTTTAAATATACCATATTCCATAGACAGGCTTACTAAACAGCTTATTTTTTCCTTTTTATCATTATTGCCAAGTTCCCTTATATTAGACACTTCAGAATTCTTTTTATTTAAAAATAATATTTCACTATGTTCTTCATAATAGTTATTAAAGGTAGTTTCTGCCTCATCTAATATATTCTTTTTAAGACTTTTCCCATCATAATCCATATCGATCAAAAAGGTTATGGCATTTTCAGAATCTAATTTTGCATAAAGCCCTTTATTTAAAGAGCTTATTAAATGCTTTATAAAGCTCATAAATTCATGGGTTCTTGTTTTATAATAAGGAAGGAGCCCCTTTATATCTAGGAAACTTAGAACGGTTTCTCTTTTAAAATGCATGTTTGAATCTAAACACCGCAATGCTCTTATAGCGAACCTCATTATATGAAGGTTACTAATAGAGAATAGGAGATCATATACTTTTTTTGACATCACATAATAACCAGAGCCTTCTTTTTGATGTTGATTGAAGTAATTTGGAAGAACAACTGTGAGTTCATTTTTTCCATTGCAATTAAAGTCTATAAAATTGAACTTTTTCAGAAGTAAATTACAATTATCAATAGACTTTACAGAACAATTTATTATGTTTGCCAAGGATTTCTTAGAAACTTCATTTATAATTCCTTTGTTAGAAGCAAACTTATAGTAGGTTAATAGCAATTTAACCTGCAGTGAAGTTAAATATTTAGTTTCATAAACTACTTTATTAGAAGACTTTACTATAGGATTTTTAAAAGAGATTTTTTTATATTCTTCATTAGACTTTTTTACTACATAGTTTAATCTTTTAAAAGAATAGCATTTAGTGTAGGTTTTATCTTTACTAGAGCAAAACGAGCAAACCTTTAATGCTGCTTCATCATGAGAATTAAAGAACATACAGCTGTTACATTTTGAAAAGGTTATAGTACTAATTATATGTTTTTTTATCTTAACTCCATTTTCAATAACATTCATCATAGACTTACTTACATTAAATACAGCCTTAAAATCTTTTTCAAAAACAAAATCTGAAACCATCTATTTCACCTCCTAATATAAAGAATTTCATTTTATAGTATATAGAGAAAGCTTTTATAAGTAAAATTTATCGGTAGCACGAATAATTTCCGATTATTGAGTAGAAACCATTGAAAATAGGGCATGTGGAACATGAAAAAGCAGGCACGGAAAAAATCCGATTTTTTGCTTAAATATAGGTAAATCAAGGGTTTCAAAAATTTGAAATCACAAAATTTAAAAATCTTATCATAGGAAGCACGAAGGATTTCCGACTGATGAAGAGCAGGCACGGAGAATTTCCGATTATTGAATGAAAAATCCATTTTACTTAGAGGAAGCACGGAAAATTTCCGACTGTAGAGCAAAAAATAAAAATAAATTTTTTTTATAAAATTTGAAAAAGCAGGCACGAAAAATTTCTGATTATTAAGTAGAAAATCAATCTTAAGTAGCTGAATAAGAGGGCTAAGGGAATTTAATTTCATATAGATAGGGCAATATTTATTAGAGGAAGCACGAGAAATTTCCGATTTTCAATACCAGGCACGGAGAATTTCCGATTGTTGAGAGGAAGCACGAAGAATTTCCGACTAATGAAGTGGAAAATATAAAATATAATGAGGAAGCACGAAAAATTTCCGATTATTGAGATGATAAAAAAGTATATTTATGGAAATTTAAAAGCACTCCAATTTTTCAATGGAAGTGCTTTTAGGCATCTGAAAATAAATAATAAGTCAAATATACGAGCATTCTGACTTATTTATTTTTGAAGATGTCTTAATTTAAAGATAAATACTATTTGCTTAAGAATAAGGGTTGTTGGCTTAATCTTTTATTAAATAAGTACATTCAATAGGGCTTGATATTTTTTTAGAAAAAGAACCTAATAGGTTAGCTAAATCCATACGTTCTTTAGCTGAAACAGGCAGATATTCAAGCTGATAGATATCCTTATTAACAGAAAAGCTCTTTAGAATCAAACCACTGCTCATAATTTCCTGTAGAGTTCTTAAAATTAGATTATCATTATCCTTTTTCTTTGCATTGGATAAAAACAGAGCCACTTTAAAGAAGGTATAAGTATATTCCTTAGTTAAAGGTAGGTTTTGCCTTACTAAATCATATCTTTCATTCTGCAGGGAATATATTAGAATCTTAGAACTTGATAGTTCATAGGAATTCACTATGTTTCTATAAACAGAAATAGGGCCTTTTTTCATAATATCTTCAATGAATTCTTTTGAGAATTCAGCAACAATAACCTTTTTTCCAGCAGATAAGGGGGAATCATTAACCTCTGCCTTTATTATTGTGAAGGGCTTTTGGTTAGTGAAATCCTTACTTACAAATATGACTCTAAATAAGTTTAATCTATAAATTCTATTAGCAATTCTTTTATAATCCTTACTGGATGCCTTAGAACCATAAATATGTCTTACAATTTCACCTAGATCACAAGAAACGGTACGAGTGGAGAAAAAATCTGTCTCTGCTACGGATAACAGGTATTGTAGTATGGATATATCTAGTTCAGTCAAAGTTTGGTTTATGCAACTTTGAATTATCACATCTAAATCACCCTTGTAACCTTTTGTGGTAAACCATTCACTTTCTGACATATATATATATGTATTTTCTTTGTAATTCTTTTTATTGGTTATATCAAGAGGGAATTTAGTAACCCATTTAGACATTATCTGTAGGTCAGTACTTCTTCCCTTTTGGAAATTCTCTAATAGATAAGAGTACATAAATTTCTGTATGTCTCTACCAAAATAGCTATTGATTTTCCTAAGAGAAAGAAATTTAAGAAACTCAAAGTCACTTAACCAGCACTCATTGTTTTCCATCCATTCTGTGAGTTTATCGAACTCGAGTAAGGATAATATGTAGTCATTCATATTATCGGCATTATATAAATTGATGAAGTTATCAATAGCTCCATCATTTTTTAAGCCATTAAATATGGTATTTATATTTTCTATCTTACAGAATAAGCTCTTATTACTATCATCAAGGGTATTAATGATTATTTGTTGCAATAAGGATTTATTTAATAGCTCATTATTTTCCACCATATCTTCATTGAGGCATTGCAAAAGTAGAGTCGTTTCTTTTTTTAATTGATTAAGAAGTCTCTTTTTATAGGTTCTATTGGTATCTATTATTGATGCAACTGAAGACTTATGTATTTCAGTTACGTTAGATAAATCATTTAATAAGTTGTTAAGATTCTTATTTAAAAGTTGACTAAAATCTTTTCCAGTGGAAGCTAAAATGTATTTTCCTTCAAAATCGTTTGTTACTTCAGCTTTTATTTCTTCTATTAAAAAAGAGGGTATTTCCATAGAATCGCTCCTTTCCTTAAGTTATATATTAAATTAATAACCATCATAAGTAAATATATTTTAAATCAATATATATAAGTTACAAATAAATATCTACATAATACAAATAGGCTTATTTATAAAATTTAATTAACCAGAACTTCATATTATTACTGTT
>DFXM01000028.1:46575-54113 GCA_002381695.1 Clostridium sp. UBA4108 | reverse complement strand
ATATGAAGTTCAATTTAAATAAGTTATGAAAAGCCTATTTGTATTATGTAGTTTAATTATTAAAACTTATATATTATATAAAAGCATACCTTTTTACACTGATAAGTTATATTATAGCTTATTAAGTGTAAAGAGGCATTTATTAAGTCAAAAATTCTTTATTTTAAGGATTCTTTCTAAACTAAAGTATGTCTTAGCAATTTGGTAAACACATACAGCATCTTGGTAGAGAACTATTGTACTTGAAATTTTAAACCAATATACTTATATTACAGTTAATTGTATTGAATAAATATTTTGGTATTAGCTTAAAAAGATTTAATCTAAACACTACCTAGGGAGTAATAAAATCTGCAAGATGGAGGATGTATGAATATTATTGTAAATAAAAATGTAAACATAGATGAACCAGAGATAATAATAAATTGCATGGAAGCAGATGAAAATATTCTAAAGATAATATCATATATAGAAGGCTTCGA
This sequence comes from Clostridium sp. UBA4108, assembly GCA_002381695.1. Taxonomy (GTDB): domain Bacteria; phylum Bacillota; class Clostridia; order Clostridiales; family Clostridiaceae; genus Clostridium_J. Next base: position 53,631 of record DFXM01000028.1, on the reverse strand, counting down.
TAAAAAAATTATAGGAGTACTAGATGGAAAAACCTTTATTTTAGATTTGGAGAATATATTCTATTTTGAAAGTGTTGATAAGAGAACCTTTGCCTATACAAGTGAGGAAATATATGAAGTGCATTTAAGGCTATATGAAATAGAAGAAAGACTCAAGGATACAAGCTTTTTTAGAGGAACTAAGGCAACTATAGTTAATCTAGATATGATTAAAGTAATAACACCCACCTTTGGAGGTAAGCTTGAAGTAGAATTAAAAAATGAGGAGAGGTTAATAATTTCACGTAAATATGTACCAGTTTTAAAAGAAAAATTAGGAATAAATAAATATTAAAGAGGTGATTAGTATATGGATAAATTAAATATAAATCATAGATTAAAAATAAATATGAAAACAGCATTTAAATGGATATGTATAAATTTTACTCTCATTTCTATTATAAATCTTATAATGTACTCCTTAATGAGCGTAAAAGTAATAGAAATTAAGTTGTTATGGCACACGCTAGCTATGATAAGCACATGTTCAATAGCATTTTCAATCCTTTGGGATAATGCAACTCCAATCTCTAAAAAAGTATATAAAATTAAGGCAATAGCTCAATATATATTATTTATGGGTGTTCTGTTAATATTTAAATTTATATCTAATGGCTACAAAATTACACTATATAATGTACTTGGAAATTTAATATTTCCTTCTATAATTTACTTTGCATTATATTTTGCTTATAAATTTTATTATAAAAAGCAGGGAGAGGCATTAAATAGACAGCTTAATAGGAGAAACAGAGAGAAGGAGAGCTAGGGTATTTAAACTAATAAAAGAATAAGTTAGTTATGGTATAATATAGAATAATGGAAATAATAGACTACCACAGTTATCTATTATTCTTATGTAGAGATTTGTTAATAGGAGATTTTATTATGAAAAATATTAAAATATTTAATAGGTTTAAAAGTTGCTCCAAGCAAGGACTATAGAAATCAACAATGCTTTGTTTGGAGCCTAATTGTTAAAAGTAGCTGAAAATAAGCTACAAAGAATATTTTAGGACTCATTAGCACATTAGTTGTCTTTTAAGTAGTCTTTGCTTCAATTCTAAAAAAATTAAAGAGGAGCAAGGATATGAAATATTTTAAAACACAAAATGTGTTACCGGAAGAAATAATAAAGATAATTCAAGGTTATATAGATGGTGGATATATATACATTCCTAAGAAAAATGCTAATCATAAGAGTTGGGGAGAAGGGAATGGAGCAAAAAATAGATTTATAAAAAGAGATTCTGAAATTTTCAATAAATATATTGAAGGAATAACTATTCTGCAGTTAGCTGAGCAATATTATTTATCAGAGCAGAGTATAAGAAGAATAATTAATAAAGGAAAGATGACATTCTCAACCTCTAAGCAGAATCATTTGTGAAATTGAATATGCAGTGTCAGTATGTTATGGTTATATTATCAAAATTTTGATAATATAACCATATTAATTTGGAAAAAATATAGGAGTAAAAACTATGAATTTAAGTAAAATAAAATTAGAGGAAGTAACATTGAAATCAAAATTTAAACTAGAGAATTTAATGGGTTTATATTTACATGATCTATCGGAATTTGCATCTGATTTAAAAATTAATCAGGATGGACTTTTTAAATATGAAGGACTGGATCTATATTTTACATCAGAGGACTTAAGACCATTTTTTATAGTTTGTGAAGAGGAAATAGTGGGTTTTCTTCTTTTAAACAGCGGAAAGTATGTTGCAACAGATATTGACTATGTTGTACATGAATTATTCATTTTGAAGGGCTTTAGGAAGAAGGGTATTGCGGGCGTAGCAATTAAAGAAGTATTTCACTTATATAAGGGCAAATATGAGGTTACACAGCTAATGGATAATAAAACAGCCATAAAATTTTGGACGAATTTTTATAAAGTTGAAGGAATAAAATACGTTGAAACAAAAGAAATAGTTGATGATCTTCATGGTTGTAAACAAACATTTAATATCCAGTAAAAATAGTGAAGTATGCCAGAGGCGCAGTGAAGTGGCTTTTCCAGTGAATCGCTTCGCTAGAGAAGTGCAACTTGCAGTTGCAGATAAGTATGCCAAGGGCATAGAGAAGAGCTCACTCTGTTCGCCAGCGAACAAAGTGAGCTCTTCTCTGCAACCTAAGATTGCAATTTTATAATAAACCTTGTGTTGTTAAGAATTCATTAGCAACGTTCTTAGGATTTTTTCCTAATTCATCTACTTGATAATTTAATTCTCTCATTACCTCATCAGTCAACAATCCATTTAAAAGACTTAACACTTCATTAAGTTCTGGATATTTTTCTAGGGTATCCTTATTGATTATAGGTACGGCATAGTAAGGTAAGAAGAAATTTTTATCATCCTCTAACACCTGTAGATCAAAGGATTTTATTAAACCATCTGTAGAAAATACATCTATAACATCACTTTTTTTGTTTTTGATAGCAGTATATCTTGCACCACCATCTATAGAAATCATATTTTTAAACTTCATATTATAGGCTTCCACTAATCCTACCATACCATCAGCTCTATTTGAGAACTCTATGGTAGGAGATATTATAAGATTATTACTTATTTTTGATAAATCACTTATGGTTTTTAGGTTATGTGTTTTAGCAAAGTCCTTGGTAACTCCTAAGGCATAGGTATTGTTAAAGCCTAAAGGCTGTAATACCTCTATGTTATACTTATTACTAAATTCAGATTTCATAGTGTCATATACCTTATTCACATCTGATATAGGCTCCATGCCTAGAATGTTACCAAAGGCAGTTCCAGTATATTCAACATACATATCGATCTCATTGCTAGTTAGTGCATTAAAAGCAATCTGTGTACCACCTAAACTTAACTTTCTATCAACCTTTATATCTGTATGTGATTCCACCAGATCAGCAAACATATTACTTACTATTTCTTGCTCTGTAAAGTCCTTAGAACCAATGACGATTCTTTTACCATCACCCTTGATACTTGAGAATCCTATAAACCCTATAATGGCTACTAACACCATAGCAACTATGGAAAAGGTGATTTTTCGCTGACGTCTATAAGCTGTAAAGTCCTTTGCTGAGAAATGTGTATTTTTTGATCTTAAGCTAATAGGAGTAACAGCCTTTTCTATAACGCTGAAAATAAAGTCAATAAGTAGAGCTAATATACAAGCAGGTATAGCACCAGCTAAAATTTGACTATTATTTACTGTCCTTATTCCTGAGAATACTAAGTAACCAAGTCCACCAGCACCGATAAAGGCAGCTAAGGTCATAAGACCTACAGCAGTTACTGCAGAGATTCTAACACCGGCCATAATTACAGGCAAGGCAAGAGGAATTTGAACCTTAGTAAGAATTTGAAGTTTAGTCATCCCTATACCCCTAGCAGCTTCAAGGGTTTGAGGATTTATACTTTCAAGTCCAGTATAAGTATTTTTTACTATAGGCAATAGGGAATACAATATAACCATGAAGATGGCAGGTGGCATTCCTATACCTAAGATAGGGATTAAGAAGCCCATTAAGGCTAAACTTGGGATTGCTTGCACCACATTAGCGACCCCTAAAACAGGTTTGTTAAGTTTTTTAACATAGCTTATAAGTATTCCTAGAGGAACTCCTATTAATATAGCCATTAAAACGGAAATGGCAGTTAATTGAATATGCTCCAAAAGATATTTAACTATCTCACTAAAATTAGTTTGAAAATACGAAAATACACCCATTATAGCACCTCCTCAGTATCGATAAATTGGGCACTAAGAGTGGTTAATAAACTAGCAGTGGTTAAAATTCCCACAAGCTTATCATTTGAGTCTACCACTGGTATGCTTGTAAGATTTGTTTCATTAATTTTTTCAAGAAGTTCAATTAAGGAATCGTCTAAATGAGCTTTTAAAAAATCTGTCTTCATAACGTGCTTTATAGGTGTGTCTTTATTAGGCGAGGATTTAATATCCTTAATTCGAGCAATTCCGATAAGTTTTTTATCTTCATTTAAAATTAAACTAGTATCAACTCTATTACTCCTCATCCTTTCAATACATTTAAAGATAGATGCATCTTCACGATTTGTAATTGGATTTGTAATCATTATGTCCTTGGCTTTAATAAATTCAGGAGAGTTCCAAATTCTATTTTTACCTACGAAGTCACTGACAAAATCATTAGCAGGTTTTTTAAGTATATTTTCAGGAGTGTCATATTGTAATATGTCACCGTTGTTCATTATACATATTCTATCTGCAATTTTAATAGCTTCATCCATATCATGAGTTACAAAAACTATGGTCTTCTTAAATTTTGCTTGAATATTTCCAAGTTCATCTTGGAGCTGGCTTCGAGTTATAGGGTCTAGGGCACTAAAGGGCTCATCCATTAAAATTATATCTGGATTTAGAGCAAAGGCTCTTGCAACTCCTATTCTTTGTTGTTGTCCTCCACTTAATTGAGTAGGATAACGATATAGGTAATCTTCAGGTTCTAATCCAACCATGGCCATTAGCTCTATAGTCTTCTCCTCAATTTTTTTAGGGTCAAGTTTTTCAAGCTTAGCTATTATTTCTATATTTTCCTTAATGGTCATATGGGGGAACAATCCCGTCTGTTGAATAACATAACCAATATTTCTTCTAAGCTTTATTACGTTTTTCTCCTCAATATTTTCGTCATTTATGTATATTTTCCCTGAGGTTGGCTTTATAAGTCTATTAATCATCTTTAATGTTGTAGTTTTACCACAACCACTAGGGCCAATTAAAACAACCAATTCACCTTTATTAATATTAAATGAGATATCATTCAACACCATTGAGTTTTTAAATTTTTTGCTTATATTATTAAATTTTATCATGTAATACCTCCCATTTTATGGCTAACAACTTTATTTTAACATAAAGTTGTCACTTGTGTCAAAAAATCCTCTTAAATAAAAAAGCTTTTTAATATAATGTTCATAATAATAAGCTGATTAAAATATAAATTTATTATATATAAATTGGGTCAAATTTATACATTATAATTGCAATCTATATAATATAGAAGTTACTATAAAAGCTTTGAAGAACATACTGCGAAGAGATGATTAAAAAAGACTGAAAATATGGCTATTTAAGCATATTTTCAGTCTTTTTTAAATTAATTATTAACTTATTGTAAATAGTTTCTTACTCTAAGATTTGTTTCTTCATCTCCAACCATAACAAAGATATCATTTTCTAAAAAGATAGCATGAGGACCTGGAGAAACAATGATACTATCTTTACGCCTTATGCCTAAAACAGTGGCGCCAGTGTTTTGCCAAAATCTAATTTCCGATAAAGATTTTCCTATGTACGGGCAATTAGATGTAATTTTTATTTCAAAAGGAGTAAAGAAATCTCTCTCTTTAAATTTTTCACTGTAATTAATGAGATCCTTTATATTGTTTTGAAGCTCTATGGTTAGTTTTTGTTGTTCATTAATATTATTAATTATGTTCTTTTTCAAATCAGATACGGTTTTCACATTTTTAAATTTTTCTATGAAGCCCAGAGCATTTTCATAAGATTTTATTTCTACGCCAACCCCTTGGCTAGAATCTACTATATTAAACTCTTTTAGTAGAAATATAGCTCTTCTTATAGTTTCAGGGGACACATTATATTGACTAGCTAAAGTTGAACGACCATATATTTTTTCGCCAATATTATATTTTCCACTGACTATTTTAGTTGCTATATCTACAGCTATTTGCTGATATACAGGATTGACTAATTTCTTTTCTTTTTCCATGATAAACTCCTTAATTTAAGATTATATAGGTATTCTATCACATTACAGCATTGTATGACCAGTGAGATTAGGATTACCTATGGTAAATAAAGGATGCACCCCAGGGGTCATTACATTATTTTACAAAAGACCATTAAATTAAGATAACAGATACAGTGGAATTTTGCTATTGTATTTTTTATTTTGTACCATATTAATAAACATATGAATAATATATAAGTAAATAGAATAATACAAAAAGATTAAAAATTTTATTTTTAAAATTAAGTTTTAAAAATAAAATTTTATGACGAGGTTAAAATATGAAGAGAGCTATAGTTGTATTTGTTGAAAATAAAATGAATTTGTTCATTGAGTTTTCAGCTTTATATAAATCCTACAAAAGCATAAACAGCAAGGAGACAGATTTAGTTGTATTTGCTCCTAGGGATGTACTTCCTAGGATACCTAATGATTGTATAAAAGTAGAATGTGAGGCTGTAAGTAATAGACCTGAATGGCAAAATTACCATTATATAAACTCCATTGCATGTTTAACAAATTCTAATGCAAGTTTTTTAGATAATTATGATTTAATATTGAGATCGGATGTAGATACCTTCTTAACACCAGCTTGGAATAACTATTATCCTAAGGAATATACTGTGGGCAGGGGTGCCTATGTACATGATGATGAAACAAGACAAAAATTAGTGTCTATAGCAGATAAATTGAGTTTAAACCATAGAAATATATTTAATATAGGGTCTACTCATTATGGGTATGCTCCATTAGTGAGACATGTATGTAAACTTACCATGAATGTTGCGGCTCACATATTAAAGAATGAGTTTAAAAATGGCCCAGGTGAATGGCCAGGCTGGTATAGAGGAGTAACTTCACTCTATGCTACAGAAATAGCTGTAAATCATGAGGTGGATAAGTTTATAATTGATGGAGATAAATTAGACTTTTTTAGTACTAGTGAAGATCTAATAGATAATCACCCTCATATTCATTGTTGGCATACCTATGATAAGTTTTCCAAGTTTAAGTTTGAAGCAGGCGAATATAACGGAGTAGATGTAAATACCCTAGACACAAGAAGGGTTTGTGATTATTGCTTATATACAGCACTAAGTTCAAGAAGAATGTTAAATATATAAGTTACAATTAAATTTCTGCATAATGCAAATAGGCTTTATTATAAAATATAGTTAATTAGAACTTCATATTATTCCTGGCCCTCTGTGTAAGTTCAA
>DFXM01000028.1:0-46480 GCA_002381695.1 Clostridium sp. UBA4108 | reverse complement strand
TAAAAGAAAAGCCTATTTGCATGATTTAGTTTCATTATTACCATATATAAGAAAAGTCTCAGATATAGAGCGTAACTGGTCTATACCTGAGACTTTTTCTTAGTTGTCTATAGAAATCCCTTTATCCTTTAATTTTTTATTGGTCCTAGAGCTTAAGAGGGTGTAAATTACTCCAAAGAGAGGAATACCAATTAGCATACCTAATATTCCAAAGACACTTCCTCCAACAATCATGGCAAACATTACCCATATAGCTGATAGTCCTATAGAATTTCCTACCACTATTGGATATATTAAGTTTCCTTCTATTTGTTGAATAACTATTATAAGAACTATAAACCAAATTGCCATTTTTGGACTTATCATAAGTATAATGAAGGCTCCTGGGATGGTACCTATCAATGCACCAAAGATAGGTACTAGGGCTGTTACTCCTACAATAGTACTTATTAACAGTGCATAAGGCATACGGAAGATAGACATACCTATAAAGCATAGAGTACCTAGTATAACTGCCTCAGTACACTGACCAGCTATAAACCTTGAAAATTTTATATTAGCAATTGCAGCGATTTCCATTATTTTCTTTGAGGTACGCTCACTGCTGAAAGCATATATAAATTTTTTACTTTGGCGACTAAGTTTTTCCTTACTTAGCAGCATATATATAGCTAATATTAATCCAATGAAGAAGTTAACTATAGAGGAGGTAACACCTATGGTCATATTTACAACCTGAGTAAGTAGTGAACCGGTAATTTGACCAGCAACTTGTAATACATCCTTCCATACAGCTAAAAATTCATCCCATATATTATTGAACAAATCTGTGGAAGCTGCATATTGATTAACCATATCCTCAAAGGAGTCCACATAATGAGGAATAGTCTTAGTTAGAGTAGAAACGCTCTCTGCAAGTTGAGGGAGTATAAATACTACTAGTCCTATTATTAATCCAATTACAGTAACTAAGGTAAGTGTTAAGGCTAAGGGCCTTCTCATTTTCCTAACTATATCTTTTTTGCTTTTAGACATATCTATTAGGATCTTCTCTTCAAATAGCTTCATAGGTATATTTAGCACAAAGGCTATGGCTATAGCAATTAAAAAGGGCTTAATTATACCTACTATTCCTCCTAGAAATTTAAAAACTGTAGCTAAATTTAAAAACACGTAGGACAATATAATTACATAAGTAGCTATCAATAAATTCCCTTTAAATTTAGGATCTTTAATATAATTCAATATTCATCACGTCCTTAAAATCAACATTATAGATGGTATTATAGCATAATAAAAAGGGGACAGGTACCCCAAAGTCTAGGTCAGCTATCATATTGTGGTGATTTTACATATTTTTAACACGTAATTAGGCTATTTAGCATAGTTATCATGGTATTATAAATAATAAATTACCATAAAATAGATTATATTTAAGGTAAATGGTATAATTTAACTGACTCTTAATCTATAAATTTTTAATTATACCTTATAGATAGAGGGTATTACATAAGAACTTAATAAGGGGAATCTATTTATGAATAATAATTATATAGAACTATATATAAGTAAGAATAATGAAGATGTAGCTAAAATTGATTTTTTATCAAAATTATATAGCTACATTATAAAGTCTAAAAACTGTAAATATGTTAGTTTTCATTTATGGAAGAATGATTTTGAAAAATGGCCTTCACAAATACTTGATAAAATTTTTGAATCATACACTTATAAATATGTGAATAATTATATTGATTATACTTTAGTAGAAGGTGAACATATTCTTACCTATACTGATATCCCTATAAAAGATATTAATGATATTGAGAAAAGTATTGAGAGTATCGATTCTAATGAGATAATCGTAGAAGGTCCTGTTAATTGCATTTCATATGAACTTATAAAAGAAATTCAAGCACTAAATTTCAGCCAAATGAAATTATATTCAGAAGAAAACACCGATGGATTTATAATGCTTGGAGTATATGATTATCAATGTCTTATTGTAATATCTGATGTTAATTGTAACGATATTAACGAAATTAAAAATATGTTAACTGAATGTTTTAGTTATGATGAAATAAAAAAAATTTATTTATTTACACCTTCTTTATAAAACTTGTTAATATAAATAGATAAAGAAAAGGTAAATAGAAATTAAAATCTATTTACCCTATTAGTTAGACCTATAGCTCAGTATGATGCAAAATAGACCAGAATGATAATTAAGCATTCCTTTGAATTTGCATTACATTAAAGGCTTTGTTTTAAATGGTTGTTGATTTTAGAATTACATATTATTGTGAAGCAAACCATTTGCAGGAAGCTTAGATTTACTTAGGTTCTATGAAAGTGAAAAGCNNGTTGTTGTATTTTAGCTTTTTACTTGAGTAGAGACTTAGTAAATCAAGTTTTCGAAACGGTTTGTAAGCAATAATATGTAGTTCGTTATCAATATTATATTAAAACAAAGCAATATTAAAAGAATCGTAAATGAAGTAATTCTATTGGAATATTTTCCATGAGCGCTATTTGCTCTAGAGTATATCCTTTATAGTTGTCCAGTAGATTATCATCTATAAGTAGATGAGCTGCAAATAAATTGGCTTGACGCTCTAATTTAGATATTGAATAAAAGGTATTAGCCTTTAAAAAAGGTGTATTTGAATTAGGATGAAGTATTATATGTCCTAACTCATGGGCACAAGTTAAAATTTCTCTATGATAATCTAAATTACAATTTATATGAATAAACCTTTGCCTAGCGTATTTATTATAATATCCATAAATAGAACCAAGAGGCTCTCTAATTACGATGATATTTTTTTCTTTAGCAATTTCAAAGGGATTATTAGTTTTATGTTTTTTTACTAGCTTTCTAACTTGTTTTTTTATTAAATCTTCCAATACCCACACCATCCCTTAATAATTACTACTTTTTATATTTGTTGGGGGTATATTTTTGTTTAGCAATTTGCTTAGCTAGCCTCATAGAATTTTCTAAACTAATCTTTAGTAGTTCTCTTGTCTCATCATCTATAGGTATGCCATCAAACATAAGACCATCTTGGGCACTCTCTAAAGAATCCAAGGTTCTGTTTAGAGTTCTCGCGATATCAACCTCATCCTTTTTATTTAGAGGAATATCTTTTGACTGTGGTAGATTTTCATCATCAAATTCGCTGATATCCACCTCTAAAGCCGTAGCTATTTTTAAAAGTATATCATTATTAGGTAGTATTCTACCATTTTCAATGTCCCCTAGGTAGGAACGAGAAATCCCTATTTTATCTGCTAACATTTGACCAGTGAACTTTTCACCAGTTTTAGTACTATATTTACTTCTGAGTTCTTTTATCTTAAGACCTAATTTCTTTTTATCCATAATATAATACCTCGCATCGTTTATCCTTTAAGAAAATTATACGTAAATTACGATAATCTGTCAATGAAATAACGTAAAAAAGAGCAATCAGAAGAAAATACGTAATAAATACGTAATATATGGATTTAATTGCTAAAAATGTACAACTATGCACTGAAATTTCATTTGAAGTTCTAGATAAAATAACGTAAAATCAAATCAACGTAAAAATTACGTTAAATAAATTTATTTTAGCATATAAATAATAATTTTTTAATATGCATAATAAGGAGTGATTTTATGAATTATATTACAGAGGCTATAGAGTATTTAACACACTATAAAGATTTAGACATTGCAAATGATAATATAGAGCTTAGGATAAAGGAAGTAGAAAGTGAATTAGAAAGCTGTAAAGGAGCCATTTATAGCGATATGCCTAAAGGCAGTAAGGCCATGCCTGATGATAGAATTTGTAACCTTATATTTCAAAAGGATAGGTTGAAAGAGCTCCATGAGGAAAATAAGCTGAAACTAAGCAATTTAGAGAATATGTTCAATAAATTAGAGGATGAATATAGAGATATATTGACTCTTAGTTACGTAGAAAGAAAGAATGAGATGTCTATATTAGATGAACTGAGCATGAGTAGAGCAACTTACTATAGACTTAGAACTAAGGCAATAAAGAGCTTTGCCATTCAGTTATTTGGAATAGCAGCTATAAAGTAATAGATTATAATAATTATGTGAGGCTTAAAATATCATAATAAACAAATTTTTACAATATATTTTATAATCATTTATTAAATGACTTTTAAAAACTGCAAATTATAGAAAAAATTTAATAAATAAGCTAATATATTATGTAAGATGATTATTATGAGGGGAAAGTGAAGAAATGAATAAAAAAGGAAATTTCATAATCATAATTCTCTTTTCAGCATTTATGTTTGTATATTTTAATAGGCTTATAGATAGTAAATACAATGTAAATATTCTTGATTTTTTTATACAAACAATGCCACTTACTAGTGAAGAAAAACAATGGCTAAATGAAAATCAAATAGTATTTGGAGCGGATAATAGTTCACCTCCACTTAGATATGTTGATGAAGAGTCTGGTCAATATATAGGAACCTCTATTGATATTGTGGACGCCCTTTCAATTGAACTTGGGGTGGAGATTAAGTTAAGACCTTCAGACTTTGAGAAAGCATTTACTAATTTAGATAATGGGAATATTAGTATGTGTGATATATTTCCTAGTACTGAAAGAGCAAAGAAATATGACTTTTCTAGTCCAGTTTATAATCTTAGGGGTGTAATTTTAGTACCTAGGGACAATAAAAAGGTTGACTCCTATGAAGATCTATCAGGGTTACAAGTTGCTGTACCAAATAAAGACTATGCTATAGAGTTTCTAGAAGAGAAAAAAATTGGGGCTAAACTTGTAGGTACTAGTAATATTATGGAAGCTATAGAGTTATTACAAAATAAACAAGTTGATGCTGTGATTGGAGACGAACCTGTTATTACTTTTTTATTGAAGGAAAAAAATATAAATAATTTATATAAAGTGGTAGATAAACCCATGTATGAAAAAGATGTTGTATTAGCAGTAAGACGTTCAGACACCACCTTGTTAAGCATCATCAACAAAGGCTTGCTTAATATAAAAAAGAAAGAAGTTGTTCAGAACATACAACAGAAATGGTTTGGTATATCTGCACCTATTTCCCATGAAAGAATCACCTATAATACCATGCTTTATCTGGGTGCCGCATTGATGATGGCATACTTGGTAATTTATGCAATGTACTATTGGAATAGGAAACTTGATGAAGAAGTTAAGAAGCAAACAGAAGAACTGTTTAATAGCAGGAATGACCTTCAAACTATTTTTGATGGTCTTACTTATTTAATGGTGGCTGTAGATTTGAACTTCAAAGTTATAAGTGCAAATAGAGCATTTTGCGAATTCTGGTCAATAAAAAAGGATGAGGTTATTGGAACAGAATGTAGTAAATATAAAGAACTGATATGTCCAAACTATGAGGAAAATTTCATAATACAGGAAATTTTAAGTTCTAATACAGGAAGAAAATATGATGTAAAATATAATGAAAGATATTTTGATATAGACACATTTCCTATTGAAGATATGAAAAAAAATTTAATAAAAGTTTTATTCGTGATAAAGGATGTTACAGAATTAAGAGTGGCTCAAAAGCAACTATTGCAAGCTGATAAAATGGTAGCGGTAGGGCAACTTACAGCTGGAATTGGTCACGAAATTAGAAATCCTTTAGGTTTGATAAGAAATTACACCTATTTATTAAAAAATCAACTAGAAAATCACAATGATATTACTAAAAAATGCATACATGTAATCGAATCCTCTGTGGATAGAGCAAGTAATATTATAGAGAATTTATTAAATTTTTCAAGGGAATCAGCTAGAAAAAAAGAACAAATAGATATTAGAGAATTCTCAAAGGAAATCATAGAACTTGAAAATAAAATTATAGAAAATAACAATATAAGCGTTGAAGAAGAGTATGAACAAAATAGTGATATTTATGCAAATTCAGAATCATTAAAGCATATATTAATTAATTTACTATCTAATGCAGTAGATGCCATGCCTAATGGAGGCTTATTAAAAATAAAATGCTTTACACACAATTATAAACTGATAATTGAAATAAGTGACACTGGTATGGGCATAAGAAAAGAAGATGTAGATAATATATTTAATCCTTTTTTCACTACAAAAGAACCAGGAAAAGGTACTGGACTTGGATTATATGTGGTATATAATGAGGTTGAAAAAAATGGTGGAGAAATAAAGGTTAGTAGTGAATATGGAAAAGGTAGTACTTTTAAAGTAGAGATACCTATCTTAGATAATGAAATCTAGAGCTTATGAAAATTGGAGGGAGTGCTTCTATGGCTTCAAAAGGAAATTTTAAAATATTAGTAGTTGATGATGAAAAGGAATATCAGGAAGTATTTAAAATGATTTTAAGCGACAAGGGATATTATACAGCCTCTGCATCCTCTGGAAAGGAAGCTTTAGATATTCTAAAAAAAGAAAATTTTGATTTAATGCTAACAGATTTAATAATGCCCCAAATGGGAGGATTAGAATTACTGGAGGAAATAAAGAAGGCCTATCCAGAAACAAAGGTAATAATTGTTACAGGTTATGGGACCATTGAGAATGCTGTACATGCAATAAAAAATGGAGCTTTTAGTTATTTTATTAAAACTCATGATTTTGAAGAATTATTAATAGAAATAGAAAAAATAGAGACCCAAAGTAGATTAGAGAAGGAAAATAACTACTTAAGAGAATTACAAAGTACAAAGGGATATCTTTTAAAAACAAATAATAAAAAATATGAAAACCTTCTTAAAGTGCTAGAGAAAGCCGCTCATAGTAATGCAAGTATTTTTATTACAGGAGAATCAGGCACAGGAAAAGAAATTCTTGCAAGGTATATCCATGAAGAGAGCAATAGGAGAGATGGAAATTTTGTAGCAGTTAATTGTCAAGCATTATCAGAAACCTTGCTTGAATCGGAATTGTTTGGTCATGAAAAGGGAGCTTTTACAGGAGCTGTAGAAAAAAGAATAGGTAGATTTGAAGAAGCAAATCAAGGAACTCTTTTTTTAGATGAGATAGGGGAGATACCAATTAATACTCAAGTAAAATTATTAAGGGTTTTAGAGAGTAGAGAAATACAGAGAATTGGTAGTAATAAGCTAAGAAGCATAGATTTAAGGCTTGTTTCTGCTACTAATAGAGATATTTATAAAGCAATTGAAGATGGAAGCTTTAGAGAAGATCTATTTTATAGAATAAATACTATCTTTATAGAAGTGCCGCCACTTAGGGAAAGAAAAGAAGATTTGCCTATGTTTATAGAGTACTTTTTAAAAAAATATTCTATAGAACAAAAGAAGAAAATTACAGGTGTAGAAGAAGAGGTTAAAGATTATTTATTAAAATATGACTATCCTGGAAACATAAGGGAGCTAAAAAATATTATTGAAAGATTAGTTGTTTTATCAGATGATGGAATTATTTCAAAGTCAAATCTTCCAGAAAATAAATCTAAATCTTATTTTACAGAAAACATACCTACACCTTCTAATATTGTATCTTTAAAGAATTATAGAACAAATGTTGAAGCAGAATATATAAAGAAAGTATTAGATCTTAACAACGGAAATTTAACTGAGGCAGCAAAAGTATTAAATATTAGCAGAAGACAGCTTTTTAATAAGGTAGTTGAATATAACTTAAAGAAAGAATAGGAAAAAAATTTCCACAGGTGGAAGAAAAATTTTTCCACTTTAAAAAATATAACCTCATAACTAAGGAGGTTATATTTTTTTTATCTAAAAATCCCTTGAAATCAAAGGGTTCAGTATAAAATTACAATAATCATAAAGTTTGGCACGGAAAATGCTTTATATATTCACATATAAAATAGAAAGGTGTGAAGTTTATATGTTAGCAAAAAAAGGAGATTGGGTTCAAATACATTATATTGTATTAAAACCTGAAGAAAGAACTGGTAAACTACCTGAAGAAACTAAAAAAGTACCACTAGAATTATGGGTAAAAGGTTTTATAAACGAAGAGGCTGCTATTGGTAGTCAAGTTTCTATAACCACAGCCACTGGAAGAATAGTATCTGGAACCCTAGAAGCAATAAACCCTAAATATACTTATGGATTTGGAGAAGAATTTATACCTGAACTTGTACAAATAGATAAACAATTAAAAGAAATTATGAATGGAAGTGAGTTTTAATGATTAAAGATAATAGCTATGAAGCAGTTACTTCAAGAAATAATGAAATAATTAGAAATGCAACTGGAATGGATTATTCAAAATATGAATCAGGAAATATTGCCTTTGATTATGAAGGAATGATGAATGACACAGGTTATTCTTTTGAAGAGATCGTTAAAATTCAAAGAGAAGCAGGGGTTGGAAATACGCCACTTTTAGAATTGAAAAATTTAACAGCACTAGTTAGAAAGATATCACCTAAGGGTAAAGGCGCAAGAATATTTGTAAAAGATGAACAATGCAACCCTTCAGGAAGCTTTAAGGATAGAAGAGCATCTATATCTGTATATCATGCTCAAAAATTAGGCTATAAAGGAGTTGTAGCAGCAACTAGTGGTAACTATGGTGCAGCAGTAGCATCTCAAGCAGCTATGAGAAACTTAAAATGTATAATAGTTCAAGAATGTTATGATTCAAAAAAAGTAGGACAACCTGAAATTCTTGAAAAACAAAGAAAATGTGAGTGCCTTGGAGCAGAAGTAACTCAGCTAACCGTTGGACCAGAGCTGCACTATGAGTTTTTAAGAGTATTAGAAGAAACTCAGTATTTCAATGCTTCATTATATTCAACCTTTGGAATTACTGGAGTAGAAACCTTAGGATATGAGATCTCAAGGCAATGTAGGGAATTAATAGGCAGAGATCCTGATTATGTAATTGCAACACAAGCAGGTGGAGGTAATTTAACTGGTACAGCAAGAGGCTTAAGAGTAGCAGGAGCAAAAAATACAAAGGTATATGGAGCTAGCGTTGATTTATCTGGACTTCATATGGCATCTGATATTGATTTCAATAAGAAATCCTTTACAACTGGGCATACTGGCTTTGGAGTTCCATATGCAAGCGACCCAGACCACTCAGATGTTCCAAGAAGTGCAGCAAGGGTATTAAAATACATGGATGAATACTTAATTGTTCAACAAGGGGAAGTATTCTATATCACAGAAGCCCTTTCGGTCCTTGAAGGTATGGAAAGAGGACCAGCAGGTAATACTTCATTAACTGCAGCCTTCGCTTTAGCTCAAGAATTAGATGAGGATCAAGTTATAGTAGTTCAAGAAACAGAGTATACCGGAGCAGGAAAACACCCACTTGCACAGCTTAGCTTTGCAAGAGAAAATGGCATAGAAGTTAAATTTGGTAACTCAAAAGAAGATGTTCCAGGAGAAAATATAATTCTTCCATCACATCCATCTTCAATTAAATGCAAATACTATGACCTTAATAAATTGAAGAAATCTTATATAAAAAACTCAGTAAAACATGTAAATGCGACTTCAGCAAATGAAGAAGATATCCAATTCTTAATGGATGAAACAAGAAGCAGCAGAGAATTTGTTATAGATGCATTGAAAAATTTAAATGTAACAATACTTTAGTGGTTAGAAATTTATAATTTTAAAATCCTTATGAGGGGGAGATAGAAAATGCAAAATAACAAGGGTAGTTCTATAGAATTAAAAAAGGAAATAAATTTATTTGAGGCGACCTTATTGGTAGTAGGAGTAGTAATAGGAAGCGGAGTATTTTTCAAACCTTCAGCTGTATTTGGTAATGCTGGAGCACCAGGACTAGGGATTATAGCATGGATAGTCGGCTGTATTATTACCATTGCTGGGGCCTTAAGTATTGCAGAGCTAGGCTCTGCAATACCAGAGACTGGTGGGTTAATGGTATATTTAAATAAATTATATGGAGAGAAAGTTGGATTTCTTTTTGGATGGGCACAGGTATTAATTTATTATCCAGCAATGGATGCTGCCCTTGCTGTAGTATTTGCAACTCAATGTACTTCATTTATGGACATTACACCTACAGAGCAAAAGATGCTTGCAATAGGATTAATAATTGTACTATCAATTATCAACTTAGTTTCTACAAAGTTTGGAACAAAGTTTGCTAGCGTTGCTACCTTAGCAAAATTAATACCAATTGCCGTTGTAATTGTGGCTGGGCTTGCTTTAGGTAAGGTACATGCTTTTACACCAATGGTATCCTCTGCTAGTACAGGAACTGGCTTTGGTGCAGCTATATTAGGAGTACTTTTTGCCTATGAAGGTTGGATAGCAGTAACTAATATGGCTGGAGAAATAAAAAATCCTGTAAAGAATTTTCCTAAGGCTATAGTATTTGGATTAATTGTTATCACCGTTGCATACATTGGGGTTAACCTAGCAGTTATTAATACTATGCCAATAGAAGCGGTGGCAGCATCAGATAAAGTTGTTACAGATGCATCAGTTATACTATTTGGACAAGGTGGAGCAAGTTTAATTGCAATAGGAATAATAATATCAATAGTTGGATGTTTAGCTCCATTCATAATGACAGGGGCCAGAGTACCATATGCTATGGCAAAGGACGATTTATTTGTTGCTAAAAAATTCTTTTCAAAGTTGAACAAAAATGGAACTCCTGCGAATGCTATTATGTTCCAAAGCATCATTGCATGCATCTATGCATTAACAGGGTCCTTTGACACCTTAACAAACCTTTTAGTATTTGTAACATGGATGTTTATTATGTTAGGAATAGCAGGAGTGTTTATTCTTAGGAAAAAGCATCAAGAACTTATAAAAGAAGATACATACAAGGTTCCATTTTATCCAGTTATTCCAATACTAGGCATAATAGGAGCATTATATGTTGGAATAAACACACTTATTACTAGTACAAACTTTGCCTTATATGGTTTAGCAGTAACATTAATTGGATTACCAGTATACATGGTAATAAAGTCAAAGAACAAAAGCATATCCTAAAAAATTTGAAAGTTGATTATAAAGTGATACTAACCTGAGACTAAAATTGACAAGCACCATGGTATAATGGAGCCATAGTGATAAGACATATAAGGATATATATTAAATAAATAGTGGTATAGATTGTATAAAAGCATTTGAGTCTATTGATTCAGATGCTTTTATAATTTTAATTAAAACTAAGTTTCAAGGAAAACCTAAAAACTTAGTTAGACTTACAAAGAAACAGAGAGTAAAACAGTAGTATGAAATCAGATTTTGGAATTATATTAAAACACAGTCATAATCAAAAAGCTTTATAACATATATATAGTGATACTAATGCGAGACTAATTTTGACAATATACATGATATAATTGAGCCATAGTGATAGGACATATAGGGATATAAATTAAAGCAATGTTGATAAAGCTTGCAATAATATTCCTCCCAGAACACTTAAAATTTAAAGAATCAATGATGCTTTAAATAATATTGCAAGGGAGCTTCAATAGTTTTAAAATTATATCCTTAAATATAAATTTGTATAAAGCATTTGAGCGACAGCTTAAATGCTTTTATACTTTTAAGAGAGAGTTATCCTAAGATTCTACAATAGGTCATTTGAGCTCTGGACTAAGGCCTCAACACTTATTTAAAATGAGAGACCCTTTAGAAGCTGATACTTATATGAGACTAAAATTGACAAGCACCATGATATAATAGAGCTACAGCGATAAGGAAATAGATAGAAATTTAGACTAATATGATGATAAACATTTGGTTGAAAACTAAATTAAAGAGATCCTTCATAGTGAAGATAAAAAAATTGAATATAAAATTATAAAACTCTCGTTAGAGAAACAAGGAGTTAACGTGAGTTTATTAATTATGCACAAATATAACATTTAAGGTAGCTATAAAGATTAAGAATGAATGTTTTATTCATTATAATATGAAAATACTATATATCTTAGATGAGCTAATTAATGATTATATTTTAGTTCTTATCAATATAAAAAATTATACAGCTCTTTAGGTAGACTAACTTATTGTAAGAAAAGATATTTATAAAAGCTAATTGAAAGTAGTGTTACAATTTTGCTTGACCAGATCGGGTAAATAAATGAAAGAGCATTTGGAAGATTAAATTCCAGGTGCTCTATTCATTTTAATTCATATATCTTATGTGAATTATGGAAGGGTGGTGAGGCGATTGCTCATATAGTGAATGTATAAAAGGATAAATCAAAGGAGGAGAGGTGAAGATGGTTCAAGATGAATCAAAATTTACAAAGTCACAATTTTATTTATAGTGATAAATATGTTATAAATGGGATATTTTAAGTTGTATTTCTAAATAAAATAATGAAATAAATTTATATTCAAGCACAACAAATTCTAAGTATGCCATAATGGGGAGTGGTTTTATGAATTATATTACAGAGGCTATAGAGTATTTAACGCATTATAAGGAGTTAGACATTGCAAATGATAATATAAAACTTAGGATAAAGGAAGTCGAAGGGGAATTAGAAAGCTGTAAAGGAGCAATTTATAGTGATATGCCTAAAGGCAGCAAGACTATGCCTGATGATAGAATTTGTAATCTAATATTTCAAAGAGATAGATTGAAAGAGATTCAGGAAGAAAATAAGTTGAAACTAAACACCATAGAGAGTATGTTTAATAAATTAGAAGATGAATATAAAAATATATTGACGATTAGTTACGTAGAGAGAAAAAATGAAATGGCGATACTAGATGAACTTAACATGAGTAGAGCCACTTATTATAGGATTAGAAGCAAGGCCATAAAGAGCTTTGCTATTCAGTTATTTGGAATAGTAGCTATAAAGTGATACTAACATGAGACTAAAATTGACAAGCACCATGGTATAATGGAGCTACAGCGATAAGGAAAAAACTTATCAAACAATTATTTAAATAGCGTATAGAGCATTTGGAAGATTAAATTCCAGGTGCTCTATTTATTTTAAATAAACCATGGGCACAATTAGATTTTATTATTGAGGATGCAGCTATTAATCATGCTTGTAGTGATTATAAGTATGATTAATAGCTGTAAGAGTAGGATTTACTTCTAGAAATTACATGTTGTTATAAAAAGATAAAATAACTTTTAAATTAAAGGAGATACAAAGAACTATGAACAAAGAACAATATTTCTTGGAGAAATACGACCTAAGAGATTTAGGGCTTGGCTTCATATATCCACCTACTGTAAGAGAGATAATTGAAAGAAAGAATAATTATGATATTTTGGTGAGACCCTTCATGGTTAATTATGAGGAGATAAAACTAAAGGATAATAATAAGTTAAAATCATTTGATTTGCTATTTTCAGAGGATATTAATACTCGAAATATTTTATCAAATTTATTTTATTCATTATCTATTTTATATAAGACTTCAAACATTAGTATTATATCAGATGAAAACTACTTCTCAATTAAGATAGATACTAATACAAGTAATGATTTAGATGAAGAAAAAATTTACTATTTAACTAGAGATAATTTCATTGAACTATGTGTGATAATTAGAAAAATGTTTTGGGTACAGTTAAAAAATCAAGATGAAAATGTGCCTGAATTTACTAATAAAAAACAAAAAGAGGCATGGGAGAGGTTACAAAAACATAGGTTAAAAACCCAGAACAAAGAAGAGGACACAATTAGTATATACAATATTATTAATCTAGTGGTGGCTTCTCATACTGAATTTAATAGAACTACCTATAGTAATATACTGGATATGACTATATACGAATTATTTCATTCATATAAGATAATTCAAGAAAAAGAAAGATATAGCTACAATAAATTGATTAGTACAAGCGGTATGGTAGCTTTAAAAAATAGAGATTATCAAAGCATGATTGAAGAGTGGCAAAAAATAGGAATTCAGTAAAGAGAAATATGCTAAAAGCCTCTCTGTAATATTTTAAATTTATATTTCAGAAGAGGAAAATATAAAAGCCTAGTGGCTGAAAAGTTAATTAGGTCCATGTCTGCGGATTTTCGCAGGGGGCTAAATCACTAAAAGATAAAGGAGGAATTTTATTATGGCATACAACAGTAGAGCTATAACAGATATTTATCTGAAAAACAAAGAAGAAGGAGGATGACGTAGTGATTTTACATTAAAAAATCAGAAAACGGATATCAATTAAAAAATATAAAATAAAATATTTAAAATACGAGGAGGAATTTTATTATGGCATACGGTATTAAAGATGCAGCAGATATTTATCTAAAGAGTAAAGAGGATGGAGGAGTAGTTTATATACCTTATTTAAATAGTTTTAAACTAGATTTAAAATCAGGTGGAGCAGTTTTTGCAAAGAAAAAGGGAGTAAATGCTATTAAATGGAGCAAAGCCATGGAAGGATGTACATTCGAAGGAAGTTTAAATGTAATAAACGACGAAATCCTTGCTGCTATGTTAGGAGCGGAATTATTAACTACTACAAGTGAAATCTTTGAAAAAGAAAAACTAACAGTGAACACTGGTAAAATCATTCTAAAATCATCAGCTTCAATTAAAGAAGACTCATTATTTGTATATAAAACTAAAGCAGATCAAGTTGGTAAGGAGAGTGTATTTATACAAACTAGTGGAAGTGCTCCTGCAACTGGAGAATATAAATATGATTCATCTAAAAAAGAAATAGCGTTCTTCGCTAGTGATGTTAAGGATGGAGATATTATAATAGTTTCATATTTATTAGATGTTCCAAATTTAAAAAAGGCTGTGGTAAAATCAAATGCAAATATGCCTTATTATGACTTATATGCTAACGTTGAGTGTAAAGATGAAACAACTGGTGCAGTAGATTTAAAGCAATTACATTTACCTAATGTTTCTTTCAGTAGAGATTTCTTAATGGAATTATCCACTGAAAATCCTTCTGCATTTACTCTTAAAGGAGATATATTAGCGGATATAAATGATATAATGTTTGAATTTATTGATTTAGTATAGTAGACAATAAAGGGATTTTTGAATTTTATTATAAATAATAAAAACATAAGGGATAGTGTAACTTAAAGTTATGCTATCCCTTATGTTTGAAAATTATCACATACTTTGGAAGCTTTAGCCTTAAGGTAATAATAAAATTTATAGATATACCTTAATAAATAATTTGCAAATAGCATTTGAAGAATGTTATTTAGAGATTATCAAAACCACTTTTAGTGGATTATATGAAAATAAGTAGTCTCTATTTTATATTTAAAGGAGGAGGAATCATAATGGGTAAGGATATTAGAAAGCATAAGATAAACAAAATACGTAGCAGCTTTGGAGATATAGAAATATACAATATTACTAACGAAAACAAAAGTAAGTTAGAAGAAATAATAAAAGAGGCTTCTACTATAATTAGTAAAAATGAGAATGTTGAATTAGAAACTAAGATAGAAGGTACAGCTTTATTTAGGGAATTGTTAATGTTATTGACCAATATTGATTTAGACCATATTGATGATGAGGAATTATCCCAAATACTAACTAATCCAGATAAGGATTTAAAAGCGACTTTAATAGAGATAACCGATATAGTTAGAGAGCTTAATCAAGATAAAGCCTATAATATAAAACAGCAACTATACGTGCTTGATGAATTCTCAAATGAAATAGAGATAATTAATGAGTTAAGTAATAAATTGAATTCACCAGTGGAAAAAATAATTGAGCTAGTAAAAAGAGAACAAGAGGGTAAAAGTGATGAAGAATAATAGGTTGCTTATTGAGGTCAGTGCTGTATTAGAGAAAGATCCGATATTACAGCAAAGACTTCAAAGAAGTTTAGATAACATTAAGCTCAATCTAAATCCAATAGGGTTAAAAATAGATACAACTAATTTGGAAGCTCAAATTAAAGAGATAAGTTCCTTATTAAGCAAGGGAATGGAAATAAAGCCATTAGATTTAACAGATACAATTGGTCAAATAGAAACTTTAAAAAAGTCAATAATTGAAGTTAATACATTAAAAGAGCAGACATCTAAAGCTACACTGATAAAAAGTGGAGTAGAAAAACCAGATATCAGCGAGTCAGTAGTAAAATCAGAAAGTAATGTTCCTAAGTTAACTGACGATCTAGGGAATTTAAGTAAAGCAAAAAAGGAAGTTACACTAGCTTCAAAGTTAATGGATGCAGCATTGTCAACGGGGCTATCGATGGCAATAGATTTAGTTATTGGTGGAGTTATGAAACTTGCTGATAAGCTTATAACAACTAAAGCGGAGCTCAGAGAATTTAATGAAGAAGCCACTAAAGTTACAAAAGACAACGTTAAAACCGTGGAGAATGTAGAAGGATTAGTAGAAAAGTCAAAGGATTTAGAGTTTAAAATAAATGCATCAACTAATGTAAATGAAATTAATAAATTAAAGCTCGAGTTAATAGAGATCCAAAAAGAATTGGCTAATGCTCTTCCAGAAGCTATAAGTGGATTTGATTCTGAAGGTAATGCCATAGCTGCAAATAATAAAATGTTGGAAGAAGCTTTAAATCTTAAACACAAAAAAACGATTATTAATGCACAAAACTTTATGAGCGAAAATGGTGGTATAGAAAATATTAAAAGACAAACTTCTGAATATTCCAAGTTAAGGGAAGAAGTAAAGCAGCTTGAATCTTTTAAAGAACAAGGAAAGACAAGCCTTCAAGTTGGAAAAGTTAGAACTGTTACAAAAGATGGAGAAAAAAGTAAAATTGTTAAAACTGTTAACATAGATAAAGAAATAGAAGAAAAAACTAAAAAAATGCAAGAATTAATGGAGCTGACACAACAAGCATCAATTCAAGCAGGTATTCTAAATAAATACGATAATCAAAATATAGACACAAATAAGTTATTATCTAATGTGCTTAGTGATAATACTGATGAAAGGCAAGAAAATAAATTAGATATATTAACTATTAAGACAGAAGAATACAAACAAACTTTATTATCCCTTGGTTACACAGCAGAAGAAGTAGAAAATAAAATGAAGGATATTGGAGATACTGATATAAGCTTAGGTTCTAAAACTATGATAAGAGACGCAACTCAGGCTTTTGGTAGAGCAACTTCTGAGATTGATAAGATAAGAGAGATTTCATCTCAAATTAAAAAAGAAGATAAGATGACCTCATCAATAATGAGTAGTTTAGCATCTAGTTTTCCTGATATTGGGAATAATATATTTGATGTAGCATCGGCACAGGATTTTCTCAATGGTAAAATAAGAGATATGGGAGATATTCAGAATGAAGCCTATCAAATTATGCTGGGCAATGATAAAAACTACTATAACGAATTACGATCAAATGGGGATGGGTTTCAACAAGCTGTTGATCGATGGGCTAGTATTTTTACAAATGTTAGTTCTGATGCTTATAAAATTGATGTGGGAAATTATACAACTCTTAACCAAGCTAAAGCAGGTATCACACAACTATTAGCAGAACCGTTGGGGACATGGCTAACAGATCTTGTAGGAGGATCTGCTGAAGCTTATACTAAGGATCTAAAAAATTATACAGACCTTGCGAAACAGAAGGGATATGTGCTTGAAAAACTAAACACAGAAATGAAAAAACTGCAAAATAACTATAATAATATTGTAACTGAATTGAATGAAAATGACGATGGTGATCCTACATTTATGATGAATGGTGTTGCAGCACATGCTAAGAAGAGAGTAGATGAATTAAAAGGTTCTATAGAAGATATAGATATCGAATTTGAACAATTCAACAAAGTCTTTGGTGGAGAGATCCCTAATTTCTCTAAATATAGTGATGCATTAAATAAAGGGTCAAAAGATTCATCAAAATCATCAAAAGAAAAGACCGAAGCCTATAAAAAAGAAGCAGATGCCCTTGAAAAAGTCAACGCTGAATTAGAAAAGAATAAGCTACTTGAAGAACGAGAAGAGGATTCTCAAAAGAAGATTCAGTGGAAGCAACGTGAAATAGCACTGCTAATTCAAAAATCAACTATCTTAGACCAAATTCATCGTAAGATGGACAAGGCTAATGAAAAGGATTTATTAGATAACCGTAATCAGTGGGAAAAATTACAAAATGAAGTAAAAAAGCTCAATGATGAGATTCTAAATCTTCGCATAGAAGATATTTCAAGTAGGTCTTCTAAAGAATTTAATAAACTTAAGGAGCAATTGGCTGATCTCGATTTACAAGAGGCAAAGCTTGATGAAAAGGATTTAAACGGCAAATTAGATATAGCTAATAAACGAGCTGATTTAGTTAAGAAGCAAATAGAGGAAAAATTAAAACAGCTAGATCAACTAACAAAAGTACCAGTTACAAACGAAACAGAGAAGAAAAAGTTAGATGAAGAATATGCTAAAGAAATTGATGCTTTACGAGATCTGCAAATAGGATATGAAAATCTTAATAAAAAAGTTAAAGATGTTAATAAAGAAAAACTTCAAATGATTGAGGAAGTAGAATCTCAAATTACCGAAGTAATTAAAAATCAAGTAGAACAGCGTAAAAAATCAATAGAGGATGAATACAATAAAAGAGTTGAAACAATAAATAAAATAAAAAAATTATATAATCAAGAAAATGAAGAAGTGGATAGAAATAAAGAACTGTCAGATATGCAAGGGGATCTAGATACTATTAAACGTGAGTATGAAGAATCTCTAAGAGATATGTCTATGGCAGGTAAGAAAAGAAGTGATGACTTATTAAAGCAAATAGAAGAGCAGGAGCTGAAAATTACTGAACTAATAGATAGACAAGAACGAGATAGGTATAATGAATTTCTTGATAGTCAACTTGAACATCTAGATGAACAAAAGAAGGATGATCTTAAAGAGATTGAAGACAGGTATACTGATGAAAAGATAGCTGAAATTGTTAAAGGAGCTATGTTAGAGGGGTTTTTTACAGATATAGAAGGTAATATTGTTTCTGTTAAAGAGGCATATATAGATTATATGGATGAATTTAATAATGGAACTTCTTTGGCAGGGGCGAGGATTAAAAGCGAATTACTAGACTCAATGAATCAAGTAAAAGATTCAGTTAAGGAAATAGCTAGCATATGGGACTTTATTAGTGTAAAAGATTTTAGTATTCTAAGCAGTTCCTTACAGGGTATAACATCAATTCCACAGACTATGGCATATAACATTAGAAATGCTTACAATCAGAATACATCTGTACCAATTAATATGCCATTAAATTTTAATATGGGAATGGCTGATAAGGATTTTATTGAAAGAGTTAAAAGAAATTCTCAAATTATTTCTCAATTTATAGAAGATACAATTATGCGTGACAGTTATATAAGGAAATAAAATATTAAATAGTAAGTCCTTATGGTTAATCTACAAGAAGTTTATAAAGGAGGTGATTAAATGTTTCTAGGAGGTAATTTTAGTTTTAATGGTATTAAGTCCTATAATATGTATAAGGCTTTAATGGTTTATATAGATAACTTTGATGGCAGAGATGTGGCAGTTAATAAAACAATAAGCAGAAATAGAGATATCTATACCGTAGGTGTAAGCCCGGTAACTATACCAACTACTATAGGATTTTCAAGACAATTAACTGAAAGAGAAAAAAGAGATGTGCTTATGTGGTTATGCCCAGATGATAAATTTCACGAGTTAATAATTGAAGAAACTAATTTAAGTTATTATATAATGTTCACAAAGGTAAAATATTATGAATATGATAATGGTTCAAGATTCGATTGTGAAATGGAAACCTTAGATGGATATTCTTATACTCAACCCTATGAATATAGTAAAATAGTGACTAAACAGGATAAGATTATAATTGATAATTACAGTAATATAGCTACCTATTATTACCCTAATATTAAAATTAATTTCTTGTCTGATTGTAAAGTAACTATTACAAATGAAAATTTAGGAATTTCTAGTATTATTACAGGGGTAAAAAATGAAATAGTTAATATAAATAATACAAAAGAAATA
This sequence comes from Clostridium sp. UBA4108, assembly GCA_002381695.1. GTDB lineage: Bacteria > Bacillota > Clostridia > Clostridiales > Clostridiaceae > Clostridium_J. The sequence goes on along the minus strand of DFXM01000028.1, from coordinate 26,505 downwards.
GTAGTAAGTAATAAGAAATTATATAAGTATTTAGATGTTGATGGATATTTAAGATTAAAATACGGGGTTAATGATTTAAAGATACAAGGTCATTGTAGAATTGATATTACTTGTAAATATCCTATGTTAATGGAATAGGGTAGGAGGTGAAGACATATGCAAGATTTTTTAACACTTAAGCTAGGGCAAACATTAGCTATGAAAATGGAGTTAATGAGTTATAGTAATGAAATTCAGGCACATTTAAATGATTGTTATATAGAAGAGTTAAATGTAAATCTAACAGATACCTGGGTGTTAAGGTTTAGTTGCCCTTATTATGTAACAGATGAAATAACCAAACAATCTAGGATTAATAGAAATTATGATTTAGTTAAGGAAGAAAAGTTAATTAGGCTTAAATGTAATAACAGTTATGCAGTATTTGTAATAAAGGAAATAAATGAAACAGATGATGGAATTAAAGAAATTATTGCTTATTCTAGAGAAAAAATGCTTGATAAAGAAGTAGTTTTAGATAAAGAAACTATGCAGTTAAAGAGTGACGAAGTTGAAACGGGCAAAGGAATTTTTGATATATTACACGAGAATATTAGAGGATGGAGCTTAGCACATTTAGATACTAATGCAAAAATAGAAACTATAGAAGGTATAAGAGCAAATAAATATAGATATTTTGATAGTGTACAGATGGATTGGATTAACTTTTTAAGAGAAGGAGTTAATACAGCATTTGATACACTTTTATTATTTGATACCTATAATAGAAAAATATATTGCTATGATTATAAATCTTACGGTAATGATACGGGATTTAACATAAGTAGAAAGAATATAGCTAGTCAATTATCTAAAAGTACTGATACAAAGGAATTAGTTACTAAGCTATATCCTACTGGAAAAGAAGGATTAAATATAATTAATTCATGTCCCTATGGTGCTTATGTAATAAATTATGACTATTTTAAACCACAAATGAGCAAGGAATTACAGGCTGCATTGAACTTATATGAGCAAGAGATCGCTATATTATTTACCCAATGGAATGATAAAAATGCTTTAATTATACCTTTATCTAGGCTATTAGATGACCTGAAAAACCAGCAAAGTCAATTAGAAAAGAGAGTAAAGGATAAAAAATCTGAACAAGCTTTAATAATCAAAGGTGGAAATGCTGCAGATATTAACAGAGTTGCTACTGAACTAGCTAATTTAAATTCTCAATTAACTAATGTTAATGCTCAAATAACTACTAAGCAAACTGATATAGATAATAAAAGGAAAGAGTTATATGCAATTAGTGACTCCATGCAAATAGAAGTTATTACTCATAATAGTGTAAAAATATTTAATGATAGCACCTTAGATGAACTAGATGCATATACTCATCCCAAAAGAATATCCAATGAAACACATTTTAAAAGTGATAGCTTGTATCAATGGGGCTTAGATACTATCAAAGACCTTAGTAAACCTCCTATGGAATTTACAATCAATTCTGATGATTTTCTTGATAATGAGGATTATGAAGACTTTAATCAAGAAATATCGCTAGGAGATTGGTTTAATGTAGTAGATGATAGGTTTGGCAAGGATAAAGTTAGACTTCTTGGATATTCATATAAACCTAGTAGCTCATCATTAAATTTGAGCTTCACTAACAAAGATAAGCGAGAGGAATGGAAAGGCTTAAGTGGAGCAATTGAGAAATTTAATAAAACGGATAGAACCTTTAATCTTAAGAAGATCAATTGGGATTTAGTAAGCCAAGAAAAGGACTTTGTAAAGGGCATAAGAGAGAATGGATTAAATACTGCACTTGCAGAGATATTTTCAGAAAATAATCAGAATAAGATTGAAATCACTCAAGATGGTATATGGATACAAGATGCAAGTAACCCCAATAAGATTATTGTGATTACTTCAAGCGTAATTGTAATTAGTAATGACGGCTTGAAAACTGCCAGTGCTTGTATAACTCCAGATGGACTTATAGGTGACACAATTATAGGTAAGATTTTAGCAAGTGAAAAGCTTTATATAAGTAATAAAAACAATAACTTTATTATAGATCAGAATGGTATAACTGCGGATGTGAATAAGTTTTTATTGAAAACATCTAATGGAAATAAAACAGTGACAGGTTTAATTGATGTAAGTGCTAATGGTTTAAGAACAGAGTTCCAAAATGCTGATACAGGATTATCTAGTTCTATAAGTCAAACAGCCAGTCAGCTACGTACAGAATTTAAAAATGCAGATTCTAGTTTATCTAGTTCCATAACTCAGACGGCTAGTCAAATAAGAACAGATGTATCAAATAACTATGCCACTAAATCATCTCTAACACAAACCGCTAACAGCATTAGGTCAGAAATAAGCAATTTAGAGGATGATACTTATTCGGAAATAAGACAACTGAGCAATGAAATTTCTAGTAAGGTTAGTGAGGGTCAGGTAAGTTCTATCATAAGGCAAAGTCCTAGTGCAGTAGAGTATGCCTTTAATGATATTAGTTCAAGTGTAACTATTGATAGATATGGGTTGAAAGTGCATAATGGCTCCATTAGTGCAGATGTAATAGATGGAGGTACCATTAGAGGTGTAGAAATACGTGGAAGTGACTATTATGCAGGAAATGTAACATCGGAAAATTTAACATCTAAGGGTGAAGTCTACTTCTATCAAGGTTGTACAATACAAGATGACTTACTGGTTAAAGGTGATCATGCAGGATTTAATAATAATGCTACAGTAAATGGAAACTTTAGAGTTTATGGAGATAAACAATGCGTTCAAAGGACGGAAAATTATGGAAACAGGGGATTTTATGCCTATGAAACAGGCGAAAGTTATCTTGGTGATTTAGGATTTGGACAACTTATTAATGGTAGATGTAAAGTTGAATTAGATCCAATAATTAAAGAATCTATAAATACGGATAGTTATTATCATGTGTTTATAAGTAAATATGATCAAGGTGATATATGGGTGCAAGAATGTAATAAAGATTATTTTATAGTAAAAGGAAATAATGATATGAGATTTTCTTGGGAGATAAAAGGCAAAAGAAGAGGGCATGAAGGTAAGAGATTAGAGTTAGTTAAAATGCCTGAATTAAAAGTTCTTGGAGGTGATATGTAGTGATAGTAAAATCACAATTTTATTGACAAATAGATATAGGATAACATTTAGAAATAATCACAGCGTAACAGAATTATAAAAAAGAAGGAGGAATAGATATGCTAGATCCAATGAAGCCCATTATAATGCATAAAAATGATGCACTTAAAGATATCCCAAATGAAGAAAAGCAGATTATTAATAGCACGATTCAGCTAGAGCAGCTTCCTGATAAATTCTCAGGGCTAACAGTTAAAAGCAAGGATGGAACAATCACCTATATAGAAGAGTTTGATGAGTATGCTGACTTATCAAATAATAGATTTAGATGTAATTATGCCGAAGCAAGATTATATTTTAATTCATCACAAGAAGGAAAAAGTATAAAGATAGCATATAAGGGTACGGGATACACCTTAATATCTACAGAGAGAATATATCATAGTATTAATCCTATTACCCATGAACTTGATACTATGAAGGATATATTAGATGATTCATTAGATAGTTTGGATACTATTAGGGAAGCAACTGATAATGCTAATAAAGCCACAACAAATGCAAATAATGCAAGTAAAAATGCAAATGATAAAATTACAGAAATGAACAATTTAGAAACAAATTTGACAGCTTTAAAAACAACGCTTGAAAAGACTAATATTAACGTAAATAATGCAGAAGCCCAAAGAGTGACTGAGTTTAACACAATTAAAAATGAAAACGCTACATTAAAAACAACGCTTGAAAAGACTAATACAGATGTTAATATCTATGAAAATAAGAGAGTTGCAGATGAAAACACTAGAAAAGAAAATGAAGAACAAAGAAAATTAGAACATTCAAAACGTATTATAAAAGCTCAATACTCAATTGATGGTAGTACGTGGACAGATGAATCATTTACAGATAGTCAATTTATTAAAATTTCTCTTGATAATGGTGAAACATGGAAAGATCCTGTAAAAGTCAAAGGTGAAAAGGGTGACAAAGGAGATCAAGGAGATCAAGGGCAAGGTTTAAATATAAAAGGTTCTTTGAGTAATGAATCTGAACTTCCGCCAACAGGATTAGAAGGTGATTGCTATTTAATAAATGGCGACTTATATGTTTGGGATGATACAAATAAAGTATGGATTAATAATGGAAATATCAAAGGTGAAAAAGGAGACAAGGGAGATATTGGACTTAAAGGTAATACTGGTGTGACTCCAAACATCCAAATAGGTACTGTAGCAACTTTAGATCCAAATGAACTTGTAGCAATAACGAAACGTGGGACTATAGAAGACCCTATCTTCGACTTTGGAATACCTAAAGGTCGTGATGGTAATGGAGATATGAATAAAGCCACATACGACAAAAACAACAATGGAATAGTAGATAATGCTGAGAAAGTAAATGGACACACTGTTGAAAGTGATGTACCTAGCGACTTAAATGAAAGAATAAAACTTGCAACAGTACAAGAAGCCACAACAGGATTAAACACTACTAGACTTATGACTCCTAACACAACTAGAGAAGCGATACTGCAATTTGGCGGAGGTAGCGGAGGAGTTGCAAATGTTTTTGTTAGTGGTTTCCAATCAAATAAGTTTATAGTCACTGAGGTTACAGATACTTTCACTATACCTAATTGCAATGCAAATTGCTTAGTGGAATTAGTGTATAAAAATATAGTTTTAAATGAAGGAAGCAACTATGTAATAAATAAAACCACTGGTATTGTAACACTGAATTTTGAATTGGCTATAGAGGATGAAGTTTATTATACAAGATTAGATACAAGTTATAGCTATAATAAATTGATTGATATACCTGATATATTTCCACCCCAAGAGCATAACCATAATAGTTTGTATTATTCTAAAGAAGAGATTGACTCATCTGTAGGAGATATGACGACAGTGCCTACTACAAGTAAACAAGTAGCAGGAGCAATTACAGAACTTTTTCAAAATGCCAATAACGGCAAACAAAATTGGGTAGATGTTATTGGCTCACCATTGTTAAATATAGATACTTTTGCTACCCTAAATAGTAAAACTCAAACTATAAAAAATGATATGGCAAGTAAGTTAAGTGCAAAAGGTCAAACTGCAAGTGGTATAGAATCACTTCAAAGTATGGTCAATAAGATAGCTAATATTAATACAGGTATAACCCCTAATGGCACAGCTGTGGCTGGAGATGTTTTGTATGGTAAAACATTTTACGGAAACGGAACAACCAAACTCACAGGGACAGCTAAATTAGGCAAGTATGCTATAGGAGATTTTATAGGCTTTAATAGTTTAATAACTGCTCCACAACAAGTATGGAGTTATGGAGACAATACTGATGGAGTATGGTCGGTTGTAGTTGATAAGAATAATAATATATATAGTGGTTTAGGAGACGGCGTAATTAAAAAAATTAGCTCAAATGGTTCACAAGTTTGGAGTTTTACAGGACACACTGATTATGTATCATTAGCTGTAGACAATAATGGATATATATACAGTGGCGGTTTTGATAGAACTGTTAGAAAAATTAATTCAAGTGGTTCACAGATTTGGAGTTTTACAGGACATAGCTATATTGTGTCTGATGTAGCCGTAGATAATAATGGATATGTGTATAGTTCTAGTTTTGATAAAACTGTTAGAAAGATTAATTCAAATGGTTCTCAAATATGGAATTTTACAGGACACACTGACTGGGCAAAATCCGTGGCAGTAGACAATAATGGATATGTGTATAGTGGCAGTAATGATAAAACTGTTAGAAAGATAACTTCAAGTGGTTCACAAGTTTGGAGTTTTACAGACATCCAATATGGCGTACACAAAGTTGCAGTAGACAATAATGGTAACACATATATATGTTCTGATACTGTAATAAAAATTGATTTTAATGGTCAGCTAGTATGGAAATTTACAGAAGTATGGGTTTCTCTTGTACACGAAGTTGTAATAGACAATAATGGATATATATATATAGGCGACTCTCATAAAGAAGTTAAAAAAATAACTTCTGAAGGTAAGTTACTATGGAGATTTGGAGACCACGCTGGAGAAGTGAAATCTGTGGCATTAGATAATGACAATAATGTGTATAGTGGCAGTGATAATACTGTTAAAAAGATAAAGCAAACATATAAGATAATATCTTAATATATAAAAGAAAGGGATGGAAAAATATATGGTATTTTTAAGATTACAAAAGGTAGACGAAAATAAGGCTAAGATTATGTTAATTCATAATTTTCCAGATATGCTTACAGAGGAGGAAAAGAAAGACGGTGTATTAATAGACGAATATATCGAAAGACCGGGACTACCTTATTGGGATTACAATAAAAAAGAAGTATTCTTCGAAAAGAAAGAAGAACAAAAAAATAATGATGAATTACAGAAACAAATAGATGAATTAACCATGGCATTAGCTAGTCAAATGGGAGGTGTTCAATAATGAGTATACCTACTTGGAAGAAAAACATATTTGTAAGAGCTATAAATCTTAGAATAAAAATGGAGGATAAGACAGCAGAAGAATTAGTTAATACTTATCCATTGCTTACGAAAGATGAGAAAGTAGAAATACTGAAAGAAATTAGTAAACAGGTTTAATTAAATAGTTTAGAAGGCAAGATAAGGACTCATAGAAGTCTTTTTATTTTGCCTTTTTATAAAAGGAGGATGATAAACATGGCTAAACCTAAAATATTAACAGATATTGAAGAAGCACTTAAAAATGAAGGTGGAAAAATAGCTACCTTATCTAGACATATTAAATTAACAGAGTCAACAACATCAATTCCCATAGGTATTTCAAAATTCAACTATCTAGAAGATGATTTAGAATTACACATGAACGGAAGATTACTTACAAAAGATGTGAACTATAAGTTATCTGAGTCTAAAGATAATATAGAAAATATAGATAGTTTAATTCTGTGGGAAGTAAATGACGAATTTGATATAAAGATTTTAAAAAATGTAAAAGGAAAACTAGAGAATATTGACCCATCATTAATTCCAGAAAAAGGCATAGTGGAAAGTAAGTTGAGTGAAGATTTACAGAATAAGATTAATAGCAGTATTTCAAAATTCGATAGAAAAACATATGCTGAATTAAAACTATTAAAAGATAATAGTCAACTACAAGAGGGGAAGAGATATCTTTTAACGGATTATAGAACTAAATATATACAACCTACAACAAATGCTTTGAAAGAAATGGAAGTCGAGGAATTAGTTTTAACTGCAATCAATAGCAATTCTTTTGAACCAATTGTATTTAGTACTAAATATCCTCAAGATACTGTTTGGTATAATTTTAATGCTAGTAAGTGTGAAGATGGAACAACCCCTAGAAATGGATTTATATTGAGGAGATATGACTCCATCACTAGGAATGACTGTCCACATGATTGGAGAACCATACTTTGGACAAGGTATAAGCCAGACGTTAATCAATACTACAAAGATGGTGTATTAACAGATTATAGCGTGTGGACTGGTGGAAACGCTGTAATGGGAACTGTATACAAAGTTGATAATGCTCTTTATGTACCTAAAAATACAAATGTACCTTCTAGCAATACAGATAGTAATGTATTTGAAATAATATATAGCGATATGAACACTGGTATTATGAGAAGTGAAAAAGAAAAATTTCCATCCCTTTATACCAATACTATAGAATTAAAAAGGGGGGAGTTACACGAAAGATTAACTTTTGGTTATAGTTGTGAGAACAATTTTATTGCATCCAAGGGGAATACTAGTGCCCTTATAGATACAGTATTTGATAATTATTGTTCTCATAATATTATTGATACGAATAGTATTTGCAATACGTTTGGAAAAAGATGTGAAAATAATAAACTTGGTAGTAGATGCATATATAATAGATTTATGGAAACTTGTAGTTTTAATACATTTGGAGTAGCATGTGGTAGTAATTACCTAACTAATAGTTGGTATAATATATTTGGAGCTTATTGCGGAAATAACTGTTTTACCTATGGTACTAATAATACTTTTGGTATTGGATGCGATTATAATACATTTAGTAGTGATTGTAAAGGAAATGCGTTTGGTAACAACTGTAGCGGTAATACATTTGGTAATGGCTGTACTAATAATACTTTTTTAAATAATTGTATTAGTAACGTATTTGACAATGGTTGTTATGGTAACAGTTTTGGTAATAATTGTAGTAAAAATAGCTTCGGCAGTGGTTGTTATAGTAACAGTTTTGGTAACACTTGTGGTAGCGGCAATAGTTTTGGAAATAATTGTGTTGCAAATAATTTTGGTAATGATTGCTATAATAATAAATTCGGTAATAATTTTAGCTATAACAATATCGGTTCTAATTGTGCTGGAAATACTATTGGTGATGGATTTAACGGCAACTTTATAAAATTTTTGCGGACAAAAAATATAATAGGTTTAAGCGTATATGGTAAGCCATATATAATAACATTTCAAATGGCTGATAATGGAAGATATGTATTTTGGTATCTAAACACTAGTAATCAACCAGTATACACAGTTATACCATAAAGGAGGATAAAATATGAAGTTAATAAAATACTTTAACAAAGAAATTATGGATAAGAAAGAAGTAGAAGAGTATATAAACAGTGAAGTGATTACCCCATTTGAGTTTGAATATGAGATAAAACAACTAGAATATGAATGTAAGGATAAAGAATTTGACCATTGGTTAGATGTAATACAAAGAACATATGGACAGTATGGAGAAGTTACTTTTGAAGATATAAAAGACATAAAAACACAGGAGGAATTGACCGCTGAGAGTATTGCTAATCTTATGATAGAGGGTAAAAAGAAAGATTTTCTTATACAGCAATTAAGTTCTACGGTAGCTAATTTAACTATAGAAATGAATAAGAGGGGGTAAATAGTATGTTTGATTTTTATAATACATTTTATAATGTGGGATATTTAGATTTGGCTATAGTTAAGGAAGCATGTAAATGGAAGGTTATAACAGCAGAAGAATATAAGACTATTACACAAGAGGATTATGTAGAGAGTACGGTTTAGATAAAGAGTGAAACAAAATAATAGATTAATAGGTGTTAAATAGGCTTTTAAAAAGTCTTTTTTATTGCCTATTTTTAGATAAAGAAGGTGAAAGTTTTGGAAAATAAGAAAAGTAATTTAATACAAGAGGAAAAGAACTTTGGTACGTTCTTGGGAGATATGACGAAGAAGAGTGAGTTTGATAGTTTTAAGGAAGTTACTAATACATCTTTGATTAATTCGGCTAAAAAAGATGGAACATTGCAAACTAATCTGAACTCGGAGAAAATAAATAACTTTACTGCAACTGGAGCACCTACAACTATAGAAAAGAAAAACATAATTGGAATGGTAAATGAGCTTGATGCATCTAATAGAAAAAAGGCAGATAAAACGCAAGAACCTATATTTCAAGCCACTTTGCAAAATGGATGGATAGGATCATTAATGTATTTCAAAGATCAATTTGGTATAGTCCATGTTTTTACAAAAACGAATCTCATAGGGGGAACATTGACAAGAAATACAGTGATTGCAAATTTACCGATTGGGTATAAACCTAATACTGCATCCATAATAAATGCGGGGGTATTTTATGGAAGTGATGCACCAACAAATAGTTCTGGTGCTGGAAGTGTAAGAATTGCTTATTATGATGGAAATATAACTCTAGACTCAGATGTTAAGAATTATATCCACCTTAACTTTAGTTTTCCTACGCATTAATATGGAGGTATATAATGAAAAAACAAATATTTGAGATTAATGAAAATGGATTTTATTTAAATGATGTAATTATTGAATCAGAAGAACATTATCCAAGATTTTATACAGAAACTCCATTCCCACAAGACGATGAGGGAAGACAATTGCCATTTTATCGTGCAAGATGGAATGGTGCTGAATGGATAGAAGAAATGACACAGCAAGAAATAAATGAAATCAGAAATCAACCAATAGAGCCGACACATATAGAGATAATGGGGCAACTAAACTCAGAACGTGAAATACAAGAAATTGTGAAAGGGCAACAAATTAGTGAATTGGAGCTTCAAGTATTAGAACTAAAGTTACAATTAGGAGGTATGTAATATGGATGACTTTAAAAAATGGAAGGATAGATATAATAAGCATTGGGCGACTAAAGAACAAATGCAAAGATTAATTGAACTAGGAGTTTTAACAGCAGAGCAGTACAAGGAGATTATAAACGAGGATTATGTAATTTAAACCACAATAGATTTAAAGTGCGAAGTAACTTAAATAGCTTTAGCTTATGATAGGACACCATAAGTACAGAAAGTGGTTTCGTCAAAAATAGAGAATTGATTGTTCTAATATAAAATATATGTGTAGTTATGCTATAGTATAGATTTTGCTATACAGAATTGTAGCTACACATATTTAATATATAAAAATAGAATAAACTTAAGCTCAATCCTTCTTAGTGAGGTGAAACTATGAATGAAGAATTATTAAAACATCAAATAGATATTCATGAAAAAAGAATAAATAATCATTCGGAAAGATTAGATAGACTAGAGCAAGAGCAAAGTGAATTTAGAGTTAACATAGGAAGTTTAATTCAGAAGGTGGATAGTCTAATAAATACCTTAAAATGGCTTATAGGACTTGTTGGAATAGGACTTATTGGCTTTTTCTTTTATATGTTGGAAAAATTATTAGAAAGATAGAAGTAGTTGGAGTTTTAACCTAAGAGTTCAACACTTATTTAAGTTTAGTAAGTCTTTAAGAATTGATATTTATATGAGACTAAAATTGACAAACCCCATGATATAATGGAGTTACAGCGATAAGGAAAAAGCTTATAAAACAATTATTTAAATAGATGATAGAGCATCTGGAATATTAGATTCCAGGTGCTCTATTTATTTTACATGAATTATGAAAGGAGGTGAGGTACTTGCTCATATAGTTAAGTCTTAAAAGGATCAATAAAAGGAGGAGAAGTAATATGATTCAAGGTGAATCAAAGTTTACAAAGTCACAGCTTGTTCAAAGTGACAAATTTACCTCCATTGATAAAGATGTTATCAATGGAATACTTACGGAGGGTACTTACACCCTAAGAGAAGTAAAGAAAGTATTACAAGATTTTAATGAAGGAGAGGTAAAGTAAATGGCAGGTGGAATTTGGGAAAAACAAAATAAGGTGAGACCAGGAGTATATATTAATTTTAGATCTTCTAAGAAGGATTCAAATACTTTAGGAGAAAGAGGAGTGGTAACTATTCCAATGGTATTACCATGGGGAATAGAAAAATCCATGGTAGAGATAAGTTCAGAAGATAATTTATATGATGTGTTAGGCATAGATATAGGTGATGAAAGCGCATTGTTAATAAGAGAGGCGCTAAAAAAGGCTAAAAAGCTATTATTATATAGAGTAAATACTGGAACAAAGGCTGCTATAACTAATGAAGGGTTAACGGCTACAGCAAAGTATAGTGGTGTTAAGGGAAATGAAATAACTATAGTAATACAAGCTAACATTGATGATGAAGCTAAGTTTGATGTAATAACTTTATTTGAAGGAAATATGGTAGACAAACAGATTGCAAAAGCTAATATTGAAGAGTTGAAAGCTAATGCTTTTGTGGAATTCTCAGGTACTGGAGTGTTGAAAGCAACTGCAGGATTAAGATTAACTTCAGGAACAAATGGCACTGTAATTAATGAAGAGTATACAGCATATCTTACAGCTGCTGAACTATATGAATTTAATACTATGGCATTACCAAGTAGAGATAATACCTTAAAGGCTGTATTCGTTAACTTTGTGAAGAGGCTTAGAGAAGAGGACGGTAAGAAGGTACAGCTAGTGGTGGAAAACTATCCAGAAGCGGATTATGAGGGAGTTATAAGTGTTAAAAATGGAGTAATCTTAAAGGATGGCACAGTTATAACCTCTGATAAGGCAGTAGCGTGGGTAGCAGCTGCTACAGCAGGAGCGAAGAAAAATGAAGCTATTACTTACTCAACCTATGAAGGGGCTGTAGATGTTTCTGAAAGATATACTAATAAGGAAATTGAATATTCCCTTAAACATGGTGAGTTCTTATTTACACTAAGCTATGGAGAGGTAGTAGTTGAGCAGGATATAAACACCCTTACTACTTTTACAGATGAGAAGAATAAGGACTTTAGAAAGAATAGAGTAATAAGAGTATTAGATAATTTTGCTAATGATATTAAGAGAATCTATGAAAAAGGATACCTTGGTAAGGTTAGTAACAATGAGGATGGAAGAAATCTATTTAAAGCGGAGATAATCAAATTAGGTGAAAGCAATGAGAATCTTGGAGCTATAGAGAAGTTTACACCACAGGATGTAACTATAACTCAAGGTGTAGACAAAGATGCTGTGCTAGTTACTATAGCAATACAGCCAGTAGATTCTATGGAAAAATTATATATTAATGTGGAGGTGGCATAAACATGAGTTTTCTTGCAGCAAAGGATACAATTAGTGGACAAGAGGGAAGAGCATACGCAACTATAGATGGTAGAGTTGAGGAAATGTTTTATATTAAAACAATCCAAGGAAAGGTTGAGAAAAAGAAGACAGAGGTTAAGACCATAGGTAAAAGAGGGACCCAAAATAAGGCTATAGGTTGGGCTGGAAGTGGAAGTATGACCATTTATTATATAACTTCACTATTTAGAGAAATTATGGTTAAGTACATTAAAGATGGAGTGGATACTTACTTTGATATAACAGTGGTGAATGAAGATCCTAACAGTAGTGTAGGAAAGCAGACAGTTGTTTTAAAAGGTGTAAATCTTAATGACTTACCTATGGCTATGCTAGATGTTAGTAAGGAAGTTCTAGAGGAAGAGATAAACTTCACATTTGAAGATGTAGATATTTTAGATAGCTTTGGAAAACCAGTGGTGTAGAAAAGATAATATCATATAGAACAAATAATATAAAATAAAGAAAGATAAGGAGAGAAGAATATGAATGGATTTGAAAATTTTTTATTAGAGGATTTTGAAGATATAGAGAGTGTAGAAAAGGTTATAAAAATAGGTGGAAAAAGCAAAACTATGATGTTTAGACCTATATCTGCTGCCTTAGGAGATGAAATAAGGAAAAAATGCAGAAAAGTTACCTTTACAAAAGGGCAAAAGATGTATGAAACAGATCAGGATAGGTACATTTCAAACCTAATTATAGAAACGACTGTTTGCCCAGATTTAAAGAATGCAGAGCTTCAAAAAAATTGGGGTGTTATAGGAGCAGAGCAATTATTAGAGAGCATGAAATCTAAAATGTTAGATGGAGAATACTCTACTTGGGGAAACATAGTTAGTAGTGTCAATGGTTATGATAAAGGAATGGAAGAATTGATGGACGACGCAAAAAACTAATCAAGGGAGAGGATAGTGAGGCAGCTTATGCACACTATGCTCTCCACAAGTTAAAAATACTTCCGAGTGTTCTTCTTAACATGTCTAGAAATGAGAAGGCTTTTATATATGCATCTATAGACTTGCATGTGGAAAGTGAGAAGAAAGCTATGAAAAAATATAATAAATAGGGTGATTAGGCCGCAAAAGCTAGAATATAAGTTGTAATTAAATTCATTATACAAATAGGCTATAACACGAAATTAAGTTAACTAGAACTTCATATTATTACTGCTTAACCGTTTCGAAACCCTGATTTACTAAGGCTCTATTCAAGGAAAAAGCTAAAAGACAACAACTCGCAATGCTCGAACAGGTTGTCTTTTTTACGCTTTTTCTTTCATATAGCCTAAGTAAATCTAAGGTTCCTGCAAATGGCATTCACAGCAATAATATGAAGTTCAGTTTAAGTAGTTTATAAAAGAAAAGCCTATTTGTATTATAAGGTTTCATTATTACAACCTATATGAAGATTCTATAATTTTAACAAATCAATATTTTTGCATAATAATCACATTATAGGTTCATGAGAAAGAGAGGTGAAAATATGGAATTATCAGATTCTCTAATTATTGATGTACCCTTCCAAGAAGTAAATCAAAGTATCCAAGCTAGTGATAGGGCTATGAATAATTTAAATAATTCAGCACAAAGATATGTAGAGATTATGAGTGAAGCAGATAAGGTCAGTGAAGGGATGAATGGATTATCAGGAGATATTTCTAGAGCCCGTAAGAGCCAAGATGATTTAATTAATTCTGGAGGAAATTTAAAGGGAATTTCTACAGAATTGGCAGTTTGTACAGATGAAACAAGAGAGCTAGCATTAGCTCAAACTCAAGCAGTGGATCGCATGAGAGAGTTAGGAGATATTAAAGGGATTGAACCAATAACTCTTCAGATGACCAATTTGATTGCCATCCAGAATAATGCAATTACTATGCAGGAAGAGATGAACAAGAAGACAGAGAAAAGTGCAGGATTATTTGAAAGACTTGGGAAAAAGGCTAAGGAAGCAATAAGTAAAAATATGGTGCCCTTCATAAAAGACAGCTTAAGAGAGGCCATGAATGTAGATAAAGAAATGAGAAATATGCAAAATGCCTTTGGTAATAAGGAAGTAGGAGCTGCCTATTACAAGTCCATAGATAAGACGGCAAATGAAAGTGCCTTTAATAAGGATGAATTGATGAATAATACTACAAACTTTATGGGCATGACAAAGAATACTAACCAGCTTGATAGAATTTCGAACCTATCTCAAAGATTGAGTCTAAAAAATCCAAATGAAGGCCTTGAATCCTCTGGTAATGCTATAAAACAAGCTATGCAGGGAGATGGAAAGCAATTAAAGGACAGCTTTGGGTTTAAAGGTGCAGATATAGACATACTATCAGCAAGCAGCAGCATGGATGAATTCATCGGTAAATTTGACCAGCTTTTAAACAACAAAGGTGCCACACAAGGAATGCTAGAAGATCTTAATAATTCTCCTACAGCTCAGTTTGAAAATATAAAATCTAATTTTACTACAGCCCTAGGTGAAATGGGAGGAGGAGCATTACAAGCACTGACACCACTTATGGGGATGTTAAATGAAGCCTTTAGTAGTGGAAAGTTTCAGCCATTCTTTGATGGAATAGCTATGGGACTATATATAGTTGCAAATGCTGTAGTATGGTTAGTTGATGGATTTAAATGGATTGGAGATACATTTAGTGAAGTAATACCTTATATGATACCTGTAATACTTGGGATAGCTGCAGCAATAGGAATATGGATGTTATCTTTAAAGTTAGCTGAAGTTAGTCAAAGTGTCTTTAATTTTGCACAAGAGATATATTCTCTAATTACTGGTAAGGCAACCATTGCGCAACTTAAGTTAAATGGTACATTGTATGCATGTCCTATTACATGGATGGTACTTGCTATAGTAGCGGTGATAGCCGCAATAATTGCATGGGCAGCTCACACCTATGGACTACAGGCAACATGGCTTATGGTTACAAATGTTTTAATGACTTCATGGGCTGAACTTAAAATTGCTGCATTTATGATGGCATTTGGAATAATGAATATTTGGGATAATTTAGGCATTGCAGCACATACGCTATCTGTAGGCATTCAAAATAAATTAGGCGATATGAAAGCTGGAGGACTTATGATCTTACAAGGTTTTGTTAATGGAGCCATAGACATGATAAATGATTTAATACGTCATGTAAATAGAATAACAGGAACTTCAATCGAGGTAATATCACATGTAACTTTTGGCACTAAGGCTAAGATGGAAAATGATATAGAAAAAGCAGCTAGAAATAAGGATTTAGCTAATTATGTAGCAGAAAAAGAAGCGGATAAGCAAAAAAGGCAGGATACACTAAATAATATGATTAATAAGGCAAATGCCGATTTAGCAGATAGAGAGGCAAAGATAGAAGCTGCTAAAAAAGCCCATGCTGATGGTTCTAATAAATCTGTATTAGATAATATGTTTAATAAATGGAACAAAAACCAAGGCCCTGGAGACTGGGATAATTTAATGAATGGAACTAAGGTTCCAGGAGCGCCAGCAGGAATGCCAGCACAAAGTGGTATGGATAACCTATCTAAATCAGCACAAGGTTCACAAAATCATCTAAACAATATAGATAACAACGTTGAGGCATCCACTGAACATTTAGATGTATTAAGGGATTTAGCTGAAATAGAGAGTATACAGAACTTTGTAACCCTAACACCTACAGTACAAGTCACCACAGGAGATATTAAGGAAGAGGCAGATATCAATAATATAATAACTAAGATAGAAAACTATATGCAAACACAATTAGTTACAAGTGCAGAGGGGGTATATGCTTAATGAAGAATTATAATATATATTTGTCTATTGATAATGGAGATGAAGGCTTTAACATACCTATACTTCCTCAATCCATTGAAATAAACCAAGGAGGAGATAACAAAACCACCGAGGTCATAAATTTAGGACAAGTTAATATAATTAAAAGGCCTAAGCTTATGGAAATATCCTTTAAAAGTTTTTTCCCAAATGAAAAAGCCTATTATGTTTCCTCTGATAAGTTATTTTCACCTAAGTTTTATATAGATAAAATCAATGGATGGAGAGAAGATAAGAAGAAAATAAGACTTATCTTCACAGGTGGAGCTATAGAAATAAATGAACAGTTTACTATAGAGGATTTTAAGATAAGTGAAAATGGTGGAGAGATAGGTGATATCTACTATGAATTAAGTTTTAAAAGATTTGTAGAATATGCTGCTAGAAAAGTCACCATAGTTAATGAGCCCAATAAAGTAACTGCGACTCCACAATCTACTACACAAAGACCAACAGATAAGCCAAAAGTAAAAACTCATACAGTGGTTAAGGGAGATACTCTTTGGCACATAGCTAAGAAATACTTGGGAAATGGAAATAGGTATAAGGAAATTGCAAAACTAAATAACATAAAGAATCCAGACCTAATATACCCAGGACAAGTTTTTAAAATTCCATAGAGGTGGTTTTATGAAGATAGAGTTATTAGTAGATAATAGAGAAGGTGAAATCCTTGATATAAGTGATTTAGTATGTGATCTTTCCTGGAAGACCTCTAGAAAAGGTAAGGCAGGGAGTTTAGACATTAAACATATGAAAACAGAGGATTTTACCATAGACAATGGAAATATAGTTAGGTTTAGTGTGGATGGAAACAATGTATTCTATGGTTATGTGTTTGAGAATAGTGGTAGCAGAAATAAGGATGAAATAAGCCTTACTGCCTATGACCAAATTAGATATTTGATGTTTAATGATATTTATTGGTGTACTAATAAAAGGGCAGATGAAATAATAATCCAGCTTATAAAAAATCTAGGACTTAAGTCTGGGACTATAGAAAATACCAAGTATGTTATACCGTCTATCAATGAAGATAACAAGAAGGTGTTAGATATCATATATAGTATTTTAGAAAAGACTCTCATGTCTACAGGGAGAACCTATGTGTTTTATGATAACTTTGGACTTTTAGAGCTTAAGGATATAAACAACATGAGACAACAGGCGGTAATCAGTGAAAAGAGCAACTTACAGGATTATGACCACAAAACCAGCATAGATGGAGAAACCTTTAACTGGATTAAGGCAGTAAAGGAAGATAAGAATACAAAGAAAAGAGAAATATATACAGAAAAAGATCCAGAGAGTCTTAAAAAATGGGGTGTACTTCAACATTATTTTAAACCTGAGGACAATATGAATAAAGCTCAAATAGAAGAGATGATGAAGAACCTCTTAAAGCTTAAGAATAGGGAAGAAAAAACCTTAAAACTTAAGGGTGTACTGGGTACTGATATAAAAGAAGATCTTAAGCTAAGAGCTGGAGCTGGAGTTTTTGTTGAAGCAGAGGGATATAATAAGTATTTTCTAATAGAGGATGCAACCCACAATTTTTCTAAGGATGAACATTCAATGGATTTTGATTTAAGGGTGGTGTAGATATTGAGTATGATAGATATTATTAAAAAAGCAGGAATTGATGCTGTGGGAGCTCAAAATCCTGTAAATATTATCTTTGGTCAGATAGCTAAAGATAATCCAATTGAAGTAAAAATAGATCAGAGGTACGTATTACCTAAGGACTTTTTTATAATACCTGAACATTTAACTAGATATGAAGTTGACCTTACTCATAGCCATGGTAGTGGAAGTGCTTTAGGTAAGTTGGTTATTAGAGAAGGATTAAAAAACGGTGATAAAGTATTACTTCTAAGGGTCCAAGGTGGACAACAATATGTGATCCTTGATAAGGTGGTGTGATATGAGTATATTACCACAAGGAGCAATAATAAATAATGTTGATGTTATCGAAGAATCAATTCAACCTACAAAAACATATAGAATAAAAGATGGAAGGATTGTAGGCTTTTGTGATGATATTGAAGCGCTTAAACAAAGTATACAGCTAATATTAAGCACTGAAAGATATGAATACCTTATTTATTCATGGAACTATGGTAGCGAGCTTAAGGGAGTTATAGGAAGAGATAAAGATATAGCAGAAAGCGAATTTAAAAGGAGAGTTAGAGAGGCATTATTACAAGATGACAGGATAAATAATGTAGACAACTTTATATTTAACTATGAAAAAGATAGTGTTCTAGTAATGTTCACTGTCTTTTCTATTTATGAAGATTTTAGAGTAAGCAAGGAGGTGTTATAATTTGGATGAAAAGTACACATATGAAGCCATATTACAAAGAATGATAGATAAGATTCCTTCAGATATAGATAAGAGAGAGGGGTCTATTATCTATAATGCATTAGCTCCAGCGGCTGCAGAATTAGCACAGGCATATATAAGAATTAATGATATTGAAAATAGAACATATGCTGATACTTCCTATGATGATGATTTAACTAAAAGGGCTGCTGAAAGAGGTATAGCTAGAAATGAAGCCACGAAGTCTATTAGGAAAGGACTATTTAATTTAGATGTTCCTATAGGAAGCAGATTTAATGGTGGTGATTTAAATTATAAAGCTATTGAAAAGCTTAATATAGGTGTATTTAAGTTAGAGTGTGAAACACTTGGAGAAATAGGTAACTATTATTATGGAAATCTTATCCCAATAGATTACATTGAAGGTTTAGAAACTGCTGAACTAGATGATGTTATTATTCCAGGTGAAGATATGGAAAGTGATGAAAGTCTAAGAAATAAATATTTTAATTCACTTGATAATGAAAGCTTTGGAGGGAATGAAGCGGATTATAAAAAGAAAACTAATGAATTACCTGGAGTGGGAGGGACTAAAGTTGAACCTGTTTGGAATGGTGGAGGTACTGTGAGATTAATAATAATTAGCAGCGACTATAATAAACCTTCTACAACATTAGTTAGTAATGTACAAACTGCAATAGATCCAATACAAAACCACGGAAAGGGAGTGGGGATTGCTCCTATAGGCCATGTAGTTACAGTTGAAGCAGTAACAGAAAAGATTATTAATATAACAAGTAATATAACTTTACAAAGTGGATATGTATGGGAAGATATTAAACCTAATATTAAACAAGTTATAGACTCATATTTTAATGACTTAAATAAAGTTTGGCAGGATAGTGCTAATTTAGTAGTTCGTATTAGTCAGATTGAAACAAGGATATTGAATGTACCTGGTATATTAGATATTCAAAATACGTCATTAAATAATTTAGCTGAAAACTTAATATTAGATAAATATGAAATAGCTGTCCTAGGTGAGGTGGTTAAATCTTGATAGATATAAAAGAATATTGGATAGATGAAATTAAAGAGGTCAAAGATTTTGTGGCTATAGATGAAGTTGAAAATCCAGAATTTAAGGTGCTAAATGAAAGAATTCAAAACCTTATAGATGACCAATTTATTCAAACTGCTAAAGAAAGAGGGATTGCTAGGAGAGAAAGAATGCTCTCAATATCTACATTTTCGGATGATACTTTAGAAACAAGAAGATTTAGAGTTTTAAGTAGATGGAATGAACAACTTCCATACACTTATAAAGTGCTTATAAATAGATTAAATCAACTTTGTGGAGAAAATGGTTATACAGTTTCATTAAATTCAGGACAATATGCTTTAAATATTAAAATAGCACTTACTAAAAAGAGAATGTTTGATGAAGTTAAGTTGCTAAGTAGAAAGATGATTCCTTCAAATATAATTATTAAAGTTGAATTAAGATATAACCAACATTCTAAATTAGCTAGCTTCACTCATAGGCAGCTTAGTGCTTATACCCATGCTCAATTAAGAGAGGAGGTCTTATAATGTCAACGGAAACAACAAATTATGGATTTATTAAGGACGATGAAAACGAATTTTATAATGTCCTTAGGGTAAATGCAAATTTAGATAGAATAGATAAAGAAATAAAGAAAGTAGAAGATAAGACTAATATTAATATTCCAGTGAAATCTGTAAATAGTAAAACAGGAAATGTAGTTCTTACTGCAGAAGATGTTCAAGCAGCAGCTAAAACTCACAGCCATACTGCAACAGAAATTATAGCAGATGGCGATTTAAATATTCAAGAGAAATTTAAGCAACTAGCGGATGATACTATGGAGGTAGGAGTTAAAGCGGATAGCAACTATTTAACTCTGCATAAAGCCGAGAATGAAGGACTCCTAAGTGTGGACTTTAAAGGTCAGACTATAAATAATCTATTCAGACCTAGTGAACCACAATGGGTTACTTCCCCTGATGATAGGCTTATGATACATGATATTGTCACTAAAGAGAGGATTGTACAAGGTCAAAACACTTATATAAATTGCACTAATAAACCAATTGTAGTAACTGTATTTGACAGTGCTACCTTACAATATAAAAGGTCAATAGGATTGGTAGCTTTAGGAAAGCTTGTTGACACATTAGGTGCTAATGAATATATAAAAGAGGTTGTTGGACTTAGTACTAGAGGATGGGCAAATACATCATCAGATAAAGAATTGCTTAAAAAATCTCTAATTATACTAGATTATGACGCAACAACTATTCCGATTTCACCTAACTATACTACTGGTTTACAATCTCTATTTCAACCCGAAGGTTGGGTAGCTCAAGGTAACACCACAAGTAAAAATTTAATAGACACTCAAACTAAGGGCAAATTTACAGAACCGTCAGCAACTGTTACAACAGGAAAAAACTTATTAAGAGTAACAACAAAACCACTATTAGCACCGTGGGCATGTATAACCACTCTAATAACACTTAAACCACATACGGATTATGTGTTAAGCTATTATTCAAGGAAAATTAATGGCGAC
The DNA here is from genome assembly GCA_002381695.1 of Clostridium sp. UBA4108. Classification (GTDB taxonomy): domain Bacteria; phylum Bacillota; class Clostridia; order Clostridiales; family Clostridiaceae; genus Clostridium_J. The sequence continues at coordinate 5,082 of DFXM01000028.1, read as the reverse complement.
CTAGGCGGAACAAGTGTGGAAGGTAAAATGTCACTTAGGGATTTATCAACTGGAAATGGGTTTGTACCCGACTTAAATAATAACGTTAGTGGTGGAAGGATAAGTACAACTTTTAATAGTGGAAACAGAACTAAAGTACAACTTAATATTTTCGCAAGTGGTGCTACACCAACACAAGGAACAGTGGAATATTGGAGTGTTCAATTAGAAGAAGGAAAAACTTTAACGGATTTTCAGTATCATAAAGAAGATAATTTAAAAAGTATCATTTCACCACTTAGAAAAATTGATGAAAATAACTATGATGAAGTTGTCGGAAGTCAAGTAATTAGAAGATGCGGGGAACAAACTTTAAATGGCTATGAAACTATGGGTCGAGATGGATTTATTTCCAATTGGGTAATAACTCCAAATTATTCGTCTGATGTAGTAACATGTTTCTCAATAGGTTTTGCATATGGATGGAGAGGTGCTTCTAAGGTAATTGTATGTGATAAATTCGCTCCAACCTCACCTATGGATAATTCACCTAATGAAGCTATTCACATGGGGGCATGGGATAATAGCAATAGTTCATTTATGATTAAGGTGTCCAATTCCAAAACGGGCATTGTTTCAACTGACACAGAAAACGATAAGGTTAATAAATTTAAAACTTGGTTAAGAACTAATAATGTAAAAGTTGTATATCCTTATAAAACACCCTTAAATGAGCCTTGCACACCTTTGATATTAAAAAGTTTTAAAAATACTTCTGTTTACCTAGACTCTTTAATATACCCTAGAGAATTAAAAATAACTTACCCAAAAACACTTTCTGCTTCTGTGAGTAGTTTAAATCAAGCTGTGGAACTTAAAGACGTGTCTTACCCTAATATTACAATTCAAAATTCAAAGTGGGAGAAATATAGTGATACCGATTACAGATATAATATAATACTACAAGGCATGACAGACAGCCATAGTCCCGAGGTTATATTTAAAATACCGGAAGATGCGGAGGGAATATCTACCTATGCCGGAAGTTATAACGGTGGGGCTATATTATATGCTAATACTAAAATAGAAAAAGATTTATCTTGTTTAATCTTTGGAAGGAGGATTATTTAAATGGCATATGGGAGAACAAACGCATACGGAGGTGGAGGGTCAAGCAGACCTTTCTACCTTAACCAGTTAGAAAAGGTACTTGAACCAGTAAAGGGGGATAATCTAAATAAATATACAGACTTTGATATACCTCAACACGGTGCAAGTAATAATGGTGTTGATGTACAACTACCTTTTATGTACAAAGAAGATGGATTACTTATAACCATGTTTGTCAATCCTGCGGGTACAACTGGACAAAAAATCCTATATGTGAACAAGTATGATGACAATATGAATCTTAAAACCTCTCAGACTTGGACACACACAGAGGAATTAATAAACTCATATACTTGGAGTACTAATTATTTTGTTAAAGCCCCTATTGTGGATATGGGTGACCATATAATTATAGCTTTTTGTAATGGAAAGTCAGGAGGGAGTCAAAAGATTCATTTTATAAAAATAATGAAATATGTAGACCAAATTTCATTATTATTTTCAAACACACCTACTAATACGGGGTCAACTACTTTATATTACGCTATATGTAAAGATAGACAAAATAATTTAATTCTTGCAAATTACAATGGTGTGAGCGGTTACTATTTGGAGATTTCTAGACTAAATCCGGTAACTGGAGACTTGATAGGTTCAATTTTAAAAACACCCTCCTCAATTTCAGCTTATTATTTTGAGACTGGTTACGGTAATATAATACTATTACCAAATGATACTTTTGTGATAGGTTTAAACTATAATTACTCAACTGCCAGTAACGCTGTCCTATATATAGCAGATTATAACTTAACTAGTGTCACCTTAAATTATATAAATGTAGGTGGTAAATTTTTATCAAAATTAATATACGATGAAAAGAAAAATGTAGTTAAATATACGATTAGACAAGACACTGGTTCTTCCGGCGACCTTAAAATGATTGAAGCAAATATAGGAGCACCCCATATAGCAGTAGTAAATACAGCACATCAAATTGACTACAGATATAGCCTAGAAAGCGTTGATACAGATTTAGGTATTAATTATCTAGGGTATAATAGTGTATATACTAGTTCAGGTATAGGGTCTATACTTGCTCTAGATAACAACCATAATAGAATATTTTGGCAAAACTCCCCGCGGAGATTAAAGATAAATGGTACTGCGACAGATTTTCTATTAGAAAGTGAGTTACTTTCTTCATCTAGAACTTATATTAAAGAGGGGTACACTAAAAGATATAATTTTCCAGTTACACCCGAAGGTACTAACATTGTACCGAAGGGATGCCAAATGGAATTGAGTCCTTATAAGACTAATTTTATAGTTCATAATTTGCCGGGTGAATACTATAGCTCCATATATCCTCAATTTAAGGTAGTTGGTAACGAACTAGTATTTATGAATACCTCTATAAATCCAATGTTGAATAAATTAGCCATATTTGATAAAAACACTTTTGAACCTAAAGCGAGTGTACCTTATAATTTGCCTAGAAGCCCTTATAACACCTCTTCTAATTTTGGAGGACTTATGCAAGTAAATAGTAATAACGACACCTTGTATTTTTCCTCTACGTTAGCAAAAAAAATACTTGTTTATAAACCGGGCACGGGTACTGTGACCACTCTTATAGATTTTGATACTATGCCTAATGCTCCACAACTAATTGTAGGTGGTATGTGTTTAGTAGGTAAATACCTATATGTTACTTGCTATGATGCCACTGCAAATTACAGTGATGTAATTTTATATAAAGTGGATGTAACAAATGGTTCAGTACCTAGAGGTATTTCTATAAAATCATTAGGAGGTATATTTAATAATAGTTCTTCATCCACAAACGGTTCTTTTTACCAACCTACTAATATCGGAGAGACTTTATATGTTCCAAATGCTAACGGAGCACTTTATGCCTTTGATATACGTGGTACAGATATGATACAGATTAACACACTAACGACAGGTATGACTAATAGTAACGCTAATCATGTATTTGTAACTTGTGCTGTGGGTGATTATGTAATAACCTCAGAGAATAGGACTTCGAAATATTTATATATAACAAATACTCTAACAAATCAAGGTTACAGAATTTTGACACCAGCTTCTGCACCTATCACTTATTTAGAGAATTATATGGGTTTATCTGACTACCTAATGATAACTTATTTTCCATCAAGTAGTTTAAATAGAAACTATACTAATGGGTTGTATAAACTAATAGAGGATTCCCCGGGGGTGTTCACATTAAAGGCTGTTTTAGCTCCGGCTTCTTCAAACAATAATTACTGGTGTGGTACAGCTCATGACCCTCAAACAGGTACTATATTTGGGGCAGATGATAAAACTTTAAAGAGTATCACAATGGGACTAGATAGTTCCTCAACCTTATTTAAAGGTTATAAAGTAAGGAGGTAATAATAAATGATTCTAATAATTAGTGGTAATACCCTTTACAAAAACTACTCGCCCTTCGACTCAACATTCGGACACAAGACTGATGGGAGACAGTCTACAAAAGAAGAGATGGAGGCTCTAGGAATGTTTGTGGACTATATACCCGAACCGGAAGAAAGGGAGGGATATTATGCAGAGTTAAAAGTAGACAACAGTGTGGAAAGGATGATTATATCAGACTATGAAGAACAGGCAAAAAGAGATCTGGCCTATAACAGGGAGAAGTGCTTTTACTTCGAGTATGTAGAAATCCCAAAAGGTCAAGAGGATGTATACACTAAAGTAAGTCTAATGGAACAACAAAATGCAGATATTATAAAAAGAATGGCTCTTAAAGAGTTACAAATAAAAACACTTCAAGAACAGGTAGGAACGATAATAAATTAGGAGGTAATTTATAATGGTTAGTAGATTAGATTATTTTAAAGAGGCTCTTAGGTTCTTCGAGTTAGGCTTATATGACGATTCTGATATTTGGGATTTTGTTAGCTACGAGGTAATAACGCCAGAGCAATACAAAGAGATAATAGATAATGAATACCCAACAGAAAGACCAGAACAAACAACTTAATAAAAGGCAATAAATACCACCACCATGGTGTTTTTTTATTGCCTATTTTACTTAAAACGAGGTGTTATATGAATGAAGAATTATTAAATCATCAAATAGATATTCATGAAAAGAGAATAAATGATCATTCAGAAAGATTAGATAAACTAGAGCAAGAGCAGAGTGAATTTAGAGCTAATATAGGAAATTTAATCCAAAGGGTAGATAGTCTAATAAACACCTTAAAATGGCTTATAGGACTTGTAGGAACAGGACTTATTGGCTTTTTCTTTTATATGTTGGAAAAATTGTTGGAAACATAGAGGGGAAAGTGATGGCTGCATTAGGCTTTTAATATGGTGTCCATGATTTTTATTTTAATCTGTTTTAATATCGTGTTAATAAAAAGATACATATTACTACTAAGTAATAATATGTGGCTACAAAATCAACACTATATTAAAACAGAGCTTTTTATTTGGTAGAAAAGTTTTCATTTATGTATTGATTAGATATGTAATAATTGAATTTTAATATAATTTATGAGATAATATGGAATAAAATATTTATAAATAAGGAGACAATTAGGATGCATAAAATTGGGTATATTTTTTCGTGGATATTAACTCTTATTGGAATTATTTTTCTGTTTATTACATTTACTATGTATTCCACTTTAAGATCTTTCATCCCTGCAATCAATGAAACACTTTTACCAGGAAAAATGTATATATTGGATTATACTATTCCAAGTATTATGGGGATAGTATGTATAATAGTTGGTATAACAATGTGTTATTATTTTTATAGAAAAGAGTCACATAGAAAATGATATATATAAGTTCCAATTAAGTTATACATTATACAAATAGCTATATTATACAAATTAAATAGAACTTCATATTATTACTGATCAACCGTTTCAAAACCTTGATTTACTAAAGCTCTATACAATAAAAAATCTAAAATACAACAACTCACTA
>DFXM01000029.1 GCA_002381695.1 Clostridium sp. UBA4108 | reverse complement strand
TTAATTTTCAAAGACCATTTTTTCATCACTTACTAGTGACGACTTTATTATTTTAACAAGTTTATATCTTATTGTCAACATTTTTTTAAAATTTTTCATTTCATCTTTATATTGACTATTTGTCTGCTGTTTTGTTACCTCAGCGACGAATATTATCTTACCATTTATACAAAAATAATCACATTACATTTTTCCTTATTATGATAAATTATATTAATATTTTGTTACTTTTCTTTTTTTTTCTTCTATTTTTTATTATTGATACACTCGGTATAGTTTCCATTGATAACACTATAAAAACAAGGATTGGTTCCCCAATCCTTCATCCTGATACAGTGTATTTTATATAAATTTCTAAATAACTCTTATAATTATAATATATATATTTCATTCACTATACTTTTAAATTTATTACCTCTAACAGCGAAATTAGTAAACATATCAAAGGCTGCACAGGCAGGTGAGAGAGTTACTACATCTCCTTCATGTGATATTTTCTTTGCTACTGCTACAGCTTCCTCTAATGAATTCGCCTCATAGATTGGTATCTTTATACCCTGATTCCTCTCTAACTCATCGAATGCATCCCTTATCTTATCCTTAGTTGCACCCAGAAGGATTAACGACTGTATATATGGATAACCCTGAAAAGCTAAGGGTTCAAAAGGTAACTTTTTATCATATCCTCCTGCAATAAGTATAATTGGCTTTTCAAAAGCTTTAATGCTCGCCAGCACTCTAGTAGGACTTGTTGCTATAGAATCATTGTAATATTTTACACCATCTATTTCTTTTATAAATTCATTTCTATGTTCTACTCCTCCAAATGTAATTGCAACTTTTCTTAAGGTTTCTACACTTACATCATCACAAGTTCCAGAAAAAGCAGCTAATAAATTTTCAACATTATACATGCCAATTAGTTTAAGTTCTTTTTTTTCACAGACTTTTATCCCTTTTACATAAAGCATACCGTCTCTATAATATGCTCCCTTTTCAATAACGTTCTTAATACTAAAAGTATATAGAGTTCCTGCTTCTTTTCCAATAATACTCCTAGTAGTTTCATTATCTTCATTTAACACTAAAAGGTTACTTTCATTTTGATACTTATATATGTTTCTCTTAGCATCAATATATTCATCTAAATTTTTATGCATATCTAGATGATTGGGAGATAGATTAGTTATAATTGCAATCTCTGGTGATTCATTTATAGTCATCAATTGAAAACTTGATAATTCTAATACAACTCTATCGTCTTTTTCAATTTCTTCTATTCTTGTAAATAATGGTGTGCCTATATTGCCACCTACCCACGTTTTATATCCTTCTTCTTTTAAGATGTTGTATATAAGTGAAGTAGTTGTAGTTTTACCATCACTCCCTGTTATTCCATAGATTTTAGCTGGACAATATCTTATAAACTCTTCCATTTCAGAGGTTATATAAGCTCCTTCTTCCTTAGCTAGAATTAATTCTTTACTATCTATCCTCATTGATGGCGTTTTAAATATTACATCGAATCCTCTAAGATTATCAAGGTAATTATCTCCTAATTGGAACTTTACCCCTAATGGTTCAAATTCATTTATCACTTCATTTAACTCTTCTTTAGTTTTTTTATCGAAAGCTGTTACTTCGGCTCCTAATTTTCTTAAAAATTTTATTACCGGAATATTACTTACCCCTATTCCTACTACAGCTACATTTTTACTATAAATAAATGTTTTAAATTCATTAAAATTTCTTTTCATACCTAATCCTCCGATACAGTAAAACTGTATTTCACTATTACTATTTTAATTATATCACATTTAACAGCTTTAAAAATTATAAACTTCCATTGCCATACAGCATGTTAACTTCTATTAATTTTAATTCTTTATATTATTTTATATCAAATTTTTCAGAAAATATTTAATATAATTAATATAAAAACTTAATTTCTACATATTGCTTTGCAAATTTCGCTATGTTATACTCTCATTATGCTGGATGAAAATATGTTAAGATGATTCCCCAAAATTTTGACATAAAGCATAACATATCCCCATGATTAAACCCTATTTTTACCGGATGAAAATCCGGTTATTTTTTTACCTTTTTTCCCTAATAGTTTCTAATAAAAATACTATAATTTTTGTCGTATTATGTATTTTTATAGTTGTGCTTCTTTTATAAATTATATAATAAAAAAAGGCTCTGTTTTTAATATAATGTTGAAAATGTACTAAAGTATCCTCTCTGTAAATCAACACATATTAAAATCATTGCCTTATTTATATATTAAAATTCTAATTTTTCTTCTACATAGGCTACTAACTCATCTATAGACAATCTTATCTGTTCCATAGTGTCTCTATCTCTTACAGTTACTGAGTTATCTTCTAAAGTATCAAAATCTACAGTTACACAGAATGGAGTTCCTATCTCATCTTCTCTTCTATATCTCTTTCCTATGCTTCCAGCTTCATCATAATCCACATTAAACTTCTTAGCTAACATTCCATATACTTCTAAAGCCTTTTCACTTAATTTTTTACTCAATGGTAATACCGCTGCCTTAAATGGTGCTAATGCAGGATGTAAATGTAATACATTTCTCACATCCCCGCCTTCTAATTCTTCTTCCTCATAAGCATTACATAAGAATGCCAATGCAACCCTATCTGCTCCAAGTGAAGGCTCTATGCAATATGGTACATATTTTTCATTTGTAGTTGGATCAAGATATGATAAATCTTCTCCTGAATGTTCCATGTGTTTCTTTAAATCATAATCTGTTCTATCAGCTATTCCCCATAGTTCTCCCCAGCCAAATGGGAATAAGAACTCTATATCGCAAGTAGCATTACTGTAAAAAGATAATTCCTCTTTACTGTGATCTCTAAATCTTAATCTTTCTTCTTGCATTCCTAATGCGAATAAGAATGTTCTACATTGTTCCTTCCAATAATCAAACCATTCTAAATCTGTACCTGGTTTGCAAAAAAATTCAAGTTCCATTTGTTCAAACTCTCTAGTTCTAAATGTAAAGTTTCCTGGAGTAATTTCATTCCTAAAGGATTTTCCTATTTGAGCTATACCAAAAGGCACCTTTTTTCTTGACGTCCTTTGAGCATTTTTAAAGTTAACGAATATACCTTGTGCTGTTTCCGGTCTTAAATATATCTCACTTTTACTATCTTCTGTTATACCTTGGAATGTCTTAAACATAAGATTAAACTTTCTAATATCAGTGAAATTTTTCTTCCCACATTTAGGACAAACTATCTCATGCTTTTCAATATACTCTTTATACTCTTCATTTGACCATCCATCAGCTACAGCCACTTCAGCGCCTTGAGCTGTCATATGATCTTCAACTAATTTATCAGCTCTGAATCTAGCCTTACAATCTTTACAATCCATTAATGGGTCTGAAAAACCACCTATATGTCCAGATGCTACCCATACCTCTGGATTCATTAATATTGCACAGTCTAATCCAACATTATATGGACTCTCTTGAACAAATTTTTTCCACCAAGCTTTCTTTACATTGTTTTTAAATTCTACTCCCAATGGACCATAATCCCAAGAGTTAGCAAGTCCACCATAAATCTCTGATCCTGAGAATACAAATCCCCTATTTTTACATAATGCCACTAGCTTATCCATTGTTAATTCATTTGCCATATATATACCTCCACTTATATTTATTTGCCTTTATACATATTTAGATAAATAAAAAAAGCCTTAACCAGCTAAGGGACGAAATTAATTCCGCGGTTCCACCCTTATTGGCTATAGCCCATCTCTACAAATTTATTTAACTCCAAAGCTCCCTTCATAGTATTCATCTAGCAGTTTACACCCTACACTACCTCTCTATAAAATTTATACTACTACTCTTCTTTATCATAGTTATTATATTAAATTTTATTTATTCATAATCATCATTAACTTTATTCTCTTCAAGTATAACAAAATAGCTGACTTCAAAGTCAGCATACATGCAAAATTTGGCTCCGTGGAGAGGATTCGAACCTCCAACCTATCGGTTAACAGCCGAGTGCTCCACCATTGAGCTACCACGGAATATTCATTAATTACAATATCATTATAGCAAATTATTAATAAAATGCAATACCTTATTTTCAATTTTACACATTAAATTTATATATATTATAGACCAAAATGCTTCTTCTTATACCGACTTCTATATCAATATACGTCAACCAAAATGGAAATTACAGAAAGCTAGATTCACAAGTAAATAATTTTGCTTGTGAATTTCGCTTTGTGTAACTTATTACCATATGATTTACTTTTATTGTAATGGTTTCATTGTTGGGAATAGTATAACGTCTCTTATTGAAACAGAATCGGTTAAGAACATTACTATTCTATCTATACCTATTCCTAATCCACCTGTTGGAGGCATTCCAACTTCAAGTGCACTCATAAATTCTTCATCTATCATATAAGCTTCATCATCCCCAAGTTCTCTTTCTTTAGCTTGCTGCTCAAATCTATCTCTTTGAACTATAGGATCATTAAGCTCTGAGTATGCATTGCATACCTCTCTTCCATAGATAAATCCTTCAAATCTTTCTGTAAATTCATCATTCCCACGTTTTTTCTTAGTTAATGGTGAAATCTCAACTGGATAATCACAAAGGAATGTAGGTTGAATTAAATGCTTTTCTGCATATTCCTCAAATAATGCGTTTAATATATCAGCCTTTGTACAATCCTTTAATTCTTTTTTAAATTCTAAATGCTTTTCTTTAGCTATAGCTCTTGCTTCTTCATCAGTTTTAATGTTGTTAAAATCTATATCTGAATATTCCTTTACTGCATCTACCATAGTTAATCTTCTCCATGGTGGTGTAAAATCTATCTCCGTTCCTTGGTATACAACCTTAGTTGTACCATGAACCTTCTCACATACATATGCAATTAAATCCTCTGTTATTTTCATCATATCATTATAATCAGCATAAGCTTCATATAATTCTATCATTGTAAACTCTGGGTTATGTCTTATACTCATGCCTTCATTTCTGAAATTTTTACCCATATCATATACTTTCTCAAGCCCACCTACGATACATCTTTTTAAATATAACTCTGTAGCTATTCTTAAATACATATCTATATCTAGTGTATTATGGTGAGTTAAGAATGGTCTTGCTGCAGCTCCTCCTGCTATTGGTGATAATATTGGAGTTTCCACCTCTAAATATCCTCTATTATCTAAGAATTCTCTTACATATCTTATAATTTGAACTCTCTTCATAAAAGTATCTCTTACATCTTTATTCATTACAAGATCTACTTCTCTTTGTCTATATTTTAAATCAGGATTTTTAAGCCCGTGCCACTTTTCTGGAAGCGGCTTTAATGATTTTGATATAAGTTTAATGCTATTTGCACGTACTGAAGTTTCTCCAGTTTTTGTTACAAATGGATGCCCTATTACCTCAACAAAATCTCCTATATCAAAGGTTTTAGCATCTTTAAATTGCTCTTCACCTACACCATCTAATCTAACATATACTTGAATCTTTCCACTTCTATCATGAACATCACAGAATCCAGCTTTACCTTGAATTCTTTTGGACATTAATCTTCCTGCTACTGTTACATCTTTTTCTTGAAGCTCTTCAAAATTACTTTTAACTTCCTCTGCTGTATGAGTTCTTTCAACCTTGTATACATCAAATGGATCTTTGCCTTGCTGCTGAAGTTCAGCAAGCTTTTGTCTTCTTATCCTAACTTGCTCATTAAATTCTGCTTCATGAGCATCTAATTGTTCATTATTCATTTCAAGCTCTGGTGAATTAATATTATTTTCTACCGTAGACATAAATAATTCCTCCTATGATCTTTTAATTTCTATGATTTCGTATTTGCTAACTCCATCTGGAATATTAACTTCAACTACATCCCCTGATTTTCTCCCTATAAGAGCACTCCCTACTGGTGACTCATTAGATATTTTATTCATCATTGGGTCAGCTTCTGCTGATCCTACTATATAGAATTCCACTTCTTCATCGAATTCAAAATCCATTACTCTAACTACGGATCCTACACTTACTATATCTTTTCCTAATTCAGACTCATCAACAACTGAAGCATTCCTTAGCATATTCTCTAACTGGATTATTCTACCTTCAACAAAAGCTTGTTCATTTTTAGCTTCATCATACTCAGAATTTTCACTTAGATCTCCATATCCTAGTGCAACCTTTATCTTCTCTGTTATTTCTTTTCTCTTAACTGTTTTTAAAAACTCTAATTCTTCCTCTAATTTTTTTATTCCCTCGTAAGTCATTACGTATTTTTTTATATCGCTCATATCTTTCTCCCCTTTAATTATTATACATCTCTTTTCATTAATTTAAAAACTTATTATTCAATTTAAATTATTTTAATCTTATAAAAATAACGGCATTAGCCACAGCTTTGATTAATTATAAAACAGCTGTAACTCCTTGTCAATAAAAGGCATCCCTTTTATTAAGCTATATAAATCCGTTAATTACTAAGGTATATTCTATACTCTTCAAGCAAATTTAATACATCTTCATAGGTTGTTGCAGAATTAACTCTACTTTTTATTTCTGTGCACCCTTTTAGCCCTTTAACATACCATCCAATATGTTTTCTCATCTCTCTAACAGCTTTTATTTCATCAAAATATTTTATTGCTTTATTTAAATGAAGAATACACATGTTAACCTTTTCCTCTGGTGTAGGTTTATATATGAATTCTCCTGATAATCCTTGTTGTATCTGTTTAAATATCCAAGGGTTCCCCATAGCACCTCTAGCTATCATTATACCATCACAATTAGTTAAATCTTTTATATTGATTGCATCTTCTATGGAAAATACATCTCCATTTCCTATAACTGGAATTGACACTCCAGCTTTAACTTGCTTTATTATATCCCAATCAGCTTTACCTTCATACATTTGTTCTCTTGTTCTTCCATGAACTGTTATAGCATCTACCCCAGCTTGTTCTAAAGCCTTTCCAAATTCAACTGCATTTATATTCTTCTCATCAAAGCCCTTTCTGAATTTTACTGTAATAGGTTTTGATGTAGCTTTTTTCATTTCCTTAACTATTTCAACTGCTAAGTTTGGATTCTTCATAAGAGCTGATCCCTCACCATTTTTTACAATCTTAGGAACAGGGCACCCCATATTTACATCTATTATACAAACACTATCCATTTTATCTATAATCTCACAGGCATGTGCCATTATCTTAGGTTCACTTCCAAATATCTGGAGTGCAACTGGCTTTTCTTCTTCACTTATTCTCATTAAAGCTTCCGTGTTTCTACTATTATAAAATAATCCTTTCGCACTAACCATTTCCGTATATACAATTCCACAACCCATTTCCTTGCATATACCTCTATAAGCTATATCTGTTACCCCTGCCATAGGTGCTAAAAAAACATTATTTTCAACTGTCAAATTTGCTATCTTCATTATTTCACCTATTCTCTATTTTTCTCGTAAAGAATTCGTAACCCTTCTAATGTTAAATATGGTTCTATTTTATCTATTGTTTGAGAATCTTTAGCTATTAATTTCCCTAATCCTCCAGTTGCTATTATTAAAGGAGTTCCTTCTCCTCTAGCTATCATTTCTTCCTTGATTTTGTTTACTATATAATCCACTTGACCTATATATCCATATACAATTCCTGCTTGCATACTTTCCACAGTATTCTTACATATAACTGTTTCTGGTTTAACAAGCTCTACTCTAGGAAGTTTAGCAGCTTTCTCAAATAATGCCTCAGATGCTATCTTAATTCCTGGGCATATTGTTCCTCCTAGATAATCTCCATTTTTACCTATAGAGCAAAACGTAGTAGCTGTTCCAAAGTCAATTATAACTAAAGATGTCTTATACATTTCATATGCTGCAACTGCATTAACTATTCTATCTGCGCCGACTTCTTTTGGATTATCATATTTTATTCTTATACCAGTTTTAATTCCTGGCCCTACAATTAGAGGATTTGTCTTGAAATACTTTCTTACCATATGTTCAAGAGAATACATTATATTTGGTACAACAGAAGATATTATTACACCTTCTATATCCTCTACATTTATTTTACTCTGATTGAATAATTGTGCTACTTGAGTCATATATTCATCAGAAGTTCTTTTATAATCAGTGGACAATCTCCACTCTACTATTAATTCTTTTTCCTTATAAATCCCTAATACAATATTTGTATTTCCTACATCTAATAAAAAAATCATCTTTTCACCCCTATATAATTAAAAGCAGCCTTTGGCTGCTTTTAAGATGATTAAATTGTATAACTCAATTTAACAATTTAATTGTAACAACTTAATATTATTTGTCAAGAGATATTCCCCATATAATATTATATTAAGTAGTCTATTTTTAATGATTCTATCCTACACTTATATCTTCAATTCTAATATTTTCTATTATATTCATCTCATCTTTTAATAATTCATATATTTCTTTTTTCATAGAACCTTCATTGGTATTTTGTAGAATGCTTATGTATAAATTTTTTAAGTTATTCTCCTTATTATTAATTCTGTTAATCCTTAGCAATTGTTCCTTAGTCTTATTCATTCTTAATTACCTCCCCAAAAGTTCATCTAGAGTTCTTACATGATTATTATGTCTTTTTATTGTGTCACTTACTAAAGCATATATGTCTTTATTACTAACTGTCTTTAAATACTCCTCATAGGTTTTAATAATTTCATTTTCTCTTTGGATTAAAGCATTAATTGATAGTGAATTTTTTAAAATCATAATAATCTCCTCCTTTGCCATATTATTATCAATAAAAAAACAGTATATACTCCTAAACTAGAAGTATATACTGTTTTAAAAAATTATTCATAATTCTTAATTGCTAAGCTCCAAACAAAGCTAATAATATACCTGCAGCTATAGCGCTACCTATTACCCCTGATACATTGGCTCCCATAGCATTCATCAATAGAAAGTTTGTAGGATCTTCCTTTTGTCCAACTACTTGAGATACCCTGGCAGCCATAGGCACTGCTGATACTCCGGCTGAACCTATTAATGGATTTACTTTACCTTTAGTAACTTTACACATTAATTTTCCCACTAGAACTCCTCCAGCTGTAGCTACTGCGAAGGCTACAACTCCTAAAACCACTATCTTTATAGTGCTTAATTTAAGGAATATTTCTGCTTTAGCTGTAGCTCCGACAGATAGTCCTAAGAAAATAGTAATAATATTAATAAGAGTATTTTGAGCTGTATCACTTAATCTTTCAACAACTCCTGACTCTCTAAATAAGTTTCCAAGCATCAACATACCAATTAAGGATATAAGAGATGGTAAAAATAGCACAACTAATATAGTAACTACTATAGGAAATATTATTTTTTCTATTCTTTTTACTTCCCTTAGTTGTCCCATTTTTATTCTTCTTTCCTCTTTAGTAGTTAATGCTTTCATTATAGGCGGTTGAATTAATGGAACTAGCGCCATATATGAATATGCAGCCACAGATATTGGACCTAGTAAATGTGGTGCTAATTGATTGGTTAGAAATATAGCTGTCGGTCCATCTGCACCTCCTATAATACCTATAGACGCTGCCTCTCTAGGAGTAAATCCTAAGAGTATAGCAGCTCCAAAAGCAAAGAAGATTCCAAATTGAGCTCCTGCTCCCATTAGTAAGCTAGAAGGATTAGCCAATAGAGGTCCAAAATCCGTCATAGCTCCTACTCCTAAGAATATAAGTGGCGGAAATATCTCCAATTTGACTCCTCTAGATAAATAGTATAATAACCCCCCTGGCTGACTATTTACAGGCTCTGCCATAATATCTACAACTGGCAAATTAGTAAGTAACATACCAAAAGCTATAGGAAGTAATAATAGTGGCTCAAATTTCTTACCTATAGCTAAATAAATTAATAATAATGATATGCATATCATTATTATTTGACCACTACTTATATGTGCAAATCCTGAAGCCTCTATCATATTTTTTAGCACTTCAAAAACACCCATTATGATTTCCTCCTGCATTTATCCCCCAAAAATAAATATAGGTTTTTTATATCTAACCTATAACAGCCAATATATCCCCAGTATTAACTGTACTTCCTTTTGATGTAACTAATTCTAAAACTGTTCCATCTACAGGACTCATAATCTCATTTTCCATCTTCATGGCTTCAAGAACAAGTATTACATCGCCTTTTTTAACCTGTGCTCCTTCAGTTACATTAACCTTAACTATAGCACCTGGCATAGGAGCTGTTATCTTTTCTCCTTGAGCAGATGATTGTTTTGGTGCTGCTACTGGTGCAGGTGTTGGTGCTGCTACCGGTGCTGCTGCAGGTGTTGCTACTGGTGCCGGTGCTGCTGTTGGTGCTACTGGTGCCGGTGCTGTAACAATACGTTCTTTAAATTCTCCACTTACCTCATCTACTTCAACTTGATATAAATTTCCATTAACTGTAACGTTATATCTTTTCATTAAATATTCCTCCTCAATGGTATTTTAAAATGACTTTATTAGTACCTATTCCAACTAGACACATTGTTTATTCGTTTTATACTCTTTACATTTAATTCTGATAATGGTTTTCCGATATGTGTAGATAATGCTGCCATTATTGCAGCTACAAGTTCATACTCACTGTTTAAATCAACAACTTCCTCTACATCTATAGTCTCTGGTCTTATGTTTTCTCTAACAACTTCTCTATTACCTTCATTTGGTTCTGTTCTATTCGATTTAGAACCACCTAGCTTATTTATAACATAACTTTGAAATATAATAATAAACATTAATATTATTAATATTCCAAATACTATCGCCACTGATGTAACCGTTGTGTTAAATGAAAACGCTAATTTTTCCATAATACTTGCACCTGGATTCATCTAAACACCTCCTATACTAATGTACTACCATGTCTTTTAGTATATCTTAACTCTTTCTTAGTTTGTAACATATCTAATATGGCAAATACTCTTTGTTTAGTTTGATTAGGTTTTATTACATCGTCAATTAATCCTAGCTCCGCAGCTTTATAAGGATTTACAACATCATCATAATGTTTCTTAATTACTATAGCTTCGTTCTCTTTAAAATCTTCTGAAGCAAATATCTCATCTCTGTAAACACTCTTAATATAATCTTCTGGATTAGTTAATGATATCTTTGCACTTGGCCATGCAAGTGTTTGATCAAAAGAAGCCTCTTTAGATGCAAGGGTTACAAATCCTGCGCCACTTGCTTCTCCTATTATTAAAGCTATTTTTGGTATATTTGCATCTATAATGCTATATGCAAGCTTTCCAAAGTTCTTAGCAAGTCCATCTGTCTCTTCTTTTAAGCTCTTAGTAACTCCCTTTGTGTCCACTAACGTAACTACAGGTATATTGAAACTATCACATAATCTTATAAAAGAAGCTACCTTTATAGATCCCTTATTATCTATTTCTTTATTTCCTGCATTACCAATTAAGCCAACTGTCAATCCATTAATTTTAGCTAAACATACTTTAAAATTAATGCCAAATTGTTTATACATTTCTATAATTGAATTTTCATCGGCTATATTATTAATGATTTCATCCATAGAATAATTATCAGATTCAATCATATTATCTAAAACCTCTTTAGGTATATTTAAATCTTCATCTTCATTACATACCCAAGGTTCTTCTAAGCAATTAGCTGGAAGATAATTAACTATTTTTCTAGTTACTAATATTGCTTCTTCTTCATTTGAAGCGTTTATATGTGCATTTCCTGTCTTATTTGAAGTTAAACTATCTCCAATCATATTGTTATCTATGTATCCACCTTCAGCTATTGTAAGTTTACTAGATGACATAACACTCAATTCACTCATAGTTTCCACAGCTATAGTAAAATCACTCATAGTAGCCATTATAGAATTCATTCCATTGCATGGTCCACAAGCTATTGCAATTGTTGGAACTACTCCACTTAATTTTCCTAATTTATTTAAAACCATACCATAGGAAGCTAAAAGTTCTGTTCCCTCTGCTAAACTTCCCCCAACTGAATCCATAATTTGAATTACAGGGGCTCCCATTTTAGCTGCATTCTCTAATAATCTAACGATTTTATTTGCTTTTACTTTTGTAAACATACTGCCATCTACAGTATAATCTTCACTATAAACATATACTAATCTGCCATTTATAGTTCCATGCCCAGTTATTACAGCTCCACCATTTCCTGATATAAATGCTCCTAATTCTATGAAGGAACCTTCATCTAATAGTAATGAAACTCTTTCTCTTGCTGTTAACTTATTCAAGTTATGCTGCATATGAATTTTTTCATTACCACCACCCTGGCATGCTTTATCTTTAAGTGAATCGAACATTTCCAGCTTACTCATTTTATTTCCTCCTGACTTATTTAACTGTATTATACATGTTTAATACTAACATAATTTAATCTATTTGTATATAAACTCTGCAGGATTTATTGCATTTTTCTGTGAATTGATAGTGTTCTTTTGGTGTCTTTTTATTTTGAAATTGTATTATTCATTTATCATTATTGTCTGAAATTTCCAAGATAATAAATTTATAATAATTCATACGAATAGTATAGTTTATTTCATTAACTATATACATTTTATATAAAATAAAGCAGAAGGAATTAATCCTTCTGCTTTATTTTATATTTTAGAACAGTCCTTCTATAGTTCCATCCTCAAGTATATCCATTTTATTTGCTGCTGGAATTTTAGGAAGTCCCGGCATTGTCATTATTGCACCAGTTAATACAACTACAAATCCTGCTCCATTTGATAACTTAACTTCCTTTACACTTACTTTGAATCCTGTTGGCCTTCCTAGCAAACTTGGATTATCAGAAAGTGAATTTTGAGTTTTTGCAACGCAAATAGGTATCTTGTGAAGCCCTAATTTTTCAATTTGGTTAATTTGCTTTTTAGCTGCTGGTAAAACATCAATTCCATCAGCTCCATATATTTCCCTAGCAATAATTTCTATTTTTTCTGTTATAGATAGATTTTCATCATATAATACCTTAAATTTACTTTCTTTGTTCTCTATAGTATTCATAACCTTAAGGGCCAAATCTTTTCCACCTTCAGCACCCTTTCCCCAAACTTCTGTTAATGAAACTTCTACGTCTTTTTCCTTACAAAATCTCTCTATGAAATTAACCTCTTCATCGCTATCACTAATAAATTTATTAATTGCTACAACTACTGGCACTCCAAATTTTTGCACATTTTCAATTTGCTTTTCTAAATTAACTATTCCTTTAGATAATGCTTCTACATTTGCTGTATTCAAATCTTCTTTTTTAACTCCACCATGATGCTTTAAAGCACGAATAGTAGCAACTATAACTACACAACTTGGCTTTAATCCACCATATCTACATTTAATATCAAAAAATTTTTCAGCACCTAAATCAGCACCAAAACCAGCCTCTGTAATTGCATAATCTCCAAGCTTTAGTGCCATCCTTGTAGCTAATATACTATTACATCCGTGAGCTATATTAGCAAATGGCCCCCCATGGATTATAGCTGGTGTATTATCTAATGTTTGAACTAAGTTTGGCTTTATGGCGTCTTTCATCAACATTGCCATAGCCCCTTCAACACCTAGATCTTTACAATATATAGGTTCTCCTTTTAAGCTATAAGCTATGAGTATATTACCAAATCTTTCCTTTAAATCCATTAAGTCTTTAGATAAACATAGAATAGCCATTACCTCTGATGCAACTGTAATTGTAAAACCATCCTCTCTTAAGAATCCATTAGCTGTTCCACCTAACCCAACAATAATGTTTCTTAGAGCTCTATCATTCATATCTAAAACTCTTCTAAAAATAATTTTTCTAGAATCTATTTCTAAATCATTTCCTTGGTGTATATGATTATCAATAGCTGCACAAAGAAGATTATTGGCAGCAGTAATAGCATGCATATCTCCAGTGAAGTGAAGATTTATATCCTCCATAGGAATTACTTGAGCATATCCGCCACCTGCTGCTCCACCTTTAACACCAAATACTGGTCCTAAAGAAGGCTCTCTTAATGCTATTACCGCATTTTTTCCTAGACTACAAAATGCTTGACCTAAACCTATTGTTACTGTTGATTTACCTTCTCCAGCTGGAGTTGGATTTATTGCTGTAACTAATATTAATTTTCCATCTTCTTTAGATTCATTTCTCTTTAATATATCTAAAGAAATCTTAGCTTTATATTTTCCATATAGGTCTAAATCATCATGGTGTAGCCCTATTTTTTTAGCTACATCCACAATATTTAGCATTTTTGCTCCTTGAGCTATTTCAATATCACTTTTCATTTTAACCCCTCCTGAAATTACTATTCTTATAAATTCTCACACCCATTATTATTATATCATATCCCATATGTCAACATATATAAATTGTAATAATACTTTACATTTAAATAAAGGTTTATAACAGTTATAACTCTTTATTAATTCTAGAAATTTATAGGTATTTTTTAGGTATAAATAAAAAAGTACAACTAAAATTAGTTGTACTTTTTTTCTTAAACATCTTTAGTATTAAAACTATCTGAATTAGTGTCATCAAATGGATTTTTAACCACTTCAACTTTAGGTTCTTCTTTTTTATTTTCTTCTTGTTGTGGTAATTCTCCTTTATTATCATTATTCAAATTATTTTCAGCATCTAATTCTTCTAATGATCTTCCATCCATTATAGCATTAAATTCTTCTGCTGTAAGCTTTTCTCTTTCAATTAAAGCTTTAGCCACATCATGAAGTTTATCTACATTTTCTGATAATATAGTTTTAGCTCTTTCATAAGCCTCATGTATAAGAGATCTTACTTCAGTATCTATTGTTGATGCTACTTCTTCTGAGAAGTCTCTTGTTCTACCAAAATCTCTTCCCATAAATACTTCACCATCATCTTTACCAAAAGATATCGGTCCTATCACATCACTCATACCGAATTCCATAACCATTTTTTTAGCTATAGCTGTAGTTCTGTCTATATCATTTTTAGCTCCAGTGCTTATCTCTTCAAGAATAAGCGCCTCAGCAACTCTTCCTCCTAGAAGACCAACCATATCATCCTTTAACTTAGATTTTGATGTATATGCAGTATCTTCTGTTGGTAAATGAAGAGTGTATCCTCCAGCCATTCCTCTAGGAATAATACTAATTTCATGTACTGGGTATGAATTCGGTAAGTATTTAGATACCACCGCATGACCTGCTTCGTGGTATGCTGTTAACCTCTTATCTTTATCAGTTATTATTCTAGACTTCTTCTCTGGACCTGCTATTACTCTTGTTATAGCTTCTTCTAATAAGTCCATATCAATTACTCTTCTTTTATTTCTAACAGTCAAAAGTGCAGCTTCATTCATTAAATTCTCTAAATCTGCTCCTGTAAATCCTGGAGTTCTCTTAGCTAATATATCAAGCTTAACCTCTTCATTTAGTGGCTTGTTTCTTGAATGTACCTTTAATATTTCTTCTCTACCTTTAACATCTGGTGCTCCTACAACTATTTGTCTATCAAATCTACCAGGTCTTAAAAGTGCTGGGTCTAATATGTCTGGTCTATTTGTAGCTGCAACCATGATGATTCCTTCATTAGCACCAAAACCATCCATCTCAACAAGAAGTTGATTTAAGGTTTGCTCTCTCTCATCATGACCTCCACCAAGACCTGCACCTCTTTGTCTACCAACAGCATCAATTTCGTCTATAAATATTATACATGGTGCGTTTTTCTTAGCTTGCTCAAACAAGTCTCTAACTCTCGATGCTCCTACTCCAACAAACATTTCAACAAAGTCAGAACCTGAAATACTGAAGAATGGAACTCCAGCTTCTCCTGCTACAGCCTTTGCAAGTAGGGTTTTACCTGTTCCTGGAGGACCAACTAATAGCACCCCTTTAGGTATTCTAGCACCTACATCCACGTATCTCTTTGGACTCTTAAGAAAATCTACTATTTCCTCAAGCTCAGCTTTCTCCTCATCAGCACCAGCTACATCTTTAAATGTAACTTTTTTATTAGCATCTGGAGTAGCCATCTTAGCCCTACTCTTTCCAAAATTCATCACTCCACGACCACCGCCGCCTCCACCGCTAGACTGGTTCATAAACATTGCCCAGAATACTACCAACATTAATATTATTAGGAATGTCGGTAAAATATTTAACCACAGTGGCATTGTTGCTGGTGGTGTATTTCTTTCAACCATATTAGGATTTGGATACTGGTCCCTTATTTGTAAGTATCTTTCTTTGATGATATTTACTCTAAATTGTTTACCATCGTTTAACTCCCCAATCAATACTTCCTCATCATTTGAAAAGTTATATTCCTTTACCTTTTTATCCTTCATGTGTTTTTCATATTCACTTATACTTATACTCTCAATATTTCCAGAGCCATTAAAAAGTGTAAGTGCTGAAAAGACTACTAATATTAATACTAACAACCAAACAGTTGCACTAGAAAACTTTTTCACATAAGGCCCCCCTCTCTATGCCTGAATAGTTACTTTAAAAATTCTATCATATGGAATTTTACATTACAACATAAATAATATTAATTATTAGTTAATTAACAAATTCTAATATTATTATGTTACTAAAGTAGCTTATCCATACATACTATTATTTATTATATACACTTTCTTTTAATATCCCTATATAAGGTAAATTTCTATAGCGCTCTGCATAGTCTAAACCATATCCAACTAGGAAATAGTCTTTTACATCATATCCTAGATATTTTACATCAATATCTTCTTTTCTTCTCTCTGGTTTGTTTAATAGGCACGCTATCTCTAAGCTTTCTGGATTCCTAGCTCCTAAATACTTCATTAAATACTTAAGAGTAACTCCACTATCGATAATATCTTCTACTATTAATACATGTTTACCTTTGATTTCGAAGTCTAAATCCTTAATTATTTTAACAATTCCTGAGGACTCTGTAGAATCTCCATAGCTAGATACAGCCATGAAGTCCATTTTACATGGTATAGTTATAGTTTTCATTAAGTCGGACATAAATATTACCGATCCTTTTAAAATACCTAAAAGAATCACATCTTTTCCTTTATAATCCTCACTAATCCTCTTACCTAGCTCATTAATTTTTTCTTGCAATTGTTCCTCTGATAATAAAATTTCTTTAATGTCGTTATTCATGCCTTTCCTACCTTTCTATTGTTACTTGTAAAATTTTATTTGTATGTTGGTGAACTTTAAACTTTTCACTAATTCTATATCCAATTATCCATGATATTTCCTCATTAAAACATAAAAGAGGGATTCTATCTCTCTCTTCTCTAGGTATCTTCATATCCATAAATATATCTTTTAGTTTTCTACTCCCCTTCATTCCAAGAGGTGTAAATTTATCACCATTTTTTCTATATCTTAATCTGATATTAGAAAGTTCTTTATCAAAACTAAAATACTTGGTATTATTATTACATTTTAGTTTAAGTCCACTATAATTGTCTGTGACTTTAATACATATCTTTAAATTTAACTCTTCAATATAATTTTCACCTAATTTTAACTCTATATTTAGTTCATTTAACTCACTACAATCAAATTTCTCCTTTACTATTTCTATATTCCCATATACATTTTTAGCTATTATGTCTTTAGGGATTTTAGTAAACTTCCCTGTAGATCCCTTTTGAACACTAATTATATTGTCAATATGTATGTTTTCTAGATTATACATATTACCTTTAATATTTAATAAAGCTCTTCTTATAATTCTACTAAGTATAGCTTCATGTAAATTAAAAGCATCATTATATATTATAACTCTATCTGCTTTTATATCACAATATTTTTGAAAAAATTTAAGTGCATTTTCAGTAATATAGTCTTCATCTATTTTAACTAGAGTACTCATCCTATTTAAAGTACTTATTATATCTTCATTAAAATGTTCTTCTATATAAGGTATGAGTTCAAGTCTAACCTTATTTCTTGAATATATACTTTCAAAATTTGTCTTATCTACCCTAACTGGTAAATTATTTTCCTCACAATATTTTTCTATTTCTTTTCTGGCTACATTTATTAATGGCCTTATGTATATATAATCCCTAACAGCCTTAATACCAACTAATCCTTCTAACCCTGTACCTCTCATAAGTCTCATCAGTATAGTCTCCGCTTGGTCATTTAGATTATGTGCCAAAGCTATCTTATCTGCACCTAGCTTATTTTTTAATTCTATGAAAAACTCATATCTAGCTTCTCTCCCAGCCATTTCGTGGGAAATATTTTTTTCCTGTGCCATAGTATCTATGTCTATCCTTTTAGAAAAAAATTCTATACCATAATCACTACAAAATTCCCTACAACCTTCTTCATCCTTATCAGAGTCTTCTCCTCTAAGCATATGGTTCACATGAGCAGCATATAACCTTAAATTAAACCTATCTTTAAGTGCCATTAGCCCATGTAGTAGACTCATTGAATCAGGCCCACCTGACAATGCTACTATAATACAATCACCATATTTTATCATATCATTATCCACAATTGTTTTAAGGATTTTATCTATCATCGAAACACTTCCTAAAATTATACTTTAAACATATATAACATAAATCATATCTATTATATATACATATGTAAAGTAAAAATGAAGAAATGTTTTTAACATTTCTTCATTTCTAAATAAATTGTGGAGTACTTTATTTAGATAATCTCAACGGGAGGTTGTACTTTACTAAATAAATTACTTAACAATTTATTTATATCATGCTACATAAACCTTAGATACCAACACCGTCATATCATCCTTTACTTTATTTCCTCCAAGCTTTTTAGCTTCTTTAATAATCCCTTTTGCTAGCTCTTCTGTTGGTAAATTATCGTGTCTACATAAATAATCTAATACCCAGTCTACCTTTCCATAACTATCATCACTATAGTCTAATACACCATCTGTTACCATTACAACTAAATCTCCACTTCTCAGTTTTTTCTGATGAATTTCTATATCTACCTCATCTAATACTCCAATTGGTAAACTTTTAGATTTAATTATATCTATAGTGTCTCCACTCTTTATAAAGCTAGCCACTGCTCCTACTTTAGCGAAGTCAATATCTCCAGTATATACATCAATGGTTCCTAAATCTACAGTTGAGAACTTTTCTTCTTCACAAGATTTTAAACTCATTATAGAATTCACTGTTTTAATAGCTGTAGTTATTGTAAATCCTGCAGCTACAAATTTCTCTATAAGTTCAACCACCGC
This sequence comes from Clostridium sp. UBA4108, assembly GCA_002381695.1. Lineage (GTDB taxonomy): Bacteria > Bacillota > Clostridia > Clostridiales > Clostridiaceae > Clostridium_J. The sequence goes on along the minus strand of DFXM01000029.1, from coordinate 2,386 downwards.
TTCACTTTCCCTACCTGCTTGAGGTCCTGATCCCATTCCATCACTGAGTAACATCATGTAAGTTCCATCTGCACCTCTTCCATAAGAAAAACTATCTCCAAAAATGCTCTGCCCATCCTTGCTTTCTCTAGCAATAGATGTGTTAATTCTAAATTTAGGTGCTTCTTCAAAAACAGCAGTACACTGATTAGTATTTGGATTAATTCTACATCCATCTTGCCTTCTAACCATCTTATTTTCTGTACATGCATTTATTAAAGACTGCATTTTTTTAGAGCATTGATTTCTTCCATTACAATTTGGAGTCTTAACCTCTATAATTAATCTATTGTTTTTATCTCTAATACAGAACACATCATCTATATCCATATCATTCTTTTCTAATATCCTTAAAATGTTTTCTTGGCACTGCTTGTCCTCATTAAAATCTGTTGAAAACTCTTCTATTATCTCATCTACAGATTTTGCCATATTGCCAAATTGACCTGCAATAAGTTCTCTTCCTTCAGCTAGCCTAGTTCTCCACATTTCATTTATTATATATCTATTTACTATATCTTGAGTATTTCTTATAAGTGAAGCTTTTTTTATACATTTTCTTTCTAAAATAATAGGGAACCCAGTATTTTTATTTTGGATATTCTCTATAAGTTCTCCAAACGCAGAATAAGTATTAATCATCTCCCTGCCCCAACATATTCTATTAGTATCACAACCTTCACATACTCTATGAGCAAGGTTTTCAATTATACCACTACTTTTACTTTTCATATCTAACTTATCATTATCAGCTAAGTTAACTAATATATTAGACATATTTTCTAATACATCATAAAATTTACTAAGTCTTTCTGTGAATGTTTCTCTAATTTTTTCTTTATACCCATCTTCGTATATTCTACCCTTTTTACTACTATCTAGTTCTCGAGATATTGAATTATAAATTCTTTCCGGTATTACTAAAAAAATTATAAAAGCTATTAAGGCTTCAGCTATAATAAATTCAAAATCTTGCCCCTTTAGATAAGTAGACATATATATCTTCATTATAAAAAATATAATACAGGTCGATAATGCTGTGAATATTTTTCCTGCTTCCTTAAACATTCCTGCAATTAATCCACATATTCCCAATATACTTGCATATATAAATATATTTCCACTAGACATTCCAACTATAACACCCATAGCAATACCTGTAGTAGCTCCTACAGTAGCTCCACATACATAGCTCATTATCAAAATTGCAACTATACTTAATAAATTTAGTACCCCTACATTTATTATACTAACTCTCCATGTGCCCGCTATAATTAAGGATACCACTATGCTCATGGCTATAATATCTTCGTTTGAAAATAAATACTTTGTATTTATTCTTTTAAAACTATCAATTCCATATTCTAATACTAAGTAGATAGGAAATATACATATTCCCTCTAACACAGCTGCTCCTATTGCTAATAAAAATGAGTATTCATTTATAAGCATCCCATAGGAAAATATCATTGTTATTATAAGCGAGCAAATCACCATTTTATGAATCCTTTTCTTTAGGAAACTACTTAATATTAAATTTATCATTACAATTGTAGGTATTATTGTTATATACATAAGTGCATTATCTAATGTACCTATTAATGTTAAATACCCTATGACGCTTCCAATTCCAGTTATTATACTTATCCTATTGTCTTGTAGAAATAATACCGTTAATAAAAATGCAATCCCAAAGGGAGCCGACCTATTAATTAATATTACTCTACTAACTAACATAGCAATAGTGAAAAATATTATACTTTTAGCTATTATCCTAGTATAATCTTGACTCTTAACACTATTTTGAATTAAAGCTTTTTTTAATCTTTCATAAGTTCCTATATCTTCTCCATATTGCACACCCATCACCTACTCCTTAAATTTATAAAGTAATTATATCAAAGTTTACTGGTAATAATTGTAAAATCTTAGTGATGGTATTTATATTTCGTATGACAATATGTTTTATTTTATTTTTATAATTATCAACAACCTTTCTAGATTTTTTCAAGGTTTATCCACATTTTTGTTTTCTTTTTCATATTTATTGTTTTAAATTGTTGATACTTTATATAACTTAATATGTCACTATATAAAAATTTTTAACTTTATATAGGGAAATTTTTTATAATATTTTTTCACTCATTAGCATATATTATCTTAATTGTTTTTCTAAAAAATAAAAATGGTTTGAAACAATGTTTCAAACCATTTTGTATGGTAGCGGAAATAGGACTTGAACCTACGACCCTTCGGGTATGAACCGAATGCTCTAGCCAGCTGAGCTATTCCGCCATGTGGTTGCGGGGACAGGACTTGAACCTATGACCTTCGGGTTATGAGCCCG
>DFXM01000033.1:28403-29658 GCA_002381695.1 Clostridium sp. UBA4108 | reverse complement strand
ATCAACACTATATTAAAACAAAACCAATATTTAAAATTAACTAACTGCTGATTTCTTTATAATTGAAATAAAATTTAAGGCATCTCCATTATTTGAAGATGCCTTTTAAATCATTAGGATAATTTACTTAATTCTACAGCTAAATTAGCTCCAACTTTAGCGTTGTTATAAACTAACTGAATATTAGCTTCTAAACTTCCACCTTTAGTTATTTCTTTTACTTTTCCTAAAAGGAATGGTGTGCTTTCTTTTCCTCTTATTCCTTTTTCTTCTGCTTCTTTAACCGCATTATTTATAGCCTCTGTTATTTCATCAAAATTCATTTGATACTCTTCTGGGATTGGGTTTGCAACTACAACTCCACCTTGTAATCCTAAATCCCATTTACATTTTAATGCTTTAGCTAATGTAGCTTCATCATCTACTTTATAATCAACTTTAAATCCTGATTTTCTTGTATAGAAGGCTGGAAGTTCATCTGTTTTAAATCCAGCTACTGGAACTCCATTAGTTTCTAAATACTCAAGAGTTAATCCTATATCTAGGATAGATTTAGCTCCAGCACAAACTACAGCTACATTTGTCATAGACAGTTCTTCTAAGTCTGCTGATATATCAAAAGTTTCTTGAGCTCCTCTATGAACTCCACCTATTCCCCCTGTAGCAAATACCTTTATTCCTGCTAAGTTTGCCATAATCATGGTAGTTGCTACAGTAGTTGCTCCATTTAACTTATTAGCAACTATAAAAGGAATATCTCTTCTACTAGTTTTTATTACATCACTACTTTTGCCAAGTCTTTCAATCTCTTCTTTAGTCAATCCAACTTTTAATCTTCCATCTAATATTGCCGTAGTTGCTGGAATTGCTCCATTTTCTCTAATTATTTCTTCAACTCTTAATGCAGTTTCTACATTTTTAGGATAAGGCATTCCATGAGATATAATTGTAGACTCAAGAGCAACTACTGCCTTACCTTCCTCTAATGCTAACTTTACTTCTTCTTTAATATCTAAATACTTTTCTAACATAAAGCTATCTCCTTTGTAATTTATTAATATTTTACTCAATTATCAATGTTTTTTGCATCTGCTTACTTTGTAAGCAAATGTTTAGTTCGTGATAATTATATCAAATATTGCTTATAATTACAATAGTTTTATTATGTTTATTCTCGATTTTATAAAATAAAAAATCTTTTCCTTAATATAAATAAATGGCTTTATTTTAAACAGTTGTTGATTTTAGAACTATA
>DFXM01000033.1:25209-28326 GCA_002381695.1 Clostridium sp. UBA4108 | reverse complement strand
TTATCAACACTATATTAAAATAATGCCAAATAAAAAATCTTTTCCTTAATACAAGGCAACCACTGATTCTATTTCCATATCTCCATAAGGCACTGTTACAATCTTTGCATCGATTTCAAAATATTTTTTTAGATTTTCTTCATTTATTATTTCTTTAGCGTTTCCAAATTCATACTCATCATTTTTAAGTAATAATGCTTTATCTGCAAGTTTTAAAGCATGTTCAGGATAATGAGTATTAATAATACAAGACAATCCCTTTTCATTAACTAAGTTTTGTATCAATTTAAGGATTAATACTTGATTCTTAAAATCTAGATGGGATTCTGGCTCATCTAATATCAGTAATTTAGGCTCCCCTACTAATGCCCTCGCTATATAAGCTAACTGAAGCTGCCCTCCACTAAGCTCATTGCACTTCCTATGTTTTAAATCATATATATCTAAATCTTTAAGTATTTTATAAACTAGCTCTTTATCTTTTTTAGTGGGTGTTGAAAAGGTTCCTATATAACGCGCTCTTCCCATTATCACCACTTCTTCAACAGTGTATGGAAAAGATAAACTATGAGCTTGTGGAACATAAGATACATCCTGAAGAGATTTAGAGTAATTCATCTTTACTCCATCTATATAAGTTCCTCCCTGTTTCCATCTATAAATACCTGTTAGACATTTTAAAAGAGTAGTTTTACCAATCCCATTTTGTCCTAAAATCCCAAGAACTTGACCCTGTTCCAATTTGAAGCTGATATTTTTTAATATAATTTTGTCATCAGAATATCCATAAGAGCAATCTTTTAGTTCAAGTAACATTAGAAATCACCTTCCTTTTTACGTGTGGTTTTTATAAGGAAAGCAAAAAATGGTGCCCCAATTAAAGCTGTTAGAATTCCAATTGGAATTTCAGTAGAAGTAAGTGTACGAGCAGCTAAATCTACTAAGGTTAGAAATATAGCTCCAATTATGCATGTAGCTGGTAGTAAATCCTTATGGTCAACCCCCACAATATGCCTAGCTATATGAGGAATTACAAGTCCAACCCAACCAATAACCCCAACTACCATTACCGATGAAGCTGTTATTATTGTTGATAGTATTATTGCAATCATACGATTGTGCTTAGGATTTATTCCTAAGTTGTAGGCTTCCTCATCTCCTAGAGATAGTATATTAATTCTCCATCTTAAAAGCAGTAATATAAAAGTGCATAGAAGAATTGGTATAAATACTAATTTTAAATCGGAGTAGGAGGCTTTAGAAAAGCTTCCCATAAGCCAATAGGTAATTGAAGGCAGCTTATCATCAGGATCTGCTACAAATTTAATTAGAGAAATTAGGGAAGAAAAAATTGAGGAAACAACCATTCCAGACAAAACTAAAGAAATAGTTGAAACATGCTCTCTGCTCTTAGCTAGAAAATAAGCAAAGAATACACTTAAGACACCAAAAGCGAAGGAGAAAAGGCTGGCAGTAGGACTCATTCCAGTAAGTAGTATACCAAGGGCAACGCCGAACCCTGCCCCATTACTAACTCCAAGTACATCAGGGCTAACTAAAGGATTTCTAAAAAGCCCTTGAAAGGTTGCTCCAGATATAGCAAGTCCTCCTCCAATTATCATAGTTAACATAATTCGTGGAAATCTTATTCCCAGTACAATTGATGCTTCTTGTTTAAGAGCTTCGTTAGAAATACCCAAAATTTTATTATAAAGTACGCTGACAACTATCTTTGGCTCTATGATATATCTACCTAGAAATAAGGATACAAAAAAAGTTAAGGCCAAAATCAATAGCATAATAATCCACTTTATATTGAGATGTTTGCTTTTTTCCATTACTAAAATTCACCTGCTAACTATTATCTATTTAAATCACTATTTAATATTTCATTTAACTCCTCTTCAGTTAAATTATAATTTAAAATATCCTTATAAAAATTAGTTATTTCCTCTTCAATATCATATTCTTTAAATACTTCTGGAAGCTGCATTTTGGCCATCCATCTCATCATCAATGGTTCTTCAACTGAAGGGGCATCCCAACGATAAATTCCCATTGGAGTTTTATATACCTTCTTATTTTTTACAGCTGAAATGTTACTCCAATCTTGTCCTTTTAAAGTGTTTTCATATAAATCCTTAGGAGTTACATCTGAAAAATTACTTATATATATCATTTCAGGATTCCATTGAAGAACTTGTTCCATACTAACAGGTGCCCAAGAAGCTCCTTCAGTATCTTTAGCTACATTTTCTCCACCAGTAGTTACCATTATTGAAGTATTTACATTTTTCTTTGAAGCAACGCTTAATTCACCATCTCTTATGTACAATATTTTAGGCGCCTTAGCTGACTGGATTTCTGATTTTTTACTCTCAAAATACGCCTCTGTATCTTCAGTATATTTAATGATTTTTGTTGCTTGTTCATTCTTATCTAATACTTCACCGATTACCTTGATGCTATCCTTAAAATCTTGAATTGTACCATATTTTAACATAACCGTTGGAATTCCAATAGTTTTTAATTGTTCAGCTTGCTCACCTTGAGATTCATACATAAACGCAACATCTGGTTTTATTTTCTGAACCTCTTCAATATTAAGAACTCCACTATTATCTACATACTCTGTAGGTACCTCAGCCAACTTAGGATATATTTTCTTTAAAATGCAATTTTCATAGGATTCTTTAGCTCCCTTAGGAATTCCTACAAGCCTTTCACTGCTTTGGTCAATAGCACAAATTGCTGATGGCCATGGCCATGGAAGTGCGATTACTCTCTTAATATCAGTTTTGATTTCTACTTTATTTCCAAGAGTATCCGTTATAACTTTAGTTGAATTTTCAACTGTTTCCTTGTTTCCAGTTTTATCTCCACTTGTTTTGGTTTTAGAACATCCTACAGAAACTAACATTATTGCACTTAATATTAATGTTAGAATTTTTTTACTCTTATTTTTCATTTTTTCATCCATCCTTACATATTAATTTCAGGCTTTGTTTTAAACTAGTGTTGATTTTAGAACTATATATTATTGCGAAGCAGCTTTGCATAAGTTCAACTAGAGATTCCTTTGCTCTGCAGGAATTTAAGTTTACACTTAAACCATTT
>DFXM01000033.1:22029-25189 GCA_002381695.1 Clostridium sp. UBA4108 | reverse complement strand
TTATCAGCACTATATTAAAACAGAGCTGATTCAAAAAATCTACTTAAATATTTAAAACCCTTTATACCCATTAATTGATGACTATCCTTATTGAAATCCCTATTACTTAAACTCCTCATAGGTACATTAATAAACACGGTTTTAGGATTAGTTATAAAATTTTTATATACTTCATCTGCAATAATAACCTCTGCACTAGCAATGTTTTCTTTTAATTCATTCTCTGATATAAACAAAATCTCTGACTGTAGTTTAAAGTCTCTATATAATCTTCTTTCATCCTTAAAATTCTCATGAGAAACTATAGTTACTCTTTGTATGTCAAAATCATTTTTCAGACAGGCTTCTATATGTGAAGAAAACATAGGCTCTCCAATAATAATTACATTTATATTACTAGGCTTGTCTGATAAGCTCTTACTTAAAGCTTTATCATAGATTTCTTTACTTCTCTCATATAGGTTAACTTCCACATAGTCATCTAATTTTTTTAATAAATCCTTAGTACCCCATATCCCTACTGGAAGTCCTACTATATATGGAACCGAATATTTATCTTCAAGATATTTAGCTAATTCAAGCCCTTCAGGGGCTACTACTAAGTTTACACATCCAGATGCTAATTGTTTTATAGAACCTAAACTATTAACTTCATCAGAGGATAATACCACCTCTACTCCATTGTCATTTAGAAGTGTAGTGAATTCTTTTAAATCTTCCTTGGTTATACCACTTAAAATACTATCCCCAATGATATTTACTTGATTTTTATTAATCTCATCCTTTGTAATAAATTTTTCCCCAAGTGAAAGCAAAGTCTTTGAAATTCCATAAGAGTAAATGGAAAATCCATTAGTTGGTACTAATATAACTGGCAAATTAACAAGCTTCTCTATTTTTTCTCCTATATGATTCAAATTAACATTACTTATATCCGTAAATGGAGTTCCTATTATTGATATAAAATCTATTTTAGGATTTAACTTTACAAGCTCTACCGCCTCTGTAATTAGCTGTGATTCAGAACCAACAGTAATATTTACATCATTTAACACAGTAGAATATAACTTTGTACTTTTTAAATCTCTACTTTCATCAAGTTCTATAGCGCCACCTAAACATCCACTTGGTGAGTATAGAATATTGATTGAATTAAAACTATAAAGAACTGAGCATGCCGCTGAATAATCACAAATAAAGGGCGGAATCTCATAGCTTAAATCATTAAAATTTTCACTCATATTTATGTATTTAACATCTTTTATTAGATCTTTTCTTGTTGAGTTATTTTCATTAAAATACTCATCTATTTCCATAGATAAGATTTTAAGAGTATCCCTTGGTGCACATCTACGTTTAATCAGTGGTCCTCTTTTAAATAACTTTATGGATGCTCCATAATTTTTCTCAAGATTATGAATCATTTGAGTGAAGTTATTTCCTGCCATAATATCACTACAGGTTAAATATAAAATTATAGACCTATAATTTATATCTTTAGAATCTAGAATTTCTCTTAGAGCCTTTTCGATTTTCTCCAAATGTACTGCTGTAATAAAATCTTTTCTTTCCACTGGCAATGCTTTAAATTTATGTAACTGGCCATGCTCCTTAGCCCTAAGATATAAAAGTCTCAAGCATCCCAATGGACCAACTGCTAAAACATAGGTACCCTTAATGTCAAGAGCTATGTTTATCATTGCTTTTTCCTTTATATGATTTTTTCCCTCATTTCTCCCCTCACTTTTCTCAGCCCTTATTAAAAATTTTTTCTTTACTTTTAAATCTTGAGATTCATTAGAATTTTTTCTAACTGTCATCTTAATTATTTCCTTTCTACTTTGAAGAATAATTTTCAATCTTAAGTTTTAAAAGTTCTCTACTTAAAACTTCCATCTCTTCAGGGTTTAAGGCTTTAGGTATTGTATAGTCCCTATTGTCCCAAATCTTATCTGCAAGATTCATAAAGGCAAGGCTATTTGCTGAATGGGGATATTTTTCAAGTAGAGTCTTTCCCTCAAGCTCTGACATAACTATTTCTTCAGTCCAAGGAATTTTGCTCACAATAGATGTATTTGTTTTTTTAGCAAATACTTCTAAGAAATCATATCCCAAAGCTTCTTTTCTTTGATTTTGAATTATTCCACCAAAGATTGGACCCTCAATAGATGAAAAATTTCTTATACTCTTAATAATATTGTTGGCAGCATAAATAGACATAAATTCATCGGAGGATACAATATAAATAGCATCCACATAATTATCCCTCATAGGTACTGAAAATCCTCCGCACACCACATCTCCTAATACATCGTATATCTCCACATCCCAATGTTCCTTTAAAATATCTGTATATTTTAATTCCTCCATCATTGTAGAAATTGCCATACCAGCACATCCACGTCCAGGTTCAGGTCCACCAGCTTCAATGCAACCAATATTCATAAAACCTTTGTAAAGATAATTATCTCTATTAGGAGTTTTAATTTCTTGAAGAACTTCCATTACAGTTGGAATCTTTCCTCCCATTAGTAGTCTTGTTGAATCTCCTTTAGGATCACATCCTATATGAAGAACTTTTAAATTTTTTTTAGCAAATGCTACTGAAAGATTTGCAGCTACAGTAGATTTACCAATACCACCCTTTCCGTAAAGAGCAATTTTTAAGGGAGTATTTTTCATAAACATCCTCCTTTTTTCTAAAAATTATTATTGTCCATCTAATAATCTACATAAAAATAAACGACCCTTTAGCAACAAAAGCTAAAAGGTCGTAAAAATACAATCTTATATAAAGACACCTCTCCATCTCTCGTAGAAAATTAGCGCAAACAAATAGGCAGATATTCTGGCTCAAGAGTCATCACCTTCTTCTGCCTTCCCATTCCTTAAGAACAGTGGCTTAGATATACCTAGAAGAACGCTCATCTTTTACAGCGGCGGGACCGCGTGGNNCCAACTTCCCTTTTAATTAATATTACTATTAAACCTACTTAAAAATATTCAATTATATTAACACAATATCATGGCAATAATGTTATGTCAAATTAAGCTAAAAAAACAAATATTTTTACAAAAACTCCAATAATAGATATTACTATTGAAATTATATTCTAATTTTAGGCTTTTTTCTAAGTCGTTGTTGATTTTAGAACTATAT
>DFXM01000033.1:0-21998 GCA_002381695.1 Clostridium sp. UBA4108 | reverse complement strand
AATATATAGTTCGTTATCAACAATATATTAAAACAAAGCCTGATTTTTAATTAATATATCTCCAATCTCTAGATTTTCATCACACTGCATTGTGAAAATCATTTGAGCTGAAGGGGCACTGCTTATGTTTTTACCATTTTTGTCCTTCAGGTCTCTAATTTTTATCATTATGTTATCCTTACCTGGAGACAATATTTCAACCATATCTCCATCATATACCTTATTCCTCTGTTCTATTGTTGCCAGCCCGGATTCACCATCATAAGCCTTTACAATGCCTACAACATCAGAATTACGAATATAGGATGAGCTTTCATAATGCTGCCTTATTTCTTCATCAAAATAGAAACCTGTAGTATATGGTCTATGGCTAGGTTTCATAATACATTCCATCCATTTTGGATCAAAGGCATAATTTTCAGGGTCCTCCATATACTTATCAATAGCTTTTCTATATGCACTTACTACTGATGCAACATAATATGAACTTTTCATACGTCCTTCGATTTTAAGAGAATCTATTCCTGACTCTATCAACTCCGGAATGTGCTCAATCATGCACAGATCATTGGAATTCATTATGTAAACTCCATTGCTATCTTCGCTAACTCTATGATGTTCTCCAGATTCTCTTTCCTCAACTAAATGATATTTATATCTACATGGTTGTGCACAGGTTCCTCTATTTGCATCCCTTCCAGTTAGATGATTTGATAAAAAACATTTGCCTGAATAGGCCATGCACATTGAACCATGAACAAAAGTCTCTATTTCACAGCTTTCAGGAAGGTTTTCTTTTAGTAGCTTAAGATCTTTAAGGCTCATTTCTCTTGCTGTAACTACTCGTTTAACGCCCATTTTATGCCAAAACGAAGCGGATTTATAGTTCGTACAATTGGCTTGAGTGCTTAGATGTATTTCAAGGTTTGGTACTACCTCTTTTGCCGTTGCAATAATTCCAGGATCTGCAACAAGTATTGCATCTGCTCCAACTTCATATAGCTCCTTAAGATAATCCTCCACTCCTAATAAATCTTCATCATGGGGCATTATATTTACTGTTACATAAACTTTTCTATCTCTAGAATGTGCAAATTCAATTCCCTCTTTTAATTCATCAATGGTAAAATTATCTGCATTTGCTCTTAAATTTAGTTTACTGCCACCAAGATATACTGCATCCGCTCCGAAATTTATAGCGGTTTTAAGCTTTTCTAAATTTCCCGCTGGGGCTAAAAGCTCTGGCTTATTCATAATTAACCACTCCTTATCTTATGTTAAAAAATAAAATTTTATATCTGTGATTTTAATACCTTCTTAATTGAAAATGAAAGTCTATTACACGTATATGTTATTATAGTATAATTTAGATATCAAGAAATATAATTACCATCTGTACTAGTACAAAACTAAAGGAGTGAGTAAAATTGTTAAAGTATGAGAAAATTGTTAGCTATATTAAAGATGAAATTTCTTTAGGAAATTTTATGCCTAAAAAAAGATTACCTTCTATTAGAGCTATTTCTCAACTATTTAATTGTAGTGTTGGTACGGTTTTAAAGGCCTATGATGAGCTTGAGAAGGATCACATTATTTATTCACTGCCTAAAAGTGGATACTATGTATTAGAGGATTTTCCTAATAATCCTTCTATAGATTCCATCATTGATTTTTCATCAGGGGTACCAGATGCGAAGACATTTCCCTATAAAAATTTTCAACATTGCTTAAATAAATCTATGGACCTGTATAAAGATACACTATTTACCTATTCAGATCCCCGTGGATTGAATTCCTTGATACATACACTCGCAAGCCACTTGCAGCAATATCAGATATTTACTAAGCCAGATAATATCCTTATTGCTTCAAGCTCTCAGCAAGTATTTAATATATTGTCAATGATGCCCTTTCCAAATAATAAGTCTAATATTCTGGTTGAACAGCCTACCTATTATGGAATGATAAAATATCTAAAACTAAATAATATCCCTACTTTAGGAATCGAAAGAGGTTTCGATGGAATAGATTTAAATGAATTAGAAAAGTTATTTAAATATGGAAATATTAAATTTTTTTATACTATTCCTAGATTTCATAATCCCACAGGAATTTCCTATAACAGGCAAGAGAAGGAAGCTATTGTTAAAATGGCCGAGAAATACAATGTTTATATTGTAGAAGATGATATTTCGGCAGATTTAGATTTAGATAAAAAGAATGATCCCTTATTCTGCTATGATACCTCTTCCATGGTTATTTATTTAAAAAGTTACTCAAAAATTCTTATGCCTGGATTAAGAATTGCCTTACTCATACTACCTAAATTAATTATAAATACTTTTTTAGATTATAAAAAATGGATGGATATGAACAGTCCCATACTATCTCAAAGCGCTCTAGAAATATATTTAAAAAGTGGATTGTTTGATATACATAAAAAAGAAATGATTAAACTATATTCTCATAGGCTGGCTTTTTTAAAAGAAACTCTATCAAAATATAATAATCCTAAAATAAAATGGAATGTTCCTAACTATGGTTACTTCTCATGTATATATGCAGAAAATAATCTGAAATGTAATAAAATAGTAACTTCATTAAAAGATAAAAATATAGAATTATTGGATACCAGTGAATGCTTTTTAAAAGAATATAAAAATAATAACTATCTTAGAATAAGTATTAGCAAAGCAAATGAGGATAAAATAAAAAAAGGTATCCCCCTAGTTATGGATACCATTGAAAAATATTTAATTTAATTTTATCATCTCTTCAATAATATACGATTTGTAATACCCTATTAAGACATAGCCATTTATTAAAATAGACCTTGCCTTAAATGATTGTTGGTTTCAGAACTATATATTATTTTGAAACGGTTTAAGTGTAAACTTAGATTTCTACAGAGTAAAGTAATCTCTAGTTGCCTGTACCCTGATGGGTGAACTTATGCATATCTGGATTAATTATATGTAGTTCATTATCAACACTATATTAAAACAAAGCCTCAAGATAAAACTCAGCTCTCTTTTTTAAATATTATCTCTCATAAAAGTTAGTATGAATTTTATCTTTTCATCACTCACCGTATACTCAATAGTTCCATTATTTTTCTCCATAAGTTCCTTACATATAAATAATCCAAGGCCTGAGCTCACTTTAGTGTTATCTCCATAGTTATATTTTACAAAGGGTTTAAATAGGTTCTCTTTAACCTCCATAGGTATAGCGCCACATCTGTTTTCTATGATTATTATTCCTTCGTTTCCATTCACCCCTATATTAACTCTTCCATCTAAGCTATACTTAACCCCATTATCTATGAGATTTAATATGACGGTTCTAAGTTCTTCCTTTACTCCCTGTACTATGAGTTCTTCCTCTTTTAACCCTATCTGTATCCCTATTTTCTCGAATATAAGATTATATTCATCAATAATTTCTTTTAAAACTTCTGTTATACTAAACCCCTCTTGTATTTTTGATTCTTCCTTCCTACCTTTAGCTACTACTAACATGTTTTGTACCATGGTTTTCAATCTATTTCCCTCTAGCTTGATTCTTTCATAGGCTCTTTTTTTATCCTCTTCTTTTAAATTCCCCTTTTGTAAAAGCTCACCATAACCTATAATAGCTGTTAGTGGTGTCTTAAGTTCATGGGTGGCATAATCAAAGAATTCTCTAGAACTTCTCTCTAGCTCTTCTATTTTTTTCTTCTCTGAATGTAACTGCTCCATTTGCCCTATTATCTTATGCTGCATACTATTAAAATGCTTAATAAGAGATGAAATCTCATCATTTCTCTTAACTTCTAATCGATGTGAAAAATCCCCTTCTCCTATATGGGCCATGTTAGCTTTTAAGGTAGCTAGCGGTTTTGTAGTATTTTTAAGCAGTAAATATACCACAAAAACCATTATTAAAAACAAAGCTCCCTCAATAGCTATAACTCTTTCTATAAGATTTGTATAATCTTCATATTGTTTTAAATAATCCTTTTGAAACACTAAGGTACCTATATAATTCATTTCTATATACATTGGATAGGCAAACGTCCCATAAAATCCTCTCTGTTCACTGGTAATATTACCTTTACTTATGTATAATAACGAGGTTTTTTTATTACTATCCTGAAGGATGTTTTTCCTCTCCTCATCATTTAGTAGCGTCCCTATAAACTCTATATTCACTTCCCTATCATAGTCCATAGATATATATACCTCATGCTGTCTACTAATATTATTTAATGTCCTCCATAATTCATTGTTACTACTTCCCTTAAATAGGTCTTCATCCATTAAATATAAATTCTTTATTTCAGATACCGCTATGGACTTTGTCTTGTCCATATCTTCCTTAATAAAGGTTTTTAAGTTATTTTGAAATACCTGCCATATTATTAAGTTTATAATTACTAAGGTGATTACACTAGTTATTCCAGCTCCTAAAGTAATTTTTCCTTTAATTGTTTTTATCATGATTCTACCTCATCACATAGCCTGTACCGAATACTGTTTCTATAAGGGAATTTCCTGGCATATCTAATTTTTCTCTAAGTCTTCTTACATGGACATCCACCGTCCTTGTATCTCCATAGTAGTCATAACCCCACACTTTCTCTAGAAGTTGCTCTCGAGATAAAACTCTATTTCTATGATTGATTAAGTAGAAAAACAATGCTGCTTCTTTTCTCTTTAACTCTACTTCTTCATCCTCTTTAAACACTCTCTCCCCTTGCAAATCCACAGTAATATTTCCTGGGAGTATTAGTCTATTCATATCCTCTCTATCATTATTCTTATGAAGGGTTCTAAATATGGTTTTTATTCTTACAAGAACCTCTCTTATTTCAAAGGGCTTGGTTATATAATCATCTGCACCTAACTCCAAACCCACAATCCTATCAAAAATATTATCTCTAGCAGTTATCATAATCACTAAATTTCTATGGCTTATGGCCTTACAGATCTCAAATCCATCCATGTCTGGGAGCATAACATCCAATAAGGTAAGATTGGGTTTAAAACTCTCAATCTCCTCCAGTGCACTTTTACCATCGTAAACACTTTTAACTTTATATCCCTCATCAATGAGAGCAAGGGTTAAAACATCATTGATTGAATACTCATCCTCCACTACTAATATTCTCTTCTCCATATATGTCCCACCTTTTGAAGTATTTTACTTAAATTATTCACCACGCCTATGGATAAATCCTTTAAATAAATTATGGAGTAACTTATTTAGATAATTGCGACCTATGGTCGCAGATAAGTGTGCCATAGGCACAGAGAAGGGTTCACTTCGTTCACTGGGAAGGGCTCACTTTACTCGCAGGGAATTATGCTATCGGCACAGTGAATTGCAACCTCAGGTTGCCCTTCTCTAGCGAAGCGATTCTCTATGCCTTTGGCATACTTCTCTGGAACTGCAAGTTGCCCTTCTCTGACGAAGCCAATTCTCTATGCCTTCGGCGTATTTCTCTGAATAGTGTATCTTTTATAAATAGCATCCACACTGGTTTCTATATTATCTTCTTCCTTTGTCAATTCTGTTTTTAAAAATATTTCATTTCCTGTCTCATTTACAACAGCTGTGCTGATACTTTCGTATCCAGTTTTCCATTCATCCTCAATAGATTCCTTAAATAGAAGTTTTATGCTATCTTCCTCTAATACTTCAATATATCTGAATTTGGGAATCATAATATCCTCCTTAACTTCAAATTCTTCTAATACAAATACAAAATTCCCTAAATATTGTGTATTGAAAAAACTATCTTTTGGAGGCTCAAATAAGGTTTTAAGCTCCTTAGTTTTAAAATTAAACCTCATAATACTTTCAGTGGCATAGCCCCTGTAAATATTATGGACATAATCTTTATTAAAAAGTTTATTCTTTATAATTAATATTTCACTATTATTTATAATTTTTCCATATACTTGTTCTGTCTCATCTCCCGTAGCTATATCAAGATTAATATACTGTTCTAAATGAATTTTTTCTTGTTCTAATTTAACCTTATATATTATTCCCTTATGATTATCTATGGCCATTAATGATTTTAAGGATTCTACATAAATTAATTGAAATTCCTCTCCTTTTTCTACTTCTTTATCATAGAGGATTTTATTCGAATTATCGTACACACATATATAATTTTTATCACTGCCGTAACTTATAAAATATACATAATTCTCATTATTTTCAATGTATTGCATATGATATGCATTCGCAATATATTTTCTCTCACCAATTGACCTTTGGAATAAAGCCTCTTCTTTAACCTGATCCTCTTTTGTGTAATCTATACTTAGCAACTTACTACTGTTTCCTCGTTCATAGCCTATAAACTTGCTGTTATACATAGGAGCTACTACCCTTTTAGTTGTTTCACTTAATCTATTATTACCATCTACTGAGTATATACGATTCTTCATATGTCCCTCTATAGGATGAGCCGTGGTTGGGGTTCCACTAATTTTTCCTAACCCTTTACTGATATATCCATGTACCTTTCCTTCATAATAAAAACTAGGTTCAAAAAAATCCCCTTGATCTAGCTTCAAATCTACTTTTTCAGCTTGAACCTTATAATCACTTTCTACTTTTTGAGTTACGTCTTGTTCTATAACTATTTTCTCTACTTTGTTCTCATTTTTATTACACCCTGTTATATAAAGTCCAGAAGTTATTAGCATAATAACTATAATAAGAATATTTTTCTTCATCTATTACCCTCCTTACACTTTCTGTTAAATAGCTCTCTGCCATAAGTGTTTCTTGAAGATGTCTTAGGCTTACTCTTCAATAATGTATCTTTTATAAACAGCATCCTCAATAGTTTCTATATCTTCCTTCTTCACTGTTATACTCTTAGTTAGAAAAATTTCATTTCCACCCTCATTTACTGTAATATTGCTCCAGCTTACTTCTGCGTACTTCTCGTCCTCTATATTCTCTTTAAAAATAACCCTTATTTCATTACCTTCTAGCTTTAAAATATATCTAGTTTTATATATTCTAGCTTTATCTTTCTCTTCAAACTCTTCTAAAAGAAATAAATTCTTACCTAAATAGGATCCTTGTATATTTTTCTCTTTTCCAGCCTCGAACAATGTCTTAAATTCTTTGGTAGCAAAATTATATTTCCCAATTGCATATACTTTAAAATTAAAATCTCTATCTTCTTCATTACTATCTATATTCTCTTCATAAAATAGTAATATCTCACTATCATTTATTATTTCTATATAACTAACTTTTTCATTGTTTAATTTATTTAAATCCATATATTCACTTAGCTCAATCTCCTCACCATTCAAGGTGATTTTATAGCACATACTATTATCCTTATCTCTTACCATAAGAGAATTTAATATACCTGAATAAAAAACTGAATATTTAAAACCAACGCTAGAAAAGTAAGTTTCTCCATTCTCATATTTTTTTTTAAACTGCTCCTTTTTACCTAAGTTTACCTCATATAGTTGTTTATTCTTTCTATCATATATTCCTAGATATGCATCCATCCCAGTTTCTTGAATTGCATTAAAATAAATATAATTATCATTACCTGGTACAAAATAATAAGTAATAGGGCTATAGGATTTTCCGAGCAATAGTCTTTCTAATTCAGTGTCCCTTATATACTCACTATTTTCAGCCTTAAGATCTCCAATATATATTTCTTCCTTATCTTTTCCAATCTTCTTAACTATACTCTTAGTTCCATCGCTAGAACGACTCTCTCTACCCATAATCTTCTTCTCTGTTTTTTCTATATTATTATTTCCATCTAAAGTATACAAATTTCCTTTCTGCAGACCATATATGGGATATTCTTCTGTAGGCTCTTGTGCTGATCCAAAACCTCTCCAAATCTTCCCATGAAGTTTTCCCTCATAAAAAAACCTCCCATCAAAGAATTCACCTTCCTCCAGCTCTAAATTCACCTCTTCCACCACTACTCTAGGTACATTATCTAATACCTCAGTTACATCCTTATCCACCACTATCTTATCCACCTTAGCAGAGTTCTTTATCCCTCCACAGGCCACTAAGGTAACAGAAAATGCTAATAATAATATGGCTGTAACTACTACTCTTTTTCTCTTCATCTCCATACCTCCTACAAAATTCCTATCCTTTTATCTAAGAAAAATGAAGTATCTAAATTCATATTACTCCTCAATAATGTATCTCTTATAAATAGCATCCACGCTAGTTTCTATGCCATCCTTTATCTCTGTCATATGTTTAACCATAAAGATTTCATTTCCATCTTCATCTATTGTTATATTATTCCAATATGCTGTATCATACTTTTCTTCTTTTATATTTTCTTTGAAAATTGTTTTTATTTCATCATTTTCAAGTTTTAAAATATATCTAGTTTTGTACGTTTTAATATTATCTTTAATCTCAAATTCTTCTAGTATGAATAAATTCTTACCTATATAGAATCCACTTATGTTGCTACCCTTTTCAGCTTCAAATAATATCTTAAATTGTTTGGTAGCAAAATCATATTTTCCAATTGCATCTAATTTAAAATTTCCATCTTCATCGGCTTTATCATTATTTATATAGGTTGAATAGAATATTAATGCCTGATCATTTTCCGTATCTATTTCTATATAGTCAGCTTTTTTATTATTTAGCTTACTTAAATCTATATACTCACTTAATTGAACCTGTCCATCCTTCAATATAACTTTATAGCACATGCCACCATCGCCTCTAGCCATAAGAGAATTTAATGCCTTTGAATAGAAAATTGAATATGTAAATCCAGCATCTGAAACATGGGTTTCTCCATTGGCATATTTTTTTTCAAACTGCTCCTTTTTACCTAAATTCATTTCATATATCAACTTATTCTTTCTATCATAAATACCTAAATATGCATCTGTACCATTCATCTCTAATTCATAAAAATATAAATAATTATCATTACCTGATGTAAAATAATAAAAAAGAGGACTATAGGATTTTTTCAACAATAGTCTTTCTAATTCTGTTTCCCTTATATACTCACTATTTTCAGCCTTATGATCTGCAATATATATTTCTCCCTTATCTTTTCCAAAGGTCATAGCTATACTTTTAGTTCCACCACTAGAAGGTTTCTCTCCAAACATAATCTTTTTCTCTGTTTTTCCCAAATTATTATTTCCATCTAAAGTATATAAATTTTCTTTCTTTAGTCCATATATGGGATACTCTTCTGTAGGCTCTTGTGCAGCACCATATCCTTTGCTAACATTACCATATAGTTTTCCATCATGATAAAATCTTCCATCGAAAAACTCGCCTTCTTTAAGATTTAATTTTACCTCTTCAACCACTACCCGTGGTACATTATCTAATCCTTTAGTTACATCCTGTTCCACTACTATCTTATCCACCTTTGTAGAACTATTCCACACTCCACAACCCACTAAGGTAATAGAAAATGCTACTAATAAAGTTGTCATAAGTATTCTTTTTCTATCCATCTCCACGCCTCCTACAAAAAAATCATCGTTCTTTTACAAAATAACTAGACCCTATGATAACTATAGCTTATCATAGGGTCTTTACAAACTATGGAAAAGTTGTTGCCAAGTTGTTAAATAATTAAGGATTTTTTAAGATAGTTTAAATATATAAATTGCAATTAAATTTAAATAAATTATAAAAATACCTATTTGTATTATGTAGTTTCATTATTGCAACTTATATACATTAATAGCAATCAATAAGACACTAACTCAAATGCTTCTAATTCAAAATTTTACATAGCATAATAAGTTAACAAGAGGAAAAACTAATATGGAAATATACGACCTTACTAACCCTGTTAGTAACCGATTTAATAGGCCTTGAAAATCTATCTAACAGAGATTGTCACTCAAGGCGCTCACTTAACATAATAAATTTGTATATTAAATCTATATCAATAAAACTAACAACTAAAGGAGATTAAGAAATGAATGTAATTATATCTTTAATATTATCTTTTGGATTGATTTTTAATACAGCTGAAATAACTAATCCATTGATTGAGATAGCTGGTTTAAAACAATTCATAACAAATTTAGACTTTAAAAGTAGTGATGAGTTAAAAGATAAAACATATACTTCTACAGGAATTAGAGGTAATGCTTTACAGATAGAAATTGATGGAGATTCTATAAAAATACTTTATAATATAGGTAAAGAAATAACAACTTTGGATAGAGGGTTATACACCTTGGTATCAAAAGAAATTCTCTCTCCAGAAAACACTGTTATTGTTAATTCTTTATTACAATCCCAAATATCAAATCCGATGAATAAAAAAGATTTTGTAAGGCTTGGAGGTTTATCAGAATATAGATTTATAACAGAGGATGGAAAGACTGGCCTCGCCATTAAGAGTGTATTGACAAAATAATAGATGGGTTAGAGTATATAAAACTCTAACCCATATTTAATTTTTCTTATTATTTAAGTTGCAATAAAGTTTCTACATTAAATGAATTAATTTGATTAGAACTGCAGATTATAGCCATTATTTAAATTTTATATTTCTTAAATCTCTTATCATCTCATCCTCTATATATTCCTCAGTAAATATATAGAATTCTGGTGGAGTGAATTTTACTGCCCCATGTTCTAAGGTAATGTTTCTTAAATTTGAACATGCAGTGTCATTCAGGTTTACAAATCCAAAGCATTTTTCTTCTTCAAACTTCGAATAAAGTTGAATTTTATCTTTTAAACTATTAGTTCCATATAATAATGAAGATTTAGTTAGTATATCTAACCCTTCTCCACCTACCTTATATTTATTAAAGCTTCCCTTTGAATTTTTCACCTTTATCCAGTTATTCTTAACCTCTTCGTCCAGATTGAAGAAGGAGAAAGTTTCAAATGTTTCATAGTCTAAAAACTTACCTGTATTTTGAACTATTTCTGAGGTGTAGCAGAGTATTGGCAGCCCTGGTAGCATTAAATAATACTGATTTATCTGTAGCCCCTTAAACTTTTCCTGTTTTTCTATAAGGAGTTCTACTTTAATGCCTTGCCATTTATTTTTAAAGTTATCTTCCATAGTTACAAAATTTCCTTGTATGTTCCCATCTAACACAGATCTATTGCTTAGCTCCTCTGGAACTGTGCCTATTCCTCCAAACCAAGGATTAAACCAAGATTTTGGTCTTGGGGTTGGAAAGGAGCTCTCAAGCCACTGATGATTATTGTAGGTTAAGGAGTATAGTACATGGCTAAAGGTTGGGCATGCTTTGATTTCCATAACACCATTATTCACTGAAAATACCTTATGCCCCTCCTCCTCAACTATTTTAGATTCAAATGGAACATCATTAACCTTAAACACCATTTTCTCTTCTTCTAAACACATACTTTTAGAATCCATTTCTAGAGTTAACACATCCCTATGAACATCTCTATCTAAAGAAATATTAAACTCTATTTCAGAAGTTTTCTCATCTATTATTCTTCCTACCTTTTCAAAGCTGTTAGCTTTAGAAGTAATAAAATATTCTCCCTCTAATCCATAATGTTCATACTGCTTAACTTTTACTGTGAAATTATCCTTTACAAAAGGATTTCCTCCATTTAGAACCATACCTAAATCCTTAGTTAATTCTAAGCTATCATAACTAACCTTCTCTAAAGCAAAATTTCTAAAATTCTTCCAATGTTTAAAAGTATCTAAGGCAATAAATACTGACTTAGTAATCTTTTTTTCTTTTCCCTTCAGCTTTCCAAGTTCATAATCAAGGCTCATATACCAGCTCCTTAATTTAGCCTTTACATCCTTGTGCCAACATATTCCTATAGTTCCATCACTCTCTCTTGAATACATCCAGTTTTCCGTTAAGTCTTCAAAATTGAAAGTATCCATCCATCCCCCTCTAGGGTCTATAATCTCAACAAACTCATTCTTTAGTGGCAGAATACCCTCATTTAATTTAATAAATAACCCTTCAGATAAAGTAACCTCATTTACAGTTTCATAGTCCCCATCATTGTAAACCTCATAATAATGTTCACCAATTCCATTTTGAGAAAGCTTTAATATGGATTCTACTCTTAGATTCTCAAAATCCTTAGAGATAAAGGTTGCTTTTAAAACTATTTTTTCATCTTCCTCATAATTCTCTATTTTGCTTGGACTTCCATTAGAGAACTCCTCGGAAAATGGCTTTCCTAGCATCGGATAAAATATAGAGTTTCTTACTTTATTTATTCCAATCTTATCTAGGCTTATATTATTTTCCTCATCTAGCTTTGCTGAGTATAAACCATTTACCACCACATAAGACTCCTCTAAATTTCCTCCAAACCTGCCTTGTCTTCCTTGCAGTGGAGCAGTTAACGTCTTATTGAACACTACCTCTCGTCCATTTTCATCTAGAGCTTTTACTTCTATATCTTCATTATAAAAACTAAAATCCTTTAAAATATAAGAGATTTCTATAGACTTTCTTTCATTCCCCTTCATTTTTATGGAGAATTCTTTGTCTATAAACTCAACATGAGAATTTTCTATAAGTGTGAAATTGAAGGCTGCCTCTTTCTTATAATTATTTTTTATATCTAAATACATGATAGCTTTAGTATCTCTATGGCCTTCAACCCTTGGACATCTTAAGGCCATATCTGCTGGATACTTAGCATCTATACCTATTTTAAACTCTACACTCTTCCCATTTATTAAAACCTTTGATACCACTGAAGGATAAGTTCCAAATAGTCCAACCTTCTCTTTAGGTTCATTAACTAAAAATTCTCCCTCTATGGTGTCTTTATCTAAAACCTCTAACTTAGTGTTCATTGAATAGTTTATATTTTTGTCACCTACACCCTCTATTTCAATGGTTAAAGGTTTTTTAGATTTATTTACAACCTCATATTTAATCTTATAATTATCACCAAATATTAACTGTTGATCTTCTA
Source organism: Clostridium sp. UBA4108 (assembly GCA_002381695.1). Taxonomy (GTDB): domain Bacteria; phylum Bacillota; class Clostridia; order Clostridiales; family Clostridiaceae; genus Clostridium_J. Next base: position 9,044 of record DFXM01000033.1, on the reverse strand, counting down.
TTTCAGCCTTTATTAAATAATCCTCTGTTTCTATGAACCTAATACCTCTGCTTTTATTTTCAAATTGAACTTTTAAGCTTTCATTTTCTTTTTCCCATAGGTATTCATAATAAACAAATCCATTTTCCTCTATGCCATCTGGCTCCATATCTATAGTTCTCTTTAAATCTCTATACCAATGGACCCTATTAAAATACTCTTTAAACACTTCCGAGTTTACTACCCCTGGTATAAAATTCATTAAATGAGTTGAGTCATCTCTCTTCTCTAAAAAGAAGCCACATCTCTTATAGAGGGGGACGGACTTAGTATTACCTGACCAAGTATATAGATCTAGTCTTGGATATCCAAGCTCTATGGTTCTATCTACAGATTTACATACCAAGGTTCTTCCTATACTCATGCCATGAAGATCATATCTTACATTTAAAAGCCTTATATAAAGGGTATTCTCATCATATTCATATTTAGAAAAGCCGCAATATCCAACCACTTCTTCTCCCTTTAATGCTAAGTAAGTATTTAAATCTGTACTGTCCTCATGTGCTCTTAAAATACTTTCTTCTGTTTCTGTGCCCCAGTTTCCATTCCACCCCTCTGAGCTCCTTCTCCACATTTCTGCAATAGCTTTTGCATAAGGATTATCATATTCTACTAACTTTAAATCTTCCATTTTTACGTCACCTCAACTTGATTTTTAATTAAGACCTGTGATTTTATTGAGATTTTTTATAGATAATAGCTTTCCATTAGCTACGATGAATTGATTCCTGGTAAAATTACTCTATCCACTTCCATTATGCAAAAAACATTATAAAATCTTTTATTCATCATACTCCTCCTAAAATTTAAAATAATTATTATCATATTTTATAAATTGTTTAAATTACTAAGGCATCTGAAAATAAATAATAAGTCAGTATGCTCGTCTATTTTGTGCTATACTGCGTCAACAGAACCCTTAGATAGCACTACTATCTGCGGAACCTGTTTCCTTGTCTAACTCAAAATATACTTCCCATCTTTGACTTATTTATTTTTTGAAGATGCCTAACCCTTTTTAACCACCTCCTAAAAAAATAAGGATGCAGATAAACATACATTCATCTACATCCTTTTAAAATTCATTTTTATATGTGTGTATTTATATAACTACCTAGTGATAGCTATACAAAAGTTCAAGTAGTGCTTAGAAATTATCTACACATATATATCTTAAAATAAAAGCTGTATTACTAAAGCTACACAGCTCTAATTTCAATTTTTATTAAGCAAGGTAAAGCTAACCTATTTGTCTATATTTAGCTCTTTTATAACCTACTATAATATTAATGAAAGTTAAAGAATTGCAATTGATGTTGTTCTTCTATATAGTTAAAATCTTAAAATCCATAACAAATAAACCTAATCTATAGTCCTTGAGAACTACTTAAAATTAGGATCAGAATCACTATAAAAGCTATCTTGCTATGATTTTATTATTAGATTTTAAAAAATTTTAGAATTATAACATCTTAATGCTCATTCTTCCCTCTCCTTTTTGTAATAATTTCCTGTAATTTATTATATTGTATTATATTTTTTTCCTCCAGTCAAGATTTTCATGTAAATAAATGTAACCACCCCAGGGGTCGTTCCAATAAATGGAATGACCCCTGGGGTGGTTACAATTTTTGTTATTCCTATTAATGACTATATGCCTCAAAAACTTTAACTGCTAAATCAGGATTTATATCCTTTATCATATTTAGATAAACTAAGGCGCTTCCTTTATAATCTTGGATTTCTCCAAACAAACCTACCTCATAACAACTTCTTAAAACGTTTATTATGCAGTTATCATAGTGATTTTCCTTACAGCCTTTGCACTGCTTAAGTGTATCAGCTATAGCAATAATTAATCCCTCTGCATCATATAATTTTGTGTCGTTTATAGGAATGTTGGCACTGCCATTCATAACATAAGTCACATTATTCTTTATACAATTGGTTACACTTTCCTTTGAATATCCAATTAAACACTTCTCTTTACTACACTCTCCGCAAACACCCTTAGTTAAACAGCATCTGCCTAAGTTAGTTATTAAATCATTGAAATTTAACTCCCCATTTGAATTTCCCATAATATCCTCCCGTAAAATATTTTATGTATACTAGTGCATACACGGATATTTATTAAATAATAATTGTTATCAACTAGTATTAGTATACAATATTTTATATAATTGTCAATGTATCTAGGTAATTCCACTGACTTGCATTATGCTTTATAGAAATCTCCTAAGTAATAATATGTAGTTCATTATCAATGATATATTAAAACAAAAACATTTAAAAAGCTATTTCAAACACAGATATATTAGGGATATTTCCAAACCTTACTGGAAGCTTTGTATTTCCTATCCCTGTATTTACGTACAGCTTACTCCCTCGCTCATTATCTATATCATAGAATCCTCTACTGTATTTTTCTGCATATGTTGTGTCTATTAAAGTACCATAAAAGGGTATGTACACTTGTCCTCCATGACTATGTCCTGATAGCACCAAATCTAAAGGATACTCTTTAAAATTATCTATATAATCGGGTTCATGCATAAGCATTAAATTATAGCTGTCTTCTCCTACATTCTTCATAGTAGCTTCTACCTGTGGCCCTCCTAATAAAACATCATCAACTCCAGAGATATTAAATTTTTTGTTATTATTTAAATTTAAGGTTTCACTTTCATTTACTAATACCTTAAACCCCGATTCTTCCATTATATTTTCATAAAATCTTTCTGCTCCTCCTCCATAATCATGGTTTCCATAGACAGCATATTTCCCTAGTTTACCTTCTAATTTTGACAACACTTCTGATACTTTATGTATTTCATCATATTGGCTTGCATTATCAATTAAATCTCCTGTAAACACAATTATATCTGGATTCTTGGCATTAATTTTCTCTACCACCTTTTCAAGTTGTTCTAAAGAATAAAATTCACCTAAATGTACATCACTAAATTGTACAACCTTAACAGTTTCTGTTCCCTCTACCTGGTTTGAATTTAATTCATAATCTTTACTTATTAGCAGTGATGGCTCTATTTTAAGTGAATATATACCTAAAAATATTACCACAACTAAGAGAATTACTACACCAATGAGTATTCCTCTAAATATTCTCTTTATAAATCTAAACATTAATTGTTCTCCCCTCTTGTTTCTATTTATAGTTTAATATATTTTTGTTTCAAAAGTATATCAAAAATAATAAATTTTAATAATGTTAAGATTTACAATTAAAGTGGCTCTGCTTTTTAATATAAATTTATAATAAAATCTATCACCACTAAACAGCTTCTGTTTTGCATTATTGCTACTTTTTTCATAAAAAAATAACTGACCTAATACTGTCAGTTATTTTTAAATAAATTTATTCTCCTATATAAATATCTAAAATATTTTCCATGTTATAATGCCCATAATAAGCTGCATCTTCATCTAAATTTATCCCATCTACCACTAATTTCTCTGTGCTCCCTTGAAGTTTCCATAGTGATGCCTTATTTTCTGCAGTTTTCCTAAGAAATGCTAAATCCCCATAGGTTGAAATATACACTGGTGCAAAATCAAAGGTATTAGCCTTAGTCAATTTCTCCACCTTCTTTGTGTCAGGATTTACACTATATATATTATGAGCTTCACTATTCCAATCCTCTACATTTTCTGTGGCCTTAGCTCCTGAGAATGCCACTATTTTCCCATCTAATGAAAAAGAAGGAGTCATAGTTACCATTCCCTTAGCTGTAAGTCCATAGAGTCCATCCGTAGCTATCATACTCTCTGGTAATATATTAGTAAAGCTACAGCTTGTCACGTCAACCATTCCTAAAGTTTTATTGATATTCATATTTCTCACTCCGCCATTATTTATCACAGGTAACTTTCCATCTAAAGGATTTATAGCTAAATTATCATTATAAGCTAAAGCAAATATATTTTCATCCTTACAGGGTATAAATTTGCCATTTTTCACATCATAGGTCCCAAAGGGAACACCATCTGCATTTAAAGACCCCGCTACAGTTTTACGCCATATATAAAGATAATTTCCATCCTTAGATATACCGGCAATTTTAGGTCTCAATCCCATATCTGCGGCCTCTTCATTCATAGGCATAGAAGGGATTATTAGTTTATTTTCTAAAGTGTTTGCATTAAAGCTTATAACTCCTTTATTTTCTATATATTGCTGTCCATCCTTTGTATAATATCTATATTCTTCCGCATATATATTTCCATTTCCATCACCTGTAATGCCCTCATATCTATTTTCACTTTTTATATAGGAGGAATATTTTTTATTATTTAGCTCATAAGCCTTAAGCCCACCTTCTTCTGTAGAATACACTAGTACTCCATCATCTTGCCATCCATAGCTTGTTACATTGCTAGTACCCTTTATAGCTTCATACTGTTTATTTGATGAAATATTTCCTATATAAAGAGTTCCGTCCTTGGTATATGCCACATATTCTCCCTTTGGTGAAATAATAGGTGTTTTTAATATATTTCCTTTATCTATTACATTCATATTATTACTTATTAAGTCCACGCTTAAAAGTTCATTTCCCTTAACTATAACTGCAACACTTTTATTATCTCTAACATTTTTACCAAATACATTAGCCACAGATGTGGATGTTAAAGTTACTATCACTGCTGTTATTATAGATAATACTGTTATTAACCTCTTAGGGGATTTTTTCATTTTTATCATAGTTAATCTCCTTTTTAACTCATTTTTACTACTATCAGCCATAGCAGTTGATAATATACCTCTATTGTCTAACGAATGATTAATTGTATCTAGAATAGCAAGTCCATAATAATTCTTTTCCTGATTGTCCATATCTTTGATAATCTTCCAATCACAATTTAACTCGCAAGCCTTATTTAATTCTCTATTTACCATATATGCTACTGGATTAAACCAATGAATACTCCTGGTGATGAAGGCAATACTCTTAATCCATAAATCTCTCTGTTTATAATGCATTAATTCATGATTAAACACCATTCTTAACAGATCTAAATTTAAGTCCTCCCTAGGAAGGATTATCACAGGATTAATTATGCCCATGACCATAGGTGTTCCTATACTATGACAAATCTTTATATCAATTCTCTTTTTAACTTTTAATTCTTCACAACACTTGTGAAATATTATTTTTATATCTTCTCTTTCAATATCTTTGCTTAGATTTTTTAAATTTCTATTAAAGCTAAAGACTCTTATAAATCCATTGGCAAGAAAACCTATACTGCCTAAAATCCATATAGTTCCTAATATTTCTTTTATATTTACTAACTGTCCCTGATTATTTTCATTTAGTATTTCTTTAGTTAAGTTTTCCACTGCTTGAGATTCCTGTGTCTTTTCCTCAGGTTTAGAACTATACTCTCTGTTTAAATTACTCTCTGCATTAATCTGATTTTTTATTCCCTGATTTTTTACCTCTCTAACCTCCATAGATTTTACTATATCAGTTAATGGATTCTGCAGCTCTGGCATTACTAATCCATAGGGAATGATAAAGGTTGTTATGGTTATTATTAGAAGATAATATCTCCAAGTCGGTGAAAATAACTTATCAGTCACGGGTCTTAAAATTGTTATAATGGAAAAAATTATGGTTCCTGATAAGGATAAAATTAAAATTTTAAAAAATAATTCCTGTAACATTTTTTTAAATCTCCTCTAAAAACCATTTCTTTAGTTCTTGAAGGTCATTTTTACTAATTTCTTTTCCGTTATATAGGGTAGCTATAAAATTCTTTATAGAGCCCCTATGCATTTCTTCTAAAAATGCCTTTGAATGAACCTGCTTATACTCCTCTTCTGACATAGCTTGAGTGTAATAATTAGTCTTTCCTCTCTTCTCAGCTTTCAATACTCCTTTATCCACCAATCTACTGGCAAGAGTCAATACTGTAGTTAATTTCCATGAATTATCCTCTGGCAGCAGTTTTAACATATCATTGGTTGTAATTTCTCCTTTACTATTCCATACTATTTTCATAATCTCCATTTCAGCCTCTGAAATTTTCCCTTCTTTAATTGCCATTTTTACCACCTTCCTCTACATGTTGTAGTATATCTTTATACTACGCCTTGTAGAGGAATTTGTCAACATAATTATTCCTCATTTTATAATATATGTAAGATATTCTACGGGCCTTTGATTTAAAGCAAAAGAGGATGATTCAAATTTATGTTTGAATCATCCTCTTAGTTCTATTGATATACATATTATATCAACGTCTTTTATTTTATCTAAATATATAAGTTCCAATAATGAAACTATATAATGCAAATAGACACTCTTATAATTTATTTAAGTTGAACTTTATATTATTGCTGTGAATACCATTTGCAGGAACATTAGATTTACTTGAATAGGGCCTTAGTAAATCAATGTCTCGAAAGGGTTGAACAGTAATAATATAAAGTTCTAATTAACTCTCTTTTATAATATAGTCTATTTGTATAATGTAGCAACTTAATTGAAACTTATATATTAGCTTGCTTCATAAGTTTTTTAATACTCTCTGTAGCATCAAGTAATGGTACTATTGACTTATCTCTATTTAAGAAATCTATGATTTTTGCCATAAATTCTGACATATCAACCTCGCAGAACCACTCACATTCCTTGATCTTTTGTGGTATGTATGTAAGGTTTGTAGAGTATATTTTATCAATAAAGCCCATCTCATAAAATCTATTGAATTCTTCTACACCCTCAGTAAATAATGCAAAAGTAGTAGCTACATAGATTTTTTTAGCTTTACGTTTTTTAAGCTCTTTAGCAATATCAAATATAGATTGTCCTGAGGCAATCATATCGTCTACGATTAATACATCTTGACCTGCTACATCTCTTCCTATGTATTCATGCTGAACTATAGGATTCTTTCCTCCCACAACTCTTGAATGGTCACGTCTTTTGTAGAAAAGTCCTATGTCAAGGCCTAATACGTTGGAATAATAAATAGCTCTATCCATGGCCCCAGTGTCTGGGCTTATAACTAGCATATTGCTCTTATCTATGTTTAAACCCTTCTCCTTAGTTAAAAACGTCTTTACAATTTCATAGGTAGGATATATATTTTCAAAAGAAATTAGCGGAATTGCATTTTGCACATTAGGATCATGTACATCAAAGGTTAAAATCTCTTGTACTCCTAAACTTTCTAGCTCTTGAAGTGCAAGTGAACAGTCTAAAGACTCTCTACCTTTTCTTCTATGCTGTCTACTAGCATATAGTAGTGGCATTACCACTGTAACTCTTCTAGCCTTTCCTCCAATTGCAGACACTACTCTTTTAATGTCTTGAAAGTGCTCATCTGGTCCTTTATGATTTTCAAAGCCAAACATGTTATAGGTACAACTATAGTTACCTACATCACCTAATATGTATATATCCTTTCCTCTAACTGTTTCTTCTAGTACAACTTTTCCTTCACCATTAGAAAATCTTAACTCCTGTACTGGAATTAAGTATGTATTAGGAATATTGCCGTCTTCATAAGGATTTGAGCCCAATTCTATGCTTCTTAATCTCTTAATTTCATTGTCTATTTTTCCACCTAAATCCTTACAACTTTCTAAAGATATAATTCCAAGCTTGCCATAGGTTTTTAATTTTACATAATTCGTGTCCATGATAGATTCTCCTTTTTCCTTTATACTTCATTTCACATAATAAAATCCACTATAAATTATAACATAAAGAATTCGAATTTATTAGTTTGTTATTAAATTAATCTTTTCTGTGATACATTATTTATCATTATTTTGCAATAAATTATATTTTACCTGACATATTATTATAATTTTAGAAATATTTATTATAATATGTTAGAATAAATGTAAAGAGGTGCATTTCTATGAAAAGGTTTTTAGTTATATGTGCTATAGTATTACTTCTTATACTCAATGTCTCTGCTTTTAGCTATATATTTTTTCTTAATAAAAATCCCACTCCAAAATTAAGTGAAACCATTACCTTATACTCTCTTAACGGTGAAAATGCTAATTGGAAACTAAATAACGGCTTAATTATAAAAAATAATAAAGACCTTGTATTCTATAGTGAATTTTTACAATATCTTGGCAGAGATTTAAGAAGTGTAAATAAATTGTCTTTATCCATGATTTTAGTTAACACCAAAGATGGCAGCCAAACACCATTATTCTCGGTTATTCATGATGCTACCAACGCTACACCCTTTGATTTAGTTAAAAACAATAAAGTATATATGGGCTCTTCATTCCAAAATTATATAGCTGCAGACTTATCATCTGGAGATTATTCCTTAACTATCAATATAATTCATACTAATTCCGACAACATTACCTCCAACGAAACCTTCCCTGTAACCATAAATAACGAATAACAAAAATTGGAATCACCCCAGGGGTGCTTCCAATTTTATCTATAAATATTATATTTTCGGAATCTCGATTAAACTCTTAATATGCTCAAACTTTTCCAATTTCACTCCCGATGGCTGAATTATAAAGGTTAAATTATCTACTCCTATAGTATTATGAGGTCCAATAAATGGATCTACTTGTATCTTAAGCTTAAATTTAAATCCTCTATGCTCAACAGTCCTTTTAGCTTCTAAAACTTTTATAGAGAATAAATCTATCTCTGCATCCTTTCCATAATATTTTTCTACTTCCCTAATTATATGTGGAGCTAGTAGCGTCATTATAATATCTTGGTAAGTCTCTTCAATAGAATGAGCCTTAGGTTCAGGAATTTCATAATTTACATATTGGGTGTTAATCTCTAAGATATTCTCTTTTCCTAAACACACCATAGGCGAAAGAGAAATAGCCAAGATTAAAATAAAAATGTATATGTTTCTTTTCACAGGTACCGCCTCCTTAATATTAAGTAGTGTTTCACTAAAATCAAAAGCGATACCTATTATAAATAAAGTGTGAAGTAACTTATTTAGTGAATTGCAACCTACGGTTG
>DFXM01000041.1 GCA_002381695.1 Clostridium sp. UBA4108 | reverse complement strand
TTTAATTTTCAAAGACCATTTCACCATCACTTATTAGTGACGACTTTTACTATTCTATCAGGTAATCTCTTACCTGTCAACAACTTTTTTCAAGTTTTTTTAACTCATTTTTTGTTGTTTTGTCATCGCCTCTCAGCGACAAGACTTATCTTACCAAATACATTTCATATTGTCAATACATATATTTAAAAATAAATTGAGGTCTCTAAAAACTAATTTAAGTTTTTAGAAACCCTCTTGTCATAGAAGACAAGCACAGCTTCTACTACTTTTTCTTAGTTTCCTATTACAATATGCATGTAAAAAATTAGTGTTATAGCAGGATAATATTTTTGTTCTATTATTCATATATTAAATTATCTAGCTTATAAAATATGATGACGAGGTATTGAAATGAGTAATAAAAGAATTGATGGAATTTTAAATGAGGCTATAGAATCTGAAGGTAATGTTTCAAATCTTATACAATCTTTAGACCTTCTATCTGAAAATTTACAGATTTTATATAATAAAAGTTCTGATTTAGATTCTATACTATCTGCTCCAAATATAGAAACCTCAACGGAAACCCCTACTACTTCAAATTTAAATATACAATCTCAATTAACTTCTCTTTTAGATTTAGTTACTTCTATTAATTCTTTAAAAGCTCAAGTAAATCTTCTAAGTTTTAACAACTATGAGATAACTTATATGGCAAATTGTGTAACACCTTTAACTATTGCTCTTGTTCAGCTCTCTACTATTTCAGCTTCTATTATGGCCACAACTCAGCTTCTAAATGCTTCTACCACTACTAAAAGAAAAACTGCCAAGCTGAAGAAATCTGAAAAAACAGTTTATAGTATACTTCAACAAATAAACTGTATATATCCTATTATAGAATGTAGACTCTATGAATTAATAAATCAAATTTGTGCTTCTAGTAAATAAAACACTTATCTTTTAAATGAAAAGATAAGTGTTTTATTATATTATATCTTCTAAAAATGTTCTCCATTTTCGTAATATCTTTTTTCTTCTAAAGAATGAAAAATTACATCTATAGTATCATATCCTAAGGAACCAATATGCTTTGTAACTATTTTAGCTACTTCATCCTGGATCTCCTGTCCTCTATCAAACCAACTTATATCTACTATTGGATATCCTTTAGAAATTTCACCATCAACAACAAAAGTAGAGTTAGTTATCTCCAAGGTAAAATACTCCCTAGGACATTTAATTGTAGCTTCTAATTCATCCACTAATTCCTTGCTAATTTTTATAACTTCATCACTTGATAGGGCTTTCATTGTTAATATAGGCATTTTATCATCCCTTCCTTACCTTAGATATGCGCTATTTTACTCTCCAAGTAGTTCCTTCTCTACTATCTAGTATTTCAATATTCATCTCAGCCAATTTATTTCTAATTTCATCTGATTTAGCATAGTTTTTAGCTTTTCTAGCTTCATTTCTTTCCTCTATTAAGGAGTTTATAAGAGCTTCATCAACATTTGATCTATCTTCTTCAATTACCATTAAATCCAGTGATAAAACTTTATCAAAATCTTCAATTAAGTAAGCTTTTTCCTTATTATTAAGTTCACTATCCTTAATTACATCATTTAATACAGTAAAGGCATTGGCTATGTTTAAATCATTACCAATTTCCTTTTTAAAGCTATCAACATATTTTTCTACTTTAGATTTATCAATAGTTATCGTTTCATCTACAGCTTTCAAAATACTACCTATTTTCTTTTTAAGTGCTCTATAGCCTTTTTTTGCATCCTCTAAGCTCTCAAAGCTAAATATTAATTGTTTTCTGTATTTAGATTGTAAGCAAAAATATCTATAATCTAGGGGGCTAAATCCTTCTTCTTCTAGTCTAGACACCGTTAAAAAGTCACCATTTGATTTAGACATCTTTCCACCATCTTCAATTAAGAACTCTCCATGTACCCAGTAATTAACCCATTTATGTCCTAACGCTGCCTCTGATTGGGCTATTTCATTAGTATGGTGTACAGGTATATGATCTATTCCACCACAGTGTATATCGATGTTTTCACCTAAATACTTCATGCTCATAGCAGAGCACTCTAGATGCCATCCTGGAAATCCTCTTCCCCATGGCGAATCCCACTGCATAATTTGATTAGAAAATTTAGAATTTGTAAACCAAAGCACAAAATCTAAAGGGTTTTTCTTGTTTTGATCTATTTCAATTCTACTGCCTGCTTCTAACTCATCTATGCTTAAATTTGCTAATTTTGTGTAATTATCAAATTTATCAATTTCAAAATATACATTTCCGTTTGATTCATATGTATATCCTCTCTCTTGAAGCTTTTCTATAAAGTTAATCATCTCTTTTATATGATCAGTAGCTCTACACACCACAGTAGGTTTTTTAACATTTAGTTTTCTACAATCCTCAAAGAAAGCATCCTCATAAAATTTTGCTATTTCCCAAACAGTCTTTTTCTCTCTACTAGCTCCTAAGGCCATTTTATCTTCGCCTTCATCTCCATCTGATTGAAGATGACCTACATCAGTTACATTCATTACATGCTTAACTTTATAACCTGTATATTCTAAAGATTTCTTTAATGCATCTTCAAATATATAAGTTCTAAGATTTCCTATATGTGCATAGTTATAAACCGTTGGTCCACAGGTATACATGCCAACTTTTCCCTCTTTTATAGGTACAAATTCATCTTTTTCTCTAGTTAGAGTATTATATAAATAAAAGCTCATTTATCTCACTCCTTTATCATATTTAAAAATAGTATCCCAATATCATAATATATTTTTCAAAACTACTTTATCACTTAATAATAATATAAAAAGCTACAGAATAACTGTAGCTTAAAATAACAATAAAAATTTATATTTTTACAGAATAATCCACATTATTATAGCACAGCACAATTTGTTATATAGTTTTTAATTAAATTGCAAATACAACATCTACACATAATAATGTTTCTCCTTTAAATTTCTCTATATAATGATTTTATCATATAATTAAAAATTTACAATATTTCAATTTAAAATATATACTATTTTTAAGTTGAAAAGTCTATGTATTGCATTGATAATACTTCAATAATCTTAATTTTATAGCAAAAATTTTCTTATGCTAATGTTATGCACCAATATTAAGTATAAAATTTAACGTAAAAAAGTTTTTAAGACATCCTCTTAAAAACTTTTCAATTAAATTATTTATTATTTTTTACTCTATTTGGCTTTGCTTTTGGTTTTATTATTATATTATCCTTTTTATTCTTTTTCTTGCCACCATAAGATGGAGTGTTCATATTTTTCATAAAACCTGATAAATCTAAAAACCATAAAAATAATATTACAAATATTCCTGGAATCACATAGTTTCGAACAATAACTGGTAATCCTGGAAATGCAACTGGAGGTATTATAAATACCGCAAAGGCAATACCTAGTATTATCCATTTATTAATCTTTATTTTATCAAGTACAAAAGTTTTTAACACCTGATAGATTATTAGAACTATTAATGCAAAAGCAATTATGCTTAATATAAATAATAATGTACTATTCACTCTTTCCCCTCCCTCTCCTAGAGTATGTTAATTAATATATAATATTATATAATATTAATTTAAAAAAATGTAAGAAATATAATTAGTTTATAATGTGTTCATACTTTTTTAATATTTTGCGTAAATTTATAATTTTGTTATAAATTTTATTTTTATTGTCAATAATACCTATTGTAAAATATTTTAAAAGGAGTTGTTTTTATGAAGGTTTTAGATACAATAGTACTAATTCTTGTAATCGTTGGTTCAATCAATTGGGGACTAATTGCATTATTTCGATTTGATTTAGTTGCTATTCTATTTGCTGGAACTAGTGCATTTGGTGCTCTTAGTACATTCAGTAGAATTATCTATGGATTAGTTGGTCTTGCAGGTCTTTATGCACTCTCTTTCTTTGGGAAATCAAGATATACAAGTATTGATTAATTAAACTTATAAAAAAGCCCACTTGGGCTTTTTTATTTTATGTTCGTTACCCTAGATTTATTTTATTCTTCAATTTCTTCCTACTTTTTTCATTCCTGTTTTCATTATATAATATTATCAAGATGAATTATATAAATCAAAACATAAATTTTACTGTTGTATAATGTGATAAAGTAACTAAAGAGGATTAAATCTTAATTGTATAGTTGCTTTGTTGCCTTCAACTCTTATAACTATAAAAGATAAACTATATCCTAATTCACAAACATCCTTGAATATGCATACATATTCCTTTGTAAATATCTTTATTAAGTTGTTTAAACTATCTTTTAATGTAATACTATTGTTAGATTTTGTTACGTTTAAATTTTCCCATTGCTTTAATGTGTTATTTCTATTACTTACTTCAAAAACCATACCTTTAACTATTAAATATTTTAGAAATTCATTATATTTTTTATTTTTCATCTGTAACTTATATTTTAACTCTGTAATTTCTTCATTATTTATTTTAATATTCTCTAAAAGAATATTATTTTCTCGCATTAGCTTTTCACAATTTATATTTAACTTATTAAGGAGTTTATTTACTTTATCTATATAATATTTATGTAATACGTTTGCCATATAATATTCTCCTTTTATTATACTTTAGTATTGAGGTGATCTTATTGGATTTTAATAAAAAAATTAAAGCCCTTCTACAAAAATTATACTCTATATCCATAGTTATTGGTAAAAATATTTATAGATTTTTTGCTGAAATCTATATAAATATCAACTTTATACTTAATAAAAACCATACAATAAAGAAAATCTATGAATCAACTATAAATGATAAGAAACAAATACTTAAAACTCTGCAAGATGATAATAGAGAACTAAAATCAAAGTACAATTACATATGCAAAGAAATAAGCTCTGTAAAAAATTTAATTTCAGAAACTGATAAAAAAATAATCCTATGTGAAAAAGATCTTATAAAGTAAACTCTTCATGCATGATTAAATACTCTTTGAGAATAATATATTTATATTATTCTCAAAGAGGTGATCATATTTTATGTTTAAGTGTATTTGTAAAGAAAATCACTATTGTAACCTTTTTAATGGACAATGGATTACTAGTGATAAGTTTATAGAAATCTTTTCTCCAATAGATCATTCGCTTGTTGGTACTATACCATCCATGACTAAAGAAGATATAGATGAAGTAGTTAAAGTTTCTAAAGAAAGTCAGAAAAATTGGGGAGATACACCGGTCAGCGAAAGATCTTTAATACTACATAAGGCAGCTACCCTTTTAGATAAAAACTGCGAGGAAATTTCGAATATCTTAATGAAAGAAATAGGAAAAGATATAAAATCATGTATTTCCGAAGTTAAACGCACAGTGGATTTTATTAGATTTACTGCAGATGCTGGAAAAAACTTAGAAGGTGATGCTATTGGTGCTGATAATTTTCCTGGATTCAAAAAGAATAAGATGAGTTTTGCCCAACGAGTTCCCATGGGAGTTGTATTAGCAATTTCACCTTTTAATTATCCAGTAAATCTATCTGCATCTAAGATAGCTCCTGCTTTAGTTGCTGGTAATAGCGTAATATTAAAACCACCAACTCAAGGTTCTATATCTGCACTATACTTAGTAAAAGTATTTCAGGAGGCTGGAATCCCTAGTGGAGTTCTTAACTCTGTAACTGGTAAATCTTCTGAGATTGGAGATTATCTAATAACCAAAAAAGAAGTTAATTTTATTAATTTTACTGGATCTACTCAAGTAGGTAAGCATATAGCTCAGATTGCTGGAATGGTACCTATGCTAATGGAACTCGGTGGAAAAGATGCTGCCATAGTGTTAAAGGATGCTGATTTAGATGATGCTGCTAGAGAAATAGTTTCAGGAGCTTATAGTTATTCAGGTCAAAGATGTACAGCAGTTAAAAGAGTTCTAGTCACTATGGACATAGCTGATATTTTATCACATAAATTATTAGATTTAGTAAAAAATTTAAAGGTGGGATTGCCTCAAGATGAATGCACAATAACTCCACTAATAGATACTCAATCTGCTGATTATGTTCAAGAACTTATTGATGATGCCTTAAGTAAAGGCGCTACACTTTTATATGGTAATAAAAGAGAAGGAAATTTAATGTATCCAACCTTACTAGATAATGTTTCGGTGGACATGAGAATTGCTTGGGAAGAACCCTTTGGACCAGTTCTTCCAATTATTCGTGTAAAGGATAAGGATGAAGCTATAGATATTGCTAATAAATCTGAATATGGCTTACAATCTTGTGTATTTACAACAAATATTAATGATGCTTTTTATGTTGCAAATAAATTAGAAGTAGGTGCCGCCCAAATTAATAACAAATCAGAAAGAGGTCCTGACCACTTCCCATTCTCAGGATTCAAAAATTCTGGTATTGGTACTCAAGGTATTAGATATAGTATAGAGGCCATGACTAGATTAAAATCCATAGTCTTAACAACAGACTAAAAAATAGTCTCAGAATTAGTTCTGAGACTATTTTCATATGTATTTTTTAATTACTTTCTCTCCAAAGGTGTTTTTATAATATCCCTACAAATATCTGTCAAATTATTTTTTTCTTCTTTAGATAGATTTTCCATATATATTGGCTTATGAAATATTATTTTAGCTTTTAAATCTCCAGCTTTACCTTCTAATCCTTTATATGCTCCATCTACTGTAATAGGTACAACTGGCACATTAGCTTTTGTTGCTAATTTAAGGCTCCCCTTTTTAAATTCTAGCATTTCTTCACTTTTACTTCTTGTTCCTTCTGGGAATATCAGCATATCTCTGCCACCCTTAAGCTTATCTATAGCCTCAATAATTGCCTTAAGACCTTCCCTATTATTTTCTCTATCTATAAATACACATCCTATTTCCGTCATCCAATAGGACACTACAGGCCATTTTTTTAGTTCTTTTTTTCCTACTGCCGCAGTAATTTTATTTATATTGGCCATTATTAACGGAATATCTAATTCACTTTGGTGGTTGGCTACATATACGCAGGTCTCCTGAATTAAATTTTCTTTTCCTATAACTTCTACCTGAAGTTCTGAATATTTAATAGTATTTTTAGCCCATCCGTTAGCTATATCATATAGATATTTGTTTTTCTCCGCTATAGTAAGCCTAGACTTTTTTAATTCAAAGCTAAATCTTTTTATAAAAATAATTAGCATCATGCTAAAGAATTTTATTCCAAATCTAATTTTTCTCATATTTACACACCCTATATAATTAAAAATTTACGTACTAAAAGATAATACCATAAATTTATGTTTATTTAAATATAAAAAGTACTTTTTGTTAATAATCTTAAAAATACATAAATACATAAATATATAAATATATAAATTGCAATTTAAATTAGAAATTGTCATTGAATCAATAACTATTTTAATGCAATATTTATGTTAACTTTAGTAGGTGTAGAGATGAAATTTAAAAAACTTTTATTCATTATATTAATAATGATCCTCAGCTCATTGTTAATATTAAAAATTTATAACCTAAATAATGATTTAGATCAAAATGAAACTCTTATCCATTTTATAGATGTAGGTCAAGGAGATTGTATTCTAATTCAAAATCACAAATACAATATTGTAATAGATGGTGGCAGTAATACTTCAAAAGATAAAGTAATTTCATATCTAAAAAAATATAATGTAAAGGAAATAAACTATTATATTTACTCTCATCCCCATGAAGATCATATAGGCAGTAGTGATGATATCATTAGTAAATTTAAGGTCAGAAATGTAATAGGTCCCAAAGTTTCCACTTCCTCTGAAGAGTTCTTTAATTTAGTAAAATCTATAAAGAAGAAAAGATTAAAGATACATGTACCCAATAATTCCTCCAATATTCATCTTTCAGAAAATGAATATATTCATATACTCTATAATGGGGACTATAAATCAGATAACATTAATAACAATTCTTTAGTTTTTAAATATATAAATAATAATTTAAGCGTATTATTTACTGGAGATATGGAAAAAGAAATTGAAAATATGCTACTAAGTAAAAATAGTAATCTATCTTCAGAAATTATAAAGATAGCTCACCATGGTAGCAAGACTTCTACTACTTCAGAATTCTTATCTAAAGTAGACCCATCAATAGCTATAATAAGCTGTGGAATGGGAAATGAATATGGTCATCCAAATAGAAGTGTACTAGAATCACTTGAAAACATTAATTGTGAAACTCTTAGAACTGATATCAGTGGAAACATAATTTTATCAATTAAAAATTCAAAGATACAACTATATAAAGAGAAGCAAGATTAATACTATTCTTGCTTCTCTTTATTAATTCTATATTCCTAGAAATTTGTTAAATCTTGCTTTAACTTCTTCTTCACCAATTATTTGCATTATGGCATATAAATCTGGTGTATTAGCCCTATGAGTTAGAGCCGCTCTTACAGCACCTGCAACATCTGATACCATACCCTTAAATAGCTCTGGAGATTTTTTAAACATCTTTCTATCTGATGTATAACCTAGTTCTTCTGCTGCAGCTTTTAAGTTTTCAAACCACTCATCTTTATTATTAGAAAAATCATAAGCTTTCGCATAATGTTCTATGATTGTTTTTGCATCTTCCATAGAAACGGTTCTAGGAAGCTCTATATGCTCCTTAGAATCTTTATCAAAAAGTTCTGTGAAGAAAAAGAATATTTTTTCTCTAACATCACTCCACTTTCCAAAGTCCTTTCTTGGCTTAGGAACTTCTCTATCTATGTTAAATATTCCCTTTGAAATTTCTTCATTAGCTGAAACTAATTCATACATCTCTTCATCAAAGCCTTTAGCCCATTCTATATAGTAATTATATACTTTATCAGCTTTCATTCTTGAAATTACATTTTTGCTAACATCATTTAATTTAACTATATCAAATAATGCTCCACTTTTACTCATTTTATCTAGTTGTATTTCAAATTCATGATAATCTACCTGAGGATTTTCTTCTCTCCATTGTTCAAAGGTAGAATTTATTATGTTCAATAAATATTCTATAACTGATACCACTGGATATCCTTGTTCTTCATAATAAGTTACTGCACTTTCTGGATCTTTTCTCTTTGATAATTTTCTTTTTGATTCACCTTCAAGTTTCATTATAGTCGGAGTATGTGAATATTTTGGTGCCTCAAAGCCTAGAATATCAAATAATTGTACATGTATTGGCAATGATGAAAGCCATTCCTCTCCTCTTATAACATGTGTAGTATGCATTAATGCATCATCTATTACATGTGCAAAATGATAGGTTGGAAGACCATCTGATTTTATAATTACTATATCTTGATTGCTTTCTGGAAAAGAAATATCACCCTTTATTAAATCACTAAATTCAACTCTATTCTCAGAATTCCCTGGTGACTTTAACCTTATAATATACTGTTCTCCAGCCTTTATTTTTTCCATAGCTTGCTCTGGAGATAGGTTTCTACAGATAGCATATTCTCCATAATATCCTGGAGTTATTTTTTCCGCTATTTGTTTTTCTCTTAAAACTTCTAATTCTTCTCCTTTACAAAAACACGGATAAGCTAATCCTTTTTTTATCAGCTCTTTAGCAAAAGTTTTATATATTTCTCCTCTTTCACTCTGTCTATAAGGACCATAGTTTCCTTTTGAGCTATTATCTCCAGTCATCCCCTCAGTAAAATCTAGTCCAAAATTATGCATTGTTGCTATAGTATCTTCTATGGCACCTGGAACTTCTCTTTTTTGGTCTGTGTCCTCTATTCTTAGATAAAATACCCCTTCACTTTGTGTAGCTAATCTTTCATCTATTAAAGCTGAAAATACACCTCCAATATGTTGAAATCCAGTTGGGCTTGGTGCGTACCTTGTAACTTTTGCTCCCTCCCTAAGGTTTCTCTTAGGATATTTTTCAATGTAGTAAGCAGGGGTTTTATCTACATTAGAAAATATTAAATTAGCTAATGCTTCATAATTATTCATATTATCAATCCTTTCTTTAAGTCATCTCTGTAGATAACCTGAAAAATACTTAGTATTATCTTGTTTTAAGTTACTAATTTTTATAAAAAAATCCTCTCATCCCTAATAGGACGAAAGGATATATTTCGCGGTACCACCTACATTGATTATAGGGTAAATAACCTTATAATCCACTCTACGTTTTAAGGGAATCCTCCCACAAGACTACTCCAAATTAATAAAATTTGATTTTCATCTCATAGCTCTAGAGCTTCTTTCCATATATAAGTTTGTTAAGCTCACACCATCCTCAACTCTCTGATAAAACTTATGATTATGTACTATTCTCCTTCATTGCTTTTATTATTATATTCTATTATTATTCTTTGCTTTTATTATATATTTAATTTATTATTTTGTAAATGGTATTACATATGCTTAATTCTGATTGAAATAAAATTTATATTTAAGTATAAAAAAAAAGCCTAATAAAAAGACTTTTTAAATGGCTCCGTGGAGAGGATTCGAACCTCCAACCTATCGGTTAACAGCCGAGTGCTCCACCATTGAGCTACCACGGAATATTGACTTGGCGACCACCTACCCTCCCACAGAGCTTCCCCTGCAGTACTCTCAGCCGTCCAAGGCTTAACTTGCGTGTTCGGTATGGGAACGAGTGTATCCCTTGGACGCATTATCACCAAATTAAAATCGTATAACCTTACATTACTGTTTGGTTTTATCAATTTTATATTGAGATATTCTCTCAAAATT
>DFXM01000026.1:55107-89609 GCA_002381695.1 Clostridium sp. UBA4108 | reverse complement strand
TGTACCCCAGGGGTCGTTCCATTATATGTTAAATTTTAATAATTTTTTACCTAGTTCTGGGTTTGTAGCTTCTTCGAAAACTTCATAATAGTCATGAATATTTCTTATAATAGCTACACCCCTTATTAATTTTGATATATATTCTCTATACTGTGCATTTTCCAACAATTTTATAGATTTTTTAAAATCCTCTACTGAACTTCTTGTTGAGCCTGTTATACTTAAGCCTTTTTCCAAGATTTTTCTTGTATTTATCTCTATGTTATTCTCAGCCACCCCAGTTAATACGATTTGGCCACCAATATCTATTAAACTCATTATTTCATCTACTGCATATTGAGACCCTTGTCCACCAACACACTCAAAAGCTAGGGTTATATCTTCCTCTTTTATATGATTATCACCTACTAGATAGGCCTTATCTGCTGGAAACAACTCTAGTTTTTCAGGATTCTTTCCTATGATTATCAGCCTACTATCAGTTAATACTCTAAGTACAGAAGTCAATATGTATCCTACTATTCCATCTCCCCATACTGCAATGACCTTATGATTATCTACCTTACATCTTCTTAGTGCTGCCAGCGCCACGGAGGTTAATTCTGCAAAGACTCCATGTTCCATGGGCACTTCTTCAGGCAGTTTTACTATATTAGAAATTGGAAAACTCATATATTCGCAAGAAAAACCATCTAAATTACTAGATGCAAATTTAGCTCTAGGGCAATAATTTTCACCTATGGTAGATTGCAAGCTACATTTTTTACTACCCTTCTCACATTGTGAACAGTTAGCAATATTAGGTACTAAAACAACCCTATCCCCTACCTTTAAGGTATCTGTAGGAGATTTCAATACGGTTCCTACCATTTCATGTAAAAGTCTCATGGGATATTTTAACCCTAAAATCTTCTCATCTCTTAGCCCTAAAAAATATCGTAAATCAGCCTTACATATTGCTCCTAAATCCATTTTTATTAATGCCTCATCTTGTGCTGCCTCCACATGACTATAGTATATTTCAAAGGTTTTAGGTGAAACCACTTTAAAGCCCTTGCTAAGCATCTACTTCACCTCTTCTAATTTTCCAAGTTTTATTATGGACTTTAACATCAATAAATCCTCAAAAGTTGTAACCTTAAAGTTTAATTTATCGCCTTCTACTAATCTAACCTTTTCTCCTAATCTTAAAATTAGTTGGCAATCATCAGTAGCATTTAAAATTTCTGATTTCATAGCCTCTTTATGAGCTCTTTCTATCAAGCCATAGCTAAAGCTCTGTGGAGTTTGCCCTAAATAAAGTTCCTTTCTCAATGGAACCTGATCAATGAACTCATCATCCACACTTTTTATTATAGTATCTGTGCTAGGTATTACTGTATCTACAGCCTTATACTCTTTAGCCTTACTAATATTCTCATCAATTATTCTTTGACTTATAAGTGGTCGTGCTGAATCATGGATTACTAATATATCATCTTCACTACAGAACTCCTTCAAATGAGTTATTCCATTATAAACAGAACCCTGTCTTGTATCTCCTCCATTAATAATCCACTTAACCTTAGTTAATCCATATTTTCTTACCCATATTTTTAAATCTTCTTTAAAATCTTCCTTACAGATTACTGCTATATAATCTATATTAGGATTTATATCAAAGGCCTCTATGGTATGGACAACTAATGGTTTTCCATATATATCTATAAATTGCTTTGGAAGGTCACTTCCCATTCTGCTACCCGTGCCTCCCGCTAATAAAACTGCAATATTCATCATCATACGCCTCTTTTCAAATTAAGAATTAAACTCTAGTGCTTAAAAAAAAGTTTATAAATCGTTCTGTGGATTTCCCATCCTTATATTGACAGAATTTCTCTCCAAATTCCTTTATTTTATCCATTGAGAAATCTTCTTTTTTTATACTATCTATTACTTCCTCTGTAGTATAGATTATAGGTCCTGGCACAAATTCTTCATAAGGAAAATAAAAATCCCTTAATTCCTCTTTATATTTTTTATAATCATAGGCAAAAAATATCATAGGCTTATTTAATAAGGCATATTCGAATACCACCGAAGAATAATCAGTAATTAATATATCACTTATTATCATTAAATCATTTATGTTATATGATTTTACATCTACCACAAAATCTTTTAATTCCTCTGGTACAGAATATTTATTTCTTATTATAGGATGCAGTCTCAATAGCACCTTATAGCCATCACCTAATTCTTGCCTCATTTTATGCAAATCTAAATTCATATGAAAATGTTCTTTTTCATCATCTCTAAAAGTCGGTGCATATAGTATTAGTTTCTTTCCACTGAACTGGCTATCACTATTTAATAATCTTCCTCTAATAGTTTTTATATATCCTTCATTGAATAGTTGATCTGTTCTAGGAATTCCTAATGATAGTATTTTACTTTTCGGTACATTCAATGCTTTTGAATATATATCCTTTAAATTTTCGCTACTTACAAGCAGGTAGTCTATGTTATCTCCATCTTTTTTAAATTTATCTATATCCTCTTGATTCTTAGCAGAATCTAAAGCAAATTTCTTAAAGGCACCTAAAGCATGCCATGTGTTTATCATTATAGTATCTTTTCTCTTATTCAAAAAATGATAATAATGATTATTAGTTATCCAATATTTAGATGTTGCTAAATAATATAGCTGACTAAGGGATCTTGTATGTATAATCTTTGTATTTTCCCCTATTTCTATATTTAATTCTACTCCCTTATTTATAGGAATAATAATCTCTAAGGGTAGTTTCTTATCCAATATATAGTTATATATTGAAAGAAGATTATCATAAAATCCTTTCCCATAATCACACTCTATAACTACTCTATTTTGCTTAACCTTTAATATACATAAAAAGTTATATACTATGCCTGAAAAGAAAAATATAATCTTTCTCATCTATTCCCCTCCAAAATTTGGGTGTACTTTCAAGTGTATTTGCATAATTCGTAATTACTCCTGAAGTCATTGTAATTATTTCCATTTTCTTTTTAAGAATTCTATGCTTTTTTTTACCCAATCTACTTTTTCCATATTTATGATAGGTATCTCTTTAGACTTCAATTGATTTTTATTAAGCCAAACATTAAACAATCTTTCACTGAGAAATCCGTATACTCTACTTTGATAATTATTATACTTAGAGATATCTATTTCCTTTTCTAACCTAAATAATATGTCAAATAACCATTCACTGTAATTATCAAAATCACTCTTACTCATTATAAACATATTGTAAAGGTGAAGCTTCGTCCCTGACATAACCTGATTGAAGCTATTTATATAGTCAGGATGATATTCTCTTATTATTTCCTCTACCTTATTTAAATCTTCTATATGATGAGCGTTCTCATAGTGAGATTTAATTGTTTCTATATAATAATTCCTCATTTTAGGAAGTACTACCTTGTATTCCTTAACTAAGTCTTTTATTTCATCCTCATTAAGTAACAAAGAAAATTTAGCATCATTATTTCCTATTCTCTTTATAAGTGATTTATTTGAAAAATATCTTCTATAATGGCATAATCCTATATAATCACATTCCAAGTTTTTATATGCCCAATATAAACCAGTAAGCTCGCAATAATTGGGATTCTTCACTGAAATATTATCCCCTGTATTATCTCCTATATACCCTAAATCTTGCTTACCTTCCCTTCCCACATGAAGAGGTATATATATTTTTTCTTCTGGCATCTTATATTTCTTGTGGGTAGCTACAAGTATTTTTATATCCATTACTCTATAAACTCCTCTTTGACTTTATCTAGTGCTGCTCTTATTACATTGTGCATGTCATAATATTTATAATCTCCAAGTCTTCCTCCGAAAATAACTCTTTTCTCATTCTCTGTCATCGATTTATACTTTTCATAAATCTTTAAATTTCTCTCGTCCATAACTGGGTAATATGGCTCATCACCACTCTCCCACTCCTTTGGGTACTCCTTAGTTATTAAAGTGCCTTTTTGAGTGCCAAATTCAAAGTGCTTATGTTCTATTATCCTTGTATATGGGGTTTCCCTGTCTGTATAGTTTATCACTGCATTTCCTTGATAATTCTCTATCTCTAAAAATTGATTTTCAAAATTAAGAGTCCTATATTCCAAAACTCCATGCTCATAATTATAAAACTCATCAATCATTCCAGTAAAAAGAACCTTTTCACACATATCCTCTAACTCTTTTCTGTGCTGAAAAAAATCTACATTAACTCTTACGTCACACTTCTCTAGTAGCTTGTCTATCAATTTGTTATATCCACCTATTGGAATTCCCTGATATTTATCATTAAAGTAGTTATTATCATAGGTAAATCTAACAGGAATTCTTTTTATTATGAAAGGGGGAAGATCTTTGCAGTCCCTTTCCCATTGTTTTTCTGTATATCCCTTTATAAGCTTTTCATATATATCTGTACCAACTAGTGATATAGCTTGCTCCTCTAAATTTTCTGGAATCTTACCTTGAAGAATACTCTTCTGTTCTTCTATTTTTTCTTTTGCCTCTTTAGGAGTTATTACTCCCCATAGCTTATTAAAAGTGTTCATATTAAAGGGCAAATTATATAGCTCTCCCTTGTAATTAGCTATAGGAGAGTTAGTAAATCTATTAAAATCAACAAGAGCATTCACATATTCCCATATCTCATCATCACTGGTATGAAAAATGTGTGCTCCATAGGTATGTACATTAATTCCCTCAAAACTTTCACAATATATATTTCCACCTAAATGGTTTCTTTTATCTATTACTAAACATTTTTTCCCCTTTTTAGTAGCTTCGTAGGCAAATACTGAACCATACAGTCCTGCACCAACTATCAGATAATCATAGTTTTTCATTTTAAGTTCTCCCCTTCTTCTTTGTATTGAACCACTAAACATCCCTGAAGCTATAGTACTGTCTTTCTTCTAGATAGCACTTAATCAACTTTTATACACTGTTGGGCTATATTAATTCGCTCAAATTCTTTTAATTCTTAACTATAGTCTATTGATTATCTAGCCCCTTCTCTCTTGAACACCGCTATAAATGTTTTGAATATAATTTTTATATCCATCCATATACTTCTATTATCTATATAATCCATATCTAATTGGACTCTTTCATCATATGTAGTGTCACTCCTACCATTGGCTTGCCAATTTCCCGTTAACCCTGGTTTAACGGTTAGAAGCTTAGCTCCATATTTTCCATAGAGCTCTATTTCTTTTTCAACTATAGGTCTTGGTCCAACTATTGAAAGCTCTCCTTTTAGTATATTAACTAATTGTGGTAATTCATCTAAACTTGTTTTTCTTAAAATATTCCCCATTTTAGTTATTCTAGGATCATCTTCAAGCTTGAAGTTTTTCTCAAACTCTTCCTTTTGCTCTGGAGTTAAATTTCTTAGCATTTCCTCTGCATTAATCACCATACTTCTAAATTTATATATCTTTATAATGTTACCCTTGTACCCTAATCTAGCATGAGAAAAAAATACTGGTCCCCTAGAATCTATCTTAACTAATATAAATAAAATCAAGAATACTGGACTAAGTAATATTAACCCAACAATAGAACCTACTATATCCATTATCCTTTTTACAAAATTGTATACTACTTTTTCTTTTACTTCCTGATTTACTTGCTCGTTTACTTCTTCATTTATATCCTGTGCGTTTAATTGCGCCATCACAGAAAAACCTCCTTAATTTATATCGTATTTAATTGCATACGCCAGTTATGTTATAATTAATACATTCTTATTGATATATAACAAATTAATTATATCATAAGGCATAATTAGTGTAAATTTAATACCTTAAGTTGATTTTGGAATAATTTTGTAGCTATCTATGGATATATACGTAAATATCTTATAATAAATCTACGATAAAGGCTATTTAAATTTAAAATTATTTAAAATCTTATCAAATTGTTAACTAATTTTTGAAGAAAATTAATATTTTATTATAATGTTTTTGTAGAAAGGAATGAATTACATGAGTATTTTAGTTTGTGGAGGTGCTGGATATATTGGCAGCCACATGGTAGCAGAACTTTTAGAAACTGGAAAAGAAGTTATAATACTGGACAATTTGGAAAAAGGTCATTTAGAAAGTCTTCTTGGCGGTAAATTTTATAAAGGTGATTTGAGGGATTCCTCAATACTAGATAAAATTTTTGAAGAGAATTCTATAGAAGCAGTTATTGATTTTGCTGCTCACTCCTATGTAGGAGAAAGTATGACAGAACCTCTAAAATACTTTAATAATAATGTATATGGAACTATAAGCTTACTTGAAGCCATGAAAAGACATGACGTCAAATATATTGTATTTTCTTCTACTGCAGCTACATATGGAGAGCCTGAAAATATTCCTATTTTAGAAAGAGACAAAACCCTTCCAATAAATCCTTACGGTGAATCTAAACTAATGATAGAAAAGGTTTTAAGATGGTGTGATGAGGCTTATGGTATAAAATATACAGCTCTTAGATACTTTAATGCTGCTGGAGCACATATTAGTGGTAAAATCGGAGAAGACCACACTCCAGAAACCCACTTAATTCCTCTTATCCTAGAGGTGGCACTAGGAAAAAGAGCTAGTATTAAAATGTTTGGAGATGACTATGGAACAGAGGATGGAACTTGTGTAAGAGACTATGTTCACGTTTCTGATTTAGCTAAGGCTCATACCCTTGCTTTAGAAAGACTTATGAGAGGTGAACCTAGTGCAATTTATAACCTTGGAAATAATAAAGGGTTCTCTGTAAAGGAAGTAATTGAAGCAGCTAGAAATGTCACTAATCATCCAATTCCTGCGGAGGTAGCTCCACGAAGAGAAGGTGACCCCGCTGTTTTAGTAGCTTCTTCTGAAAAAGCTATTAAAGAGCTTGGATGGATCCCTAAATTTAACTCTCTAGAAACAATAATTGAAACTGCATGGAGATTTCATGAAAATCACCCGAAGGGTTATTCAAGCGAGGTTTTTAGGTAAGGAGTCACTGCGTGACAGAGAAGGGCAACCGGAGGTTGCAGAGAAGTGCTCACGGAGTTCGCAGAGAAGCAGTCGCTTTGCTCCTTAGAGAAGGGCAGCAAGCTGCAGTGAAGTACTCACTTTGTTCATAGAGAAGGGCAACCGGAGGTTGCAGGGAAGTGCTCACGGAGTTTGCAGAGAAGCAGTCGCTTTGCTCCTTAGAGAAGGGCAGCAAGCTGCAGTGAAGTACTCACTTCGTTCGTAGAGAAGGGCAACCGGAGGTTGCAGGGAAGTGCTCACGGAGTTCGCAGAGAAGCAGTCGCTTTGCTCCTTAGAGAGGGGCAGCAAGCTGCAGTGAGGAGCTCACTTTGTTTGTAGGTACGTATAATGGAATAGAATTAATGGGGTGTCGCAGGATGACTTAAAATAGTCATGAGTGATGCTCTTTTTTATTGAGTAAATTGCATATTTCTTAACCGTTGATTTTATTATATTTTATTAATTCCAAAATGAAAATCTACCTCAAGTGTTGAATATAACCCAATAAAAACATTGTCTAAAACACACGCTTCGCGTGGATCGAAAGGTCGCAACATTTTACCTATGCTTTATGCTTTGGTAACTATGCAAGTTGAAAAAATAAAGTATAGAAAACAATTAGTCCAACGACTACAGGTATATTCAATGTTTAGATATACCTGTGGTTTTTCAGTTTTAAAAGCACCACCATCTGAATCAGCTTCTTCTATATTAGTTGATAAAATTTCTAATTTAGTCGAACTCGAAGAGTGTTTTTAAAAATTAGTTTTAAAAGTAACATCTAGTCAAATAATTGATAGTAGTGATATTGTGGTGGATTCTGCAAAAATAGATTTCTATGAGAAGGATACAACAAACGTACGTCTGTAAAAAGAACAAATTCTAGGTTAAAAGAACATCTTAGTATAAATAATCAGCGTTCAGTTCAAACTTTATGCTTTTCAACATAAAAAGACTTTTATACCATATCCTATTCAGATATTTTGTAAAAGCCCTCTAAAAATTAACTGTATCTAAACTCACTACCAAACAAAGTAAGTACCTCTCTGCAGCCTAGTTCACTTCTCTAAAGAGCAAAGCCACTGCTTCTCTGCAACCTTATGTTGTACTTCTCTACGAACGAAGTGAGTACTTCTCTGCGAACTCCGTGAGCTCCTTCTCTGCGACCACAGGGAGCTCCTTCTCTGCAACCTCCGGTTGCCCTTCTCTATTCACAAAGCGAATCTACTATTTCAACTTTGGATTATCAGTAAGCAAAAACTCTAAATTTCTTTCTACTATTTGATGTATTACTATATCTGGATTTGATTGTTCTACTAGAGTAGTATTAAAGCCTGGATCCCATTGATATACTGAATGACTAAAATGCTCTCCTACAAAGGGTATTAGTTTTACTCCGAAAGAGTCCCTAAACATTAATAATCTTGGAAGAGATTTGTCTGGATTATCAAGAATAGCTCCTTGCAATAACTTATAATTATGATCAGTGTTAATCATATCTCTTGCTTTTCTTTCTTCCTTTGGTTGTACTAGTATATGCTCTTCTGGAAATTCATTTGGTAAACTTAGCATATTGGCTAAGTCCCCTCCACCAATCTCTTTATAATTCTTTACTATATCAAATTCATCTAAACTTTTAGGCTTAATCTCAGGCAGATATTTATTTACTTCATTCATTAACACTTCATAGCCAAAGTAAGCTCCATATTCATTCCAATGAGTATCTGTTTTATCATATAGTCTTTCTATAGATTTTTTACTTTTTAATTCCTCTCTTACATCCACTACATGCAAATCTGAGTTCTCATTTAAATAATCTAATAATTGATCTAATCTAGTCTCTTCATTTATTTTTTTGTATCTATCATCATAATACTCTGGGTAAATACTCTCCTTATCTGGGGTTATCATAAGTATGAAAGGAATCCCCTTAGCTTCAAGATAATCTCTTCTTTCTTCAAGATTCGTTTTTATCTTTAAAAGCTCTTCATCGGTGAATTTAATTATTCCCCTATATAAATCAGGTACATTTTTATCTCCTTCAGTACCATAATATAACCATCCATCCTTGCCCATCACTACTTTTTCAGTAGAAGTGGTTTTTAATAGTTTTACATCTATATAACTATTTAATCTTATTAAAAGATTTCTAAGTCCAAAGTTATTATCATAATAATTTTCTATTTTCTTTACTAAAAGGTTTACTCCTTGAAGACTTTCGTTATACTCTAGAGAGGCATTGCCTCCTTTTTCTGTATTAGGACCATCACTCTTACCTGATAGCTTAAACATATTAGGAGCATATAATATTAATAGAAAAATGGCAACAAATGCAAATTTACTTGGTGCAATCTTATTACTTATTAAATAAGAATAAAATTTCATTGCACAGAAAGATGCAATTATAGTGAATATAACTATAGTTATAAGTGTGTTTGTATTCAAAGGTGTATTATCTATTATTTCTCCCATTTTATCCATAGCTATGTAGGCATCTACATCCTCAGGATTTACAAATAATACTCCATCCTTGACCTCTAGGCTTTTTATATGCGGAGAGACCTCCGTAACCGTATCTACTATTTCCTGTGCTGATAATTCTAGTGTTTTAAATGGTGTTTTTATTATTAAAGACTTTACTTCTACCACTTGCTTTTTATACCCGAAGTGGATTTTAAGTCCTTCTATAGACTTTGAGTTTAAATTAAGCTTCACTCTTCTAAAGCCAACTGCCCTAGGCAGCTCCACTTTAGCTACCATTTCGTCATTATATATAGGTACCTCTTTATTAGTGTAAAATGCTGAGAACATATTTTGATCATCATGTTTTGCAAGTATTTCAACTTTAACTACTTGTCCGAATACTTTTTCATATATAAATGATATACCTATGAAAAATACCACATTCACTAGTATACAAGCTATAAGTTTCAGTAATTTATTTTTAGTATTCATATTATCACCTCATTCCTAAAATCTAAAATAGATAAATGGATTATAAGTAGAACCTGCTAAGGCTATAAGACATACTACAAATAGAGCTAATGCTCCTATGTTAACTACTACATCATATCCATAGATTTTAGGTGATATTTTATCTGATAGCTCTTTGCACCATTTTAATATTGGTATACTGAATACTATAGCTAGTACTAATATAAGTATGGCTTTAGGGTCTAAGAATAAGGATAAATTATATAAATCTGTAGATGGATTGAATATAAACATATTTTTTAGATATTCTACTGCCAAAGTTAAGTTTGCAGCTCTAAAGAATACCCATCCAACAAGAATTACTATCAATGCATATAAATGCCTTATAGGTGACCATAGTTTGTCTATAAATTTTCCAAAACTGGTTCTTTCTAATGTTATAAACACTCCATGATAAACTCCCCAAAATATAAAATTCCAGCTAGCTCCATGCCAAAGCCCGGACAATAAAAATACTATCATTTGATTTATATAGGATCTTGCTTTTCCTTTACGATTTCCACCTAGTGGTATGTATAAATAGTCTCTAAACCAGCTGGTTAAAGAAATATGCCATCTTTTCCAAAATTCTTTTATAGATTTTGATATATATGGATAATTAAAGTTCTCTAAGAATGTAAATCCAAAAACTCTCCCAAGTCCTATTGCCATATCTGAATATCCTGAGAAATCAAAATATATTTGAAGGGTATAGCATATAATTCCAAGCCACGCTACAGTAGTCGGCATACCTTCTGTTTGGGTAGCAAATACCTTATCTGCCATAAGACCCATTTGATTCGCTATGATAATTTTCTTAGCAAATCCCACAATAAATCTTCTTAATCCATAGCATATTTTATCTATGGTGATTTCTCTTTCTTCTATTTCTTCTGCAACTTGACTATATCTTACAATAGGTCCCGCTATAAGTTGTGGAAATAAAGAAACATATAGTGCTAAATTAAAGATATTTTTCTGAACCTTAGCTTCATTTCTGTAAACATCTATAGCATAAGATAAGCCCTGAAATGTGAAAAAAGAAATACCTATAGGTAAATGTATATTTCCTATGGTTATAGTAAGTCCTGGTCCTATTATTGAAGTGAGTGCATTGACATTATCAACTATAAAATTTCCATATTTGAAAACTGCTAATAGCCCTAAGTTACACACTGTACCTATTATTAAGGCTGATTTCTTTTTAGTTTTATCTTCTCTATATCTATCAATCATTAACCCTGCGCAATAGTTAATAACTATAGATATAAGCATTATAATTATATATTTTGGTTCACCCCATGCGTAAAAGAAAAGACTAGCTAGAAGTAGTAATCCATTTCTTAATTCTTTCCTTATTAAAAAATATGAGGTTATCACCAAGGGTAGAAACAAAAATACAAAAATTGCGGATGTAAAAACCATCTAATCTCTCTCCCTTAAATAAACTAATCTATTGAGAATATACCCAATAAGAATAATATTATCAACTATTTTTAGGTAATGCAATAGTATTTAGGTTAAGTTTAGTTTAAACTATAGAGTAATAATATGTAGTTTTAAAATCAACAATCATTTAAAACAGAGCCATATATTAAAAAAACTAACTGATTAGAATAACCAGTTAGTTTTTTATCCTATAATTTAGTTTTTAGTAATTGACGCCTTTACCTCGCTCACTTTTTTCTGGGGTATTTAAGCTTTTTTTCTTATTTGATGCGTATAAGAAAATAACTAAAGCTGCAATAGCTGATATTATACCCATAGGATAAGCTATAGATGTGGCAAGTTTAAAGCCTTCTGGTGCTACTAATATATATGTGACTGAAACTGCTGTCATAAAAGTTGCAGGTATGGTTACAAACCAATGAGACTTCTTAATATAAACCATATACATTGCTCCAGTCCATAGTACAATAGTGGCTAAAGTTTGATTTGACCATGCAAAGTATCTCCATATTATATTAAAATCTATAAAGGTTAATGCATAAGCTATTATAAATAACGGTAGACTTAAAGATATTCTACTCCTAATTTTTTCTTGTTTAATATTCATAAAATCTGCTATAGTTAATCTAGCACTTCTGAAAGCTGTGTCTCCTGAAGTTACAGGACACACTATGACTCCTAATATAGCAAGTACTCCTCCTACTTTTCCTAGTAATGAAGTAGATATTACATGCACAATTCCAGCTTGTCCTCCTTGTTCTGCCAAGGCCGTTGCTAAGCCACCTGTTCCATTAAAGAAAGTCATTGCAGCTGCTGCCCAAATTAGAGCAACAATACCTTCTGCTATCATTGCACCAAAGAAAGATGCTCTTCCTTGCTTTTCATTTTCTATACACCTAGCCATCATAGGTGATTGAGTAGCGTGGAAGCCCGAAATTGCTCCACAAGCGATAGTTACAAACATCAATGGCCATATAGGTAAATTACTTGGGTGTAAATTTTGAAGAGTTATTTCTGGTATAGTAAAATCTCCAAGTAAAATTCCCCCTCCTACTCCTACTGCCATTATTAGTAAACATACTCCAAATATAGGATATATTTTACCAATGATTTTATCTATAGGAAGTATAGTTGCTAAAATATAGTAAACAAGTATTACGTATAACCAAAAGGTTTTGTCCAAGTTTGCTGGCGTTAAGCTTGCCAAAAGTGATGCTGGTCCTGTCATAAATACTGTTCCAACTAGCACTAATAAAATAACAGAGAAGCCTCTCATAAATTGTTTAAAGCCGTTTCCAAGATATTTTCCTACAACTTCCGGTATACTAGCTCCATCATGACGAAGAGATAACATCCCTGAAAAATAGTCATGCACTCCTCCTGCAAAAATACATCCAAACACTATCCATAAAAATGCAACCGGTCCCCATAGTGCTCCAGAAATGGCTCCAAAGATTGGACCTAATCCTGCAATATTGAGAAATTGTATTAGAAAAACTTTAAATGGTGGAAGTTTAACAAAATCCACTCCATCTTCAAGTCTTATGGCTGGTGTAACACGATTTTCGTCCATACCAAACATTTTCTCTGTAAATTTACCATAGACAAAATAACTAATGACTAATAATGCTATAGAAGCTAAAAAAGATATCATATAAATCCCCCTTACTCATATGAATATATCCCTTAAATTTTACTTTATTATATAATAAATATAAATATATACACATGATTTAAGAGTGAACATACAAAAATACCTGTTGAAGTGTAAAAAAACTAGGCTGAAAAGCATTTCATATTATGACTTAAGGCCTAGCTCTATTTTTAAATCCTTAACTTTATTTCTACTTACTGGTATTTCAGTATTTTCATCATCACTCATAACTATTTTAAAATTATAGTTAAAAAGAGCATAACACTCCTTTATATAATTTATATTTATAATAAAACTCCTATGAACCCTGAAAAAACCTGTTTTTTCATCTATTTCATTGAGGGTAAAAGATGTTAAATACTCCACACTCTTTGTTTTTACATAAGTACAATCATTTAAGGAAAAACAAAAATATATCTCATCCATATCTAAAAATATGGTTCTTCCATATAAATTACATGGGAATTTTTTCAATCTATTCTTATCTTTTTCTATATGCTGAATTAATTCCTGAACCTTGGCTTCAAGATGATCTTCTTCTATTCTATGTCTATTACTTTTATTTTCATAATGTCTATACACTTTGTTTATAGCTAAATCTATTCTTTTCTTATCAAAGGGCTTTAATATGTAATCTACAGCCTCTAATTCAAAGGCTTTTATAGCATAATTATCATAAGAAGTTATGAAGATGATTATCCCTTTAAAATCCATTTCCCTTAATCTCTCTGCGACCTGTATTCCATTAATACCAGGAATGTTTATATCTATAAGAAGCAAATCTACTTTATTATTTTTTAGATAATTAAGTGCATCCTCTCCATTAGATTGGTGAGACATAATCTCTATTCTTTCAAAATCTTTAAGCATATATAAAAGTTCATCTTTAACTGGTATCTCGTCTTCCACAATCAAACAATGTATTATCTCCATATACTAAATCAGCTCCTTTGGTATTTTAAATAATACTGTAGTTCCCTCATCGCATTTACTTCTAATATCTAGCCCACTCTCTTCCCCATATAAAAGCTTTAATCTTTCATTTACATTTCTTATACCTATTCCAGAATTTTCAGAGAACATAATGTTTTTTAATCTTTCTTCATCTATGCCTACTCCATCATCCTCTACTATAAATACATAATAATTTTCTTCTTCCCTAATTGTTAAATCTACTTTTCCACCCTTTATTTTAGGTAAAATTCCATGCTTTATTGCATTCTCAATTAACGGCTGCAGTATAAATACTGGCACCATTATAGTTAATAGCTCATCTTCAACATTTATATTTATTGACAATCTCTCTCCAAATCTAGCCTTTTCAATATTTAAATAAGATGTTAAAAATTCTAGTTCTTTTTCTAGAGATGCAAAATCTTCTTTTCTCTTTAATGTTGTCCTAAAATAATTTGATAGCTCTAATATTAAAAATCTCGCCTTCTCTGGATTAGTTCTACATAGTGATGCAATGGTTGTTAAGGAATTAAATAAAAAATGGGGATGTATTTGTTGTATCAATGCCCTATAGTTAGCTTCCACTCCTTGTTTTGCAAGTTTATTCAGTTCATATATCTCCAGTTCATTAGATAAGATACTACTTAACTCTTCACATAAATCAAAACAATTTTTTATGTCATATTGAGATTTTACCTTTATTCCAAAATATCCTCTGCATTTATTATTTACCTTAACAGTATTTATAAATATGGGATACTCCCTTAATTTATCTTTATACTCATAATGTAGTTGTATATGGTCATTACTGTAATTTCCTATAGTGCTGCACCACTTTAAAATTTTTTCTTTCTCTACATTAATATTATTCATGATAATAGTATTTTTTTCATTTACAAAGAATACTCCTATCACATTAGCTACTCCTTGAATTTCATTTATAAACTTCTCTATATTTTCTTTTGTAAAACCAAGCTTCATATGGTAGGTTGCCTTTTTTGCAATCCTTAAGGTTTTAAGCGTTTCCTCTGCTTTATAGTTTTGTAAATATATTTTTGATTCCTTAATAATAGCAACAAATATCGCCACTCCAACGGTATTTACAAACAACATAGGAATAAAGATTACTTTTACTACCTCCACTGCTATGTTAAAAGGTTTTCCTACAATCAATATAATTAAATATTGAGTTAATTCTGCAAATATACTAGCACAAATAGCTTGTCTAATTTTAAAATCGCCAGTTTTTAATTTCCTTGCAAAAAAACTCCCAATTAACCCCTCAGCCACTGATGCTAAAGCGCAGGCAAGAGCTGTAACCCCTCCTAATGTATATCTGTGTAATCCTGCTATAAAACCAACCAAGGCACCAATTGCTGGTCCCCCTATGTAACCAGCAGTTATTACTCCTATAGGACGAGTATTTACTAAAGCGTTATCAATTATTGGTATACCTAGATAATTTCCCATTATAGCTAAGAAAGAAAAAAATATTACAATACTTATTTTATCTCTATAGGATATACCATTTTGAAAAAAGCTATTGAAGGTTTTGATTCTAGTAAATACGTATGCAGCCATTGCCACCAAGGACATTCTCTGCATTAATTCAACAAATAGCATTTTAACACCCCAATTATTCTATATAATTTTTCTATATTGGTGATTACTTATTATTAATCATCTTACATCCTTGAATATGTTAATTCGCTTACTGCTATGAATTTCCTTCATAATTTCTTCATAATAGTATATTTTAAAATATATAGATATCCAATTTTATAATTAATTACTACGCAGTATTTTTCATATCTTTTAGTGATATTTTTAACAATATATACTCTTGTTTTTTAATATATTTTCAGTAAAGTTTAATAATTCTAAATTTTTTTATTTTTATATAAATTACTAAGCTCTCTACAGTAAAGTATATTTGCCTTTCCTCTTTCTGGCATCCTATCCCAATATATGCTTTAAAATATCCATATTCATATCCTCATCTTCTTCAAAAAAGATTTCTTCTATATCGATTAAATTTAAAAATTCATGAGTTATAAATACTAATATTTTATTTACTATAACCGTCACTTTCTTAGTAAATTCCCCATTTATAATTATAAGTATAGGTTTGTTTAACTCATTAAATTTTATAAGAAGTTATTATAATTTTAAAACTAAGTTATTATAAAGTTCTCTCTTATTACTACTTCTCACAATATCTCCCTTTTTTTATAATTTAATAATAATAACTAGTATTTCATCTATTTTGGCTTTCTATGTCGATAATTTAATGTTATAATAAATATTGTTAAAGTATTGTCACATTTTTGGGTTTAGGGGGGATAAAATGTTTATATTTGAGACTCATTTAAAGCAAATTAAACATGAAGTATTAAAACAAATTGCTATTCTTGCAATGAACGATAAATTGACCACTGATAATTTATTTAATATTCATTACCATATTGTAGATAAGGAAAAACCTAAATATAGATGTTGTGTTTATAAAGAGAGAGCTATTGTAAACCAACGTGCGAAACTTGCTGCTGGTTACTTACCAGTGGGAGAAAATGATGCTGATTTAATAGATATTAAATCAAGTCCGCAAATCATATATGTAATTGAAGCAGCCTGCGATACTTGTCCTATAGATAGGTACACTGTTACTGAAGCATGTAGAGGATGTATTGCTCATAAGTGTAGAGAGGTATGCCCTGCAAAAGCTATGACTTCTGTGGGTGGTAGAGCATATATCAATCAGGAGCTTTGTAAGGAGTGTGGATTGTGTAAAAAAGCCTGTCCTTATGATGCTATTTCGGATGTTGTTCGACCTTGTAAGGTTGTATGTCCTACTGGAGCACTTTCTGTAAATCCAGATAATAGACAAGCTATGATTAAGGAAGAACTTTGTGTTCAATGTGGTTCATGCATGACCGCCTGTCCTTTTGGTGCTATTTCTGATAAGAGTCTTATAGCTCCTGTAGCTAAAAGATTAAAGAGAAATGATTTAAATATGGTCGCCATAGTTGCCCCTTCAATAGCTGGTCAGTTTGGTCCAAATGTAACCTTAGGACAAATTAAGAAAGCTATTGAAAATATTGGTTTTAATTCCATGTTAGAAGTATCTTGTGGCGCTGATTTGGTAACAATTAATGAAAGTAATGAGTTTGTGGAGAGAATGGAAAATGGAGATAAGCTTATGACTAGTTCATGTTGCCCAGGCTTCCTAAGTTATATGGAAAAGAAATTTCCTGAGGATGTTAAATATGCCTCTAATACAGTATCTCCAATGATAGCTCTTGGAAGACTTATAAAGAGTAAAAGTGATAATACTAGAGTAGTATTTATAGGACCTTGTACAGCTAAAAAAGCTGAAATTAGGCGTGAAGAGTTAAGTGGTTCCATTGATTATGTTTTAACCTTTGAGGAATTATCTGCACTTTTAGCAGCTTGCGATATGGATCCTGAACACTGTGAAGAAGATGTTGTGAATGATGGTTCTGTATTCGGAAGAGGATTTGGTATGGCTGGTGGTTTAACTGCTGCTATAGAAAACTATATTCAAACAGAAAAAATAACTACACCTTTTAAACCTGTGAAAGTCTCTGGTGCTGATGATGTAAAAAAAGCATTAACTTTAGCTAAAGTTAATAAACTTCCAGGCAACTTTATAGAAGGAATGATGTGCCAAGGTGGATGCATAAACGGAGCTGGAACTATACTTCCTCCTCTTAGCACAAAAAATACCTTCATGAAGGAAAATAAGACTTCAACTAAGAAAAATATAATTGATAATGATAATGTTGAGTTAATGGATACTATTAATATGCATAGGTAGGGTGAGCGAAGCTCACAGAGAAATGTGCCATAGGCACAGTGAATTGTGAG
This sequence comes from Clostridium sp. UBA4108, assembly GCA_002381695.1. Classification (GTDB taxonomy): domain Bacteria; phylum Bacillota; class Clostridia; order Clostridiales; family Clostridiaceae; genus Clostridium_J. The sequence goes on along the minus strand of DFXM01000026.1, from coordinate 71,644 downwards.
CTTGGCTCACAGAGAATTGCAACCAAGGTTGCAGAGAAGGAGTGCCAAGGCACAGATAAGTACTCACTTTGTTCGTAGAGAAGGAGTGCCGAGGCACAGAGAAGTACTCACTTTGTTCGTAGAGAGGGAGTGCCAGAGGCACAGAGAAGTACTCACTTTGTTCGTAGAGAAGGAGTGCCGGGGCACAGAGAAGTACTCACTTCGTTCGTAGAGAAGGAGTGCCAAGGCACAGAGAAGTACTCACCTTGTTCGTAGAGAAGGAATGCCGGGGCACAGAGAAGTAACTCACTTCGTTCGTAGAGAAGGAGTGCCAAGGCACAGAGAAGTACTCACTTTGTTCGTAGAGAAGGAATGCCGGGGCACAGAGAAGTACTCACTTTGTTCGTAGAGAAAGGGTGCCGGGGCACAGAGAAGTACTCACTGCGTTCGTAGGGAAGGAGTGCCGGGGCACAGAGAAGTACTCACTGCGTTCGTAGAGAAGGAGTGCCAGAGGCACAGAGAAGTACTCACTTCGTTCGTAGAGAAGGAGTGCCAAGGCACAGAGAAGTACTCACTTTGTTCGTAGAGAAGGAATGCCGGGGCACAGAGAAGTAACTCACTTCGTTCGTAGAGAAGGGTGCCGAGGCACAGAGAAGTACTCACTGCGTTCGTAGAGGAGAGTTGTTTTCGCAACAGTGAATTATAGAAATAGATATCATGTAAGTAATAAAGTGTATTTTAATTCAAGCAATTGGATAGACTTACCATATGAATAAAACTAGGAGTTTTTTATATGGATAAGTCTATTTTAATGGAAAAAAGTATGTATTTCTCAATGGCGTCAATATCATTTTATAAAACATTAATATTGGATAATGAGTATGTATTATCTAGGCAATTTTTAAAATCCTCTACAAGTATAGGTGCTAATATAAGAGAAGCAAGATATGCCGAGAGCAAAAAAGATTTTATACACAAATTGTACATTGCCATTAAAGAATGTAACGAAACTCTTTATTGGTTAGAATTAATTAGGCATGTGGATAAATACGACAATCAATGTATTAGTAACCTTTACAATCTATGCAGTGAGATGTTAAAAATGTTATCTGCATCAATAAAAACATCAAAATATAATAAGTAAGAAAATGAATAACACTTTATTAAAAAAACTTAACTAACTATAAAAAAGCTCAGAATTTACTGCCCTACGGCAATTAATTCTGAGCTTAAAAATTAACTGTACATCAGTACTTCTCTGCGAACAAAGTGAGCCCTTACCTGCAACTTCAGTTGCAATTCTCTGTGAGCTTGCTCACTCTTCTCTGCAACCTTGGTTGCACTTCTCTACGAACACAGTGAGTATTTCTCTGTGAGCAAAGCTCACACTTCACTGCGAACGAAGTGAGCACTTCTCTGTGCCTTTGGCACCCTTCTCTACACCTACGTTGTACTTTACTTACAAGATTTTCTCTCCACTATATTATAAGGTAGTAAATAATAGGTTTCCTCTACAGCAAGTTTATTGATTATTTTTATTAAAATCCTCATACCTACTGAACCCATATCATAAAGAGGTCTTGCTACCGTGGTTAGGGTTGGATGATATATAGATGCTATAGAGATATCATCAAAGCCCATTACATCTACATCTTCTGGTACTCTTATGCCATTTTCTCTAAGTGCATTTATAGCTCCCATAGCTATTTCATCGTTGCTACAAAATATTCCTTGGATTTTTTCCTTGTTTAAAATTGCATCTATTCCCTTATATCCATCTTCTGCTTTTAAGGCTCCAAAATATACTAGTTCCTCTTTAAAGGTTCCGTTATCTTCCATAGCATCTCTATATCCATTAAACATCTTTTGGTTTTCTACAGACCTATGCTCTTCATAACCAATATATGCAATGTTCCTATCACCTTTTCTTTGAAGATAGCTTGTAGCATCATAGCTGGCAGCGTAGGTATCAATACCTACGCTGGGAATTTCATTTCCCTCATCCATTGTACCTATGGATACCACTGGTACATTTATATTTTTTATAGTTTCCTTTAAATCTTCATCTAAGGAGTTACCCATATATATTATACCATCTACCATTTTTTCCCTTAACATATTAAAGGCTTCTTTTTCTCTTTCTTTATCCAAATCTGTGTTACTAAGCATTATGTTGTAGTTATATATGCTTGCCACATCTTCTGCTCCTCTAACTATCTCTGGATACACTGGATTAGATATATCTGGTATTATTATTCCTATAGTGCTAGATTTCTGTGTCTTTAAGCTTCTTGCTAGTATATTAGGCCTATAATCTAATTTTTCAATAGCATCTAAAACTTTTCTTTTTGTTTCTTCATTAACTACATCTATACCATTTAAAACTCTTGAAACCGTAGCTATAGATACCCCTGACTCACGAGCTACATCTTTAATTGAAGCTGCCATCTAGTATCACCTCCAAAGCTCATAGTTAAATTTTTTTAACAGCTAAAAGTAATGTTTCTCCATTTATCTTAACTTCTGTTAGGTTGTTTTCATTTCCATAAACAACCTCCATTGCTAAAGTGTCCTTTTTAATTTGTTCTTCAAATTTCTTTATTACTTCCTCTAACATAGGATTCCCTGTTACATATATTTTTATTTTATCTGCAACCTCAAAGCCAGATTCTTTTCTCATATTCTGAACTTTGCTTAGGATTTCTCTTACATGACCTTCTTCTTTTAATTCTTCTGTTATAGTAGTGTCTAGAACTACACCTATACTACCTTCACCAGCAAAAGCATATCCTTCTAATCCTTGCATTGTAACTAGTAACGCCTCTTTATTTAACTCTATCTCTGTTCCATCCACAGTTATTGTTACAATTCCACCATTATTGATGTTTTGAGCAAGTTCCATTTGATTCATAGTTCCTATAGCTTTTCTGATACCAGGTATCATCTTACCATAAGCTTTCCCTAACACTGGAAGATTTGGTTTTATTTCAAAGTTAACATACTTAGAAATATCTGCTCCAAGCTCTACAACCTTAATGTTAAGCTCATCTTTAACTATATCTCCATAGTAATCTGGAAGTGTATCTACAGATACTAACATCTTTCCAAGAGGCTGTCTATTCTTAATATTAGCTCCATTTCTTGCACTTCTTCCAAGTTTAACTATTTTATAAGCCTTATCCATTTCTTCTTCTAATTTAGTATCTACTTCTGAAGTTACATATTCTGGCCACATACATAAATGTATGCTTTCTGGTGCTTCTTTATCAAAATTAACCACTAAGTTCTGATATAATTCTTCTGTTACAAATGGTATAAACGGAGATGCAACTCTCGCAAATGTTACAAGTACTCTGTATAGAGTCATGTATGCTCCTATTTTATCATCTGTAAGCTCTTCAACCCAATATCTTGATCTATTTCTTCTTACATACCAGTTAGATAACTCATCAACAAACTCTTCTAGCTCTTTAGCTCCTTGAGTTATTCTGTAGTTTTCTAAATGTTCATCTATATTTTTAACTAATGTATTAAGTTTAGACATCATCCATTTATCCATTGCGTTTTCTGATTTAAAGTCTTTATAATCCATTGGATTAAATTTATCTAAATCAGCATATAGTACGTAGAATGAATATACATTCCATAGTGTTCCTATGAACTTTCTTTGAGCTTCTATAACTGCATCCTCATAGAATCTTGATGGAAGCCATGGTGCTGAAGCTGTGTAGAAGTACCATCTTAATGCATCTGCTCCTTGATTATCAAGTACTGTAAATGGGCTTAATACGTTACCTTTGTGTTTAGACATTTTTTGTCCATCTTTATCTAAAACGTGACCTAACACTATACAGTTTTCAAATGGATTTTTTTCAAACACTGTTGTAGATATTGCAAGTAATGTATAGAACCATCCTCTTGTTTGGTCAACTGCCTCAGATATAAATTGTGCTGGGAAGTTAGCTTCAAATAGCTCTTTGTTTTCAAATGGATAATGATATTGAGCAAATGGCATTGATCCTGAGTCAAACCAACAGTCAATAACTTCATCCACTCTTGTCATGTTCTTAGCACAGTGTGGACATTTTAATTCTACTTTATCTATATATGGTTTGTGCAGCTCTATTCCCTCTGGAACATTAATTCCTTTTTTATGAAGCTCCTCTACGCTTCCTATCATTTCCCTATGACCACATTCACATTCCCATATTGGAAGTGGAGTTCCCCAATATCTATTTCTTGAAATACCCCAGTCTATAACTCCCTCTAGAAATTTACCCATTCTTCCTGTTTTTACGTTATCTGGCATCCAATTAATTTTATTGTTGTTCTCAAGAAGTTGATCTCTTACTGAACTCATTCTTACAAACCAGCTCTCTCTTGGATAGTAAAGAAGTGGTGTATCACATCTCCAACAATGTGGATATGAGTGTAGGAATTTTTCGCTCTTATAAAGAATGTTGTGTTCTTTCATATATTCTATGATTTTTTCATCAGCTTTTTTAACAAATATTCCAGCCCATGGCTCTACTGCTTCAACGAATTTACCTTCTGCATTTACTAAGTTTATCATTGGAAGATTGTATCTCTTCGCTGTTTGGTTATCTTCATCTCCATATGCAGGAGCTGTATGAACTATACCTGTACCATCAGTTAATGTTACATAGTCCGCATGAACCACATAGAAGGCTTTCTCCTCTGGAGTTTCGAATTTGAACATTTGCTCATATTCTTTTCCTAATAACTCTTCACCCTTGAACTCAGCTATTACTTCATACTCTCCATTTAGTTTATTTAAAAGTGATCTAGAAAGTATTATATTTTCTCCCTCATGTAGAACTTCTACATAGTCATACTTTTTATTTACTGCCAAGGCTACATTGCTTGGTAATGTCCAAGGAGTTGTAGTCCATACTAATATATATTTATCTTCATTTTTAAGTTTAAATTTAACGTATACTGAGCTATCTTTTACATCTTTATATCCTTGAGCAACCTCGTGAGAAGATAGGGTTGTTCCACATCTTGGACAGTATGGCATTACCTTGTGTCCTTTGTATATTAACTCCTTATCCCACATTTGCTTTAATGCCCACCAAACTGATTCAATGTAATCATTATGGTAAGTTACATATGGGTTATCCATGTCTATCCAATATCCAAGTCTCTCAGACATCTCTCTCCACATCTCTACATAAGAGAAAACGCTTTCCTTACACTCTGTAACGAATTTTTCCACTCCATACTTTTCGATCTCAGGCTTACCTGATATTCCAAGTTTTTTCTCTATTTCAAGCTCAACTGGAAGACCATGAGTATCCCATCCTGCTTTTCTTAAAACTTTGTAGCCCTTCATAACCTTATATCTTGGAATTATATCCTTCATAACTCTTGTTATAACGTGTCCTACGTGTGGTTTACCATTAGCTGTTGGTGGACCATCGTAAAAAGTAAAATATTCTCCATCCTCATTTAAATCAAAGTTTTTTTGAATTATATTTTTTTCTTCCCACATTTTCAGTATATGGTTTTCTATATCCATAAAACTCTTAGTGTTATCTACTTTCTTATACATAATAATCTCCCTTCATTTTTAATTTATAATTTTAGAATGCAAAATTTAGGTTAGAATTTAGCTAAAGCTAAATTTCCTCATTCATTTTAATCTTAATTTTGAAATAAAAAACTCCGTCCTAATAGGACGAAGTTAAATTCGCTTATACCACCTATGGTGTAAAAGTATTATTTCAGATACTAACATATCCTGTTCTTTAACGCAGAATTACGGAATAGACTTACTCTAACTTCAGTCATCAGCTCCTAGGTGATTTTCCTTTAACCTTCACTATGAACTCACACCACCGTTCACTCTCTGTAAGCTACCCTTTAAAGTACTTTTCCTATTCTTAGCATTTAAATTTAAATTTTATATCATTATATTATATTAATATTTTATTGTCAAAGCATTTTATTATAATATTGCTAATTTAATTAAAATTAATTATTAGAGTTATAATAAGATTTAGTTTTGTTTATAAATATATATATATTTCAATAATGTAGAAACTTAATTACAACTTATATATTCTTCTATTTATATGTTTATATATTTTTATTGTTGTAAGATAAAGTAATAGTATTATTTTAGGAGGTATTTATATGGATATTCGTTGGCTTGGCCATTCATCTTTTCTTATAACTGATTCAAAAGGAACTAAAATTCTTACTGATCCTTTCGATGAAAGTGTCGGATATGATATTTATAGGGGATGTGTTGACATTACAACTATTAGTCATCATCACTTTGATCATGATTATGTATCTAATATTATATGTGAAAATATTGTGGATACAGTTGGAGAGTTTAATATTAAGGACATAAAAATTCAAGGAATTCCAAGCTTTCATGATAAAATGCAAGGTGCAAAGCGTGGTGAAAATATAATATTTATTTTAGAAATAGATGACCTTAGAGTATGCCACCTTGGTGACTTAGGACACATGTTAAGTGATAGTGAGCTCGACCTTCTTGGTTCTATAGATGTGCTCTTTATACCTGTTGGAGGTAATTTTACCATTGATGGCGAAGAAGCTGCTAAACTTTGCAAAAAACTTCAAAGTAAAGTTGTAATTCCTATGCATTACGCTACTCCTAATCTAAAGTTTTCTTTAGAAGGCGTGGAAAAATTTTTAAAATTTATGAAGAACGCTACTAGAGTTGGCAGCAATACTTTGTCTATTGAAGATAAATTAGATGACGTAAATAAAGTAATTATAATGAATTGTTAAGTTAGAGAAGTGCAACCAGGGGGTGCAGAGAAATACGCCAGAGGCGTAGAGAAGTGTTCACTGCGTTCACAGAGAAATGCTCACGGGGTTCGCAGAGAAGTACGCCGGAGGCGTAGAGAAGTGACTTCGTCAGAGAAGGGCAACCGTAGGTTGCAGATAAGTGCGCAAAATGTGCAGAGAATTAACTTCGCTGCAGCTTGCTACTCTTCTCTAACGAACAAAGTGAGTGCTTATCTGCAACCATTAGTTGCACTTCTCTGCAGCTTGCTGCTCTTCTCTAACGAACAAAGTGAGTGCTTATCTGCAACTATTAGTTGCAATTCTCTGCAGCTTGCTGCACTTCTCTAACGAACAAAGTGAGTGCTTCTCTGCAACTCTCAGTTGCACTTATCTGCAACTTTCCGATGCTTCTATTACTTTATTTTCCCTTAAACTATTAGGAACATCAATTATTCTTTGATTGCTAGATCCTCTAAATTTTATATTCTCATCCTTCAATTTTTCTATAAATTTTCCATCTACTAATACATCTATATTATTGATTAATTCTTTCCACTGACTATTGGTTTCTGACCCTTTTAATATCTGTTCAAAGGTATATCCAGTATAACACCACACATTAAATCTCTCACTTCTAACCTGTTTAGCTATTTCACTAAATCCCTCACCTTGTTCAAAAGGATCTCCCCCTGAAAATGTAACACCCTTTAAAAGAGGATTTGTCTTTATATCTTTTATTATATCATCAACTTTAAATTCTACTCCACTATTAAAATCATGAGTATCTTTATTAAAGCAATTCTTACAGTTATGCTTACATCCCTGTGCAAATATAACTCGTCTCATTCCTGGTCCATTTGTTAAACTCTCATGTATTATTCCTGATAATCTTATTGTTTTATTTTTCACTTTTCTCACCTCTTAATAAAATACACTAAATGCCGTTATTTATAATGTATCATTTTCCTGCTTAATATAATATAACATATCCTTCTATATTTTTTTGGCGTTGTTTTAACATGGTGTTGATAACGAACTACATAATACAAAAATAGGCCTTTATTTTATAAACTATTTAAATTGAACAGTAATAATATGGAGTTCTAGTTAATTCAATTTTTGTAATATGCTTATTTGTATAATGCACAAACTTAATTGAAACCTACGGTTTCACTTCACTAAAAGATGACCTTGTAGTATTTTGAAAATATTCTGCATTTATCTATCCTATTATTGTTATTACCAAGAATTTATCTTATAATTAAGATAACTATTTTCTACATATTATGATTTAATTCCCGAAAGGAGGGCATTAATGGAAAAGAGATATTTAGCGCCCATATTTACTTTAGCTATGGCTACAGCTTTAGTTGCAAATCTTGATGATGTAGCCCTTGCGAGTTCTAATGAGAAATCTAGTTCCTCTTCCTATTCGTCTACTGGTGTAGTTACTGCAACTGTTCTTAACGTTAGAGCTAATGCTAACACTTCTAGTAATATAATAGGTAAGCTTTCTTACAATACAAAAGTTAATGTTTTAGAAATTAATAACGGTTGGTACAAAATTAATTATAATAATTCGCTAGGCTGGATTTCATCTGATTATGTTAAATTAGATAATTCGAATTCTACAGTCCAAAATAGTAAATTTGGTACAGTTATTGCAAATTCTTTAAATGTTAGAGATGGTAATAGTACATCTCATAATATTATAGGTTCCCTTCAAAAAGGAAAAGAGGTTGAGATATTAGAAACTTCTAAGGGCTGGCATAAAATTAAATTCAATAACTCTACTGCCTATGTAAGTGCTGATTATATATCAACACCTGAGAATAGGCCTAATAGAGGCGATGAGGATACATCTACCCCAGCCCCATCACCTAATGGAACTATTGGAATAGTTAATTCTTATGGCCTTAATTTTAGAAAAGGTCCTAGCACTAGTTATGAGGTAATATCAGTAATCCCATATAATGGTCAAGTCGAGATAGTTGGTGAAGATAATGGCTGGTATCAAGTAAAATACAATAACACTTTAGGTTTTGCAAGCAAAGATCACATTACTATTAGTAGCGGAGTTATTACTCCTCCTGATAATGGAAATAACACAGACGAATCTGTTGATCCTAATGTAACAGGGAAAATTGCCATTGTTAATGTAGATACTTTAAACATCAGATCTGGTCCTGGTGACAATTATGAAGTTATAGGTAAATCCAGATATGGGAATAAACTTCCGATAATTTCATACTCTAACGGTTGGTATAAAGTTAATTTTGATACTTCATCAGGTTATATAAATGGGAATTGCGTTACCATAGTGAATGAAAATATCTCTACACCTCCTATTGTTAAAGAAACTCCTTTAATAGAAAGCACATACACTGAAGCTGATATTATTGCGGAATCTGAAAAATATTTAGGAGTTCCTTATGTATGGGGAGGTTTTACCCCCCTTGGATTTGACTGCTCTGGTCTAGTACAATATGTGTACAAGCAATTAGGTATAACTCTTGAAAGGTCAACCTATTATCAAGTTCATCAAGGAAAAACTGTCAGTAGAAGTGAATTAATGCCTGGGGATTTAATATTCTTTACCGGCACTCCAAATGACCCTAATGACATCTCTCATGTGGGTATTTATAAAGGAAATGATTTATTTATTCATTCACCAAACCCTGGAGATTATGTAAGGGTTTCAAACTTAAATTCTGCATATTATGATAGTAGGTACTATGTATCTAAAAGGATAATTACACCTTCAAAATAAGGTGAAGAAAGATATAATTAAAAGAAGCCTATATCCAATGTGGACAGGCTTCTTTTGATTGTATATGAATGTTTATATATTATAAACTTTTTCATGATTTTCTTTATGTGTTATTCTATCTTCTCTCTCAGCATACTTACCTGGTCCAAATCTTTCATCAAGACTCAGATATCCTGTAACCCTTGATATTCCTTGAATATCTGTGCTATTACATTTAGGGCATTTAAACTTATCTCTTTGTATATAAGTTCCACAGCTTCTGCAATATTTTATATGATAATTGATACCTATATAACTTATATTAGTATTATTATAAGCATATTTTATTATATCCATAACGGTCTCTGGTGTTGGGTAATCATCTATTTCTATGTAGCTTATGTGACCAGCATTACATAGTTTATGATATGGAGCTTCTATATTTATCTTATCAACTATAGATATCGGAAATGAAACAGGTATGTGATAACTATTTGTATAATAATCTTTATCTGTTATTCCTTTTATTTCTCCAAAAACCTTTTTATCTTGCAGTATAAATTTACCACTTAACCCTTCTGCTGGTGTGGCATAACAGCTCCAGTTCAAACTTGTTTCAACCATCATTCTATCTGTAAAACTTCTTATATATTCAACTATTTCTATCCCTAATTTCTTTGCTTCTTCTGTTTCACCATGATGATTTCCTATAAGGGCTGTTATGGTTTCAGCAAGCCCTATAAATCCTATTACATAAGTTCCTTGCTTTAGTATAGGTTCTATAGAATCATCTGGCAACAATCCTTCTGAACCTTTCATTAATCCTTGACCAGCCACAAATGGTAGGTCTTTGACCCTTAGTTTCTTTAATAGTCCATATCTATGCATTAAAGATTCACTAGCCAACTCTAATCTACTGTCTAATAAATGGTAAAATTTATCTATATCACCATTAGCAAGTATCCCCACTCTTGGAAGGTTAATTGTAGTTGGAGCTATGTTTCCTCTTCCCTTTGTTCCAGGTTCTCCATTTACATTGCCCATTAAATATGTTCTGCATCCCATAGTTGCTGGAACTATGCCTTGATCATAATAAACTTTATTAAAGTCTGCATCAATATTCATAAAAGTCGGGTTCATTCTCTTGCTCGCTACTCTACATGCAAGTTCAAATAAATAATAATAAGGTTCCCCTTCATTCTTATTCACACCATCTTTTACTCTAAAGATTATATTAGGGAAAATTGGTTGTTCACCATTACCTAATCCTTTTTCATATTGCTCTAAAAATATTTCGCACACCATTGCGGCATCCTTAGATGTTGGTAGTCCTATATTTACAGAACTAAATGGCACCTGTGATCCTGCTCTACTATGCATAGTATTTAAATTAAATACTACTCCTTGCATAGCTTGTGCTACTCTACTTCTTAATTTTTTCTCTACTAGCTGTTCTATCTTCTCATTATCTATTCCTAACTCAACTAATTCATCTCTAATTTCTTGTCTAGTAGGATCTACAAATATGCCCATGTCGTTATCGAAATCTGGATGGGATTGGCCACCAAACATATCATTTTGGGTAGATTGAAGAAGTATACATGAAAGCTCTGCTGCTGATTCTATTCTTTTAGGAGGTTTTATCGTTCCATACCCAGTATTAAAGCCTCTTTCCAAAACTTCTCTAGTAGGTATATGAAGACAGTTTGTAGTTAAATTATAACTATCTAAATCATGATAATATAAATCTCCATTTTCATGAGCTCTAGCTAGGTGCTTAGGCATATTATATAAGTTATGCCACTTGTTTGACTCAGATGCTATTCTTAATAATTTAGAGCTGAAATTATTACCTACATTTGCATTATCTCTATCCGTTTCAACTCCAATTTGATTTATAGCCTTCATCAAGTCAGATTTTATTTCTCTTAATCTGGTTCTCTCTTTTCTATAGTTAGCATAGGCTATTCCTATAGGTTTATGTCCATTTTCTAAAAGTGTTCCCTGTACTATATTCTGTATTTCCTCTACTGTAAGCTCATTAACTTCAAGATTTTCTATTCTCTTTATAATTTTTTGTGTTAGCTCGATTTTCTCGCTCTCTTTTAAATTATAATTTATTTCATCAGCTGAACCTTTTATAGCTTTCGTTATCTTAACAGAATTGAATTCGACCTTTCTTCCATCACGTTTAACGACAAAAATCATTAATTCTACCCCCTTTATTTCCTTACAAACAATTTAAATTATATCCCACAAAATCTTTCTAATCAATATATGAGTAACTATGAAATTTCATCCTTTTTTGAATAAATACTATCGACTTCTAAGCCTATAGTGTTTTACAACAAAATTTTAAGTTGACAATTAATAATTAAAATTCTATATAGTTTAATTAAAGAAATGCATAAAATAATTTTCTCTGATAATACTATAGTTATTATTTAACATAATGATTAAGGTCAAATATTTTTAGAAGGGAGTTCCGTATTTAAGTCATGTTTTAATGGCAATACCGTGGTTACACGGGATTTTAAGCCCTTGGAGTGTTATCGACCTAACAGGAGTAGCATAGCAAAACTGAGCACCATGAAAAGGGAAAAAATTATATATTTTATAATTTTTATAACGGAGATTTATATGAAAACAGGAACAGTTAAATGGTTTAATTCAGAAAAAGGCTTTGGCTTCTTAGCCGTTGAGGGTGAGGAGGATGTATTTGTACATTTTTCTGCTATTGGCGGAGAGGGATATAAAGCATTAGAAGAAGGTCAAAAAGTTCAGTTTGATGTAGTTACTGGAGACAGAGGTCCCCAAGCTGCAAATGTAGTAAAAATTTAATAGAGAAGGGCAAGCAAAGGTTGCAGATAAACACTCACTTTGTTCGTTAGAGAAGTGCAGCAAGCTGCAGAGAAGTGCAACTGACGTTGCAGTGAAGTACTCATTTTGTTCGCTAGAGAAGTGCAGCAAGCTGCAGTGAAGTTAATTCTCTTCGCATTTTGAGCACTTATCTGCAACCCTCGGTTGCACTTCTCTGACGAAGTCACTTCTCTACGCCTCTGGCGTACTTCTCTGCAACCTACAGTTGCCATTATCTAAATAAATTGCTTTGCAATTTATTTAAGGAGTATAATAATGATTGGGAGACTAATTGATAAAAATAATCTAGAAGCTTTTGTAGAATTTATTGATGGTAGTACCTATTGCATAACACTAGATAAAATCCCCACTAATTCTAAAGTTGGAGATGTGGTAAATATAAATTCTTCTATTCCTACTAATGTACAAAATAGAAAAACTATAGATTTTTTCTAGTATATTGATGTTTAACTTTTTTTATGCTATGCTCTTAGTGAGCAAATTAATAATAAAAATTGTGCTGGGGGTGCCTGTGGCTGAGAAATGAGTTTTCATTAACCCTTAAACCTGAACTAGGTAATGCTAGCGTAGGGAAGCGTTTAATAAACTTAACTACATTTGTTAATTAACGTATTCCTATTGGAATACGTTTTTTTAATTCTATCTATTTAAAATTATTAATGAAATCTCTAATAGTTTTATTGGAAAATCTACTACCCCTTTAAGCACTAAAAGGAGGATTTTATGAGTATTTTAGAAAATCTAAAGAAAATTTCAACCAGTTGGACTACCATCTTAACCTTAATAGGTATTTTTCTTCTATTTTTGGCCTTTATTAAAATAAAAAAGGTTAAATTTAGTTCAAGACTTGTAACTCATATATCATTAGCTGTTGCCATGAGTGTAGTGCTACAATTTTTAAAACTATTTCAATTACCCTTTGGAGGGAGTGCTACCCTTGGTAGTATGCTACCTATAATTCTTATATCACTTTTATATGGACCCTATATAGGTATATTTACTGGTTTTGTATATGGAATATTAAACTTTATCATAGGACCAGCATACATACTTCATCCTATTCAAGTGTTATTTGATTATACCTTACCCTTTATGGCTATAGGACTAGCAGGATTATTTAAGGATAATAAGTTCTTAGCTACTTCTGTTGCTTTTGGTGGTAAATTCCTATGTCACTTCATAGCCGGAGTAGTGTTTTGGGGAAGTTATGCAGCAGATTATAATTTGACTCCTGTAGTTTATTCCTTCCTATACAATGGTTCCTATGTTTTAGTTGATGCCTTAATATGTATAGCTATAATCTCTGTAATAGATGTGAAAACTATTATTAGGAGAATTTCAGTACAAGCTTAAATTATTTTTAAATATTTTGTCCCATTTTAAAAAGCTCTGTTTTAATATAGCATTAGTCTTTGAACTACATATTAAAACAGAGCCTTTATTAAAATCCTTCTGGTTTTTCCTTAGTTATACTTATATTCCAGACACCTTGCTCATATTTATTAAAGCAATAGTATTGCACTGGCTTTTCATTTCCTTTAGTTTCGAAGGTTATTATAGACTTATATCTAGTACTTGTATATCCTTGAGTTTTTACATTAACTACTATATCATAATCTTCTTTTTTAGAGTTATCCTCTATTAATTCCACATTAGGTATATTTTTTAAGCTATCCTTAAAATCTTCTATATCTAGGGATAATTGAAATTTTGCTACATCTATATCTGATCCTATATTAATCCCTATTTTTTTTGATTTCACATCTCCTTGATTGTAGGTTTGAATAGCATTTATTATAGTATTATAATAAACTTCATCAAAATCTATAGGTTTTCTAATATTAGAAAAGTTTTTTATTATATCGTTATCAAGTCTTTTAGATACAATAAAATTTTGGGTATCACTATAAAAATTAGCTACTTCCTTTTTATCCCATCCTGCAATATAGTTAAAAGTTCTTACATCCGTAGGTGATACATGAATTTCAAATATATAATCCGGCTTTATATCTGTCTTTTCTTCTACTACTTTTGCCTTGGATAATATTCTATATATCTCCTTTACTGCATCTTTATCTGTAACCGTAAATTTATAACTCTTATCTCTAGTACTTTGTATACTTATTTTCATTGATCTTCCTTCCGCCATATAGGAAAATTCTTCATTATTAAAGATACTACATGCCGTGAAAATAAATATACTAACTGCAACCAACATAATCCCTATAAGTTTTCTCACTTTTTTCACTTTCGTCCTCCACTACTGTTTTTCTTAAATTATAATATTTGTTTATAAGTAAATCAAATTTTACTATTCTTTAAAAGAAAAAGTTTTTACGATGTTTTCAAATACTACTTTAGTATTTTCCTTTAGATTTTTATCTTTTACAGAAAAACTTACCTTCACTACACAATTTTTATACGGTATATGATATTCATAATTTCTATTTATATTTTTGGATTGAATCCTTAAATCATACTGTATTAATTTACTATTGATGCTATTTATATTAACATCTTCTACAATATACTCCTTTACACCTAATCCTTTTAATTCCTTAAAAGTTTCTTCTAATGCTAGGTTAATATCATCATTCATTACCTTTACTGATCCATTAATACCTGCATCATTAGAAATAAATTCACTAATATAAACACTTTTTCCTATACCATTATTTCTAATATTAATTAACCAGTCGCTTGGTAGATTGTATTTTATATTTCCATTTGATATAGTATACTCTTTAAATTCTATCATATTATTTTGAGTTAATGTAGCAACTTTTAGCTTTTCTTCAAAATATCCTCCAAATACCATTATAGTTATCATAAGTATTGACAATACACCTGCTAAAAGTAGTTTTCTTTTATTTTCATCTAAGGCTCCCATGTTCCTATACCTCCTTCTTATAGTACTATAATATGAAAACCTTTGAATTTGTAGAACATGAAATATATGCTTAAAAATATATTAAAATCTCCTAAAACAATTATAACTACAATTAAATCAAATATAAAAAAACAGGCTATTATATAAACACTTTTAACTCTTTATTTAAAAAGTGTTTATGTAATAGCCCAAATTAAATTTAAAATTTCTTTGTTACTAGTTCCTTTTCATTGGCACCACTACAGTGTTAGCTTTAATATCATAATACATTAACCAATGGCCTTCATCCTCATTTTTTTCACTAGGCATAAAAGTAACAAAGCCTGTTTTTCCACCATAGGGTTGATCTTCTATACTCTTAGTTCCTGGTATTGCATAAATTATATGCTTAAGTCTCCCTGTATTATCCCATTTATATCCAATCATAAAATGCTTATGTCTTGAAATGTATGGATAATAACAAACCATAGGATAATATACTACTGCATATTTATTATAATCATACATACAATACATGTCTTCTATCTTATTTATATGAGCTTTGTACCATAAACAGTTACTCATATTTTTATTTGCTCCGATTTTTTCTAGACCTTTTATTATACCTTTAAAAAATTCTCCCATGTTTCCTAATGGATATTCTAAATCATCAACTAATTCCTTAGTCATATCCTTATATTTTTTCTCATCTTCTTTATATTTATCTTTGCAACCATATTTATCTTCCTTAATCTTCTCTATTTGTTTTTCATAATCATCAAAATGTTCATGATCTTTTTTGTTCCCACATGAGCATTTCTCTTTATCCTTTTCTTCAGCCTTCTCTTTATGATGCCCTTTCTCTTCCATGATTTTCTCTACTTTTTTCCCTATAATTTCCTCCATTACTTCTTTTATAGTTTTTTCCATTTCTTCATGATTCATATGATCCTTGCATTTTTTCTCTTCCTTCATTTCCATCTCGTGGTCATCATCATGTTTCATATGATCCTTACACTTTTTCTCTTCCTTCATTTCCATCTTATGGTCATCATCATGTTTCATATGATCCTTACATTTTTTCTCTTCCTTCATTTCCATCTCGTGGTCACCATCATGTTTCATATGATTCTTACATTTTTTCTTTTCCTTCATTTCCATCTCGTGGTCATCATCATGCCTCATATGGTCCTTACATTTTTTCTCTTCCTTCATTTCCATTTCGCAGTCATCATCATGTTTCATATGATCCTTGCATTTTTTCTCTTCCT
>DFXM01000026.1:33654-54943 GCA_002381695.1 Clostridium sp. UBA4108 | reverse complement strand
ATTTCGTAGTCATCATTATGTTCCATATGATCCTTACATTTTTTCTCTTCCTTCATTTCCATCTTACAATGATCTTCTTTATCTTTTGACCCTCTTATATTGTCCATATCATATTCTTCCATAACAATGTTTTCTTCAAGTATTGTTCCTTCAAACCGTGTCTGTTGTTGAGTCATACCCGGCATTGGTGTGGCCATTGGTTTTGGTGTGGCTGTCGGCATTGGCGCTGCTGTTGGCATTGGCATCGGCGTTGCTGTTGGCCTTGGTGTGGCTGCTGGCATTGCCGTTGGCATTGGCATTGACGTTGCCATCGGCATTGACGTTGCCATCGGCATTGACGTTGCCATTGGCATTGACGTTGCCATTGGCGTTGCCATTGGCCTTGGTGTCGCTGTCGGCATTGGCATTGGCGTTACCGTTGGTCTTGGTGTCGCTGTTGGCATTGGCATTGGCGTTACCGTTGGTCTTGGTGTCGGTCTTGGTGTTGGCCTTGGTGTTTGTGACATTTGTTGATTTATTCCTGTGTTATTCTGTTTAATCACAGGATATGCCTTCCAATTACTTAAGTCTTCAGTAGTTATAAATCCAACAATTACTGGATTAATTCTATCTCCATTCATTGTAGTAACAGCTGCACCTAATACTCTTTCTGAGTCCACGTTTGTATCACCTAAATTATTTGAGTCATACTCATAAACTACATCTGCTCTTCCAGAATCATCTATGTTCAATTTACCTAAATTAATTAATCCCTTCTCATTGCCATTAACTATCAAAATCATGTGGTACGGCCCTTTTTGTTTTCTTAAATTCTGAACATAATATGATACTTTAGTCTTCCCATTCTTTGTTTCTAATTTTGTGTATCCAGAAGGCGTTTTGTCAGAATCTACCCCGAATCCCTTCTGATCTTCTTGTAATATTATAAAAAACCTACTATAGTTCCTTTTTGCTGACAACTGCATTCCCTCCACCTATTTATATTTATACATTATAATATATGAACATAGGCGAAAAAAAATGCCATCATTTGATGGCACTACTTGATTTTACTTATTTCATTAGCAAGATTTGCAAATTCTTGTATGGATAAGGTTTCTCCTCTACGTTTAGGATCTATATTAGCTCTATCATAAGCTGCTTCTAAGGAAGTTTTCTCTATACCTAAATTTTTTGTACTATTCCACAAAGTTTTTCTTCTCATATTAAAAGATTGTCTTATCATATTAAAAAATAATTTTTCATCCTCTACTTCCACTCTTGGCTTTTCAAGTATATCTAATCTTATAATAACAGATTCTACTTTGGGAGCTGGTATAAAGCATTGTGGAGACACATACCTTATTATGGTGCTATCACAATAATATTGCACTAATAAAGAGAATGCTCCATATTCCCTTGTTCCAGGTTCTCCGTCCATTCTTTCCGCTACTTCCTTTTGAATCATTATAGTTATAGATTTTATGTTTAAACATTCTTTTAGTATGTTTGCTATTATAGGTGTTGTCACATAGTATGGAAGATTAGCTACTATTTTAACACTTTTTTCTTCTCCTATTAACTCCTTATAGTTAATTTTTAATGCATCTTTATGTATTAGATTAAAATTATCATAATCTTTTAACTCTTCTTGTAAAATAGGTATTAGTTTTTCATCAAGTTCTATACTTGTAACCATTTTACCTCTCTCTAAAAGTTCTTTGGTTAAAGTTCCTACTCCTGGTCCAATCTCTATTACATAATCATCTTTCTGGATATCTGCACCATCTACTATATCATCTATCACAGAATCATCAATTATGAAGTTCTGTCCTAGACTTCTAGTAAATCTAAAATTATGTTTAAATACTACCTCTTTAGTATGTAGTTTTTCCATGTTTAAATCTCCTTTTCTATTTTCTTTAAGGCCTCAATAAATTCATCCTTAGATATTCCATAATTATTTAATCTAGTTACTAATTGATTGGAATTACAATACCCTATTCCTAGTACATTCCCTATAAGATCTCTTCTCTTTTTTGAGTCCTTATCTCCTGTTAGCTTGAAAAAATACATATCTTGCACATCAAATTCATGCCTAGCTTCTTTTATTTCACACTTAGCATTATTAAGGGCCTTTATTATTGTTTCTGGAGATGCATTTTCAACACCTATGTCATCACCTTTTCTTCCCTCACTTTGAGTTATATATGCGTGTTTTGCATCTGGTACTCTTTTAGATATTATTCTTCTTATTTTTTCTCCAGCAAAATCTGGATCAGTTAATACTATTACACCCTGTCTCTTGTGAGCCTCTTTTATTTTATCTATAGTTTTCGCATTTATACCAAATCCGCTTACTGCAATTACTTCAGCATCTACAGCTCTCTTTACTGCGGTTATATCATCTCTTCCTTCTACCACGATAACTTCTTTAATCATACCGTTCCTCCATTTTACATTGTATTATATATCAGAATTCTAATTCATTATTTATAAATTAAACTTTTCTAATTTAAATGTAAAATTTAGAATTGAGAATTTTAAAATCATGTTAAGAAATTCTACTATTAATTCTAAATTATAAATTTTACATTTTCAATTATACCCTATTTTTAATTATGTGTTAAACTTTATTCAATAATTAAGGTTAATTATTATTTTGACTATATTATAAGATTGCACATATTGTTTTTTTCTATGCAATAAAAAATAGGAGTATGAACTCCTATTTTAGAATATAAACGTTAACCTGTTTTCTTCCCCAATTAATCATCTCTTCATAGGTATTAAGATATACATCTATCTTCTTACCTTTTATGGCTCCCCCTGTATCCTCTGCTATGGCTAATCCATATCCTTCAATATAGAGTTTTGTGCCAAGTGGGATAACTCTTGGGTCAACAGCTACTGTACTGTAGCCATTTACATCACGTCTACATTTTGTCCCTGTGGCAGTATGACTACCTGCATCCCCTCTATCTGCTGTATATGCAGTAGATGTAAGGGTTATTTTTTCACTATATGAAAATTCTCCACCACGTGAGGCTCTTACTACTCCTAATGTTCCAATATCCACTATCTTCTTCACAGGAGCTTTTTGAATCTTCTCCGATAGAACTCTTCTACTTACTTCTGTACCATTTTCATACACAACTTCTGTTGTGATCAATTTCTCACCAGGAACACCTTCCTGAACTACTTTTTCTTTTCCTTGAGTCATATCAGAATTTTTTCTTACCTCTGTTTGATAGGCTATCTGTTGAACTTGGTCTACAACCTGCTTGTTTACTCTTGTTACTTCTATTTTCATTCCACTTGATAATACAGTATCTACTGGTGGCACTATTTTGTCATCAGCAGATATCTCTATACCTTCTGCATTTAACATATCTTTTATTGTATTTTCAGCAGAAGCTATAGCTAAGGTTGCTCCATCAACATTTAGATCAACATTTATAGCCTTATTAATATAAATAACATCTCCGTCTTTAACTACACTGTCTAACGCCACGGAAACTTTATCTTTTTCCGTAACAGTTATTCCGTTGTTTTCAAAAATCTTGTTTACTTTTTTACTTAATGTGGTTATTTCTATTGCTTCACCATCAACTACTACTTTTATCTCATTTTTCATTCCAAACACTGTTACCGATGAACACAACAGAATCAAGGTCACAACGAACACTGTCTTAGGCCAGATTGAAAAGAAATTATTCAATCTATCTTTAACATTACTAATCATAAAGATTACCTCCCTACAGACAAGAGCACTTGGTTATTATATATGAATAACAGTTTTGTGTCAAATTAAGTACTCCAATCCATTGAATTGACTGTATTTCATGCATACTATGCATATTCTAATAAAGGATAATAATACCAAAATAATTAAATACTAGTCTTTTCTTGGGTGGATTTATACAGGTTAATATTATATATATATTAAGGTGGATGGAATGATATTCACTTTTGTTTTTTACTATTATAATATATTATTTTAGGTTAAACAAGTCTTTTGTATTTTTTATGGTAATTTTTTCTAATTCTTCTACGTTAATGTTTCTTATATTAGCTATTTCTTCTAAAATATATTTAATATAATCTGATTGATTTCTTTTCCCCCTAAACGGTGCTGGAGCCATATAAGGACAATCAGTCTCTACTAATAGTTTATCCACTGGAACGTTCTTTGCTACTTCTTTAATAACTTTTGCATTATTAAAAGTAACTACACCAGTAATTCCAATGTAATAACCTTCCTTTAAACATTCTTTCGCAAATTCTACACTGCCTGAGAAACAGTGAATCACTCCCTTTACTTCTGGAAATTCTTTTATAATGTCCAACGTATCCTTATGAGCTTCTCTATCGTGAATTACTACAGGTAATTTCAGCTCCTTTGCCAGATTCATCTGTGCTCTAAATACCTGTTTTTGAATTTCTTTGGATGGATTCTCATCCCAATAATAGTCTAACCCTATTTCCCCTATAGCTACTACTTTTTCTTTTTTAGCCAATTCTATTATTCTTTCTTTAACCTGTTCATTAAATTCATTTGCACATTCTGGATGTATACCTATAGCAGCATATACAAAATCATATTCTTCACTAAATCTAACAGATTCCTCTAGACCATTTAAATCAGAACCACAGTTAATAACCCCTATAACTCCATTTTCTTTTATTTCACGAAACACCTTATCTCTATCTTTTTTAAATTTACTATCATCGTAATGAGCATGTGAATCAAAAATCATTTTTTTACTCCTTTCAGCGGTAAAAAGTTACATCAAAGCTATAGTTTCTTCATATAGCTTTGATATCCTTATCATTAGCTATGCCTGTAATTAGTTTAACTTCATTGTTTTTAATTAAAGTATAGTTACTTTAATACAAACTTGCTAGTATTGGTGATAATATTCCAATTAATCCTCCTAAGAGACCTCCAAGCCAAGTTATTGCACTTAACTCCTTTTTAGCAATATCTAAAATTATCTTTTCACCATATTCCACATCAAATTTATTAATATTGTCTTCAACAATTTGTGCTATGTTAAGTTTTCTAAGCAAAGCAACTCCATTAGCTTCAATAAAATTATTATATACTTTTATCACTACTTCTGGAACTTTAGCTGGTAAATCAATAGCTCTACTTCCAAATATATTTTTTAGTTTTAAAGTTTCTATATTTCCAATTACAGAATTACTTATATCTTTTATCCAAACTTTAGTTTGTGATGAGTTTAACATTATATCTATGGTATTTTTCAAATAATCTTTAAATTTGCTATCATCTACATTAAATTCCTTAATAATCTCTTCTATGGAATTATAGCTATATATTTTTCCTTCAATTAGTGTAGATAATGATAATAAATTTTCTCTATTCATATTGTCTAGTATAAATCCACATATCTTATCTTCCATTGAATTTATGCCTTCTTTAGGCATAGTGTTTAATATTTCTTTCACAGATATATTCATGAGTTTATCTAATGTTTCATTTATAAATAATACTATATCTACTATCTTTTTTTCTTCCTTTAACATATCTTTTATACCTTCACTAAGTTTATCAAAGATATTAGATGAATTCATAAACATAGCTACCATAGGATTCAATTTAGTGGATATTATGTCATCTATTAATTTCTTAATTTTAATCTGGTATTTTTCTTCTTCTAATAAAGACTCTAAATAGCTTACTATCTCATATCTATTATTGAAAATCATAACTTTTAAATTAGCAATTATTTCCTCTGTTAAAACTTCATTTAACTTAATATTTTTATCACTTAAAATATTAAGCTTATTATGTATAATATCCTTTAAACTCTCTCTAAACTGTTGCGACTGCACGCATTTGTCTAGATTATCTCTTAGTATTTCCTTTAATTCTATCCCAAATTTTTCACTTAATATATACTTAGGATTTTGTTTCAATAGCTCTTTTGCTTTGCTACATACTATTTCAACTATTGCTTCCGAAAATTTAGGCTTTTTTATCTCTCTACAAATTAGTTCCACTAATGCTTCATTACCATGTTTGATTAAAGCATCATAATCTTCACCTAATAACCCCTGTAACTCTATCTTTAATGAACTTTCTCTTTCAATAATCTCAGTTAAATTCTTTTCTACCCACTTTTTCATGGGGTCCGTTACATTGCTATTACTAATATTCTCTATCAACGCCTCCTCTGTTAATAAATGATTTGATACAGTATCCCCAACGCTTTTTGCAATTCTTCCTCTTTCCTTTGGAATAAGTCCTGGCGTAAATGGAACCTTCATTCCTAATATTTTTTTCTCAGTATAAGGTCTAAATAACATCTTTATTGCTACCCAATTGGTAAAATAACCTATTATAGCTCCTGTCAAGCTAGCTATTATGTATTTCATTTTCATACCTCCCTTTTTATTAAATTAAGAAATACTCTCCAGTTATAATTTGTCCATATTTAATTAAATTTAAGCTTACTATTGAATCTTGATAATTATAAATTATAGAACTCAAATTGTTTTATTTCAATAACATTTACAATTTAAAGGCGAAATAGTAAAATTTAAGATGTATTTGAGAATATAAAGTAGAAAATGATTAAAAATTAGAAGGAGTTTTACCTTCATCATAATCTACATTTTAAATTCTAAATTAAAAAAAGAGGTGAAATTTATGATATTTGATTGTCATTTACATACTAAATTTTCTACAGACTGCAATATGCCAATAGAAGATGGTCTTAAAAAAGCTAAAGAATATGGTATAGGGTTAGTTATTACTGACCATATGGATTTAAACTGTCCTCCAGAGATAGGTTTTGTATTTGATACTGATGAATTTTTTAAAGAATATAGTAAATATAGAGGAGATAACCTTCTTCTTGGCATTGAATTAGGCCTTGACTGTAATTATGCTGATAAAAATCAAGAAATTATAATCAACAATTCCTTTGATCAAATTATAGGTTCTCAACATACTATAAGCAACAGTGACTTATATGATCAAAAAACCTATGAAAATAAGGGAAAAAGATTTGTATATGAGGAATATTTTATGGAAATAATTGATTCTGTAAAAGCTCACCCCTATATAAATACCTTAGGCCATATAGACTTCATATGTAGATATAACCCCTTTGAAGATAAGGAGATGTACTATAGAGAATTCTCTGACCATATAGATGAAGTTATAAAGCACTGTCTAGATAGAGATATAGTATTAGAATTAAATACAAGACGACTTACTGACGACATAGCCTTTAAAAATTTAATAGATCTATACACTAGATATAGAGAGCTTGGAGGAAAACATGTTACTATAGGTTCTGATGCCCACGGTGCTTCTGCTATTTATACAAATTTCGATAAAGCATTTTATTTATGTGATAAATGTGGAATAAAACCTGTGTACTTTAAAGATAGAAAACCTGAATTGTTTTAGAGTTAAATATAATACTTTCTATATTTATTAAAAGCAGTATAAAAATTCTAATTTTTATACTGCCTTATGCTTTTAATTATATATTACTAACTCTTTCCTAAATAAGTTATTTTCAAATTCTGTATTCAATAAAATACTTGAATACTCTTCACTCGTTATTGCTATTATATTAAGCTTTTTGTCTTCTGTTAAAATTAACGCATCAATGGCATCATCTATTAATATACCCAATATTCTTGCACTATAAAATAAAGGTTTTTTATGTTATAATTTGTAATATTAAGTAGCTATTTGAAATTTGGATTTCACAAATAAAGTGAGACATACAACAACGGTTGAAGTAAAATTTATATTCGTAAAGGAAGGTGCATCATGGAAAACAAATTAATAGAAGATGATTTTAAACTAAGTTTAGGCACGACTATATGGCTTCTTATTTTAAGTCGTATATCATACTCATTAATCTATGTTCCTTTTTATTTAATAGGATATTTTCAAAGTAATATAATAATAAAATCCATCTTTTTATGCTCTAGTGAAATTTTAGGCAACATCTTTATGGTATGGTCGATTTTAAGATATATAAGAAGTGATTATTCACATTTTAATATAAAATATATAAGTAAATTCAGTTACACATTGGTTTCAGGAATTCTATTTCTAATAATAGGATATCGTTTATTCTTCAATAACTCTTTAGGACTATTATTAGAACATATACCTGTTAATAAATCTATAGAACAAGCCTTCAGGGATTTGGTTAGCATACCTATTGTAGGCTTCATTTCTATATGTATATTAGCTCCTATATTTGAAGAAATCCTTTATAGAGGTATATTATTAGAAGGATTTCTAAATAAATATAGCCCTATGAAAGCAATATTAATATCAGCTCTTATTTTTGGAATAATACATGGAAATATTCATCAATTTGTTAATGCAACTATTTTAGGAATATTTTTAGGTATTATATATTATAAAAGTAATTCTTTAGTGCTATGTATTTTAGCACATTTCTTTAATAATTCTTGGGTGTATATTTCAGATGTGATACCTAAGTACATTTCAATTTTACCTACTTATAAGTTTATTCTAGGATTGTTAATATTCATATTGGGTGGATATATTTTTTATAAAAATATTAAAAGTGCTAAAATTGTATGTTGTAAAAAGTTTAAAATTCTTAAGAGGACCAATAAAGTTGCTTAAACAGAAGCATAAGCTTTTTACCTGAATAGAGACTTAGCAAATCAAGATTTCGAAACGGTTAAACAGGAATAATATGAAGTTCTNNCAGTAATAATATGAAGTTCTAATTAATCTAATTTTATATTTAAACCTATTTGTATAATGTAGAAACTTAACTACAACTTATATATTAAAAAAATCATATGTGAATTTAAAATTCACATATGATTTTTTGTTTTAAATTAATGGTGACTCCTAGGGGAATCGAACCCCTGTTACCACCGTGAGAGGGTGGTGTCTTAACCTCTTGACCAAGGAGCCATAACTACATTTCTTATTATACTCCTGCCAAAATATTTCTTCAATATTTTACATGTATGTTTACTATAGTAAATAGTAATGCTTAACTTCACTCCTATTTAGAATATCTATTTAGATCTTTAATTCATAAAATAATAACCTAACCATATTAATCTAGTTAGGCTATTATTCTTTATTTAGACTTTGTTTTAATATGAATGAATTATATTGTATTTTATCTAACAATACTTCCTGTATCAATATCCCCAGGATTCACAACACAAAGCTTAGAATCATCATCAGTAGCTGCTGATAAAATCATACCTTGTGATATTTCTCCTCTAAGTTTTACAGGTTTTAAGTTTGCTACTATAACTACATTTTTCCCTACCAGTTCTTCTGGCTTATAGTGCATTGCTATTCCTGAAATTATTTGACGAACCTCTCCACCTAAGTCAACCTTGAACTTTAGAAGTTTATTAGCCTTTTTAACTGGCTCACACTCTAATACCTTAGCTACCCTTAGATCGATCCTTTCAAAATCATCTATTGTTATTTCTTCTTTAATTGGAGTCATTTCTTTTTTCTCATTAGCCTTTCTTTGAGCTTCTACTAATTCTTCAAGCTCTTTTATTTTAGCTTCCACATCTATTCTTGGGAAAATAACTCCACCTTTATTTACTTTAGTTCCTGGTTTTGTTCCATCAAAGCTCACTAAACTCTCCCAAGTAGTGTTTTCTGCTCTTAATTGAGCATTTATTTTCTCTCCTGTAGTTGGTAGGAATGGAGTAACTAGTGAAGATATTATTCTTAAGCTCTCACAAAGATTGTATAGAACTGTGGCAAGTCTTCCCTTCTTACTTTCATCTTTACCTAGAATCCAAGGTGTAGTTTCATCTATATATTTATTGGTTCTTCTTATTAACGCCCAAACATGATCTAATGCATCACATATTTTAAGTTTTTCAATTTCTTCGTTTACTTTTTTAGGTGTAACAAGAGCTAATGATATTAATTCATCATCCACTGCTTCTTTAACCTCTGGTGCAGGTATAACTCCATCAAAGTATTTCTCAACCATAGTAACTGTTCTTGAAACTAGATTTCCTAGGTCGTTAGCTAAATCTGAATTAGTTTTCTTTATGAATATCTCATTATTGAATAATCCATCTGAACCAAAAGGTATTTCATGTAATAAATAGTATCTTACCGCATCTACTCCAAAGTGATTTACAAGTATCACTGGATCAACTACATTACCTTTAGATTTAGACATCTTTCCTCCGTCAACTAAAAGCCATCCATGACCAAATACTTGTTTTGGAAGTTCTACTTCTAATGCCATTAACATTATCGGCCAATAAATAGTATGGAATCTTAAGATATCCTTTCCTATTA
The DNA here is from genome assembly GCA_002381695.1 of Clostridium sp. UBA4108. Classification (GTDB taxonomy): domain Bacteria; phylum Bacillota; class Clostridia; order Clostridiales; family Clostridiaceae; genus Clostridium_J. The sequence continues at coordinate 44,631 of DFXM01000026.1, read as the reverse complement.
GATGCACATCTGCCGGCCAATATTTCTTATAAAGCTCTGTATCTTCACTATTATATCCTAGAGCCGTAATATAGTTTGATAGTGCATCTATCCAAACATAAATTACATGACCTGGGTCAAACTCTACAGGTACTCCCCAATTAAAAGATGTTCTTGATACGCATAAATCCTGAAGACCAGGTTTTAAGAAATTATTAACCATCTCATTTTTTCTTGACTCTGGTTGAATAAATTCTGGATGAGTTTCAATATGCTCTAAAAGTCTGTCTGCATATTTAGACATTTTAAAGAAATAAGCTTCTTCCTTTGCTTTTTCTACTGGTCTTCCACAGTCAGGACATTTTCCATCCACGGCTTGAGTTTCTGTCCAGAAAGATTCACATGGAGTACAATACCATCCTTCATAGGAGCTCTTATATATATCTCCTTGGTCATATAGTTGTTTAAATATTTTTTGAACTGCATTTTTATGATAATCCTCTGTAGTTCTAATGAATTTATCATAACTTATATCCATCATGCTCCAAAGATCCTTTATCCCAGCAACAATTTCATCTATATACTCTATAGGTGTAACACCTTTTTCTTCTGCTATTCTTTGAAGCTTTTGACCATGTTCATCAGTTCCTGTTAAGAACATTACATCATGTCCTGTAAATCTCTTAAATCTAGCTAATGCATCTGCTGCTACTGTTGTATATGTATTTCCTATATGTAGATTTGCAGATGGATAGTATATTGGTGTAGTAATATAAAATGGTTTTTTACTCATTGTTTTTCCTCCTCTATTTCAATGATAAATTCTCACTAATTATATATTAATTAGTGAATTGCAACGGTAGCGCAGTGAATTACAACTTTCGGTTGTATATAAGTGCGCACTTTGCTCTCTAGTAAATGGTATAACTCTCTTAGAATTTCCATACTTGCATTTAGATATAAAAAAGTCTCTATATGAATATTTATCCATATAGAGACGTATTATACACGTGGTACCACTCTATTTTGCATTTACCTTACAGTAAACACCTTATTAAGTAACTTCATACCAATTTTAAATATAGGCTTCACATTACTCTGTCTTTTATGGGTGACTATCCCTATTTCCCTAAGCAGTAGCCTTCAGAAAATCTGCTCAGAGGCCATGTTCCTGAAGTTAATTTTCGCTGGTTTTCACCTTCTCCAGCTCTCTTTCGAAAACTCATTTCAGTACTCTTCTCTTCATAGCATTAATTATTCAATATTAATTTAATCATAATGTTAAAATTAATATATGTCAATAGTGAAGTGTACTGGATGTGCTCGTTAACTAAGGATACCGAAAGCGTAAAGTATGTATTGCAACTGCACTAGGTAGACATTGGAATATTATAATGGAACCTATATGCTTAGATAGAGTATCTTATTACGAACTTAAGAGTTTTTACAAAATATGCTACTTATTATGTTAATATCATCCCCTCACTGCAACACCAACTGCTCTTCACTGTGAACGCAGTGAACACTTCGTTAACGACCAACGGGAGTGCTTCGTTGCAACCGAAGGGCGCACTTAGTTAGCGACCAGCGGAAGTGCTTCACTAAAACATATGACTTAGTTTTAACTATATTGTATAATTATTATTATATGTGAAATGGAGGTCTTTTATGGAATTTGTAAGAGAAAAGATGGGACTTAAAAAAGATACAATTAAAGATGTCCTTAGATTGTCACTACCCGCTGTACTTGAAATGCTTTTATATACTATGATATGGACTACTGACACTATGCTTATAGGTCAATATGGTGGTGACGTGACCGTTAGTGCTGTAGGTATTTCCTGTGAAATTATTTATACCTTTACTAATATTCTTATTGCTCAAAGTGTTTCTATCGGCATAACTTCAATTGTAGCGAGAAAATATGGAGCTAAAGAGCTAGATGCCGCTAATGAATATGCTACTATTGGATTTTCAATTGGTGGATTAATAAGTATAATAACTACATTATTTATATTTATATTCAGTAAAAAGTTATTGGTGTTAGCTGGTGCCAGTTCAGACATTATAGGCCTTGGTACTACATATATAAACATAATATGTATAGGACTACCTTTCAATATGTTAACTAGCATGTTATCTGCTATTCAGCGTTCTTATGGAAATACTAAAACTCCTATGATAGTTTCGTTTGTAATGCTAGTTGTTAATCTTTCCTTAGACATTATATTAATCTTTGGATACCTAGGCTTTCCTGAACTTGGTGTAAAAGGAGCTGCTATTGCCACTACTCTAGCCAATATAGGCGGTTTTATCTATGCCTATATTTATACATGTAAAAAATCAGTTATTAAGATCAAAATTAAGTATATGTCCAAATTTAATCTTAAGAGAATTAAAAAACTCTTTACTCTTTCAATTCCTGCTGGTATGCAAGAAGCTGCTTATAGCTTAGCTAGACTTTTTACAAGTATGATGATTATGCACTTAGGTACTATAGCTTTTGCTGCTAATCAAATCACTTTAACTTTAGAGAATATATCTTTTATGCCTGGATGGGGATTTGCTGTAGCTGCTACAAGTTTAGTTGGAAATAAAGTTGGAGAAAAGAATTATAAAAAAGCTAAAGAATATGGTAGAGCTTCTACAATACTAGGTATTGGAGTTATGAGCATATTTTCTATCTTATTTTTACTTTTTCCTTCTCAACTTATAAGTTTATTTATTGACAGCAAAGATACGGATGTTATAAAGCTTGGTTCTTATTGTCTAATGATAGCGGCTTTAGAACAACCTATGATTGGTTTATCAATGATCACTAGTGGTATATTTAAAGGCCACGGAGATACTAAAACTCCATTTACTATAGCTTTCATAACCTCATGGTTTGTCAGACTCCCTCTAGTATTCTATTTTATATACATATTAAAATCATCTATAACTGTATTTTGGGTAATTTGCGTAGTTCAATGGACAATAGATGGACTTCTATTACTATATATGTACAGAAAGAAGAGTTTACTTCGGGATTGGTAATCATAAATTGTAAGGAAAGTGTGATAAATCACACTTTCCTATTTAAATATTATCGCTGTTAAGTTTACTGCTATTAATACTGCACATAAATCTACTATTAATGCTACCCATAAGCTATGTCTAATTTTTTTTATTCCTACCGCTCCAAAATAAACAGTTAGAGTATAAAATATAGTCTCTGTTGAACCCATGACAATTGAAGACAAAATACCTAAAAATGAGTCTGCACCGTAATTTTTTACTATATCTGTATATACTCCAATAGCTCCACTGCCTGATAAAGGCTTTATAAATATTAATGGTACTATTTCTGGTGGTATCCCAAAAATTGTAACAATAGGCTTTATCAAACTTATGAAATAATCCATGGCCCCTGAAGATCTGAAGCAATTTATAGCCAATAACATAGCTAATAGATATGGAAATATCCTTACACACACACCTAATCCCTCCTTGGCCCCTTCAACAAAACATTCATATACCTTCACCTTTGATTTAATTCCATATAATATAACAGCTCCAATTATTAGTGGAATTATTGCTTTTATTGCATATTGAAATATATTTCCCATAATTAATACCATCTCCTTTAGAAATGCTTTTGTAAGAGCTTACAAAGTATAATCCCTAATATAGATGCCAATGTAGTAGTACAAAGTGCTGGTAATATTATTGCACCTGGATTTGAAGAGTTAAATGCTGCTCTTATTGAAATTACTGTGGTGGGTACAAACTGTATACATGCAGCATTAAGGACTAAAAATAATACCATATCATTACTTGCTACATCCTTGTCCTTATTTAATCTATCCATTTCCTCCATTGCTTTTATTCCGAAAGGAGTTGCTGCATTAGATAATCCAAACATATTAGCAGTTAGGTTCATAACTATAGCACCCAGTGCTCTTTCATCTCTCCCAGCTTCTTTAAATATTAGCTTTAGGATAGGTTTCAAAGCTCTAGCTAATTTATCTGTAAGCCCACTCTTTTCTGCTATTTTCATAACTCCACACCACAGGCACATAATTCCAACTAAACCTATTACTAAATCTACAGTTGAGGATGTGGTTGACACTATTGTCTTAGATAATACTTCTCCATTTCCTGATGCAATTCCAAATACTATTCCAATAAATAAAATTAAAAACCACACAACATTTATCATAGAGAATCCCCCTTAATTTCAGCAAATTTTCCTAAACAGCGACCTTGTATTGTCTTCTATTTATATGCTGATTTTGCAAATAATATTTTAATAAAATGACTTTTCTTTTGTAATACTACTAAACATTAAAGGAGTCTAAATACTTTTTTAACCTCTATTCAAGGTTGCTTTATGTTTCAAAATCATATATTTGAATTTCCTTTAAAACTTAGTTGAATTTACGCATATACAGTGATAACATTTTAAATATATTATTGTAGGCTAAAATTTAAATATAAAGGAGATTTTTATGAAGGAACAAAATTTAAAGCAAGCTCAAAAAGATATTGACGAAGCACTTTCTACTATTGAAAGATTAGAAGAAGACCTTAAACTGCATCCACTTTCAGAAAATGTAATTAAGGAGAACTTTTTACAACTCACTGAAAGGTTAAATAAAATAGAAAATGTTCTTAAAGAAGAAGGAATTTTATAAAATAAGTTCTTCTTATAAGTGTACTAAATTGTTATTTATAACAAGTAAAATATAAAAATAGTAGCAACAANNTTGTTGCTACTATTTTTATATTCTTGTCTCTATGTTGTCTTACTAATTAAGTTTTGCTAACTCATATAAAAGCCTTGCTCCAAAGCCTGTTCCACCTTTAGAAGAATACTCTTTTGTTGGACTCTGACTATTAAAAGCCATAGCAGCTATATCTATATGAATCCACGGTTTATCTTCTACAAAATCACCTACGAATAGTCCTGCTGTAATTGCACCTCCACCTAATGGAGCTGTAGAATTTCTAAGATCCGCATATTCTCCTTTTATCATTTCCTTATATTCATCAAAGTCTGGGAACCTCCAAACTCTTTCATGAACATTATTAGCAGCTTTTTCTAATTGTGAGTAAAACTCATCATTATTACTCACAACACCACTAGCTACATTTCCTATAGCTCCACCAACAGCCCCTGTTAATGTTGCTATGTCTACCACCTTTTTAGCATTTTCTTTTCTGATTATATATGTCATTGCATCTACTAATGTCAATCTTCCTTCAGCATCTGTGTTTAATATCTCTATAGTTTTTCCAGCCATAGTGTTTATAATATCACCTGGTCTATAAGCATCTCCAGAAATTAAATTTTCACAAGCTGCAACTACTGCTATTACATTTTTCTTTAATTTCATTCTTGATATGGTTGCCATAGCTCCTATTACAGCAGCCGCTCCTCCCATGTCACACTTCATAGTCCACATTCCACCTGCAGTTTTCAAGCAATAACCACCTGCATCAAAAGTTAATCCTTTTCCTACTAGACCTAGTATATCCTCTTTATTATCCTTATCTCCTAAATATCTCATCACTATTAATCTAGGTGAATTACTTGAACCTTTACTAACAGCTAAGAAAGATTCCATTCCTAGCTTCTCTATTTCTTTTGTTTCAAATATTTCAACATCAAAGCCCGAAGATTTTCCTACCTCTTCTACTTTCCTAGCTAAGTTTTCTGGAGTTAATATGTTTGCTGGCTCATTTACTAATTCTCTAGCAAGTAAATTACCTTTTGCTAATAATATTCCTTCCTGTACTCCCTCTTCTAAAGCAATTATATCTTGATCTTGTCCAAATATAATTCTTATTTTCTCTATGTAAGTCTCTTTCTTATTTTTTTTGTATTTATCAAAATTGTATGTACTCATCATTGTAGCTTCAGTGATAGCTTTTACCTTTTCAATATTACTACAGCAGCTTGTGCCCTCTATGCATATATCTAATTCTTTAATCTTCTGCCTTATAACCTCTTTAATTAATTTAGCTGTATTAATCCTAATGTTTTCTAAATTATTTTTTTCCTTTTCTCCTAATCCTACTAAGATAATTTTAGTTACTTCATTATTCTCAATAGATGTTAATGTATATATTTCTCCTTTTTTACCTTGAAACTCTTTATTATCTTTTAAAGAGCTTAAAATAACTCTTATTTTTTCATCAAAATATACCATATCCTTAATGTCTTCAAATAAGAATATAGCTTTTGACTTAGTACGAGTTTCTAAATCCTTATGGTTTATAACCTTGATCTCCACTTTCAATCCCCCCATAAAATTTAATAATAACTATACTTTCGATAAGTTTCTTTTATTTCCTTTATTATTTTTCCTATTATAAAAAATTTAATATACGCTAAATGTTTTAATTTTCTAACTTTTATAAATATAATAGCCCTTTAGTTATTATATTTGTTGTGGTTCTGTAAAACCTCTTCCCATAACTTCTCTAGCATCAGATATGGTTATAAATGCCTTATCATCTATTTCTCTTACTACTCTTTGTAATATTATTAATTCATCCTTTGAACATACTACAAATAATATTTTTTTATTTTCTCCAGTATACATTCCTGTACCATCTATTCCAGTAACTCCTCTATTAATTTCCATCATTAACACTTTTGAGATTTCTTCTGATTTATTAGATATTATATGTACAGCTTTCGAATAATTAATTCCGTCCACTAAGCTATTTATTATCTTAGAAATTATAAATACTGAAATTAATGCATACATAGCTTTTTCTTCACCAAAAATGAATAATCCTAAACAAATAATACATGAATCTATACATAGCATTAATATGTTCATAGGTATTTTATTAAAGAAATGCTTTATAATAATGGCTAATAGATCTGTACCTCCAGTTGTAGCACCTGCTCTTAAAACAATTCCTATACCAACACCTACAAATCCTCCTCCGAATACACTGGCAATTAGCAAATCTGATTGCACCGGCGGTATAAAGCCTGTATACCATAATGCTATTGATAAATATAGTGCTGAAAAAATAGACTTACCACCAAACTTCTTTCCTTTTAATTTAATTGCTATTAAAAACAATGGTAGATTTACCACTAAATTGGTAATCCATAAAGGTACTCCTAATGTATAATCTACAACAATTGATAATCCTGAAATTCCACCTGTAACCAACTGCTGAGGAGAAAAATATACATTTATCCCCAATGCCAAAATAGATATCCCTACCATTATCATCAAATAGCTTTTGACCTCACTATTTTTTAATAATTTACTATTTATGATTTTGTCCATAATTATTTGCAAATCCTCCTTCAATTAAAGTCACCGAGCTTTAGCTAAACGCCACAGAATCGTACTAATCACTTGGTTTATATCATAATTCGTCGCTTTTTGCAAACACTATTTATAAATTATTAAATCTTCATTGAAATTTATAAATTTAAAACTTAAACTATAGATATATGTTAGAATATAATTTCTACTATATTAAAATAGCCTTATTTTAATATAAATATTTATCATTGAGAGGTTTTTATGGATAGTTACACTATTTTTATCAATATTATTAGTTTTATTTTTATGATTAATATTGCCTTTGCCATAATACTGATTATCTTTGAACGTAGAAATCCACAAAGTACTTGGATGTGGCTTATGGTAATGCTATTTATTCCTATATTAGGATTTATACTTTATTTATTCTTTGGTCAAAATATGCGACGCAAAAAATTTTTTTACCTAAAGAAAGAAGAAGAAAGCTCTATTTTAAATGTAGTAAATGAGCAAAAACGCCTTATTAATAAAGAAAATATTATAAATCAGTATGATCTTATCCAACAATATCACGATGTAATTAATCTAAACCTAAGTAGTGATAATTTTATCTTTACATCAAATAATAAGGTTGAAGTTCTAAACAATGGTGATGAAAAATTTCCAAAATTAATAGAGTGCATTAAAAATGCAAAGAAATTTATACATATACAATACTATATATTTCAAAATGATGATCTAGGAAATAAAATTTTGAATCTATTAGTGGAAAAAGCTAAAGAAGGTATAGAGATAAAACTTCTATATGATGGCATGGGCTGCTTAAGAGTAAATAAAAATTTCTTTGATACTTTAAAAAAAGCTGGCGGTCAAGTATATTGCTTCTTTCCGCCTTTCGTTCCTTATATAAATGTGAGAATAAATTATAGGAATCATAGAAAAATATGTGTTATTGATGGTGAACATGGTTTTATCGGGGGATTAAATATTGGAGATGAATATTTAGGGCTCTCTAAAAAGTTTGGATTTTGGCGTGATATTCACTTATATATTCAAGGTGATGCTATAGATTCTCTAGAAATAAGGTTTTTATTAGATTTTAGATTTGCTAGTAAGCAGGACTTTTTTATGGAAGACCGTTACTTCCCTACAAGAGATATTGTAGATATAACTGGTGTTCAAATAATTTCTAGTGGCCCTGATTCTCAATGGTGTTCCATAAGAAACACCTATTTAAAACTTATTAATAAGGCTCAGAATAATATATATATAGAAACGCCTTATTTTATTCCTGACGAAAGTATTTTAACTGCTTTAAAAATAGCAGCTCTATCTGGAGTTGACGTTAAAATTATAATTCCTTGTAAGCCAGACCACCCTTTTGTGTACTGGGCATCCAGATCTTACATTTGGGAATTGATAGACTCGGGAATTAAATGTTATACCTACAATAATGGATTCATTCATAGCAAAATGGTATCCGTTGATGGTAAAATATGCTCTGTAGGTACTGCTAATCTAGATATTAGGAGTTTTAGTTTGAATTTCGAAGTTAATGCAGTAATTTATGATGAAAATACTACTAAAACTATTGATACTGCTTTTGAGGAAGATCTAACTAAATGTACGCTTCTTAATAAAGAAGTATATAACAGCAGAACTGTTCTAGTTAAAATTAAAGAGGCTGTTTCTAGATTATTGTCACCAATTTTATAAAATGAATTTTACTAATAATATTTTTTTCATTCATTTATACTATGGTATTAAAATGCCTCAAGCTATATAAACATAAAGAACTAACGAAGTTAATTTTCGTTAGTTCTTTTTTATTAGTTAAATATACTCTTATATTAAAACTCAGTAATAAGCGTATATTATATGGATTGTAATAATGATACTTTATATTAACTTAGCATTATACAAGTAGGCTTTGTTTTGGTAAAATCTTTAAATTAGACTTCATATCATTACTATTATACTATATATGGCACATACACCATTAACGTCAATATTGCATCTAATATTATAGCTATAGAAAAGCTCATTATCATTACATTCTCTAACTCTCTTTTGTATATAACATACCCCAATCCAAAAGTTAAGATTGATATAGCTATACAAATTATTATTCCTACTCCTACAGTTGCAATAGCACTTGGTAATAGATATGCTTTACTTCCATAGCACATATTTATAATTTGATAGGTTTTATATATACCAGTTATAGCTGCTAATGATAAAAATGCTATCTTCTTCTTCTTCTCTGATAAAGAATAATCAAAAAAGCTTATTCCCCCTGCTATTACTAATGGAAACATAATCCACTGAAGGCCCATTATAAATAAATATGCCAAACTACTTGCAAGTCCCTGAAACATATATATTAAGGAAGTTTTCTTTTCACTACTTCTAAGTGTATTGTTTACTAACTTAAAATCCTCATTAGTGGATTGGATATTGATATCATATTTATTGGCATCAGCAAAACGAATATAAGTCAAGTAGTCTTCTTGCCCATAAGGGTACATACTTAATTCTCTTCCTCTTGTTACTGTTTCTTTATTCTTAACTTCTCCATCTTCTATGATATAAGATATTATGTTGCTTTGCTCATATTTCTTTCCAAAGACAACACTAGTTGTGCAATAAAATTTAGCTCCCTCTTCAGAGTAAGCCCCTACATTTTTCACTAGGTATCTTTCTCCCTCAACATATAATGGCTTTATATCATGTGATGATCCATCTAATTTAAATTGTAACATTCTTGCTCCAGTGAATTCAGTTCCAACTGATTCCTCTAATACTATATATCCATATTTTTTATCACTAGAGCAGGCTATTCCACTATAGTTAACCTTATCAGATTGATTAATATTAACTATTAATTTAGGTATAGAGCTTACGCCATTCTTTATGGTAAAAAATTTAAAGGCTTTATCACTATTTAGGTAACAAACTAGAATTCCTTCAGAAGTCTCACTTACAACTAACTCTTTTATATTGTTTTCTGGAATAGTTATTCTATTATTTTCTTTGGTTTCTATAAACTCTATGGTATCATTTACTTTCCTTACTAAGGATGAGCTGTTTGCTTGAGTCGTCAAACTTACTCCTTTAATTATTTTTTTATCTATTATATTTAAATCCTTATCTAAATATATTTCTTCTGCATACTCTTCCTGTGATTTAGTTGAATTATAGGATAAGATATATCCATCCTCAGTCTCTAAAAACACCATTTTTTTTATCAATTCTTCATCCACATCATAATCTTTTGTTTTTATAACCTTACCCATCAAATCAGTTTCTGTAATATGTAGTTTTTTTTCGCCATCGTAGGCTACTAACAATCTGTCCTTTTCTTTAATCAATACTGGATTATTTATTGATTCTGACTGCCCAATAGTAACTTCTTTACTCCATTTTCCTGATGGAGGTTGTGAAAATAAATTCTCATTATATTTATAATTGAAAAATAAAATTCCAAAAAACACAATGGCTATGACAGAATATAGTGCATACCTTAATTTTTTCATATATCTATCCCCTTTATATCTAGCAATTTCTTCAAATTTATATTAATTATACTATTAAACATCAAAATATTCAATTTATTGCTTCTATTCCCAAACCTTAGGTGTCCTGCTTAAATTCAAGCTTTGTTTTAATATAGTGTTGATAATGAACTGCAGATTATTACTCACAAACCGTTTCGAAA
>DFXM01000026.1:0-33592 GCA_002381695.1 Clostridium sp. UBA4108 | reverse complement strand
ATCAACAACCATTTAAAACAACCCTTTATTATATTCATAATTCTTAAAATAATTTCAATGACTAAAACTACTAACATAAAACCGAAATTATATTTAAGTCTTTCATATCTATATACTTTTTCATTTTAGAAAATTTTTCAATTTTTATATCAATTATATGCCCATTTATTAAAATATTCAATTTATTCTGTTATTTTCTTCGTAGTCGTTCATATTTTATTGATTCATTGTTGAAATGTATAAATTTTTCTTTTAATATTAACTTATAAGATATAATAAATTTATTAGAGTTGGGAAGGTTTATATGGATAAAAGTGGAAGAGTACTGAATTTTGATGATGAAAAAGTTTATATTGTCACTACTGATAAGGAATTTGCAACTGTTACTAGAAATTCTACTATGCCAGTTAAGGGTAAGCTTTACACTGGGAGAACCTTTATTGATTATTCAAAGCCTATAAAATTATTATCTATAATTATTTCAATTTGTATAACTGCTTTAATAATAATAAATGTAGTGTTTTTTACTTCCAGAGCATCTATTGTTATAGAGTTAAATACTAATATAAGAATAGATATGAATAGAAATAAAATAGTTAAAGTAGATGGTATAGGTATAAATTCCATAGATATAGTTCAATCAACCCCTATTAAAGGTACAAACCTTAATGATGGTCTTATTGTTCTGTTTGACAACGCTCTAAAACAAAAGCTTATACCTACCCTTAGCGCATATGATAGAGGAACTATTTACATTTATGTTACTAAAGGAAAAAGGAAGGAACCTCTTAATTTTACAAAATTTACACAGTATGCAGATGAACACAACTATGATGTAATTGTAAATCGAAATGATAATAAAATTCCATCAGAATAAATAAAGGTTGTCCAAATGGACAACCTTTATTTATATCTAGGTATTTCAAATTCTAGTTTTGCATTAGGGCATGCATCTAATATATTTTTTAAATTTTTTATTTGTTTATATGCCCAAGCTATGTCTGTAGCATACTGATGCCATGGATCAGTATAATTATGAATATTCCACTTCATTTCATACAACGTATCTTGGTCAGCTATACTAGAATTTGTGCTATGTATATAGCCTTCTGCTATCCACTTAGCCCCTCCAATTATTGCATCTGTTGGAGTGAACCATCCTTCATCATAAGCTCGCTTCGCCCCTAAGTTTATTGGATCATTATCATGTGCACCTATTCCAAAAAAATTATAAACCTTAACTACAGTTCCATCCGATGTAGTATAATCTACTCCTTTTGCAAGTTGTGAATTTCCATTGCTAGTTTCTAATATAGCATGTGATACTAGATATGCTGGATTAACATCATGTAATTTACTAGCATCTAAAAAGTCTTGTCCTTTTCCAGCTAATATTCCTTTAGAATCAAATAGAGAATTCAGGTTTTCTGCAGTTATTCCCTCTATATAGGTAAGCTTCATAAATTGATATATAGCATAATCATCCACCATAAGTCTTTCTGTATCCATGTACATCTTTATATCATTTTTTTCAGCTTGTCCAGTGTACCCAAAAGAACGATATATTGGTGGCTTCTTTGCATATTGCTTATCTACAAATGCATCTAGTGTATAATTTAAATCATTATAAGTTATCTCTCCTAATAATTCATTTACACTACTTCCTGGCTTAATTGGCGTTGAGAATTCTTTTATTGCCGCCTGTTCTACAAGCTTTCCTTCACTATTTGCAAGAGAATGCTTTACTGTTATGGTATAGGTTTTATTATACGCATATCCATTTTGGGGCGGATTAATTACAACTGTATTATTAGGCTTATCATAACTAATAGATACTCCATTAACAGCAACACCATTACCATCTGTAACCACCACATATTCCCATATTTTGTTAGCCATTTTACTATCAACTGCTTGATTTAGCTTTACTCGCCAAATCTTATTTACATCTGTATCGATATTATGCTCTAAATCTAAAAAACTAGCAGATGCTTGTACACTTTTCTCACTGAATGGAGTTACTATGCCAAATAAACCTATTACTAATACTGATGCTAATACTATTTTTGTTATTATCTTTTTCATATGTCCCCCTAAAATATAATTAGAATATTTTCTTGTTCTTTTGCATAAATTTTTCTCGTTTTTCTTAATTATACAAAAATTCATCCTAAAATGACATATGAAAATTAAAATTAAAATTAACTAATAATATATATATGTTTTAATAATGACAATTCATATTAATTAAACATTATACAAATAGGCTTAAATATAAAATTATTAATTAGAACTTCATATTATTCCTGCAAATGGTATTCACAAGAATAATATGAAGTTCAATTTCAATATTTCATAAAACAGAAGTCTATTTGTATAATGGTATTTCAAACTCTAATTGTGCATTAGGACATCCAGCTAATATATTCTTTATATATTCCACCTGTTTATATGACCATGCTATATCTGTAGCGTATTGATGTGCTGGATTATTAAAGTTGTGAACATTCCATTTCATTTCATAAAGAGTATTTTGTTGCACACTGTTATTTATATATGAACTTCCTATAAATTTAGCTCCTCCCATAATTGCATCCTTAGGAGTAAACCATCCTTCTTCATATGCCCTTTTAGCTCCTAAGTTTATAGGATCTACATCATGAGCGCCTATGCCGAAGAAATTGTAAACTTTAACTATTTTACCATCAGGGGCTTTAAAATCCACTCCTTTTGCAAGCTTTGATGTTCCATTTCCTGTTTCATGTATGGCATGTGCAACTAAATATGCTGGATTTATATTATAAATTTTAGCAGCTTCCATAAAATCTTCTCCTGTATGTGCTAAAATTCCATTTGTTGAAAATGCATTATTTAAGTTCTCTGCAGTTATCCCTTCAATGTAATTAAGTTTTAAAAATTGATATATGCTATAATCACTAACTTTAATTCTATCTGGATCCATGTATACTTTTATATCATTCTTTTCCGCATATCCTCCATAATATGGTCTTACTATATAAGGATTCATATTCATTTGCTTGTCTATAAAATCATCTAAGGTATAATCTAGATTATAATACGTGATTTTACCTAGTGTTGTATTAACCTCACTGCCAGGTTTAACAGGTGTAGAGAATTCCTTTACTACTGGTTGCTCTATAGATTTTCCATCTTTATTAGTTAATGTATCCTTTACTGTTATAGTAAATGTAGATCCGTATCTATATCCCTCCTTAGGTGGATTGATAATAATACTTTTACTTGCTTTATCATAGTTAATACTTACATCTGAAACAGCTACTCCACTATAAGTGTATGCAACTACCACATGCTTCTGTATTTCACTTTCTGTTTTTTCATCTAATTCACTACTCAACTTTATTTTCCACACCTTATTAATATCTGCCTCTAACTCATGGTTCAAATCTAACACTTTTGTTTCAGCTTGTACATTTAAATCGCCAATTGGAGTTATTAATGTAAAAAACACAAATACCAACAATAAGCTTACAATTTGCTTTCTTTTTTTAAACATTCTTATCCTAATCCCCTTCCCTTAAATATTAAATTGAATTGTAATTGTTTATACTATATATTAATATATAGCAATGCTACTAACAGCAGTAACATTTTTCAGATAAATTTACATGCTTCTAATCTGTATAATCTTTATTGCTCTATGTAGGTGTTTACCTTATTATACAGTATTATTTTAACATTTGTACATATATGTAAGTAATTGAATTTTTGAAACTATAATGGAGATGATGTTTTGGATAATAACAATAATGATAAAAATTTAGTAAGATTAAATAAGTATATTAGTGAAAGTGGTTTATGCTCTAGAAGAGAGGCTGATAAATTTATAGAAAATGGCTTAGTAAAAATAAATAATGAAAAGGCTCTTATTGGAAGTAAGGTTTCTTCTACTGACGTTGTATGGGTTAATGGTACAGTAATTAAGCCTAAAAGTAATAAAATATATATAGCACTCAATAAACCCATTGGAATTACTTGTACAACTGAATTAAAGGTTAAAGGAAATATCGTTGATTTTGTTGGTCACTCTGAGAGGTTATTTCCTATTGGAAGACTTGATAAACCATCTGAAGGACTTATTTTTTTAACTAATGATGGAGATATAGTTAATAAGGTGTTAAGAGCTGGTAATAATCATGAAAAGGAATATATAGTATCAGTTGATAAGCCTATAACAAGAGAGTTTATTCAATCAATGAGTAATGGTGTTCCTATTTTAGGCACTATTACTAAGAAATGTACAGTAAATAAGATAGGTAGATGTACATTTAATATTCTTCTTACTCAAGGTCTAAATAGACAGATAAGAAGAATGTGTGAATATCTAGGTTACTCTGTAACTAGCTTAAGACGAATTCGTATTATGAACGTATCCTTAGGAAATCTTCCCATTGGAAAATGGAGATATCTTACACAAAAAGAATTAGATGAATTAAATACATTGATTTCATATTCTATTGGAACTGAAGATGCATCTATATAGTTCATTTATAAGTTATCAACATTATCCACAATCCTAATGTTGATAACTTGTTAGTTAGTAATAATTATTTATGAGTTGCACCTATTTACAAATATTTTGCCTTACATATCTTGAATTGTTTATTAAAGTTTAATATAGCTTAAGTTTTATTTTAATAATAGATTACTTATTCTACATCACAGTTGTAAATTTTACAAATTTATATAATACTCACACTCTATGTGAATAAGTCATGAATAAAATTATGTTACTCTATTTTTATTACATTAAATGGATTAAAAACTATTATTTATCAACATTGTCCACAATTTGCTTGTTGATAACTTGTTAAACTTTATGTTGATATATATTTTTTAAGTATTTTATTAGTTTCAGATATAAAACAACACTAAAAATATCCAAATTATTGAAAATTATTTTTTACTTTTTCACATTATCCACAATTTTGTGGATAAATTGTTGAAAACTCTAAAATAATAACATGAATGTGTTGTATTAATTAGCGCATTCATTTATATTTTATTTATACCCATTGTCTTATATTGTAAATATTTTGTTTTAAGTCTTATAATTATATTTATCTAAGGCTTAACATAGCCTACTATCCACAGATTATGGGTATTATTTAAACTGAAAAATCTACTATAAAACTTTACTTAATATAAGAAAGGATGATTTATATGAGAATAGGTATGGGATATGACGTTCATAGACTTATTGAAAATAGAGATTTAATTATTGGTGGTATAAAAATCCCCCACGAAAAGGGACTTTTAGGGCATTCCGATGCTGATGTACTGACTCACGCTATAATGGATAGTTTATTAGGGGCTGCTGCTCTTGGAGATATAGGAAAACATTTTCCTGATACTGATGCTAATTATCAAGGTATTTCTAGTATTCTATTACTTAAGCATGTTGGAGAATTATTAAAAGAAAGTAATTATGTAATAGAGAATATCGATGCAACAATAATTGCCCAAAAACCAAAAATGGCCCCGCATATCTATACTATGAGAGAAAACATAAGTAGTGCTCTTAATATAGATATATCCCAAGTTAACATTAAGGCTACCACTGAGGAAGGCCTTGGCTTTACTGGTAACGAAGAAGGTATTTCATCTCAGAGTATATGTCTTCTTAAATAAAAGACGCTAGAGCGTCTTTTATTTAAGCTAAATTCCAATAATCTCTCTTAAATCTTTTTTTAACTCTTTAAACTTTTTTACATCAATAAAATTATCTAGGAGGTCCTCTATAATTTCATAGGATTCTTTTTTACTAGTTATAGCTATATCTATGACTTCTGGATATATTACCTTCACTTTTTCTTCTATTTGCTTATGTAAATTTGGACTTATTTCTTTTGATTCTTCCATCAATCTTACTCCAATAAGAACCGATGTTTCATTTATGAATGCAGCGCTATCCTTTACTTCACCTAATTGTTTTACTTCGCTTATTATTTTGTTACTTAATTCTATAGTTCTTGCTCTTTCCTCTTTTGTTGGTTCTTTACCTTCTTGTATTCCGGATAAAGAAAAACCCAAATCTTTATTACTATTGCCCTTACTACATCCTGTTAAACCTATTGCCACAATAATAATTAAAATTATTACACTTAATAATGAATTACATATCCTTTTCATAATATTAAGTCACCTCCTAATCTTTAGTCATTTATTTTCTTATCCTATTAAACATATTTTCCCCAAGGCTCACTAAAATAACCTATTTAAATTTATATAAATAAAAAGCTGATTCTTTATATAAAGAATCAGCTTTTTATAAAAATTATTTTCTATAATTTATTTTACCTAAGTCAGGTACATGTTCAAAATCCTTTATAGTTCCATTATTATATAAAAATTGGACACCATCTATCCATTTTCCATCATATTCCTTCTGAAGAAAAGTCTCTATCAATGCTACTGAGGTAATATTACCTCCTGCAGAACCTTGGAATTGATTATTTGCCCATGTATTACCCTTTAATTTACTTCTATTAGTAATTCCCTCATTCTCTTTAGATTCCTTTAAGTTAATCACTGCAACACCCTTTCCATCTATATTTTTAACCTCTAAAACATCTATGGGAAGACCTTGAAAACAGGATTTAGATAATGCTTCTGCTATAGTATTAAGCTTTCCTTTTAAGTCTAAATCATTTTGGATATCTATACCTAAGGCTATTTTTTTACTATAATCATCTATATCAGCCGTGTATATATTGAATGTAGTATCACTAGTTTTATTTTTATCAACTACACTACCACTTTTTTCTTCCGCAGTTTTTAGCTTTTCATTAAGTGCTTGAGTTTGTACTGTTAATTCATTAACTTGTTTCTCTAATTGCGCCTTTTGCTCATTAACTAGTCTTATTTCTTCATTCAATCTAGCATTCTCTTCATTTAACTTATTTGAACATCCAGTAAAAAAAGAAACAATAATCAAACTGCTCAAAATTAATCCAATAGTTCTTTTATTCATTTTTAATCCTCCTTTAAATAAATTACTTGGTAATTTATTTATATTGTACCATTTTTATATACTTATTCAACACAGTCTTTAAATACATCTCTTTTGATATAGTACTTTCCTTCCTTATTCTCTAAATCAAATTCCGTTATGGTAGTTACTCTTTCGGCCTTTTCAATATGGAATATATATCCATAAACTTGTCTTTTCCTAAAGTAAATTTTTGATGTTTTAACTACTCTCACTTTAAGTCCATCTTTATCATAAATAAAAACTGGTATATCCTTAATCATATAAACTCTCCTCACACTTGATGTAATTGATACTATATAATATTAAACTATGTTGATATTTATGATAGAATTTTCATACTGTATATAAGCTTTTAAATTAAGAAGAAATTTAATAAAAAAACTAATTAATTTTAATAGGATATTAAAATTAATTAGTTTTTATAATTGGCTTTGTTTTAGATGGTTTGTCAGTAATAATATGTGATCCATTATCAACACTATATTAAAACAAAGCCCCATGCTTATATTCGTTTATATATATATCTGTTAACTTTCCTTGCAACGTAGTTAGTTTTCAATACTATAAGAACATATCTCCTATAGCCTTTTAATAAATACCTATGTCTTAGTTACCTAATGTAGCTACCATTACAGCTTTAATTGTATGCATTCTATTTTCAGCCTCATCAAATACTATTGAAGCTTCACTCTCAAATACATCATCAGTTACTTCCATTCCATTTAGTCCATATTTCTCAAATATGTCTTTACCTACTTTAGTTTTAACATCGTGGAATGCAGGTAAACAATGCATAAATTTAGTATTTTTATTTCCTGTTAATGACATCATTTCACTATTAACTTGGTATGGTCTTAAAAGTTCAATTCTTTCTGCCCAAACTTCGTCTGGTTCACCCATAGATACCCATACATCTGTATAGATTACATCAGCGTCTTTAACACCCTCTGCCACATTATCACTTAACATGATTTTTGCACCTGTTTCTTTAGCTATAGCTTCACATTTAGCTACAAGTCCTGCTTCTGGGAATAAGCTTTTCGGAGAAACTATTCTAAAGTCCATACCCATTTTAGCTGCTCCTATCATTAGAGCATTAGCCATGTTATTTCTACCATCTCCAGCATATACAAAAACTATTTGATTTAGTGGTTTTGAGAAATGCTCTTTTATTGTTAAGAAATCTGCTAAAATTTGAGTTGGGTGATCTTCTGTTGTTAATCCATTCCAAACTGGAACTCCAGAATATCTAGCAAGTTCTTCTACAACCTCTTGTCCGTAACCTCTATATTCTATTCCATCATACATTCTTCCTAAAACTCTAGCTGTATCTGCTATTGATTCTTTTTTACCCATCTGGCTTCCTGTTGGTCCAAGATATGTAACATGAGCACCTTGATCATGTGCTGCAACTTCAAAGGCACATCTTGTTCTAGTAGAATCTTTTTCAAATATTAATGCTATATTTTTTCCTACTAATTTTTGTTGTTCTGTCCCAGTGTATTTAGCTTTTTTTAAATCTTGAGAAAGCTCTAAGAAATAATTTATTTCTTTCGGTGAAAAATCCATTAATGTTAAAAAGTGTCTGTTTCTTAAATTAAACATGAAATTACCCCCCTGATTTATTGTAAATTAAATTTTTATAGTAAGTTATAAATCTTCTCTAACAAATGGCATTGACATACATCTTGGACCTCCACGACCTCTTGAAAGTTCACTTGAAGGCATTTGAAGCACATCTATATTATTTTTATCTAACAATTCATTCGTTACATAGTTTCTTTCATAAGTTATAACCTTACCTGGAGATATAGCTAATGTATTAGAGCCGTCGTTCCATTGCTCTCTTCCTGAAACTATCCTATCTCCACCACCACATCTTATTAAAGAAATATCTTTATTTAGGTGCATAGATAATATTTTCTCTAAGGTACCCTCTTCTTCCTTAGCTACTATTTCTCCACTTTCCCCACGGCTTAAAGCTATAACTTTTAAAGTAGCCTCTATGGCTGGATGTATGGTAAATTTATCATAATCTATCATGGTAAATACTGTGTCTAAATGCATAAATGCTCTGATTTTTGGTATATCAAAGATAAGTACTGTTTTAAAATTTTCATCCCTGCTAAATATATTTTTAGCAAGAGTAAACACTGATTCCTTATCCGTTCTTTCACTATAACCAACAGCAATAGTTTCTTTTGATAATATGAGCTCATCTCCACCTTCTATATTGGTGTTAAGATCTCTGTCATACCATAGAGGTATATCTGAATCTTTATAATTAGGATGATATTTGAATATATATTTGCCAAAGATAGTTTCTCTTCTCCTAGTAGGTCTCCTCATTGAATTTAAAGAAACACCTTTTCCTATGCATGCAAAAGGATCTCTTGTAAAATATAAATTAGGCATAGGATCTAATACAAATGGATAATCGCTAACATCTTCTACGATACGGAGGTCTTTTTTTCTAACTCCTGCCATTATGGTGTCTATCATTTCTTTATTAGGCTTAGTCAATAAAAAATTTTTTACCTCTTTTGCTATATTAATCTCAGCGATTCCACTTTCTTTTATTACTTCATTTAAAAATAAATCCTTTACATTACTTTCTTTAATAGCCTCTGCAGCTAGCTCTTCTAAATATAAAACCTCTACTCCTTCACCTCTAAGTAAATTAGCAAAAGCATCATGTTCTTCTCTCGCTACTTTAAGATACGGAATATCATCAAACAATAATCTATCCAAATATTCTGGAATAAGATTTTCTATTTCATGACCTGGTCTGTGTAGAAGTACAGTTTTTAACTTACCTATTTCAGAGTAAACATGTATCTTAGAATTATTCATAGTCCCACTCCTCTCTACTTTTTACTCTATCTAATATTTACTTAGTATTATTAATATATTATTTTAGTACCAGATAGTCCTTTAAGAGCTTCTTTCGATTTTGAAAGTGAAGCTATCATTGCCATCCTATCTTTATTGTGCATTACAAATTTTTTGCAAGCCTCAACTTTTGGTAACATGCTTCCTGGTGCGAATTGACCTTCTGCAATATATCTATCAATTTCTTCAAGATTAATTACATCTAAAGCCTTTTGACCTGGTTTGTTAAAGTTCACACAAACTCTATCTACAGCTGTTAAAATCAAAAGGCAATCTGCATCAAGTATCTCAGCAAGTTTTTCTGCTGCAAAATCCTTATCTATTACTGCTGCAACACCTTTTACATCTCCGTCTTCTCTTATAACCGGTATTCCGCCACCACCACAAGAGATTATTACATTTCCTAAATTAACCAGATCCTTTATTATATCTTTTTCTATTACATCTATTGGCTTAGGAGATGCTACTACTCTTCTATAACCTCTTCCTGCATCTTCTTTCATTATATAGCCTTGTTCTTTCTCTAATTTTTCTGCCATTTCTTTAGTATAGAAAGACCCAATTGGCTTAGTTGGATTTTGGAATCCACTATCCTCTTTATCTACTACCACTTGAGTAACTACAGTTGCAACTGGTTTACTTATTCCTCTTTTGCTTAATTCAGTTGCTATAGCATTTTGAAGATGATACCCTATATACCCCTGTGAAAAAGATCCACATACATCAAATGGAAATAATACATTTGTTTCATTTTGTTTTATTGCATCCTCAACAGTAGCAACTATTTGTCCAACCTGTGGACCATTTCCATGAACTATGGAAACAGTATGCCCTTCCTCTATCAAATCAACAATTGATACTGCAGTTTCTTTACAAGTTTGTAATTGTGCCTCAGCTGTTTTATTTTTAGGATCAGCTTGTAATGCATTTCCACCTAACGCTAACACTATTCTCATAATTTTCAATTACACCCCTTTCACTTTTTGAATTGTTAATCTCTTTGTTTTCATAGTATATCTAGGGATAATTTATGTCAATATTTCGTATTTTCATCATATTCTGAATTTAATGCATAATAATTTACTATTTTAAGGATTATATGCCTAATTATTTCATATATTCAGCTATCCTCTTACATTTATTTGAATAAATATAAAGATAAACTGCATAAAAAATTTTTATGCAGTCTATACATAGTTTTATTAATAGTCCTATTAAGTGAAGTTTTGTAGTAAATTAATCTTTAATAGCTACTTGTACAACTTCTATAATTATTTTATATTTCTACTACCAGGCTTGATATAAGGTATATTATCCTTACATAATGGACATTCTTCTTTATCAAAGCTCTCTATTTCTAATTTACATGCAGCATATACTGGTAAATCTAGTGCATAATTTTCTACTCTTCTATCAACTATACAGCAAACACCTAATATTTCTGCCCCTAATTCCCTCAACACCTTCACTACCTCTAATGTTGATTTCCCAGTAGTTATTACATCTTCTGTGATTAATATCCTCTGACCTGGTTTTACTTCAAATCCTCTGCTTAAAGTCATAACTCCATCTTTTCTTTCAGTAAATATTCCTGGTTTTCCGAGCTGCCTTGCTAACTCATAAGATACTATTACACCACCCATAGCTGGTCCTACTAATAAATCTATATTTAAATCCTTTATTTGTTCTGTGACTATGGATAGCACTTTTTCCGCTTCATTAGGATGTTGTAGTAATTTTGCGCATTGACAATATCTATTGCTGTGTCTTCCAGATGATAATAGAAAGTGTCCTTCCATTAATGCATCACATTGTTTTAATATATCTATAACCTCAGTCTGATTTATCATATTTTTCCTCCTATATAACTCCTCTTATTTCATCTAAGTTTTTAATTCCTTCATTTATCATAAATTTCTTAATTCCCTCTATTATATCCATAGCTGCTGTCGGATTCATAAAATTTACTGTTCCAATCTGTACTGCTGCTGATCCTGCCATTATAAACTCTACAGCATCTTGCCAAGTTGTTATTCCTCCAAGCCCAATAACAGGTACTGTACTCTCTTTGCATACTTCATGAACCATTCTTAAAGCTATTGGCTTTATAGCCGGTCCTGAAAATCCAGCATATACATTGTCAAAGATTGCTTTTCTCTTTTTATAGTCTATGGCCATTCCCTTAAATGTATTAACCATTGATAGAGCATCTGCTCCTCCTTTTATACAACTTAAAGCCATGTCTACTATATTTTCTGCATTTGGTGATAGTTTAACTATTAAAGGCTTATTGCAAGCAGTCTTTACTTCTCTTACAGCCTCATAAGCTATCTGTGATTTTATACCTAGTGCCATTCCACCCTGTTTTACATTAGGACAGGATATATTAAGCTCAATTAAATCTATATCTTCATTATTTAATTTCTCTATTATTCTTATATATTCATCAATAGTAGCTCCACCTACATTAGCTATTATGTTAGTATTGAATTCTTTCATTTTAGGAAGTTCATTTTTTATGAAATTATCTACTCCTGGATTCTGTAATCCTACACTATTAAGCATTCCAGCTGTTGTCTCAATCATTCTAACTCCATAATTCCCAGCTCTACTATCTAATGTTAACCCTTTTGTACATATTCCTCCTAATTCTGATACATCATATAAGGCATTATATTCTTGTCCAAAACCAAAGGTACCTGATGCTGTTATGATAGGATTTTTAAACTCTTTTCCACATATATTTATCTCTAACATATTAACTCCTTTAAATCGAAATCATCTCCACTAAATACTGGCCCATCTTTACAGGTTCTTTTGTTTCCATAAATAGTTTTACACGTACAAACTAGACAAGCGCCAATTCCGCAGGCCATTTTCTTTTCTTCAGATATATATACCTTTACTCCTGCTTCCTTGCACATTTTTACTATCTTATACATCATTACCTCAGGACCACAACAAAGTACCACATCATAGCTCTCAGGGCGTAATAAATCTATTACATAACCTTTATACCCTTTGCTTCCATCCTCTGTAGCAATATTTATTTCCTGGGAATTTGACTCTAATTCATCTATGCCATAAACTTCATTTCTAAACCCTGAATATACATGAACTATTGGATCCTTCAATTCATCCATTAAGTATTTCATGGGAGCAATTCCAATGCCTCCAGTAACTAAAGCAATTTTCTTACCACCTAATCCTTCTATATTAAAGCCATTTCCTAATGGTCCAATAAGCTTTAATTCATCTCCAGTAGCTAACTTACTTAAAAGCTCTGTTCCTTGGCCAACTAGCTGGTATAAAAACTCTATGGAATCCTCTTTTATATTATGTATACTTATAGGTCTCCATAATATTGGTTCTTTATCCCAACCTCTAATCATATAAAACTGTCCTGGCTTTCCTTTAAAGCTACCTTTTATACCTAACTTAAAAATTCCTTTTGAAATCTCTATATTCTCTTCAACATTTGATATTATATATCTATAACTGTTATTCATAAATACTCCTTTTAAGTAAACGACATAATAGTACCTTTTATTTAAATTTCTTTATTTAACCTTTTTATTGCATTTAATATTTCATTCCTCATTCTTATAGCTTCTTCTCTTGCATATTTTGCAAAATTTTCCTCACCATCTTCTTTACCTTTATATGCTAACATAATTCCTCTTGAGGAGTTTACTACTCCACCATTTCCATCTTTTAAATAAAGTGCTACGTCCTCTGCTTTTCCCCCTTGTGCACCATATCCAGGTATTAATAAAAATGTGGAATCTAATGCATTTCTGATTTGTATTCCTTCATCTACATGTGTACACCCTACAACTCCTCCTATTGAGCTATACCCACACTCTCCAATATATTTTTTACCAAGTTCATTTATTTTTTCTCCAATTATATTAAATATCTTTCTATTTCCCTTACTTTCTATATATTGGATATCCTTGCTTCCCATATTTGAAGTTCTTACTAATACAAATATACCCTTCTCTTTATTCTGCACATAAGGTAGATATGGTTCTATACTATCTAATCCCATATAAGGACTTAAAGTTACAAAATCAACTTCGAATTCTCCACCAAAGTGAGCCTTAGCATACATTTCTGCTGTTTTTGAGATATCTCCTCTTTTAATATCCCCTATAGATATTGCTCCTTTTTCTCTTATATATTGAACTGTTCTAGCATATGCCTTCATTCCTTCTATACCATAAGCTTCATAATAAGCTATCTGTGGCTTATAACATGCAACACAATCTAAAGTTGCATCTATTATTTCTTTATTAAAATTAAATATAGCTTCCTCTATATTATTAAACTTCTCAAAGAAAGTTTTAGGTATATATTCAATGTCTGTATCTAATCCTAAACACACATGCCCTTTTTCTTCTATAATTTTATATAATCTATCTATAATCATTTATTTATCCCCCAGCTTAATTATTTTCAAATACAACCTTTCCACCCTTTATTGTGGTTAATATTTTCCCAAATACCACCTCTCCATTGAATGGAGTATTTTTACCTTTAGATATAAAATTCTGAGAGTTTATTTCATATTCGTAATCTAAGTCTACTATAACTAAATCCCCATCATATCCTATATCTATAGTACCTTTTTTTACACCCAAAATATTACTTGGTCTCTTACTCATAATTTCACTTAATTTACATAAATCTATATGTCCTGCTTTTACAAGCTTTGTATAACATACAGAAAATGCCGTTTCTATCCCTGATATTCCTGGTGCTCCATCTTTTTTGTCCTCTTCACTATGTGGTGCATGATCTGTAGCTATACTGTCAACAAAGCCATCTTTGATAGCTTCAATTAAATAATCTATATCTTCTTTTTCTCTTAAAGGTGGATTTACCCTATACTTTACATCATTAGTTAATGCTAAGTGATGAGGTGCCACTTCACAAGTAACTTTATTTCCTTTTTGTTTTGCTTTTATTATATATTCCATGGATTCTTTAGTGCTTACATGTGAAAAGTGCACTTTACATCCAGCATGTTGTGCTAAGGTGATATTTCTCCAGGTCATGGTGTTTTCTGCCAACCTCATATCTATATTAGAAAGATTGTGATTTTCACAATGACACATAACTGTTATATCCTTTTCTTTTGCTTTACACATAGCATTTAACATTACATTACTATGCATAACATCTTTTCCATCTTCAGATATAACCTTTACTTTTCCTTTTTCTATGTTATCTAAATGAGTTAAATCATCTCCACTAAAGTTATTGGTTATGGAAATCACTTGATTAACCTCTACAAGTCCAATTTTTTTTGCCCTTTGCTCTACGTATTCAGCTATTTCCACTGTACTGCATACTGGATTGGTATTTGCCATAAGGTTTACCATAACATATCCACCTTTTACTGCTGCCTTAGATCCACTTTCTATATCTTCTTTATAAGTATATCCTGGCTCTCTAAAGTGAACATGTAAATCGATAAATCCAGGCATTATAATTTTCCCCTGAGCATCTATTACTTTACAATCTTTATCTAAATCGAGTCCTACTTCATTTATAATTCCATCTTTTATATAAATATCACCTAAAAAATTACCGCTCCAATCAACAATGGTACCATTCTTTATACAAACATCCATAATCTCACCTCTAGTTTCTAATATAGTGAACTTATCTTTTGTAAATCATCACAATAGTGGCATCTATATTCTCTTGTATTTTCATCCACTAAATAATGAATA
Organism: Clostridium sp. UBA4108; assembly: GCA_002381695.1. Classification (GTDB taxonomy): domain Bacteria; phylum Bacillota; class Clostridia; order Clostridiales; family Clostridiaceae; genus Clostridium_J. Next base: position 17,926 of record DFXM01000026.1, on the reverse strand, counting down.
TGTTTAATATTAGGTTCTACTGATGTTACACATCTTGGATTTTTGCATTTAATTATATCAATAACCTTTTCTGGCAACTGTAATTTAATCTTTTCCTTTATAATCTCATCTTCTATTACATCTATAGTTATATTAGGGTCTATCAACCCTACTATTTGATAATCTATATCTATTACATTTTCTATTTTAATAATATCTTTTGTTCCAAGTTTTTCACTATGAGCATTCATAATAAGTGCCACTGAAAAATCAGCTTTATCTAAATTTAAAAAATTATATATCTTAATTCCTTCTCCTGCTTTTATGTGGTCTATTACAATTCCGTTTTTTATACTATTTATAGTTAACATAACTTCTACCTCCATATACCTATTAGTAAATTCCTAAAAGTTTAAGTATTAGTGCCATTCTTACATACATTCCATACTTAGCTTGTTTAAAATAAATTGCTCTACTATCGTTATCTACTTCATAATCAATTTCATTTACTCTTGGTAATGGATGAAGGACTATCATATCCTTCTTAGCTAATTTCATTTTTAAATTATCTAATATATAGGTATCTTTAAGTTTTATATAATCTTCTTCGTTAAAAAATCTTTCTCTTTGTACTCTTGTCATATATAGAATATCTATCTCTTCCATGGCTTCTTCCATAGTTCTTACCTGTTTAAATTCTATATTTTTCTTTTGTAATATTTCCTTTTTTATATACTCTGGGATTTCTAATTCTTGTGGAGATATTAATATGAATTTATTGTTATTATATCTTGATAAGGCTTTTATTAATGAGTGAACAGTCCTACCGAACTTTAAGTCACCACAGCAACCTATAGTTAGATTATCTAATCTTCCTTTAGTTTTTCTTATGGTCAATAAATCTGTTAATGTCTGAGTTGGGTGTTGATGACCGCCATCTCCAGCATTTATTACAGGAATTTCACTATATTGAGCAGCTATTTGTGGTGCTCCTTCTTTTGGATGTCGCATAACAGCTATATCCGAATAGCATGCAACTGTTCTAATTGTATCTGCAATACTTTCCCCTTTTGCTGTTGAACTAGAATTTGGTTCTGAAAATCCTATGATTTGTCCTCCAAGTCTCAACATTGCAGCTTCAAAACTAAATCTTGTTCTTGTGCTTGGCTCATAAAAAAGTGTAGCCAATATATTTCCATCACATGCATGCGCAAAATTTTTTGGTTCCTCGATAATCTTATCTGCTAAATTAAATATTTCGTCTAACTCTTCTAATGTAAAATCCATAGGTTCTATTAAATTTCTTCCTTTTAACATTACAAACATCTCCTTTTTAACCTCTCTGGGATAATTTAAAGGTAATTAAATAAAAAACGCCTTCCATTTAAAGGAAGGCGTTGTGTTCACAACTATTTGTTAACTTAGATAATATATAATAATTATGCTTAATTATAAGCATAATATAATTACCTAACTTTCATCTTCCTTTAGCGATATCTCAGTATCACTTTTAAAAGGATATACTATTAAATTTTCATTGTTATAAGTTTACTCTCTTTTTTATTAGCTGTCAATATAAATTAAAATAATTTATTATTTAAACCTGTTGAATTTGATCGAAAATAGCCGTAAAATGTTAATAGGATCTATATCACTATTTCTGTATATCTTAATATAATGATGTAATATAGTTATAAAATCTTCTATGTTTTATAGCTAAAGCATAAATTAATATAAAGGAGGCTATTCTATTATGAAAATAACTTTTGATGAACAAACCAAAAATGCTTTGTTGAAAAAATTAACTGAGGAGAACAAACCTGCTGTTAGGCTTGCTATTGCTGGTTTTGGCTGAGGTGGCCCTACTTTAAGTGTTGCTCTGGATGAGCAAAATGAAAATGATTTAGTGGAAAATATGGAAGGTTTAACCTTTATAGTGGATAAAGATGAGGAGTATATTTTTGAAGAGTGCTCTATCGCTTATAAAAAAACTCTATTTGGAGAAACCTTTAAGGTTGTGTCAGCTGCTATAGGAGAAAGTACATGTAGTTAACAAAAGGTTCTGGGATTTAATTCCTAGAACCTTTTACTTATATCATCTATTATCTTTTTATGTTATTTTCTTTTTTAAATCTATACTGTAAATTTTATATTTACAGATTTTATATACACTCATTTAAACGAGTAATCTTGTTCCTATTTTTTTATTATATTCCGACCATGTATCCTTTAATGTAATATCTTTTATCTGGGATACCTTATTCATAGTAGCATCTACATAGTCTGCATAATGAACTATGAATGCCTCTTCAGTATTTGGTGGTTTTGGTGATCCATATTCTACACGTCCATGATGCTGAACTATGCATCCTTTAAGCCGATTTTTAAAACTTTCACTATAAATTTCTGGATTTTTCTTAAATGCTTCTTCTATCATAGTTATTCCAATAATTATATGACCTTCCATTTCTCCAATCATAGATGTTGAAAAAGGTCCATCCACAGAATATTCATATATTTTCCCTATGTCATGTAGTTTAGCAGCCAAAATAGCTATATCTTTATACCTACAATTATATCTATATGCAAGTACTTTTGCTAAATATGTTACATTTAATGTATGCTCTGCTAGACCTCCTATATAATTATGATGTTGGCTAAGTCCCCCTATGGCAATTTTAAACTCATTCAAAAACTTTTCATCTTTAAAAAAGTAATCATTTATACTCTGTGCCTCTATTGTAGTAAATTCCTCTACTGTCAAAGATTCTAATTCTTCCATAATATGATTTATGTCTCTTTTTACTGAAGGCAAAAAATCTTCAAGTTCATAATCTTCTTCTATAATTAATTTATCAAAGTTGATTATAAAGTTATGATTAATAGGAACTAATATTACATCTCCTATATTTAAATTTAAAGCTTTTATTGAAGTTGTACTTACTTTTATATCTGAAGTGCTATCTCCTAAAACATATGTAGTTCTTTCTTCACTATCTTTAAATCTCTTCTTTATCATAAGCAAAATATTAATTTCTATGTTATTATCCATTTTTCTTATTTGCTCTAAATAATATTGCTTCATAACCTCATCTCCTCATAAAAATTTATATTTTTATTCTTTCATAAGGAGATTGTTTTTATCCTTTATTAATTATAATGTTTAATTGTATTTATCGCCAAACTCTTTCACAATAGTAGTTGCTAATTTTTTAATACTACTAGCATGAGCTACTAAACTCATAACTACTAAGAAAATTACTATTCTTTCTTGCTCTTCATCATTAAACTCATAACTATCAAAATATTTTAAGATACTTTCATCCTTAAAAGTTTCACTATCTATAAAATTCATGGTTAAACTTTGTTTTTGTAAATGACAAAATAATTTGTAAGTATCTTCCCATGATAATATGTCATCTGCCCTATTGTTAATATCATTAAATGCCAATCTAAAGATTTTTTTAATCTCATCGGTGGTAAGTATTGGTCTCATATATCCAAGAAGTGCTAGTTGCGCTAAATGTAATTTAGTATATCCTCTCTTCTTACCATCCTCTGGTTTTGATAACACTTCACTTTTTATATAATTTTGAAGTATATTATTAGTAAAATTATCATGTTCAAATTTATCATTTAAATAGTCTTTAACTTGGGATAAAAACAAATCATACTGAGGAAGCTCATCATATGCTATTATGCTTTTCCCTGAAATTTCATTTACTATTTCACTTACTCTATTTAATATATTATCAACATTACTATTCTTATTGTCTTTTTCCATATTTAACCCTCTCTTTGTATAATTTATTTTATATTTCATATTATAAGATATAATGGATTGATTTACTATTAAAATATTTTCAATAATTAAATATTATTGAAAATTTTTTATTTTAATTTTTATTTATTTGCTTAATCTAAAAGTTATTAACATTATACACATTTGTATTTGCCTTTTAAATATAGTTATTAACATAACTTGTTGATTATTTTAATGATAAAAATCTCCTACATACCTTATACTTCTTCACTTTATAATTTGTTATAAAAAGTTATCAACATTATCCACATTTATATATAAATAAAAAATTATAATATTATGAAATTTCTTGGAGTAATATGCTGTTTTATTTTTATTTTTTGTTGATTTTTGTTGATTTAATGTGTAATTTACCGAAAAAATATTTGCTAAAACCACTTTTTGTGTTAAAATAGTTAATTATTAGGTTATATTTATTTTTTTACCATAGAATTATAACTTATAAATATATATAGTTTTATTAAATCTATCATGGTTTTCATTTTACTATGAATAAATTAAAGAGTTATAGCTTTTAGTGTAAAAAACTGTATATTTTCTACAAAACTTATTGACATTTGTTTTAATATGCATTATATTATATGTATAATATGTAATTAAATAGTAAATATGAATAAATAGTAAATCTTTTTTATATTATTTACTAAATACTTTAAAAATATTAAAATCATAGTTATCACAAGGGGGAATTTTAAAATGAAATCAACTGGTGTAGTAAGAAAAGTCGACGAATTAGGAAGGATAGTTATTCCTGTAGAGCTAAGAAGAACTTTAAATATCGGTGAGAAAGATGCTTTAGAAATATATGTGGATGGTGATCAGATAATATTAAAAAAATATGAACCAGCATGCATATTCTGTGGAGATGCTCGTGACGTAGTTAATTATAAATCTAAAAACATTTGTAGAGAATGTTTAAATTCTTTAAGAACTGAATAATTTTTTTAAAAAGTTCTAGATAAAATCGCCATATTGTAGTGGCGATTTTATCTTTTTAACGTATATATAGTATAGATACGTTAATTGAATAAATAATATTTAGAAATTTTATTATTAATAAGAATAAAACCAGCGAATACTCTACTGGTTTTATTATAAATAACAATATTAATCTACATGTCTCTTTGCCGTTAGGTAGTCGCCTCTAGTAAGTGGAGATATTTTAACAACTTCATTATCTTGTGGTGCATGGATATAACTGTTGTTCCCAACATATATTCCAACGTGAGTAGCATAACCACCACTTCCAAAAAACACTAAATCTCCTGGCTGAAGCTGATTTCTAGGAACATAAGTTCCACCACCCATTTGTGAATTAGCTGTTCTTGATATTCCTACACCAAAAGCCTTGTACACATATTTAGTAAATCCTGAACAATCGAAGGTACTTGGTCCATTACCGCCCCATTGATATGGAACGCCTAAAAATTCTTTTGCATATTGAACTATAGCAACTCCTGATACATTCGATGGTACTGTTGGAGTACTACTATCATTGCTCTCATCCTCATCGCCTCTATTTGGTCTGCTAGGTTTGTCAGGTTTGCTATTATTTGAGCTTTGCATAGAATTTATTTGATCCATAGTTTGTTTTAACTGCGCTTCATTCTCTTTCATTGCAGCTTCAAATACACCTATATTATCTTTAGCTACAGTTATAGCTTTGTCATGTTCAACCTTCTTCTCTTCAAGCTTTGCTAATTTTTGTTGATTTCCTTGTTGAAGTGCCTCTAGATTATTTTTTTGGCCTTCTAGATCAGTTTTTTCTTGTTGTAACGCTACCTTCTTGTCAGTTAGGCTTGTCATAACTTCCTTGTCATAACTTATAATTCTAGTAACATTATCTAGTCTAGAAATAAAATCTGAAAATCCATTTGAATCTAAAAGAATTTCAATATAACTATCCATACCATTCATATACATAGTTCTCATTCTTTTGTTGAATAAACCTTCTTCCTCTACGATAGAGTTTTGAGTGTCTTGTACTTTTTTTTCACTTTGCTTTATTTTATTTTGAGTATCTTGAATTTTTTTATTTGTGTCTTCTATATCTATATGGATGTCCATCATTTCAGCATTAACTTTTTGTATAGCAGCTTCAATTTCGTCAACTTTTTCCTGAGCACTCTTATAGCTATTTTTGCTCTCCTGAAGCTTTTGTTCATATTCTTGTTTACTCGAATATGGATCTGCAAAAACTGTTGTTCCAATACCTGTTGTTGCAAGCGTTACAGCTAAAGCTAACGATATCGATTTTTTATTCAAGAAAATCCCTCCCCCTCTTAAGTTTAATTACAAATACAATTATAACATCATATTATTTCTAATCTCAAGGTTTTTGATGAAATTTTAGAGATTAAGAATTTAATTTTAAGAATTTTTCCCAATTTATCTATAATATATTCTACATTTACCCATATAATTCCTTTTTATCTTTTGTAGTTTATTCCATTTTTTTATATTAATTCTTTTAGTGCTATTATATAAATTTCTTATTATTATGTTATTAATTAATTTTTATATATCTAGTGAGTATTTATAGACATCTGATTTAGGCATATTTCTTTCTTTTGCTACTGCTTTTATAGATTCCTTTTTACTAATTCCACTTTTCATATAAAATTTTATATGCTCTTCTATAGTCATATGTTCCCATTGACTTCTTTTTTCTGTTAATATTTCCTCTGGATTTTTTCCTTCCATAACAATAACAAATTCTCCTCTTGGAGAATTTTCATTGAAGTGTTTAATACATTCATCTAAATTATTTCTTATTATGTCTTCATATAATTTAGTTAATTCTCTACAAATAGCTACTTTTCTATTCCCAAAAGTATCTAATAAAAATTCTAAAGTTGCCAATATTCTGTGAGGAGCCTCATATAATATTATAGTTTCCTCTCTATTAACTAGGCTTTCACACACTTCTCTTCTACTCTTATTGTCTCTTGGCAAAAAGCCCATGAAAGTGAATTTATCTGTATCTAATCCCGAATATACTAATGCCGTAGTAAACGCCGTAGCTCCTGGTAACACCTCTATTTCTATATTTTCTTCAATACATTTTTTAATAATAATTGCTCCCGGATCCGATACCCCTGGAGTCCCAGCATCACTTATTATCGCAACTTTTTTCCCTTCAATAAGTGATTTTATTATATCATTACTTCTTCCATTCTCATTATGTTTATGATAACTTATAAGAGATTTTTTAATACCAAAATGATTAAGTAATTTTAAACTTTGTCTGGTATCTTCACATCCTATCAAATCTACTTTCTTTAATACTTCTAAAGCTCTTAAAGTTATATCTTTTAAGTTCCCTATAGGTGTAGGTACTATATATAATTTTCCACTCATTTGTATTCATCTCCTTTTAAATAAAATGCAAAGTAACTTATTTAGTGAATTGGCTTCGCCAGTGAAGTGCGCCTTTAGCTCAGAGGGGTGACTTCGTTAGAGAGAAAGTTTTTTCCTAATCAAAGTTCTCTTTCCGAAGGTAGTGATTAACTCTCTGCGAACAACGTGAGCAATTCTCTGCACCTTTGGTGCAATTCACTAAATAAAATGCTTCACATTTTATTTATAATATTAATTCTTTAGAGTCATATATTTCTCTGAGTTCTTCTGAATAACTTTCATCATCTAAATGTATATATAGAGGATCCTCTATTTTTAGGAATGCTCCTCCATCTCTTTGTCCTTCCACTAAAACTATGTTTGGTGATTTTCCTGGCTTTGGATGTATAAATCTTATTCTTTTAGGCTCTATTTTATATTTTCTCATCAAAGTTAATATATCTACAATTCTTTCTGGTCTATGAACCATGAATAATCTTCCATTATCCTTTAGCACTATTCTAGCTGCTATTATAACATCTTCTAGATTACAGCATATCTCATGCCTAGCTATTGCATTTTTATCGTCTCTATTCACTATTCCTGATTTACATAGCTTATATGGGGGATTTACTGTTACTACATCCGCTCTTTCTAGCTTTTTTAGGGCGAGAGTATTTTTTAAATCCTCATGTCTAAAACTTACTTTGTCTTTTAAGTTATTATATTTAGCTGTTCTGTTAGCCATATCTACAAATTCTTCTTGTATTTCTATTCCAACTATACTTTTTGCATTGCTCTTTCCTGCTATTATAAATGGTACTATACCTGTCCCACTGCATAAATCAATTACTGTACTATTTTTTTTTACTTTAGCAAAGTTGGCTAATAATACTGCATCAACCCCAAATCTAAAACCATCCTTTTTCTGAATTATATGTATCCCTTTTAATTGTAAATTGTCTAATGTTTCATCATCTCTTAATATACTCATGATGCCTTCCTTTCTTATCATCGCTCCTAAGTTCACTAAAATAAAACTACATAATACATTATATATTAAACTCATACCTTTATTAAGTAAAAAAATGAACATCTTAGAAAGATGTTCATTTTTTTATGGGGGGAAAGCAATGTGTGGCTATAATCATTTCCTTAATCTTAGTAAAATACATTGCTACGAAACACATTGCATTTAAGGGTTTATATTATTGATTTAATTTATCATTAATATTATTGTCAACATCTCTTATAAATATTCACCTATATATTACCTTTTCAAAATATTTTTTTAGATTTATAATATGTATGTTATACTCATTACTAAACACCTATATATGTAAAAATTGACTATTTTATTAAATATAATACATGTAGTATATAAAAAATATTCTATTTATAATTTTCATATACATCTTAAGTATTAATTTCTTACATTGATTTTTATGTCTTAAAAGAAACGAAAGGAATAACAATTTTTATGAAAATATTTAAAGAATTCGCCCTAATTTTGATAATTACCTTCATAGGAGAATTTATAAGTAAAGTTTTTTCTCTATCTTTGCCTGGAAGTGTAATTGGAATGCTATTTTTATTAGCACTTTTACTAACTAAAATAATTAGATTAGAACAAATTGAGCTAGTATCAAATTTCTTTCTGGATAATTTAGCTTTTTTCTTTTTACCAGCAGGGGTTGGGATTATCTCAGCTTTCAGTCTCCTAAAGGGAAATACCTTTAAAATAATATTTATTATAGTTATCTCTACTTTAGTGGTATTGATAACTACAGCTTTAACTATAGAACTATCAATTAAAATCCTATCAAAAAAAGATAAATAATAAACATGAGGTGAAAAATGGACAAACTATTACAATCTCCTATATTTGGTATACTTTTGTCTTTATTAGCTTACATTTTAGGAGTATATATAAACAAAAAAACTAAAATTTCTTTTCTTAATCCTTTACTTATATCTATATCTATAATTGTGTTCTTATTATTAGGTTTCAATATTCCCCTTGATAACTACAATATTGGTGGAAATATTATTGGATTCTTCTTGACCCCAGCTACTGTGGTTTTAGCTATTCCTTTATATAAAAAAATTGAACATTTAAAATCTCATGCATTGCCTATAATACTAGGTATCATAGTAGGATGTATCTCAGGCATAATTTGCATAATATTACTTGGTAAATGCTTGAATTTAGATGAAACATTAATATTATCACTTATACCTAAATCTGTAACTACACCTATTGGAATAGAACTTTCTAATAATATATCTGGAATTCCATCAATAACTGTAGCCGCAATAATTATTACAGGAATACTTGGTGCTGTATTAAGTCCTACTATTTTAAAACTTTTTAAAATCAAAAATAAAGTATCTATTGGTGTCTCTATTGGCACTAGCGCTCATGCTCTAGGAACAACAAAGGCAATTGAATTAGGTGAGTTAGAAGGTGCTATGAGTAGTGTATCTATCGGTATAGCAGGTATAGTTACCGTAGTAGTAGCACCTATACTTATAAATATATTTTTTTAGTGAATTGCTACCTAGGGTCGCAATGAATTGTGCCACAGGCGCAGAGAAGTGTTCATTTCATTCACAGAGAATTGACTTTGCCAGAGAAAGCTTTTAAATATCCTTCATTACTGAGAAGAAGAAACGATTCACTGATGCTCAATTCAATTCACTAATGAACGAAGTTGAGTGCTTCTCTGTGCCTTCGACTCAATTCACTAAATAAGTTACTTCGTAACTTATTTAAAATCTGTAATAAGTATTCAATTTTAGTAATAAAATTAAATATATTGTTACTAGAAAGGAGCATTTATGAAAATAATACTATACCCTTTTTCTTCAATAAAATTTGATGATAGCACACGAATCCTTCTCGATGCTTCTTTTTTGTTGAGCTTAGTTTACGATGATGACATAAAACACAGCGAATGTATTGAAATATTTAAAAAATTAATAACTAATAAATGTGAACTATTAATCACCAATATAATTTCGGCCGAAGTGCTTAATCAAATTATGTACAAAATTTTTATGTTAGATATGCAGCATAAGGTATTAAAATCAAAACCATTTAATACTGAAACTAAAATAAGAGAAATTTTAAATTCCTTTAATAAATATGATAAAAAAATTATAAGGGAAAAAAAAATTGATAGACTTAGAGAAATTCCATATAAGAAATATTTTGATAATATTTCTAAAAGCATGTCTAAAAGAGAACTTCTTAGTATCTATTACAAAACTGCAGTAAAAATGCATAATCAGTTGGAAACAACAGTTAATTTTAATTATGTAGAAATTACAAAGGGTTCAATGACTAAAACTAAAGAAATTATGTCCAATAGCTTGTTATCTATAAATGACTCTACTCATTTAGCGGTATGTGAACAACATGATATAGAATATTTATTAACTTTGGATAATGATTTCATATATGCCGAAATTAGTCCAATAAATATATTGAAAATATAACCTTATAATAAACATTCATTATAAGGTTATATTTTTTACTACTATTTAATTGGAATACAAATAACGTCTGATGCCTTTATTGAATTTTCATCAGTAATATTATTATGAGCTTTCAATTCTTTTATAGCTTCAGTTAAGTCTGCTTTAGGTAAATTTTCTTTGGCTATTTTATATAGTGTATCTCCAGCTTTAATAGTATATTTTGTATGCTCATCATGACCAATTTTACTACTATTAACTTCTATTTCCTCTAAAGCTATTTCATAAGGTATTACTAATTTTTTACCTTCTACTATCGGGTCTTTTTCTGTCATAGAATTGTTATCTAAAATGCTTTTTACAACATCCTTTGTATCATGGTTTGGCATATAAGCTCTAGCTATACTATATAAAGTGTCATCTTTCTTTATTACATAGTACCCTTCTTTTACATCCTCTTTTGAAAACTTAATTTCTTTATCATTTGAAGTTTGTTCCGAATTAGAATCTTGTTTCAAATTATCACTATTTTTTGTAGTTTCACTGCTATTATCTTTGTTTTGTTCAGTAGTTATGTTACTATTTTTAGAGTTAGATGTTTTATTATTACCACCAATATAACTTATAGTAAAAAATATTCCTGTAAGCACCACTGCACATGTAACAATAATAGCTATTTGTTTTTTTAATTTCATAAAAACACCTCTTTGTTAATATTTACATCTTAATACTTAACATTTTTATGAAATTTATACATATATTATTGAATTATTTCCAAAATGCTTAATTTATTCTTATATAAATATATATAAGACTGCATATTACTGCAGTCTTACCTTAATTATTTGTTTAATATATAGTTATTGCTATATAACAGTATATCCAACATCTTCAATAGAAGTTATTAAATCTTCGATAGTTATAAAATAATCATCAAATACTATCTCTACCTCTTTTTTTTCAGGATGTATTCCACAAGCGATAACTCCCTCATTATTAGAAATTGCACTTCTTATGTTATTAACATCTTTAGAAGTTATCATGTCACAAACCTTAATTACCGTCTTCATCTTCCCCTCCTAAATTTCTTTAAATAACTCTTTAATTAAATCTGCATCCTCAATATGATTCTCTAATTCTTTAATATCTACATCACTTATAATGTCTTCATAACTTCCTGAAATCAATGTTGTCTCCTCTATCTTTACAACTTTAATATCATCTTCTCCATCTTTAATTTTTACTTTAACTTTAACACTCTCTTTCACCACACTATTAGATACTACTTCTCCTTTTCCATAAGGTGTATCTACTATCGATCCCACTTTAGGTAAGCGTTTTCTTATCTCTTCATAGGTTTCTTGTTCATAGTTTAAGCAACACATAAGTCTTCCGCATATTCCTGATATCTTTGTTGGATTCAAAGATAGGTTTTGTTCTTTTGCCATTTTTATTGACACTGGCGCAAATTCTCCTAAAAATGTAGAACAGCATAGGCTTCTTCCACAAGGACCTAACCCACCCGTCATCTTGGCTTCATCTCTTACACCAATTTGTCTTAACTCTATCCTAGTTCTAAATACCGCTGCTAAGTCTTTTACTAGCTCTCTAAAATCAACTCTTCCATCTGCGGTGAAATAGAATATAACCTTATTATTATCAAATGTATACTCTACATCTATAAGCTTCATATTTAACTGATGTTTCTCTATTTTCTCTAAGCATACACTCAATGCTTCCTTTTCTTTTTCTTTATTTAATGCATTAGCTTCCTTATCTTCATCTGTAGCTATTCTTATTACATTTTTTAACGGTGCTACTATTTCATCTTCTCCAATATTTTTTTTCCCTGTAACACACTCACCAAACTCTACTCCTCTTGCAGTCTCAACGACTACGAAATCACCTTTCTTTATATCTAAATCCATAGGACTAAAATAATATATTTTTCCGGCCTTTTTAAATCTAACTCCTATAACTGTTACCATTATAAACCTCCTGTATGTTTAAAAGCATTGAAGAAAAGGATAATGCTAAATTAACATTGTTTTTTAACATTGTTCTTGTACCATCTATTATATTTATAATATCATTTAATTTGTTTGCTGAAAATACATTGGCCAAATCTTTGACTTCTCTTATTTTATCTATATTAATGATTAGTTCTTCCTCTCCAACCTCTTTGTATATAATTATATCTCTAAGTATATTTATAAACAAATTTATTATTTCCTCCCATTGTTTAGAATATGATTCAAAGAAATCTTCATTTTCAATCCATTCTTCATCCGATCCCTTACTAATATTTAATAATATTCCCAAAATTTTATCCCTTATTATGTTAAAATCTTCGCTCTCAATAAACATCTCTGCTTTTCCTGGAATTCCCTCTGAAAACTCACAAGCAGCTTCTATTTTCATCTCTTCAACACCTTGATATTTATGTTTGATAATAGTTTTCACTTCTTCTTTTTTTAGAGGTTTAAGTTTATGAATTTGACATCTAGATTTGATGGTGTCTAGCACATCCTCTAATCCCTCACATAGTAAAAGCATATATACATTTGCCGGTGGCTCTTCTATAGTCTTTAGAAATGCGTTCTGCCCCTGAAATGTAATCTTATCAGTATTATGTATTATTATTACCTTTTTATCCCCCTCATAGGGCTTTTTATTTGCTTCTTCTATAATATCCCTTATTGCTTTTACACCTATGGAATTTTTTCCTTTTTCTAATTTCCATTCTATTATATCTACATGACTTTTTACCTCTTCAATACCTAATAGTCTTAGAGCTATGAAGTTGGCCAATTTGCTTTTTCCTATACCTTTTTCTCCTGCAAATATATGTGCATGTGAAAAGCTATTATTCTCAATTGCTTTTAATATATCACTCTTTACTTTATCATGTCCAATAATATTCATAACTCCTCCTATATATAATAAATAATGTACAATAAGATTCCCTTATTGTACATTATTGATAATTTATTGATATATTATAACTCTTTAATGATTAGAATCTTAAGAAATTATCTACATCAACCACAAATACAGTAGCTCCACCTATATTTACCTCTACTGGATAGGGCACATAAACTCCTGTTGAACCTGCAACTGGTGATGGTGACGATACTAGCTGTTTTCTTACCTTACAAATTTCCTCTATATGATCTAATACTTTCTGTACTTTTTCCTTTTCTACCCCTATCATTAATGTAGTATTTCCTGCTTTTAGAAATCCCCCTGTAGTAGCGAGTTTAGTAACTCTAAATCCATTATCCGTTAATACATCAACTAGGTCTATTGCATCATCGTCTTGTACTATTGCCATTATTAATTTCATAACAATCCCTCCCTATTCTTATTATATCCCTATTTTATTTTCAATATGGGAAATGATTTGTCTGTGAACTTCTTCAATAGAATTATTACCATCTATTAATATAATTTTATCACACAATTTACTAATATTTGAATAACCTTCATAAACTTTTTTATGAAAATTTAATCCCACATTTTCTAGCCTATCTAATTCCCTTTCCTTCATCTTTCTTTCTATTCCTTTTTCATAAGGTATTTGTATCATAAACACTAAATCAGCTTCTAATCCTCTAAGTGCAGCATCATTTATACCCTTTATAATATCTATACCCAAATTACGTCCAATGCCCTGATATACCATAGAAGAATAAACAAATCTATCACATAATACTACTTTTCCACTACTTATAGCAGGCTTTATTACCTCATTAGTTAATTGAGCTCTCGATGCTGCATAAAGTAATGCTTCACACATATCATCCATCTCACTATTTTTATTATCTAAAATAATATTTCTTATTTTTTCACTTATTGGAGTACCACCTGGCTCTCTAGTTCTTATAACTTCTATTTGTCTATTCATAAAATATTTTTCTAAAAGCTCCATTTGAGTAGTTTTTCCACTCCCATCCGGCCCCTCTAATGCTATTAATAATCCTTTATCCATGGTCTTTCCTCCAAATCTTATTCTTTAACTATGGTTAGTTCATTATCCTCTACTCCCAAAAGAGTTACATTAATATCTATATAATATTGTATTATATCAGTAATTTCTTTAGTTATAAACTCCCCTGGCATAACTAACGGTATCCCTGGAGGATAAGGAACTATTGCATGTCCACATATTTCATTAACTCCCTGAATTATTTTCACTTTTTTCTTTTTCCTATCTATTACTTCATAAGGCATCATTTTCATTTGCGGTATATTAGATTCTATGACTTTAACTATTTTCGCTTTTAATTTATTTATATCACATTTTTCTAAAGCTTTATATAGTAATTCAAAATCGCTTCTAGAATTTCCAGGGGAAAATATCAACACTACATTTCTTTCATCACTCATTTCACATTGAATACTTTCCTCCTTTAAATAACTTAGAAGTTTATGTCCACTAAAGCCTTTAGGTAGATTAATTACATATCTAGTTTTATCTATATCATAAATATTTTCATCTATCAGATCTTTCTCTCCTATAATATGATATACTCCTAGCCTATTTATTTTCTGTTTAAATTCTTGGCATAATGCTAATAATTCAGTGTAATATCTCTGTCCATATTTCTCCATAAAATATCTACTGAAATCCATAGTTGCTAAAAATAGATATGATGGACTTGTACTTAAAAACATACTAACATAAAAATTAGCTTTATCTATATCATCTTTATTACCTATGTGAAGATATGCAGTTTGAGTTAAGCTCGGTAAAGTTTTATGAGCACTCTGCACTGCCATATCTACACCTAGCTTCATAGGATTTTCGGGCAATTCTTCTATAACCCCAAAATGAGCCCCATGAGCACAATCTACTAAAACCTTCATATTGTGCTCTTTAGCCTTTAAAACTATTTTTTTTAAATCACAGCATATACCATAGTAATTAGGATAAGTGATTATTATACCTTTAGCATCCTTATTCTCTTCAATTAGATTAAATAAATAATCTTCATCTATAGATAAACTTGTATTAAACTTATCACTTATCCTATTTTTTATATAAATAGGTCTTAATTTTCTAAGTATAATTCCATTGTATACTGATCTATGACAGTTTCTCTCTACAATAATTTTATCACCTTCATCAAAGCTAGCAAATATCATGGCTAGATTTCCTGAAGTACTTCCATTAACTAAAAAATAAGATTTTTCACTGCTATAATAATCACTCAAATATTCTTGCGCTTCTTGAATTACTCCACTTGGATTATGGAGATTATCTACTCCATCTACTTCTGTTATATCCAAATCGATGAAGTTATCTAGTATCTCTTTGCCTTCTTTAATATTATAAAAAGCTCTTCCCATCTTGTGACCTGGCGTCGCGAAATATGAATTGCTTTCTTTAGAATATTTAAGCAAAGCTTCTACAATTGGTAGTTTTGACACTCCTTATCCACTCCTCTAATTACAAGTTGAGATAAATTTTTCTTTATAGAATTTTTATAGAACTCATAAAAATCTGTGTCTATACTTGTTTCTAATAATCTTTGTTCACAACTTGGGCAAATTCCTTTTCCATAAAGAATTATACCACTTTCTAGAGGCTTTCTGCATATTATACAACATTTACTCATATTTTATCCCCCTTAACTTTCGATAATAAGATTCTTTTAATTATAGCCCCCTACATTATATATTATTCAGCTTGATGCCTTTTCTAAATTTGTCCAAAAAAAATATTTCACTTTATAATTCTCAGTATTTCTACTATATGCAACAAATCATTACCTCTATAAATATAATTCTATTGGTTATACTAATTATATATAAAATATTCATAAGGGGGCTTTTAAGTGAAACAGCAAGTACTCAGCTTTTTATCAACTATCAAAGATGAAATTTTAAATATCAATAAGTTTTTATACGATGCTAAGGAAAACTCCTTTAAAGAATTTAATTCATCACATTATCTAATATCCCTACTAAAAAAATATAACTTTAAAGTAGATGAAAATTTTTTAGATATTACCAATGCCTTTTATGGAAAGTTTGGAAATGGTTATCCCCAAGTATGCTACATATGTAAATATAGCACTGGCGATGATCGGGGTCATGTTTTTGGAAATAATGCTAATGCAGCACTTAGTATTGGTGCTGCAATTGGATTATCCCATGTAATAGATAAAATAGGAGGTACTGTAATAGTAGTTGGCTGTCCTGGTAATTACTCAAATGGCTCTGAAATAATTATGAGTCATGAAAATGTATTTAAGGATACTTCTGTTATCTTTGCTCCTCACGTTGATAATATGACCTCTATGGGTGGCGATTCTCAATCATGTATACCTTTGGAATTATCTTTCAAAAATAAAAACGCTAATGGAGAAAAAGCTAAAAGTACTGCATTAGATATGAGTCTCCATACTATACATTTTATTAATCAGCTAGTTCAACAAAGTTGTAATCATTGTTATTTAGATCATATTTCTATGAAATGTGATAATGCTCCAAGAGAATATCCCTCAAATGCTCTAATTAAATTTGAGCTTAAATCTAACACCTATGCCCTGGGAGAAGTTATGGAAAATAATATTAGAGAATATATAAAGTGTTTAGAGAGAATAGCTGATATAGAGTGTACGATAAGACTTTATGAATTGCCCTGTAAGGAGTTAATAAATAATGAAGTAGTAAGTAAAATATTCTCTAATAATTTAAAAGAATGCGGCTTAATAAATTTATGTTCCAGTAAAAATGTTTTATATCCACTTTCAATAGGAAATGTCAGTCATACAACACCAACCATATATCCATCTATTTCAATTGTTGAAGACAGTTCTATTTCCTGTCCTTCCTTAGAATTTATGGAATGTACTATTAGTGATTTTGGTAAAAATAATATATGGAAAGGGATTGAAGCTCTTTCCATAAGTGCAATTGACTTTATTGAACGAAAGGAGTTACTTGACGAAAGTATTAAACTGCTAAATGATAGGATAAATTGCACTAAAAATATATAATCTATATTTTTATAATAAATCTTCATAAAAAAATAAAAAAATAAAAAACCTTTAGAATTTAAATATTCTAAAGGTTTTAAATGGAGGCGCCACCCAGATTTGAACTGGGGAATAAAGGTGTTGCAGACCTTTGCCTTACCACTTGGCTATAGCGCCACACTATGGTGGCTCGAGCAGGAATCGAACCAGCGACACGAGGATTTTCAGTCCTCTGCTCTACCGACTGAGCTATCGAGCCATACACACATGCCTCCAAGCGCTAACTTGGAGGCAATGTTTACTTGGCGACCACTTACCC
>DFXM01000032.1:55701-87987 GCA_002381695.1 Clostridium sp. UBA4108 | reverse complement strand
TAATATGAAGTTCAATTTAAACAGTTTATAAAAGAAAAGCCTATTTGTATAATGTTTAATTAATATGAATTATCATTATTACAACATATATATTTTAAAACTAGGGTAATAAACTAAGGTTTTGTTTTAATATAGTGTTGATAATGAACTACATATTATAGGGTTCCAATATTAAAACTTAATTTATACATTAAAAATTTTGTTGAGTTATCTAACTTAATAGCGATGTATAATTTAAGCTTTGAATTTGTAACCCTATATTACTCACAAGCCGTTTAGAACAAAGCCTTAGTTAAAAATAATAATTATTTAATTATAAACTTGAATAGCTATAAGAATAAATAAGAAATTAATAAGTATATATGTTATAACTAGGGTTTTAATATTTTATGTATAAAATTAATCATTATATTGATTACTTGATGAATTTTCTATAAAAAATATAGGAGGATAAAGAAGATGAAACAGCTTATTCTGAAAAGTAATGTATCAAAAGATAATGAAGATTTCTCAAGTAGATGCAGGGAACTATTTGATAGAAATAGTATATTTTGTGTTAATTTAATTGGATATCCAGGGAGCGGAAAAACTACAATTATTGAGATGATATTAAAAATAGTAAAAATACACTTTAATATTGCTGTTATTTTAGGGGATTTATATACCTCAAAGGATGGAGAAAAAATAGAAAGAGTAGATACAAAAGTTAGTAGTGTACAGATAAATACAGGAGGAGGAACATATTTAGATGGACATATGATATATAAAGCTATAGAACATATAGATATGAAGGAATTAGATTTAATAATAATAGAAAATATAGGCTCTAATCATTATCCAAATAAGTATAATTTAGGTGAGGATATAAAAATAGCTATAGTAAGTGTATGTGAGGGCAGTGATAAGGTGTGGAAATATCCTCATATATTTAAAAATGCAGATGTAGTTATATTAAATAAGATAGATTTAATGTTAAACGTGAATTTCAATAAAGAAGAATTTTATAATGAAATAAGTTATATAAATAAGGATGTGAAGGTTATTGAAACTTCTTGCATAGATGGTAGAGGTTTAATGGAATTAAGCAATTACTTAATTGAGAATATTAGGGAGAAAAAATTAAGAAATAGCCCAATATAGGTCATATTAATAAAAGGTACAAGTTCTTAACAATATAATAGTTAAGAAGAGCTTGTACCTTTTTATTTCTTTTAAATAAATTTACTTAATAATAGCAGTACTTATCTAAATGCAAAGGATTCAGTGGGGATAGGATAATATTTATTTATAAGACCTTCATATATAAGTGTTTTATCTTCAATTTCTAGTAAATCCATAGGTTTGATATGTTCAGGAGCCTTATCAGTATTATATACATCACTATTTATAAGTAGTTCAGAAACAAATTCTGAGCAAAAATAATAATTTTCTCTTTTTAAAGATACATTAAAATATAAAGCTAGTAGTCCTAATAGGTTGTACCTATATAAGTCCTTCTTATTATAATGAACATTTAAGGATCTACGTATGTGGTTATATTGTGACTCAGATACCTTTAGTTCATAAATAAGGCATTTACTACTTGTATAAGCTTTGAAGACACCTTCATTAATATTTTCTTTTACTAAGCCGCCTGAGAATGGATTTTTAGGATTTTTTCGTCCTAAAGAATACATTTCTTTAAAATTTATATCAAAAGCAATCGATACATGCACATATTCATCTCTAGTAAAGAGGTATATAACATTTGATAACCAAGTACCAGTACGTGTAAAAACTAAGTATATAGATTTTTCTTTCATTTGCTAATCACCCACCCGTGTTAAGATTTATTTTCCATATTTATTATTTATTTCAATATATTATTTATAATGAACTATATATTATTACTCACAGATCTTCATAAGTTCAACTAGAGATTCCTTTGTTCTGCAGAAATCTGAGTTTACACTTAAACCTTTTGCTTCGCAATAATATATAGTTCTGAAATCAACAGCCATTTAAAACAAAACCTAATATATAAATGCTAGTAAAGATGTTTCAAATAAATTACAATAAAGAATATGATTATATGGATTAATTTATATACGATAATATATTAATTTCGTGTGAATTATTAATTTATATTTTACAAATTAATATTATCATAAAATTTATCTTAAATCCTTACAGTTTTGAAACATTAACAAATTTTAATATAACAATATTGTTATATTATTGAATTTATATTTTTATTATAAAGTAAAATTCTTAAGAAAACTTAAACAGAATTCTTAAGAATTTCTTAAGTATATCAAAAATCAAATTTAAGCTAATAAAAAGGTTCAGTTTAACTCTATATAAATATATAACGATTAAGAACAAAAAAACCCTACAAATAAAGAATAAAAAATACAACACTTTTCAATATATAGAAAAGCTATATTGTAAAAAAAAGGTAAATTTATAATTTGACGTTAACTATAATTATACGGATTAATTCATAAAAATCAAATAGCATATTTTGGACAATAAAATTTTTTTAGAAGAATGAGTTGAGTTGACAGATAATACAATTTGAAACTATAATAGGAATATAATCAATAAAAAGGAGGTAGGAATATGTTAAATAAAGCTAATAATTTATATAAACTTAATAGAAATACAAATTCTACCCTACCTCAAAGTATAGGTTTTTAAAAGCAATTTAAAGCTCTATGTTTGTAATTAAGTTCTAGGGTATCCCTAGGACTTTTTATATTCATAAACAAAATAGCTGTATCCTATTTCTAAAGAGGAAAGGATATAGCTATTTATTTTTTTACGATAATTAAAACAAAGATAATAATAAAAATATAAGAATTATGAAATTCCTCATCCATAACTTATATAAGAAGTTGAAACATAAATTTGATTAAGGGATTCTAATCTTTGCTTAGCTAAAATTTTCTAACGCTCACATTCGACGTCCTGTCTCAGGTTCACTAGCTTGTCGTCCTGACAAGCTTACGAGAATTTTATCTATTCAAAGGAAGAATTTCTAAAATCAAATTTAAATAGTTTCTTCATTTCTTATGTAAGTCATTACAGAAAAATTTCATAATTCTAATAAATGAATACCTCTTGTGGTTTAGTCTTGCTATTAATTTTAGGAGGAAAAGTTATGGATATTACAATTAGAGAGATGAAGGAAGAATTATTTATATATACAGCTGAGATGATTACAGAACTAATGAATTATCATAGAAAACTCAACAATGCACCAAAGGAATTTTGGCAGACTGATGAAGAGTCAGAGAAGTCATTAAAGGAATGGCTGGAAATGGGTGAGGTTTATAATATTTTTCTTGAGGGAGAAGTAGTGGGCTTCTTTTATATAAGATTTGGTGGACAAAAGGTAGCATGGCTGGAAGATATATTTATTGCTGAAGAATATAGGAAGAGGGGTATAGGAAAGCTTGCTATTAAAAAGCTTGATGAACTAATGATAGAGAGAAACATAACTTCAATGTTTGTAAGTGTTATACCTAGAAATACTTCTGCCTTAAAGCTTTATAGGGATTGTGGGTTTGACCATCTTAACATGATTGAACTTAGAAAAAATTATGATAAAAGACTAGATAAGGAAGAGGAAGCTCAAATATTAGGATTTGATTTTAAAAAGTATTAGTTGAAAGGATGAAGTGGGTATGAATAATAATTGGATTACTTATGAAAGTGAGAACTATATATTTAATTTTCATAAAGGATCAGTGGCAGAGAATAAAATAAAAGAAATAATTCAGTTACAAGAAAGAGTCTTTAAGTTTATATGTAATGTACTGAAAGTTAACTTTAATTATAAGATTAAGTATTATTTATGTAATTCTCCAACTGAGGTGGGAGAATTATGTGGAGATAATGAGCCATGTAATGGATTTGCAAGAAGACCAAATGAAATATATGCAGTGGTTAATCAGAATATTGAGTGCACAGGATATCATGAGGATGCTCATATAATTTCCTATGCATTAGCAGTGCCGTTACAAGCCTTTATGAGAGAAGGATTGGCTATTTATTTCGATAAACAATGGTACGGGATTAGTAATTTTAGTTGGGCAAATTATTTTATTAAGAATGATAAATATATAAGAATAACAAAGCTGATGAAGAATGAAGAATTTTTCAAATATAGTTGCAAACTAACTTATCCTATTGCGGGAGCTTTTACTGAATATATTATTTCATTATATGGTATAGAGAAATATAAAAAATTTTATATGAAAATAACTGAAGATTTTGAAAAAGTGTGCCTAGATATATTTAATATAGAATTTGATGAATTAGAGAAGAATTTTATCCAGTATGTAGGTGATTTTAATATTAATGAAGAAGTAGAAAAGATAATGAAAAATTTTGAGTAGTAGGGGGCAAGAGAATGCATGAAGAGGTGAGAAAAATGATTGAACTTCGTTATCCAAAGGTAGAAGATGCAGAAGAATATTTAAGGATTTTAGAAGATGGAAAGTATGAATTTTATCATGCCACTATTCCTAAAGATGTGGAAGAAGAGGTCCAATGGATTAAAAGAAGAGAGTATAAAAGAAGCAATAATCTTGAATATAACTATTCAATAATTTGTAAAGGAGCCTTAGTGGGAGGATGTAAAATTGAAATATTTCAACAAGCACCTCATATTGGGGAGTTAGGTTATTTTATAAATAGAAACTATTTTAATAAGGGAATTGCCTCAGAAGTGGTAGCTAAAATAGAGAAAATAGCCTTTGAAGATCTAAAGCTAATCAGACTTGAAATTAGGATGGACCCGAGAAATAAAGCCAGTGAAAAGGTTGCAATTAAAAATAACTTTATTAGAGAGGGATTACTGAGAAAAGCTGTAGAATTTCAGGGAGAATACTATGATAATCTACTATATGCTAAGGTAAGGTAAAAAATCATTATGAGTGTGGAGAATTTAAAAGGTGATAAAATAAGTGCACTGTTAAGGGAGATAGAAAAAGGAACATATAGCACAATTGAAGAATTTTGGTTAGATATAGAAAATATAGGAACACCTTTAGTAGAAGAAATAGAAGGGGATAATAGCAATGTATTAGTGACCTTTCTATATAGAGGTATAGATGATATAGACAATATATTAATTTATGGAGGAGTTCCAGGGTTCCGATATTCAGAAAATATGATGAATCATATTGAAGACACTGACATTTGGTTTAAAACCTACAAGGTTAGAAATGATGTGAAATTTAAATATAACTTTTCTTTAAATTATGAATTTGATAATAACTATGAAAATATAAAAAAGAATTCAATTATCGATCCATTAAACTCTAATATATTTCAATTTGCAGAGGATGAAGAAAAGCCAGAAGATAAGCACCAGAAATATTCATTAGTTAAGCTACCAAAGGTTAAAGAGGATTTTTGGACAGCTTTAAGAGAGGAAGTTAAAAGTGGACAGATTGAAATGCATAGACTTCATAGTGAAATTTTAGATGATACTCGTAGAATATGGATTTATACTCCATGGAATTATAGAACTGATGGTAGTCCATATAGCTTATTAATTCTTACTGATGGCTTTGAATATATGAATATGGGTGCTGAAACGGTGTTCAACAACCTAATAGATGATGAGAAAATTCCGCCAATAGTTTGTGTATTTATTGAAAGTACAGTGAATAGATATGAGGAACTTATTTGTAATGAGAAATTTTCTGACTTTTTAATTAAGGAATTGATGCCTTGGACGTACAAAAATTATAATATAACTAGAAATCTACAAAGCACAATTATTGGAGGAGTCAGTCTTGGAGGGCTATCAGCTACATATATAGCTTATAAAAATCCTCATATTTTTGGTAACGTGCTTTCTCAATCAGGCTCTTACTGGTATGAAAATCAATGGCTTACGAAAGAGTATGAAAATAATGAGAGGCTACCTATAAAATTTTATTTAAATGCAGGATTATTAGAGGATCATCCATATGATGACGAACCTATAATGATGGAAGTGATAAATAATATGAGAGATGTTTTATCAAACAAAGGATATAGTGTAGCTTATGAAAATTTTCCATCAGGACATGATTATTTAGGTTGGGGTGAAACACTAGCTACAGGACTTGTAGCTTTAATTGGAATTTTAAATTAAGCTGAAAGGAAGAATGAGCACATGAACCATATAGATTTAATATTTAAAAGCTTTCCAACACTTGAAACAGAGAGATTTATATTAAGGCAAGTAAAGGAATCAGATTATAGCTATATATATGACATATATTCTGAGGAAGAAGCTGTTAAGTATCAGCAAACTAATCCTATGACTACTATTGAACAGGCAAAGAAATCTGTAGAAGCCTTTCTAAAAGGTTTTAATGAAAAGAGATTTATTAGATGGTGCATTGCAGAAAAGGAAACAGATAAGGTGATAGGGCTAATTACACTTAATAATTTTGATAAAAATAATTCAAGTGCAACTATAGGATATATGCTTAATAAGAAATATTGGAGAAAAAATATAATGAGTGAAGCAGGAGAAAAGGTTATTAATTATGGATTTAAAACTTCAAATCTACATAGAATTGAAGCATCCATACACCCTGATAATATTGCTTCAATTAAGTTATGTTCAAAACTTGGATTTGAAAGAGAAGGATTGAGAAAAGAGTCAGCCTATAATATAGCAATAGATGGATATGAGGACAGGTTAATCTTTGGAGTAATAAAGAGTTATAAGTAGTAGGGTATAAACTTATGGAAAATTAATTATGAAAAATATATAACAAAGGAGCAGAAATAGAATGGACTTTTATAGAGCAACAGAAAATGATTATAAATATATAAAATATGAAAGGTGTTTTGTCCAGAGCACTGCCTTAATTGCAAGTAATGAAGATAAGGTTGTTGGGGTACTTGAGTATGATATAACCAACATAGAGGAAGTTGAAATTGTAAATTTTATTATATTAGATTCAGATAAAGAAGGGGAAATTTTAAAAGGTTTAATGGATGAAATGATGTATTGGAATCCTTATTTAAAAAGAATTATATACAAAGAAGAAAATAGTAAAATTAATCCGGATATTTTAGTTAATTATGGATTTAAAAAGAATTACGGATGGTTATTAGCCACTAATAATGACATTGAAGTTTTTAAAATTAACATAGATGAGATAATACCAGAACAATTAACTGTTGATGAAGTTAAACTTAATAGAGTTGCTTCATGGATAGAGAAACCAGAAGATATTGTTGTTAGTTGTGTGAAAATAGGAGACAAGATAGTTTCTATAGATGGACACTCTAGATTAGTAGCAGCATATAACAAAGGATTTAAATATGTTTATGCTTATTTAGAAACAGACAATGATAGTATAGAATTCTATAAAACATGTATGAAATGGTGTGAGAATGAAAAAATTTTTACAATTAAAGATTTAGCTAACAGAGTGGTAACAACAGAAAAACATAGTGAACTTTGGATTAATAGATGCCAAAGGTATTTAAAAGATCAAAGGAATAAAGAAAAAGATCATCACATAGAAACGGAAAGATTATACTTAAAGCCAATGACCTTAGAAATGGTTGAGTTTTTAATTAAAAGAGATAATGAGAAAGTTGAAAGTTTAGGTTTTAAATTAGGCAATGGGTGGCCAACAGAGGATACTATGGACATACTTCCAATCATAAAAAAGAGACTCAAAGAAGAGAATGATCCCACAGGATTTGAAGATTGGATGGTTATAAAAAAAGAAAGTAATGAAGTTATAGGAGATATTGGCTTTAAGGACAAACCTAACATACTAGGAGAAGTTGAGATAGGTTATGGTTTTATTGAGGAAGAGAGAGGAAAAAGTTATGGTTTTGAGAGCTTGAAAGCAATGATTAACTGGGCATTTAATCAAGAAGGCGTTAGATGTGTTAAAGCTGAGTGTTTAATAGAGAATAAATCTTCCGCTAGAATATTAGAGAAAGTAGGAATGAAAGAAACCAGTATAGATGAGGAATTGATTTACTGGAAGCTTTTTAAATAGGACTATATAAAGCAAAGATTAACTAAGTAAGAAAATTGATAGGAGATGTAATATGAATTTTAGATTTGAAACTACCGCAATGGAGGATATTTTTAAATTAATAAAAGAGTATACAAAAACACTATCCTCACCTTTTGATTCCTATCTAGATGATCATATAAGTCAATCAGAATTTCACAAGATAATTAAAGATGATCTAGTGATAGGATATTTAGCAATATATGATAAAAAGTTACTAACTCAGTTTTATATAGAGAATAAGAATCTAAGATATGCTCAAGATATCTTTTATGAGTTAATTAATGAATTTTCTATAGAGGCAGCTTATGTGTGTACATCAGATGAATTATTTCTAAACTGT
The DNA here is from genome assembly GCA_002381695.1 of Clostridium sp. UBA4108. Classification (GTDB taxonomy): domain Bacteria; phylum Bacillota; class Clostridia; order Clostridiales; family Clostridiaceae; genus Clostridium_J. Next base: position 79,611 of record DFXM01000032.1, on the reverse strand, counting down.
ATTTGTGATATAGAAAATAAAGAAATAAAAAACCAGGCATACTTCTTTCAAGACAATAAGGAGAATCCTGAACCAGTAAAGCTATATGAAGGTGGAGTTTTAAGAGTAGCAGAGGGAGGTGATATAGAAGTAATAAAGGAAATCAGTGAGGATTTCTTTGAAGATATTCCAAAGCAAGTGAAGGGGAATGAGATATTTATTTTTACTGAAGAGGAAAAAGTTTTAGGTTTCGGTATAACTGAAAAAGGACAAGTATTGAAGGGATATACAAGTATAGGAATGTTCACAAATGAAGCATACAGACAAAAGGGCATTGGAAGAACCATAATAACTAAACTAAAAGAATTATGTTATGAAAATGGAGAAATTCCTATATGTGGTTGCTGGTATTATAATATCAATTCGAAAAAGACCTTAGAGAGTTGTGGTTTTGTGTCTAAGACACGACTTTTAAATGTAGAATTCATTAGAAAATAGGAGGAAATATATTGAATATATATTTTAAAGATATTACTGTAGAAAACTGGAGAGAAGCTATTGGATTAAAGATATCTAAAGAACAAGAGATATATTTACCTCATTCTAACTTAATCTCTATTGCAGAATCAAAATTCTATCCTCAGTGGGTAACTCTAGGTATATACAAAGATGAAAATATCATTGGATTTTCTATGTATGGTCCAGAGAATGAGAATGATGAAGAAATATGGATAATTCGATATATGATTGATGAAAGATATCAAGGACAAGGGTGCGGTAAATATGCACTAGAAAAATTAATAGAAAAAATTAAAGAAGAAACTAAGTGCCATAAAATTTGTTTAAGTTTTCATCCAAAGAGCAAAGTAGCGGAAAAATTATACTCTAGCTTAGGCTTTAAGCAGAGGATGAGATTTTTTATAAACTAGAAACTAAATAGGAAGGAGTTAAAATATGAGCATATATAAATTAAAAATGATAAATTTTTTAGAGTTAAATGGAAATCTGATTTATTTAAAGAAACTAGGAAGCGAATATCTTGAAGAATACTATGAATGTTTTAAAGGTAGCAGTATTGAATCAAATGTCTTTACTGGAACCAAGGAATTTCCCACTAAATCTAATTTAGAAGACTTTTTAAACAGAATTGAAAATGATAGTAATCGAGCAGATTTCTTAATCTTTTCTAAAGATTATAACAAAATTGTTGGTGAAGTTGTTATCAATGAGGTAAATGAAAAAGATAGAAGTGCTAATATAAGAATAGCTATTTATAAAAAAGGAGACTTTAATAAAGGATATGGAAGTGAAGCTATAATTTTAGCACTTAACTATGGCTTTGGAATGTTCAACATTCATAGAATTGAACTAAGTGTGTTTGAATTTAATGAGAGAGCAATAGGTGTTTATGAGAAATTAGGATTTGTAAAGGAAGGAATCAAAAGAGACAGTCTGTATTTTAATCATAAATACTATAATGAAATTATAATGAGCATTTTAGAGGATGAATTTAGAAATTTATATATAAGTTGTGATGAAAACTTGAAAGATTTATTGTAGATAACAAAAGTATGGATTAAATGAAAGAGAGATAATATTATAACTAAAATAAATTCATGTACAAGTAGGTATATGAGATATTAAGGAGAGATAATAATGGAAATTATTTTAAAAGAAATTGATAAAAACAACTGGGAAGAGTGCATTGAACTTGAAGTGGAGGAGAATCAAAGAAGCTTTGTGGCTTCAAATTCCTATTCATTATTGCAATCTAAATACGAAGATTGTGGTTATCCAATGGGAATATATGATGGTGAAACCATGGTAGGATTTTTAATGTATGATTTAGATGAAGATACTAATGAGTGGTGGATGTGTAGATTAATGATGGACAAGAAGCACCAAGGTAAGGGATATGGAAAAAAAGCTATAGAATTATTTCTAGATTTAATGAAAAAGGAGAAAGGAAATATAGCAGTATGTACAAGCTTTGAGCCAGAAAATACTGTTGCTGATAAGCTATATGAAAGCATGGGTTTTAAAAAAACAGGAGAAATACTTGAGGGAGAAGTTGTGATGGAAATACAGCTGTAGTTAAGGGGGAGACAGTTTGTTTAAAGAACATAATTATGTAATTTGGGGAACTAAGTGTCAGTGTGGTAAAATCCTAGAAATTAATAGAGAAAAAGCTGAAGCTTTTTATAATAGTAAAATCTATGACTACTATAAAGAATTGAGTGGAGATGTTATAGATTTAGGTTGTGGTGGAGGATTTATAACTAATTATATTAATAGTAACCATCTAGTAAATAATATTTATGCCATAGATAGAGATAGTGGATGTATAGAAGATCTAAGCAAAATCAAGGATGAACAAGAAAAAATTAAGTTTATAAACATAGATATATCAGAATTATCAAACAAATTTAAGGAAAATAGTGTGGATTATATAGTAAGTAGAGATGTATTTATGTTCATAGAAGATACTGAAAAATATTTCACCGATATGTGCCGGATAGCTAAAAAAGGAATAATACAAATGGGCTGGTACATTTCTCATAACCATAGAATGAAAAATCAAATTACTCCCGATAAAATAGCTATTGAGTTTAAAAGACGAGGATGGAAGGTTAGAATTAATTATTTAGAATGGTATAAAAGTGGATATGTTATTTTAGCCGATAGATAGCATTAATTGCTGCTTAGCTTTAGAGGGGAGAGCTTTCCTTAATAAGGAAAGCTTCGCCACTCTGAGGCTTAGATGAAATTAATAAGAGTTTTAAAGGAGAAAACCAGTATGAACTATAATTTTTGGAAAAGCGAAAAAGTTGGCCTTAGAGCAATAGAACTAAAGGATGCAGAAAACTACTATAAATGGGCTTATGATTATGATTGTGAAGCAGATAGATACTGTGATGAAATACATTTTCCAAGAAATTGTGAGGCAATGACTGACATGGTGGAGAAAAAATCAAAAGCAGCACCAGGGAATGATACATTTACATGGATTATAGAGAACAATGATGGAATAGCAGTAGGGAATATAAATACTATTAATTGCAATAGTAGGACAGGCACCTTTGGATATGGATTAGGGATATCAAGAGAATACTGGGGCAATGGATATGCAAAGGAAGCAATAAAAATAATACTAAGATATTATTTTAGAGAATTACGATATCAAAAGGCTACTGTTTATGTCTATTCTTTCAATGAAAGGTCAATGAAGCTCCATGAAGCTTTAGGTTTTAAAAAAGAAGGAGTAATTAGAAGAATGGTATATACCAATGGAAGTTATTATGATGAAATAATCTATGGTATCACCAGGGAAGAGTTTGATGAGATAGATAAAAAGCTTAAGTTATGATAAGAGGAAAAGAAAGTAATTATAAAATAAAAGTGTTCAAAATAAAAAATAGGTAGGGATAATTCAGTTTATACTTATAAATTTTAGAGGAGCAATATGAAAAGAATAATGATTTTAGGTTCAGCAGGCTCGGGAAAATCTACAATAGCTAAGAGAATAGGGGAAATAACAGATATAGAGGTAATACATCTAGATACTTTGTTCTGGGCTCCAGGTTGGATCAAAGTTCCTAGTGAAGAATTTGAAAATAGAGTTAAAAATTATGTTGAAAAAGAGTCCTGGATAATGGATGGAAATTATAGTGGAGTTTTAGATATGAGGCTTGATGATGCTGATACAGTAATTTTTATTGATGTGTCAAGAGTTAAGTGTTTATATAGAGTGATTAAAAGAAGATTTAAATATAGTGGTAAAACTAGAAGTGATTTAACAGCAGGATGTGATGAGAAACTAGACTGGGAGTTTGTAAAGTGGATATGGAATTTTCCGAAGCATAGTAAGCCTGAGCTATTAGAAAAAATAGAAGAAAAATCAAAAGGAAAGGAAGTATATTACTTAAAGAATAAAGAAGACATAGATTTTTGTATTAGTCATATAAAGAGCAGAAGTATTATATAGAGTAATTAATCCATAAAAAGCTAAGAAACACAGAAATTAAGAAATTTATCCTCCATGACTTGCATAAGAATTTGAAATATAAATTAGATTAAGAAATTCTAATCTTCTACTCAGCTAAAATTCTCTAACGCTCACATTCGACGTCCTGTCTCAGGTTCACTAGCTTGTCGTCCTGACAAGCTTACGAGAATTTTATCTGCGTAAAAGAAGAATTTCTAAAATCAAATTTAAATAGTTTCTTCACTTCTTATTGCAAGTCATTACAGAGAAATTTCTTAATCATAGTAAATCAATGCTTTTGTGGGCTAATCATAGAGTATATTTTAAAAAGTAATAATAAATAAAGGCAGTTTAACATGAACATAGAATTAGTAGATATAGAGAATACAATATTAGAAGTTTGTACTCAAGGTGAATGTGAACAAGTTGTAGTTATTGAAACAGGACTTGGGACTTTATTTTATGATTGGTATCATATAGCAGAGGAAATTTCTGAGAAAGCAAGAGTAATTTTATATCATAGAGAAGGTTATGGAAACAGTTCAATAGGTGAAGAAAAATGTACTACAAGAAGGGTAGCTGAAAATTTAAAGTCATTAATATCAAAAAAGGGTATCAATGAGCCAGTAATATTAGTAGGACATTCTTTTGGAGGAATGTGTGTGTTGCACTTTGCAAAATTATATCCAGAACTGGTGAAGGCTTTAGTTTTAGTAGACTCATCTCCAGTAGAAATGTATAAAATAGAAAACTTAAAAAGAAAACTTCAATCTATACAAGAAAAATATCCTACAGCTAAGGCCATAGAAAGATTAAAGAGATTTGGAGCTATGAGTGAGGATGAGCTTAAAGTGGAAATTAATCCAAGTATTTCAGGAAGTAGCAGTGGACTCTCAGAAGAGATTCAAGAAAACATAAGAAGAGCTTTAATTAGTTCTAAGTTTTATAGGGCTCAAGGTTCTGAATTTGAAAATATACTGGATAGTGGGATAGAGGTAGAGAAGCTGTCTATAGAGATGTTAAAAGATATGCCAATTAAATCAATAGTAAGGGATGGAGAGATAGAAATAAATAAACTAATAGAGGTCGGAATACCAGAATCTGAAGCAAGAACTTTTGAGGATTTGATTCAAGAGTTGAATAGGGAAAAACTAAATTACTCAACAAAAGCAGAATTAATTTTAGCTAAAGGTTCAGGGCATAACATCTATAATGATTATCCAGAGATAATTTTAGAAGTAGTTAATGAAGTATTGTTTTGTAATAAATAGTTTGAATATTAAAAAATATTGAGCCTATATAATTAAGGGCAATGAGTGGAATCTCGCCATGTTACTAGATGCTCATTGTACTAATGAGAGTGTGAAACTAGTGCTTGAAACTATGAAAGAAAAACAAAGAGAATTAGAAATATCCTGTTATAGAACATGGACAAGATTACTAATGGAAAACCTCAATTATATATACCTAATGACTGATGGAGTATTAGAATGTGGAGAAAGGCCATCTTATAATTTTCTAAAATTAGTTCTACATTGTATATAACTATGAATTAACAATTATTTACATAATGGGCAGTTTAATTATAATTGTTTATTACCTTTCATCAACTTATCAATTACCATATTATTTTAAACAAGGATGGTGGATGAAAAATGAGTATTTCGTTTAAAAATTATTGCATGTTCACAGATTTTGAAAAAGTTTCTATGTTTTTTAAAAATAATTATGTTCCTTACTTAAGGAATGGACACTGGTCTGAAGCCTCCTGGGAGTATACTCAAGGATTGCCATGGTTTGATTTTGTAAGGCATTATAAAATTGGTATGTGGAAAGATAATGATGTGATTGTAGGATTATGCTCTTATCAATCAAAGCTTGGAGAAGCATATATTTTTACTGCAAACGGCTATGAATTCATGAAGCCTGAACTTCTTGAATACGCTGAAAAAAATCTATATGCTATAAATGATGATGGAAAGAAAATTTTACAGGTCAGGACTTCTACAGTTGAACCCGAATTTCAGAAGTTGCTATTATCAAAAGGGTACACCTATTCATGGGACTATGATTTAACGGTTTATGATTATTCAAAAGGTTTGCCAGAGGTTGAATTGCCTGGGGGTTTCAAAATCATTACTTTTGATGAAGAAAACGATTATAAAAGAGCAGCAAACGCCGTTTGGAAGGGTTTCGATCATGAAGATGATAATGATATTGATGGCTATATGCTTGGATTGAATATGCCGAATTTTCGCAAAGATTTGCTTTTTATTGCAAAAGCCGATAATGGAGATTATTGTTCTTATGGAGTAATTTGGCTAGATGAGGTTAATAATTACGCATTTCTTGAGCCATTATCTACTGTGCCACAATATCGCCGCAAGGGTTTGGCTAAAGCATTACTTTATGAAGCAGTAAACAGAACAGCTAAAATGGGTGCAACCTACATGATAGGTGGAAGCAGAGAATTTTATAAAGAAATTGGATATGAAACATACTATACGATTCAGTACTATAAAAAAGTTTTGGATTAAGAATCTTACAGTAACTAAAGGTAAAGTAGAAATTCTTGCGAAGTTAGTGGACAGGCTAACGCCTTTTAATGAAGAATTTAATACATTTGATTAACTAGAAAGTATAGTAGAATCATTTAATCATGAGATCAATAGTGAAATTTCACAAGCAACAAATGAGGTATTATTTATAAGGTTTGAAAAAGAAAAAGGGTATTTACCTAAATTTCGTACAAATATAATCTTTATATTTGTAAATAATTGCCTGCTAATATTATTAACAATATTCCAGTAGTCTCCAATAATTTAGTCGAAGACTACTGGAATAATATATAAATTTTAAAAATGATAACACCAAGACCAAGTTCGTAAGCAGAAGATGGGATTTAGAGGGATCAAATTTAAAAATGAGGTGATGTATATTGAATAATCTTATAAATGCTTTCCCACTTTATAATTTCCTAAAATACTGTAATTCTAATCAGAAGGGAAAAAGAGTGCTCGATTGTGGAGCTGGGGGAAGTAATCCACCATTATCGCTTTTTTATGAATTTGGATATGACACTTATGGAATTGAATTAGATGAAAACCAGTTAAGAAAAGCTGAAGAATTCTGTATGGAGAATAATATAGATTTAAATTTATCAAAAGGAGATATGAGAAAGCTACCTTTTAATGATAATTTTTTTGATTTTTTATATTCATATAACACATCAGTTCATATATGTAAAAAGGATTTTTCTATAGCATTTAAGGAGTTTTTAAGAGTATTAAAACCAAAAGGACTTTGCTATGTGAATTTTCTAAGTGAGGATTGTACATCTTATCGAAAAGGAATAGAGATAGAATCAGGTGAATTTAGATGCGTTTAAGATGGAGAGGAAGTGACCTACTGTCACTATAAAGATGATGAACCAGAAAATTATTTTCAGGGATTTAAAATAATTTACAGCGAAAAAAGAATAATTAGGCGATATATAGATGAAGAAGAGTATATATCTGGTTATTTAGATTATATATTAGAGAAGCAGTAGGGAAAAATTTCAAAATTATAGTGAATTAATACTTTTGTGGGTTAAGCATTATGAAAAAGGGGGGTATAAAACATGAGAATTGAGAGTTTAACACAAGAAAGACTAAGAGACTTTATAATTTATTGCAAGAGTCATAGAAATGAAGTAGATTACAGCTTTTTATATGACGAGGATTTAGAAAGATTTAATATCAATGAAGAGAACCCAACATATCTTTTGCTAGATAATGAGGAGAAGGTTATGGGAGCAGCTTCTCTTATCATTGATGAGTATAATAAAAAGGGGAAAAAGGGTAGATTTAGAATATTTCATAGCATAATAAATGATATAGAAGTATATAGGGGAATGCTAGGAGAAATATTAAAACATACAGAAGGTATAGATAAGATATTTATCTTTGCTAAAGAAGAGGATAAGCAACTTATAAATATCTTTAATGCTTTAAACTTTTATATTGAAAGATATTCCTTTGTACTAAAAAGAGATGTACAACCTATAGGAGAAGTAATATTTCCAGAAGGTTTTTATTTAAAGGATTTTCAGTTTAATAGAGATGAAGAGCACTGGTGTGAAGTTAGGAATGCAGGATTTGCAAAACTTAAAGGCAGTGAAACACCTAGAACACCTAAAATGATAAGTGAAATGCAATATGATGGAGGGTTATTGCCAGGTGGTATGAAAATTCTATATAACCATGATGATCCTGTTGGAGTAGTTGGGGTGTCAAAGGAAGATGAAGAAGGTATAGAATATGCATTTATACATTCTCTAGCAGTGAAACCTAAGTATCAAGGGAAGGCTGTTGGGAAAAACCTTTTAAGAGCAGCTTTACATCATGGAAAAACTATTGGTATAGATAGGGGTATGCTTAGTGTAAATGGAGAAAATGATATAGCTTTAAGTTTGTATTTTAATGAGGGCTTTTATAAGGCTGAAGCAGTGATATGTTATAACTATGATATAAATTAGCAACTAAAAATAAAGCTTATTTTAGGAGGGCAAGAATATGGAATGTAATAAAGAAAATTTAATAAGGTATGTAAAGGGATTATCAGCTATAGAAAGCAGGCATTATCTTCATAGTGGAAATAAAATTGGGGGGCAATATATAAGTAATGAATTGAAGGCCATGGGCTATTCTGTTGAGAAAGATTTATTTAACTATGAAGAAAAGAGTTACGATAATATAATAGCTAAGTTAAATAATAGAGGGAATAAAAACTATATAGTATGTGCTCACTATGATTCCACTTCAAAAGATGTTTCTGCTCCAGGAGCGGATGATAATGCATCAGGAGTAGCGGCAGTTTTAGAGTTAGCAAGGATATTAAAAGAGATAGATTTAAAAGTAAATGTTGAATTTATACTCTTTAACTTAGAAGAAGCTGGAGGTATAGGGAGTAAGCATCTTGCAAAAATGTATAAGGAAAGTGGAATAGAGTTAGAGGGGGTTATAAACTTAGATACAATAGGCACTTGGCAGGGAGATATATCAGAGGAATATCCATTAACTTATGTAACTGATGAGAATTCAGAAGATTTCATGAATTCTATAATAGCACATATGCCACTTACTTTGAAAAGATGTAAGGATATGTGGACAGATGACCATGGCTCATTTTGGCAAGTTGGCTATAAGGCAATTGAGCTTACAGAATTAGGAGTAACACCGTATATGCATACTGGTGAGGATACTTATGAAAAGTTAAACTATGATAATATAAGTAAAATTGTTAACGGATTAGAAGTATTTTTTAAGGCTCAGTAAAGTGAGTTAATCATTAATATTAATTTTAATTATGGAGGAAAAATATGCACGGCAGAATAATTGAACTTACTCCAAGTAGATTAAAGGAGATTTTGAAGCAAATCCCAATAGCTTATGTGGCTGTTAGCCCAATTGAATGGCATGGAAGCCATCTACCTTTAGGGGCAGATGCCATGAGAGCTCAATGGGTAATGGAACAAGCATGGAGTGATGTAGGAGGAGTGTTATTGCCTACAGAATATTGTGGAACTGATGGTTTATATAATAAGGATGGGAATAACTATTGGTATTTAGAAACTGTGGCAGAGGAAAAGCTAATAGGAAACTTTTTAATAGATGAATTTCATTTTTCACATAGAGTAATAAATTTAGTTGAGAATGTTAAAAGAAATGGATTTAAGCTACTAGTTATTTGTACAGGTCATTTATCACCACAGCAGATATCTCTGCTGGAGAATATTGAAGAAAGATATAGGGATGATAATTTTAATGTGATTTTATGGAACTCAGAGAAAGTTGTTTATCCAAAAGAACTTACTACAGAAGATTATTTACATGCAGGTGTAGAAGAAACTAGTGAAATGATGTACATTAAACCTCAGCTAGTTAGTATAGACAAGCTAGGAGAGGAAAACAGTGATGTTAAATTAGGGTTAGTAAAAGAATTAGAATATAAAACATCTAGAGAATTAGGAGAAAAACGTCTTTTTGCAGAAAAGCAACAATTAATAAAGAAAATTAAAGATGTATTGGAGGAACTATAAATGAGGCTAGAATTTAGAAGACCTACAGAAGCTGATTCAAGAGAGATTGCAACTTGGAAATTTGAAGGAGAGTATTCTTTTTATGATAATGACAAAACTGAATCTAAAAAGGAATGGGCAATGAATCTTCATAAACAGGAGAATGCCTACGCTATATATAATGAGGGCAATGAATTAATGGGAAACTGCTGTTTCGAATTTGATGAGGAGGGAACTCTATTTGGTATTCAAATGAAACCTTCATTAACAGGAAAAGGTATGGGAGCGGAAGTAGTAACAGCTTTTTTAGAGTTTGGAAGAGAAAAGCATGAATTTAACCAGGTATCATTATTAGTTGCTACCTTTAATAAAAGAGCTATAAAAGTTTATGAAAGATTAGGATTTAAAGTTAGAGAAGAATTTATGTGGTATGTAAATGGTGAGGAAAAGGAATTTTATGAAATGAGAAAGGTATGGTAAAAGAAAATGAACTTTAGAATGGCTGATTCAAGGGATGTTTACTCCCTTGCAGAAATGAGATGGTTACATGAATATGAAGAAGATAAGGTTACCATGTCTAAGGAAGAGTTTGTTGATGCTTGTATACCATTTTTAAAAGAAGGATTAGAGAGAGGTACTTGGGCATATTGGATAGCAGAAGATAATGGAGAAATTGTTGCAAATATATATATAAATAGAATACGAAAAGTTCCTAAACCACAAAATTTATATGGAGAAATTGGATATGTAACTAATGTCCATACCAAAGAAAGTTATAGAAATACAGGGGTAGGAAAGGAACTTTTAACGCAGACTATAGCTTGGGCTAAAGAGGAAGGGTTAGAATTGCTTTTTGTATGGCCAAGTGAAAGGGCTGTAAATTTCTATTCTAGAGAAGGCTTCAATATAAAAAATGAAATCATGGAATTGATTTTAAATGAGGAATAGGTGGAAATTATGAGATGTTTATTATGACTATGTGCATTTTAAACATGAAGTTAGAAGATTACAAGGGTCATTTATTGCAGGATACTTAAATTCAATATAAAACTGGAGGTAAGAATATGCTAGTAAAAGATTTTGAAAAGTTTATTATAGATGTATTTACGAAAGAAAAGTTAGATTTAGTAGATGGAAAAGGAGAGTATGGTTTTACCAATATTGGTTCAGATAATTTTAATAGAATAGGCTATTGCACTAATTTAACTCCAGACTCTGCTAAAGAGGCAGTTATTAATAAAGTAGATTTGCTAGTAACTCATCATGATGCATGGGAATGGATAGATGGAATGAAGAAACAGGCTATTAGTATATTAAAAGAGAATAATATATCACATTTTTATGTACATGCTCCCCTAGATGATGCTGAGTTTGGTACAAGTGTTTCATTACTTGAGAAATTAAATTTTAGAGTTACAGAAAAGTTTGCTCAGGAGGAAGGATTCTACAATGGAAGAGTTGGAGAGATAGATGAGCCTATAAGTCTTGAGATTTTAACAGATAACATAGAGAATCTGTTAGAGGAACCAGTTCGTGTTTGGAAGAATAATGATAAATCCATTAAAAAAATAGGAGTTGTAACAGGGGCAGGATTTTCAGCCATTGATATGAAGGAAGCTGTAGATTTAGGATGCGATGTATATTTTACTGGAGAAAAGATATTGTATACCATTCAATATGCAAAACAGGCAAATATAAATCTTATTGTAGGAAGTCATACCTTCACTGAAATTTTTGGAGTGGAGAGTTTATGTGAGTTACTTAAGGAAACTTATGAAGATATTGAAATTGTTAAGATAAAGGAAGAACATATTGAATAATATAAATAAGTTATGAAGCAACTTATTTAGCGAGTTGCACCAAAGGTACAGAGAATTGTGCAATAGGCACGGAAAAGTGTTCAATTAAAGATTAGGGCCTTATGTAATTAATGAATTTTTCAATTTTAGCTGTTATGACCTCGAGTCATATCATTTTTATGAACTGAAGCACATTATATATAGAGAAAACATATGATAATGTTATAAGCAATTAAAAGGAATTAAAAATATGTACAATGATTACAAAAAATATCCGCCCTCTCATTATGGGTATAACACACGCTTCTCAAATCAGTGTGATGATGAGTATACACCTGTTACCGATGAAGAGGTAGATTATGATTCATGGTTTTTCAATTCTTTGCGATTTGCAGAGAATAATTATTTAACTGATTTAAAGGATTATGGACCAGAACCTTTTGTAATTAATATTACTGAGGCTACTAAGCAAAACAATGCTTTTCGGACTGCTTTGTGGACAGGTAACCACTTGCAACTTACATTGATGAGCATTAATGTTGGGGAAGATATAGGTTTAGAAATTCATCCGGATGTTGACCAATTCATACGTATTGAAGAAGGAGAAGGGATTGTTAAAATGGGTAATAGCAAATATAACTTGAATTTTCTAAGAAGAGTCTCTGATGATTTTGCTATCATTATACCTGCTGGCAAATGGCACAATATAGTCAACACTGGTGATAAACCACTTAAATTGTATTCTATCTATGCACCACCTCAACACCCCCATGGCACGATTCACAAAACTAAAGCAGAGGCAGAAGCTGCTGAATAAGGCATCATCTACTTATCAAAAGAACCTATTAAAAATATGTAGAAAGTTTTCTGCACTACTTAAAAAACGAATAATTTTCTTGAATACTGCACTGTTCAAGTTTGAACTTTGCAGTATTTTTACGTGGCAATTTAAATAAAGGATAAAGGAAATATGTATTAAATACAAAAATAACTTTTTCGAGAGGTGAATAATATTGCATTTATATAGTAATTATCCCATAATTAATCGTAATAAGTATTACTATGAGCAAAAGAGAATCAATTAGTGTGAGGTGTAAAGATGTCAGATTTAAAATTATCAGAAATTATGTCTATGCAAAAAGAACTGCAAGAAAAATATAAAGGAAAATGGACGCCACTTTCTATAGAAAATGGTCGTAATTGTTTATTGTGGATGATAGAAGAAATGGGAGAAGTCATATCAATCATTAAGAAACGTGGAGAAAATGATATCATGAACGATGTCACAGTAAGAGCTGCATTCGTTGAATAACTAGTTGATGTAATGATGTTCTATAATAATGCATTGATTTGTTATGGAATTACGTCGAATGAATTATCTGAAGCTTTTGAAAAGAAGCATTTGAAGAATATGAATAGAGATTTTATTCTTGAACACGAGAATTATTTAAACAGCAAATAAATCTATAAACTGGATATTAGATATTTAGACAAATGAAAGCAAGGTAGGATAGGAAGTAACAGTTATATTTTAGTACAATTTGTACATGGAGGTGAGAGAAATGAATTTTATTCAAAACTTGCAAAGATCAATAGATTATATGGAAGAACACCTATTAGAACCCATTACTTATGAAGATGTTGCGAAATATGTCTATATGTCAAGCTATCATTTTCATAGGACATTTAGTTTAATGACTGGTATTACAGCAAATGAGTATATTAGGAATAGAAGATTATCTATGGCTGGTCAGGAACTATCTATATCTGATATAAAGGTAATTGATATTGCTTTAAAATATGGTTATGATTCACCTGAAAGCTTTACAAAGGCATTCACCAGATTCCATGGTATTACACCGAATGTAGCAAGACGTGCAGGTATGAAATTAAAATCTTTTAATCGCCTTCTCATTAAAATAAAATTGGAAGGTGGTACTGTTATGGACTACAGAATTGAAAAAAGAGAACCCTTTAAATTACTCGCTAAGGTTACAAAGTTTAGAAATGAGTCAATTTCGGAAGAGGGAAATACTGAAATTCCAGATTTTTGGAAGAGATGTGCTGATAATGGTATATTTGATGAGTTGAAACAAAACGCTAGTAAGCATGATGTTTATGGAGTTTGTGCACCAATATCAAAAGAAAGTACACATTTTAACTATGGTATTGGCATGGAGTTTAGTGGTGGCAATGTACCAGAGGGATATACTATCTGGGATGTAAAACCTACATTATGGGCAGTATTTAAATGCATTGGTGAAACTGGAGATTGTATAGGAGAAACATGGGGAAAAATCTTTTCAGAATTCCTTCCAGGTTCAGAGTATAGTATCCTTGATGACACTGATTTTGAATTGTATTCAGAAGATCTTGAGGCAGATTGTTTTTGTGAAATATGGGTTCCTGTTGAGAAAAAGACATATGTATAATTGTTATTACTAACGTGAACTATGAGTATAACCTTTGCTTAACCAATAGTATTTATTCCCTTAAATATAATGATTATAAAAATAAATAAAGTCTTAATATACCGTAGTATTCGGAAAAGAATTCTACGGTATTTATAAAATCGAATTAATTATAATCTAAATAGAATTGTAATGAGATTACCTGTAAGTTATGCTATAATTATCCTTGGATAATATTAGGATGTTGCAAAGTAAAGTGGCAGTTTTAAAATAACATATGTTTTGAGGAGGAAATGATATGTTAACGGGGAAAGGCGTTAATCTCAGATTGATTAAAGATGAGGATATACAAGAAATGCTTGATTTAATGAATAACTTATGTCACAGAGGGGATTATCTGGGAGTTGAGCTCCATCATGAAATGAAGATAAAAAAGTATTACTCTGATGCAGGATTTTGGGAAAATAATTTTGGAAGAATGCTAATTATCGATAAGTCCAGTCGACTATTGGGAGCCATTACGTTCTTCAAAGGAGTTGGAGATAGCGAAGGCTATGAAATAGGCTGTCAGATTTACAGAAAAGAAGATAGAGGAAAAGGCTATGCTACAGAAGCCATCAAGCTGTTTTGTGCATACATATTTGAACTTAAACCGATACAAAGACTTCAAATATGTACAGTAAAGGAAAATGTAGCAGCAAGAAGAGTGGCTGAAAAATGTGGTTTTGTCTTTGAGGGAACTATGAGGAAAGCATTTTTTGCAAGAGGGAAATACTATGACTTGGATTTCCTATCAATTCTAAGAGAAGAGAGTGCCCCACTATCGAATGTATTAGTCATAGAATAATTTATTCATAATACTGTATTATTCAAATGAATTTTATGGTATTTTTGTTTCGCTATTCAAATAAAGGATGAAGGAAATATATATATTTAAATACAAAAATAATGTTTTTGAGAGCTGCATTTATTTGCTTTTGTTACGCAAAAGTCTCCTTTACTAGTGAGCAAAGCAAAAGTTTCATTGCGCCTTTGTCGTACTTTATTGTGGATGCAGTGAACTTTTCGTTGCAACCAAAGGTTGCACTTCACTAAATAATTGTGAAATATAGGGTATGAGATAGGAGGAACAATAAATAATGTCTGAGTATAAATTTGATTTTATAATAAATGATGATCAATTTTTAAAAGGTAGAACATTAATTGATTTACCCTTCAATGTATGGGAAGTATTTGGTGTAAAGGGTTCTATAGCTGTCAAATCAGTAATAAATGAAGTTGAGTTTAAATTAAATCTTGTGCCAAGAGGAAATGGAAAGTATTCTTTTTTTCTAACTAATGAAATAAAAAAAAGATTAAAGATTCATAAGGACACATTGTTGAATATTTCAATAAGTCTTTTAAATGATAAAGGGAAAAGTGAAGCTGAGGTATATAGTAATGAGAAATCCACTGAATATTATCAAAGAATTGATAGTATCTCATATGTTTCACAACCTACTGACTTAATGTGTGGGCAAGCATGTGTTGCAATGCTGTCAGGCAGAGATATTGAAGAAGTAGCAAAAATAATGAGAACAAGAGGTTCTACATCAATAGGACAAATAATAGAAGCTTTAGATTATTATAAGATTAAGCATAGTGAAAAAAACATCAGATTGTCGAAAAAGAATCCAAATTACTCAGAAATAAGTATTCTTACGGTACATATGCCTAAATATACTCACTGGGTATTATACTATAGAGGTAAATTTTATGACCCAGAATTTGGGGTATTAGATAAATGCCATCACGAAGGTAAAATTACATCTTTTCTTGAAATAATTGGTTAGATAAAAACAAATGATTTAGAGACTTAAATGAAATAGTAAATATAAAGGATAAGTGAAAATAAATGATAAGAAATATAAATCAACCAGAGATTATATTTATAGATTATAAATTAAGAGTGAGAAGCCCTAAGAAAGAGGAATGGAGCACAGCAGTTCCTTGGTATAGTAATCCTAAGGTAATGTACTATTCAGAGGGAGCAAAAGATAAGATTTATAACATTGAAGAGATTATAAAGATGTACGAATATCTAAGTAATGTAGGAGAACTATATTTTATTGAAGTATTGGAAGAAATGCAGTGGAAATCAATTGGAGATGTTACCTTATCAGAAGAAAACATTCCCATAGCTATAGGCGAGGAAGCTTATTGGGGAAAAGGCATAGGCACTAAAGTTATTGCTAAACTTATTGAGAGAGCAAGAGCTATAGGATTAAATAAAATATCTATTCCAGCAATATACCATTATAATAAGCGTTCTCAAAATTTATTTAAAGCTCTAGGATTTATTGAAATAGGAGAGAATCATAACGAGAAATCCTATGAGTTAATACTTTAATAATAAATTTTGGCTTTGTTTTAGCATAGTGTTGATATTAGAACAAAGTCTAAATTTTATATATTGAGTTTATTTTAAAAGAGAAAGGATGGTCTTTATGAAAGATATTATTATAACTGATAGTATATTGTCTAATATTAATTTAGCACAAGGAATTATTATTAGAGAATTTAATAAGATAGATTTTTCTTCTATTCAAAATCTGTATAAAGAAGAAGGATGGATGACATTCATAAATAGAGATAAAGATAGCTTAGAGGCATGGAGAAATTCTGGCATTGCACTTGTAGCTGTTAAAGGAGATAGAATAATTGGATTAGTAAGAGGTTTTACAGATGGTCATATAACCACTTTTATAACAGAACTTATAGTGCATAAAGATTATAGAGGTAATGGTATTGGAAAAGCTTTGATAGATATTTGTCATGAGTTATATCCTAGAACAAGAATAGAATTACTTGCAGATAAAGAGGTTTATGAATTTTATACCAAAAATAAATTTAGAAATATTATGGGCTTTAGAAAGAGCTATGAGCCTTAGAGAAAAGACTAATAGTAATAGAAAGTAGGCAGTTTAAAATGAGATTTCAATATGCAAAAGAAATAGATTATGAATATATAAAAGAAGTAGATAAACATATAGTAGAAGAATTAATAAAAAGGAAAATTAAAAATAAAGAAATCATAGTGATTAAGGATAAGGATGATAGTAATATAGGCTGGTTAAGATATAACTATTTTTGGGATAATACCCCCTTTATGAACATGCTCTATATTGATGAAAATTATAGAAGCAAAGGATTAGGAAAAGAAGTAGTAAGTTTTTGGGAAGAGGAAATGAAAGATAAAGGGTATGAATTAATTATGACATCTACCTTATCTAATGAAAATGCTCAACATTTTTATAGAGCGTTAGGATATAAGGATTCAGGTAGTTTATTATTAGAAAATGAGGCCTTAGAAATAATTTTCACCAAAAAGTTATAATATTATTAAATTGTTTTCAAAATCATGAAAGTAGCATAAGGCGTAATCTAAAATTATAGATTATAGTAATTTAAAAATAAAAGAACAAAACTATAAAAAAATATGAAACTATAAAAAGATATAGTATTCATACGGGTTGAGGATATCAACAAATTGATAATAAAATAGAATATTTATTAATATGTGATGTTATTATTAAATGTTATAATATAGTAATAGACAGTGAAAATAAGAGATAGAATTATAGAATTTTATACATAAATATGAAATAAATTAGGGATATGGGATACTTTGTAAATAGTGAAATTGCGAAACCCTATTTGAGAATCATATGTACTTTTAGAAGGAAAATAATGCGAAAGGCAGTGACTTAGTGAGAATTGCAATTTGTGATGATGATAAGATATTTCATAGTAATTTTGAAGAATACTTGGAAAAGTATTTCTTTAGTTTGGATATTATTATTGATACCTATGGGTCGGGAGAGGAATTACTTAAAGCTTATAATAGTAAAAAAGTATGCTATGATTTAATATTTCTTGATATGGAGATGGACAAGATTAATGGCATTGATACAGCAAAAGGAATAAGAAATATTGATGAGGATGTGATTTTAATATTTTTAACAAGTCATGTAGAGTACGCACCAGAAGGGTATGAAGTCAATGCCTATAGATTTCTTACAAAGCCAATTAATGAGATGAAATTGATTAATGCATTAAAAGATGTTAATAGAGAATTTATTAAGAATAAAAAGCTTGTTATAAAAGATGGGCATGATGAAGTCCTTATTAAAATTAGAGATATCTTATACATAGAGGCAAAAAACAATAACATATCAATAAATATCAAGAATCATAATTTTCTAATAAGGAAAACTCTAAATGAAATAGAGGAAGAACTAAGTAGTGATATGTTCTTTAGAACTCATAGAAGTTATTTAGTAAATCTAAGCTATGTACGAATTTATGATAATAAAGAAATTCAGCTTGAAAATGGTGAAAAAATTGTAATAAGTAGAAATAAAGCAAAAGAGTTTAAGAGTAGCATAATAAATTATATAAGAAATTATGCAAAATAAGGAGAAAAGATATATAAGATGATTGATCTTTATAGTTATTATGGGGGACTATTCGTAACAATATTTGTAATACTTATACTTAAATATATTTATGGAGAAAGTATTGAACTTGGAAAAAAGAAATGGATACTCATAGTAATAAGCTATTTAGCTATTGATTTTATTATTAGGAGATTATGGAGTGGATACGGTGGGGTTGAACTGGCATTTATAATACCTAGTACTGTAATATTTCTATCAAGAAAAAGAAAGCGTATTAGGGGAATGTTCTTAGTATTTCCAGCAATTTTTACTGGGATGATTCCTTATTGTATAGCTAGCTTATTATTAATAGTAATTTCCAATAAAGAACTTTCAGTAATAAGCAGTAACATATATTTTAGTATCTTAGCTGATGCGTTAACAATAATAGCATTAGTATATATTATTCGTGCTAGAAAAGGTTTTAAGGATTATTTTATTCTTAATACTTGGGACAAGCTAATAATTATGTGTAGTTCAGTTTTAGTAGTAACTTCACTTTTAGGCCTTAATGAAATGAGAATTAACAAGATATTGGGAGATTATGAAATAGGTGCTTCAATCTTTGTATTAGTAGCAATGATTATTCTTGTAATATCTACAGTAATAGCTATAACTAAAAATAAATCAATAAATTATTATAAAAGTATTGTTAAAATTAACGAGCATTATATGGAGGCTCAGTTAAGGCACTTTGAGGCGTATAAGCTGTCACAGCGAGAAACAAGAAAAATTAAGCATGATATGAAAAATCATATGCTATGTATTTATGAACTCTGTAAAAGAAAAAAATATGATAACCTTAGTCAATATATAGATAATTTAGGAGAAATCATTATAAATACTGATACAGATTTATGCAGTGGAAATGATATAGTAGATGCCATAATAAATGAAAAGAATACCATAGCAAATAAAAATGGGATTAATATTAATATTGACGGTGATTTTGGAATAATAGGTAAATTAGCTCCTGTTGATACAGTTATTATTATTTCTAATGCAATTGATAATGCCATAGAATTTTGCAGTAAACTACCAGATAAGATTGACAAGTATATAAATATATCTGTTAAAAGGGATAGAAATTATATGATTATAATATTTACAAACCCAGCTGATAAAGAGCTTCTCATTAAGGATAATACAATTAGAAGTAATAAAGGTGATAATTTAAATCATGGATTTGGACTTGAAAATATGAAAAATGTAATTGGAAAATATAATGGAGAATTACTTATTAGTTGTGATGAGATAATCCCTAAAAAGTTATATGAATTCAAATTAGAAATGATCCTTCTAATTTAAAAATACATTTCACACCTTTTTAAATGCATTTCACCACTGACTTTATCTTTTTTGATTTTACGATGATAGAATGTGAATAAGAAAAGGATTATGAATAGTTATGAAGGAGTTTTATTATGAATTATATTGAAAATGAGAATTGTGTTGTATTAAGCAAGAAGGAAATCAAGAGCTGTAGGCACAAAGCTGAAAGACGTTGGTATAGGAGATTGGTTTTCCTAAACTTATTAATGGTGATAATAGTTGTTGGGAGTTGTATAGGAAACTTTGATAAAAATATAAAAAGAGCAAATGAGGAAATTTTAACCTTTCAGGAGTATCTGAAATCCACTGAGGAAACAGAAACTCCCTTGTTTAATGAAGAAATACCTGTAGAGGTAAAATGGTTATTCATTGGGGTTATTATGTTGGTTGCATTTCCATTTGCTATAAATGTCTTATATGCTGCTTCGAGGGCGAAGGCAATTAAAATTACTAATAGAAATTTTCCAGAAATATATGATATTATTATTGAACATTCTAAGAAATTAAGGCTTAAGAAGGTGCCAGAGGTTTATGTTGCTCAAGAAAATGGTTTAATGAATGCATTTGCGGCATTTATTATACGTAAGCAATATATTCAGATTAATGCAGATTTATTTGAAATAGCCTATAGAGAACATCAAGATATAGATTCAATATCTTTTATTATCGCTCATGAATTATCCCACATAAAATTAAGACATGCCACTTTGTGGTATAACTTACCTATCCTTTACGCAAGTGGGTTACCTATCTTTGGTTCAACAGCATCAAGAGCAAGAGAATATAGCTGTGATAGACTTGCTCAAAAATTAACGGGTATAGATGGAGTAGATGCAATGATGGCTCTAATGGCAGGAAAACATTTATATAAACGAGTTGATGTTGAAGATTATATAGAAAGCACTAAAAATGTTAAAGGATTTTTTGTATGGTGTTATAACTTAGGTGCAAGTCATCCTATAATGACAAAGAGAATTAGGGCATTAATAGCTAGAGAAGGTAGTGGAAAATTGTATTAATATAGAAAACTTATATGATAGATAAAGTTCTTAATATTAATAAATAAGTAAGGGGTGGCTATATGGTTAATATGTTAGAAAAAGTTAAGTTAGGTGGAGTTAATCAGTGGATATTAGCTAAGGGAAATAAAGAAGAAAATCCAATACTTTTATTTTTACATGGTGGACCTGGTCTTCCAATGATGCCTCTCTATCAATATTTTCAAAGTAAGCTTGAAGATGAATATATTGTAGTTCATTGGGATCAAAGGGGAACTGGGAAATCTTTTTCAGAAGATATAAGTCCATACTCAATGAATTTATCACAAATTCTATTAGATGCACATGAATTAATTTCTATATTAAAAGAACAATTTGGAAAAGAAAAAATATATATAGCAGGTCATTCTTGGGGAAGCATACTTGGTATTAATTTAATTAAATTTTATCCAGAGAGTTTTTATGGTTTTATAAGTGTTGGACAAATTGTAAATTTCTTAAAAGCTATGGAATTTAGCTATGACTTTGTTTTGAAAGAAGGAAATAAGCAAGGGCATAGAGAAGTAATAAGAGAACTTATTGATATTAAAAACTTAGCTAATAATGATGACTTAAGAATATCTACCATATTAAAGCATGTAAAAAATTTTGGTGGCAATATGCATAATGAAATTAATTTTTCTCAAATAACAAAGCAATGTAAGATATATACAAAAGAAGATTTGAAAAATATATCTAAGGGATTAGAGTTTTCGGAGAGATATTTATGGAATGAAGTGGTTAATACAAATATAATGGATAAAATTGTGGATATTAAAGTCCCAATTTATTTTTTATGTGGAAAATATGATTATGTAACACCAAGTGTTCTTATTGAAGAATATTATAATAAAATTAATGCACCATCTAAAACAATTGTCCTATTTAATGAGTCTGCACATTACCCATATATTGAAGAACCTCATAGATTCTCAGAAGAAATAATTAAAGTTAAGAAATTTAATGAAGAAGGACATGACTATGTATAAAATTCGCTATGCAAAGCTAGAGGATGCGAAGGCACTAGGAGAGATCCATAGTAAGTCTTGGAAAATAGCCTACAAGGGAATGATATCTGATGAAATATTAAACAACATAACTTCAGAAAAAAGGGAAAGATATTTTGAAAAGGCATTGTCAAATAAGTGGGAGGAAGATGCTTTAATATTTTTAGAAGATAAAGCTGTAGGTTTTATATGTATCGGTAAATGCAGAGATGAAGATAGAGATGAGTTTTATGGTGAGATATGGGGTATATATTTATTACCAGAATTTTTTAATAAAGGTATAGGCTATGAATTAATAAAATGGGGAATTAAGGAGCTTAAAGATAGGAACTATAAAAGAGTTACTCTTTGGGTACTTGAAGAAAATTTAAAAGCACGAAGATTCTATGAAAAAGTAGGACTTCACCATGATGGAACTATAAAGGAAATAATAATTGGAGAAAGTTTAAATGAATACCGCTATGTAATAGATATCTAGAAGAAGATAGATTACTAAAGGAGGTCTGAAAAACATGGAGGAAAAATTTTTATGTGCCATAGCATTATTTGATGAGGAAACTAATAAAAAGTTCAAACTTATAGAAAGCCAGTTAGCCCAAGCAGATATTGAATTAAAGGATATACCACCACATATTACAATGGGAATGTATGTAGGAATAGATGAAAAATATATCTGTCAGTGGATGGAGGAATTTGTTAAGAAACATAAAAGTGTTAAGATAAAATTTAGCTATATAGGATTATTTGGACTAGATATAGCATTTATAGCTCCTCATGTTTCAGACGAGTTAAAAAACTTTCATAGAGAATTTCATGAGAAATATGATGAAAGGTGTGGAGAAATTGGAGCTAATTATTCTCTAAAGGATAATCAATGGGTTCCTCATATTACTATACCTATAAAAGATTCAGATAATATTATTAAAGCATTACCTATAATAAATGGTTCCTTTCAGGCTTTTGAAGGAGAAAT
Source organism: Clostridium sp. UBA4108 (assembly GCA_002381695.1). GTDB lineage: Bacteria > Bacillota > Clostridia > Clostridiales > Clostridiaceae > Clostridium_J. The sequence goes on along the minus strand of DFXM01000032.1, from coordinate 56,549 downwards.
AGTGGGAGTTAGCCTATATGAATTCCATCCAACTAGAGAAATTATAAGATTAGAATTAGATAAATAATATAAGGGATAAGGGCGTGGTGTAAATGGAGAATTTAAGAAAATTAATAGGAGAGATATGTTATTTATCTCCAATAGATAATAGAGAAACAGAAAGGGTAGCTAAATGGAGCAATGATTTAGAGATAGCTATTAGGACTGGAGATATATCAGATATGATAACCTATGAGACACAAAAGAGTTATCTTGAAGGAATGAATAGCAGTAGAGGATATGGTTTTTACATTGTAAGAAAAGAGGATGATGAAGTCATTGGAATTGGAAGACTTATGAGAATAAACTTTATAAATAGAAATGCTGTAATGGGAATGTTTATCGGAGAAAAAAGTGACAGAAATAGAGGAATAGGAACTGAGGCTACTAAGCTATTACTTGATTTCGGCTTTAATATCTTGAATTTAAGAAATATAATGATTGAAACCTTCTCTTTTAATGAAGCAGCAATAAAGGCCTGTAAAAAATGTGGCTTTAAAGAGATTGGAAGACGAAGAAAAGCAATTATATATGGAAAGCACGAGTATGATGAGGTTTATATGGACATGCTTAGTGAGGAATTTGAATATTCCATAATTAGCAAAGCGTTAAAGCAATAGAAATAAAAACGTCTATATGAAGATATCATAATTTTATAATATATAGGTTGTAATAATGAAACTACATAATACAAATAGGCTTAAATATAAAATTAGATTAATTAGAACTTCATATTATTCCTGTTCAACCGTTTCAAAACCTTGATTTACTAGGTTTCTATTCAAGCAAAAAACTAAAAGACAACAACT
>DFXM01000032.1:32979-55685 GCA_002381695.1 Clostridium sp. UBA4108 | reverse complement strand
GTTCAATTTAAATAGTTTATAAAAGAAAAGCCTATTTGTATTATGTAGAAATTTAATTACAAATTATGTAAAATATTTAATTAAATAGTTATTGATAAAAATATGGGGGTAAATAGATATGATAGATATGACTAAAGGTAAACCGAGTGGCTTAATATTAAGGTTTGCCTTGCCTATGATAATAGGTAATATATTTCAACAATTATATAATCTTGTGGACACAATAGTTGTTGGGAAATTTGTAGGTACAAATGCATTAGCTGCAGTGGGCTCTTCTTTTGCAATTATGGTTTTTATTACTTCTATAATTATAGGACTGTGTATGGGAACAGGGGTTATATTATCTCAATATTACGGTTCGAGAGATATGGATAAATTTAAAAAGGCTATTATAAATTCATTTATTTTTATTTTTAGTATTACAATTTTAATTATGGTGATATCTTTTAGTTTCATTGATGGTATATTATCTCTATTTAATATGCCTATAGAACTATTAGGAGATGCAAAGACATATTTAACTATAATTATAGCTGGATTATTCTTTACATTTCTATATAATGGAGCAACTTGTGTGCTTAGAGCAATAGGAGATTCAAAGAGACCCTTATATTTTTTAATTATAGCTGCAATTATAAATGTAGTATTAGATTTAGCATTCGTTTTAGTTTTTAATTTAGGAGTTAAAGGTGTTGCTTTAGCAACTATAATTGCTCAGGGAGTATCAGCAATATTAAGTTTGATTTATGTTTATAAGGAACTAACATTTTTGAAAATTAGAAGAGAAGATATAAGAATAGATAGAGAAGTATTTAAAATTACAGCTAAATATTCCATCTTAACCTCAATACAACAGTCTATAATGAATTTTGGTATATTACTTGTACAAGGACTAGTGAATACCTTTGGAGCAACTGTTATGGCAGCATTTGCAGCAGGCGTTAAGATAGACTCGTTGGCATATATGCCTGTACAAGACTTTGGAAATGCCTTTTCAACCTATGTTGCTCAGAACATGGGAGCAAATAAATTAGATAGGATAAAAGAAGGAGTAAAATCTTCAATAATTACTATAGTAGGATTTTGTGCTGTAATTTCTACTTTAATAATTATATATGCTAAGGATTTAATGATTTTATTTGTTGATAGGGGAGAAGTCGAGATTATAGCTCTAGGTGTAGAATATTTAAGAGTCGTGGGAGTGTTCTATATATTAATTGGATTCTTATTTATGTTTTATGGATTATATAGAGGCATGGGATATTTAAATATGTCCATTATTTTAACGGTTATATCTTTAGGAACAAGGGTTATTTTAGCTTATATACTAGCACATACTACTTTGGGAGCTAGTGGAATATGGTGGGCTATTCCTATTGGGTGGGCAATAGCAGATATAGTAGGACTAATAGTATATAAAAAGAAAACACAAATAAATATTTAAGTATTAAATGAGAGAACACTTTGGTATAAAATTTTTGGACTTTGTTTTAATATCAACAACTATTTAAAACAAAGCCAATTTTTAAAACATCAAAGTGTTCTCTTTTCTTAAGGGTATTCATTATAACTTTCTAAAAGATACATATAGATACATATATCAATAATTCTGTTTCCAACTAATAAAAAACTTAAATAAACTGCTGTTTCTTGGCACTAGCGATTTTATAAAAGCTTCTTGTTCTTTAATAGCAATAGGATGAATAGTTCGGCTAAAAATATATTCCATTTTCTTGTAATTACATGCAAAGGAATCTACACTTGCTGCTATCATTTCTTCAGAGGTAACTTCTGAAAAATCAACATAGTATCCTGCAACTTGTGCTAAGTATTCAATAAAAACTCGTTGTGTTCTGCCATTTCCTTCTCTAAATGGGTGAATTGCATTAAATTCTCCTAAATAGTAAGCCAATCTAGTTATTATATCTTCTAGGCTAAGGCCTATTAAATAGTTTTCTTTTTGTAAATTTGAAAAAACTTCTTCACACATAGTAGATATATGAATATATTTACAAAATTCATTTCCTTTAGAAATATTAACTGAACGAGTTTTTCCAGCCCAAGTATAAATGTCTTCAAAAATATGCTTATGGATTTTTAAAAAATGTTTAAAATCTAAAGAACCTTTGATGGGACACATCTTTATTTCTAAAATTTTTATAGAAGTTATTTGTCGTTCTGCTTCTTCCAGTAGATTTTCATCTTTAATATTTAATTTATTCTTTAGTATAAAACAATTGGGATAACAATAATTGCTATCCCATTCATAATCATAATAAGAACTATTTAACATACATAATCCCTTATTTCTGTGTATATTTTAATACTAAACTTTTAACTGCAGCTTTTGAGCACACTTTTCCAGAAGCACATTTATTCAACAAATGAATTTCTTGCTCTTTTAACTTCATTCCTTCCATTGCCATAGTCCCTTTAACTTCCTTAACTAATTGAAGTGGTGTTCTCATAAAATCATTCCTCTAATCTATCAACGTTACTTATATTATACCATATTTGAGCTCTTTTTAATACAATATATCAAAGCTTTTACAACCTAATTTTTGGACAAAATCTCATAATATTCTTTAGTCTTTTCAGAAGAATAAGTTTAGGCTTATTTATGCTGAATCTCAATCATTCTATTATTAGATTTTAGCTAAATATTAAGAGTTATAGTGTATTTTAAAAAGTTAGGTATAAGTTATATAGGTGGATAATAAACTTAATTATGAGAAAAATTAGAATAATCTTAGAATTTAGTATATAATTGTATATATGGGCAAAAAGGAGTGATGTTTTATGAGAAGTTATAATGTATTTAATTGTACTGTAAATGATATGCTTCAAGCAAAGACCATAATGACTCAGTTGGCTATGCTTTGCTTGGAGCCTAATGTAATTGTTAGCTAAAAGGCATTATTAAAAATTCATTTTATAAATATGCCTAAAAACTAGGCTCCCATAATACATGAGCTTACTTTTTCATAGGTCTTTGCCTTAATTTAAAAAATTAAGGGGGAGCAAAGATATGAAATATGTTAAAGCACATAATGTGTTACCAGAGGAGATAATAGAATTAATTCAAGAATATATAGACGGGGAATATTTATATATCCCTAGAAAAAGTGAAAATGAAAAAGCTTGGGGCGAAAAGAATGGAACAAGAAGTAGCCTTAAGAAAAGAAATAATGAAATTTTTGAAAAATATACTTGTGGAACTAAGGCCTCGGAACTTGCAGATGAATACTTTCTTTCGGAGCAAAGTATAAGAAGAATTGTAAGTTCAGAGAGAAAATTATGTTCCTAGGTAGAAAATTAAAACTAAAAAAACGCCTTATTATCAATATGACTTTGATAATAAGGCGTTTTTTGTTCAACTTTAATATAGAACTGTTTTGACCATATAATATAACTTTATTAAATAGTAAAATTTTAGTAGGGAGGCTTATAACAGAAGGAGTTTTTCATAAAAATAATAAAAGAATAAGAAGATTTTAAAATACTTTATGATTATCTTAATTTTATATCAAAGTAGTTTAAAGCAATGAAGGAGAATTTTAAACATGAATAAGTTTGGAATACAATATTTAGATAATAAATCTTTAAGAAAGTTTTTAGGGGAAAAAGATATATTTAATGATTCAACTGAGGACCATAAGTATATTAGAGAGGTTCTTAGAAAATTTCAGGTTGGATATACTGAACGTGATATAGAAAAAGTTGATGCTTTTATGGATGAGCTTTTTATCATTGGAGAAGAAGCCTGCGCTCTTGGCACTTCAACGGAAGAGTTGTTTTTAGGTAGCGAGGAAGTAAAAACCCTGATTAGAGATGACTGGGAATATTGGGGCGATTTTAATATGGATTGGGAAAGGGCACATATCTCTGTTAAAGATGAAGTTGCTTGGTTTGCCACTACAGCTTCTGTAAAACATACTTTTGAAGATACACAAGAAAAATATGATCGTCATGTTAATTTCATAAAAGATAAGGCTGAAGAAACAGAACTTACATCTAAAGAGAAAATTGCTTTTATCAATTGGGTGTTGACTTTAATTTACCATCAGCGATCAGGTGAGAAGAGAGAATACTTATGGCCTGTATGTTTAAGCGGAGTTCTATTAAAACGAGAGAGTAAGTGGAAATTTGCTCATCTCCAATTTTCCATACCAAAAGCTAATTTTCCAGATCAGCGTTTTGAAAGCTCTAAAGAATATGTGGAAAGTTACAATAAGTTCAATGCTATGGCTTATAAATATAAAAATAATCAAGTGAATATGGAGATAAAATCTCTCCTAAAGAGTCTAGAAACAGAGTTTGTGGGGCAAGAAAATATTTCAAAAGAATTGTTAAGTAAATGTTTTACAACTTATAGTATTCCCTATGTTATGGGACCGGATAACCAATGGTATTATGGGGTGGATCAGATCAAAGAATTCTTTGAAAAAAGCAGGGCTTCAAGTCTTTCTATAGACTTAGAACATGCCATCGCTACAAAGTCAGGTGAAATGGCTTGGGTCACAGTTTCAGGTACATTGAAACAAGAATTGATAGAAGATGAACTTGCTGAAGGTGCCTTAGTGGAACTGGGCAACCTATTTAAATCTAATCTTACCTCAAAAGAAAAACTATTTGCGGCTCACAGAAGTGTATCTTATGTATTAAACGAGAGTGCTGTAGGTACAAATTATACTTGTCCTATCAGATTAACAGCGTTAGTTTCAAATTGTGGAGATAAGCCTGTATTTAACTATATACATTTTTCATTTCCATTTTATTGGATATTTGAGGGGAAATTAGATAGTATTTAAAGCAAATATAATTAATATAAAGGACTATTTGATTTCACGACAAAGTCCATATCTATTTATAGATATAGGTCTATTTTAACATTAACTTAAGTTATTAAAAAGCAAGTTTTAAGAGGTTAAGGGGGAATATAATATGGAAAGAGATAAAAAAGTAATTGAAGATATAAAGATAGTTTTGAAGAATTTTCAAAAACAATATAACCAAGTAAATGAGCGCAATACAGAAGCTTTTGCTAAGGAGTTTTTTATAGATGAGAAAGATACAAGTCTTGTAGGGACAGGGTTAAATAACTGGAGTTTTGGAATAGAAAATATAAAGAATGAAATAAATAGCTACTGGACAAAGGAAGAAAAATATCTACAGAATATAGAGCTTGATGTAGAGGATGCAGTGATAAATTTAGAAGATGAAATAGCTGTTGTGGCAGTTTCAGGGAAAAGTATAAGAAGTATAAGTGAAGAAAAACTCTATGAGGATATGATAAAGAAATTATCTAAGGAATTGAACTCCGATAATGTATCAAAAGGAACTTTAGCTAAACTTTTAAATGAAATTTCAGAAGGTATATATAATGTAACCTCAGGAGAAAAATATATAATCCAAGAAGAAAAATATATAGAGCCTTTTAGAGTGACTATTATAATGGTTAACACCGGTTTAAAATGGATGATAAAACATATAAAGATATCCTTTAGTGGAAATGGATTAGAGATAGCACTCAATGATTATAATACGGAGGATAAATTTAAAATTATTCCAACAGAGAAGAAAGATAATTTAGAGATAGAGGAAATTCAAAAAGTATTGCAAGTCTTTCAAGAAGCTTATGATAAACGGGATGTAAATTTAGTGGACAGCTATGGGGAAGAGCTACTTCATAAGGATGGAAATTTATTTATATTTGGAACAGACCAAGGAGAGAATTTTCATGGTTTTGAGGAAGGAAAGAAGCTATTTGAAGGAGATTGGAAGTATTGGGGAGATTTTAATCTAAATAGAGAAAATGCATATATTTCTGTTTTAAATAATGTAGCTGTAGTTTATTCTAAGGCACTTATAGAATTTACTTGGAAAAAGGACAAGGTTTCTAATTGGGCTAAAAATGGCTTAAACTACTACCTAAATGAAACGGAAGAATCTAATAAAGAAATTGTATATAAAATGATAACATCAATGGCTAATTGCTTAGATATTATAATAAATGCTAAAGAAAAACCTCTTTACGCTATGAAATTCCTTGGAGTACTAGTAAAAAAAGATGGAAAGTGGAAATTCAACCATATGCATTTCTCAGATATAGTTGAGGACATGCCCAAAGAGAGAATTTAAATAATATTTATGAGGGAAACAAAAATGAATTATAAAGAATTTGATAATTTATTAGATAAAGATTTTAGCGGAGTAATTTATATTAGAAATAAGGACGCAGAGATTTATAGTAAAGCCTGTGGCTATGCGGATAAAAGTAATCTTAGAGTTAATGAAATCACAACAAGATTTCCAATAGCTTCAGGAAGTAAAGTTTTTACTGCTGTTTCAATATTACAGTTAATTGAAAAAGGATTATTAAATTTAAATACTACAATAGGCAGTATATTAGATTTTAATTTTCATCAAATAGATAAAGAAGTTACAGTTCATCAGCTTTTAAATCACACCTCAGGAATACCAGATTATTTTGATGAGGACATTATGGAGGAGTATGAGGAGCTATGGATAGATTATCCTATGTATAAAATAAGAAATTCATCAGCGCTGCTTCCACTATTCATTGAAAAGCCAATGCAATATGAAAAAGGAAGTAAATTTAAATATAATAATTCAGGATATGTAATTCTGGGCTTAATAATAGAAAAGGTGACAGGTAAAAGCTTTGATAGTTATATAAGAGAAAATATATTTGAGCCCTGTAATATGAATGATACGGATTATTTTGAACTGGATAGATTACCTGCAGGATGTGCTAATGGATATATATATGATAAAGCTACAGGAGAATTTAGAACTAACATTTATAGTGTGGATGTGAAGGGAACAGGAGCTGGAGGAGCATTTACTACTGCTAATGATATGATAAAATTTTGGAATTGTCTCTTGGAGTATAAATTAATATCAAAGGAGCTTACACAAACTATGCTTTCACCGCAAGCACAAGATGATAACAGCAAATATGGATATGGAGTATGGCTATATGAAAAAGAAAATGGCTCTTATAGATATTCTCTTATGGGAGACGATCCAGGAATAAGATTTAATTCCTTTGTTGATTTAGAAAAGAACTTAAAAGTTGCAATAATGAGCAATGCTTATAACAATGTATGGAAGTACAATAAAGCTATATTAGAAATGTTTGATTAGTGTTTGGCTTAAATATAATAAATTATGCTATATGTTAGAACAAGGCCTTGTTATCAAAATTAACTTGATAGCGAGGCCTTATTTTTGCTCAACTTTAATATAGAACTATCTTGGATATATAAGAAACATGAAGAGAATAGTACAATTTTTTTAGGAGTAAATGTAGCAACATCAATATTTTTTATATTGCAAGGAAAATATAGGAGGAATTCTTATGAGAGAAATCATATATGATAATTATTATTGGCAAAATGATCTAGTAAGATTAAGACCTTGGAGGGAAGAGGATTGGGAGTGGATTTATTATACTGGTTTTGATAGTTCATTAAGTAGATTAGCAGGTTACAAAGTTGAACTTCCACCAACAATTTCAGGTTCTAAAGAATATTGTAAAGGAGTAGAAAATTGTATTACAAATAATTCAAATATAGTTTTCGCTATAGAAACAATAGATGGTATACATGTCGGAAGAATAATTTTTGGAATAGACAATGAGGGGCATGGAACTTTTGGCGTTGGTATCAGAATTGCAACAGAACACCAAGGTAAAGGATATGGAACAAGTGCCATGAAAATACTTATAAAATATGGATTTATGGAAAGAAGATTAAATAAATGTTCTTCAACTGTTTTAGAGGGAAATGAAGCGTCTATTAAAATGCATAAAAAACTTGGATATGAGCAGGAAGGTGTTCTTAAACAAAATATTTATATGAATGGAAGATATTATGATGAAATATGTTTCGGATTAACAAAAGATAGGTATCTGAAAATATTGTAAAGAAATGCTTAACTGATTTTATACTTTGGAGAGGTACAACGTTATGAATAAGAGAAATGATATGATTGTAGAATGGGTGGTTAAAAGGATAGAAAAAGAATACAAAGAGGATGTAAGTCTTTTGCTTATCTATGGTTCCTATGAAAATGGCACAGCAAATCCATTATCAGATGTGGATTTCTATTTTATACCGAAAACGGAACGCGGATATGAATTATCCAAAACTTTTATTGTGGAAGGAATAGGATTTGATTTGTTTCCAATGTCTTGGAAACGAGTTGAAGGACTTGCAGAATTCAATGAATGTTTGACTCCATGTCTAGGGAATGTAAGGATTCTTTACTGCAATTCAGAAGAAGACAAAGAAAGATTTGAGATATTACAAAGTAAATTAAAGCAAAATCTGAGCAATAAAGTTTTTATGTTAGATAGAGCATCCAAGGAAATGAAAGAGTCAATGAATTTTTATCAAACTATGTTGTTTGAAGAAGATATTTGTGAATTGAGGACATTAGCTGGATGCATAGTCATGTCTTTATCGGATGCTGTAGCTTATGCAAATCAAACCTATTTTAGCTATGGACTAAAGAAACAGCTAGAGGATTTGAAAAATATGGAGAGTATTCCTGTAGATTTTATATTGTTGTATGAGGCAGTTGTAGAGGCAATTTCAGAAAAAGAGATTAAAGAATATTGTTATAGAATGATAAAGAACACAAGAAATTTCTTGAATATTAAAACTCAAGAACCAAAAGAAAGAGAGAAAAAAGCAAACTATGAAGAGCTTGCAGAGCTGTATCAAGAAATTCTCTCCACCTGGAATAAAATCTATGTATGCTGTGACAATGAAGATGCCGTTCTTGCATATATTTCAGGTACATGCCTTCAAGATACATTAAATATGGCTGTAAAAGAAAATGGCCTAAATAAGATTGATTTGATGAGTAGCTATAATGCAAAATGTATGAGGCAGTTCAAGGAAAGAGCTATGGAAATCCAAAAGGAATTTATAAAAATAATTGAAGAGAATGGTGTGAATATTGAAAAGTATGACACCGTAGAAGAGTTTATAAAATCAACTGAAGCATTAGGGGGAAGAGAAGATGAAGGATAAGGATATTCAACTTAAACTAGAAGAGTACATGGATAGCTATGTAGATACATGGCCATTTAGTGGCTCAGTGTCAATAGCAAAGCATGGGAAAGTTATTTTTGAAAAGGGGTATGGAATGGCGAGTATAGAGCATAGCGTACCTAATACTCTTAACACAAAATTTAGAATATGGTCAATAACAAAGCAATTTACTGCAGTAGCAATCTTAATGCTTGAGGAGAAAGGGCTTTTAAAAACAAGCGATACCTTGAGGAGTTATTTTCCTAATTATCCTGAATTTGATGAAAGAATTACAATTCATCATTTACTTACTAATACATCAGGACTTTTTAATTATACAAACGTTCCAGATTCTCATAAGAAATTATGTAAAATGCCTTTGACTTCTGAAGAATTAATTAGTATTTTTAAGGATAGACCTTTAGAATTCGAGCCAGGAAGTGATTGGGATTACAGTAATTCAGGGTATTATCTGTTAGGCCTTATAATAGAAAAAATTTCGGGGAAAACCTATGAGGAGTTTCTAAAGGATAATGTATTTGAGCCTTTGGGTATGAAGAATTCTGGTGTAGATGACAACAGAACTATACTATCCAATAAGGCAACAGGGTACTATCTAAATGACGAAAGCTTAATTCAGTGTGGTTATGTGGATATGAATCCTGTTTTTTCGTCTGGGGGCATGTATTCTACTGTTGAAGATATGAATTTATGGACTGAAGGTCTGTTTGGAGGAAGGCTTATAAAGAAGGCTTCCATTGAAAAAATGATTACTCCATATAAAAATCAATATGGGTATGGAGTATTTATCGATGAACAATTTAATAGAAGAAGAATTAATCATGGAGGAGGCTGGGAGGGGTTTTTAACCGAACTTCATTATTATATTGAAGAAGGAGTATCCATTTCAGTATTTAGCAACTATGGTTTTACGGCAGTATGGGGTATTAGTGAAACTCTGGCTGCTATAGTTTTTGGGGAAAGTTATAAATTTCCTTATAAACCAGAAGTCTTCCAATTAGATACAAAGGTTTATGAAGAGTATATGGGAATATATGAGGAGAATGGCACTAAGCTTACAGTAACAAGAAAAGGAGACAAACTATTCTTCATAATAGACGATGACTATATCATTCCCATGTACCCTATATCTGAAACTAGATTTCACCATACTTGGATAGATGAAGAATACCAATTTGAAAGGGATAGTGAAGGGCAGCTACATTTTTGGGGAGCAAAGAAGGTTTAGGTATATTGACGATTACTTATATATTAGTTTTTTAGAGCTAACTAGCATATAAAAAGTAGCAAAGTAGAAGAATACCTAAAATACGTTGATATGGAGAATTATGATTAAAGGATGGGGGTGTAAAATATGTATACAAAGACTGAAATACTTAGCATGGCAAAAAAACAATTGGCACTTGATTATAATTGTCAACCCTTAGACTTTGAAAAAGAGAGAAATACAATTACTAAAAATGAACTCTTAAAGGGCAGGCGTATCTGTGAAAGTGATGGATGCTTCCTCAAAATAATTAGTATAGGGGGAAGGGCAATAATCTATGCTGATGAAAAAATAACACCATGGCTTAAAGAAAATATTCTAAAACAAAATGCCAGCTGGTTGTTTGGTTATGACAAGCTTAGGGCTATAGATAATAAATTAAGAGAATTTGGTCATGAAATTGATGAGATGCCTCACTTTTATCTACCTAATCCTGTTACTTGTAATGTAAAGCCAATTACTACAATAAAATGGTTTGAAAAACAAGAGATATTACAATTTCGGGGAGATAGCAGGTTTGATCAAGCTTTTGTTTTTGATAATAATTACCCAGATGTTCTTGGAGTTGCTGCTTTTGATGGTGATATTATAATGGGGATGGCAGGGATTAGTGAAGATAGTAAGATTTTATATCAAATTGGTATTGATGTGTTACCTGAATATAGAGGAAAAGGTATTGGCACAAATCTAGTTGCATTATTAAAACAGGAAATGCTAAAGCGTGGAAATATACCTTTTTATGGAACTTCAGTATCTCACATAATTTCTAAGAATATTGCTATAAATGCTGGCTTTTTTCCTGCATGGGCTGAAGTGTATTCAAGAAAATTAGAAGATTAAGTTAGAAAGAATTATATATTATTGTAATACATACAAAAGAGAAGTTTATAATAGAACAAATAAACAATTGTAGAAAATTCTTCTGAGAATAAGAAAATGAGCGGAGATGGTAAAATTTATAACAAATGAGCTTTGATGTAGAATGGGGGAGAATTATGAGCATTTCCTTTAGATATTATACAGATGAAGACTTTCTAAAATTAGAACAACTTGTATTAAATAGTTATGTATGGAGTAATCCACCATGGGGAGTAAGTCGTCATGAGTTTAGTCGTGGAGTTCATAGTGCATGGGCAAATGTAAAAGATAATTGGAGACATATAGTAGGTATATGGGAAGAAGAGGGTAATATTATTTCAGCAGTTATATGCGAAGGTGTATGGCATGGAGATGCCTTCTTCCTATTTGATTCTTTAGAGCGACAAAGAGATAGAGAGTTACTAGAGAGAATGTTTCATCATGCAGAAACACATCTCTCTTGTTTTAAAAAAGACTATGAAAATAATGCAAGAAACTTACATGTAGTCATTCCACCAGAATATGGTTTGGTAAAAAAGATGGCAAAAGAGAGAGGATATGAGTTATCTCAAAAAGTAGAGAGAGCTTTAATACTTCCGTTTTCAGAGAAGAAATTTGATATTATACTTCCAAATGGATACAGAATAGTTGATGGAACCCAAACACCAGATTTTTTTCTTTCCAATACTCATATGTTTTCTTTTAACTATACACTTCCTATAGCGGAAACAGGAGAAAGAGGATTTCACGATTTAAGAAAAATGCCAGGGTATAAACCAGAACTTGATTTATGCGTATTGGATGATGAAGGAAAACCAGTGGGATTTGCTATCATTTGGTACAACGAAAAAATGCCTTATTGTGAATTAGAGCCACTTGGAGTTGTATGGTGGTGTAGAAGAAAGGGAATAGGAAGGGCATTGATATATGAGGTAGCTAATCGAGTTATGAAGATGTCACCACAGTGCAGAGGAATGCTTGGAGGAGATCAGCAATTTTATTGGGATTTAGGTTTTAAAGTTGAAACAATTAATGAAATTTGGGATTGGAGAAAAAATTTTAATAGTAAATAATTTTCATATAAAGCGAATTAATGACTTATTAGACATTAAAAAATGTATAAAAAGAAAAGAGGTGAACTTTAGTGAAAGTTTGGTGATTATAATACGCTCTCTCACTAAAGGTAACATATAAACAATTTAATACAATTAGAACAATGCCTTATTATCAAAGTTAACTTGATAATAAGGTATTTTTTCGCTCGACTTTGATATAGAACTATTCTGGGTATATAAGAATCATAAGGTACATAGTAAAATCTTTTTAGGAATAAATTTAAAAATAATAAAAAGGAATTTAGAGAGATGATTCTTAAAAAATATAAAAAACAATTTGAATACTCATATACCTTTGGAGCATTTGCAACTATAGAGTTAATTAATAGGTGTCCAGATAAGGTTATGGGAATTGCTGTAAAATCAAGTTATATAGAGAGCGATAACGGAATAAATTTATATGAGTTATGTAGAAGTAAAAATATAGATATACAAGTGAATGATCATATATTTTCTAAAATTGCAGATAAAGAAAATTATTATATTATAGGAATTTTTAAAAAATATACCTTGAATTTAGACAGAAATAAATCTCATATAGTTTTAGTTAATCCAAGTAATATGGGAAATATGGGAACTATTATTAGAACCATGGTTGGATTTGGCATGGACAACTTAGCAATTATAAGTCCAGGGGTGGATATATTTGATCCTAAGGTTATAAGAGCATCAATGGGAGCATTGTTTAAAATCAAATTTAATTACTATGATGATTTTAATGCTTATAGGAGAGATTTCACTGACCATAGCATTTATACTTTTATGATAAATGGAGAAAAGTCCATTAAAAATATAGCTCCAGCTGAAGATAAATTAGTTTCTTTAGTTTTCGGAAATGAAGCTACAGGACTTAATGAAGATTTTTTAAACGTGGGTACAAGTATTTCAATAGCTCATTCAAAGGAAATTGATTCTTTAAATCTATCTATAGCAGTAGGTATTGCATCTTATGAATTTTCTAAGAGTTTATGTGAATATTAGGTTTAGTTATGGAAAGGAAGAATTAAATAGGTCATAGGAACTAAGAGGGCTTATGTTATATCCAAACAGTAGTTTTACTACAGAATAGGCTTTGAAAATTATGCTAATGCTACTTGGTGAGAAAAGTGTAAAGAGTAAAGATTGTAAAGGGGAAAATCATGGGATATTTAAAGAAGTTAATAGGTGAAAAGTGTTACTTGGCACAAATGATATATGAAGATTATGAGAAATTTGCAGAATGGTTTACAGATATGAGGACAACCATCGGACTAGGAGATGCTGCTGGAAATTATTCTATAGAAAATACTAAGGAATTTTTCGAGAAAAGCTATAGCAGTAAAGCTAACCGCTTTTCAATTGTTGATTTGAAAGAAGACAAGTTAATTGGCTTTTGCTGGATTAAAGAGGTAAACTATATAGATAGAGTAACAGAGCTAGCAATTTTAATAGGAGATAGTAACTTTAGAGGACAAGGTTATGGATTAGAAGCAATGCAGCTTACTATAGATTATTGCTTTAACATATTAAACTTACATAATGTAATGGTGGTTGTCTATTCTCATAATGAGAAAGCAATAAGAATGTATAAAAAAGCTGGTTTTAAGGAATTTGGAAGAAGACGTGAATCTCATTTTATAGGTGGAAAAGCTTATGATGAGGTATATATGGATATTTTACCTAAAGATTATAAAGGGAAATCAGTTACTGATGTGTATTTTCTAGAAAATAAATAGTAAAAAGCACAGGGAGGTATCATAAATGTTATTAGAGAATTATTCAAAGGAAATAAATATATATGAGCTGGGAGAAGGGTATGAACTTCAAAGAGCAGACCATGAAATTTTTTCAAAATATCATGCAACTTATTATGGATTACAGAAGGCAAATGGATGGTTTAAGAAGAATTATGATATAATCCGTTCAGTTATATTTGAGGAAGACGAGTGCTTCTGGATACTTAAGGATGGGAGGAAAGTTGGGGGAGCTCTTATGGAACCTAATTTTATAGAGGGAGTATTTGTCATTCCACCCTTTGAAGATGAATATGAAGTACTTAGAAAGCTTAAGGAAATTTTAGTTTATTGGTCAGATTTTGATAGACCTATTGAGGCTTCTACAGTTGATTCATCTCAAATTCAAAACTATGAAAAGTTAGGGTTTATAAAAGTAGAGAGTGGACGCTGGATGGTAAGACCAACTGAGATTCTCAATATTAGCTGGGATGATAACTATTATGTTACTTCTCCAAAAAGAGAAGATGAATTACAAATTGGAAAGCTACTTCATGAGGCCTTTCAAAATAATGAAGGCTTGAACTTTAGTTACAGTGTAGAAGAGTATACTAAATGGGTTAAAGAGTATTTTGATAACAATTTAAATATAGAGCTTTTAAATAAAGCTTCAACCTTAGTATATGATAAAGCTACTAAAGAATTAGTAGGGGTTTGCTATATATCTATGTGGCAGGAATGGCCTTTAATATCTCAAATAGCTGTAAAGCCTAGCTATGCTGGAAAAGGTATTGCTACTAAAATGTTAAAAAGTGCGCTTACAGTTTTAAGTAAAGAATATCCAGTGATTAGGTTATATGTACACATAGGAAATAAAGCAGAAGAATTATATCATAAATTAGGGTTCTTAAGTGGGCTTGAATTAACAGATATGAAGCTTGAAGTATTAGAAAAGTAATAATACAATTAACTCTCAAAAGGCTAGTACATGTAGGAATTATGAAATTTATCTTCCATGCCTTGCAATAATAGTTTAAAACACTAAATTTGATTAAGAAATTCTAATCTTTTGCTCAGCTTAAATCCCCTAACGCTCACATTCGACATCCTGTCTCAGGTTCGCTAGCTTGTCGTCCTGACAAGCTTACGAGGATTTTAGCTGAGCAAAAGAAGAATCTCTAGAATCAAATTTAAATAGGTTCTTAACCTATTATTGCAAATCATTACAGAGAAATTTCATAATTCTATTATAACAACATTCTTTGATACGTTGATATAATACATATATATGAAAAGAGGTATATAATATTGATAATTCGTATAGGCTCAATAGAGGATTTGAAATCCTTATGGAGAAATGATAATTCGCCAACTCAAAGATATTTTGTTAATGGAATAGAAGAAGGAAATATAGAGTTTTGGACAGTGGAGGATGAAGAAGAGAAACTTTTAGTAGGAGAATTATATATATTTTGGAATTCAGAAGATAAAGACGAGGCTAATGGTGAAGATAGAGCATATATATGTGCCTTTAGAATTAAGGAAGAATATAGAGGAAGAGGACTAGGAAGCAAGCTAATGCAGCGAGTTTTAGAGAGAGTCAGTGGAAGAGGATTTCAAGAAGCAACAATTGGCGTGGATAATGATGATGCCCATAGATTATCTAAAATGTATAAAGCTTGGGGATTTTCAGAGCTAATAAAATTTAAAGATATTGATGAACATTACTTTGATATTAACAATAAGCCTACCCATTGTGAAGTTCCCTATGTATTATATTTAAATAAATTATAATATAAGTCATTTAACAGAGTGTAAACTTTTTAGAAATATGTATTGAAATTAATGGAGAGAGAATCATTTTTAATTATCTCATAATGGATAAAATATATAAACCTAATAGCTAAAAGACAAGTTAGATTGATACTTGCTGAATCTTTTAGTCAATTGTATAATTATGGCATTAGGAGGGGTTAGAATGAGTGTTGATTATAATAAGGCTAATGGCATTGAGCTATTAACTTGTGATGATAACGAAGCAGAGTATATACATAATAAGCTAATAGAGCATAACATTAAGTATATTACAAACGCTGAAGAATTTAAATTTTGTTTAAAGGACAGTAGTGGTAAAATTATAGGTGGAATTATTGCTTCAAAGGATAATGAATCTATGACTATTGATTTTTTATGGGTAGATGAATCCCTTAGAGGAAAAGGCTATGGAGGTAAATTAATAAAAAATATTGAAGATATTGCTAAAGATACAGATTGTATTGTAATTTGGCTTAATACTTTTGGATTTCAAGCTCCAGAATTTTATACAAAAATGGGATATCAGTTATTTGGTGTATTGGAAAAGTGCATTAATGGCTATGATCAATACTTTTTTAAGAAAATAATTAAATAATTTATAAGCAAGATATAAGTTAATATAGCATGTAAGTTAAAGCCTATAAATGTAAAAGAGTATTGCATTTATGGGCTTTTATGATTAATTAATTTTAATAATGAGTCAGTGCATTGTGAAATTTCTTACGAATTGTATTTAAAAAGCATTAAAAGAGTATATAGAATGAGTTGGTAAAATTAAAGTCAATTTAATAATTTTAACAAACTAGGAACAGCTAAAGCTTTAATAGGATGATATACTGCAATTACCGCGTGGAAAAATATTTATATTAGTTTAAATAAGAAAAATAATAATTAGGTATCTTTAAGTTTAAAAGAGACATAAATTTAAAGACAAGATAAAAAAGGAGATTTTATATGTTTAGTTTTTATGGTAGCTTATCTACTGAAGTTTATGATTTAGATAAACCAATAGGTCGTTCTTTTGGGGATGTGGAATACTATAGGGAAAGGCTAAAAGGTTGTACAGGAAAAATTCTTGAGCCAGCAGTAG
Source organism: Clostridium sp. UBA4108 (assembly GCA_002381695.1). Lineage (GTDB taxonomy): Bacteria > Bacillota > Clostridia > Clostridiales > Clostridiaceae > Clostridium_J. The sequence goes on along the minus strand of DFXM01000032.1, from coordinate 38,742 downwards.
GAACGGGTAGAATTTTAATTCCATTATTAGAAGCTGGCCTTAATGTAGATGGTATAGATTGTTCTGAGGACATGCTATCTTTATGCAAAAAATATTGTAAAGAAAGAAATCTTTATTCTGAATTACAAATAGAAGATATGAGCTCTTTCAATTTACAAAATAAATATGATGCTGTAATTTTACCTACAGGTTCTTTTTTATTAATAAAAGATAGAGAAGATTCAATAAGAGCTTTAAAATGTTTTTATGAACATTTAAGAAAAGATGGGAGATTAATTGTTGATATTTTTTTACAAACAGATTTTAAACCAGGAACTATTTCAACAAGGACATGGGAAACTCTAAATGGTGATTTGATTACTTTGGAAGAAAAACATGTGGAAATCAATCCAATTAAACAGTATACTGTATCTCATATGAAATATGAAAAATGGAGAGATAAAAAATTAATTGAAACAGAACTTGAGTACTTTCTATTAAGCTGGTATGGAGTTGAAGAGTTTAAGAAACTTCTTGAGAATATTGGATTTTCAGATATTGTGATTTCATCAGATTATCAATATAATATTTATCCAACAAATGGAGATCAAATAATTACATTTGAGGCTTATAAAAGATAAGTATAGTTTTAACTGATAATGATCCATCAAATAGAATCATGCAAAAATATGCCTTTAAATATATTGATTATATAAAGCCAGAAGATAGAAAATTTCGCAGATATAAGATAACAAAAGAATGAAGGTATCAATATATAACTTTGCTTGTATTGAAATAGGTAAAACAAATAAAGTAAGGAATTTGGGAAATTCATAAATTTATTTTTTAAATTTTATGGATGTTCCCAATTTTTGTTTATTAGGAATATCTTTATCATTATGTTTTTTATGGGTATTCATAATAGCTACATATGGAATAAATGAAACGTGTATTGGTGGAAGTTCACCAGATGTAAGTGTATAATATATTATGAAGTAAAATTTACTTGAAATATATAATTATTTATTAGGTGGAAATAAAAATGAAGCAAATATTTAAATATTTAGAGCCATATGTTTTTCGGATGATTATTGGACTTACTATAAAATTTACAGGTACTATTGTGGAACTGGCACTTCCTTGGATATTATCCTATATGATTGATGATATTATTCCACTACAGCAAGTGCGTCCTATTCTTATTTGGGGCGGACTTATGTTTTTGTGCTCTGTTATTGCAGTGGTATTTAATATCATAGCTAATAGAATGGCATCTAAGGTTGCCAGGGATACAACGGAGCGTATTCGAAATGATTTATTTTCTAAAATGATTTATCTTTCAAATAATCAAGTAGACTATTTCACCCTACCTTCTTTAATTTCGAGAGCCACTTCTGATACATATAATATTCACCAAATGCTAGGTATGATGCAAAGAATTGGAGTAAGAGCACCTATTTTACTTATAGGTGGTATAATCATTACTCTTACACTAGATCCTGTACTTACCTTAGTTATGATTGCAGTAATGCCCATTATATTTTTAGCGGTTACCTATGTTTCTAAAGTTGGTATTCCAATGTATTCTATTGTTCAAAAAAGGATAGATGACTTTATAAGAGTTGTTCGTGAGGATATAACAGGAATACGAGTTATTAAAGCCTTATCAAAGGAAGGTTATGAGAGAGAAAAATTTAATTATCGCAATGAAGCTGCTGTAGAACAAGAAAAGAAGACTGGAATGGTGATGTCTGTATTAAATCCAGTTATGAATTTATGCTTAAATATTGGTACTGTACTGGTTATTTTAGCAGGAGCCTATAGGGTAAATAGTGGGGTAATTAAACCTGGAGTAATTATTGCATTTTTAACCTATGTTACATTAATTTTAAATGCTCTTTTATTTATTTCTAGAGTTTTTACCAATTATTCCAAGGCAAGTGCTTCAGCAAAGCGTATAAATGAGATTTTAAATGCTGAAGAAGAGCTTACAATTAAGAGCATACCAAAGGTAGATAATGGATATGCCATTGAATTTAATAATGTATCTTTTTCTTATAACCATAAGGAAAGTAACATAAGTAATATAAGCTTTGGTATTAAAAAGGGGGAGACCTTAGGTATTATTGGAGCTACAGGCTCTGGAAAATCTACTTTAGTTAAGCTATTAATGAGATTTTATGATGTAGATCAGGGTGAAATTAGAATTAATGGAGAAGATGTACGTGCTATTGATATGAAGGTATTAAAAGAAAAATTTGGAGTTGTATTTCAAAATGATTTTATTAGTACAGATACCCTATTTGAGAATATACGATTTGGAAGGGATATAAGTGAAGCTGAGGTAAAGGCATCGGCAGAATATGCAAGGGCTACTGAGTTTATAGAAGGAAAGACAGAGGGCTTTCAAACCAAGGTAGCAGTAAGAGGGGCAGATTTAAGCGGTGGACAAAAGCAGAGACTACTTATTTCAAGAGCACTTGTAGCGCACCCAGAGATTTTAATTTTAGATGATTCCTCTAGTGCTTTAGATTATAAAACAGATGCATTACTTCGAAAGGAACTTCAAAATCATTTTCAGGATACCACAACTATAATGATTGCTCAAAGGATTAGTTCTATTATGTCTGCGGATTATATATGTGTTTTAGAGGATGGACAGATAGTTGGCTATGGAACCCATGAGGAGCTTATAAAAAGCTGTGATATATACAGGGAAATTAGTGAATCACAGCTAGGGGAATAAATTGTTTTAAATTTAAAATATCTTGAAATGATTTATATAAACAAGGAGGGCATATTACAATTATGAAAAAGAAAAAGATGCATACCTTAAGAAGAATAATGTCCTATCTTTTAGAATATAAGGCATTACTAATTATTGCAGTTCTATTATCTATTGGAGGCAATTTATTTGCATTAGTAGGTCCCATGCTATCAGGTTATGCTATAGATAGCATTGAATTAGGAAGTGGTGCAGTAAATTTTAGTGAAGTATATTATTATTGCGGACTCATGATTATATTTTATATAATATCTTCTATTTTAACCTATATTCTGGCAGTAATTATGCTTGAGGTTAGTAAGAGGATATCATATAGACTAAGAAAAGATTTGTTTGATCATCTACTTTTACTTCCAGTAGGATATTTTGATACCCATGCAACGGGAGATATTATAAGTAAAATCTCCTATGATATCGATACCTTAAACTCATCTTTAACCTCAGATTTAGTTACCATTTGTGGAAGTATTATTACAGTGATTGTGTCATTTATTTCTATGGTTATGATATCAACAAAGTTAGTACTGATTTTTGTATTTACAGTACCCATGTCCATTATACTCACAAAGAGGATGACAAAAATTACAAGACCTATGTTTCGTAATCGTTCAAGGAAGCTTGGAGAACTAAATGGAATGGTAGAGGAGTTTATATCGGGACAGAAGACAATAAAGGCTTACAATCAGGAGGAAAATACAAAGGATAAATTTAGTAAAAAGAATGAAGAGGCTGTAAATGCTTATTATCGTGCGGATTATTATGGTTCTATGATTGGACCATCAGTTAATTTTATGAACAACTTATCTTTGACCTTAATTAGTATATTTGGTGCAATTATGTACTTGTTTAATCAAATGAGTTTAGGAAATATTTCTTCCTTTGTATTATATTCTAGAAAATTTTCAGGGCCTATCAATGAATCTGCCAATATTATAGGAGAATTTCAGTCTTCTTTAGCCGCGGCAGAAAGAATTTTTCAGCTTATGGATGAGTTAGCAGAAGAGGCTGATAAAGAAGAGGCACAGGAACTTTCTCAGGTTAATGGTGATGTAAGGGTTGAGAACATATCCTTTGGATATACAGCGGATAAAATAATTCTTAAAAACCTTAGTATGAAGGCACCATCTGGCAATATGATTGCTATTGTAGGCCCTACTGGAGCTGGAAAAACCACATTGATTAACCTACTTATGCGTTTCTATGATGTAAATGATGGAAGCATATATGTAGATGAATCGGAGATAAGGGAAGTAACAAGGGCAAGCCTTAGAAAATCCTATGCTATGGTGCTTCAAGACACCTGGTTATTTCAAGGCACCATCTTTGAGAATATTGCTTACGGTAATGAAAATGCTACCTTAGAAGATGTAATAAATGCAGCTAAGGCGGCAAAAATTCACTCTTATATAAAAAGACTTCCCAATGGGTATGATACAGTTCTTACAGATGATGGAACTAATATATCCAAAGGTCAAAAGCAACTACTAACAATAGCAAGAGCTATGCTATTAGATTCTAAAATGCTTATTTTAGACGAGGCAACCTCCAATGTAGATACAAGAACGGAAATTCAAATTCAGCAAGCTATGAGGAATTTGATGAAGGGAAAAACCTGTTTTGTTATTGCACACAGACTTTCCACTATAAAAAGTGCTGATCATATATTGGTAGTAAAGGATGGTAATATAATAGAGCAGGGAAATCATAAGGAACTAATGAAACAAAAGGGCTTTTATAGTCAGCTGTATTATTCTCAATTTGAATAAAGCTATTAAGATTAAAAATATGGAAAAGCTAGAGATGAAGATAGAAAAGAGTTTACAAGGTCCTATCTATCTATAAAAACTACAAAATAAATTAATATATTATATTAGGAGGTTACGTTATGGCAGATGTAAATTTAAATAAGGTTTTTAATTTTTATGAGGAGATTCCTTTATCGGATTCGATGAAATCATTTATTTCACCAAATGAAAAGGTAAATTTTGTTGTGAAAACAGTGAGGGATATGGCTGTTTTTACTGATAAACGTATTCTAGTTGCTGATAAGCAGGGATTTACAGGTAAAAAAGTTGAATATTATACTATACCTTTTAAAAATATTATCACTTATGCAGTTGAAACTGCAGGTACATTTGATTTAGATTCAGAAATAAAACTAACATTATCTGGTGGTATAACAATAGAATTAAAGTTTATGAAGAGTAAAAATATGGACAACTTATTATTAAAGGTATATCATTTGATAAATAGTTTTATGATAGTTTAAAATGTACAGAAAATTTTATATGTATTTTTTTACTTAACTTATATATAAACATGAATTTATGGAGGATTAAGAATGAGTGAATCTGTGATTGAAACGGAAAGATTGATTTTAAGACCTATGAATGAAAAAGATTCTGAAGCAGCTTTTGCATGGCTTGGTAATCCAGTTGTAAATAAATATTTGTCAGATCCTCTGTATACAAATGTAGAAGAAGTAAGAGATTTGCTTGCAAGCCTAGCAAATTGCTCCGGCTATGCTTTCGGTATTGTACTAAAAGAGACCAACGAACTTATTGGTAGTTGTGGCATGGGGCCGGAGAATAACGATGCTGAATGGGAATTCGGCTATAGCTTTCACCCGGAATTTTGGAACAATGGGTATGCAACAGAAGTATTGAAAGCATTGATAAAGTTTGCCTATGATTTAGGAATAAGAGACTTTTGCGCATCCTTCGCAATTGACAATCATGCATCAGGCAAAGTTATGGAAAAGTGCGGTTTACATTTTGACCATTATGGTGAATTCACGAAAGACGATGGAAGTGCAACATTTAAATCCAAATATTATAAAATACATTTAGATTAATAAATGGAAAAATTTTAATTTATATCATTAAAGAATATAAATATAGTATATAAGTTTCAATTAAGTTTGTGCATTATACAAATAGGTATATTACAAAAATTGAATTAACTAGAACTTCATATCATTACTGTTCAACCGTTTCGAA
>DFXM01000032.1:19556-32936 GCA_002381695.1 Clostridium sp. UBA4108 | reverse complement strand
TATAAAGTTCAATTTAAATAGTTTATAAAATAAAAACCTATTTGTATTATGTAGTTTCATTATTGAAATCTATATATTATAAATTATGGTGAACAATTTTTATATATTGTTCATTAAACTATTAAAAGTTATTCAAATAAGGTTGTCTTAATTAGGACAACCTTATTATGTGTAGCAAATCAACAATTTGATCTAACAGAGCCTATGTTTAAAAACATAGGTTATTTTTATTTCTCCAACAAATAATTCTGGTGATATTTGTGAACTAACTTTAATTAGCAATCTCATATTTTATAATGCTTACAAAAGCAATATCAGTAAACTACAGTCCAGTCCTGCATTCATTAGCATAGTGTTGATTTTTAGAACTATATTTTGAAACAGCATATAAACTAAAGCTATCTGCTCAACTTTAATATAGAATTGTTTTGGACATATAAGATTAACATAATAAATAGTAAGATTTTTATAGAGGTAGATAGTGGAGGATAAGTAATATGAGAGTTGAAAGATTAAAAGATGAAATGGTTGAAGATTTTATTAAGTATTGTAAGAAATATAGAGCAGATCCTAATGATGAGGGATTAAGCGATATAGATTTAGAAGGTTTTGAAGTTAATGAAGAAAATCCAACTTATATATTAGTGGATGATAATAATATTAAAGGAGCAGTCTCCCTTATTTTAGATGACTTTTATAAACAGGGAAGAATTGGTAGATTAAGAATATTTCACAGCGTTGAAAATGAAATAGATAATTATAAAATTATGCTTAGAGCAATATTACAAGAAATAGAAGAAGTAGATAAAATATTTATATATATAGATCAAAAAAATGAGAAGGTAGCTGAAATATTAACAGTTTTACAGTTTAAAATAGGTGGATATAGCCTCACTATGATAAGAGAGGATAGGGAAGTTCCTAAAGCTACTTTTCCAGATGGATTTGAGTTAAGAACTTTTGAAGAAAATAGGGATGAAGTAGATTGGTGTAAGGTTAGAAATATTGGATTTCCAGAGGATGCTCCAAGGACGCCAGAAAATGTATGTTTATATTGGAAAAGCGAACCACAGTGCCATTTAGAAGATGGAATGATGCTACTTTATCATAAGGATGAAGCTATAGGAACAATACGTGCTTCAGTGGAATCTGAATCAGGAGAAAAATATACATACATATCTGTTGTATGTGTAAATCCAGAATATCGAGAAAAAGGACTAGGAAAAAATTTATTAAGAGCAGCAATAGATTATGGAAGAACTCAAGGATTGCCTAAGGCTATGCTCTGTGTAGATGTAGAAAATGAGAATGCATTAAACATATATCTTAGAGAGGGTTTTACAAAATATAAATCAAGTGTATGGTATGAATACAAGTTAATGTAAGCTATAGGTCTTAAATATGCATATTTCATAGTAAAGGTTATAGCATAAAGGAGAAGTTGACCATGATAAGAGAGTTTAAATTAGATGATTTAGAAGAGATTAATAAATTAATTTACAGAGGAGATATCCTAGATAAAATTGATGTAATTAAGGATATCCAAGAAAGAGCAGAAGAATTTTTAATCTATAAAGATGAAAACATAAAAGGTCTTGCATATGTTATAAAATCAGTTTATGAAGAAAATCTGTGGAATATTCAAATTTATGTAGATATAAAAGAGAGAAGAAAAGGTATAGGTACAAGATTATATAATGAGCTATTTAGGTATTTAGAAAAAGAAAATACTGGATGCATAGTTACAGAATTTAGAGTAGATGTCAATGATTCAACAGGATTTTATAAAAAGCTAGGATACGAAAAGTGGTATAGATGTCCTAATTTAATTTATAGAGAAAAAGAGCAATTTGACTTAGATATAGATTTTGTATCTTATGAAGATAAATATTATGACCAATATTCAAAGTGCGTTCAAGAGTGTTTTTATGAATTACGAAAGAGGTATGATTTTAAACCATATCTTATTCCTAAGAGTGAAGAAGAGAGAAATAGATTAATAGAGAATAAGGATTCAATATATCTCACATTAAATAATGAAGAGATAATTTCAGCTGTTACTATAAAAGGTGGATATATAGATAATATAATGGTTCCACAAAAGCATCAAGGAAAGGGTTATGGTAAAAATATCACTCAGTTTGCTATTAATAAATCTTTAGATCAAGGTGTACAACCCATTTATCTCTGTTATATAGATGGGAATGAAAAAGCAAATAATTTATATAAATCGCTGGGTTTTGAGATATTTCAGGTTATAGATATTTACAGGAAGTTTATAAATTAATCTACAAAAAATACCTAAGTTAGTATAATTGGAGGAAGAGGATATGAAATATAAATTTGTTCCAATGAATAAAGAGTACGCAAAAGAGATGATTAATAATTGGAAATATAAAGGGGAATATTCTATATATGACTATTGTAATGAGGAGGAATTATTACTAGAAGAAGAAAACTGGGGCTTTGGAAAATTTGCGGCTTTAGATGAAAACAATAATTTAGTAGGTGAGCTTACTATGGAATTTTTTGAAGAAGTTGATGAAGATTCTGAGGGAGATGGATATGTAGACATAAAAACAGTGAAAAATAATCCAGATAAAATTTATGAAATGTGGATAGGTTTTGGATTAAGGCCGGAGTTAACTGGACAAGGTTTAGGTAGCAAATATGTATTAGAGTGTGTAGAGTTTGCAATAAAGCATCATAATTATAAAGGGAACTATGTTAGATTAGGGGTAGCAGAATTTAATAAGAGAGCAATAAAAGCATATAAAAAAGCGGGGTTTCAACAATTTGATACCCATAATGGGGATATAGCAGGTGAGAAATTTAAGATTCTGTGGATGAAAAAAAGTTTAAAAGATATGTAACAAACACTAATTTGGGACTTAGTAAGTTAAGGATAAAGTGCTATTACACAACTAATTTAAGTAGTTAGTTGCATAATAGCACCTTATAATTTAGTTGTTCCTAGCTTCTTTCATAGCAGCTACTCCTCTGTCTTGAGCAGCCTTTAAAGCATCATCAATATTTTTTTCTTTTAAGAATACTTCATCAAGTTCTTCACCTAAGATATCAAGAGCAGGGATTACTCCTATACTTCTAGCTCCTTGATATCCGTTATCCATAGAAGTAAATGGAACTTTTTTTACTGGATTTTTTTCTAAAAAAGCTTTATAAGAATCAAGCTCAGCAGCAGATTTTCTAACAGGAATATATCCAGTATTTTCAGAAAAATAAGCTGTATTTTCTGTATCTGTTAAAAATTTAATATACATCCAAGCAGCTAATTTTTGCTCTGGAGTTCCCTGATTAAATACAGTTACATTTGTTCCATAGTAAAGTTGTTCAGTTGATTTATGAGTCGGTAATGGAGCCATAAACCATTTATTAGTCATTTCAGCTTTTTGAATATAAGGAATAGCAGAAGTTGAAGCTATACACATAGCAGCCCTTCCTTGAGCAAATGGTGTGTTAGCATCTTTATCCTCACCAGCAAGTCTTGCAGATTTATCTTGTATAAGTGAGTTTATGAAAGTTACAGCTTCTTTCGTTTCCGGAGTATTGAAGTTAATCTTATCTGCTTTTTCATCTATAACTTCACCACCAGCTTGTTTTATCCAAATACCAATATCTGTAGAGATATTGTTTTGTAAAACAAGACCATAAATTTCTGGGTCATTATCATTATTTTTATCTACAGTAAGTTTCTTAGAAGCTTCTTTTAATTCATCCCAAGTTTTAGGAACTTCTACACCTTTTTCTTTTAGCATATCTTCATTGTAATAAAGTACCATTTGGCTTTTGTTTAAAGGAAAAGCAAATTGTTTGCCATCCCAAGCACCATCATTTAAGAACATGTCTGGAATATCTTTTAAGCTTTCCTTTGTTAATCCTATGTTAGATACATTTATGTATGGATTTAAATCCTCTACGAGGCCTTTCTCTATGTACCAAGAAAGTCTATTACTATATATTTGAGTTAGAGTTGGAAGAGTATTTGATTTGGCAGCACCCATTAACTTATCAAATAAGTCTCTATAACCGCCTTGATTTACTAAATTAACTTTTATATTTGGATTTTTAGACATAAAGTCATTAGTTAATTTAGTGAGTGCATCTCCATTAGCGCCATTCATTGAATGCCAAAATTCAATTTCAACATCACCATTAAGCTCAGTAGCTATTGAAGGTGCTATTTCTTTGTCTTTATCTCCAGTTGTAGTTTTACCATTTGATTTGCCACATGCCCCTAGAGAAAATGTCATTAAACCAGCAAGTAGCAATGATAAAAATTTCTTTTTCATTTTTAACCTCCTAATATAATTTATATGTAATTTATATGAAAACCCTGTAATCTAACCTTTTAAATTAGAGCCTTTTACTCCATCTAGAATGTATTTTTGTAGAAGAATATAGACTATAACCATAGGTAAAATTACCAGAGTAGACAAGGCCATTATAAGATGATAATCAGAACCTGATTCTGTACTAAATTTTGCTAAGGCTGTAGGTAAAGTTCGCATAGCTTCGGAATTAGTAACTATCATTGGCCACATAAAAGAATTCCAACTATTTATTATTTTCAATACTCCAATAGTAATTACAGTAGGTCTAGCTATTGGTATTAATATGTGCCATAAAAATTTAAAATCTTTGCAACCGTCTATTTTAGCAGCAAAATGTAATTCTTTTGGTATAGACATAAAGTGTTGCTTAAGGAGAAAGATTGAAAATACAGAAGTACACCAAGGAATAATAAGTGCTTTATAGGTATTTATCCAAGATAACTTACTTAGTAATACAAAATTAGGTATTACTAAAACTTCACCAGGAACCATCATGGTGCCTAATAAAACAGCAAAAATTATATTATTGCCTTTAAAGTTCAATTTTGAGAAGGCAAAGGCTGCTAAGATAGTAGTAATTAACTCTCCAAGGGTTATACAAACAGTTACAAAAATGCTGTTAAAAATATATTTTTTAAATCCTTGTAATTTAAAAACTTCTTTATAATTTTCAAGAGCTAAATTTTCTGGTAAAAGCGTAGGAGGAACTTGTAATAGTTCCTTAGCTGTTTTTACTGAAGAAAGTAGCATCCATAGGAAAGGAATAATTATAAAAGCAGCTCCAAGAACAAGAATGGCATATATAATAGAATTTTTAGCTAGGCTCCTACTTGTCATAATAATTCCATCTCCTTCCAATTCTTAATTGAATTATTGTAAATATAAATATGATAATAAATAATATAAAGGCTGCAGCAGAGGCAGTTGCAAATTGCCAATGCATATAAAATTTATCAAAAATATAATAAACCATAGTAAGTCCACTATTTACAGGTCCAGCTGTTTTATCATATAGTATGAAAATTTCATCAAATATTTTAAAACAGCTTATAATTGACGTTACTGAAAGGAAAAATGTAGTTGGTGCTAAAAGAGGTAAGGTAATATTCTTAAACCTTTGAAATTTACTTGCTCCATCAATTTTTGCAGCATTATAATATTTACTATCGATATTTTGCAGACCAGCTAAAAAAATAATAATTTTATATCCAAGACCTTTCCAAACACTTAAGATTACTAACATTGGAATTGTCCAATTAGGATCCATTAGAAATTTTTGTGGTGTCATGTTTAACCAAGTAAGAACAGAGTTAATAAGTCCATATTCGCTATGAAACATCCATTTCCAAACCATAGATATTGCTACAGTTGAAGTAACAAAAGGAAGAAAATATACAGAAGTAAAGAATTTTTTAAATCTTGTTATTTTGTTAAGTAAAACAGCAAAAAATAAGGATACTGTTATACTAATAGGTACTGATAAAAGTACAAATAAAAAGGTATTCTTTAAAGCAAGATAAAAGTTTGGATCATTAAGTACAATTTTAAAGTTATCTAATCCTCTTGAATAAACAATATCTCTTATGTAATCAAATTTAGTATAAAAGCTCATACTAAAGGCTTTTATTAAAGGATAAAGCTGAAATAAAAATATGATAATTAAGCTTGGCAATAAATATAGATAAGCTTTATTAAATTTCCATTTCATAACTTTTGCCTCCAAATAATTCATTGTCTTTGTAAATCAAGAAGCTTGAAGGATTAAAGCTTAAGCAGGACTTACTAGGTATTAAAGAGTTTGGAAGCAATAAATTTATGATTTGAGAATCAGTCTTTAGTTTTATTAAGCTTTCTTTACCAAGAAGCTTTGTATCTAAAATATTACCCTTTATTACTCCTGTAGGGCTTAAAATAAAATTCTCGGAACGAATTCCAATGGAAACTTTACCTAAATTTTTTTCAGTTAAGTTTTTTATTTTGAAAGAAAAGCTGGAGCTTATAAAAATGTCTTCCAAGATTTTACCATCTATTAAATTAATAGTAGGGTTACCAACAAATCTTGCAGCAGTAGTATTTTTAGGTAGATTATATAATTCTAAGGGTGTTGAGTATTGTACTAATTTTCCAGAATCCATAAGCAAGACTTTATCTGAGATGCTTAGAGCTTCTTCTTGATCATGGGTAACAAATATAGTAGTTATGCCAATTTCTTTTTGCAGTTCTTTTATTTCATATCTCATATCAACCCTAAGCTTTGCGTCAAGATTAGAAAAAGGCTCGTCCATAAGTAAGATGCTTGGATCTTTAATTAGAGCTCTACCAATAGCAACTCGTTGCTGCTGTCCGCCAGATAATTCCTTTGGCTTTCTTTTCAAATAATCTCCAAGTCTTAAAAATGTTAAAAGCCTTTCAAGTTTTTCCTCCTGAAGTTTTTTTGATAATTTCTTTATTTTTAAAGGAAATAATATATTTTCTTTAACAGTCATGTGAGGATATAGAGAATAGTTCTGAAATACCATTCCAATATTTCGTTTCTCTGTTTCAAGATCAATTACATTTTCATCATTAAAAAAAATATTTCCGCAGGTAGGAGTTAAAAGTCCTGAAATCATAAATAAGAGAGTACTTTTCCCACAACCGCTGGGACCTAGAATAGATGTTAATTTTCCTGAATCAAAAGATAAATTAAGATTATCTACAGCAGTTATAACATCATAGGATTTTTTTAAATTCTCTATTAAAATCTTCATAAATATCACCATAAAATTCAAAGATAAATTTTTCACAAATTCCAACCCAAGTTTACCATTATGAAAATATATTTACCAATACATAAATTAAATAGTTAAATATGAATTAATTTGAAAATATAATAACATTATCTATTTATTTGGGAATATATTTAAAAAAATTACAATTTTTGTTTGTATTAAATAAATATAGAAAGAGAAACCTTATAAATTTTATTTAATGAGGAAATTACAGCTATTATGCAATAATGGAATATTGATGTTTTTATATGGTATTAATAAATCTTTACTGTTAAGTTAACCTAAATATGCAAATGTATACTATAATAAATATAGATTAAACTAGCAATAAATTTATTTAAAAATCTTTATATTAAATAATAGATTTACAATAAGTATGGCTAGCGCATTATGCTATATATTATTTTAAACAAGGGGGTATTTTTATGGCAATTTACAAATGTGATATCTGTGGATATCAATATGATGAAGATAAAGAAGGGGTTAAGTTTGAAGATTTACCAAGTGATTGGGTATGTCCTATTTGTAAAGCAAATAAAAATCATGTAAAAACTAATGAAACAAATAAATCTTTAGGAGAAGTTGCAGATGGTAATCCTTTGGCATATCCAAAAGAGTATGCAAAGGAAAGTAGTGATGTTGAACGTCATATGTCAGCAATACATGCTATGGCACAAACAGGTAAATCCATTATTGAACCAATGGGGACAAGGCTACCAATTATTTCATGGGACGATATTTTAATAATGGGAGCACAATTTAATCCAGCACCGTTAAATGAGCATGATCCTGTTAATACTAGAACAATAATAGGAAAAAAAGCTAAGAAACCTATGATAATAGAACATCCAATTTATGTTTCTCATATGTCCTTTGGTGCACTATCAAAAGAATTTAAAATTGCATTAGCTAAAGGATCTGCTATGACAAAGACTGCAATGTGTAGTGGTGAAGGTGGTATACTTCCAGAAGAATTTGAAGCTTCTTATAAATATATTTTTGAATATGTACCTAATCTATACAGTGTCACAGAAGAGAATTTAAAGAAAGTAGACGCTATTGAAATAAAAATAGGGCAAGGAACAAAGCCAGGAATGGGAGGTCATTTACCTGGAGAAAAGGTTACTCTAGAAATAGCAAAAATACGTAACAAGCCAGTTGGACAAGATATAATAAGTCCGTCAAAGTTCCAAAATTTAAAAACTAAAGAGGATTTAAAAAATTTAGTGGACTGGCTTCGTAAGGCTTCAGAGGGACGTCCTATTGGTATAAAAATTGCTGCTGGGCATATAGAAAAGGATATGGAATGGATTGCATTTGCAAAGCCTGACTTTGTTACAGTAGATGGACGTGGGGGAGCAACAGGAGCAAGTCCAAAAACTTTAAAGGATGCAAGCTCTATGCCTACTATTTTTGCCCTTTATAGAGCTAAAAAGTACATATTAGATCATAATTTAGATATAGATTTAGTAATAACAGGGGGATTACGTGTTCCAAGTGATTTTGCTAAGGCAATTGCTATGGGAGCAGACGCAGTAGCCATTGCTTCTTCGGCTATGATGGCAACAGCTTGTCAACAATATAGAGTATGTAATACAGGTATGTGTCCTATTGGTGCAGCAACACAAGACCCTGAAATCAGAAAGCGTCTTCATATAGAACACAGTGCACAAAGGCTTGCTAATTTCTTGAATGTTTCCAAAGAAGAATTGGCTACCTTTGCTAGAATAACTGGACATTCTGATGTTCATGATTTAAGTGTAAGAGATCTTTATACAACAAATAGCGAAATATCTTCTTTTACAGATATTGAGCATGTATAATAAAAATATAATATAGCTAGATTAAAAATTTATTGAATTTAATTATTTAAGTTCAATAAATTTTTTAAGTGTGGCTTGGAGGTGTTTTATTATGAAAAGAGGAAAAAAGTTATTAATAATTAGTCATTGCATAATAAATCAAAATTCAGTAGTAGAACCTTTGGCAAGAGCTAAGGGAGCCTTTCCTATAGTAGAGAAATTATTGGAGGAAGGAATTGGGCTTATACAACTTCCCTGCCCTGAATTTAAATTCTTAGGACCACTTAGAAAGCCTATGAGTAAAGAAGAATATGATTCTAAAGAATTTAGAGAGCTTTGTAGAAAGCTATTTGTAGATACTTTAGAGGATTTAAAAAAATATTTACAGAGTGGTTATGAATTAAAGGGTATATTAGGAATAAAACATAGTCCAACCTGTAGTATAAGAGAAAATCAAGGAATATTTATGGAAGAGATATTTTCTATGTTAAAAGAAGAAGGTATCAATATAAAAGCTTATGACATACCGGAAAATTATGAAGAATCGCAAGACTTTTCACAACTATTCAGTGAAATAAAAGAGAATTTAGATTTAATTTAAAGGCTTTATTTTAAATGTTTGTTGATATTAGAACTATATATTATTGCGAAACAAACCATTTNNTTAGTAAATCAAGCTTTCGAAACGTTTTGTGAGTAATAATATGTAGTTCATTATCAACACTATATTAAAATGAAGCTCCAAAACATATACAAAAACCGCTAAAAGACTATATTGCTTTTTTAGCGGTTTTTATTTATGTAGACATTCTAAGATATATGTAATATTATTCTTAAATGTTATAATATGGGGAGGTAATAGAGAGAAGGAGAGTAATCATGGAAGAAAAGTTTTTATGTGCTATTGCTACATTTGATGAAGATACTAATATAAAATTTAAGAAAATACAAGATGAACTTGTTAAAGTGGGTATAAAGGAGCAAGAGGTTCCTCCACATATTACCCTTGCAGCATATGTAGGAATTGATGATGAGGATGTATGTAGATGGACAAAAGAGTTCGCTAGCAAGAATAAAGGTATTAAAGTGAAGTTTAGCAATATAGGATTATTTGGATTAAATGTGGCCTTTATAGCACCTTGTGTTTCAGATGAATTAAAAGATTTTCATAGGGCGTTTCATGAAAAATATGATCATATGTGTGGGGAGATAGGACTTAATTACTCATTAGCTGGAACAGGGTGGGTGCCACATGCAACTGTTCTTATAGAAGAAGCTGATGCTCTTATTAAGGCATTACCTGTAATTAATGATAACTTCCAGCCCTTTACTGGAGAGATAGATAAGATTGAGCTTTATGAATTTTATCCAATGAGAAAAATTGAAGCTTATACATTAAGAAAATAAGGAGAGACTACTATGGAATTATGGGATATTTTAGATGAAAATGGTAATAGGACAGGAAAGATATCGCCGAGAGGAAGCAAAATGAATCAGGGAGAATATCATCTTGTTGTTTTTATATGGATAGAAAATATAGATGGAAATTTTGTAATATCAAGGAGAAGTCAAAATAAATCTCAGGGAAACAAATGGGAGACAGTAGGAGGATCAGTTATTGCAGGAGAAGAAAGCTTAGAAGCTGCTTTAAGAGAAGTTGAGGAAGAGTTAGGAATAGAGTTAAAAGCAGAAAATGGAGGATTACTCAGAAGGGTTAGATTTGATACTGAGCATCCTTGGATTGCAGATATTTATCATTTCAAGCAGGAGGTAGATATTACTAAGATTGTTCCTCAACAGGGAGAAGTAAGTGAAGCTAAATTAATGACTAAAGAAGATATATTGAAGGTTATAAAAGAGGAAAATTTTTTCTATGGAGATATGTACTTAGAGTATGTAGGAGAATATTTATTTAAGTAATTATATGGAAGTATGGTGAAGATTATGGAGAGAGAAATTGCTATAGAGGTGCTTTCTAAAGATTTTCTATTGAATGTAGATATGCTTGAAATTATAAGAAGAGGAAGTGGAGAAATTATTTTTGCATCCGCAAATGGAGTGCTTATAAAAGATAAAATATCAGGAATATATATGATGTCTGCTAAAGGTATGGAGACAGCAGAGATAATAATTAGTAAGATTCCAGATACCATGGTAATGATAGTAGGGCACGAGTATACATATCATCATTTACTTACTGAAAGGTTTAATTTTAAGGATGAAATGGTTTGTCATAATGTAGTTTACACTAAAAAACAACCTTTAAAAATTCCAGAATGTAGAGCAGAGATTAGATTACTTACAGAGGAATATACGAAACAGGTGGTTGAGAGTTATTCTAGTTTAGATTTATCAGATGAAGATTATATTAAAGATAGGATAAACTCTAAAACTATGTTTGGCGCTTTCGTCAATGATAAATTATGTGGTTTTATAGGAAGTCATGAAGAGGGATCTATTGGAATACTTGAGGTGTTACCTGAGTATAGAGGGCTTGGAATAGGAGCAGTCCTTCAAGCTACAGCCACTAATGATGCATTAAAAAATAATAGATATGCCTATGGACAAGTAAAGGAAGGCAATGTAGCTTCAATTAATTTACAGAAGAAGCTAGGTTTTCATATTTCTAAGGAGAAAGTTTATTGGCTATTTAGATAGTAGTAAGCTCAAATTTAAGCCAATGGAGGTAGAGCACATGCTAATGAAAGAGCTTCATCCACCCACAGGACTTAATCATCTATCATATTTAATTATGGGAGAAGATTATAGAAATAAGTATGGATTGAAATAATATAATTATATTTAAATAAATGAAAGTAAAACTAAGATGTAATAAATTATATTAGTTGAGGTTATTTAAGATGAATAATAAAATAAAAGTATTAATTTTAGGTGCTAGTGGTTTTCTAGGCGGTCATCTATATAAAGATATGAGGATGGATGATAGTTTTGAAGTTATGGGAACTTATAATGGAAATAGGGACTGTGATGAATTAAAAAAAATAGATGTGGCAGATAAATCTGAGATAGGCAATATAATAAAATATTTTGAGCCAGATGTTGTATTATGGAGTCTTATGAGTAAAACTAGTGAAAAATATTTAATTGAGCTAGGACTAAATAATATTTTAGAATGCATATCTTCAAAGCAGAAGCTGATATTTATATCTTCAAATGCAGTTTTTAATGGTGGACAAGGCAACCATAAGGAAGAAGAGGAACCACAATATAAAAATTCTAATGACAGTATAGCAATATATGCTAATGCTAAGATAGATGCAGAAAAAATAGTTAAGAAACTTGAAAATTATATAATTGTTAGACCAGGTGCAATTTATGGTAAAGACATACAAGGTAAATGGGATAGCAGAACAACTAGATTTATAGAGGAAGCTAAAGAAAATAAAGAGGTCATAAGAACTAAAAATCTATATACTACTTTTGTAAAAGTTGATGAATTAGCATTAGCGATTACAGAATTAATAAAAATAGACTATAAAGGGATCATTCATTTAGGACCTGAAAAGAAATGTAGCTATTATGATTATTATAGAAATATAGCTATGAATTTGGAGATAGATGAGAATATTGTAAAAAGTAATTTAATTAGTTATGAGGATGTTAAGAAATATGGCAGGTCCCTAGAGAATTCCTTAAATACAGAAAAATGCAGAGAATTATTAGGCAATATATTTACGGAGGTGTGGTAAAAGTTATGAATGAAGATAAATTAAGAGAGTATATCATAAACCTTGGAGCTTCAATAGTTGGGTTTGCAGACTTAAGGGGTATTGATAGAAATGCACGTAAAAATATGGATTATGGAATATCCTTTGGAATTAAATTAAATACTAAAGTTATAAAAGAAATTCATGGTGGACCAACAAAGGAATATTGGGAAGAATACAGGAGAATAAATAATGCTTTAGATGAAATCGCTATGTCTTGTGTTAGTTATATAGAAAACTTAGGATACAGTGCCATAGGACAAACATCCACCTATGTGACCAGTGATGATAATTTAACTACTTTAGTACCACATAAGACAGTAGCTACAAGAGCTGGACTAGGGTGGATAGGTAAAAATGCATTATTAATTACACCTGAATATGGATCAGCCATACGTATATCTTCTGTTTTAACTAATATGCCACTTATAACTAATAATCCTATTAATGAATCAAAATGTGGTGGATGTGAAAAGTGTAAATCAGCATGTCCAGCAGAAACAATTAAGGGTCAACTATGGGATATAAAATTAGAAAGAGAGGACTTAATAGATCCTTTCAAGTGTAGGCAAAAAGCTAGAGAATTATCGAAAAAACAAATAGGAACTGAAATTTCAATATGTGGTAAATGCATAGAGGTATGTCCATTCACACAGAGATATATTTCGGTGTAGTATTTATAAATGGCTTTGTTTTAAATAGTTCTTGATTTTAGAACTACATATTA
>DFXM01000032.1:0-19546 GCA_002381695.1 Clostridium sp. UBA4108 | reverse complement strand
ATGGTTTGCTTCGCAATAATATGTAGTTCATTGTCAACACTATTTTAAAACAAAGATTTATAAATAAATGTTTAAGTAGATTGATTAAAGTGAGGTTGCATATATGATAACAACACATGATTACTATAGAGATTTTATGGGAATAGATGAAAGTAGTTTTAATGAAGGTAAGAGAATATTTAAATGTTCAAATAGATATTTGCCTCTTAATGAGAAATATTATTACCCCATAATTAAATCAATTTGGCTAGAAGAAGAGATATTATCAGTATCTCCTAAATACTATGAAGAAATTATATCATTACAACATGATAAGTCGAAATATTTAGACAATATATTAGAAGAGTTTTTAAAGGGTCATTTAGAATTTAGAATAAGAAAGATGCATAGGTATGCTTATGAAAAATTAAATAAACAGCGTACTGAAAGTAGAACAATGACAATAGAAGATGGTAGTAGATTAACTCTTAAAAATGACTTTGATATTAATAAATATATTGAAAGAAAGAAAATAATTATTGAAGAAAAACGACAATTTATAACCATATCTAATGAAAAAGTATCTTCTATAGCTTTTATATCAGAAGTTACTTGTGGAGGAGGAAATATTGCTGTATTTACCTTAGAAGACTTTAGAAATAAAGGATATGCTAAGGAAGTTATTAAAGGATGTGTAAATTGGTGTATAGATAAGAATGTATTGCCAATTTATTTAGTTGAGGATGATAATATTTATTCTAAAAAAATTCCAGAAGCCTTGGGCTTTAAAAAGATATCAGAAGAATGGATAATTTCTGAATAGGTTGCTGCCAATTATGTGAGGAGGATTTTGTTTATGTATAATCATGAACCTAAGGATTATATATGTCCATTTTGCTTAGTAGTTAAGGGCATTGAAAATGAACATGTACTTACAAGCCAAAAGGATATTATATATAAAGATGAATATATAACCGCTTTTATTGGAGCAGGATGTTGGAAAAATAATAAGGGACATGTAATTATTATTCCTAATGAACATATTGAAAATATTTATGACTTACCTAATGAAATCTCTGCTAAAATTCATGAACTAGAGAGAATAGTAGCTATTGCATTTAAGAATGTATATAAGTGTGATGGAGTATCTTCAAGACAGCATAATGAACCTTATGGAAGTCAAGATGTTTGGCATTATCATTTGCATGTATTTCCGAGATATAAAGATGATAATTTATATGGAAATAAAAGAGAAATGTTAGATGGTGAAGAAAGAGTGGAGTATGCAAGGAGGCTTAGAGAATATTTAAAACAAGAATAATTTATATTAGTTTGGTTGGTCTGAGTATTCTCGGACCTTTTTTATTGACAAAACTGTACTTGGTGTGTAGAATGTGATGTAAAGAGATACACAGTTAGGAGGGATAAATTGAACGTTGTTCTTTCAAATACTTCAGAAAAGCCTTTATACCAACAAATCAAAGAGCAAATAAAATCAGCAATATTAAAAGGTGAACTAAAAAATGGAGAATTATTACCATCTATCCGTAATTTTTCAACAGATCTTAGAGTCAGTGTTTTAACGATTCGTAGAGTGTATGATGAATTGGAAAAAGAGGGATTTGTCACAAGTAAGGCAGGTAAAGGAACTTTTGTATTAGCTGGAAATACAGATCTAATCAAAGATACAAAAAGATTAATAGTGGAGGATAAAATGTTCGACATGGTCTCTACAGCAAAAACCATGGGAATAAGTAAAAAAGAGCTTATGGACATGATGGATATTATTTACGAGGAGGGATAAGTTATGAGTGATGTATTAAATGTTTGCGAGATTTCAAAGAAATTTCAAAATTTTGGCTTAAACAATGTATCTTTTCATATTCAAGAAAACTGTATCACTGGATTTATTGGGAAAAATGGTGCAGGAAAAACTACATTAATAAAGACTTTATTAGGTTTATTGAAAAAAGATAGTGGTGAAATCACATTCTTTTCAAATAAATATCAGGGAAATGATTCTTTGATAAAGAATAAAATAGGTGTTGTCTTAGATGATGGATTTTTTTATGAACATCTAACTCTAAATGAAATGAAAGATTTGATTGCTTCTTGTTATAGTCATTGGAGTGAAGGAAAGTATCAAGAATACTTAAAAAAATTCCGATTAAACTCAAAGCAATCCATATCAACATTGTCAAAAGGAATGAAGCTTAAATATTCTTTGGCGTTAGCACTATCCCATGGTGCTGATCTTCTTATTATGGATGAACCAACTTCTGGACTTGACCCTAAAATACGAAAAGAGTTAATGGATATATTAAGTGAATTTGTCCAAGAAGAAGGAAAGAGTGCTTTTTTCTCAACACACATTACTAGTGATTTGGAACGATGCGCTGATGAAATTATAATTATTGATAACGGAAGAATTATTGAACAAGCTGGGAAAGACGATATAATAGAGTCTTATCGCTTAATAAAAGGCACATTAGATGATTTAGAAAAAATAAGGGAAGTTCCTCTTAAAATTCTTGATCAATCAAGGTATGGTTTCACAGGCATTACGAAAGAATTTCAGACAATACAATCACTAAATTCTAATATGGTTATAGAAAAAGCAACTTTAGAAGATATATTTTTGACAATTATAGGGGGAGAATAATATGAAGGTAATTTATAATTTATTCAAGAAAGACTTGTTACTAATAAAGAAATATTTACTACCCATTCTTGGGTTCATTGTGGTAGCTCCCATATTCATTTCATATAGAACTCCTGCATTTCAACAGAATGGAAATATTCTTTATAGTATGTTAGTATTAATGATAACATTTACGGTATATCATGCAATATCTATGGAGGAAATGAAGCAAAAAGGTGAAATCTATCTCAGAATAATACCTATGTCAATTAACAAAGCTGTTATGGCAAAATATGTTTTAGTTACCTTTATATTCATAGTAACCACAGCTTTATTTTTAATACTGTCACATGTGCCAGTGGTTCCTGTAGGTAAAGTAGATATAAAAAACATACTACTGTTTTTTGCAGTAATAGAAATATTTTTTGGAATTTATATTCCCATGACATTTAAGCTTGGCTATGTTAAGTTGCAAATGATAAGTGCAGGCATCATTTTTATATTTCCATTCTTCATATCTATTATTACAAAATACTTAGGAAGTGACATCCCATTAATAGCTACTATGGAAAATAGTTCCGTATGGATGGTTGCTATTCTATCATTATTGATTACATGTGCATCCATCATTATTGGAACTATGGCATCAAATAAGAGTATTAAGAACAAAGAGTATTAGGATGGTGATTAAATGAGAGAAAATACACAAGCTATTCTACTTTTTGGAGTTACAGCGGCATTTTGCATAGTATATTCTGCATATCAGTATATTACTTTTATGATGAATAAAGAACTAATAAGCTACACAATGGCAACAATCATTGATACAGAGACTACTGTACCAGAAGCCATGAAAAAAAATAACTCTAGATGGGCTATGGTAAGTCTTAGGGTGGATGGAAAAGAGTATATATCTTCAAGTAGAATTCAAGTTTCCATTAATGCGTCTGTAGGAGATCAAATAAGAATTGCTTATTATAAAGATAATCCTAGGGACATTTTCACACCAAGTTTGAAAAAAGCAGGTATATTTTTTGTGATTGGTATTTTATGTATAGCCATTATGTTTTATCTTAAGGCTAATAGTTAAATGTAATCTATTGGCATTATCCTGGGTAATTTAATTATAAATTTATGGAACATTCTTCTTGAATTGCAACTAATGGATTTATTAAAGAAAATACATTTAATTGTTTAGTTAAATTATTGAAGGATGGCAAATAATAGAATTAATATATTATAAGGAGAGAAAATATGGGTTTTAATGACTTCTTTAGATTTAGTGTACATGCAGTTATTACAAATAAAAAGGAACAAGTACTTTTACTTAAGCAAACCTATGGGGATAAGAGATGGGGGCTTCCAGGTGGTGGAGTTGAGCCAGGAGAAACAATTCATGAAGCAATTAAAAGAGAATGTGCTGAGGAGTTAGGAATTAATGTATTAATTAGCGCTTTTACAGGATTATATTATCATAAAAGCTTCAATTCACAGGTTGGAATATTTAAGTGTGAAATATTAGATGAAAATAGCATATGCTTAAGTGAAGAACATTCAGAATATGGATGGTTTAATATTTCAGAACTTAGTGATGTACAAAAATTAAGAGTACAAGATGCTGTAGAATTTGATGGACAAGTTACTAGTAGAGCATTCTAACAGAGATATAAGAGATGAAGAAGTACTTATAAAATCTATAAAATATATAAGGAGATAAAAATAATGCATAAGAGAATAAACTTATATTTCTTTGGAGATACAGGAAGCTATGATGAATATAGTCCAGTTTATGTATGTAATAAAAAATATGCTCCAGAAATTTTATATGAAGTTGCACATAATAAACCCTTTACAATAAGCAAGGAGGAAATAATTAAAAAGTTTGGGGTTAAGGACATAGAATTTGATAATATAATCAATAGTCTAAAATTTATAAAGGCTATAGATGAAATAGACAATAAATATAAACTAAATTTTACAGTATTTTTAGAAGAAGACATGGAAATATTAAATAGATGCTTTTTAAATATTGGGAAAGAAGTAGGGCAAAAAAATTTAGATAAAAAAGAACTGATATATAGTAAAATATCAGAATTATCAAACTATAATTCGTTCTCTAAAGAGAGGATACTTTACCATATAATATGCGATAGGATTTTTGATGGTACAGCCTTTCAATTTTTTACGGATAAAAAGGTATTCCTATCTTCAAAGTTTCAGCCAGGAAATAGAGATTATATGATTTTTGGATATGAGGATAGTGATAGTGTGGAGGAGCATAGTAATAAAATATTCTGTAGTAGCAATAACTATAGAACTGAAAACTTTATATTTAATAGCTTTGGTGATTCTAATGGAGCTAGAAAAGATATGTTTAGATTCTTTAGAAGGGTGCAAAAGACTTTAGAAAATTCTACTCCTTTTGAAGAATTAAACTTATCTTATATAAGAATCATTGAAGACACAAATAGAGATTTAGCAGAGAGATGTGGTCAATTTATTTGGAAATGCATTAAAAATAATGTATACTATAATGAAATATCTGAAGAAGAAGAAAATATTACTAATTTTCTTAAAGGGCTTGAATATGTAAGCATTGATGATGAAAGTGATTTAATTACCTGTAGTATTCCTATATTTGAAGAAGAGGATATTTTAATCATTGAGAAAATATCAAATATTATTCTTAAGGAGATTTGCGATAGTGTAAAAGGAGTTTTCCATGAATTTGAGGAGAATGCTTTAGATACCACGCCTATAAGGCATGGAATCAATATAGATGAGATAGCTCTAGAGTTATGGCACCAAGTGTTTGGAGTTATTAATGAATATTTAATGAAGGTGAAATTTGTACAAGCACCAGATGATATAGTTGGAGAAGGAAGATATTTAAGAAGCTTTTATAAACTAAATTCTTAATTTTAGTTGTAGTTTTAATTTCACCTAAAACTGTAGAATTTGTTATCCAGGGACGTGTCACAGTGGCTAGGCATCAGATAAAATATATGATTAAAAGTAGTAGTATCATATATAAATTTGGATGAAATAATTATTTACAAGGGGAAAAAGATTATGAAGAGAAGATTTGCTGACAAACCAGATTGGAGTAGAGTTTTAGAAAAGGATTTTAAACTTATCCATGTAGAAAATGAAGATTTAAAAGGATATTTGTCTAATATTTATATAAAAGAAATAACAGAGCCGTTAGTCATTCAAACCTTAGGAGTAGACTATTGTATAGTAGATAAAAATTATACATGGCTTCAATATCTGCCAGATGGAGAAAATTATGTTTTAACTGTAATGATTGACGATAAAGGTGAAGTAATACAGTGGTATTTTGATATATCTGAGGAATATGAACTTAATGATGAAGGAATGCCATACTATGATGATTTATATTTAGATTTAGCAGTGTTAACTACAGGAGAAGTAATACTATTGGATGAAGATGAAATAGAAGAGGCACTGAAAGCTAGAGAAATAACTAGTAAGCAGTATGAGGCTGCATGGTCACAAACACGTCAATTAAAAAGTTGGTTAGAGGAAGAGTTTGAGGAATTAAAGAAGCTAACTAAAAAATATTTTTCATATATGAAAGATCTATAGTAGAAAAATATAGCACATAAAAAGAGGTGTATGGCTATGAAAATAAAGATATTGGGATCAGGAGGATGTGTATCCTTACCGCTTCCAACTTGTCAATGTGAAGTATGTATAGAAGCGAGGGAAAAAGGTGCACCTTTTTCAAGAACTGGGTGCTCTATATTTATAGAAGATATAAACGCATTGATAGATACTCCTGAAAATAGTGTAGAGCAGTTAAATAGAGAGAACATATGTCAGGTAGATAATATTTTTTATTCTCATTGGGACCCAGACCATACCTTAGGTATGAGAATTATAGAACTTCTAAAGCTAAGATGGCTTGATTTATATATAAAAGATAAGAAAGCCGAGAAAAAAATAGAAGTCTATGGATTAAGTAAAGTCATAAACGATTTAAAAGCTATAAAGAATAAATATGGCTCCTACTTAGATTACTATGAAGGCTCAGGGTTAATAAATATAAATTCTGTAGAGGCTAAAGAACTTATAAATATAGGAAATATAGAAGTATATTTTCTTCCAGTGATACAGGGAGATGCAGCTACGATTTTTGTATTAAGAGAAGGAAATAAAAGGGTAATATATGCACCTTGTGATATAAAGCCATTTCCGGAAGGTGAAGAACTTTTAAGTAATGCTGATCTGTTAATAATTGGGAATGTAATTCCAGATGAACCTCTTAAAGATGGATATGTAATACCTAAAGACAATATATTAAAAAAGGAATTATTCACTATGGAGGAAGTAATAGAAATAATCAATAATTACAATATAAAATCTACAATTATAACTCATATTGAAGAGGATTGGGGTAAATCCTATTTAGACTATAAGGAATTAGAAAAGAAATATAGCAAATATAATATATCCTTTGCATATGATGGAATGGAGATATTACTAGGGGATTAGTAATTATGAATATTAAAGTCATATTTTTTGATTTGTTTTATACATTGATTGTTCCTAAATACACGGAAGATAAGAATGAATACGATGTCTTAGGATTAACTTATGAAGAATGGGAAAAATATGCAGAAAATGAAGAAATATATGAGAAAAGAGCTATAGGAAAAGTTTCATCTAAAGAGGAAATTATGAGTGATATTACAAACATAATTCCATTCTCCATTTCTCAGGAACAAAGGGTAGAATTGATTCATCTTAGGTCTATGAGAATGAAAAATGCTTTATTTAATGTGGAATCATATATAATTAATACCATTGATAAAATAAGAAAAATGGGTATCAAGACATGTTTAATAAGTAACGCAGATACTATAGATATAGAGGAGTGGGAGAATTCAGCTTTAGCTAAATATTTTGATGGTGCAGTATTTTCATGCAAGGTAGGTTGTTTAAAGCCAAATAAGGAAATATATAATATTGCAATGGATTTAATGAATGTAGATGCAACACAGTGTGTATTTGTAGGAGATGGTGGATCTAATGAATTGAAAGGTGCCAAAGCTCTTGGAATGACAACTATATTTTCTGAATATCTAGATAAAAAATCTCAAGAGAGATATTTAGAAATTAAAAAATACTCAGACTTTCATATAGCTGATTTTTCAAAGCTTATAGATATTATATCAAAGTTATGATACCTTTATAGAAAAGGCGTCCGTGGTTTTAAACTATGGGCGCCTTTAAAATATATTAGTCATGAAAGAGAATTTTCATAATTCTATCAGAGTAATACTTTTGTGAGATAATTGTATATTAAGTTGGATTAAAAATATTTACTTCTTAAAGCTTCTAAATCTACGTTTTCAGTTTCATCTACAATCTCAATGATAGCACACAATCTATCATCTTTTATTATTGTATATACACCCTTACTTAATGGAGGTAAATTAACTGCTCCTTTACCTTTAGAAATGTTAACAGTATCAACTGTAACATAATTTCCCTCATCATAAATTGTATATTCACCATCAGGATTTTGAATTTTTGAAAGATCGAAGTTCAAATTCATAGGTAAGTTTTCTTTACCTACAATAATTATTGGTTCAAAATCCTCCACAGATCCTGATATATTTAAACTTTGAGCATTATCATTTATAACAGTGGTTTTTATTAATCTATCTGTTGGAACTTCAGATAATGGAGTACCATAAAATTGTAAATCTTCTTGAGTATTAGGTACACTACAGCAGCTTCCACTAGATTCAGGAACTTGAGATAAATCATTTTCTATCTGTGAAGTATTTATTGAATTTAAATCATCTACTACTTTTATTTTTCCAGATATCATACCCATCCAACAACTATAATTTATGTCATTTCCATCAGGAGTAAACTCCACAGAAGTCTCACCAGAAGAAAGCTTAACTCTTTTATTTAGTGAAGGTAATATTATCTCATTATTACATGAGGTAATTTGCTCACCATTAATAATTAACTCTGTAGGCACTCCTTTTTGTACATATACAACTCTAGGAGTATATCCTCCAGCATTAGCGGTGATTTTAACAGTTTGTTTTCCATCGGCTATGGTAGCTTTACTTTCTGCTGTTATTTCAGAAGAATCTACCTTAGTATTTAAAACATTACTTGGGCTTAAGTTTATTCCAAGTACAGTTAAACCTCTGTTTGCCATGACTATTCCAAGTACAATTACTATAATACCACTTACTTTTATAAGTTTCTTAGAATTATTACCATTAAGAGAATTAGCTAACAATCCAAAAACTAACATAAGAGGTATTGTTCCAAGAGAAAAGAAAAACATTGAAAGAGCTCCAGTTAAGGCACTCCCAGAAGCTAATGCATAGAGTTGCATAGTTTGAAGTGGACCACAAGGCATAAATCCATTAAGTAATCCTACAATGAAGGGGCTATTATTTTTATTCTTAGATTTACATCCACTCCAAGGAAGCTTTATAGAAAACTTTCTAAGACTCTTAAATCCTGACATGTTTATTCCCATTATAACCATGAATATTCCAGCAGCAATTGAAATAAAAGCTTGAGTAGAAATAGAAATTGAGAAAACTTTTCCTAGGGCGCCAACTACACTACCAAGTATAGTATAGGATATCAATCGTCCTAGATTATAGAGTAATGAAGGTTTAACTCTACTAAATTTTGAACTATGAATAGTAGTTATACTTTGAGACATCATTATACCGCCGCACATTCCTACACAATGTAAGGAGGTAAATAGTCCAACTATAAAAAGAGTTATGTAACTAACACTACTACTAAGCTTTGAAGAGATATCAAAGGCTCCAGAGTTTTGTCCAAGCTTTATTATAATGAAAGCAATAGCAACTATTAGTAATATAGAAATAAATTCTGATTCCTTTGAAGAGCTATTTTCTTTATTCTTCACTACAGTATAGCCAGCCTTTTCTATCGTAGAGCATAGATTAGAATAATTACATTTTTCATCATCATATTTAATTTCAACGGAACTGTTTTTAAAATTTGCACTACATTCAATAACTCCATCAATTTTCCTAAGTGAAGTATTAATGCTATTTTCACAAGAAGTACATACCATGCCATCTACTTTTATGGTTATGGATTTAACTGACAACTTCATCACCTCAATAATCATGATTTTATTTCTTTAACAAATAATCTATCTAATAAATATGTAGATTTTATGAAGATAGTCTACATATTTTCTTCACAAAGAGATAATATTATGATATTAAGTATATGACATAAAATAATGATTATTTATTTTATATGTTTTATAAAGAAATAAGGTTTAAAGTTCTGTGGAGGGTAATTTTATGGTTAAGATACTAGTGGTAGATGATGAAATAAAAATTGCAGAGGTAGTAAAGGCTTATCTAGAAAAAGAAGGTTATGAGATAGAAGTGGCCTATAGTGGAAAAGAAGCATTGAAAAGATATGAAGATAATAATTTTAATGTAATCATTTTAGATTTAATGTTACCTGATATATCTGGAGAAGATATATGTAAGAAAATAAGAGAAACTTCGGATATACCAATCATTATGTTAACTGCTAAAGTAGAGGAAGAGGATATTTTAAATGGGTTTTCCCTAGGTAGTGATGATTATGTTGTAAAACCTTTTAGTCCAAAACAGCTGGTAGCTAGAGTAAATGCAGTTATCAGAAGAACTGGTGCCATAAATCAAGAAAAAATATTATGCTTTGATGGTGGAGAGCTTAAAATAGATATTGAAAGCTATGAAGTAACTAAAAGAGGAGAGCAGATAATTTTAACTCCTTCTGAATATAAATTACTTTTAACTCTATCAGAAAGCCCTAAGCAGGTATTTACAAGGAATCAATTACTAGACAAAATTTTAGGTGATGATGTAGAGGTATATGATAGAATAATTGATTCTCACATAAAAAATTTAAGAGCTAAACTTGAGGATGATACAAGAAATCCTAAGTACATTTTAACAGTACATGGAATAGGGTATAAATTTGGAGGAGAAAAATATGAAAAAATTAAAACATAAACTTACTATGTATTTCATATTATTATCTTTAGGCATTATATTTTTAATAGGTGTATTAGGGAATGTATTTATTAAACATAATTTTAATCAATATGTAAAGGATAGTTTAAATGGTAGAAAAAATGATGTAGTAAGAAGTATAAATAGTGCAGTTAGGCAAGGTAAGTGGGATTTAAGGGATATTGAAAGTATCGGAATGAATGCATTAGAAAATGGTCTAATTATAAGAGTTACAGATAGCTTTGATAAAGTTGTGTGGGATGCAAGAAATCATAATAACGGCATGTGTGAAGCTATGTTGTCTGAAATGAGTAATAATATGCAGAATATATATCCAGGATTTAAAGGTGAATATACTGAAGATACTCATATTTTACAGTATGATGGAGCTAGAAAGGGAACTTTGCATATAGGATACTATGGACCATATTATTATAGTAATTCTGATATGATATTCTTTAAGACCTTAAATTCTATTTTATCTGTGGTAGGAGCTATTGCATTAATATTTTCAATTTTTATAGGAATTATTTTATCAAACTCAATAGGGAGACCTATTTTAAGGATTATAGATTCCACTAATTTAATAGCTAATGGAAATTATAATGATAAAATTTCAGAAGAAAGTTCTATAATTGAAGTTCAAAAAATGACTGACTCAATAAATAAGTTAGCTACAGATTTGGAGAATCAAGATGAAATGAGAAAGAGGTTAACAAAAGATATTTCTCATGAACTAAGGACTCCACTAACTACAATACAAGGGCAAATTGAGGCAATAATAGATGGAATTTGGGAACCTACAGAAGAGAGATTAAGAAGTATTAATGAAGAAACGAAGAGGCTAAGTAGATTGGTAGGAGATTTAGAGAAGCTATCACGAGTTGAAGGTGAAAATCTAGGACTTAATATTACAACCTTTGATGTAGCACCACTACTGGCATCTATTATAGTAAATTTTGAAAAGCAGCTTATAGATAAAGAAATAACTTGTGAAACTAATTTGAGTAATTGTACAATAAGTGCAGATAGAGATAAAATAAGTCAAGCTATCATTAATATTATGTCTAACGCTATAAAATATACACCAAGAGGAAAAAAAATAAGGGTTTACTGCGATGAAACTCCTGAAAGAGCCATAATATCTATTAGAGATACGGGAATTGGAATAGCTGAAGAGCATCTACCATATATTTTTGATAGATTTTATAGAGTTGATGAATCTAGAGCCAGATCAAGTGGAGGTTCAGGAGTTGGACTTACCATAGCAAAGACAATAGTAAAAAGACATGGTGGAGATATAAAGGTATTGAGTGTTTTAAATGAAGGAACTGAATTTGTTATAGAGTTAAGTGCAGCCTGGGGCTGCAGAGAAGTGTGTCAAGGCACAGAGAAGTAGCTTCACTAGAGAAGGGCAACCTGTGGTTGCAGAGAAGTGTGCCAAGGCACAGAGAAGTGGCTTCGCCAGAGAAGGGCAGCCTGCGGTTGCAGAGAAGTAGCTTCGCTAGATATATAGCTGCTTTTGCTTATGCAAAAGATTCTTTAACTAGCGAGCAAAGCAAGCACTTATCTGCAACCGTAGTTGCAATTCTCTACGCCTCTGGCATACTTCTCTAGCGAACAAAGCGAGCGCTTCTCTGCAATGTTCGATTGCCATTCACTGAAAATATAGGTTGCAATTATCTAAATCAAGGGAGGATATTATGATAAAAGATTTTTTTAATAAACCAATTACAGAAATTATTACAGTTAGAAATTCTGTTAGAACATATAAGGATGAAGAATTGCCAGAAGAGATAATAAATAAACTTAATGACTTTATGAAAAATATAGAAAATCCTTTTAATAAAAAAATAAGATTTAAATTAATTAATATAAAAAACATAGATAATATTAAACTTGGAACCTATGGTGTAATTAAGGGCGCTAAGTCATTTTTGGCAGTAACCTGTGAAAAGGATGAGTTTAACTTAGAAGCTCTTGGATATGGATTTGAATTATTAGTTCTTTATGCAACTTCATTAGGCTTAGGTACATGTTGGTTAGGAGGAACCTTTAATAAAGGAAACTTTGCAAAGGCCATGGGATTAAAAGATAATGAAATTTTACCTATAGTTTCCCCAGTGGGATATAAGAGTGATAATAAATCAATTATGGAATCATTTTTTAAATTTGCATCTAAATCTCATAGTAGAAAAGCTTTTGAAGAGATTTTCTTTGAGAAAGACTTTAAAACAAGTTTAACTAAAGACAGTGTTGGATTGTATTATATGCCTTTGGAAATGGTGAGAATTGCTCCATCAGCCGTAAATAAGCAGCCGTGGCTAATAGTGGAAGATGGAAAGAATTGGAATTTTTATAACGCATCACCTAAGGATGAAATTCATAGAATCGATTTAGGCATAGCACTTTGTCATTTTCATTTAGCTGCTATAGAAATGGGGTTACAGGGAGAATTTAAGAAGATGTCCCTACCTAATAATAAAGAATTTGAGTATGTAATTTCGTGGATAGAAAAATAATTGTGGTTAGAGAAGGGCAACCTTCGGTTGCAGAGAAGTGTGCCAGGGCATAGGGAAATAGATTCGCCAGAGAAAGGCAACCAATGGTTGCCTTTCTCTACGCCTCTGGCGTACTTCTCTAGCGAACAAAGTGAGCGTTTCTCTGCAATCGAAGATTGCACTTCACTAAATAAATTATTTTGCAATTTATTTATATTTGTCCTAAAAATAGTTGAACTACAAAGGATACAACAACTACTAATAGGGAGATAAGAAAACCATGAAGCATAGGTGCAAAGCCTGATTTCTTCATTTTCTTTATATCCGTTTTTAAGCCAATGGCTGCTAAAGACATAACCATGAAGAATTTACTTATAGAGCCTAGAACAATTCCAAAGCTAGGAGATATAAAACCTAAGCTGTTGATTATAGAGGCAACTAAGAATAAAAGTATAAACCATGGAAATATAGCTTTAAAATCAATTTTTCTTAGAGCATCCTTAAAGGTTAAATTTTCACCTACAGAAGATTTTTTTATCTTTAGGTATTGATTTATAAATGAAAAGATTACTACTACAGGTATTATAGATATAGTTCTTGTAAGTTTTACTATAGTTGCATATTCACCAGCAGCTTGGCTAAAAGCATAACCAGCAGCAACTACAGAGGAAGTGTCATTTACGGCGGTACCAGTCCAAAGCCCATAACCTAAATCAGACATTCCAAAAAGATTTCCCATAATAGGAAAGGCAACTATCATAAACATATCAAAGATAAAAGTTGCGGACATTGCATAAGCTACGTCAGTATCTTCTGCTTCAATAACTGGAGATAAGGATGCTATGGCAGACCCCCCACAAATTCCTGTACCAGCAGATATCATACTACTAAGTTTCCAATCTAATTTTAAAGCTTTACCTAATAGGTATCCACCACCAAAGCAAGCTACAAGAGTAAAACTCATAACTATCAATGAATATTTTCCTACATTGACTACTTGACCAATACTAAGACCAGTACCTAATAGAATTATGGCAATTCTTAATACTTTTTTTGAAGCAAAGTTTATTCCTGAAGAATAATCTCCTTGAATTTTTAATTTTCCATTTATAAGGATACCAATAAATAGTGCTAAGATTGGAGCACCTAAAATAGGCACATAATTTCCAAGAAAAACAGCTAATATGGCAATGAGAGTGCATAATACTAAACCTTTGAATTTATCCATAACCTTCTCCTTTTATAGTAAAATAAATTATTTACGTTCTGTTTTAATATATTGCGATTTATCGTCAACAAGGATCTAAAACTAAGATATTATTTAAATTAAAATCACCAGTGATATTACATCTATATAAATAATTTAACTCCAGTTAACTATAAAATCAAATTATAAATATTTATATATCTATAACATTTAGTTATAATAAAATATATAAATTACAATTATGAGTTTCACTATTGAAACTTATATATAGTATATTTAAGAAATGAGGCATTATTTATGATGGATTTAAGAATCGAAGCTTTTATAAATCTATGTGAAACTAGGAGCTATACAAAAACAGCTGAAGTATTAAATTTGACACAACCAGCTATTACAAAACAGATTCAATATTTGGAGAGTTTTTATAATAAAAAATTTTTTTCTTATAGCAATAGAAAATTAATTCTTACAGAAGAAGGAGAAGTGTTTCTAGAATATGCTAAGAAAATAGCTGCCCTTGAAAAACAAATGGTTCAGAATCTTGAGGAGGTTAAGAAGAAAGAAGTATATCTAAAGTTTGGTGCCACACTAACTATTGGAGAATTTATACTAGGAGATATTGTTACGAAATATATTAAAGAGAAACCTGATCATAAAATATCTCTTACGGTGGATAATACAGAGGCTATACTCTCTATGATAGGAAAAGGAACACTTGACTTTGGTTTCGTTGAGGGGCTATTTAATAAGGAGGACTTTAATTCATCAATATTATTAAATGAGCCTTTTATAGCTGTTATGTCTCCTTCAAACAAATTAAAAGAGAGAAAATATATAGAAATAGAGGATTTAAAAGCATATCCATTAATTTTAAGAGAAGAGGGATCAGGTACAAGAAGAGTTTTAGAAAGAGCACTAGAAGAAAAAAACCTATCTATTAGAAGTTTCAATAAAATTTATGAAGTAGCTAACATGAATGTTATTAAGCAAATGGTAAAAGAAAATATAGGTATAACATTTTTATATAAAGCTTGTGCATTAAAGGAATTGCAGGAAGGATTACTTATAGAAGTACCTATTAAAGATTTTAGCTTGACTAGAGAATTTAATTTTATTACGAATAAGGATACACTGCACTATTCTAAGGCTATGGAGTTTTATAATTTTGCTAAAAGTAAGCTCTATGACAATGAAAATTAATTTCTGTTGGTATAGAGCTATTTTAAAATTATAGCTAAGTAAATCTAATCTTTCTGCAAATGATTTGTTTCGCAATAATATGTAGTTCTAAAATCAATGACCATTTAAAACAAATCCAAAAATAAAAATTTTTGCTACTATCAATGATAATTAGATAATGTAATATTTTGCAATAAAATGATATAATATACTAAATATTATTGATGGAAAGAACATCTTAAGGAGATGTAAATGTATATGAATAAGGTATTATTTTGGGATTTTCAAGGTACATTAGCTTATAATGATTGGATGATCAGCAAGGCTCTATACAAAGTATTAGTTGAGTATGAACCTAATGCTAATATTAAAATAGATGATTTTAAAAATAAGTCTTTAATTGGATTCCCTTGGCAAAAACCAGAAAAAGATTACAAACATTTAATTGGTGAAGATAATTGGTGGAAAAATGCAGAAGCCATATTCAAAAAAGCATATGAATCTCTTAATATAAGTGAAAAAGATTCATTATATCTTAGTAAGAAAGTTAAGAAAGAGCTTATAAATCCTAACAACTTTACTTTATATGAAGATACCATAGAGATGCTTTCACATTTTAAGAATATTGGCTTTACTAATATTATATTATCAAACCATATTCCAGAGCTTGCAGATATAGTTAAGGGATTGGGGCTATCAGGTTATATAGATCTTTGTATATCCTCTGGAAATGTGGGTTATGAAAAACCTAATCCTAAAATATATGAATATGCTTTGAAAAATGCACAATATCCTAAAAATGTATGGATGATAGGGGATAACCTTGAGGCTGATGTAAGAGGAGCTGAAAGTATGGGAATAAAGGGTATACTTGTAAGAAGTAATAAAGACAGTACAGTAAGATATTATTCAAAAGATTTAAGAGGATTAAAAGACATTATTAATTAGGGGGAAACTTTGATGAAGAGAATTATTGAGAGTGCAAAAAAGTATAAATACACTTCCTTAGCATATGTGGACGAAGAGGATATAATAAATGGAAGTTTGTGTGTAGAAAATGGAGAAACTATATTTCTCTATGTTATTTTAGAGGATAAGATAAGAATATATTGGGCATGTAATACCCTAGAAGGTTATTTAGAAGGAATAAAAGAAACTGTTGAACATATCAAAGATAACAATATTAAAGGGAAAAGTATAAATATAGGATTCGTACCTTATGATTTTGTACAAGCTGTAGAGAAGTTAGGCTTTAAAGTAATATGTGAATATATAGATTTTTGGAATGACGATTTAACTACAGTAAAAATAGAAGATAGGTGTAATTTTACAATTAGAGAAATAAAAAATAGTGAATATGAGAAAGCATCAACTATAACAAAATCTTGCGCTGGATATTCTAGAGGTTTTAAAGGGGAATCAGTGGATTTTGTTAAAGAGTGGAACGAAAGAGAAAATTCTAAGATTTTTGTTGCCCTAGTTAATGAAGAGATAATAGGAGTTGCATTTATTGATTTTTATGGCTTTGAAAGTGAGAGAGGTACAGTTTTATGGCTTAGAGAATTAGCTGTAAATCCAAATTATCATTCACAAGGAATAGGCAGAGCATTAATAAATAAAGTTATGTGCTATGGAAAAGAAAGTAGAGCTAAGAGAAGTTTTCTAGCTACAGACAAGGAAAACTATAATGCAATAGGATTATATGAGAAGTTTGGATATAAATCAAAGGATGCTCATGGAGAAATTGATATGGAAATGGCTATTTGAAGTAATTATAACTTAGATTTAAGGAGATATAATAATTGGATATATGAATAGTATTTTTAAAGAAAGCCTTAAAGACTTTAATTTTTCAAATGATTTATGTGAGGATAGTTACGATTTACTGATGTCATATAACTGCAAAGTTGTAGCTGAGCACTCAAAACGGGTAGCAGAGGAGTGTAAAAAGTTAGCTAAAAGATTTAAATATAATGAAAAAATGGCAGAAATAGCTGGATTGCTACATGACATAAGTGCTATATATCCAAATAGTAAGAAAGTAGAGCTTTCAAAGGCTTTAGGAGTAGAAATTTTAGAAGAAGAGGAAAAATTTCCTTTGATATTACACCAAAAAGTTTCCAAGGTTATGGCTAATGAAATATTTAAGGTAGAGGACGAAAAAATATTAAGTGCAATTGAGTGTCATACTACTTTAAAGAAAAATCCTTCAAAGCTAGATTTAATATTATTTGTTGCGGATAAAATTCAATGGGATCAAAAAGGTATGCCTCCGTATATAGAAGAACTACAGAAGGGCCTTAATGTTTCCTTAGAACATGGAGCCTATGCATACATAAGACAGCTTATTAATGATAAAGAAAATCTAAAGGTGATTCATCCGTGGCTACAAGAGGCTTATGATGAGCTTAAGTTACGACTTGATGCTTGATGAAATGCTAGTGAAATAAATACTTGAATTCTATGAAAATGCAAAAGCAATGAGGATGGGTAGACTTATGAATAAAAATATATTAGATTTAAATAAGAAAAGTTGGGATAAGATTGCAGATAATTATTTTGGAAAAACTGCATTACCTGAGTATGGCCCCTTAATAGCTACTGAAGCTGAGCTTAAATTATTTGATGATATAAAGGGGAAAAAAGTTTTAGATATTGGATGTGGCAGTGGACATTCTTTAAGATATATGGCAAATAAAGGCGCAGAAGAGTTATGGGGTGTGGATTTATCCTCAACTCAGGTTAAAGCAGCCGCAGAGTATCTTAAGAAAGAGAATATAAATGCTAAATTTTTCTGTGCACCTATGGAAAATGATATTGAATTACCTAAGAATTACTTTGATATAGTATATTCAATTTATGCCATTGGGTGGACAACAGATCTCAAGAGAACTTTAGAACTTATATATTCTTATTTGAAGGAGGATGGAATATTTATTTTTAGTTGGGATCATCCTATGTACACTTGTTTAGGAGAAGATAAAAAATCACTTACAATTGAGAAATCATATTTTAATGAGGGTGCAGAATATATAGAGTCTCTTAGAGGAGAGCCAGTTTATAGGAATAGGATAAGGATGAGTACCTTAATAAATGAATTAATTAAGGTAGGATTTAGGCTTGAAAGACTAGTTGAAGGAGATTTGTCAGAAAAATTTGCTAGTGGAAAAGAAATCTATGAAGGAAGTTATTATAACTCATACAAAGCTTCCATGGTACCATCTTCTTTTGTCATTAAAGTTAGAAAAGTTTAATACACTTCCAAGAATAATATTATAAAATGTGGAAGGAATTAATTAAGATGGATAAAAATACAATGATTATTATAACAGGTCCTTCAGGAGTTGGTAAAACAGTCTTATGTGATAGAATAAAAAATAAACTTAATATAACCTGCGTTGAGAGAGATAGTATTAAAGAAATATTATTTGATGTGTTAGGCTACAGTGATAGAGAATGGTCAATGAAACTTGGTCAAGCTACCTATGAAATATTATTTTCACTAGTTGAAAGACTACTTCAAGGTAATAACACCTTTGTTATAGAAAGTAATTTTAATCCTAAATCATTATCAAATTTTATAGCTAAGCTTAGAGAAAAGTACCAGTTTAAAGTTTATATAATAAATTGTATTGCTGAGGAAAGAATTTTATTTGAAAGATATAAGAAACGAATTGAAACAGGAGAAAGACATCCTGGTCATGGCGGAGAGAATGTAAGTTTTGAAGAATACAGAAAATTTATAGTCAATGGAGATATAGAAGGACTTTTACCAGAAGATATAGAAATAAAATTAGATATGACTGAATTTTCAAATATAAATTATGATAGTACTATTGAAGATATTAAAAAATACGTTTAATACATATATAAGTTGTAATTAAGTTTCTACATTATACAAATAGGCTTGAATATAAAATTAGATTAATTAGAACTTCATATTATTACTGTTCAACCGTTTCGAAACCTTGATTTACTAAGA
>DFXM01000003.1 GCA_002381695.1 Clostridium sp. UBA4108 | reverse complement strand
CCTTGATTTACTAAGACTATATTCAAGCAAAAAGCTAAAAGACAACAACTCGCTTCACTCGAACAAGTTGTCTTTCTTAACGCTTTTTACTTTCACACAGCCCAAGTAAATCTAAGATTTCTGCAAATGGTATTCACAGCAATAATATGAAGTTCAATTCAAATAAACTATAAAAGAAAAATCTATTTGTATTATGTAGTCTCATTATTAAAACTTATATATAAGAATTTTTAAATTTCTTAAGGATACATGAGAGCTTCTAGGTAAAGTGATTTTTTATAGTTATAATATAATATTTTAAAAAATATAAAATTGTATATGGTATTGAAAAATAATATTACTGTGAGTATAGTTAAAATAACAGTAATTTCAGAATAGTTTATAATTTATAATGTAAAGTTTAAATTAAGGATAGAACTTCATAGAAGTTTTATTTATAATTCTATATTAATGAAGGGGGTTTTAAGTAAATGAAATGGGCGATAATTGCCACATGGCCTATGGCTTATGAGGGTGTGTGTAAAGGAGCAGATATATTAAAAAATGGAGGAAATGCTCAAGATGCAGCAGAAGCAGTAGCTGTAGATGTAGAGGATAATCCAGAATTTACATCAGTTGGTACAGGTGGACTTCCAAATGAAAAAGGAGAAGTTCAACTAGATGGTGCCTTTATGGATGGAGATATCCTAGCAGTAGGAGCTGTAGCAGGAATGAAGGGTTTTAAAAATCCTATTAAAATTGCAAGAGCACTTATGAAAGAGAGATTCAACAATTTCTTGGTAGGAAGTGGTGCTGAGGATTATGCAGATAAAAATGGCTTTGAAAGAGCTATACTACTTAGTGAAAAAGGAAAAGAAGAATGGTTAGTAGGACATGAAAAGGTTAAAAAAGGTCTTTCAGCATACGACGGACATGATACTGTGGGAATAGTAGCTCTTGATGTAACAGGAACTATTGCTTCAGCAACATCTACCAGTGGATTATTTATGAAAAAAGAAGGAAGAGTTGGGGATTCACCACTATTTGGTAGTGGATTGTACGCAGATAGTGAAATTGGAGGAGCTACAGCTACTGGAGTGGGTGAAGATATAATGAAGGGATGTTCTAGCTTCTACATAACTTGCTTAATAAAAGAAGGAAAATCACCACAAGAAGCTGCAGATGAAGCAGTGAGAAATCTTCATAATAGATTAGTTAAAGCCGTTGGAAAAGCGAGAGATATATCAGTGGTGTGTTTAGGTAAGGATGGTTCTTATGGAGCATCTACTAATATTGATAGCTTTGAATTCGTAGTGGCAACTAACGATATGAGGCCGACAATCATTAAAGCAAAATCTATACTAGAAAGCTAAGATTTCTAAGAAAGTAGAAAAGGATATTTATTTCCTTTACGTAGATTAGTTTGGAGGTGTTTTTATGATAGTAGAGATTTGTGTGGATTCTATGGTTTCAGTAGAAGAAGCTAACAAAGGAGGAGCTAATAGAATAGAACTTTGTGGTAATCTAAACATAGGCGGGACAACTCCTTCATACACCCTTATGAAGCAAGCTAGAAAGGAATTTAAGGGTTATGTCCATGCTTTAATTCGTCCAAGAGCTGGTGATTTCTGTTATGATGAATATGAAATGGAAGAAATGATATATTCTATAGAAATAGCAAAAAAGTTAGGGCTAGATGGAGTTGTTATAGGAATACTTTCTCCTAATGGAACTTTAGATAAAGAAAAGATGAAGAGTCTTATAGCAGTAGCTCGACCTATGAAGGTAACCTGTCATAGAGCTTTTGATATGACAAGAGATCTAAAACAAGCCCTTATGGATTGTATAGAACTGGGCATAGATTACATTCTAACCTCTGGAGGAGAAAATATTGTAATTGATGGCTTACATAATCTTTGTGAATTAGTAAAGGAGAGTAAAGGGAAAATTCAAATCATGGCTGGAGCAGGAGTGACTATAGATAACGTGGAGAACATTGTAAGGACTACTAGAGTTGAAAATATTCATCTATCTGCAAAGCATATTTTAGAAGGTCCTATGGATTATAAAAACTCTAGGATATCTATGGGAATTAAAGGTGTAATAAATGAATATGAAAGAGTATATACGGATAGAGGCATAGTTAAAGAAATAGTTAGGAGAGTACAATCTTAGCTTGCAAGGGAATACTTCATTTATTACTGGAGAAGTACGCCAAATACATAGGAAAATCTTCACTAAGGGCCACAGGAGGCACTTGAATTGAATTTTGAAATTTCTATGAAGTATGGTGAATTTATTAGCAAACTATGCAAAATAAGGTTATAATCTATTTAGAGTAATTTAAAATTAACTTTAAGGGGGAATAATAATATGAAAAGCGTAAAAGGAACTAAGACAGCAGAAAACCTAATGAAGTCTTTCGCTGGAGAGTGTCAGGCAAGAACTAGATATACTTATTATTCTAGCACTGCTAAAAAACAAGGCTATGTACAAATAGCTAATATTTTTATGGAAACCGCAGAACAAGAAAAAGAGCATGCTAAGAGATTCTATAAATTCTTAAAGGATGATCTTGCAGATGAGGCTGTAGAAATTCAAGCTGGTTATCCAGTTGCTCTTCATGATGATACTGCTAAAAATTTAAGAGCAGCAGCTAATGGAGAAAATGAAGAATGGTCTGAGCTGTATCCTACATTTGCAAATGTTGCAGAGGAAGAAGGATTCCCAGCAATAGCAGCAGCATTTAGAAAAATTTCTGAAGTTGAGCAAAGACATGAAAGAAGATATAGAAAATTATTAGAGAACATAGAAAATGGAACTGTGTTTAAAAAAGATGAAGTTGTAATGTGGAAGTGTAACAACTGTGGATATATTTATGAAGGCGCTGAAGCACCTAGTACTTGTCCGGCATGTATACATCCACAAGGATATTTTGAAGTTTTTGTAGAAAATTATTAAAAGCAAGATATTAATAAAATTAAAGGTAGGTCTATAGGGACTTACCTTTAATTTTATAACAGATATCATAAATAACACAATTAAACATAAAAGTAATATATGATTAAATATAAAATTTGACACAAGTAAACATATATGCTAACATTAATTTTGTGGACGATATATAATTTAATATACAATTGTATATTAAGACTTATAAAATAATTTAATATTCATAGGAAATAGGTTCAGTAATACTTAGTATTGTTGATTAAAAGGGAAGTTGGGTGTAAATCCCACGCGGTCTCGCCGCTGTAAGAGAGGAGTTTCCTTCTATTATGCCACTGTTTGTAAGAATGGGAAGGCAGAAGGAAATTATGATACTTGAGTCAGAATATCTGCCTGTTTTTTGCGCTGTAGCTCTACGAGTGATAGGGAGGTGTATGTGATGGTATATTTGTGTGCATATTCATGACCCTTTAGCTAATTGTAGTTAAAGGGTTTTTTATTTTTAAGATATAGTAACTTTGGCTAATTTTTGATATATAAAAGCTGTATTAAGAATATTTGCTTAGTATAACATTTGAAAATTTATTTGAAGAATCCCCTTCTACATGTGAATTATAGATAAAAAGTGTTTATAAGTTATATATAATTAAGAGCATAGTTATATATTAAAATATTGAAAATCTGTTTAATTAAAGCATACTTTATTAAAATTGGTTTAGAGGTAATTTTAATAACTAGGTTATTTTCATCTATTTATATTTAAAAAAGTTTAAGTTTTATAGTTTAGGAATTTCCCTGTAACAAAAACTTAGAATTTTTAACAATAAAATTATTTAGAATAATACTTAATAGCAGCAATATTAAGTATATGGCACGAAATATTTTTTCAGTTTATAATAGGAGACCCCCTTCTATATGTAGATTATATATAGTGCTTATAAAAACATTAGTAATGAATGGTGAAATAATTTATTATTGATATATTACTTAATAAAAACTTAATTTTATTAAAGAGTTTATATTAAATTAATGGAGATAAAATAAGAAGTTGCAAATTTAAATAAAGAACTTAATTGTTAAAAAAGGTCCACATAAAAAGGTTAGAGCAAGATAATGAAGAAGAGTTAAACATTGTTAGGAATATATAGAAATTTTTATATGAGGAGAATGTTAAGGAGTGTCTCTTAATTCACTAAAAGAAACTTGGTACTTACATTGACTCAATGGAGAGACTCCTCATATTAAATATTCCTAACAATGATTTATATATTAGTACATAATTTATAATAAAAAGCAATTATTTTATAGTATATTTAAATTAACTAGGTAAAAAGGGAGGTTAATTATGAGTATAGCAATAATGGCGTGTAGAAAGCTTGTAGGGAAATGTTCAGGAACAGGATGTTTCAATGCATATAATAATTCTACAGCAGCCTTTGAAATATATGGGGATAATAGACAAAGCCTTGCAAGCTATTTTTATTGTAGTGGTTGTAAGGAAACTTTGTCTGGAGATGAAGACTGGAATCATAAAATAGAGCAATTGAAAAAAAGAGAGGTTGATATAATTCATCTTGCTCTCTGTATAAAAGTAGAATGTGATAATTATGAAAAGCATGAAAAAATGCTAGAAAAGGAAGGCTTTAAAATAGTTCATGGAAGCCATTAATAATTAGCCCGTAATAAGTTTTATATATATCAATTATATCAATTAAGTCAATTTTATAGCTCATGGTTATAGCTAGCCATGAGCTATATTATTTATTTAAAGAACTAATTTACAAAAATTACAATTAAAGGTACAATTAATTTACAGCGGTATAAACACAATATGATATGAATGTTAGTGAAGTGTATATATGAGAATTTCCTATATTAAAGTTTAATGGG
This sequence comes from Clostridium sp. UBA4108, assembly GCA_002381695.1. Classification (GTDB taxonomy): domain Bacteria; phylum Bacillota; class Clostridia; order Clostridiales; family Clostridiaceae; genus Clostridium_J. Next base: position 25,665 of record DFXM01000003.1, on the reverse strand, counting down.
AGTGTGAAAAATGAAAAAGCTTACCACTAAAAAAATCATATTATTTGCAATTGGACAGCTCGGATGGTCAATTTTATCAGATATAATAATGAACTGGTTAGTGTATTTTTATCAACCAGACAATATATCACAAGAAATAATTCCAATTTTTATACCGCAAGGACGCATAATGTTAGATGTTACGACTATTATAGATTTAATATGTATATTAATCTTCACCTCTATAGCTAATATAGATTTTTCAGAATTAGGATATAGACTAACAGTAGCATGTACAGCATTCTTTTGCTTAGTAAGAAGGCTTAGTTTATTACTATATAATGAGAAATATGTAATGAAAATAGTGGGAGGAATAAGTTATGAAGGGCTATAAGTTAGCTTCAAATATGCTACTAGGCTGTGCCACTTCAGCCACTCAGATAGAAGGTGGAGATAAAAATAATAGCTGGTATCAGTGGTGTCAACGTGGAAAAATAACTGATAAATCAAGCTGCTATAGAGCAAATGAACACTGGGAGAGATACAAAGAAGATATCGATTTAATGGCCTCTATGGGTATGGAAGTATATCGTATGGGATTAGAGTGGAGTAGAATTGAACCCATTGAATGTGTCTTTGATTATGATGCTATAGCTCACTATAGAGAAGAATTATCCTATCTTATAGCTAAAGGAATTAAGCCTCTGATTACACTTCATCATTTTTCTAATCCATTGTGGTTTGAAGATAATGGGGCTTTTGAAAACAAAGATTGTGTAAGAAGCTTTGAAAGTTATGTGAACTTTGTAGTAGAGCATTTAGGAGATTTATGCAACGAATGGATTACTATAAATGAGCCTAATGTATATGTTGCTAATGGTTATGTTTTTGGCACATGGCCACCAGGGAAGAAAGGTATATTTACGGCTCTCAAGGTAGTTAGAAATTTAACTCTTTGTCATATATCCAGCTATAAGCACATCCATAAAATCCACAAAGAAAAGGGATTTAAAGGAGAAGCTATGGTAGGATTTACAAATCATTTAAAAGTTTTTACACCTTATAATTCTAAGAGTCATTTTAATAAATTATCTAGTAGAGTAGTGGAGTATATGTTCCAGGGTGCCATAACTAAAGCTATGTTCACAGGTGAGTTTAAATTTCCTATAGGCTTTGGAAGTCCACTAGAAGTAGGGAAATACTATGACTTTATTGGAGTAAATTATTATACTCGTAGTACGATTAGAGGTTTTAAAGATGATGTAATGCCAAATACCTCTAGAAGTGATCTTAACTGGGAAATATACCCTCGGGGAATAAGTGAAGTGATTAAGGAGTTATACAAAAAGTATGAAGCTCCTATATGGATTACTGAAAATGGAACCTGTGATTGTAAGGACAATTTTAGAGTAAAGTATATCTATGACCACATCTATGAACTACAGCAATTAGAACTACCAATAGAGAGATATTATCACTGGAGTTTTATGGACAACTTTCAGTGGTTAGAAGGAGAAAGTGCATGCTTTGGATTGGTGGAAGTAGATTATGAAACTCAGAATCGCACTATAAGAAAAAGTGGAGAATTTTATTCAGAGATAATTAAAAATAAGGGTGTTACAGAAGAGATGATAGGAAAATATTTGTAATATAAAGGCTATCCTAAAAGTATTGAATTTTAATGCTTTTAGGATAGCTATTATTTTTAGATACAGCTTTCAGAGATTAATACTTGCTTTTTATCTATTCTTGAATTATAGAGAAGGCCTAATACAATAAATATCCCACCTACTATTTTTCCAGCAGATAGATTATTAGTAGTTATGAAATCTATTATTACTCCAGTAAAGATTTGACCTATAAAAATAATTAAAGTAAGGTAGAAGGAGGAAACCTTTGGAGTTATAACAGAAGATAAAGATACAACTATAACTCCTAAAAAACCACCCATATAAACCCAAAGGGGAATAGATAAAAGATTTAAATTTCTTAAGCCTAAAAGCTCCCCACTTATAATGAGAACCAAAAGAGAACAGGTTAAGCCAACTATATAGTTATAAAAAGTAGATTGAAACAGTCCTATTTTATCCGAAAGCCTAAAGTTTATGATCCTCTGAATTACTATGGCAACACCTGCTAATATTGAAAATAGAATATAAATTAAATACATAATACACCTCCTAAAATAGAGTCATTATAATGACACCTATACAGATTAATAATAGACCAACAATTTTTTCTTTTTTAAATTTATCTATCTTCATACCAAGAAGTCCATAATGATCTATTATAATAGAAGCAACAGATTGGCCGAGTAGTCCAAGAGCAACAGTAAGTGAAACTCCTATATTTTGAAAGGTAACATTATTGAAAAGTACCACGAAGATACCTATAGCACCACCACAATAAAAATATAGTGGTATGGTTTTATTGAAAGTAATCTTATATTTTTTTACTATTAAAATAAATATAATACATATGAGTCCAACTATATGGATTATAACTGATGAAGTATAATTACCAGTAGCAGTGCCTAATACTCCATTAACTAACACCATAATAGCGATTAAAATCCCTATAAAGCCTGCATATAAGTTATACATAAAAAATCCCCCTTAAATCTTATATATTTAATTTAACATAGATTATATATATTTAATTTAACATAGATTATATATATTTGATTAGGACATATGTCATAATATAAATAAAGTATGAAGCATTTTATTTAGTGAATTGCGACTTATTGTCGCAGAGAATTGTGCCGGAGGCACAGAGAAGTGTTCACTTCGTTCACAGAGAAGTACTCACGTTGTTCGCAGAGAGTTACTCACTACGTTCGTAAAGAGTTTTTTTGCTTGGGAAAAATCTTTTTCTCTGACGAAGTCAACTCTCTGCGCTAAAGGCGCACTTCTGCAACCGTAGGTTGCAATTCACTGGCAAAGCCAATTCTCTGCGCCTTGGCGCAATTCACTAAATGAGTTACTTCATAATCTATTTAAAGGAGTTGTTAATATGAAGAAAATAAAAAATGAAGAGTTATTAAAAAAATATATTAAAAGATATAAAATAAATGAATTCTTTTCTAATGATATGACACCTTATATGGAGTTAATTATGTTTAATAGGAATGAACATATTTGTAGAAGAGGAGAAAAAATAGAGTATCTTTTTTTCTTGGTGGAAGGTAAGACAAAGATATATAGGGATTTAAATAATGGTAAGTCTTTATTAATTTGTTTTAATTCTCCCTTAGTTATCATGGGAGATGTGGAATTCTTAGAACAAGATATAACGGATTCAAATGTTCAAACAATTATAGAGAGTTATTGTATAGCTATAAATTTTAATTATATTAGAAAATTTGCCCTTGAGGATTGTGAGTTTTTAAAGCTTATATGTAAGGGATTAGGAAATAAACTTATTAGAAGTACTAACAATAGTTCCATTAATCTTCTTTATCCTCTTGAAAATAGATTAGCTAGTTACATATTAGCATTTTTGGATTGGGAAGAGAGCAGTGACTGTGGAAGAGCAATTTTTGAGGGGAATTTAACTCAGACAGCAGAATTATTAGGGGTAAGTTATAGGCATTTACATAGGATATTAAATAAGTTTTGTGAGGAAAAAATACTTGTGAAGAATCAAGGTTATTATGAAATTTTAGATAAGATTAGATTAGAGAAATTAGCAGGAGATGTATATAAGTAAGACTTAGCATAAATTATATGTTAATATGAAGTTTGTAATTAATGGATAATTATATAGTTTAAACTAAAGGATGTGGTATAATTTAAGGGAATAATGGCAATTTATTCAATAGAGAGCTTTTATTATAAGGGGATGGTGTGATATTATGACTTTTAAAGAAGCCTATAAAAGAGTAGAGCGGTATGGCATATTTTTTATTGTTTTTAATATATGCTTTGCAATACTTGTATTTTCCTTAAACTATGCAATACCATTTGTTTTAAGTGCATTTATGGCACTATTGTTATATCCTATATCTAGAGTATTATATAATAAAACTAAAATAAATAGAGACTTAATAAACATATTTTGTATTTTACTTACCTTTGCCATAATGATAAGCTTTTTAACTTTAATTGGATATGGAATATTTTCAGAGGCCAAGGATTTAGTTATAAAGGTATCAATATTAAACATTGATGTAGAAAGTATATTTGAAAAATTTAATAGTATAAAAGAAAATACAAAGCTATTACCACCAGATGTGATAAATATAATAAATAATCAAATAGAAATGATGATAAATAAGGTTGGAGTAGTAAGTGCTACATTGGTTAACAACATTATAAAACTGATAGCCTCAATCCCTATGGGTTTGATAAACATCTTAATTACAATAATAGCTACATTTTTACTGTTAAAGGACTTTGATTATATAAAGAGAAAATTTTTGAAATCTGAGATGAATAAAAGAAATAGCATTCCACTAACCTTATTTAAGAGAGCTAATGAGTTTTTAGCTAAGTATATTCAAAGTTATACTATTATCTGGACTATGACCTTCATTGAAGGGTTAATAGTATTTAAAATTTTAGGCATAAAGTACTGTTTTACATTGGCAATTATAGCAATGATTGCGGATATTCTGCCAATTATAGGAGTTGGATTCGTATTCACACCCATTTCTGCCATATATTTTTTAATGGGTGACTATGTTAGGGGAATTATAGTTATAATTTGCTATATTATTATTACTGTTATCAGACAAATTGTAGAACCTAAGTTGTTAGCTGCTTCTTTAAAAATTCATCCATTAGTAATATTAGTCTGTATATATGTAGGCATGAGAAGCTTTGGAATCATGGGAATGATATATTTGTTATCTTTTGTGGTGTTCTTCAAAATATTAAGAGAAATAAATGCTATATGATACAAACATAAGATTAGTATTATAATCATGAGTTAATATTATAAACAATATAATAAATAAGTAAAAAGTCATACACTATTTAGTATGGCTTTTTTATTTTATAGATTATAAGTGAAAATAAGAATACAAGTAGGGTTTATAGGTTAAATTATCCTTGTAAAACTAAAATTACTCAGAAGTAATATGAAAATAAATACTAAAGAGGAGGCATGTTAATGCTAAAGTTATTTGCATATTTAAAGATATATATATGGTCTATTTTAGCAGTTATAATATTTTTATTTTTCCAAACTATGGCTGATTTGTACTTACCTAATTTGATGTCTAATATTGTTAATAATGGTATGTTAAGGGGAGATACAGCCTATATTTGGAGAGTTGGAGGCTTTATGCTAGTCATTGCAGCAGGAAGCGCTGTTTGTGCAGTTATAGGAAGTTTTTTAGCTTCAAAGGTTGGAATTGGTTTTGGAAGGGACATAAGAGAAAAGGTATTTACAAGAGTTGAGAGTTATTCATTAAATGAGTTTGATAAATTAGGTACAGCATCATTAGTTACAAGAACCACTAATGATATCACTCAAGTTCAAATGGTGGTAGTTATGATGCTTAGGATGATGATTATAGCACCTATTACAGGTATAGGTGGGTTAATTATGGCATTATCTAAAGATAGAAAATTGGCTATCATATTAGCTATATCCATACCAGTGCTTATTATATTAATAATTTTAGTTGCAAGAATCATCGTACCATTGTTTAAAGCAATACAGAAAAAACTAGATAAGTTAAATTTAGTGGCTCGTGAAAATTTAACAGGTATTAGGGTAATTCGTGCTTTTAATCGTATTGAAGATGAGAAGGAGAAGTTCAATGAAGCTAATGTGGATTTGACAACTACATCTATTAAAGCTAATAAAATCATGGCTATTTTGATGCCAGCTATGATGGTTATTATGAATTTAACCAGTGTAGCTATCGTATGGTATGGAGCAATATATGTAAATCAAGGCACATTACTGATAGGAGACATGATGGCATTTTTACAATATGCTATGCAAATTATGTTGGCATTTGTAATGCTCTCTATGATGTTTGTAATGATTCCAAGGGCTCAAGCCTCAGCAGTTAGAATAAATGAAGTATTAGATATGAAATCAGAAATAAATAATCCTAAAGAAGTTATAGAAGATAATTCTAAGCGAGGATATGTGAATTTTAAAGATGTAACCTTCAGTTATCCTGGAGCGGAAGAACCCGCTCTTAAAAATATATCCTTTAGCACTACACCAGGAGAGGTAATGGCCATAATTGGAGGTACAGGTTCAGGGAAATCTACACTAATTAGCTTAATCCCAAGATTCTATGATGTTGATTCAGGAGTTATAGAGGTAGATGGAGTAGATATTAGAGAAATGAATCAGGAGACTTTAAGAGAGAAAATTGGATTTGTTCCTCAAAAGTCTGTACTTTTTTCAGGAAGCATTTCAGAGAATATTAGATATGGAAAAGAAGATGCTACAGAAGAAGAAATATTCCATGCTGCTAAAATAGCCCAGGCTACAGAGTTCATAAATAGCATGAATGAGGGATATAATTCTGAAATTTCTCAAGGTGGTGGCAATGTATCAGGAGGACAAAAACAACGTCTTTCTATAGCTCGGGCACTAGTGAGAAAACCTGAAATATATATTTTTGATGATAGTTTTTCAGCCCTTGATTTTAAGACTGATGCAAAGCTTAGAGCAGCATTAAAGAAAGAGACTATAAATTCTACAGTAATCATAGTGGCACAAAGAATTAGCACGGTGATGGATGCTAACCATATTCTCGTTTTAGATGAAGGAGAAATTGTTGGAATGGGAACTCACAAGGAATTATTAAATAACTGTGACATCTATAAGGAGATAGCATCTTCACAGCTTTCAGAGGAGGAGCTAGCATGAGTAGTGGAGATAAGGTAAAGCCACAAGGTGGACATATGGGTCATGGTAACGCAATGGGAAAGCCAGTGGAGAAGGCTAAGGATTTTAAAGGTACCTTAAAGAGATTAATAGGTTACCTAAAGCCTCAAAGGAAAAAGTTTATCTTAGTTTTTGCATTAGCTATATTGGCTACAGTTTTTAATGTGTTCGGTCCCAAAATAATGGGAGAGGCTACTAATATATTAATAGATGGATTAATGAAGAAGGGAAGATACTTCATGGATCTTCAAAAGGCCAAAGAGCTAGGGGATATGGCAGCACTTCAACGTTTATCTTCTATTCCAGTACCAGAAGTAAACTTTAATAAAATATGGTCCATTATAGTGTTTCTTATAGTGCTGTATGTATTAGGTTCAGTATTTAACTTTATTATGGGATACATTATGTCTGGAGTTTCACAGAATACGGTTTATAAAATGCGTAATGACGTCAATAATAAATTATCAATATTGCCATTGGAGTATTTTGATGGTCGTACTAATGGAGAGATATTAAGTAGAATTACCAATGATTTAGATAATGTGGGAAATACTCTTCAACAGAGCTTAACTCAACTAATTACGTCTATGGTCACAATTGTGGGAGTAATAGTAATGATGTTGTCCATTAGCCCAACAATGACATTAGTAGCTTTGATTACTTTGCCACTCTCTGCCATAATAACTATTTTCATAGCTAAGAAGTCACAGAAGTTTTTTTCTGAGCAACAGAGCTCTTTAGGAGAATTAAATGGTCATGTGGAAGAGATGTATACAGGACATAAGGTGGTAAAGGTTTTTGGACATGAGGAGAAGGCTATTGATGAGTTTAAAAAGATCAATGAGGAATTGTATGAAGCAGGTTGGAGAGCTCAGTTCGTATCCGGAATTATTATGCCACTGTTGAATTTTATAAGTAATTTAGGCTACGTATTTATATGTGTTATAGGTGGATTCTTGGTGACTAATGGAAGGATACAAATTGGAGATGTTCAGTCCTTTATTCAATATGCAAGGCAGTTCACTCATCCTATAATTCAAACAGCAAATATTGCTAATGTTATTCAGTCAACAGTTGCATCGGCAGAAAGGGTATTTGAAGTACTTGATGAAGAAGAGGAAATAGCGGATAGTCCAAATGCTAAGGTGATTGAAAAGCCAAATGGAGAAGTAGTGTTTGATCATGTTAAATTTGGATATACAGAAGATGCGATTCTTATTAAAGATATGAATATGAATGTAAATCCAGGAGAAACAATAGCTATAGTAGGACCAACAGGAGCAGGAAAAACTACGCTAATAAACTTACTTATGAGATTCTATGAGGTTAATGATGGGAAAATATTAATAGATGGAATTGATATAAGGGATATAAGTCGTGAGAATTTGAGAGCTATGTTTGGTATGGTATTACAGGATACTTGGTTATTTAATGGTACCATAAGGGATAATATAGGTTACGGAAAAGAGGGAGCAACAGAGACAGAAATTGTGGCAGCAGCGAAGGCAGCTCATGCCAATCATTTTATAAGAACATTACCTAAAGGTTATGACACAATACTAAATGAAGAAGCATCAAATATCTCTCAAGGACAAAAACAACTTTTAACTATTGCTAGGGCAATACTTGCAAACCCATCTATAATGATTTTAGATGAGGCTACAAGTAGTGTGGATACTAGAACAGAGATATATATTCAAAAGGCTATGAATGAACTGATGAAAGGCAGAACTAGCTTTGTAATAGCTCATAGGTTATCAACTATAAAAAATGCAAATTTAATTCTAGTTATGAATAAGGGTAATGTAATAGAAAGTGGAACTCATGAAGAGTTATTAAAAAAGGGTGGTTTCTATGCAGAGCTTTATAATAGTCAATTTGCTAAAAATAATACGGAAGAAGCACTATAAATGCTACTGTAGTTACAGTGTGATTCACATCTAACCTATGATATTGTAACATTCTACTTTAAGCTTATATATAAGACAGGAAATTAAATAATTACTTAATTAGATTCATATCTTTATATTGAGGATATGAATCTAATTTATTTAAATGAAACAAATGAAATTAACTTATATTTTACATGCATTTTTGTATACAAATAAGATATTTGTCTAGAAAATATTGCAAAAATGATTATATCAGTTAATGTAATATCAATTATTAGAAAAATGAATAAATAATATTTTGACATGCATATACAAGAATATAATAATTTAGTTATACATATTTTAATAAAAATTAAACAAATTAACAAAAAGTCGATAAATTTTTAAAAATAAATTAAGGTGCTCAATAATTCACATAATAACATAGGATTAACAATAGAAACAGGTAAAAAAAGCAATAATGTGGGCTTTTAACTATGAATGTATATTGTGTAGAATCATAACATAATTATTATGTAGTTATATTAATTCTAAAGGGGGTTATTCTGTGAAAAGGAAAATTGCACTATTGTTATCAATTTTAATGATCGGATCCACAGTATTAATAGGTTGTGGAAAGAAAAATGATGATACTAAAGATCAAGGTTCTACAAATAATCAAGATGTAATAAAAATAGGAGTTTTTGAACCACTTACAGGAGCTAATGCAGGTGGTGGAGAATTGGAACTTGAAGGAATTAAACTTGCAAATGAACTTTATCCAGAAGTTTTAGGAAAGAAAGTAGAACTTGTAGTTGCAGATAATAAATCTGAAAAGGTTGAAGCAGCAAATGCAGCAGCCAAACTTGTAGAAAAGGACAAGGTAACTGCAATTATAGGAAGCTGGGGAAGTTCATTATCAATGGCAGCAGGGGATGTAGTAAAGAAGGCACAAATACCAGCAATGGGGACATCTTGTACCAATCCGTTGGTTACTCAAGGCAATGATTATTATTTTAGAGTATGTTTTATAGATCCATTCCAAGGCACAGTAATGGCTAATTATGCACATTCGAAATTAAATGCAAAAAAGGTTGCTATTGTTCAAGAGGTTTCAAGTGATTATTCAATAGGTCTTTCTAAGTACTTTATAGATGCTTTCAAAAAGCTTACGGGAGATGACAAGGCTATACTTGAGATTGCTAACTACAATACTGGAGATCAAGATTTTACAGCTCAACTTACTAACATAAAAGCTAAAAATCCTGATGTAATATTTGCTCCAGGTAATTTCACAGAATCAGCACTAGTAATTAAACAAGCTAGAGAACTTGGAATAACCTGCCCAATTATTGGAGGAGATACTTGGGAAACTCCTCAGTTTATAGAAATTGGTAAAGAAGCAGTAGAAGGAATAACTTTATCAACATTTTTTGCTACAGAAAAACCAATAACAGAGGAATCAAAAATATTCTTAGATGCATATAGAAAGAAGTACAATAAAGAGCCAGCAGCAGTTACAGCTCTTGGTTATGATGCCTATCTTATATTAATAAAAGCTCTTGAGCAAACAGGGGAAGTTAATTCAGTTAAGCTTAGAGATACCTTAGCAAACATAAAGGATTTCCAAGGTGCAGCAGGAGTAATTAATTTTGATGAGAATAGAAATGCTGTAAAGGATGCAGTAATTAAAGAAGTTAGAGATGGAAAATTTCAATACTTAGACGTTGTTAAACCATCTAAATAAATATAAATATTATGGGAGAGCATTGAATAGTCATTGTTCTCCTAATTTTAAAAGTAGAAAGAGGGGAACCAAATGGCTTTAGATATAACTTTTAGTATGTTTTTACAACACCTTGCCAATGGAATATCTTTAGGAAGCTTATATGCTTTAATAGCTATAGGATACACCATGGTCTATGGAATACTACGACTTATAAACTTTGCACATGGAGATATATTTATGATGGCAGCATATTTTGCTTTCTATGGAATAGCTACATTTGCAATGCCATGGTACTTAGCACTTTTAACAGCAATTATAATAACAGGAGTTTTAGGAGTTACCATTGAGCTTGCAGCTTATAGACCTATAAGAAATGCACCTAAGATTTCCATATTAATTTCTGCTATTGGCGTGTCATTTTTACTTGAAAATTTAGCTATAGTTGTATTTGGTGGAGTTCCAAAACCATTTCCACAGATTCAACTATTTACTAAAGTGATAAATATTGGTGGGGTTACTTTTCAGAGATTGACTATTATTATTCCAGTAATTACTATATTGTTATTGTTGGCATTATTATATTTAGTTAATAAAACTAAGATAGGAATGGCTATGAGAGCTGTTTCTAAAGATTATGAAACTTCCTCTTTAATGGGAATAAATATAAATAAAACTATTTCTATAACTTTTGCGATAGGTTCCATATTAGCAGCAGTAGGAGGCATAATGTGGAGTTCGAAGTTTCCTAATATTATGCCACTTATGGGGGTTATGCCAGGACTTAAGTGCTTTATAGCAGCAGTAATTGGAGGAATAGGAAATATTAAAGGGGCGGTACTTGGTGGTTTTGCATTAGGAGTTGGAGAAATCATGTTAGTAGCATTTATGCCAGCTCTTGCAGGCTACAGAGATGCATTTGCTTTTATATTACTTATTGTCATATTGTTATTTAAACCCACAGGCATTATGGGCGAAAAAATTGCAGAGAAGGTGTAAATATGGGAAAGAGCAAGAAAAGACGAAATTTAATATTAAACCTAGCTCTCATATTAGTAATTATGTTAATTGTTCTATTATTTAATGGAACTGACGGAAGTAATGGCTTATTAGATTCATATAAGTTAAGAATCTTAAACCTTTGTGCTATAAATGTAATTTTGGCTTTAAGTATGAATCTAGTCAATGGATTTACAGGCCTATTCTCCTTGGGACATGCTGGTTTTATAGCAATAGGAGCTTATACTACTGCAATATTTACTATGTCGCCAGCAGTAAAAGAGATAAATTTTTTTCTTAAGCCAATGTTTGCTCCACTTGTAAATATTCAGACTCCATTTATAGTGGCACTTTTAGTGGCAGGATTAATATCTGCATTTATTGCCTTTTTAATTGGAGCACCAGCATTAAGACTTAGGGGAGATTATTTGGCTATAGCAACCCTCGGTTTTGCAGAGATTATAAGAGTTGTAATCACTAATGCTCAGTCAGTAACTAATGGAGCTTTAGGACTTAAGTCTATTCCAACAAATACTAATTTATGGTGGACAACTATTTTAGCCATAATAACGGTTATATTTATATCATCACTTATAAATAGCACCTATGGAAGGGCTTTAAAAGCAATAAGGGAAGATGAAATAGCAGCAGAGAGTATGGGAATTAATCTATTTAAGCATAAAACTCTAGCCTTTGTTATATCTGCTTTTTTCGCAGGAGTAGGCGGAGGATTGCAGGCTAATCTATTAGGTACAATAGATCCAGCTATGTTTAAATTTACGCTAACCTTTAATATATTACTTATAATTGTACTTGGAGGAATGAGCAGTATTACAGGAACAGTTATAGCTTCCTTTGTAATTACTATAGCTGGAGAGCTATTAAGATTCTTAGATGAAAGCATTAACTTAGGATTTGTTACTATACCAGGAGTTCCAGGACTTAGAATGGTTGTATTCTCAGCACTTTTAATGGTAGCTGTATTATTCTTTAGAAATGGATTAATGGGCAATAAGGAGATTACCTGGGACAAGATATTTAACTTCTTTAAGAATCTGAAGAAGTTCAAATGGACTAAAGGAGGTAAGCAACGTGGAAGTATTGAGAGTTAATGATATAACTATGCAATTTGGAGGATTAACAGCTGTAAATGAATTTGATTTAAGTTTAAATCAAGGAGAAATTGTGGCACTAATTGGCCCTAATGGAGCAGGAAAGACTACTGCCTTTAATATGATAACTGGAGTATATAGTCCTACAAAAGGAACTATAAATTATGATAAGGAGTCAATTAATGGGCTGAAACCTGATTTGATAACTAAGAAGGGTATAGCTAGAACCTTTCAAAATATAAGACTTTTCAAGGAACTTACTGTATTTGAAAATGTGCTTATAGCTAACCATCTGAGAGTTAAAGCCAATTTTATAGAAGCTATAATATTAAAATTCTTCCCAGGAACAAGAGCTAATAAGGAAGAGAAAGAAATGAGGAAAAAGACCACAGAACTTTTAGAGAGAGTAGGTCTTATAGATTTAAAGGACGAAAAAGCTAGTTCGCTTCCTTATGGTAAGCAAAGACGATTAGAAATTGCCAGGGCACTTGCTACAAATCCTAAAGTGTTACTTTTAGATGAACCAGCAGCAGGTATGAATCCAAAAGAAACTGAGGATTTGACCACATTTATTAGAGAAATAAGAGATGAATTTAAGCTTACTATTCTTATGATAGAGCATCATATGCACTTAGTTATGGGAATTTCAGATAGAATTTATGTGTTAGACCACGGGATAACTATTGCTAAGGGAACCCCTCATGAAATCCAAAATAATCCTAAGGTGATTGAGGCTTATTTGGGGGTGAGTGAAAATGCTTAAGGTAAATAATTTAGTTGTGAGCTATGGTGGAATAGAGGCACTAAAAGGTATTGATTTAAATGTAGAGCAAGGGAAAATCATAACACTAGTTGGAGCTAATGGAGCGGGAAAAAGTACTGTGCTTAGATCTATAGTAGGGCTTGTTAAAAAGAAGAACGGCTCTATAGATTATAAGGGGAAGGACTTATCTACAATTAAAACTCAACAACTTTCAAGTATGGGTCTAACTCTCGTACCAGAAGGAAGAAGAATTTTTAGTGATTTAACTGTGGAGGAAAATTTAATCTTAGGTGCATATTCAAGAAAGGATAAGGAAGAGATTAAAAAGGATATAAAGTGGGTATATGAATTGTTTCCAAGATTACAAGAAAGGCAGTGGCAGCTTGGCGGTACTCTTTCAGGAGGAGAGCAACAAATGCTTGCAGTAGGGAGAGCTCTTATGTCTAGGCCTGAATTATTAATGATGGATGAGCCTTCCTTAGGGCTAGCACCTCTTATAGTTAAGGATATATTCTCTATAATACAAGAAATAAATAAAAAAGGAGTAACTATTTTATTAATAGAGCAGAATGCAAATTTAGCATTAAAAATTGCTGATTATGGCTATGTTCTTGAAACAGGTATAATCAAAATGCAGGGAAAAGGGCGAGATTTATTAAGTAATGAAGACATAAAGAAGGCATATCTAGGAGAAAGTGTATAGATGTAAAATAATGTAACTACCCCTGGGNNCCCAGGGGTAGTTACATTATTTGGGATATATTTTAAAGGGATGTTGTTATACTATTAATAAAAATATCATCAACTTGGAGGATGTCATTATGGGTAGAGCTATAGCATTTGGAATTGTTGGATTTATATTGTTAATATCTCTTATAGTCATGTTATTAATAAGAAATCTAGCCTTTCATGAACTAGTTTTAGGCAAGAAGAAGGATAAGAATATAATGTTTCAAATATTGAGAAATATGAAATCTTGCACGTTAGAAGAGTATGAAGCTTTAGATTTGAAACCAGTACAGGTTACTAGTGAGGATGGATTCAAATTAAAGGGCTATTATCTAGAAAATGAAAATTCTACAAATAAGGGTATTATAATTCTTCATGGATATACAGCTAACCATTATAGATCGGCTCAATATGTAAATTTTTTAATAGAGAAGGGATTTAATATCTTGCTTGTGGATTCTAGAGCTCACGGAGATAGTGAGGGCTTATACGCAACCTATGGTGAGAAGGAAGTAAAGGATTTGGATTTATGGGTAGAATTGATGAAGAGTAAATTAGGTGAGAAAGCGATTATTGGAATTCACGGACATTCTATGGGAGCAGCTACTGTACTTATGTATCCCAAAATAGGGGAAGAAAAAATAAATTTTATTATTGCTGAATCTCCATATTCCACAGCAGGCGGAATTATGAAATATCAATTTAAAAAGGTGAGAATTCCTGCAAAAATCATGTATAGATTAGTTAATTTGCATATAAGAAGAAAGTGTGGATTTTCAATGGAGAAAATAAATCCTGTAGAAGTAGTAAAAACTAGTAAAATTCCAACACTATTTATTCATGGAACTTTAGATCGGACAATACCTTGTGAAATGACTTTAGATATGTATAAATGTAAAGTTGGAATAAAGAAGTTACTTATAGTTGAAGGAGGATCTCATATCAACTGTTATTCTTTAGCTAAGAAAAAATATGAAATTGAGGTAGATGATTTTTTACAAGAAATACATATAATCTAAAAAAATTAAATCTATAGTATTATTGAGAAATTTTATGTAATATAGTGTAACAATAAAATATATATGTCTAAACATGGGTGAGTATAGGGTAATTACTTTTCGCTAAATGGAATTTATTTTTAAAGAAATTTATAATTAATATGTAATATTAGTTGTTAATATACTAAGATGAATATTTTAATTATGAAGGTTGGGTTTTATATGGATTTAGGAATTATCATAAGCTTAATAATAGGATTTGGTGCTATTATTTTGGGGTTTACATTAGAAGGTGGAGCATTGCATGCGTTATTTGAACCTACGGCAGCAGTTATTGTTTTTGGAGGTACAATAGGTGCTGTAGGGGTATCATTTCCTATGAAAACTATAAAGAAAATACCACACGCTTTGAAATTAGCCTTTACTCCACAGAAAAGAGATATCGATTCTCTTGTAGAATTAATGAAGGAAATGGCTATTAAAGCTAGAAAAGAAGGACTTCTTAACTTAGAGGCTTACGTTCAAAACGCGTCAGTGGATCCCTTTATTAGAAAAGGACTTCAGATGGTGGTAGATGGTATTGAACCGCATCTTATTAAAGGTTCTTTAGAAATAAAGGTTGAAAATATGTCTAATAAACGTAGAGAAGAAATTGCTGTATTTGATTCAGCTGGTGGATTTTCACCTACTATGGGAATTATAGGAACTGTAATGGGGTTAGTCCAAGTTTTAGGGAATCTTACGAATCCAGATGAACTTGGACCTAAAATTTCAGTAGCCTTTATAGCAACTCTATATGGAGTTGGTACTGCTAATCTTTTGTGGATTCCAATTGCTAACAAATTAAAGGCTCTAGAAAAGGATGAAATACTTGAAAAAGAAATGATTATTGAAGGATTGTTGTTAATTCAAGAGGGGGTAAACCCAAGTGTATTAGCAACAAAATTAGAGAGTTTTATGGAAAAACAAGAAAGTGAAAAAAATAATATAAATTAATTTTATAGATAGGGGAAGACATCATGAGAAAAGTTGAGGAAAAACATGAGAATAATGAACGATGGCTATTAACCTATTCAGACTTAATAACTTTACTTATGATTTTCTTTGTAGTTATGTATGCAACTAGTAATCTAAATGCTGAGAAATATGAGAGAATGTCTAATTCTTTTAAAGGCGTTTTTGGAGGAGGAGAAAACATAGTTGGTATAGGGGGCGGTAGTTATTCTAGTAGTGAAGAGATTGGCTTAGTAGAAAAAGCTCCTAACCTATTGGACGAGCTATCTAATGTAAAAACAGAGGTAGATAAGTTGATTAATGAATCAAGTTTAAATAGTGTCATGTCTACAAAGGTAGAAGAAAGAGGACTTGTAATTAGTTTTACTGACAGAATGTTTTTTGAAAGTGGAAAAGCAGATACTACAGAGAAAATGAGAGCAGAATTAGCTGATGTTTCTAAAATATTAAAGGGAATGAGCAATTACATAAGAATAGAAGGTCATACAGATAATATTCCAATAAAGAACTCACAGTTTGAATCTAATTGGCAGCTTTCAGCGGCTAGAGCAGCAAATGTGGTAGAGGATTTGGCTGATTTAGGGATTCCACCAGATAGACTCTCTGCCATTGGATATGGAGAATATAAACCAATTTTCTCAAATGATACAGAGGGTGGTAGAAGTAAAAATAGAAGAGTTGATATAGTTATATTAAATTCAAAATCTACAGCTTCAGAGAATAAAAAATAGATAAGAGTTTAATATAAGAGCTAATAATGGACAATTAAATATTTACAATAGAAAAAGACCATTGGAAAATATGAACAATGGTCTTTTAATAATTATGAAAAATATATTTAATGAAGGTATTTCATTTAGTCTTGGACTTTATGATTTCATTGGTTGTATTCGTCCCTTCATGAATTTCATGATCAAATCTCTTGTTGATTCGAAATACCACCAATATAAACTCTTTGTAGCAAGGAGTTAAACAAATATTGAAAGCTCTCCAGAATTTTTATTTATGCTATATCTATATAGTAGTAGCCTCTATAAAGTATGAACATATATTATAATATGAGATAGTTAAATAATAAGATGGTGTCTACTGTTAACAACTTTTTCATAAGTGAATATAGTGCAAAAAAAATCTATACTTGATATACTTAAATAGGGCATTGCTTACTGTTTATTTGGATGCCTTAAGGAAAAGCTTAGTAAGTACCAGATTAGTAGGGGTGATGGAATGAAAATTGGATTAGTGTTATCAGGTGGTGGTGGTAAAGGAGCCTATGAATTAGGTGTTTGGAGAGCCATAAAGGAACTAAAGCTAGATAAATATATTAAGGTAATTTCAGGTACTTCTATAGGCGCTTTTAATGCGGTACTGTTTGCACAGGATGATTTAGAGAGAGCCGAAATGTTGTGGGAAGAAGTCACTATAGAAAAGCTTTTGCCTATTAATAATAAGGAAATAATAAAAAAAGGTATGGCTATAGCTGTAGGTATAAAGAACTTAAACTTAGTAAAAAAGTACATGCCTAAGAAATTAGAATCTGGAGATGTACCACGAGAAGGGGTATGTGACATACTGAATAGCTATATTGATATAAAAAAGATGAAAGAATCGGGAAGAATATGTTATGCGGCATGTACAGAAATGCCAGATTTTACTCCAAAGTACTTTAAAATTAATGACTTTGAAGAAGAAGAGGGAAAAAGTGCAATCCTAGCGTCTGCTTGTCTACCATTAATCTATGAAAGTGAAGAGATTAATGGAAAGAGATATATAGATGGAGGAATGATTGATAATACACCTATTCAACCAGTATATGGAGAAGGCTGCGATGTAATAATAGTAGTATTACTTTCGAAAGAGGCAAATGTCAAAAGAAGTTTATATCCTAATGCTAAGATTATAGAGATACGTCCAAGCATAATGAAAGAGGGGGTTTTAACAGGAACTCTTAATTTATCGGAGGAATCTAAAAAACAAAGAATTCTGCAAGGTTATGAAGATTCTATGAATTTATTGGGACCAATAATGTATATGGCAAATGCTCAGTATGAAGATGAATTACAAAGGGCGCAGGAAGAAAAGAAAAGTAACTCCTGGTGGAACGTGAGGAAAAATAAGATAAAGGAAGTGCTTGCTAAAGATAAGGAAAATAATAAAGAAATATCCCGATAAAATAATTAAGAATGGAGAAAACACACGAACTCATAAGTAGTGACTTCAGAAGAACATAAAAGGATATGGATTAACAAGTGTCAAAATTATTTAAGAGAAGAGAAAAGAAAAGCAGTATTTAAATGGAAACATTTAAATACTGCTTAATTTATAACATCATAGTATATTAAAAAATATTATTTATTAGTAATCGGTGGTAGACCGGAAGCTTTATTTACATCCATAGTGAACATTATCCCTTTAGCAGGATCATCAATATGTGTGGTGTCTTTTATAGCTGTAATTATAGCATCTGATTTTTCTTTATCAATAAGTATCATAACTATTTCCTTCTCAGGTTCAAGAGACATTGAGAAAAATGTATTATGCTCATGTGAGCCAGCTCCCCTTGCATTAACTATGGTTGCACCTCTTGCACCTGCTGCAACAGCAGAATCTACTACTTCCTCAGCAAGTCCTCTATCTACTATAGTGAAGATTACTTCATACCCCATATTATCAATACCTCCTATTTGCGGTTTATCACTACAAATTTTACAACTTCTTAGACCTAAAACTTTATTTAACGGTAAAGAAAAAGCTATACCATGATTAGGTTTATTTAAATGAAAATCTTCAATTAGGACTTGGTGAAACTTATCTTCAAGTTCATTTTCTGAGACTATTAATACTATCTCTTTTTTTACTTCATTAAGACCCAATAGATCTAGGAGATGGCTCTTGGCAGTACCTTTTCCTAGAAAAATAGTTCCTCCTGATATCCCAATTTCTTTTGCCTCTTTTAAAACTTTGCTACCTGTACCTAAGTTTACAACGATAATAAACATGGTATATCCCTTTTTAATTGCAGCTAGTTTCAATTGATTCAACTCCTTTTTTTACAGATTTGCGTTTGTATATTAAGCCTAAAATTTGTATGGCGATTAAAGGTGTTAATGCTACTAAAGCAATTATACCAAAGGCATCAATTAGTACATTAGCACCATCAATAGCTTCAGCGGCACCTTGAGCAAAAGCAAGAATGAACGTTGCTGTCATTGGACCTGAAGCTACTCCCCCTGAATCAAAGGCAATACCAACAAATATTTTAGGCACAAAGTATGACATAGCTATAGCTAGAAGGTATCCTGGTAAAAGATAATGCCATAATTTGATCGCAGGTACCATAATTCTTAGCATAGAAAGAGCAACAGCGAATGCAACTCCTATTGATAATGTATATAATATAACTTTTTTCTTTATATGTCCACTAGTAACATCTTCAACTTGCTCATTTAAAACATAAACTGCGGGTTCTGCAAATATTACTGTAAAACCGAGAATAAAACCAATAGGTATAAGAATCCAATTGTGTTCAAGAGATGCAACAGCATGGCCTATAGCACTTCCTGCCTCCATAAATCCTGCATTTACTCCAGTAAGGAACAAAACTAAACCTATAAATGTATATAGTAGGCCTTTTAAAATTTTAATAAACTTCTTTTTTGATATCTTCAAAAAGAATATTTGGAATATACAGAACATGAGAAATATAGGCAATAAGGCTATTGCTACATTAAAAAATTCATGAGGAATTTCTTCTATAAAATGACGGAATACACCTTTAGTAACTGTAGAATCATAAGCTAAAGTTCCAGTTAATTTATCAACTTTGGATAATATACTCATAATAAGCACTGAAATTATAGGACCTGTGGAGGCGATTGCGGTTAATCCAAAGCTATCCTCTTCAGCCATTTTTCCACCTTTTACAGAAGAAACTCCTAAGCCTAGAGCTAGTATAAAGGGTACTGTCATAGAGCCGGTTGTAGCTCCTGCTGCATCAAAGGAGATGGCCAGAAATTCAGAGGAAGAGAATATAGCTAATAAGAATATTCCTCCATATAGGATAGTTAAAATTTTAGACATCGGTATGTTAAAGACTATTCTCATTAATCCCAATACAAGCAATGCACCGACGCCAATTGAAACTACAATTAGTAGAATAGTTTTTGAGATTGCGCCTGAAGTTACTCCGCTTACTTGTAATGCTAAAACTTGTAAATCTGGTTCTGCTATAGTGATAAGGAATCCAAGAATGAATCCAAATATAACTATTAAATATATTTTCTTACTTTTTGCAAGAGATTCACCCATAAGAGAACCCATAGGCTGCATACCTATATCAGCTCCAAATAAAAATATAGAAAGTCCAACTATTACAAATATTGCACCAATAATGAATCGTAATATTAGATCTGTGCCTATAGGGGCCACAAAAAAATTAAGAATTAGCACTATGAGCGTAATTGGAAGTACAGCGAAAGTTACTTCTTTAAATTTGTTAATAAGTACGTTCAAATAGTATCAGCTCCTTTATATAATAAATAATAATTAAATATAAAAAATTTGTTTTAAATAAAGCATTTATATAGAGTTTCTTATTAAAGATGGATTAACTTTAGGTCAGAGTAGGATCTATTATTTCAACATCTTTATTTTTAGATTTTCTTTTATATAGTATTCCTAAAAGCTGAATGGCAATTAGAGGGGTTAAAGATACTAAAGCGATAATCCCAAAAGCATCGATTAATACACTAGCACCCTCAATAGCTTCTGCTGCACCTTGAGCGAAAGCTAAGATGAAGGTTGCAGTCATTGGGCCAGAAGCTACTCCTCCAGAATCAAAGGCAATACCAACAAATATTTTAGGTGTGAAATATGACATAGCTATAGCTAATAGATATCCTGGTAAAAGGTAATGCCATAATTGAATCCAAGGCACCATTATTCTTACCATGGAAAGAGCTACAGCAAAAGCAACTCCGATTGATAACGTATACAGTATAATTTTCTTCTTTATATGACCACTAGTAACATCTTCAACTTGTTCATTTAAAACGTAAACTGCGGGTTCTGCGAATATAACTGTAAATCCAAAAATGAAACCTATAGGAATAAGAATCCAATTATATTCTAGAGATGCTACAGCAAAGCCTATAGCACTTCCTGCTTCCATAAAACCTGCATTTACTCCAGTTAAGAATATAACCAACCCTATGAATGTATAGAGCAAACCCTTTAATATCTTGATAAATTTCTTCTTTGATAGTTTAAAAAAGAATATTTGGAATATACAGAACATTATTAATAAAGGGATTAAAGCAAGTGATACATCAAACAATGCTTTAGGAAATTGATCTATAAAAGGGTATAATATACCATTTATTTCTGTAGAGTCATAGGCTAGAGTTCCGGTTAGTGTGTTAACTTTAGCTAATATGCTCATTATAAGTACTGATATGATGGGACCAGTTGAGGCTATTGCGGCTAATCCGAAACTATCTTCTTCAGCTGCTTTTCCACCTTTAACGGAGGAAACTCCTAAGCCAAGGGCTAGTATGAAAGGAACTGTCATAGAACCTGTTGTAGCGCCTGCGGCGTCAAAGGATATGGCTAGAAATTCTGA
Source organism: Clostridium sp. UBA4108 (assembly GCA_002381695.1). Taxonomy (GTDB): domain Bacteria; phylum Bacillota; class Clostridia; order Clostridiales; family Clostridiaceae; genus Clostridium_J. The sequence continues at coordinate 3,993 of DFXM01000003.1, read as the reverse complement.
GGAAGCAAATATTGCTAATAAAAATATTCCTCCATATATTATGGTTAAAAGTTTAGATATAGATATGTTAAATATAATTCGCATCAATCCTACTACTAGTAAGGCTCCGACTCCAATTGATACTACGATTAGTAGACTAAGCTTTGATATAGCGCCAGAGGTTACACCGCTTACTTGCCATGCTAACACCTGCAAATCTGGTTCCGCTATAGTTATAAGAAATCCAAGGATGAATCCAAATATTATTATTATATATAACTTCTTACTTTTTGTAAGAGAGGATCCCATGAGAGAACCTATAGGCTGTATTCCTATATCAGCCCCAAATAAAAATATACTAAGACCAATTATTACGAGTATAGCTCCTAGAATAAATCTAAATACTAAATCTGTTTCTATTGGCGCAACAACAAAATGAAGAATCAATACTATAATTGTAATAGGAAGTACAGCTAATGTAACTTCTTTAAATTTATTTATAAGTACATTCAAATATTATCAGCCTCCTTTCTATAATGAAATTTTCTAATCAGACAAACTTATTATAGCCTAACAATTATAGTTATGTAAACAGAATCAGTTCATATTTAAGAAAATTTAAAAAATATTCATTATTACTACTAATAGTGCACTGGTGATAAAAAAATATAATTTTCTACAATATATAGTATTCATTACAATTTATAAATAGACTTATTTATTTGCTAAAATATTATATAATGAAATTTTATATAATATATTATTCATCTAATATATTATAAATTTTATATAATATATTATTCATATTATATGGATTTATTGCATATATAATAATCGAATAATGTTAAGAATAATTGAAAAAATAAATATTTATCCTTATATTTCCACGTATAAATTGCAATAAATATATTATAATTAGTACAGTTGATAAAGATATATACTATTTCTATCAGATTAGAGCTATATATGTAATATGTATATAGGTGCGATTAACTAATATAGAATTGAAATAAAGTAAACATAGAGGTTATAATTAAAAAAGAGTTAGTAAAGGAGACAATATTTTATGAAAAAAGAAAACATACATAGAATATTTATAACTACATTTATTATAGTGTGCTTCAGCTTTATTAAAGTACTTGGAGCAGACCATTTATATAGATTTATGCATAACGATCAAGATGCTCTTGTTATAGGAGAAATAAGACATGTTGATGAAGATATTATTACTGTAAATGTGAGCAAGCAAATTACAAGTAGTAAGGACCTAAATACACCTCCTATTAAGCAAAGTTCTATACCAGATAAAATAAAAATTGAAGATGTTGAGAAATATGCCCTGTTTTATGGAAGCACTTCTAGTGATGCTAGACCTAAAAAAGGTGATTATGTGTTAGCTTCTATCAATAAAAAAGGTAAAAATTTCAAATGGGCATGGGGAGTTTATAAGATAGATTCTACTGACCATAAGAGTCTTAACATACTTTCTGCTAAAAATGATTATGGTGCTAAAAAAGAAGCTGTTGCTATAAAAACTTTTATTAATAGTGATGGAAAGGCCACCGAATTTACCTTTGATAGTAGCAAGGTGTATTGTGATGGTGAGGTGATTTATGATTCAAGTAAGGACAAGTCCCTTATCTCTAATGGTGAAGAAAATTCAGAGGTGGATTCTACAAGTAAAGAGGAAGTAGATAAGGGAAATATTATATTTGGTATAAAAGAAGAATTAATCATGTTTGTAGTATGTGTGGGTATAATGATGGGTGGAGTATACTATTTTAGACAGAAGAAAAAAATGTAAATTTTTGGTTTTTGCTTAAATTATAGATAAAAAGATTAACTGGCCTTTAGTTAGTCTTTTCGTTATATTTATGCATATATCTTGGAGTAAAATAAATACATATATGGTATAATACTATAAAACTTTATGGTTAAGAATTATCATTGGAACTAAGGAGTAATACTAATGATTAAAAAAATTCTTTTATTAGGTAATACAAAATTATATGAAAAAAGTATTGTAGTAGAAGGGAAGAGTTAAAATTTATAGAAGAAGTGGTACAAAATCTACATGATACCATTATAGATTTTAAAAATAGATATGGTGTAGGAAGAGCAATTGCAGCACCACAAATAGGAGTATTTAAAAGATGGATAGGAATTTTAAGCAGAATTATATTTAATATGAGGAATTTGATAGATAGAATGTATGCGAAGGTATTATAGATGGTAAAATCAAACTTAACCATAGAGCAAAAGAAAGAGGATATAGATTTATACATAATTATTATTACAACATTTTTGACTCTTGGAATCTTTATGATGTTTCAGACCCAAGCTACAACTTTTGCAAAAGATAAAAATATCAACATATTGATACGAACGGCAGCAATGGCTTTTATACAATTTGGCATTGCAGGCTTAGGAATTACTATTGTAACTATCTTTAGGAAAGAAAATTTTTTTAATTATGGCCTTAAATGGAAAAATTCTGTATTATCAATTTTTCTTTCTATATTAATGTTTGTGCCCAATGTTGCATTTAGCTTTATAACAGGAACAGCAATTAGGTATTTTCCTTTTCAGTCAGTATGGATGACAAAGGAAGTTTTATCAAGTGGATTTCCTGTAAACATAGTGGGAATACTGATGATAGCTGTAGCCTGGGGATTTTTTGAGGGATTCAATTATGTAGTAATCAGTGAAAAAATTAATTTACGATATCCTTCCTCAAATAAGTGGTTCAATAAAGGTGCTATTGTTTGTGATATTATATGTATATTGATTCATGGAATAATTGGCATAACACCTGAAAATATCATTGAAGCAATTACAGTTTTCATTATTATCTATGGAATGTTAATGGTAAAAGAATTTACGGGCAATGCTTGGGGATGTGTATTTATATTTGTTTTTTTATGGAATGCATTTTAACATAGAATTTTATTGAAAAGGAGAATTTAGTAAATAGAATCATAAACTATTTTTACTAAGTATAATGTATGAGAAATAGAAATAGAGTATCAGTAATAATTATTACAATTATACTATTATGTTTTAGCCACATTATAGTATTTGGAGCAGATAACTTATATAGATTAATGCATAATGACCAACAGGGACTTATTATAGGACAGATAATAGAAATAAAGGAAGGATTTATTTCTACAAATATAAATAAACAGATAATAAGCGAAGAGGATATGAATTCGCCTAATATAGAGCAAATTCCCTTAGAGGAAGTCATAAATATTGAAACAGTTAAAAATTATTCTTTATTTTATGGTAAAAAAGACCCGGAGAGTAAACCCCAAAAAGGTGATTATATATTAGCCTCTATAAATAGAAGTGGCAAAGATTTTCAAAGTGCATGGGGAATTTATAAGTTAGATTCAGAGGATTATAAAACTCTCAATGTACTTTCTCCTAAAAATGATTATGGAGCAAAAATGGAAGCTGTTGCTATAAAAACCTTTATTAATAGCGATGGAGTAGCTAATGAATTCAGTTTTGATAGAAGCAAATTATATTATGATGGAAAATTGATTTACGATTCAGCTCAAGATATGTCCTTTATTGAGAGTGATAAAGGGAAAGAAGAAGCTAATGATATTAGTAAAAAGGAAACAGCTAAGGGTAATGTAATTTTTGATGGACATGAGAGCTCATTGGTGCTGGTCTTATGTTTAATGATTGTTATAGGTGGAGTATCTTATTTTAAGAGAAAGAAAAAGTGAAAATAGTATAACAATTAATTGCATATATAACCTTTTATATATTGGATTTGTATTGCCGTGGAAATATATAATATAAAATCATAAGAGAATCCCAAATTTTAAGTGAATTTGGGATTCTTTTTAAATTTATGGCTTTGTTTTAATACAGTGTTGATAACGAACTATATATTATTACTCACAGCTCTGCATAAGTTCAACTAGAGATTCATTTGCTACGCAGGAATCTAAGTTTACACTTAATCCGTTTCGGAGGCTTGATTTACTAAGGCCCTAT
>DFXM01000053.1:18561-94822 GCA_002381695.1 Clostridium sp. UBA4108 | reverse complement strand
CTCTTCCTATAACAGGATCTAACTTATGAGCCTTAGCTAATTCCACTAAATTAGTTCCATACTTAATTAGTGCATCATAGGTTCCCTCTGGATCTTGGGTATCTACCCTTTGATTTCCTCTAATTTGAGATAATACCTCTAGAAATTTATTTTTATCTATTTTAAATTCCTTAAGAATTCTTCCTGCCACACCTTTAGATTCTATATCCATTATGGATAACATCACATGTTCTACACTAATGTAGGAATCCTTAAATTTCTCTGCAACCTCCTCAGCTTTAATTAAGACCTCGTTAATTCTCCTTGTGGCTGTAACTCCAGAAGCACTAGCTCCATCACCTAAAATCTTAGGCATTTTATCTAACTCTAAATGGGTCTTTTGCTTTAATGCTTCTACACTTATTCCCATTTTCTCAAAAATATTTGGAATTAACCCATCTTTTTGATTTAAAAGCGCTGAAAATAGATGAATTACATCTAATTGTTGATGATTATATTTCACAGCCTCACTATAGGCATCATTTAAACTTTGTTGTACCCTAAGGGTCATTTTTTCTCCATCCATAGCCATCTACCTCCTATGTTTTATTTATAAACTTATTATGTGTATTAATCTTTCCTCTATCACTAAATCTTTTAATAATTTGATACCTTAATTTTATATCTATATAGAAAATTTTTCAATTTCATATTTTAATCCATTGTATCCAAATGTATAATTAATATGATAGTTATTTAAAATTATCGCTATATATTATAGTAAAACTTTTATTATATTAAGAATGCTTATTTTTATGAGGAGATTATATTTTATGGAGTTAAGAAAAAAATCATTATTGTTCTTAGTCGTAGCTTCAATTCTTTGGAGTACTGGTGGTCTTTTTATTAAACTAGTAGATTTAAATCCCTTTGCTATTGCTGGGATTCGTAGTGGAATTGCAGCCTTAATAATGATGTTATATATAAGAAAACCTATGGTCAGATTAAATAAAAATATGATAGTTGGAGGTCTATCCTATACATCTCTAGTTTTTCTCTTTGTTACCTCCACTAAGCTTACAACTTCTGCCAATGCAATATTGCTTCAATTTACCTCTGCCATATGGGTAGCACTTTTCTCTAAGTGGTTTTTAAAAGAAAACATTAAAAAGCGTGATTGGATTACTATAATCATAGTTATATTAGGGATGGTATTATTTTTTATAGGAGATTTAAACAGTGGAAATCTACTTGGAAATTTTCTTGCAACCCTAAGCGGAGTAGCCATGGCTGCTATGATAATCTGCTTGAAACTTGAAAAGCATAGTGATCCTATAAATATAACTATAATAGGTAACTTAATGGCTTTTGTTATTGGTCTACCTTTTTGTTTTCTTCAGATACCAAATCAAAGTAGTTTATTAGGACTTTTATTCTTAGGTGTGTTTCAACTTGGAATTTCCTACATTTTATTTACTAAGGCCATAAAGCATGTGTCTGCTGTGGAAGCAGTATTAATTCCTGTTTTAGAACCTCTACTTAATCCAGTGTGGGTAATTTTAATAACAGGAGAAGCCCCTAGCATATCTGCTCTTATAGGTGGGATAATCGTGCTTACTGCGGTAATAACTAACTCACTAACTTTTAAAAATTCCACTAAAATAACTTAATGTATATTCAAAACGTAGCTAGACAACTCCTCTAGCTACGTTTAATCTATTTGTATTCTCCATTTAAGGGCTTTGCTGCCTCAGAATTTTTTATCACCATATAATATCTTCCCTTTGGTAATGTGTTATATATCTCTACAAAATTAATATATGTTATAATCGTTTTTCTACTATGCTAAATCACTCTTATCTATAAGCATTAAGGTTACTTATTCAAACGAATCTTCTCTCTTATTATGCTTATACCTTGAGTCATGGTTCCCATAGGGCAATATACGCACCATGAACGTGGTTTATATATAATCATAGTTATTAACCCAAGTAATGTAGAAGTCAACATCAAACTATAAAATCCAAAGGCAAATTGTGCTACCCAAGGAGTTACGTTTCCCACCTCTACAAAATTCCAAGGTAGCTTCCAAGTCCATAAAATAGTTACAACTTGATTTAGACTTTGTGCACCTTTCAGAACTAAATAGGTATTAAATATCATACTTCCAAACATACTCAAGAAAAATATTAAAAACCCATATCTAAAATACTTACTAGATATAAATCTAGGTATAGTCTTATATCTACAGAGTTTAAACCTATCCCCTAATAGATTTAAAAGTTGTCCTCTACCACAATATTTATTACAATAGATTTTTCCGCCTCCTGTTATTGATATTAATAAGGGCACTAAAAAACATATCATACCAATCCATGCAAATAGTATATTAAAAAATCCTAAGAATAAATAAATTGCTGATGCTATCCATAGATATTCACTCCAACTCTTCCTCATCTTCATTGGTTACCACCTCTATCTACCATTTTAATAGCTGATGCAGGACAGACTTTTTCACATAGTTTACATCCTACACATTTATACTCCTCAACTTTAGCTACTATTCCTTTAAATATTCCTATAGCATCCCTTCTACATATATTGGCACAGGCTCCACAAGCCACACATCTACTTTCATCAACCGCTGATTTTCTTTTAACTGTAACTTTATTATTCATTTAATCCTCCTATAAACAGTAATTTATTTACTCACTTATTCTAATTAAATTATATGAGGATTGTGTTAATTTGACTGTGACTTAGTCACACATATATAGCTTAACTTTTTCGTAATGAAGAATATATTCTAAATATATGTCCAGAATTAAAGCTATAAAATTTCTAAAGAAAAAAATTTACCAAATTATCTTTAAAGTTTTATAGACAATATAATCTAGATTATGTGAAAGTGAAGCTTCATGACTAGATTAATTATAATTCACATCTTAATGGAAAACTATGTTCAGCCTATAGAAGGCATGAAATAACGCTTAATATAGAATTACTTAAGATTTAAAATTGTACGTTATCATAAACATCTTGAATATTGTATTTAAAATATTGTATAATTAATATATACAGTTAAGATAGGTGATAATTATGATAATATGGGATGATAGTTTTAGTACTGGAATAAAAATAATTGATGAGCAAAACAAGTACCTATTTCATCTCTGCCGACGGATTGAAATGCTGCTTGAAACACCAAATGGAGTTTATAAAGTTGATGAAACTATTAAGATAATATGTGATTTGCGCGAGTATACTACCTTCCATTTTTATACTGAAGAAAATTACATGAAAAAGATAAATTTTGGTGAGTTCTATAATCACAAAATAGATCATGATAAATTTAAAAATGAAATATTGAGTATAGATATGAATACTATCTATAGAGAGAATTATAATGAAATTTATTCCATTAAACATTTTTTATATGATTGGATATTTAATCATATCCAAATAAAAGATAGAGAGATTGCTGAATACACTAATAAAAAATAGTCATCTAAAATGACTATTTTTTTATTAATATATTCTATCTTCACATTGTTCTATTTTATAAGCATATATTAATATAATCCAACAATTATATTTTATTTGAGTTATATTTTTCCTATAAATACAAATACTAATTTAATCTGCAAAAATGTTCATTCTTTTACACTGTATTAAGATAAAAAATTATAACTATCTATCATAAATTTCTTCATCCCTAAAATTTCTAATTTCTTGTACCCCAAACCCAATAACTTTGTGCTCTCCACTATCGGTAGGTCTATAATGAGCTTTCTCATGTTGAGGATACATAAACTCTATCATTGCGTAGTTTGCAATATCTGCTAATAATTCTGTATTTCCTGTTTCCTTATATTTTTTAAGCCTCTCCTCTAAATTACCAATTGCATCTAATGATTTAAATTTAAAATAGTTCTCCTTTACAGACCCATATTTATAGTAGGATGTAGCCATCATATTTTTTCTTATCTCATCAAACCTCTCTGAATATTCAGTTTTTAATATTTCTTTTATATCCATATCCTTATTACTCCTCTTAATCATCATAGAATTATTGAAATATACTTGATAAAGTTCAATATCTATTTATGCTTTATTTAATATTTTAACATAGAATACGTTATTTTCTTATATTTTATAAACACATATAAAACTTTCACTAGTTTATGTATCTTCAAAACGCATATAATATTATAAAGTAATTTTTGTTTGATTATTTCTTATTCATCATATAATATAATTACGAAGTAATTTATTTAGTGAATTGCGCTCAAGGCGCAGAGAATTGGCTTTGCCAGTGAAGTGCGCCTTTAGCGCAGAGGGTTGACTTCGTCTGAGAGAAAGCTTTTGCCTAAGCAAAAACCTCTTTCCGAACGTAGTGAGTAACCCTCTGCTAACAACGTGAGCAATTCACTGTGAGCGAAGTGAACACTTCTCTGTGCCTGTGGCACAATTCACTGCGACAATAGGTCGCAATTCACTAAATAAAGTGCTTCACACTTTATTTAAAGGAGAAATACAAATGAATAATAGAAATAAAGGAATTTTATTTATAATACTCTCAGCTTTTGGTTTTGCTATGATGTCGGTTTTTGTAAAGTTATCTGGAGATATACCTTCACTTCAAAAGACTCTTTTCAGAAATGCTATTTCTTGTATTATAGCCTTCAGTATGATTATTTATCATAAAGAAAGTTTCTTTGGTAAACGTGAGAATCAAAAGACATTACTTTTAAGATCAGCTTTAGGAACTGTTGGTATAGTTCTTAATTTCTACGCTATTGATCATCTAATATTATCTGATGCAAATATGCTGAATAAATTAAGTCCTTTCTTTGTAATAATATTTTCTGCTCTATTTTTAAAGGAAAACCTAAGTCTAAAACAAATTATTTCAGTTCTTGTTGCTTTTCTTGGAGCCGTACTAATTATAAAACCTGCTTTTAATATTGATATGTTTCCTTATTTAATAGGAATTTTCTCTGCAGTTTTTGCTGCTGGTGCCTATACTTGCCTTAGAGCGCTCGGTGGAAAAGAAAAATACTATACCATAGTTTTTTATTTTTCCTTATTCTCTGTAGTTACAGTACTTCCCTTTGTTCTATTTACATATAAACCTATGACAATTATCCAACTTACTTACCTGCTTCTAGCTGGAGTATTTGCTACTATTGGACAATTTGGAGTAACACTAGCCTATAAGTATGCACCTGCTAAAGAGATATCTATATTTGATTATTCAAACATAATATTCTCAGCTATAATAAGCATGTTACTATTTAATCAAATCCCTGACATATTGAGCTTTACAGGTTATATAGTTATTTTTTCTGCTTCATTATATATGTTTTTATATAATAAGAATAATAAAAAAATTAGTTAACAACCACTTAAAAAGACTAATGATGAAAATATATATTTGCACCATTAGCCTTTTTAAGTGAAAAGTCCTTTTTAATTTATCCTATATTAATTCCCAAAATTATTTACACATTTTTTAGAATTATGCCTCATACTCTAGCCATCTATTGTATTTCACTCATTATTCATTATTTAATACTGCTGATAGTGAATTATCTTGAAAAAATGTATTTGCATTATATAAAAATAAAGTATGAGTTATTTTTTCTTCACTTATTAGCTTATATAAATCCTCATAATAATATCTTGGATCTACTAACACTATCTCACTAAAATATGGAGTCAAAAATTGCACAAAAGAATTTGCATAGGAATCCTTTACTATTAGTAATCTATCATTATTATTAGCTGTTGTATTTATCTTCACTAAGGGATGATTTCCTTCTAAAAATACACCATACTTATCTTTTGTATTAAGCTTTTTGCTATTATATAAAGAGGTCGTTTTCTTTTTTTCTTCTACATAGTTAACAGATACTTCATCTGCTCCGTTTTTGGGCAAGTAAATATTTATACTATCTGGCTCTTTATTTTTTATTCCTACTTTAGAAGAAAGAGTGCCATAAAATTTATTTTCTACTATTTTTAAATCATAATAATTCTGTTTAACCTCCAATTTCATGTTTTCCGCCAATTTTAAAAAGGTGTAATATCCACCTAAGGTGGTCCAATGATGATCTGTTTTATAATATATGTATTCATCTTTATGCTCATATAAACTATTAAAAACATCTACAAATTCCACATTTTTTCCTATAGTTTTCTTCAATTTATCAAGATATAGTTTTTGGGATACTACAGGTGCATTACTAGGAAGCTTATTTTCAAGTATACTCACAGCATTAGGTACTATGACCATATATTGTTTCATACCCTTATATTTATCTGAGAACTTATTTATAGCTTCTAAATTGCTATTGAGATTCTCTTCTAATGGAACTTTAAACTGCTCTATTAAATATCCCTCATCACCAATGTAAACTTCATTTTCTTCCTTTTTACCTAATAATCTATCTGTATTAGCTTTAATTTTTATAAATCCATCTCTTCCTATAAATTGATCTGCTACATATTTTTCAGTTTTTTTTGTATATCTTCCATCCAAAATACTCTCTATTGAAAATTTGGGTTTTTTAGCTAATTTCCTATTTTCATTTTCAGAAAAAGTTTTATCCTTAGAAGTTATATTTAATACTCCAATTGTAGCTAAAAGTAGTAAAAAACTAAATGTCAAACTAAATGCATATAACTTCTTATTGTATCTATTCTTCATAATTATCTTGTCCTTCCCAATATAGGTGTAAAGTACATATTTTTATATAAATAATACCTTCTATGAAATCATCTCTTCCTAAAGCCTATTTACGAAAGTATTCAAGTAATTTCTTCCTACTATTATTTATAGATCTAAAATCTAAAATATAAAAAAGGATTATAAGTTTCGTTAACTAAATAGGCTATAGCTAGCATATTTATAATCATAAGGATTGCTGTAGCAATTATTACTCCTTTATTTTTCTTATATCTTTTAATATTTTCAAATATACTGTTCATTACAGGGGTAGATGCTATAAATAGAATTATGAATAGAATTAAATTGGTGTTTAGATAATATATAGCTGAACTATCTATTATCGGATTAGATCCAAAACCAAACATAACCTTTATGTAATCTACTCCATGAGATAAGCTATCCATTCCGAAAAATACCCATCCTACCATTACTACTACCATTGTATAAATATGAGATAAAAATTCAGGCAATAACTTTAGAGCTCTCTTTAAAAATAATTTTTCTATAAATAGTATAATTCCATAATATAATCCCCAAACAACAAAATTCCAACTAGCTCCATGCCATAATCCAGTTAATATCCAAACTGCAAACAAGTTTCTACACTGCATTAAAAATCCTTTTCGATTCCCTCCTAATGGTATATATATGTACTCTCTAAACCAGGATCCTAAAGATATATGCCACCTTCTCCAAAACTCTGTTACACTTTGTGATATGTATGGATAATCAAAATTCTCTATAAATTCAAATCCAAACATCTTTCCAAGCCCTATAGCCATATCTGAATATCCACTAAAATCAAAATATATTTGGAAAGTGAAAGCCGCTATACCTAACCAAGCAGTTACTATCGATAAATTTTCAAAATTTGTACTTTGAATAGTTGTCCAAAGCATACCTATATTATTTGCTAAAAGCACTTTCTTTCCTAATCCTTGAATAAATCTTTCTACACCTTCTCCAAAGCTATTTATTCCTTCTTCTCTATACCTCAATTGCTCTGTAATATCAGAATATCTTACAATAGGCCCTGCCACTAGCTGAGGAAACATAGTGACATATAGACTAAAATCTATAAGACTCTTTTGAACCTTTACTTTTCCTAGATATACATCAATTATATAAGATAAGGTTTGAAAGGTATAAAAAGATATTCCTATAGGTAATGGTAATCCTTTATATTCTATATTTAGATGAAAAATACTATTTATATTATCTATAAAAAATCCATAGTATTTAAAAAATCCCAATATAGCTAAATTTACTATCACTGTAAATATAAAAATATTTCTTTTCTTTAACTTGTTCTCTTTATTTTTAGTTATATATAATGCTGAAAAATAATCAAATACAGTAGTAAACACCATAAGAAATATATATGTAGGTTCTCCCCATGCATAAAACATTAAGCTCATTACTAGCAATACTATATTTCTAAAACCTTTAGGAGTTATGTAATATAGTATTAATGTTATAGGTAAAAACGTAAAAATGAAAAATATACTGCTAAAAACCATAGTTTTTCCTCTTCTCTTATGTATTTTATTATATTGTAAAAGCTTAATTTGTTTAGATTTTAGTATAGTAAAATTCTTACTTCAACATACTAATCTAAAATTTAAGGATATCTATTTCATCTCTTTGGTGAATTTAACTTTTAAGTCTTCTGAATCTTTTGCTACGGTATAAAAAAAATAATTTCCCACTACTTTAATTTCATACTCTTCAAGCAATGCACATTGTTCTACTCCATAACCATTAAAATTCTCAAGCTGTCTATCAACTCTTTCCTCTATAGCTATTTCTATACCTTCAACCTGGGAACTATCTTTAACTTTTATAATAAGTAACTCATTAACATCCATAGATGTTTTTGGTACATATAAGATAACTTCTTGAAAATCATTAGAATTTAATCCATAAAATCTTTTCAATGCCTTATTATCTCCTTGTTTCATACTTTCTGAATCTATATTGACTTCCATAGATGTAATTATCTCCTCTAGAGATGCTTCTGGTTCATTATTGCATCCACTTATAGTTATAGCTGTAGTAAGTATAAAAAATACTACTAATAAATTCCTTATTTTGTTTTTCTTCATTTGTTTCACCTCTTACAGCTCTGCTTTTTCCTTTATAATATCTAACCATTGTGGATAAAATTTAGGTATTAGATGTATTCCATCTTGCTCATATAATTCATTATTTTCTTTTACTAGATATGCAGTATCAATAAAATTAATGGAAAGTTTTCTACACATGTCTTGTAACCCTACATTAAAATCATCATAATTTTCATAGCTTGGCTCCTTATTACTAACCTTAGATTGAACTGGAAATACTGAGTTTATATATATTCTTACATTAGGTAATTTACCTTTTATTTCTTTAATCAGTTTCTCATAATGTTTCACAAAACTCTCTGTGTCTTTAAATAGAAGCATGTCATTCATTCCATAGAACATAATTATATTTTGAGGATTTAGATTAACTACAGTGCTTATATCCTGTGTTGCTTTTATTACATCCCTTCCTTTCATTGCTACTACAGAAGAATTCTGAAGTAGCTCATATTCACTTAGTCCCTCCGAAATCGAATCTCCCATAAATACTGTATCTTTAAATATTGTATTAAAATCTCTTTCATCTTTTAGTGTTACTTTGTCCTCTTGTTTGCTTTTCCTATTTAATTCTTCTCTCACTTTATTTATATTAATTTCTATAGTCGCTATATCTTTATTCTCTAATGTTCTTAAAGTGTTTATTCCTTCCTGAATGTTTAAATTCTCTTTGGCATATATAGTTGAGTTTTTAACAGTTTTATATCCAATAATTATTAAAAATACTACTATTAAAACTCCTACAAACTTCCATTTTATAACATTATATTTTCTTATCTCTCTTTTGCCATAATCTCTTGCTTCAATATTCAACTTTAATCTCTTCTTTCTTATTTTTAATATATTACGCCACAATTATTATTGTATTACTGTTAATGATTTATTTTATTAAGAATTAGTTACAAATGTAGAAAAAAAGAGAGAAATAAGAATTTTTGTCTTACTTCTCTCTTTTAATTTACTCTTAAATATTTTTATAGTTTTTTAAAATAACATTTTAATATAATAATTTGAATTAGTAAAATACTAAAAATTAATTTATCTCTGCTACTGTCAATAAAAACATATCATTAATAACAAAAAATAGAGAAGTAAGAAAATTTTTATCTTACTTCTCTATTTTACTTAATTTTGGTTTGCCCAATCTGCTGGATATGTTACATATATAAATCTAGCATAATTTGGAACTGAGAACTGAATTTTACTTCCTTTTGGTATTAAAATTAGTTCTCCAGCATCTGCCGATATTTTTCTTCCATCTATGATTATATCTAGATGTCCTTCAATTACATAGTCAACCTCATCATAATTTAGTGTCCAATCGAAAGTTGTTTCTTTCATTTCCATCATTCCACAACCTAGTCTTGGGCTTTCTTCTATTGTAAAAATATCCTTAGTATAAACTACATCTTTAGGATTTCCTGTATCTAATCTATTTGATTCATCAACCTTGACTGTTGGAAGTTTTACTGATGTAATTCCACTTATATCCCTATTTCTAACGAAGTCTACTGAATCTTTAGCTCCACTAATCTTTTCTTCTATAATTTGTCTTACTAACTTCTCTAGTAAATCTTTATCAATATTTTGCATAATTACTTTCCTCCTCTGTAGGCATTTAAGAAATAATAACTAATAATGTATAATTATTATTTTGCTTCCTCTTTACCTAACATACTATTAGCAATGAATATAGCAAGTATTACTGCTGCTATTCCTCCAACCAATTTAGCAACTATCATTGGAAATATCATTTCTGAATTAAATCCAGCTGTGAATCCTAAGTGATCTCCAAATACAAAAGCTGCTGAAACTGCAAATGCAACATTGATGATTTTTCCTCTGTTATCCATATCTTTCATCATGCCGAACATTGGAATACTGTTAGCTAAACTAGCAACCATACCAGCTGCTGCTATATCGTTCATTCCTAAAACTTTTCCTAGAGCCATTAATGGCTTCTTGAATACTTTAGTTATAACAAGTACTAGTGGGAATGCTCCTGCAAGAACTATAGCTATATCTCCAACAATTGCAATACCTTCATGAATTGGATTCATTCCTGGAATTAATACTATTCCTGTTAATTGTTCTATAACTGCTGCTGCTAATGCTAATGTAATTAGTATAACTACGAACTTACCAAAGTATGTAAATCCTGTTATCATGGCTTTTTCAAACTTCCATAATCCTATTGCTATAATAGCTGCAAATATAACTATTGGAATTAGGTTTCTTAATACCATCATAACTGGGAATCCAGCTACTAATCCTCCTACAAAAGCTCCAATTGGAATTGTGATAACTCCTGCTAATACTCCTGTAGCTAAAAATCTTTGATCTTCTTTATTAATTATTCCTAGTGCAACTGGTATTGTAAATACTATAGTAGGTCCCATCATAGCTCCTACTATAAGTCCTCCGAATAATGCTGCTTGTGGATCTCTAGCAAGCTCAGCTGCTAGTGGAGCTCCACCCATATCATTAGCAAGTAATGAACCAGCAAACATAGCTGGATCTGCACCTAATAGGTCAAATACAGGCACAACTACTGGTTTCAATATATTTGCAAGTACTGGTGCAAGACATATAACTCCAACCATAGCTAATGCTAGTGACCCCATCGCCATGAAACCTTCTTCAAATTTTTCACCTAATCCAAATTTGTTACCTATACATTTATCTATTGCTCCTAAAGCCATGAAAACAACCATTATATATATAATAATTTCATTTATTCCCATTGTTTCATTTCCTCCCAATTAAAGTAATTTTGAAATCATAAGTTCATCTGGTGAAGCTATAACACTTATATTTACTATTTTCTTATCTTCTAATGATTCTCTAGCTATACTCATTCCATGCTCTACATCACTAACTTCTCCTGAAACAATATATACTAACTTTCCGCCTATACCAAAGGCAGGTTGAAGTTTTGCTAGAGTAACATTAGAGCTTTTTAATGCTTTATCTAAAGCATAAATCCCACTACAAACATTAATAGTCTCCATTATTCCTAGAGCACCTCTGTTATATTTTCCATATTTATTTTTAAATCCTTGAATAATATCATTGTGGACAGCATTTATTGTGAAACTATCTACTACATATCCATGAGCTGCATCTAAACCATAGTCTATGGCCTCTTTAACTTCATCCTCATGACCAGATAAGATTAACAGAAACTTACCAGGACATATAGTCTTTAAAAGAAGTATCTCTATAGATGCCTTTTTAACCATACCATCTGCTACTTCGATACCTTTTGCAATGCTTCTAAATTCTATTGAACCAAGGCTCTTATTCATCTTCTACCTCCATAGAATCAATAATCCCTACTATAGCAGCGTCTACTGGTATATGGCTCTCACCTAGGGAAACTCTTGCTGAGCTTCCCTTAGTGATTAGAACCATATCTCCAGTACCTGCTCCTACATTATCTGCTGCCACAAAAAAACCTTCCATTTCCTGTTCCTTGTCCTTTAATAGTCTAACTATTAAGAACTTTTGTCCATTTAACTTTTCATCTTTTCTAGTAGCCCATAATCTTCCCACAACTCTTCCTATAACCATTTTATTCCTCCACTATACTCTTTTCACCTTTAAGTGATGGAGTCTTATAAAATCATTAGCGAGAGGAGTTATTATACTCTTTTTATCTATAACTACTGATTTCATTCCATTCATAAAAGGCTTCTTTAAGTCTGCTTCTGAAATAAGTTTTTTATTTCTTATCTCAAAAGAGTTTTCTTCCACCATAGAATTTCCTATTGTAGAAACTACTGCTTCAACTTTTTTCTCTTTTGCTTCAATAGTAGATTTTCTATCTTCTATTGAGCTTATTGATTCTATTATATCCATTCCATGTTTTATTAATTCTTTTTCAAACTCAATATATTTATTGTATAGTGGTTTAGGAGCTGTATTCTTATATCTTCTGTATTGAATACCATCTTCTAATATATATACTTTTTTTCCCTTCATAAGCATTCTTACCATGAAGTCCTGTTCTGGGGTATCTAAGTTTAAAGTGGCTAAATTAGCTAATCCCTTTAAACACAATTTTGATAGGAAGATCACATCACAATCCTTTACATCCACAGTATACGGAATTATTTTGTAGCTATGACCTACTATAGAATTGTATTTTTCTATATTTTCTTCATCAAAGACTACCAGTGTTTTCCTCTCATCAATTGTTTCTGACTTTATGGTGCTTAATGGTTGTTGTAGTTTGCTATAAACCTCTTTTACTATTAAATCTACTAATTCATTATAATTCATTTAACTATCTCCCCCCTAGAGATTTTATTACTTAACTATTCTTCCAAGGGTTCCTTTAGTAAAGCCACATGCATTTGCTTCATCATAATCTATATGCATATATGTGGCAAACTTTGGACTTACTCTTATAACTACGTCATCAAATATTAATGGTCTAGAGCCAAAGACTTTAACTTTAACAATTTCTTTATCTTTAACTCCAAATTTTTCTGCATCCTCTGGAGTTATATGAATATGTCTTTTTGCTACTATAACACCCTTATCAATAGTTATAGATCCTCTTTCAGTTGAAATAGTTATACCTGGAGTGTTGGAAATATCTCCGCTTTCTTTTACAGGCACCTTTAATCCTAATGGAAGTGCATCTGTTAAAGAAACTTCAACTTGAGTATCTGGTCTTTCTGGTCCAAGGACTACAACATTTTTAAGAGTTCCTTTAGGTCCTGTTACAGTTACTCTTTCCTTGCATGCATATTGTCCTGGCTGAGATAGGTCTTTAAGCCTTGTAAGCTCATATCCTTCTCCAAAAAGTATATTTATATGATTTCTATTTAAATGAACGTGTCTTCCTGAAGCTTCAACTTCTATGAATGCCTCTTTTTTTACTCTTTGGATTACTTCATCTACTACTATATTTAAAAAAGAATTATCCATTTACTTTCTCCTGTTCACTATATTTTCCAGTTCTATATTTAAACATCATTATCCAGAATAGGGATGATAGTCTATTTAAAGCTGTAATTATATCTTCTCTATCAACTTCTCCATATTGTCCCTTAAAAGCTTCATAGGCAATAAGTTCAGTCTCTCTTATAAGAGTTCTACAGCTATTTAATTCTACTACCACTTCTCCCATAGAATAGTCTGGAAAAAAGTGTCCTATACCAAAATATTTTTGAGGATGATGAGATTTTTCTCTTAAATCTGCTAATGTCATATTTTGAAGTGAAAATTCTCCTACTGGTTCATCTAGTACTTCACATCTCACTAACTTTCTTATAAAATCTAAAACTTCTTGAAGGTCCTGTACTAACTTATTATGTTCTAATTTTGAACATAACACTTGAATTTCTAAAATCTTACCCTCCAAAGAATCCATCTTCCCTCTAAGTATTATTCTCTTATGATCTTTAAATACAAGAAGATCTCCATATAACTGAGTCATATGTTCTGGCTTCTCAGCTAACTCTGCTCCAAATAAGGTCTTATACTTATAAATTACAGATTTTTCTTTATTTTTTAATTGAAATTCCTTCTTAATTGGTTTTTTAACTTCTGCTTCTTCTATAGAATCCTCTAAAGAATCTATATATTTTAATACAATATTATTTTCTATTAAAAAAGATTTTGCAGAAGGAGTTATAATTTCTCCCTTTAGAACCTTAAATTCTTTAAACTCTTTAAAGTCCTTCCCCTTCAAGCGTCTTCTTAATTCACTTTCTGTAATTACCGCCATATATTCACATCCCTTATTAGATGTAGGAGATGTACTATGACCAAAAATCACAGTACATCTCTACTGCACCTCCAACAAAACAACTAGTTTTGTTTTGAAAATGCTAAAAATATCTTTTATTGCTCTTTTATTTTTGGTAATATAGCGTCTACTTCAAAGTGTGGTCTTGGAATTACGTGAACTGATACTAGTTCTCCAACTCTTTCTGCAGCAGCTGCACCAGCATCTGTTGCAGCTTTAACAGCTCCAACGTCTCCTCTTACCATAACTGTTACAAGTCCGCCTCCAACTTGCTCTTTTCCTACTAATTGTACATTAGCAGCTTTAACCATTGCGTCAGCAGCTTCTATAGCTCCTACTAATCCCTTTGTTTCAATCATTCCTAATGCATTTGCGTTTGCCATTATAAATTCCTCCTCATAATTAAGCTATTACTTCGCATATAAAATTAGTTTTAATATGCTATATATAATAAATTTTTAAATTAAGCATCTACTACTAAATAATTTAGTATTATGTTATTTATTTAAAGAATATCAAATTATTTCAACTCATCTATAATTCTTTTAACTAATAACTCTATAAGTTCTTCAGTTTGATTGCTAGTTACACAGGTATTTGAATTATTTTCAGCTTTTAAATCTTCAAATTCTCTAACTCCGTAAGCTACTTTCTTAATGTTAATTAAGTCCAATGGTCCTACGTTGGCAGAAGTTGCACTTCCTCCTATAGCTCCACAACCTAATGTTAGTGCTGGCATTAAATTAACAGTTGCTCCGATACCGCCTAGTGTACTTGGTGTATTAACTGGTATTCTTGATACCGGCATTTTAAGAGCAAATTTCATAATTACATCTTTATCTTCAGCATGAATTGAGAATGTATGCCCTGCTCCTTCATTAAGAAGTATTAATCTACATTTTTCACAAGCTGCATCTACATTTTTCTCTACATAGAAAGCTAATATAGGAGTAAGCTTTTCTCTTGAATATGGAACGTTAGGTCCAACCTCTGTTTCCTCAGCTATTAATACTCTTGCTGATGATGGTACATTGTTTAAACTTGCAAGCTTTGCTATAGTTTCTACACTTTTTCCAACTATTTGTGGATTCATGCTTCCATTAGCTCTCATGATGAACTTTCCAAGTTGTGCAGCTTCTTCTTTATTTAAGAAATAAGCTCCCTGTTTTTTAAGCTCAGCTGTTACTTTCTCTCTCATATATTCTTCTATAACTATTGATTGCTCAGATGCGCAAATACTACCATTGTCAAAAGTTTTAGAAGCTATGATTCTCTTAACTGCTAATTCTACATTAGCACTCTTATCTATAAATGCTGGACCATTTCCTGGACCAACTCCTAATGCTGGAGTTCCTGATGAATATGCAGCTTTAACCATTGCAGATCCACCAGTTGCAAGGATCATCGCTGTATCCTCATGTTTCATTAAGGTATCTGTAGCTTGTAGTGTAGGAATAGTAATGCATGTTATAGCATCTTCTGGACATCCTGCCTTTATAGCTGCTTCCTTCATAATTCTCACTGTTTCCAATATACATTTTTTAGCATTTGGATGTGGTGAGAACACTATTGAGTTTCCACCCTTTAAAGAAATTAACGTCTTATATATAGCTGTTGAAGTCGGATTTGTAGATGGGATTAATCCAGCCACTACTCCCATAGGTACAGCTATGTCTATAACTTTGTTGTCGTTATCTTCTCTAATTACACCTACTGTTTTCATATCTTTTATTGCTTCATAAACAAATTTAGATGCAAATATATTTTTAAATGTTTTATCTTTCCATATTCCAAAACCGGTTTCTTCATTAGCCATTTTAGCTAATCTTTCTGCATTTGCACTTGCTGCTTCAGAAATAGCCTTTACTATAGCATCTATTTGACTTTGAGACATTTCAGCAAGTTTTAACTGAGCCTCTTTTGACTTTTTCATAAGACTTCTAACTTCTTGAATTGATAATAAATCCTTATCTGTTAATTCCACTACTTGTCACCCTCTTTATAAAATTCTGATATGACCTTAAGCAAAATATCTTTCTTCGCGAATTTTATTTGCTTATTAGTCATGTTAGGTAAATTTAAGCTCCTTGCTAATCGTCTTAATTCTTCCACTTTCATGGAGTTAAAATCTACCACTGCTTCATGTTTTTCTTCATCTATTTCTTCATCTATTTCTTCAATTTTTTCTAGAATCTCTTCATTTTTAGCTTTTTTTATTGCAGCTTCTTTAACTATTTCAGTTTCCTTTTTAGGGCTTATTTTTTCTGTAACTACTACTTCACTCTCAAGAATCTCTACTTTTTCTTCTTCTGCCACTCTTTTCTCAAAGTCTGGCAGAATTTTGTATACATCCTCATGAAGTCTTGGAATCACATGACTTGCTCTAAGTTTACCAAGGACATTTGCTGAGGCTGTTCCAGCCTCAACCGCTGCCATAACAGCACCTACATCCCCTGTTATCTTAACTGTAGTTATTCCTGCTTTTATCTTTTGCAATCCAAGTAAATGTACATTTGCAGACTTTAGCGCAGCATCGGCAGCTCCTATAGCTGCTACATAACCATTTACCTCTATTAATCCTAATGCATCACTCATCTAAATAAACCTATTAAAAGTTTATTGGCTCTTGAGCTACTGATTTAACAGCTTCTGCAAAGGCATCACATGCAGCTTTACATGCAGATTGAGAACCTGTTAATAGTGCTCCTCCAAAGTTAGTTTCAGTTGGTGGTGCAAATAGCTCCTTTAACTGAACATCTGCTGCCTTTAATGCTGCATCTAATCCGTACATAGCTTCAAGTGGTGGAGCTACTAAGTATGCAATAGCCTCTCCCTCTTTTACTCCTGCTACTTTAGAAAGGTATGTTCCTGTTCTTGATACACAATGAGCATAGTAAGCTATTGAATTATCTTCATTAGCACTTACAAAGTGTGCTCCATTTTCCATAAAATCAAGAGCAGCATTTAATCCGCTTCTAACTTCTGCCGGACTTGGTCCTGCTATAATTCCTATAACTTCTCCAGCAAGTTTTGTAGATGCGTTTGCTGAACCAGCATACATTGATCTAGCATAAACTACATCAACTTCAGCAGCTTTTGTAGCTTCATCTAATGCTGTATAAGTTACATCATCTACATCTGCTGTTATTAGTCCTAAGCTTTTATGATGGGGCTCAAGTTCTAATTTAGCTGCCATTTCTGGACTTACATTTGAAATTATCTTAACACTAAGTACTGTTGGACGTATTGCTTCATTTATCACAGTTAATTCCCCCTAGATTATAGTTTTAAATCTATTCCTGAAGCTTTCTTATCAAGCATTGTCTTGATTAACTCAGCTATGTGAGCACCAGCTTCAACTGCTGTTGTACCACCCTTATGAATGTTTGATATAACAGTTCTTCTTGCTTCTGGCATGTTTGCTGTTGGCTTATAAGCTATATAAGCACTCATTGACTCCGCTGTAACTAGACCTGGTCTCTCTCCAACTAGTAAACAAACAACCTCTGCTCCTGTAGCATCTCCTACAGCATCCATTGATGGAACTCTGCAGTGTTTAACAAATAAAATTTCTCCAGTTTCTATTCCATACATTTTTAGTCCTTGTTTAATTGCAGGAATTACGTCTTTTAAGTTAGCTTCTATAGCAGCTGAACTTAAACCATCTCCTACCATTATTTGCACTTTCTGACCTTTTCCAAATCTATCCTTGATGAATTTAGTTGTTTCTTCATCAAATTTTCTTCCAAGGTCTGGACGAGTTATGTATTCATCCTTGCTTTTACACATTGTGTTTACTGGTACTAAATTATTTTCTTTTACAAAGTCTTCTGAAACATAAGAGAATACTGAGTCTTGAGCTGCAGCATGGTCTGCTCTAACCCTTAATGCAGTTTCAGTCTTATATCTTGTACCTGCTCTCCATATACCCAGTCTTGCTGGAGTTCTTTCTTTCATTTTTAAGTACCCTTCCCTATCTGCTGGGTTTGGTACTAAAAGTTGTTTCTTTATATCAACTTCTGTAATATCAGGTATGCATCCATTTTCATCTATTGATGTAGATGTACTATTTACAACCTGCTTTACTATATCCTCTGTAGCTACTTTTCCAACCATTTCTCCTAGTAGCTTCTCAACCATTAATTTTAATTCTTGTTCGTTCATCAAGAGGTCCTCCTATCCTAAGAATATTGATGCGTCGCCCGCTCTGCTAGTTAATTTACCATTTTCAACTAATCCCATTTTTTCCATCCACTTATGGAAGTCACTTATTGCTGTTAATCCAAACATTTCTCTTAATGTAGCAGTCTCATGGTATCCAGTTGTTTGGTAGTTAAGCATTACGTCATCACCATGAGGAATTCCCATAAAGTATGTGCATCCTGCTGCTGTTAATAATATTGATAAGTCTTCTATATCATTTTGATCAGCCTTCATATGATTAGTGTAGCAAGCATCTACTCCCATTGGTATTCCTGTTAATTTACCCATGAAGTGATCCTCAAGTCCTGCTCTTATAACTTGTTTTGAGTTATATAGATACTCAGGTCCTATAAATCCAACAACTGTGTTAACTAAGAATGGATTGAATTTCTTAGCAAATCCATAACATCTAGCCTCCATAGTTACTTGGTCTACTCCATAGTGAGCATCTGAAGAAAGTTCTGAACCTTGACCTGTCTCAAAATACATTACGTTTGGACCTGTTGCAGTTCCTTCTTTTAATGCAAGTTGTCTTGCTTCTTCTATAGTTGCAGCATCAAATCCAAAAGCTTCATTTCCTTTAGCTGAACCTGCTATAGATTGGAATATAAGATCAGCTGGAGCACCTTTTCTGATAGCTTCCATCTGTGTAGTTACGTGTGCAAGTACACAAGTTTGAGTTGGAATTTCAAATTTTTGTTTGATTTCTTCAAATCTCTTTAATACTTTAGTTACACTCTCAACAGAGTCATCAACTGGATTTAATCCAAGAACCGCATCCCCTATTCCATAAGTTAAACCTTCAAGTAGTGATGCTAATATTCCATCCGGATCATCTGTTGGGTGATTTGGTTGTAATCTTGCTGATAATGTTCCCGGCTCTCCTATAGTAGTATTACAGTGAGCAGTAACCTTTATTTTTTTAGCTCCATATACTAAATCCATATTAGACATAATCTTAGCTACTGCAGCTACCATCTCTGAAGTCAAACCTCTTGATATTCTTCTTATATCAGTTCCTGTAGTGTTCTCATCTAATATCCACTCTCTTAAATCTGATACTGTCCAGTTCTTAATTTCACCATATATTTTTTCATTTACTGCATCTTGAATTATTCTAGTTACCTCATCTATTTCATAAGGTACAGCTGGATTATTTCTAAGGTCTGACATAGTAAGGTGTGATAATACAACCTTAGCTGCCACCCTCTCTTCAGATGATTCAGCAGCAACTCCTGCTAATCTATCACCTGACTTTTCCTCATTGGCCTTTGCCATTACATCCATTACAGATTTAAATTGATATGTTTTTCCAAATAACTTAGTTTTTAGAATCACGATAATCCTCCTTCCATTTAGTTGAATACTAATGTCTTTATAACTACAGGTAATACCTTACCCTCTGCTATTGGCTTGCCTATATCGATGTAATCTCCGTTTTCTACTTTAACTCCATCAATACAAACCACATCTTTTTCAAAGTTCATTAGAAAATATATTGCCTGACCTAATACCTTTGCCATATCGTTTTCCACTATAATAATTAGTGGTAACTCCCTCTTGATAAGCTCTTCCATCCCATCTACGAGACCTTTTGCATATTCTTGTATGTCCGTAAAGGAAGGATTTTTCTTCCCATTGATTCCTATGGCTATTCTCTGCAAGTCGTTTTCAAGTTTAAACCAATTAAGTTTTTCCCTGATTGCTTTAGATAATTCATGTGAACCTTTACTTTCATCCTCAAGAGATAATTTTAATATTGGTAGATTTTTAATTGGAAAGTTCTCTTGAGTATATGTAATTGTACTTCCACTAATTTCTGTGGTATGGGAGCCAGCTCCTACCACTGTGGCTCTAATAGTCTCTATAGACTTTATAACCTTCAGCTTCTTGCACAAATTTGACTTTTTAATTTCTTGACCTAAAAGTATTCCTATATCTCCATATTTGAAATAGTCATCAATAACACCATCATAATAGATGTAGTCAGCTACTCCACCAGAAAAGGATATACATTTTATCTCCTCATTCAAACCTATAGACTTATTAGTTACTATGTAATCAAATAATGAATCTTTAGTATGAATTCCTACGCTTTCCTCCAAATACTTAACCATTTCTTTAACTACTGGAGTAAGCATCTCTATAGTAGCTTTATAACCCAGTTTTATATCCAGATTATTTTCATTGATAATCCTCTGTATCTTAGGGGCAATATATATTATTTCATTATTATCAGGATTTAGCTTTATAAGTCTTCCACCTATATCTAAGCATCCCGTTTCTTTTACATCTCCCCTAGTGAATACTGCAAGGTTACTTGTTCCTCCACCAATATCCATGTTTACAACGCTAGTTGAATGCTCCTTTGAGTAAATATGAGCTCCTGCTCCCTTAGCTGATATTATACTTTCAAGATCTGGTCCTGCCGTAGCAACTACAAAGTCACCTGCAAACCCACTTAAGGTATGGAGTACCTCATTGGCATTCTCTTTTCTTGCAGTTTCTCCTGTAATAATTACAGCTCCTGTTTTTATATCGTCTTTTTCTATTCCAGACTTTTTGTACTCTAAATCAACTATTTCCTTTACCTTTTCTGCATCAATCTCTGTATTTGATATAAGTGGTGTAAAATAAACATTGCTCCTATAGATCACCTCTTTATCCACTATAGATATTCTTGGCACTGAAAAGCTTGAGGCTGTATTTTCAATAATCAGCTTCGAAAATATTAATTGAGTTGTGCTAGTTCCAATATCGATTCCAACACTTAATAATTCCTCTCTCATACATTCACCTCCATGACATCTCAAATAAAATCTTTACATGTTTGCACTTATTTTATTAAAAATGTCTAAATAAAAAGGCTTAAAGTTACAGAAATAATACTAATAACTTAGCTTATCTCTTCTATAACCTTAAGCCTCTTTGCTTAATTCAAGCTACCTATCATCGTAGCTTATAGTACCTATAAAAATTTCATTGGAAAAGTAATTTCCACTCTTGTTCCATGTTCGTTGGATGTTATATCCAAGGTTCCTCTTAATTTATCTTTAACATAACTGTTAACTATAGATAATCCTAGACTAGAATTCACTGATTCTAAATCCTTAAATCCTATACCATCATCTACTACTAATATTTTTTTTGTAATTTCATCTCCTGAAATCTCTATAGAAATATTGCCAGATTCCCTATCCTCAAAGCCATGATCATAACAATTTTGTATAAGCTCATTAACTATTAGAGAAACTGCTGTTATTCTATCCGTATCCAAATAGAAATCTTCACTTTTAACTTTAATTCTAATTTTTTGTGTA
This sequence comes from Clostridium sp. UBA4108, assembly GCA_002381695.1. Taxonomy (GTDB): domain Bacteria; phylum Bacillota; class Clostridia; order Clostridiales; family Clostridiaceae; genus Clostridium_J. The sequence goes on along the minus strand of DFXM01000053.1, from coordinate 72,703 downwards.
CTGTTATTAAAACATCTTTTTGCATTATCTACTATTGCATTTATTACATCTAGTATCTTTACCTCGTCTCTCATCTCTCTAGATAAAAGTTCATGGGTTGCTGCAATTGCTAATATCCTATTAACACTTTCATTCAAGCTAATCTTAGCTTCTACACTACTACATCTTCTACTTTGTATTCTAAGTAAGGATGCCACTGTCTGTAAATTATTTTTAACCCTATGATGTATTTCCCTTATGGCAACAGATTTAGAAATTATCTCTGCCTCTTTATTTTTTATGTCTGTTATATCCTGTATAATCTCTATCACCCTTAAGTCATCTTCATTTATTAAAATAGTCTTCAACTTATAATAAATTTCCCCTATTTTAATCTCTTTTCTTATAACCTTTTCTTCACTATTTTCAGATATCTCTATTTTATAGCTAGTAAAAGTACTATTATCTAGTGATAGATCATCATAGTGACTTCCCTCTATATCTCCATATCCTAAATTGCCATACAGCATATTAGCCTTAGTATTTTTTATTTTAAGAATTCCACTTTCGTCAAATACTAAGATTGCATCATTAAGATTATTATTTATCAGCTGATTAGAGTTTATTAAATTCATAAGTTGATGTGATTTCGTATTAACTTTATTTAAATTATCCTCATCAATTTTAAAATCTTCTTTAATTTCCTTGCTGATATCTTCTTCTATAATTAGCACTGCTATGGTTTTTTCATCATTTTCTATAGGATAAACCTTCTGTCTAACAAATTTATTTTCTTGAGTAATAGCCCTTATTCCCTTACTAGCAATTCCTGTTTCTAAAGTTTGTAATACTCCGGGTTCATTTTCTCTCAGAGCTTTTTTCCCTACAACAGAGTAACTATATGGTGTTTCTTCCTGCTTTGCTTCTGCCACCACTAATGCAATATCCTTATTATAAGTAGGTATATCTATAAACACATCACTCTCTTCCACATTACATATAAGCTCTATGGATTTAGCAATATCTAAAATTTTTTCTACATCCTTATAATTAAGATTGCTACATCTATTACACAAATTTTTTATAGTTTCACTATTCTTCATATCCTATTATCACCGTCTTAGCAATTTCAGTCATAGAACATCTTTTGTCCATGCTTAGCTTTCTAATAAATTTATAAGCTTCTTCCTCATCAGTATTTAATTCCTTCATAAGAATACCTTTTGCTTTTTCAAGAAGTTTTCTTTCATCTAGCTTCAGTGTTATTTTTTTTAAATCAGTTTTTAATTTTTTAAATTCCTGAGCTCGTGATAAGCACATTTCTACAGTAGGTATAAAAGATTTTTCATCTAGGGGTTTTACTAAATACCCATAAGCTCCAACGTTTTTAGCTTTTTCAATAAAATCTCCACTGCTAAATGCGGTAAGTAGCAGTATTCCTCCTGCTAAACTTTCCATACTAATCCTTTTGCTTGCTTTCAATCCGTCTAAAACTGGCATTTGAATATCCATTATGACTAAATCTGGATTATGCTTTTTACAAAGTTCAATAGCACTAAATCCATCTGCGGCTTCTCCTACTACATCGTAACCTTCAGCCTGTAAAATATCCATAATATCCATTCTAATAATAGGCTCATCATCGACTATTATAATGCTTTTTTTCATTTTTTAAAATTCACCTCAATTTATCTGATGATTAATATCCTCGACTTGTGCACTTATGTGTATAAGTTTTTCTAAGTCCAAATTAGAAAAAGTATTCCTACTATTAAATCTCAACTTGACGTTATGAATTACTTGGTGAGCTTAGATATTCAAGTAGATCTTTAATACCAGTCTCTTTTAAGGTGTCAACCTTAAAAATTCTTGAAACTCCTGCTAATGTTAAAATCTCCTCAGCTCTTTCAACCTGAGAATTATCCATTGCAAGATCTATCTTCGTTATTATACCAATTACCTCTTTTGCAAACATACTTGCAAACCCAGGCGGTATATAGTTTGCCTCATTGCTACAATCATAAACTATGGCAATAACATCTGCCTCTGCTGCTGTAACGATTAAAGCCTTATAATATAATCTATTTTCTATGTATTCTCCAGGAGTATCAATGGATTTATCATAGAATTCCACTGCTTGAGTCTTTTTATACTCAATATTCTCCTCATTAAGTTTTTGGCAGAGAGTAGTTTTCCCACTTCCTGTAGTGCCAACAAATATAACTTTTTTCATCTGCTCCACCTATGTCCTTGTGATGGTAGGTGAAGTAAAATTTAATAAACTTCCAAGTACATCCACTACTTCTCTCAGTGCTGCTTCAACTGAACTAACATCTCCAGTTAAAACCACTGAACCACTAAACCTATCTACAAAGCCTAAATTAACTCCTGCAGACTTAGTTGCCACATCGGCAGCAATAATAGAAGCTTCACTAGGTGTAATTGTTAAAATCCCTATAGCATCTCTCTTATCCATAACTAAACCTAATTTTTTATAGATATCTTCACTAGGATTAGCTATTATATGGGCAAGTGTTACTTGTTTTCCAGGTACATATTCTTGTATTACCCTTTGTTTGTCTTCATGCATTTATATCACCTAGCCTTATCCACTTACATTTACACACTTAGTATGCTTATGAAAAGTATTTTTTACTCATACTAAGGATTATAAATTTTTATTTTAAGATATAAGTAAATTTTCTGTAATTTTAAAAATCAAAAGCCCCTTAAAAATATGTAATATTTTTAAGAAGCTCCATTGCTATCATCATTGTGCACACCTTTGTGCATCTATAATTATATACTTATCAAATATCCTTGTCAATGTTTTAAGCCTATATTATTTACCTATTCTTTAATCTTATCAAAAATTGTAATAATATCTAACTTCTCAGGAACTCTCGGGTTAGTTATAGTGCAAGCATCTTGAAGAGCTATCTCTGCCATTTCATTTTTCAGATTGTCTAAAGCTTTTAGATCCACTCCACAAGCCTTTAAGTTAATTGGCATCTTCATTGCCTTTTGAAGCTTTTTAATTTCATTTATCAAGCTTCTTACTCCCATTCTTGGGTTCGATGCTGGAAGTCCCAATAGTTTTGCTATATTATTATATTTTCTAGCAGCTAAAGAATAATTGTTATTCTCATATCCTACTATTTCAGCATTAAATTCAATTACCTGTGGTAATAAAAGAGAATTTGTTCTTCCATGAGGAACATGAAATTTTCCACCTATTATATGGGCTATTGAATGATTTATTCCAAGGGATGCTGAATTGAATGCAATTCCTGCAAGGCAAGAAGCATTGTGCATTTTTTCTCTAGCTATCATATCCTCACCATTCTCATAAGCCTTTAACAAATTCCCAAAAGATAAGACTAGAGCTTTTTCAGCAAGTGCGTCTGAAAAATCTGTGGCATTAGTTGACACATAAGCCTCTAACGCATGAGTGATTACATCCATGCCTGTATCTGCTGTTATGAAATTTGGAACTGTTTTAACTAGCTGTGGATCAAGAATAGCCACATTAGGAAGCAGTTCATCAGAGACTAACGGATATTTTGCGCCCTTCTCCTTATCTGTAATTACAGCAAAGGAGGTTACCTCTGATCCAGTTCCACTGGTGGTTGGTATAGCTATAAACTCTATATTTTTCACATCAGTTATTTTCTTTGCAAAATCCATAATAGCTTTAGCAGCATCAATAGATGATCCGCCTCCTAATGCTATTAAAACCTCAGGATTTGCTTTTTGTAACTCTTCTATGCCTTTAACTATAAGATCAATAGGAGGATCTGGAACTACCTCACTAAAAATGCTCACCTGTGCTTCTGTTAATTTTTCAGTAATATTATTTATCATACCTGATTTGACCATGAATGGGTCAGTAACAATAAATATTTTTTTATTTCCGATTTCCTTTAGTCTATCTAAGGCACCTTCACCAAAGTAGACATGGGTTTTTATTTTAAAATCCTGCATATGTAATCTCCTTTCTTTTTTCGCTTTGGAAGCTATTCTAACAAGACTTGATGTAAAACTGCATATCATTAATACTAATTTTTATCATGATATGAAGCAATTTACCTTATAAAAGTCAAAAAAACTCCATAGGAATTTCCTATGGAGCTTCGATGCTCGCTATGTTACACACTTCACTGTATGCAATCTTAATATACTATTTTGAAAATAAAATGTCAATACACATCTACTTTGATGCAAAACTTAAATAAATTACATATTAATTTATCTAAAATCTTTAGTAATATTTTTATGTTAGATTGAAAATATTATACATAAAATAATATTTTTATTTCTTTTCAACTTATTAAATTTATGGCGTATCTCTTAATTTTAAATTGCAATAATATATAATTATTAAATATTATTGTATAATATTTTTAATAGATAGGGATTTGTCCATAATTTTTTTGGGAGCGATTTAAATGAATATTCTTAAGCTATATTATTTTATAACTGTTACATTAACTTTTATCATGATGACAATACAGCTTTTTGTAGTGAATATTTATTAATTAATCTAGTTTACATCCAACTTCTTTACTACATCAATGATTGTTCCGTCTCTATATTCCACTAATGCTACAATATCCTCTGTATACTTAATAGGTTCAGGAATTCCTACAATTTCCTCTGCTTCTCTTTGTAACTCCTCTATAGTCATTAGCGGTAGCTGTGCTTTTTTATATCTTTCCAGTAAGTCTTGTCTTAGTGGATTTACAGAAATTCCATAGTCCGTAACAAGTACATCTATACTTTCTCCAGGAGTATTAATGTTGTTTACTTTTTTTACAACAGAAGGGATTCGTCCTCTAACTAATGGTGCAACAACAATTGCTAAATTAGCCCCTGCAGCAGTATCCTGATGTCCACCAACAGCTCCTCTTATTTCTCCATTCACCCCAGTTAAAGTATTTACATTGAAATTTACATCTATTTCCAATGCACTTAATACTACTACATCAAGTTTATTTACTATTGCTCCTCCATTATGAGGATTTGCATAAAAGCTAGTATCTATCTCAATATGCTTACTATTTTCCTTTATTGATCTACAGCCGTCTAAATCAAGGGTTTGAGTGTCTATCAAGGTGTTTATATATCCTTCTTCATGTAGTTTTACAAAGGTGCCTGTTATGCCTCCTAATGCAAAACCAGCCTTGATATTCTCTTCTTTCATTCTTTCTCCTACAAATTGAGTAACAGCTATGGATATATTTCCAGAACCAGTCTGCATAGAAAAACCATTCTTAAAGTAACCTGATTCTGTAATAACCTCTGTAGTATTTCTTGCAATCAACAGTGATCTTGGATCTTTTGTAACTCTCACCGCTCCTGAACTAATTTTAGATCCATCACCTACTTCATCCACCACAACCACGTAGTCTACATTAGTCTGTTCAATACTTATAGGCGAACATGGATATGGAACTAAATTATCCGTTAAAAGTATTACCTTTTCTGCATATTTAGCATCTATTAATGCATAGCCTAAAGCACCACATATACTTTTTCCAAAATAACCATTTCCATTTCCATATTCATCACAAGTTGGAACTCCCAAGAAAGCTACATCTATTTTAATTTCACCAGCTTCAATTGCCCTCGCTCTTCCTCCATGAGAACGAAGAATTGCAGGCTCCTTACATATTCCCTTAGATATAGCTTGACCTAATTTTCCTCTTAAACCGCTAGTCTCAATTCTTCTAATTACACCGGCCTCAATATACTCTACTACAGGGTCATGAACATCTGTCAAGGAACTAGGTGCTAAAACCAAATCCTTAATCCCTAGGTTCTTAATTACTTCTAACACCTTTAGTACTATATAATCTCCATCTCTAAAATGATGATGAAAAGATATGGTCATTCCATCCTTTAATCCTACTGCAAAAATTGCCTTCTCAATATTTTCTACAAGTTTACTCTCACCTGGTTCTATTTTTCTCTGAAGCTTTCCAGCCCTTCTACCTACTGGTTCTTTTGTGAAAGCTCCCTCATAGGGCTCAAGAGTTCTACCCCCAAGCTCCTCTGGAATTAATCTGCCTACTCTATTCTTATTCATATAAATCACCACCTTTATACATACCTGTAGCCTTTGCAAGACTTATTACTCTTCTTGCTCTCTCCACTATTGGTTTATCTATCATTTTTCCATCAAGTGCAATAACTCCAGAATTATTTTTTTCTGCTTCTTCAATGGCCTTAAAAGTCCTTAGTGCAAAATTAATCTGCTTTTGTGTGGGTTCAAAAACCTTGTGTACAATAGGTATTTGTCTAGGATGTATAACAGATTTCCCATCAAAACCCAACTTGTGAATTCTCCTTGTTTCATTTTCTAGGCCTTGGTCATCATTGATGTCTGAAAAAACTGTATCAAGAGCATAAATTCCAACTGCTCTACAGGCAAGAAGTAGCTGTCCCCTGGCAACTATAAGTTCTTCTCCATCTAAAGATCTACTAGTCTTCATACTGGTAACAAAGTCTTCTGCTCCTATAGCCATTGCCACTAGTCTTGGACTGGATTTTGCTATATCAAAACAATTTATAATTCCCATTGGACTCTCTACAGCTGCCATGAGTTTTACAGCTCCTACTTCCATTCCCGATTCTTTTTCTATAGAAGTTATAAGTTTATCCGCCTCTCGTATGTCTTCTGGAGATTCGGTTTTAGGTAATCTAATAATGTGAGGCTTAGCCTTAACCATGGCTTTAAAATCTTCTTTTCCAAAAGGTGTATCCAGTCCATTAACCCTAACTACTAATTCCTTACCTCTATAATTGACAGTTTTTAAAGCATTATATATAAGAAATCTTGCAGCATCCTTTTGATCTATTGATACAGAATCTTCTAAGTCGAACATAATGGAATCTGAACCATAGATATGTGCATCTTTAACATTTGCTGGATTGCTCGCAGTAACATACATCATAGTTCTTCTTAATTTTATATTTTCCAAAACTCTCACTCCCTACCACTTATAATCTGCACTATTTGCAGCTCTGTACACCGCAGTCTGCACTCTAGATTTAATAACACAGTCTAGCGCTCCCTTATCATTAGCAATTACTAATGCATCCACTATATGTAATTCCAATAATGTATCTGTAATTATCCTTTTAATATGCATGCCAAACTGCATTTCCACAGAACTTTTTAATTGAATTTCTATCCCCTTATCTGCATTAGGTTCAATAGTAACTAAAATGTCACTTGACTCCACAGTACCACACATTCCATTTTTAATAATCTTCATAGCCATACCTCCTTATATAATATAATTCATGATGACTTCATAACATTCAGTTCTATATCTTCTATAGATAAAACTTTTAATCCTGAATCTGAAATAGCTAAATATGCACTTTCTTTAATATAACTCTTCTGAAAATTATGAAATTTAACAAACAGTTGGTTGACCTCTTAGTAGTAGTTTAGTACACTGGTAGAAATAAATAAAATATTTAAATTTTATGTTTAGCTATAAAAAAAAATTATGGCTGCCTTGGAGGAACCTGATGGATAATCAAGATTGGCTTATTTTGAAAATTCTTGCTGAAAAAAAGAATATTAGTAAAACTGCCCTCAGCCTATACCTCTCTCAACCTGCTCTTACTAATCGTCTTCAAAAAATAGAAAAAGAATTTGGAGTTACAATTGTAAATAGAGGAAGAAGAGGTATATCTTTTACTCCTGAAGGAGAATACTTATCAAAATGTGCTGCAGAAATGTTAATAAAACTTGAAACCATAAAAGAAACTGTAATAAATATGAATAAAGAAGTAATTTCTGGTACCTTAAAACTAGGAGTATCTAGGTTTATTATGAAGTATAAACTTCCCATTATATTAAAACTGTTCAAAGAACAATATCCTAATGTGGAATTTAAAATAGTGGCAGACTGGAGTAGAGATATATTTAATTTAGTATATACCCACGAAGTACACATCAGTTTTGTTCGTGGTGATTATGGATGGTGCGATGAAAAACATCTACTATTTGAAGAAAATATGTGTGTGGTATCTAAAAATAAAATATCCTTAGAAGACCTTCCTAAATTACCTCAGATAGATTATCAGACAGATATTTTATCAAAATTAATGATTGATAATTGGTGGTCAGATAACTACTCTTCTCCCCCTATAGTTAGTATGAAGGTAGATCATGCAGATACATCTAAAGAAATGATTATAAATGACCTAGGTTATAGCATCATACCAAGGACGGTAATAAATGATACCAAGGATTTGCATATTATTAATTTAACCAATAAAAATGGAGAGCCTTTATTAAGAAAAACCTGGATGCTTTTTCATAAAAAATCCTTAGATATAAATGTGGTCAAAGCCTTTGTTGATTTTATTAAGGATTTTGATTTAGAAAATATTTAATTAAGGCATCTTTTAAATAACTAGTAATATACTAGAATATTTAAAAAAATGCCTTTCTTTTTACTCTTTTAATATCATACTTAACACTTTAAATCTTAGCTTTGTTTTAAATGTTTGTTGATTTTAGAACTATATTAAAACAAAGTCTAAATTTTAAATTTTAAAATTATCTCATTAAGCTTTTCTGCAAGCTCTGCTTGACTTTGAGCTGTAATTGCTACTTGTTCAACAGCCTTAGTTGATTCGTTAATACTTTCTTGTATACCATTTAAATTATCTGATGATGTTTGAGTCATTTCTGCCATGTTTTGGATTGCTTCACTCACCTGATCTATGGTTGCTGAAATTTCTTCACTCATAGATGCTATGTCCTCAGACATACTGCTTACAAAAACTCCATCTTCTTCATATTGTTCTCCCACTTGAACAAAATTCTTAAATTCAGGTGAAACCTTACTATCTACAAATTTTAATATCTCATTACTATTATCTGATAAACTTTTAAATGCATCTTTAACTTCATTTATAGTGGATTTAACATTTTTAACTGCAATTGATGATTGTTCTGCCAGTTTTCTAACTTCTTCTGCTACTACCGCAAAGCCTCTTCCCTCTTCTCCTGCTCTAGCAGCTTCAATAGCTGCATTGAGTGCTAATAAATTTGTTTGCTCTGATATTTGCTCAATGGTTTCAGCCATTAATTTAATTTCTTCAACAACTTTTCCCTTTTCTACGCCTTTTAGTATTTCCCTCTCCACATCTCTATAAAGCTTTGAAGCGTTTTCCAATGAATTTTTACTACTCTCTTCTATTTCTATAGCTCTATTTTTTATTTGTATTGCATTAGTACTTCCATCAGAAGCTTTATTTGATAGTATAACAATACTTGAGTCTACTTCTTCTACAGATGCTGATATCTCCTGAGCAGTTGCACTTGTTTCTTGAGCTGCGGTATTAATTTGCTTTGTCGCTTCATTAATATTCTCAAAATTTGAAGCCATCTCTTCTACTGTAGCTGACAACTCTTCACTAGATGCACCCATATCTTGTGCACTATTCATAACTTCTGTAATTAAGTTAGCAACATTTTCTTGAGCCTTATTCAAGGCTACTCCTAATTTTCCAAATTCATTAGCTGATTCTATTACTATTGGCATTGAAAAGTTATAATCTGATAATCTATCAGCAAACGCTTTTGTTTTATTTAAAAATCTCATTATGGATTTTATTAAAATAGTTGCAAGTAAGGTCGCTAGAATGATTGAAATAGCTATAATGATTACTGTTATCTTAATTGAATTCTTATAGGCTGTTGTACTATTATCTATATCCTCTTTCGCCCATTGATTATTATATTCAACTAATTTTCTTAGTTTTTCATCCATTCCTTTTTTTATCTGTGTAACCTCGTCAAACTTCCTTATTGCTTCTTCCCTATTTCCTGATGAAATTAAAGTTAAGTATTCCCCTCTAACATCCCTATATTTATTGAGTTCTATTTCAAATTGAGCAGAAAGTTCTTTGTCTTCATCTCTAGTAATTCCCGATTTATATATTTTAATGTTTTCATCTGCCTCCAACTTCATCTCCTCAATTTCATTCATTAATTCTTTTATTATACTTTTATCATTTTCACTCATAATTAATCTTAAGTTTAAATTAACATTTGATAAGTTCTTATCTATTATATTAATTGCTGAGACTCCAATCATGTTATCATTATATAGTTCATCAGCTACATCATAGGCATTTTTCATACCAATTGCCCCTGCCAGACTAATAATGCACATTAAAATACACATAACTACAAAACTAGCGATTAATTGAGTCGATACCTTCAAGTTTCGTAAAATTTTCATATTTTCCTCCATAAACTTAATCCTATATTTAGGAATAAAATCCTATATATACAATTATATCATTAAATTCAAATAATTTATACATATTGCAAGAACCAAATAATAGTTTTCACGATATTTAATATTTTTTTTGCTAATTGTAATTTTCATTGCAATATTTTGTAGAAATTTGTTTGAAATTATTTTTATAATCATCATGCCTTCTTATAATTTTACATTTTTTTCATTTGTTTTAATCTGTATATTTTTGATACTTTACCTATTTAGAAGCTATTTTTTGTAAAATATAGCATAATAGAGTCATCTGGTAGAAATGACAAAGTGTTATATGTAAAGCTATATAATTTTTATATATAAATAACATAAAATCTGCCTATATCCATCATAGATATTTGCAGATTTTTTCTTAACTTATAAATAAATGTTATATATTTAATTATGAAACTTTTTACGCTCTCTGGACTAATGTTCTTTCAATTAACTAATTCTTTATTTTGATACTGTACAATACATGTTTATATAATGGACTCTTGTCTTCAACCCTAGGATGATTAAACTCCTTTATATAACTCATACCTAACTTCTTCATCACATTTTCTGAAGGCTTATTTATTTCTGCCGTAAAGCTAAATATTTCTCTAAATCCTAATTGCTCAAACCCATATTTTATACAAGCTTTTGCTCCTTCTGTAGCATACCCATGCCCCCATGCTTCTTTTTTTAGTCTCCATCCTATTTCTATACAAGGTGTAAAATCCATATCAAAAGTTGCCTCGTGAAAACCTATAAAGCCAATAAACTCTCTATTTTCTTTTACTTCCACTGCATACAACCCATAATTATGTGTTTTAAATTCTTCCTGAATAGCTTCATAAAAAGCATCTGTTTCCCCTTCCGAAAGAGTTTTAGGGAAATATCGCATGACTGCTTCATCTGAATTAAGCCTTCCAAATTCTTTTAAGTCTTCCTCTTTCCAAGATCTTATAATTAATCGTGAAGTTTCTATATAAATCATTCTATCTTCTTATTCCTCCCTTATAGCTACCTTATTAAATAGTTGTGATATCTTTATTCTCTCAAAATAGCCCTGTCCACTTATTCTCTTCTCAACTTATAACTTAAGATGGCTGTTATTTCATCACTTCTCTTATGATTCTCATATTATTACCATAACATATTTTTTCAATTTCTCCTGTTTTAAAACCACTTTTATAAAGACCTTGAACTAGTTTATCAATGTCCCCTATATGGCTAATTTCATACTCTCTAGAATCTATGCCATCAAAATCACTACCTAGAGATACTACATCAATACCACCTATGTTGTATATGTGTTTTATTTGAGTTATTATTTTATCAACTGTTGTAATACCACTATCTGAAATAAACTCTTTTTCAAAGTTTATCCCCATTACTCCACCTTTTTCTGCAAGCACTCTTATCATATCATCATTTAAATTTCTAGTATGGTTACAAATACTTCTAGCATTTGAATGAGAAGCAACAAAAGGTTTAGTCGAGAACTTAGCTACATCATAGAAACCACCATCAGATAAATGGGATACATCAATAATCATACCTAAGTCATTCATTTTTGATACTACTTCTATCCCAAAATCTTTAAGACCACTATTTACAAAGCTTAGTTCACATCCCGGAAACCCTATTTCATTTTCAAAATTCCACGTAAGGGTAATTAATCTTACTCCCTCTTCATAGGCCTTATATAAGTTATTTATATCACCTTTTAATGCACCACCCTCTTCAATGGTTAAAAAAGCTGATATTAATCCTGCTTTTTCATTTTCTATAAGTTCTCTATAATTTGTGGCTAATTTTATATAACTCTTATTTTCTTCTATCTGGTTTTTTATTTCCTTTACCAATTCTAAATATGTTAAATATGGATCAGGATTTTCTTTTAAAAATACAAAACAAGCAAAAAATTGGGCTATTGAATTTGCTTTTTGTAATTTATCAATATCTACAGCACAGGGATTACTTTTTAGAGAATATTTCTTATCACCCACAAAATTTAATGCTGTATCACAATGTAAATCAATTATTTTCATAGACAACACCTCCACCTAAATTTAATTACACTTTAAATTATCCCATATGTAGCACTAGTTTGTTTATCTCTTGGTATTGCCATTGCTGGCATCTTAGCTACAATTACATTATACCCCTTCTCCTTTTCCATAGCTACATTTAATCCTACTCTCGATAACGTTAGTTCTATAAATATAGAAATTCATATATTTTTCTATATTTATAGGGCTTTTTGAACCCAACGAACATAAGCATATCGAACACAAGTATATAATGAAACTACAGAAATAATTGCAGCTTGCAATGTTATTTATAAAAAATCTTAATTCATCTGTTGGATATATATAATAATTTTAAGCGTTGTTTTAACATGGTGTTGATAACGAACTATATATTATTACTCACAAACCGTTTCGAAAGCTTGGTTTGCTTCGCAATAATATATAGTTCTAAAATCAACAATCGTTTAAAACAACGCCTAATTTTAAAATCAACCCCATAAAAATGAACATGCTTAAAAGAGTGTGAATTTATCACACTCTTTTTAACTATAAATAGCTTTTTATTAGTCAACTTGGGCTGCTTGCATAATAAAATATAGCCATTTATTTATTAATATTCTACCCCATATATATATAAATATTCATATCTATTTACATAAATATATTGATAATTAGTAATGTATTTTTCTTAAAACTATCTTATTTATATAAGTTGTAATTAAGTTTCTACATTATACAAATAGGCTTTTTTTTTTATAAACTATTTAAGTTGAACTTCATATTAATATAATTTTATATTTAAGCCTATTTGCATTATGTAGTTTCATTATTACAATCTATATATACTAAAAAATCAAACTAAAATTTTATATTGTATGAAACATTGTATAAATTATTCCTTCTTTTAAGATACTTATATAGAATAATAAATTTTTGTTAGTGATTAAATATTCTATATAAATATTACGATTTTTAACTAACATTCTAAAGGAGGATTTTTATGAAAAAAGTTATGAAAACTATGGATGGAAATCAAGCTGCTGCAGAAGCATCCTATGCATTTACAGAAGTAGCTGCCATTTATCCTATTACCCCCTCTACCCCTATGGCTGAAAGTGTAGATGATTGGTCCGCCCATGGAAAAAAGAATATCTTTAATCAAGAAGTAAAGGTAGTTGAAATGCAATCTGAAGCTGGAGCCGCTGGTGCTCTTCATGGTTCCCTGGCTGCTGGAGCATTAACAACTACATATACAGCTTCTCAAGGACTTCTATTAATGATTCCTAATCTTTATAAAATGGCAGGAGAACTCCTCCCTGGCGTACTTCATGTAAGTGCACGTGCTATTGCAACCCATGCTCTTTCAATTTTTGGAGATCATCAGGACGTTATGGCAACAAGACAAACTGGAGTTGTACTTTTGGCTTCCTCTAATGTTCAGGAGGCTATGGATCTTGGAACTATAGCTCATTTATCTTCAATAAAAGGCAGACTCCCTTTTATTCATTTTTTTGATGGGTTTAGAACATCTCATGAATATCAAAAAATAGAGGTAATTAATCAAGAAGACATAAGGAGCATTGTGGATTATGATACTATAAATGATTTTAGAAATAGAGCTTTAAATCCAGAACACCCTACTGTTAGAGGTACAGCTCAAAATCCAGACATCTACTTCCAAGGAAGGGAAGCTTCTAATAAATTCTATGCAGCTATTCCAGATATAGTAGAAAGCTACATGCGAGAAATTGAAAAAATAACTGGTAGAAGCTATAACTTATTTGACTACTATGGAGATTCAGATGCTGAACACATAATTGTAGCTATGGGTTCTGTTTGCGATACTATTGAAGAGACCATCGATTATCTATCGAATAAGGGTGAAAAAGTAGGGTTAATTAAGGTCCATTTATATAGACCATTTTCACCAAAACATTTTTTTAATATGTTACCTAAGAGTGTAAAGAAAATTTCTGTATTAGATCGTACAAAAGAGCCTGGTGCACTTGGTGAACCACTATATTTAGATATATGCAACTTGTTTTATGCTGAAGATGAAAAACCTATTATCGTGGGAGGAAGATATGGTTTAGGCTCAAAAGATACAACACCTTCACAAATTCTTGCAGTTTATAATAACTTAAAGAAAGATGTTCCTAAGAATGGATTCACCATAGGAATAGTTGATGATGTAACTAATACCTCTCTCCCTGAAGAAGATATAATTAACACTACTCCTACTGGAAATATCAGTTGTAAATTCTGGGGATTAGGTTCAGATGGAACTGTTGGCGCAAATAAAGTTGCTGTTAAAATCATAGGAGATAAAACTGATTTATATGCACAAGCTTATTTCTCCTATGATAGTAAAAAATCTGGTGGAAGCACAATTTCTCACTTAAGATTTGGTAAAACACCAATTAAGTCACCTTATCTTGTATATAATGCTGACTATATAGCTTGTCATAATTCAACTTTTGTATTTCACTTTGACTTATTGAAAGGATTAAAGGAAAATGGTACTTTTGTACTTAACTGTCCTTGGAGCGATGATGAACTTAATGAAAAAATACCTGCATCTTTAAAGATATATATAGCTAAAAATAATATAAATTTTTACACCATCAATGCTATTAAATTGGCTGGTGAAATTGGTTTAGGCGCTAGAATAAATATGATTATGCAAGCTGCCTTCTTTAAACTAGCTAATATAATTCCTACAGAAGATGCAGTTAAGTATTTAAAGGATTCAGTAGAGAACACTTATGGTAAAAAGGGTGCAAAGATAGTAGACATGAATAAAACTGCTATTGATAAAGGAATAGAGCTATTACATAAAGTATCTATTCCTAACTCATGGCTTAATGCTCATGAGGAACAAATTCCAACTAAGGAGGAACCAGATTTTGTTAAAAACATTCAAAGACCTATGTCCAAAAATGAAGGTGACACCCTTCCTGTTAGTGCTTTTGAAGGCATGGAAGATGGTTCCTATCCTCTAGGCACTACAGCCTATGAAAAACGAGGAATTGCTCCTAATATACCTCAGTGGCAAATTGATAAATGTATTCAATGTAATCAATGTTCTTACGTTTGTCCACATGCGGTAATTAGGCCACTTTTATTAGATGATGAAGAAAAAGCAGCTGCACCGGAATCTTTTGAAACTAAAAAACCTCTTGGAAAAGGTTTGGAACAATTGTATTATCGCATACAAATCAGCCCACTTGACTGTACTGGTTGTGGAAATTGTGCTGATGTGTGTCCTGCTCCTGGTAAAGCATTAATTATGAATAAGGCTGAAGAAGAAATTAAGTCTGAATCAGATAACTGGGAATATGGTATCACAGTTAAGGATAAAGAAGTAGCTAAAAATCCTAATACTCTTAAGGGAAGTCAATTTATTAGACCTCTTATGGAATTTAACGGAGCTTGTCCTGGTTGTGGTGAAACTCCATATATCAAATTATTAACTCAATTATTTGGTGATAGAATGCTTATAGCTAATGCTACTGGTTGCTCATCTATCTGGGGAGCAAGTGCACCATCAATTGCTTATAGTACAAATGACGCAGGTAAAGGACCAGCTTGGGGAAATTCACTTTTCGAGGATAATGCAGAATATGGCTATGGAATGTTCTTGGCAGTTAGACAAATTAGAGAGAAATTATCTAACCTTATGAAGGAAGCCATTAATACTGAAATTTCCTCTGAACTTAAAGCTTCTTTTGAAGAATGGCTAGATAATATGAATCATGGTGAAAATTCAAAAATTGCCTCTGCTAATGTTATAAAAGCTATTAAGAAGGAAGATTATAATCAAAATCAACTTCTAAAAGAAATTATGGAAAAGAAGGATTATTTAATTAAAAAATCTCATTGGATAATTGGTGGCGATGGTTGGGCCTATGATATCGGCTTCTCTGGCTTAGATCAAGTTCTATCCACAGGTGATGACGTTAATTTATTCGTTATGGATACTGAGATATATTCTAATACAGGTGGTCAGTCTTCTAAAGCTACTCCAACAGCAGCTGTTGCTAAATTTGCTGCCTCTGGTAAGAAGATTAGAAAAAAAGACTTAGGATTAATAGCTATGAGCTATGGTTATGTATATGTAGCACAAATCGCCATGGGCTCAAATATGAATCATACTCTAAAAGTTATTGCTGAAGCAGAAGCTTATAATGGTCCTTCTATAATCATTGCTTATGCTCCATGCATAAGTCATGGTATAAAAACTGGTATGGGAACTAGTATGCTTCAAGAAAAGAGAGCTGTTGAAGCTGGATACTGGCACCTATATAGATATAATCCTGAGCTAAAAGTTCAAGGAAAGAATCCATTTTTATTAGAATCCAAGGAACCTACCAGTTCCTTTAGAGATTTCATACTAGGTGAAATACGTTATTCTTCTCTTGCAAATACTTTCCCAGATATTGCTGAAGAGTTATATACAGTAGCAGAAGAACATGCTCGCGAAAGATATGAAAACTATAGGAGACTTTCTGAAATTAACTTTTAATCAATAAATTTTAAGTTTAAACTTTTTAAAATTAAAAAAGTTATAATTGATTTAAATAAAGAAATAAAGAAGTGAGAATCAACATCTCACTTCTCTATTTATTAGGTTTTGTTTCAATATAATGTTGATAATAAGCTACATATTATTACTCACAAACCATTTAAAACAAAGCCATTCATTAATATAATTATTTTTGATTTGCATCAACATAATCCTTAGCATCTCTTACTTGACTCTCATTAGGCAATGATACATTTGAGATAGGTTTTACGTTCTCAATATTAGCCCAAGCTGCAGTTATGTGATTTTCTATAGGCATTGCCATAAATTTTTCTTTAACTCTATTTTCGCTCATATTTATCCCTCCTTAGAATTAGTTTGTTCAATTGATTAAATTCTATGAGGAATTTTTTCTTTTATAAAGTCGTAATTTTTTTTCAACCTTTCATCATCTGGAGATAAACTAATAGCTTTTTGTAAAAATTCTAAGGATTTATCCAATTGGCCTATCCAATAGTATGCAATTGAAGCTAAATCATAAGGGAAGCTTCCCCATGAAACAGCTTCATTTATATAAGTCATTGGTCTATTTTCTATCTTCAAAGCAGAATTAACCATAAATATAACACCATACCACTCTTCACACTTTGAAAGGAGCAATGCCATCTCAATATAGGATTCTCTAAGATGAGGTGCCTCAGCTATAGCTCTATAGAGCCACCATTTAGCTCCCTCTAGGTCTCCTTTCCCTACTAGAGATTTAGAGATATATCTCATAGAAGCACAGCGTTCATCTTTCCATGTTGCTTCTGGCATAGCAAGGTGCTTCTGTAAAGTTTCTATAGCTTTATCCCACATCTCTTTATACATATATTCTCTACCAAGATAATGCATATTTCTATCATCATTTGGTCGTTCCTCTACAGCCAGTTCAAGCAATCCAAGATATTGAGATCGGGATTTGCTTGGATCTGGATAATGATTAAGTTGTACTCCCATAGCTAAATCAGCCCTATGTGATTTATTTCCTATATACTTTAATACTTCATGTACTGGATGTATCCATTTAAACTCCTTATTTGCATGTATCTTCTCAATCCAAAATACAACCCCTTCACTTTTATCTTCATTAAAACTCCATGTATAGCGATAACTAGCTTGTTTTGTATCCTCTTTCCATGCGGCTTCAAGTTTATTTCTCCACCCTTTTTCAAAAATTTCATCAAGATCTGTACAAACACAGATATCTACATCATCTGGAACCAGTTCAAGAGATTTATTTCTTGCAATATCAAATCTCCAAGGTTTAATCTCTTCCACTACTACTATAGCGCCAAGTTCTCTTAATTTTTCAACCGTATTATCTGTTGAACCAGTATCTAGTACATATATTAAGTCTGCTTCTGACATAGACTCAATCCATCTCTCAACAAATTTTTCCTCATTCTTACAAATTGCATATACAGCAATTTTATATTTATTCACAATATCCCTCCTGCTCTTTACTTATTTTCAACTTCTTGATATAAAAAAAATTTAATGTATTATTTAAAGTCAATAGCTCATAATAAAAATTTAATTTTTTATTTAGTATTGAATATATTTCCGTACAATACATATTATGCATATTTACCTGAAGTGATATTGCGACTTATCAAGATATATAAACTTACTTTTATCTAAATTCTTAAAATATCTCTAATTCTTTATAATTCATACTCACATTATATTTACAGTAAAAATACTCTTGACAATGATAACATACAAATGTAGTATATGATTATAAACATACATTTGTAGGAGTTGATAATATGAATAATAAAATTGATCATTTACCAGATACTGAATTGGAAATTATGAAAGTAATATGGGATAATAACACCCCTATATCTACCAAAGAAGTAAAAGATTGTCTTGATGAAAAAAGACCTTGGAACATCTCAGCTCTTCAAACTCTTCTCAACAGATTAATCTCAAGAGGTTTTCTAAGTACTGATAAACAGGGGAAAAATCGGTACTATGAACCTTTAATAAGTGAAAATTCCTATCTTGCGGCTGAGAACAAATCTTTTTTAGAGAAATTAAACAGTAATTCTCTTAAAAAATTTGTTGCTTCTCTTTACAATAGCCAATCTATTACTGATGAGGACTTAACAGAATTAAAGGAATTTATTGAGGAAAAGACAAAGGAGGACTAATATATGTTTGAAGATTTGCTAAACAGTACTATAGAAGTAACCTTAATAGTGTCAATGATAGCTTTAGTACTATTTTTACTCTCTAACTTATTGAATAGAAATTATAACTCAAAATTACGATATTGGATATGGCTTATACTTGCAGTACGATTGATTATTCCTTTAAATTTTTCTTTACCCCAGGCACCAATTACTCTGCCTACCCTTGAAAATAAAATTACTTACAATACTGACTTAGACATGAGACCTGATTCATTCGTTTCAACAAAGGATAAAGAACCAGAAAAATATAATAGTCTAAATAAAGCTACACCTGAGGTGCTGGAAAATTTTTCAATGAATAAAATCTTTACCTTTATATGGTTATTAGGAATTAGTATTTTTACTTCCTATCAACTTTTTTCCTATGTTTCTTTTAAAAATTCTATAAAGCGATGGAGCTGTTCCATAAAAGATGAGAGGATAATTTTTATATTTAAACAACTATTAATTGATATGAGAATTACGAAAACCGTGGATATAAAAGTTTGTAAAAAAGTATCCAGTCCCATGATGACAGGTTTTATTAAGCCTGTATTGCTCTTACCAAAGGAGAATTATAGAAATGAAGATTTACTAATTATACTAAAGCATGAATTAATTCATTATAAACGACATGATGTGTGGTATAAATTGTTGATATTATGTGCTAATACAATTCATTGGTTTAACCCCATAATATATCTTATGGCAAAAGAAGCTAATAAAGATATTGAACTTTCCTGCGATGCTGAAATAGTTAAAGACATGGATAAAATATTTCGAAAGGAGTACAGTGAAATGCTTTTGAACATGATGAAGGAATCCTATATAAAAAAGACTTCTCTTTCTAACTGTTTCTATGGTGATAAAAATATTATTAAACAACGCTTTACAAACATATTAGATATGAATAAAAAGAAAAGAGGTATTTTTCCACTTAGCATCTTTCTTGTAATTACCACACTATGTAGTTTATTAGTAGGATGTAGCTCAGCACAAAATCTAAATATAGAAACAAAAAATGTTACTAAAATTGAAATTACAGGACGACCAAGTAACAATACCTTTAGTAAAACTACTGAAAATCTTGAAGATATTAAAAAAATAGTTGACTACCTTTCTTCCCTAAATCTATCAGAATCTAAAGATAACCCTAGTCCTTTTGAAAGAACAACCCATACAATAAAACTTCACTATACTGATGGTACAAAAAAAGAATATCTACAGCTAGAAGATGCATTTTTCAAAGAAGCTGGTGGCAAATGGCTAGACATGAGTCCTAAGCAGGGTAAAAAATTTGCTAGTATTGTGGAAGAAATAAATGGAGATACTTATTTCTCTAAATTGACAGAAGTTTATGGCAATTTACCTTCTGAGCAAGGACTTAATTATTATGTATGGCATGACACTAAGAAAAATGAATCTTACTTTGGTTTGTTTAGTACATCCAATCTTCCTTCAAAAGAAAAAATTCAGGAAACCATAGAAACATATCCAGCAAATCCACAAGACATAACAAAGATTCTAGATACCTATAAAACTCCTATTATTATCAATTCTAGCGATTTAAATTTATTAGATTAATTTTAAATATAGACTTTGTCCTCAGTATGAAGGAGTATATCTAGATTAAGTTATTTTTTCTAGATATACTCCTTCTTTAAGTTATGATATTTAAATTTATTTTTCTCATTATATCCTAACCATTTTTTTATACTATTTTTAATTTTAGCAATGGTTAGCATTACAAGTGCCTCTAATAATACTCCCTCTACGATAGTTGACACTGCCCTTATTTTAACCCTTACCTTTATTCAATAAACCATCCTCTTGTGTTATTTGCAATTTTAACAATGGTAAGCATCATAGAAACTTCTACCAAGACACCAACCGCAGCAGATAATACTGCCCCAGATTGCAATCCAAATAGTGCTATAGCTACTGCTACTGCTAGTTCAAAAAAATTGCTTGCCCCAATTATAGCTGCTGGTGCGGCTATGGAATGGGGTAAATCTAATAACTTTCCTATTATATAAGCTATTCCAAATATTAAAAAGGTTTGAATAATTAGTGGTATAGCAATTAAAACAATATGTAATGGATTGTTCAATAGTGTATGACCTTGAAAAGAAAATATAATAATTAAAGTTAATAATAATCCTATAATAGTAATATTATCAAACTTTTTTAAAAATATATTTTCAAAATATTCTATTCCTTTTCTCTTAATAACTATGTTCCTTGTAATTAATCCCATAGCAAGTGGTACTACCACAAATAACATTATTGATAGCATTAATGTACCTAGTGGCACATCCACCTTTCCAATTCCTAGTAAAAATGTCACTATTGGTGCAAATGCTACTAAAATTATCAGATCGTTAATAGCTACCTGTACTAAGGTATAAGCTGGATCTCCTTTAATTAGATGACACCATACAAATACCATTGCGGTACAAGGTGCAGCTCCCAAAAGTATAGTTCCTGTCATATATTCTTTAGCTAATTCTTCTGGTATAAAGCTTTTAAATACTACCAAGAAGAAAAAGCTTGCTATTATATACATAGTAAAAGGCTTTATAAGCCAATTCGTAGTACATGTAACTATCAAGCCTTTGGGATTTTTCATTGCACTAACTATACTTTTAAAATCTATTTTAAGCATCATTGGATAAATCATAAGCCATATTAAGATGGCTACAGGAATAGACACTTTATAAAATTCAAATCTATTAAGGATCTCTGGTATCATAGGTACCAACTCCCCAATTAAGATACCCATAACAATACATATTGAAACCCATATAGTTAGATACTTTTCAAATATACTCAGATCCATATTTTCATTTTTATTAATGAGTAACATAGCAATTATTTCCCCCCTTAAAGTAATTACTGTGCCGCTTTATGTAGCTTCCATTTCTATACCTTACATATTTAATTCTATACCTATTATTCTAGCAGTTGTTTTGATAATTCTCCAGTAAAACTATATATTGATTTATATATTATCAAAATTTTTCACAAAAACAGGCTGCCTCTATGGACAGCCCACTTTAATTTGTATATTTTTAAGTCACCATGAACATAAAGTATCTCTCACTATTTTAATTAAGTATAAATACTAACCTTGCTATTAAATCAAAATATTCATTATAAATATCTCTTCAATGAAACTATTTATACATTAAGCTATTTTTGAAATATTAACTTCTGCAAAACCATTTGCATAATTCATCTGATCAGTGTAGGCCTTTATACCTTGAATAAAATTTTTATTTGGATTTTTAAAATCCGTATTGCCTAAAGAATTGTCTTCTTCTGATTTATCTTTAATTCTACTTGCCTTTTCAGCATCAGCTTCTGACTTTGTAACAGTTCCCTCTGTGACTAAATTATCTATTTGAGCTTCTGAAAGTGTTGTAAGTATAGGAGTAGTTTCAACTGTACTTGTTGTTTGAGAAGAAGCTATTATAGTTTTGCTAGTTTCTTGTGATTCACTAGATTGTTCTGACATCTCCTTTACAGTAGCTTTTTTTGAATTCTCCTCTACTGCATTAGCTGCAGATTTTTTAGTATCATCTGTTTCTAAATTCTCTACAGTAGCTTTTTCTGTTACTGGCTTAGATATATTTTTATTGTCTGCTATTTCTTTATTAAGGATTTGTCTAGCCTCATCACTTATCTCTATAGTGTCTGTTTGTGATTTTGTATTAATAACTTTCTCATCACTACTAGTTTCTTTACTTATAGATGCATTTGATTTCTGTGTTAACGAAGTTATATTACTTGAAGCATAGCTATAAGCGCCAATATTTTGTATCATTCTTTCACTCCCCTTTTTAAGTTTATAAAACATCAATTATTTTTTTAATTCTTATTGACATTTCTTAGCTGGATTTTCTATTTTAATATGTTTATGAAATATACTTTAATCTAAGTGACTTTCATCTTTGATTATATATTTAGAATGTGATAGCTAAGTGATGAAAATAAAAAAAGTTCAGCATATTAACTGAACTCCCTTATTCTATCATTTCTTGCAATTTTTCAATTTGGATTATTTTTATAGTATCCTTATAGAACTCAATAATCCCTTCATCTCTCATCTTACATAACTCTCTTGATAGGGATGGCCTTGTAATATTAAGAAAATCTGCTAACTCTTCTCTATTTATCCCTAGTGAAAACATTATTTTCCCTGTCTTTTTATATTTTTCAATTAAATATTTACTAACCCTTCCTCTGGTACTTTTCACAGATAAATACCCAACCTTTTTATGCAAGAGCTGAGCCTTCTCCGCTATGATTGCAACTAAATTAGCAAGAATGATTTTATGAAACCCGCAGGCATTACCACAGTAATTTGTTATCTTTTCAGGCTTTAAGAATATAATGCTACTATCACTTTGGGCTTGGACGCTAGACGGCCAAACTCCATCCCCAGTAAAAGCTGCAACTTCTCCAAAGGTCTCTCCCCCTTCAAGTACTGTAAGTATTGTACGATTTCCCGAATAATTTTCCTTTAAGATTGCCACTTCACCAGATAGTACAACTCCTATTCCTTGAAACTTCTCATCAACTAAGGCAATATATTCTCCTTTTTTATAATTAAGTACATTGCACTCAAAACACTGAACTAAATGATTTATGTCTCCCACTTTAATTCCTGTAAATAATCGTGCCTTAGCTATACTCTTAATATATTTCTCTTCCACACTAATCACCTTCATAACTTTTTTAAGGTAAAATTTAAAATTTAAAATTTAAAATTTAAAATTTAAAATTTAAAACGGATTTAGAACCTAATACTATTTCTTGTCAAGAACCTTAAATAAATAATGTTACACTCAGTCACATCACTGCTTTAAACCTCAGTTTAATAATATACAAATTGAGATAACCCCTTAATGGAGCTATCTCAATTATATACCATCACTAATTGAAATTTCATCATTGTAAACCATATTTCTTTTCTAACTCAATTAATAATGATAAATACTTTTTATCTACGTCACTATTGTTTATCTGAAATTCTTCACTCTGTGCATCTACTTTATCCAATATTTCTTTAGATAATTGACGCTGTGCAAAGGTGTAAACAGTGTTATCTTCTTTTTCTATATGTCTTGTTAAAAGATGTGTATAGGATATGGCGTTGGCAATTACATCTAGTTTGCTTTCTTCATCTCCATCTTTTACTTTTTCTAGGGCTTCCTCAAGCTCTTTAATATAAAGTCTTCCCAAGTCATGCTCAACTAACATTCCATAATTAACTAACTTTTCACCAAGAGATCCTAGATGATCTACCATCTCTTTAAAGAGAAATTTCTCCTCTTTTCCATGATGATATTTATCTGCATAGTTTCTTATAAAATCTATAATTTTGTAGAAGTCTTCATATTTTATTGATTCTCCATTTAACACACTATAACAAGCAATTCGTACAACTTTAAGCATTCTTTTAATATTTTTATGCTCTTCCATCATTAAATCAATTGAATTCATATTATTGTCTCCTTTTGATATAACTCTTTTTGTCTGAAGTCATACCATATTCCACATCCATGCCTGAAGCCATTAAGAATCCATTTATCCAAGCTTCTCTCAATTTATAGAAGTTAGTTACATCTCCACCATTTTCATTCCAATATTTTTCATGAATACAGCAAGTCTTCTCCCATAAGATCTTATCCTCAGTACTACTTATAACTTTATTTACTCTATCGCAAGGCATACCTTCTAGCATATAGTCAAATATCAAATTATATAATTGCTCTAGAGTAAAGTTAATTTTATCTATGCTACTCATAACTTCTATTCCATTTTTATTAAAGATTCTCTTTAATTCATCAATGGACAATATATTTTCTTTTAATAGTGTTGAAACAATATACGCCAATCTATATTCTACACTCTCAATTCTTCTTTGAAGCCATCCATGAATATTTTCATGCTCTATTATATCCTCTAATTTTCCCTCTGGTGCTTTACCATAGAGTTCATAACTTTTTTCTCTCAGTTCATTTATCGGATAATTTTTTTCTTTGGTTCCTTTTAGTACTTCTTCTATTAATTTTTCATGTAACTCTATCTTGTTGTATAACCAATAATGTATTTTACCAAGAAACGCACTCACTATAAATTACCCCCTTTATATAGCATTAAGCTTAGCTAAGAGTTCCTCCACATCTAATCCATGAACCATGCATGCCTCTTCAAGAGTTTCAGCTTGTGCAGATGGACATCCAACACAACCCATTCCAAAACTCATTAAAACCTCTATAGCCTTCTCATTATTTCTTATTACTTCACCAATTGTCATTTCTTTTGCTATTTTCATAATAAATTACCTCCGTTTCATTTGTTATTTATAGTATACCTCTAAATTCAATTAACATCCGTAACCTAAGTTACGGATGCTAAATTATTTTATGAATTTTTCTAAAAACATATTAAAGTTTCATAATATATTCTTCTTCTCCTGTGGTTTCATCCAAATTCGTAGCTTGAACTTTAAATCCATTATTAGTATAAAACTTAACTGCAGTCTCATTATTTTTATATACAGCTAGTTGAAGCTCAAAATATTTATCCCTTACATATTCTATGAGCTTTCTTCCTATCCCCTTATTTTGATAATCTACATGAATGAACAAAGCACCTATAAAATTATTTTCTAATATGCTTATAAATCCTTGTATCACTCCATCTTCTTCATAGACATAGGTTTCTGATGCAGGAATATATTGATTTTTAACCTTTTCATAAATATCTATCCAATACTGCTTTGGTATGAAGCTATGCCCTTTTATAGTTGAATCTTTCCAAATACTCATAATTTGATTTATTTCTTCTTCATTTTTATTCATTGCTCTTATCATTTTAAAACAACTTCCTTTCAACATGATTCTCTTTTTAATTTTTGCTTATTATATATACGAAATCAGTTAATAATAGAAGAACAAATAAGTTTTTCATATCTTAAGTTGCTTTAAATATAAAAAGACTATAGATTTAACTAAAGAATTGTGTTAAATACTATAATCTTGCCTGTATTTAATCACAATAAGCAATCTCAAGACTTAGAATAACGCATCACAAATAAAAGGTAGCATAGATACCCTTAACTTTGTTCACTATTATCCTGATACTTTATTGCTTATCTGTGCATTAAACACCTACCTCTCTCAATTATAAATATATAATAGCAGAGAATATTCTAAGTTGTCAAATATTTGTAATTATATTTTTGAATGATAATAAAAGCCTTTGTTTTAAATGGTTTGCTTCACAATAATATATAGTTCTAAAATCAACAACCATTTAAAACAAGGTATAATAAAAAAATAGAAATAGCTTTTTATTGAAATAAACCTATTTCTACTTTCTTATATTATTTATTTTATTTTTCTACATATTTATTAGCGAATTCTATCATATGGTTATATAGCTTCAATATATTATCATGATTCTTCTTATAGAACTTTACTAAGTCTTCATAAGCTGTTTCATCTATTGATGAATCACTAGCGCTAAGAGTTTTTAAATAATTATAAAATTCAGCTGTGAGCTCTGGTAAAAAACCAGCGCCAATGCATTTATCAATACTTACAATATATAATGCTTCATTATATGGCTCACTGATCGTAACTAAGCATTTGCTCATATACTTACCAAGAAGATTTCTAAATCTATCAAATTCTAACTTAAACACTGATTCCATGTATTTTTGTGTTATCGGTTTTTCATTATTATATGAATCTATAATTTCATCTAAAGTTTTAAGAACCTTTAATACATCAGATGTAACCATAGATAATTTCTTTCCATCAAACTCAAATCTTTTCATATACAACCACTCCTAACTTATAATTTAAAATTTATACAAATTTAATTAGATATGTTTAAAAATGTGGAAATAAAAAACCTCTTAGCTACCAACGCTAAAAGGTTACAAATCTTGTATATACACAGATTCCAAATACACCCTCCTATCTCTCGTAGAATTCTAGCGCAAAAATAGGCAGTTCTTCTGGCTCAAGTATCATAATTTTCTTCTGCCTTCCCATTAAAAATAGTGGCATACTAGAAGAAAACTCCTCTCTTACAGCGGCGGGACCGCGTGGGGTTTTCACCCAACTTCTCTTTTAATCAATGATACCAAAATATCATTGAACCTAATTTCTAAAATATTCAATTATAAATAATATACTATACTATCCTCATTTTTATGTCAAACTTATAGTATGCAAGCCTTATTGATAAAATTCCCAACCATAAGCTACTTCCTTAAGTTTTTCACCCCCAATGTCTACACATTTTTCTTTGATCTTCTTCCCACCCTTTATTTCATAAAATCTGCGAGCCTTATGATTATCTTCTAATGCCCAAATAAGCATGGAATTAAATCCTAACTCAATTAACTTTTCAGTTACTCTTTTAAATAATAAACCGCCTACTCCACTATTTTGATATTCATCAGTAACATATATAGCATATAGTTCCCCTCTATATACAGCATCTCCTTCCCGCTCTGCGCCACAGGTAACAAATCCAATTACACCATGGTCTTCATCTTCTGCTATAAAAATATATCTACTGTCTTTAATTTCACCATTAATGATACTTTCCCATGCTTTTGCCTTCTTTTCATAAGATAATTCCTCTAAATATTTATCAGGTACTATTCCCCTATAAGCAGTACGCCAAGTATCTACATGTATCTTTGCTATATTAGAAACATCTGATAAAATTGGCTCCCTAATTATCATAAAATTCCACTCCTATAATCACATTTTTATAATTATATCATCACCTTAAATTCAATTGCAATTATTGGTTATGATTGTAATAAAAGTATAATTGTATAGTGATCAAAATTACCCTTCCTTTCATTCTTTCATTCTTTCATTCTTTCTATTGTATAAGTACTATTTTAGAAGTTACAATGTATTTAGCTTTTATTTAGCTACTGATAAAATAAAGAACTTAATAATAACTTACCCTTGCAATATAGTGCATAAACTGCAAGGTATAGTTTAATTTATCTTGATATACTTTTAATTGAAAGGTGGTAATTATGAATGGATTGGCTAGATAGAATGAATAATGCTATAAATTACATTGAAAATAATTTAATGGACAAGGTTGATTATGAAAATGTAGCTAAAATGGCATGCTGTTCAGTATATCATTTTCAACGTATGTTTTCTTTTATTACTAATGTAACTTTGTCTGAATATGTTAGGCGCAGACGAATGACCCTTGCTGCTTTTGAACTCCAAAACACCAACATAAAAGTTATTGACTTAGCCCTTAAATATGGCTATGAATCACCTGAAGCCTTTACCCGTGCCTTTCAGACATTGCATGGCATTACACCCACATCGGCGCGCAATATGGGTGTAAACTTTAAAGCCTATCCTCGTATTTCCTTTCAAATTTCAATTAAAGGAGATTTAGAAATGAATTATAGAATTGAAAAAAAAGATAGTTTTACAGTATACGGTATTGAGAGAATTTTTGACTTAAATGATGATGATACCCTAAAAGAAATTCCTGACTTTTGGACAGAACAACTAAATAATGGAGAGTACGATAAACTTACTAAGTCTACAGGAGAAAATATTAACCCTAAAGGTGGGTTATGTCCTGTTAATGCCATATGCGGCTATAGAAACACTGGTGGCACTACCTTCCCCTATATGCTTTGTGCTTTAGAAAATTCAAATTGTAATATGGAAGGCTACACTGTTGTCCAAATCCCAGCTTCTACTTGGGCTATATTTACTTCTAATGAATATGATTTAAAAGATATAAGTAAATCTATGCAAGATTTAAATAACCGTGTGTACTCTGAATGGTTACCGACCTCTAATTATGAAAAGATTGATGGTTATGACCTTGAAATGTACTATACTAAAGAAAACGGCAAAGAATATTGTGAAGTATGGATTAGAGTTACCCCTAAGAAATACTAACTAATATTTATTCCAGAATCTAAAAGAGATTGTCAAAGACAATCTCTTTTAGATTCTAGAATAAATTACATCTATCTTCTGGTACTAAATTTTATTTTACTCTAAAGGAAAACTATTGCTTATTAAATAATAGTTTGTTATACTCAAAATATACTACTATTCACTAAGTAATAGTTATTAAATAGTAAGAGGGTGTTTTAATGAATAAGTGCGAATTTTTAAGAGAACTCAAAAACTCTCTTGAAGGTCATCTGTCTAATACTGATCTTGAGGAAATATTATCAGACTATGGTGATATATTCGATAATGGATTCTTAGAGGGTAAAAGTGAAAAGGATATCTCAGAAGAAATTGGTTCTCCTGCAGCTATATCTAGAACTATTTTAGATGATATAGGTAATAATCATAGCTTTAATAGTGAGCCTATCAGCACAGATATATCTAATCTAGCACCAATGTCTAAAAGACTAGGAGCATATATTATTGATACCTTTATAATTGCTTTGTTTTTTTCAATAATACTTTTTGTTTCTACTTTTTCTTTTCATGAAACAACAAAAACTACTGAGATCATAGAAAATAGTAATATTAGTAGTTTAAAAGATACCTATTCTAGACATATCACCTTGGATAAAAATGGTGAAGCAAAAAAAATAGAACTTTTTAAAGATGACAGACGAGTTTTTAAAGGAACAAATGAAGAGTTTATAGCTTATATGTCAGAAAATAATATTTTCTATGATAGTATTATTTCTACCGAAACTTCTTCACCTATGTCTATGAATTCTATGTCCTTTTTTACCTTTATTCCAATGACCATGGTTTCTATAATGTTTATGCTTTTGGGATTTTCAGGCCTAATTACGGCTTTTGAACTTTGGATTTTTAAAGGTTATACCCTTGGAAAATGGATAGTTAAAATAAAGGTAGTTCCTTTAAAAGGTGATAAATTAACATTCTTAGATGTACTATTAAGAGATGCTCTTATAAAATTTATTGGTAATGGCATTACATCTGGTATCCTTAATATTTTCTCCTTCATCTGGGGCTGTGGTACTCCTGAGCATAAAACAGTGCATGATTTAGCTGCTAGAACTAAAGTTATTGATGTGGTGAGGTAATAAATATGGATACACAATTTAAAAAAGGAGTTCTTGAAATGTGTATTCTTTTCCAGCTTACTAAACAGGATATGTATGGATATGAGCTTATGAAAATTATAAAAGACATCTTTCCTGATGTATATGATGGATCTATTTATACAATTCTTCGTAGATTAAATAATGATAAATATACTGAGACCTATATGAAAGATGTCCCATCTGGTGGGCCTGCAAGGAAATACTATAGAATTACAGAAGCTGGAAAAGAGTATTCTTCTAATATGAATGAAGAGTGGAATAAAATTGTTGCTAAGGTTAATGCTCTAGGCATCTTCCCCTCTTAATTATAAAATAAGAAAAAACATCCTTTGAAAATTAACCTTCCAAGAGATGTTTTTTCTTATGTATTATAGAGGTTTAATTTCAACCCATTTACCTACACCAATTATCCTAATTTTTAGATTCTTAAGTAGTATTTCCATGCTTTTCAGCTGATTTATGTATTTAATATTTCCACCTTTAATTAAAATCTCCACCATTTTTATTATATCTTCTCTCTCTTCTTTACGAAGTCTTCTATTTCTTTTCATACATAGGGTATTAATATGCGTTAACGTATGCCAAATTTGTTCTTCTGTAATACTGTTAATATCCATAAGCACCCAAGTAAAATCTTTTCTTCTGTTATTCGCTGGATATGCCTCCTTAAAAAATTCAATGAAATAATTAATAGACTTAGGATCTTTTTCCTTAACATACTTCCCTAACTGTGATTTCAACGTATTTTTTAAATACATTATTGTGTTAGGTTTTACTATACTTGTCATATCCTCAATACTATTATAAATAAGTATATATGTATCCTCTATTTGCTCAGTTGTTATTCCTTCTTGTTTAAGTGCTTTAATAGTATCTATATATCCTAATATATTCTTTTTAGAATTTAACTCTTTTCCCCATAATTTTTCCCAAATCCCCTTTGCCTCTAACCCTTCTAGACTAAAACTCACCATTTCTTCTTTATTATTTTCTATTGTCATTTACTCTCTCCTCTATCTAAATGTATTTTAAGCAATTTAAGAAAAATAACTAGTCAAGTATATGAATAATAGACTACCAGTTATCTTTTACTATGCCCTAACTAATATTATTATACTTCATATATGTTGTAAAAAATATATGTTATTAATTATTAGCTTTCAAAACGGTTTAAGTGTAAACTTAGATTCCTGCAAAGCAAAGGAATCTCTAGTTGCCTGTACCCGGATGGGTGAACTTATGCAAAGCTGCAAGTAATAATATATAGTTCATTATCAACACTATATTAAAACCAAGCCTTGTAAAAATAGCCATAAATTAGCTTTCAATACTAATCTATGGCTATTAACTCTAACTTAAAAATGATTTTAAATTTATAAACATACTATATTAAGATTATAGTTTAATATTTTTAAAGGCTTCTGCTTGTTGTTTAATTCCAACCTCTGTGGCAAATCTTTCAATACTTGAAGCCCCAAAGAAGCCATCAACTCCAGTTGTTCTTTCAATTACATACTGTGCATCCTCTGGTTCTGCAATAGGTCCCCCATGGCATATAACCATAATGTTGGGATTAACTGATTTACCTGCATCACAAATTGCCTGAACTTTTTTTACACAATCATCAAGAGTAAGTGCTGTTTTCGCACCAATAGTTCCTTTCGTTGTCAGCCCCATATGTGCTACTAAGATATCAGCTCCTGCTTCTGCCATTTTCTTAGCCTGTTCCTCATCAAATACATAAGGAGTAGTAAGCATATCAAGTTCATGAGCCTTACGTATCATATCAATTTCAAGATCATATCCCATACCAGTTTCCTCAAGATTAGCTCTAAATACTCCATCAATTAATCCAACTGTTGGGAAATTTTGTACTCCTACAAAACCTTGCTCTTTTAATTGTTTTAAAAAGACCTCCATTATACGGAAAGGATCTGTTCCGCAAACTCCTGCTAACACTGGAGTATGTTTAACTACTGGTAATACCTCTGAACCCATTTCCACAACTATTTGGTTTGCATCCCCATAGGATAATAATCCTGCTAGGGAACCTCTTCCAGCCATTCTATATCTTCCAGAGTTATAAATTATAATTAAATCTACGCCCCCAGCTTCACCGCTTTTTGCTGAAATTCCTGTACCTGCTCCTGCGCCTAAAATTATTTTATCACTAGCCACCTGTTCTCTAAGTCTAGTAAGCACCTCTTCACGTGTTAACTTCATTTTCATTACCTCCTACTTATTATGGATTAATTCAACTAATTTCTTAGCTGCTGCTATAGCAAAGTTTTTATCATTCAAATCACAATCTAGCTCTATAATTTCTACTGAATCTTTGTTTATATTATTTCTCAAAGTATCGAATAATACTTTATCTTCCTCAGGTCCATAGAAAGGTTGACCTTCTACATCCAGCATAGAAACTCCCTTTAATGGCAACATTAGTGCAGTTGGTCCCTTTGCCATGTTTAACTTTTCTGATATTATTTTACCTAATTTTTCATTTTCTTCTGTAGTAGTTCTCATAAGTGTCACTGTTGGGTTATGCTTATAAAAAGTTCTACCTTGAAACTCTTTTGGAACAGTATCCATTGGACCAAAGTTAACCATATCTAAAGCTCCAGTAGATACAACCTGAGGTATCTTATATCTACCTGCGGCTTCTAGCCTATTAGGTCCCCCATTTAATACTCCTCCAACCAATTCATCGCACCATTCTGTTGTAGTTAAATCTAAGACCCCTTCAAAAAATCCTGCTTCAATTAGATTCTCCATAGTTTTTCCACCTGTACCAGTGGCATGGAATACTAAAACCTCATATCCCTGTTTCTCTAAATACTCTCTTGCCTCATCTACACAGGGTGTGGTTACACCAAACATAGTTGCCGCTATCAGTGGCTTCTTATCTATGTTTTCTTGAGCTTCAAACTTTACCATACCTGCAATAGCAAAGGCAGCATTTGTGAATATCTTCGTTGAAATAGTATTTAACCCAGAAACATCAACAACAGATGGAAACATGATTATGTCACTTGTGCCTACGTACTGTGAGGTGTTTCCCGACGCCACTGTAGATACCATTATTTTAGGTACCCCTATAGGTAGTGCTCTCATAGCAGGGGTTACAATTGATGTACCTCCACTTCCTCCAAAAGAGATAATTCCATCAAATTTTCCCTCTTCATAAAGTTTTGGAATCAATTTTTTCATTCCTTCTGCCAAAACTTCTGTAGCCAATGCTCTATCCTTTTTAGCTGCAATCTGATTTATATCTTCCCCCACCGCTGCTGCTACTTCATCATTAGATACATCTGGCTCAAACATAGGTTGAAACACACCTGAGTGTATTGTAAATGTATTTAAGCCCAAAGACTCAATTATATCCTTTACATAAGAGAACTCCGCACCCTTGGAATCAAAGGTTCCTACAATTGCTATGGTTTTCATTAGACTAACCTCCTCATAAACATTTTTTCTAAATCCCATATAAAGATAAACAGTATTATTTTCTTAAGAAAATAATACTGTTTATTATGCTTAATGTAAATGTATTCATGTATCTAATATATGTCTATTTGTATGTTTGCTTATATTCACGAGGAGAACTTCCTGTTTGTCTTTTAAAAGCCTTACTAAAATGAGAATAATCATTGTATCCAACCATATTTGCAATTTCAAACAACTGTAAGTCTTCTCTCTTTATTATATCTATAGCCTTATTTATTCGATATTTAGTAAGATATTCTGGAAATGTACACCCTACCTCTTTATTGAAAAGATTACTTAAATGAGTTCTAGAAACATGTGCTATTGCAGCTAAATCTGTAAAGGCTATTTCATTCATGTAATTTTTTGATATATACTCTTTTATAAATCCTACATAATCATGATGTTTTTGTACATTATCCAATGTTTTATTTAACAATTCATCTTGTTCAAAATCTCCTACTACTTTAAACTCCCTGGTTGTTTTCGTAATAATCTCCTCTGAGGGTATTCTTTCAAATGATGAACCACCTAAGTATCCCATTGCCTCGGTATTATCATATATGTATTTTACATCCAAAGGAGTGTTTATTGGACCGCCATAAATCATTTTTATTATATTGGAATTTATTTCACTACTTATGCTAAAAATTTCCCTTGCCATGGCCGCTGCTCCTTCTAATGATAATGTGTTCTTAGCTCCTAGTACACCACCCTTAGTAAGTCCTAAATGTGCACAAATAACATCTGCTCCAGCAATTGCCATTTGCGCAGCTTGCTCTTTATTAAATACGAAAGCTATAGAGAATAAGTTTTTCTTATTTGCTATTCTTATAGCCTCAACCTCTTTATCGAAGGAAATATTCTCTTCTTCTAATGCTTCACGAAATAAACCATCAATCATTCCTACTGTTGGATAATTGTTTATACCAGCAAAGCCATTTTGATGAATTAGATCAATATATTTCTCTAAATCTATTGTAGGATCTGTTGCACATAATCCAAAAATTACTGGAACATCTTTTACAGCAGGTATAATTTCTTTAGCTCCAAACTGCATAACAAGCTGATTGCAATTTGTAAAGGGCAGTAAACCTGCAAGAGAACTCAGACCCATCTGCCTAAAACGACCTGAATTTAATGCTAAAATCAAATCAGCCCCTCCCTTGACAGCGTATTTTGCTGAAATACCAGCTCCAGCTGCAACTCCCATAATATGTCCATTTAGTTTTATTTGCATTTTTAGCTTATTAATTATTTGCTCTCGCTGAAAAATCATCCAAACACACCCTTTACAATAATTTATTAACTAAAAATATATTTTTATATACTATTGCATAATGAAAAAACTCCAAAAATATCACCAGCTCTTTATCCGTAAATATATTTTAGCACAAATAGCAATCTAAAAATACTGAACTATATTTCTTAACATTTAGTCCACTTTTTAAAAATCAACTAACCAATCTATCTATCTATTTTTCTTCATATATCTTACTTTAACCAAAATTCCATTGAATCACTACACATGTTATTATAAATTTAATTCTTTATTCAGTATAAAAGCTTTATGTTTATGGAAAACTAGTTATCAAATTGAGTATACATGGAGGTATTAATATGAATTTAAAAGATAGTAGAACTAAAACAAATTTAATGAAGGCTTTTGCTGGAGAAAGCCAAGCTAGAAATAGATATAATATAGGTGCTTCAATAGCTAAAAAAGAAGGACTTTACATAGTTGAATCAGTTTTCAACTATACTGCAGATCAAGAAAAAACTCATGCAAAATATTTTTATAATAAATTAAAAGAATTTGCCGGAGATACTATAGAAATCTCTGGTGGATACCCTATAGACAACTATTCAAATACCATTCAATGTTTAAAGGCGGCTCACCACAATGAATATGAGGAATGGGATGTAGTATATAAAGATTTTGGTAAAATTGCCGAAGAAGAAGGCTTTTTACCTATATCTAAGCTATTTCATAATATAGCTTCTGTTGAAAAGATTCATGGTGATAGGTTCGAAAGATTCTACAAAGATTTAGAGGAAGGCTCTCTATTTAAAAAAGACCAAGATGAACAATGGATGTGCACAAATTGTGGATTCATCTATGAAGGAAAAGAAGCTCCTCAAGTTTGCCCTGTATGTGAACATCCTCAGGGATACTTTATTCTATTTGCTCGTTCACTATTTGAATAGAATACAACTTCAAATTAATATAGGGTATGTTTTAAATAAATACTTATTTAAAACATACCCTATTGGTTTTTACAAAGTCTATCTATTATTTAATTCAGCATAGGATAATATATTTCTGCAGAAAAATATAATTACTGCTGAAATAGCTATATTCCAGATAAATGTACCTAAAAGTCCCCCTACTATAGGTGATAGTATTGTTATTACACTTCCTAAGAAGAACCCTAAAACAACTCCTGGTATACATAGAACTATCATAATTATAAAATATAAAAACATAATTATAATTTTATTTCCAAGAGATCCTAAAACTCTCTCTGTTAAAATATTTCCTGCCATAAACAAGATTCCGAAGCCTATTCTAGCTATAACACAAACAAGGAACTCCTCTATAGACGCATTTAATATGAGGCTCACGGGAATAAATAACACCAGTGCTTCAACACATATTTTAAGCATATTTTCCCTACATAGCATAACCAATTTTTTGAAAGGTGCTACAGGTATCATATATA
Organism: Clostridium sp. UBA4108; assembly: GCA_002381695.1. Taxonomy (GTDB): domain Bacteria; phylum Bacillota; class Clostridia; order Clostridiales; family Clostridiaceae; genus Clostridium_J. The sequence continues at coordinate 36,318 of DFXM01000053.1, read as the reverse complement.
CATAAGGTAAGGTAAGTTCTCGTATCCATCTTCCCATGGCTACACTAAAAACTTGCATATATATGCTAAATATGAAAACTGGTACTATTCCTTGATCTCTCATGAAAAATGCAAAACCTATACTCATAAGGATAAATAGTATTGAATTAAAATCTAAAATAAATAATCTTGCACGTCTATTTTCTAACATATGTTTATAAAAGAAAACTCCTGCTCCAAGGCCTTTTCCTATACCAGTTTTACCCACCTTTACATTGCCAGGTATTGCATCTGCAATCTTCCCTTGTTTTTTAGCAGTTATGGCACTAAAAGATACCTCAGTCACCTTTAAAACATCCTCATAGAAATCTGAGTGGCTTTTTACTATGGCAAAAATTATAGAAAAAATGTATATTATAGTTACTCCAAGACCAATAAGTACATTCATATAATTTGATGTTAAAGCTCCTATAACCGCACTCTTAACCCATCCACAAACAGGTATAAAACCCAATAAGTTTGAATTAGTTGCTTTTACAACTGATCCTAGTACATCCTGCTGACTTTTAATTACCGGTATCCCAATATAAACAACCACTATAGCACATATTCCAATTATAATTCCCTTAATTACTTTTTTTGCTCTCTCATTGCCACTATAAAAAGAGTAAATAGCCATAGCTGTAAGCTGAGAACAAAATACCACTAAACAATATCCTAAAAGAATTATTAGTAATTCTACAATAGAAATACTATATAAACTATTTAACCATGCATATTGAAAAATCAAGAAGAATCCTACCATAAGTGAAGTGCCCATCTGCTTTATAAGTCCATAAATAAGTATCTTATTAGAAGATATTGGGGTTGAAAATAAAAGATTTACATCCGCCATGGAATAAAAGGTTGCTCCAGATGAAAACCCTTTCATGGTTCCTAATACAAATAAAAGTGAATATAGAGCTAAAATCATTGCATATAATTCTGAAATATCTCTTACTTTCTCAGCTCCTGTACCACTATCTAATGTGCTAGAGAATATAACTAGTCCAAGCATAGCAACAAAGAAAAGTAGAGCAATTAACTTTGCGGGATGGCTTTTTAGCTCCTTAAAATAGTTTTTTATAGTAGTTAAAAATAGATACCTTAATCCCTTCATTATTTATTGTCCTTCCTCTCTGTAATATCAAAGAAAAGCTGTTCAAGAGATTTTTCTTCTTCTTTATCTTCCTTATTATATCTTGTTGCTGCAAAAGTTCCATCTACCATAATATGGGCAACATCCCAATAGTCCTCTACACTATCTATCATATGCGTACTTATAAGTATAGACGCACCCTGTTCTTTTAACTCCGAAAACATTTTTTTAAGCTCTTTAATAGCATGAGGGTCCAGACCTACCATTGGCTCATCAAAAATAATTACCTTTGGTTTGTGTAAAATTGCACAACAAATACTAAGCTTTTGCTGCATACCTTTTGAAAGTTCCTTCCCCAGTTTGTCCTTTTTATCCCAAAGTTCAAAACGTTCTAAAAGAGATTTAGCATATTCCTTCCAATCTGTCAGCTCATAGGCTCTTCCTATAAACTCTAAGTGTTCCTCCACTGTCATCAAATCATATACAGCAGGCATTTCAGGGATATATCCTAAAATTCTCTTAGCTTCAATAGATTTATTATGATATCCACAAATATCAATATCTCCCTGAAATCTTAATAATCCTGAAATACATTTTATGATTGTGGATTTCCCTGCCCCATTGGGTCCTAATAGCACTGCTATTTCACTATCTTTTACACTAAAGCTTATATCATTATTTGCAATTACTTTACCATAACGCTTTGTCACATTATGCACATTAAACATGTATTTACACTCCCTTGCACTTCTTATTCATTCCACATATTTTAGCCATTATATATTAATTATACATTATAAATTCAAATATTTTATTTGCTTTATAAATTCTTTATATTTATATAAAGCTTTGTTTTAAATGGTCGTTAATTTTAGAGCTACATTAAAACAACGCCTTATATGAAAAACATTCCCTGGCCAAATTGAAAGACCCGGGAATGTTTTTATTATAGTTATTTTTTGAATATGCCTTATATTAAAGACAATTAGATATTATCAATATAATTACTTCTAATTAATCCATAATAATATACATCGCTGTATTCATTATCAATATAAGCAAAATTCCTAAGGATTCCTTCTACATCAAATCCTATTTTTTTTAATACATTACTTGATGATTCATTACCTTCTATTACCAGTGCACCTATTTTTTCAATATCTTCTTTTTCAAACAAATGTTCAACTAAAGCTTTTACTGTTTCAGTAGCATAACCATTGTTCCAATATTTGGATAACAATTTATATTCTACTAAAGCTAATTTTTTTACTCTATCAATGGACCTAGTTCCTGCTTCTCCAATGTACTCTTCAGAATGTTTTAAAAATAGTCCATGAAAGTCATACTTATTTTTAGCATAATTCTTTAATACTGTAGTAAGATGAGTTTTCGATTCTCCTATGTCATCTGTAGCCATTTTATTAGAGAATTTCCATACTAATGCATCCGATTTAAGATTTTGTATATTGCTTAAATCATTCATGCAATACTTCTTAAATATAATTCTTTCAGTTTCTATTTGGATAGTCATTTTACTCCCTCCACTATTTCGCACTATATTCAAAGTAAAATTATAACCTTCTATTATTAATCTTTATTATTTTCCAATATAAAGATATACTTTTACTTATAATTTTCTTAACTCCCATAATATTATCGTTTCATATGCTAATGGGACTTCACATCCTATAATCTCACTCATAAATTAACCGCCCCCTTAACATTAACTCTCATGTATGTTGTAAATTTACTCTATATTGAATATATGAAAAATTTTATATATTTACAATATTACACTCCATTATACAACATACTTCATATAATTCATATAACATAATGTAAATATTTCTGCAATATATTTTTTTATATTATATAATATGAAATTTGGTTAAAAATATTTAATTTATACTTTTTTAAAACCTTTTTTGTCATTAGAACTTTTAAAGCATATTACTTTCTCATCGATGATAAGTTCTAAATCCGTAATATCTAATTTCTCATCTTTAATAAATCTTAATTCTCCATTGACCTGTGTTGATAGAAATTTACTATCACCTTTTTTAATAAATTCTATAGGCAATTGATTATTAAATTCAACAAAAAGTTTTTTCTCTTTTCTACTGATCCTCAATGCTAGCCCTTTTTCTGATATATATTCTCCTGTGTAACTCTCCATTTTAATATCTTCTAAGTCATTATCAAATTCATTTTTTATGTCTTTGGTTGCCCATCCATAAATATGCTTAATATTATCTTTCAATTCTTCTGTTAATCCATCTGAGTTTGAATTAATCATGAGTACAAAACCTTCTCCCCCATCTTTAGAAAAAAACATGTCACTTAAAAATCCAAAATTATGTCCACCGTGTCCGAACAAAATATTAGGCTCATCTCCTTGGGTATCAAGGCCTAATCCATAAGGTACTTCCGTTGACATTTTAAACATATCTTCTAAAGATTCTAGTTTCAATATTCCATTATCTTTACCCTTTAAAATAAGTTGCAGCTCTATTCCAAACTTAGCTAAATCTGAAGGTGTTGTCCATAATCCTGCAGCTGCTAGTTCTGGATATATGTGATACCCTGCTTCAATCTCATCTCCAGTATATCCATACCCCCAAGCTATTTTACTTGTATTTTCTTTTGATATAGGTTGTTGAAATCTACTATTATTCATCTCTAAAGGATCAAGTACAAGCTCTCTCATAATATCATCAAAGGGTCTTTTAAAAGTATCCAACATCACCTGTTGTAATATGGTATATCCACCTCCTGAATATCTAAATTGAACCTCTGGAGGTATATTTACTCTTATAGGATCTGAATTCGCAGGATACTCTCCATTTAATATTTGTAGCAGAGTTGGAATTTCATCATTGACATTATAGCCATCAAAACCATGTACAGTAACTCCAGCTGTATGACTTAAAAGTTGTCTTAAGGTTATTCTAGGTTTCCAGCTCTCATTATCCGGAACTTTCCAAGAAATAAGATATTTGTTTATGTCTTCATCTAAATCAAAAATTCCACCTTCAACCAGCTTCATTATAGCTACCGCAAAGATTGATTTACTTATAGATGCTGCCTGAAATAGGGTATTTTCATCTATACTCTCCTTGCCATCTCTTTTTTTAGTACCAAAAGTCTTTACACACTGAACTTTATAGTCCTTTATAAAGGCTATACTCACTGCCGGTGTTCTATAATATTTCATTCTTTTTAATATACTTTCTTTACTTAACTCTCTATTCTCATATTGAGTTTCATGCAATATTTCTTCTCCAAAATGACTTAATCTTTCTATGCTCATAAATATCCTCCCAATTAAATTACTCCTTTATAGGTTAGGCCTATACTACTAGATATATATTTTTTAAATTTCATTTAATAAATTATTAATTTTATTATACAACAAAAACTGTTGATATACCTTGTATATCAACAGCTTTGCTACCTATAAAATAAGTTTTTGGATGTTATTCAAGTTCTTCAAGTAATTTTTGCAATTCGCTTGCTTGTAATGCACATTCTTCTGCAAATTCATAGAAAGCCTCAGATACTTTTTTATTATCTATTTGATCAGCATATCTTTGAAAATCACGAGTATTTTCCTGAGCGGCTAATAATTTAGACATAACTTTATCACGAGTACTCATTTCCATAGATAATCACCTCCAATTATAACTAGTATGTGATTATCTATTAAACTTTATTTATTATTTATTTTTATTTTTGGCTTTGCTTTAAATATAGTGTTGATAATGAACTATACATTATTACTCACAAACCATTTAAAACAAAGCCTTCTTTTTAAATATTTATATGCAATATCTTGTTTTTTAGGCATATGAAAAAAGTAATCAATCAAAAATGTGATGTATATGTTTTAACATAAATCATTAAAAATATAGCGCTCCATCATATTCGATATGAGCGCATTATCAATAATTCTTATTATATTATCTCTGGATTAAGTTTTAGCTCTTCATAGCTACAAAGTCCTTGTGTTAAAGCATCAGCTCTTAATACTAAATATAGTTCTGCATTTGTTGCATTTTCGTAAGGCATAACAAACCATGTACCTATAAATAGTGCAAGCATTCCTAATAGATACCATCCAATAAATGATAAATCTAATACAAAGATATCAAATTTATGTCCCATAGTCATATTATTGCTTAGTTCTACAGCTCTATTATACCCTATCTCAGGATTATCAGCTAATATATACGGTACCATTCTATAAGCATAACCTTTTATAATTCCAGGTATAATTAATAATAATGTCCATAAAAATGTTAATACACTTCTATAAAGCATAGCCTTAATTATATTAATATATCTCCCTTTTTTAAATCCAAATCCAAGGTAGTTCATATCTACATCATTCTCTGCTGCACGTATAAAATATTTTCTGCCGCCAACTTCTAAGATGTATCCTAGAAATAACCTAATTAATATTATAATTAGTACAACAGCTATAATAATGCTAAAGAAAAATGCATAGTCAAAGTAATTAAAATAATCATCAGAAAATCTATTTCTAACTACGTTAGAACTACCTCCACTACTTCCTCCATTACTTCCTCCACCAACAAACATAATAACCAAGCTTACTAAAAAAGCACTCCAATAGCAGTTTCTTAGCACTGCCTTAGCTCTTGTCTTTAACTGTTCTCTTGTCCACATAAATATTTCCTCCCTTTAAATTTTAAAGCTTTTTTAAAGTGATTATGTGTTTAGTACATTTCCATTCTCAATATCATATACACTTGATCCTTGTAGTGTTACATTATCTCTTGTTTGTTTATTGATATAGTGCGGTTAATGAATTTCATATTGAAACATAGCTTAAGTCTAGAATCTTATAGGTTTATCAGGCGCTGCATATTCTTTTGTTGAAATTGGTAATCCTTTTTTCTCTAATCTATACTCTATAATTCCTCTGATTATAGAATATATAACTGCAAAAGTTGGTACCCCTAATATCATTCCTACAAATCCAAAAAGTCCGTTTCCTATAAGTATTGCAAACATTACCCAAAATGCAGATAATCCAGTAGAATTTCCAAGAATTTTAGGGCCAAGAATATTCCCATCAAATTGCTGCAAAATAAATATAAATAATATAAACCATAATGCCTTTATTGGACTTACTATTAGAATTATTAGTACACTAGGTATAGCCCCTATAAAAGGCCCAAATACTGGTACTATATTGGTTATACCTATGATAAAGCTCACTAAAAGCGGATATGGCATTTTAAAAATTTTCATACCCACAAAACAAATAATTGCTATTATAAATGAATCTAGTAACTTACCACTAATAAATCCCATGAAAGTTTTATTACTTGATTTGGTAAGCTCTATCATATAATTTACTGGTCTTTCAGGTAAAATAGCAAAGAGAACCTTTTTTACTTGAGCAAAAAACATCTCTTTACTTGCCAGTAAATATATAGAAATGATTATTCCTATAAATATATTTAATATATAAGATGTCATACTTGCAGAAAATACAAAAACATTTACTACTGCTGTTCCTGCAAAATTAACTATATAATTCATGATGTCATTAAAATAATCTTGTATTCCACTAACTATACTTTCATCTAAATTTAATGCTACAACAAGCTCATTAGCGTATTTTTCTAATGATCTAATATAGCTTGGTACATTTTCAATAAGGGTGGATATACTCCGTGCTAATTCTGGAATTAATATTGAAAATATGACCCCAATTACAATTATAGCTAAAGTATAGGTTATAGTAATTGCTATAAATCTCTTTAACTTAGGTTTATTCTTCTTATCCATAACTTTCAGTAATTTATTTTCTATAAGCTCCATAGGAATAGATAATATATACGCTATAGCAAATCCATATATAAATGGCATTATTAATTTTATAACTATTCCAACACCATTAAATATTGATTTTATATTTTGTATAATAAAAAATATTATAATTCCTGCAGCTATCACTATAACATTAGATAGTGTTTTCTTCTTTGAAGTTGAATCCAAATTTAATTTCATTCTCATCCTCCTAACCCTTTAATAAAATATACCTTTTACTTTATTATATTATCATATAATCCTTACAAAAACTCTACTCAACACATAAATAGTATATTTGAACTTCCTTTAAAAATAAATAATTCTTAGATTTAAATGAAATTAGATTTGACTAATTAAAATTTTTACCGTGATATAAGTCACAGATAATAAAATTTATAGAACTATAATTTAATATATAGAGATGATTAAATATAAATAATATTGAGGATTTATATTTCCTATAATTATTTTAAGACTCAAAAGCATTTTATTTTTAGGAGGATTTATAATGGAAAAACAAAGAGTAAGCTATAAAAAATTATACTACGGATTCCCAATTTTTTTTGTAAGCTTTTATGATGAGAATGAAGTTCCAAATGTAACTACCCTTTCATCATCCTATACCTTAATGGACATGGTTTCCTTAGGTTTTGGTAGCAAGGGCTATGCAATAAATCAAATTAAGAAAGTAAAAGATTTTGTTATAAATATACCTGATAGAACTCTTATGAAAGAAATAGATTTCTGTGGTTTTTCTTCTGGTCACACCTGTAAAAAATTCGAATTTACTAATCTAACTCCAGTTAAGTCTGATATTGTTAATGCCCCTATGATAAAAGAGTGTGCTATTTCAATTGAATGCACTTTAACTGATGTAATAGAAAGTGAACAATACTATGGAATAACTAATATCTTAGCTAAAATTAAAGGAAGATGCGTTGCAACAGAACTTTTAAATGAAAATGGTTATTTAGATTATCCTTCTCTTGATCCTGTACTTTATGTAGGCGATGATGCTTTCCGTGTATACAGATACACAGAGAAAATCCCTTCTCATAATGCAAAATCCTTTCTTTAGTAAACTATAATATTATCCATATTGTTCAATGAAAAATATGCACTCACCATAATATTTGTAGAGAGTGCATATTTTTACCTTTAAATTTTATTTATCGTAATTCCCCTTTAATGTCTTGTCATTAAAGTTTAAAATAAATTGCTTATTATAAAAATCGGAACCATTTAACATATTTAAGTTTTCATCTTTACCTAACCCTAAAAGAATAATCACATTATTATTCTTATTTTTAGAAGTGTTAGCAATTAACATACCTGTGATGTTTTTGCTTTTTATAGTAACATCACTAAATTTAATTTCCTCTTTTGAAAGATCAACAGGAAGTTTATCCACAACCGATTTAAGTGCTGTGTTTTCATTAGTATCTCCAACAAATATTAAACTTTTTTCTCTAAGCTCATTTTCAGTCATATCCTTATCTTCTTTAATTGTAACACTGACTCCCAAATTATTCTCTAGTATCATTTTTAATATATCTACTGTTCTATCTGCCATTTGTTTTTCTTCTTTAGACATATTAGCCTTTGAAGGTTTTACTAAATATACATCATAATTATCTAAAGCTTGTACAAAGAAGGATGCAAAATTACTTTTACCTTCTTGTTTAAATTGCTCAAGCCATTGTTTATTTTCTTCTCTCCTAGCTTTACCCTTCTCTCTATTTATTTCTTTAAGTTCAGCTAGTTCAGTTTCATTTAATTTAAGATTTTCAGGATAAAAATCTTTAGAATTAATATTTGATAATACTTGTTCTTTTGCTGCTTTTCCACCAATTCTTTCAATTACATTTAATAATGAATCTAAATTAGCATTTTTAAATGAGTTTTCAGCATAATAAGTTTTTATTATTTCTAAAAACTTTTCTTCCCCTACCTTTTGTCTGAGATTTTCAAATACTAATGCACCCATTTTATAAACTATTCTGCCCCATTCATTAGGATTCATTTCAGCAACAGATGCGTTTATTGGAGTTGAACCACCTCTAAAATAATCCATTCCACTTCTTAAACTAATTGCTACTCCAGCAGATGAATATTTACCTTGAGTCTTTTCAAAGTAATATGCAGTTGAGAAAGCAGTTAGAGATTCATCTAGGAAAGCATTTTCGAATTCATTATTTCCTACTGTTACATACCACCATTGATGTGCTATTTCATGAACAATTGATTCTTCTACGAAAGTAATTTCATCATTATATCTAGGATGATATTTCCCCATTTGAATTAATTGAGGGTACTCCATAGCAAAACCTTGCACATGGGTTTCAACAGTATCAAACTCTTTATATGGATATTTACCAAAATTTTTCCCAAAAAACTTTATTGCATCTATAGTTAAATCTAGTAGTTCCTCAGCTCTTTGTGTAGTCTCTTCGTTTCCATCATAAAGATAGAAGCTATTTACTGTTATATCATCAGCTTTTTTTGTTATAACCTTAAAATTAGGACTCATGATAAATGCAAAGTCTCTAACCTTCTCTGCTGTAATCTCATAAGTTTTAGTGGCATTTTTTTCTTTTTTACTTGACTTAGTCGTACCTGTAGAAGCTAACTCCATATTATCTGGAACGTTTATAGAAACATTATAATTTGCTATATCGCTATAATTGGACTCCCCAACAGGATGGAAAGGATTCTCATCCCAAGTATTAGTTTTAGTATCATAGATTGATATTATAGGATACCAATTTGTAGCAGAGTAAACCTTATTGTAATATCCTAATCTATTTTGGCTCATAGGCAATTTAAGTGTAAACTCTATTTTAATATCTATAGTTTCATTTGATTTTATATCAGCTGTAGGAGTAATTTTTAAGATTTGCTTATCTTGAGTAAATTTAACTTCACTCTTTCCAATAGTAACCTTAGTTATATTTATATCTCCAATCTCTTCTTTTTCAAGTTTTTCCTTTTGCATACCTATAGTAGGCATTGTCTCTATACTACCATAGGAATCAGCATATAAATGGAACACTAAGGAATTAAGATTTTTTCCATAAGTATTAGTAAATTTAACTGTTTCAGTAGAAGTAAAAGTTTTATTTGGTTCATCAAATTTAACATTAATATCATATTGAGTTAAATTATCTTTAGCAGTAACTACAGATGTTTTTGATTCATTAACTTGGAGCTGTGACGGCACATCTGCAAGCACTAATGGTGAATTAAAAGATAGTAGCATTAACAACATAAGAATACTACTTAAAATTTGTTTGTAAGATCTTCTTGTTAACAATTATAATCCTCTCCATTCATTGTTATTATCTAACTTATTATGGTTATTATATCATATTTTTTATATATTTTATATTTTATTACATATGTGCTAAGATTAGTGTAATAAATGCAAATAGTACTTATATTTAACAATAATAAAAACACTCCTGTCATAACAGACAGAAGTGCATTATCAATTAATGTATAAATTTAATCTTATTTTTTAAATTTTCATTCGTAACAAATTATAATCTCTATTATTCCACCAATTTCTTCATCTTTGAAGCTAATATTACTAAGGATTCAATTGAAGTCTTAGCAAATTTCGCTTCATTTAAATATTCTTCTATAACACTGAAGGCTTCCTCTGAATTGGCAACTGTTTCTTCTGATATTGCTGCTAGATTTACTATTGATTCATTTATATTTGAATTTGACTCCTTAATATAATTTATACTTTCATCTACTACCTCAACTTTATTTCTTAGTTCAATTATCTTATTATAAATACTATTAAGCTGAGCTTCTGTACTACACATCAGTTGATTCTCTTCGCTATTGATCTTTGACACTTCCATTATAGAAGAAACTATCTTTTCAGCCTCTTCTTTAAATTCTAATATCATTTCTGTTATTTCTTTTGTAGATTCTTTACTTTTTTCTGCTAACTTTCTAACCTCATCTGCAACAACTGCAAATCCTTTTCCTGCTTCACCAGCTCTAGCAGATTCTATAGCAGCATTTAGCGCTAATAAATTAGTCTGTTCCGCTATATTTGATATTATAGATACTACCTCTTGTACATTTTCAGTTTTCTTCTTTAAATTTTCTGATATTCTATGAACTTCTTTATTCTTATTACTTACTAATTGAGATTGTTCAGATAGTTCCTTTACAACTTCTAAACTGCTTTTAAATATCTTTTCACTATCATCTGCCGAAGCCTTCATATCTTTTGAAATCTGTACAGTATTATTAAGTTTAATCTGTATCTCATTAGAGTACGAAGTTTGATTTTCTATATTTCCAGCTGTATTACTACACCCAGCTGTTATCTCTTCAACGGCTGTATATATAGTTTTAGAAGAATTTTCAATAGTACTTATATTATTATTTAATCCCTCTGTATTTCTATTTAACAATTCAACGGCATTATTAATTTCCTCTAAAAGTATACTTTGTTTATTGTAATTCTCTACGGCTTTAATTCTTGACTCTTCTGTTGCATTTCTTACTTTACTTAAGAAATTTGTTAGAAAAGATATACTTATCAAAAGAATTATTAGAATAATCTCTTGTATTAAAATAATATGTACATCCCCACCACTGGTTATTTTTATATATATCCATACAATATTTATAGTTATGGTTCCCGTAATTGGTATAACTAAAAACTTATTTTCTAAATAAAAAGCTGCAATAACTATCATTGGAACTATTATCATAGGCGCTACTAAAATACTTGTACTAAACACAACAATAGTATACGCTACTGCGCAAGGTATGGCTATTATATGTCTTAAGATCATACTTTCATTATTTTTCATGTAGGAAATAATTCCCATAATTCCACTTAATAGTAATATAACTATTATTGATATTCCTGCTTCTTTAATTATTGTACCCCTTCTAACCATAAAAAAGGCTCCTACGGAATACACAATGCATATAATAACAGCACATATAATATATATCTGATTGGAGCTTTTCTTAAAATTCATATCCTTTTCCATAACTGTCCTCCTTATGTTGTTTATATACGAAATATTGTACCTTCCATAAAATAAAGCCTTTAATAACCTAAAATTGACTCTCTAACTTGTCCCCATTTTAATGCATCAGACATGCCATTTTCAACAGATAGCTCAGTTTTCCAACCTAAGAGCTTTAGAGCTTTATTAGCATTTGCATAAGCTCCAGCTACATCCCCTAGTCTTGGCTCAGTTTCAACCTTATTTAGCTCTACTTTAAATATCTTCTCAAAAGCTGTAACCAATTCTTTAACAGTTACACCATTGCCACTGCCAAGGTTAATTACTACATAATTTGAATCCACATTCTCTTCATTGCTGAAAATTCTATCAAATTTTTCTACAGCTTTAACATGAGCCATTGCTAAGTCCCATACATGAAGGTAATCTTTAATACTTGAACCATCTCTTGTATCCCAATGAACTCCTGTTATTTTAAATATCCCTGAATCTCCAGATGCTGCCTCAATAAGCTTTGCAACAACATGGGTAGGAAACTTATCATAAGGACCAGAACGCATTTTGGGGTCTGCACCAATTGGATTAAAGTATCTAAGTGCAATCCCTCTCATACCATAAGATGCACAAAAATCTTTAAGAATCATTTCCATCATAAACTTCGTACGAGCATATGGACTCCTTGGATTAAGTGGTGATTCTTCTGTTACCATAAAATTATCTACATCATCATATATTGATCCAGAAGAACTGAAAATAATATCATTATATCCTAGGCTATTTAAGTTATGAAATAACTCTAAGGACTTAGCTACATTTTCTGTGTAATAACCATATGGATTTTCTACCGATTCTGGAACTACAATCAATGCTGCACAGTGTATTGTGCATCTTATATCAGGATGGTCAGTAAATACCTTCTCTAATAAGGCTCTATCTGCAATATCTCCTTCATAGAATATATAATCTTTTGTAAACTCTCTTTTCCCATTAATAAGTGAATCCAAAATTATAGGCTTATGCCCATTATCCTTTAATGCAGAGCAAATTGTACTTCCTATATAACCTGCTCCACCTGTAATTAGAACCTTCATTGTATGTACCTGCCTTTCTGAGTGTTATTATAATCTTGTTAGATTTCCATGTTAAAATACTCTTTGTAATTTTATTTGTTAATTATACTTAACCAGTAGTTTTTGTCCTCTTTTAGAATTGTACTATCATAATCTTTTTGTTTTTCTAATTATACCATAATTCTTATAATATTTACAAGTATTTACAAATTTAATCTTAATGAGACATCATTACTAAACATATATTATATCCTTCTCTAAAAATACCTTTGTCATTAAATTTATAATAAACCTTCCACTCTCTTTGCCATGAACTTTCTAGGGACCTATACCCAGTTAAAGTATGATAACAACAGAGTTTTCTACGTAAATCCGGAGAGTATGGTAATAAGTTCTATAGGTTCCTTATAGTGTGAAATACTAAGTAGATCCTTTCTAGGGCTTCATGAGAAAGATAGGATTATAAGAGAATTTCTAGATAAATTCATAGACGATAAGCTCTTATTACTCAAAGCTAGGATGAATATAAATCTCTATTTGAGAGAAAATAAATTTATCATAGAAAAGAAGGTGAACAAATTTGAATAAACAAAAGGAAAATGAAAATAAGATTATAACTCAAGAAATAATACAGGATAAGTGTGATATCTATGTTAGTGAGGTTCAATACTTTGAGGAACCTGAAGATTATGATGATGCTTTTAAAATTTATTATCCTAAGAGAAAAGAAAAAATATAATCACTGGGTTGATTTTTTCATGGATATATTTTACAGTTATTATGGATGGATAAATATCCATCCATAATAATTGAAATGGGGGGATATCCATGTATGGATTATTTAGAAAAGACACTGGATTAGTATCCGGAGTTCAAAGGAAGTTTAATAAGTATTTAATGCTTTTTCTTGCACTCATATATCCTATATTAAGCTCATTTTTTTCTAGTATCATATTAATGCCTATAATGTTTATTGCACCTTTAATGGCGCTAGCAGGATTTAATATTAATCTCAATAGTTCTGAATTTATCAATAGTCCTCTTATCATGCTAATTTCATTCTTTGGATCTATGATTTTTTACTTTATCATAGTTAAATTCATAGAAAGGAGACCTATATCTACTATGGGTTTCAATTTCAATAAAAAGGCGTTTTCCGAATATGTAGTTGGCTTTATTATTGGGATTTTAATGATAGCTCTATCTGCTACTATTATTTACGTTACGGGTAATGGAGAAGTTAAATTTGTTGGATTAACTGCCTCAATGATACCATCCTTTATTTTTGTTATATTTACCTGGATGATACAAGGGGCCACTGAAGAAATTATGATGAGAGGATATACTCTTCCTGTGTTTGGTAAACTCATTAATGTTCCTGTGGGTATTTTTATATCCTCCATATATTTTTCCGCATTACATCTAGGGAATTCTGGAGTTGGAACAATGCCTTTAATAAATTTAACTCTATTTGGCCTCTTTGCAGCTTTTTATGCCCTATATAGCAAAAGCCTTTGGGGCATATGTGCACTCCACTCCTCTTGGAATTTCGCTCAAGGAAATCTTTTTGGATTTTCTGTAAGTGGAACAGGTACCATAGGAAACATATTGATGGAGAGTTCCTATAGTAGTAATAATATTATAAATGGTGGAGCCTTTGGTCCTGAAGGTGGATTAGCCGTTACCCTAGTATTAGTTGTAGGCATACTTCTTATATTGATTCTTCAAAAGAAACGGACTTCATCTCAGAATAACTATTAATTTATATATAGATATACAAGCTTACAATTAAATAATTACTAACTTTAAGGTTTAGAATACTAATTAGTATTTTAAACCTTAAAGTTGTAATATATTTTAGTAAAGTATATAATTTCTATAATGAATTTTATTTTAATAGGAGGAGGGTCTATGAGAAGTTTAATACTAGAGGGGGGCACCTTTAGACCCATATTCAGTGCTGGTGTAATGGATGCTCTTTTAGATAATGATATTATGTTTCCTTATTGTATTGGTGTTTCCGCTGGAATTACTAACGGAGTTTCCTACATATCTAAACAAAAAAGAAGAAACTTAGATGTCCTAGAACTATATAGAAATGATAAACGGTATTTGGGCCTTAGGAATTTTTTTAAATGTAAAAGTTTATTTGGGCTGGATTTTGTTTTTGATGAAATACCTAATAAGTTAAGTCCTTTTGATATGGAAACCTTTCTAAGCTATGAAGGAAAAACTTTAGTTGGGGTAACTAATGCCTCTACAGGCAAGACTGAATATTTAGATGGAAGAGAATTAGATACTAAATGTACTATGCTTAGAGCAACTTGTGCTATACCATTGTTCTTTCCACCTATAAAAATCAAAGATAATTACTATTATGATGGTGGAATTTGTGATCCGATACCAATAATGAAGTCCATAGAGGATGGTAATGAAAAACATCTAATAATACTTACTCGACCTAAAGGATATGTAAAAGAGTTTAGTAAAAATAACTTACTGGCTTCAAAACTACTCTGCAAAAAATATCCTAAATTAAAAGAGCCCCTTCTTACTAGACATACTCTTTATAACGAAAGGGTTCGATACTGTGAACAACTAGAACATGAAGGAAAAGCCCTAATCATACGTCCTGCTGCAGAGGAATCCATAGATAGTTTTGAAAAAGATATTGAAAAATTAAGAAAGAGCTACTTTCATGGTTACAATTCGGCCATTGAAAAGCTAGAAGAAATAAAAAAAATACTAGAGTAGTAAATACTATTTCTTTCACCTTTATGACCATACATACCTCTGTATCTAAGCCTCAGAGCTTATCTACAGAGGTTTTATACTGTATCTAACATTTTATAAAAAACTTTGCTGATACATTTTTAAATAGATTTACTCTACAGTTTATAAAAGAGTTCTATTTGTTCCATTCTTGATTTTTCCCACAGGCTTTGCTAGTGATATATCTTCATAACTTTTTTCACTAATTTCCCTATATTATCTTCTTTTATATCACTTACATCCTGAGCTGTATCTATATTTTCCCCAGTCTGAGATTTACTTACCTTCTTTATTATAAACCTCTCAAAAAAATTCATTTCTTTAAACTTGAACTCCCCCCCAAACCATTCCTTAGCTACTGCACTATCTAAAAGCTCTTTTGGAAATGCACTATTTAACACTTCATCGATTTTATCACCTGGTGTCATACCACAGATAAAAAGACCCAGCCTTTTCTTTCTTAGGCTATTCATGTTCTTTGCACAAAATTCTCTAATACCTTTATTCATTTGTCCCATATGGATGGAGCCACCTATTATAATAATCTCATAGTCTTCAAAGTTGATTTCTTTAGTTGTACCAGCATCGAATAACTCAACGGTTGATCCTATTTTCTCACTGAGTATTTCTGCACATTTCTTGCTAGTACCATGCTTTGTTCCATAAATAATTGCTATTTTCATCTCCATATACCCCCATTATTTAGTTAAAGCTTCTTCTACTGCTTTCCTAATCACATTACTGCTTAAGGTTGCTCCGCTTATGGCATCCACCTGTAGACTTTGACTCTTAACAATACTATCTACAACTTTTTCTCCTTTTTTTCCTAAGCCATTCATATGTTCTTTAATAGCTATGTTTTTAATTATTCCGCCCTCTACTTCTACCTCTACTTTAGCCTGAACAGGATTTACTTTATATTCTCCTGTGTACATGCCATCATTTATATCTTTAATACTAACATCATTAATATTAATTTGCGGTATTGGGGCATTCTTTATTTTTATAAACATAAAAACTCCCAGAACTAAAAAAATGCATAATATAACCCCTAAAATTTTAAATCCCCTTTTCATAATTATTTCCCTTTCCCAATTACTATTCCATTAAATATTAATTTAAAATGCTCTTCTATCAATCTATCCTTTTGTTCTTCTTCTATATTCTTTTCTAGTATTAGCTTCATAAGTAATCCAAAGGTAGACGTCCATATGATTTGAGCTGTAAGTTCTGCATCACAAGGTCTTATCAATCCATCCTCTATTCCTCTTTCAATATTTCTAACTAATGCTCCTATGGTTGGACTCTCTTTGCTTATCCCCCTTCTAAGAATACTAGTTTTATTTAATATAGTTTCATTTTCACTAAGCATAAAAGCTTTATATTCACTAGGACTCTCTAATGATGCGTTTATATATTTAATAAATGTGATTTTAATCTGTTCTAAAGGATTGGAACCTTCTATTTTACCCTTAGATATAGTATCTATTATCCGCCCATATCCCTCCTCTACTAATGTTGCAACTATCTCATCCTTATCCTTGAAATAGTGATAAACAATAGCTGGTGAATAATCTATTTCATTAGTTATCTTTCTAATAGATAATCCCTCTAATCCATGTTTATCAATTATGATTTTTGCTGCATTTAAAATAATTCTCCTCGTTTCCTCTTGCTTCTCCATTTGTCTTTTTCTACTCATACCTTCACCTCTTCATCTTATAGCTATTTATCTTTTACTTTATGTTACTCTTGTTTAATTTTATTCATAATTTGAACACTGTTTAATTTAATTTTACCCTTTATAAAAGTAAATATCAACAGTAACTTAAACAGTGTTCAAAATATAAAATCAGCAGATATTCTAATATATAAGTTGTAATTAAGTTTTTACATTATACAAAGAGGCTTTTATTTTATGAAATATTGAAATTGAGCTTCATATTAT
>DFXM01000053.1:0-18486 GCA_002381695.1 Clostridium sp. UBA4108 | reverse complement strand
AATGTAGAAACTTTATTACAACCTATATATTTTACTTTAAACCTAAATACATAAATATATTTTTTATTTTTACATACAATAAAGTTACAGTCTAAAATAGAAAAGGAGCAGATGAAAATGAAAAAACTTTTTTCAATATTATTAGTATTTTTACTATTTTTCACACTATTAATAACCCCATCTCAAGTTAATGCTAGAGATACTTACAGTAAAGCAGCAGAAGATTTGAGAATGGCTGAAAGAAAACTTTGGAGTGACCATGCAATATGGACTAGAAATTTCATAATAAGCGATATATCTAACCTTCCTGACAAAAATGACGTTTTAGATAGACTTTTAAGAAATCAAGATGATATTGGAGCTTCAATTAAACCTTATTATGGTGAGGAAGCTGGAAATGCCCTTGCCAAACTCTTAAGAGAGCATATTTCCCTAGCTGGTCAAGTTGTTGATGCTGCTAAAACTGGAAATAGTGCTGATTTCGATAAATTTAATAAATTATGGTATGAAAATGCAGATCAAATTGCTAAATTTCTAAGTAATGCAAATCCAAAATTGCCATATGAAGAGTTAAAAGATATGCTTCATAAACACCTACAAATACTTACTGAAGAGGTTACAGCTAGATTAAATAGTAATTGGAAAGGTAATATAGCTGCCTTTGACAAAGGTATAGATCATCTTCTTATGCTTGCTGATACTATTTCTAATGGTATAATCAAGCAATTCCCTCGAAAATTTAAGTAATAATTTTATTTTAGGAATTTTGAACATATCTAATATAGTATTAAAACAAAAGCTGAAATAGAGAATTATTAATATCTCTACTTCAGCTTTTTTAATATTTTACTATTACCAATAGTTATTCTTTATTCTATGACAATGGTAGTAATTCATCTAGCTATATAAATACTACTAATTCTTATTTTAAAATTTTTATCTCTATCTTTACAATTTTAATTTCCATCTATAGGTGAGCCGCAAAATTCACACTCTCCTACTGAACCTCTTATGACCTTATTATTTGCACCACAACTACTACAATTTACAACTATATATTCCTTTGTTCCTTTGTCCATTTCAGCATTGGTTAAGTGGACACTAAGTAGCATTATCTCTCTTGTACCTTCATTAATATATGCATCTTCAAAATATCCTTTATCTATCATACTTTGAAGGTCTCTTTTAGCCATTTCATAGGTTGTAGGTATATTTGAAGCTATATTATCAATTGATGTAATCTTTTGATATATGACAAGATATGTGTATTTTTTATATTTCTCAGCATTCTTCTTACTCTTATTACTTAACATTATCATTAAACTTCCACAACCTACAAGCAATATTAATCCAGATAAGATGTTACCTAAAGTAAGTGTAGGATTCTCTAAAGCTCCTATAGTATAAAACACACTTAGCCCTATAAATACCCATCCAGTAATCTTTAGAGCTACTCCTGCCTTCTTTTCTGGATTGTTTATGTTAATTCTTTTTACAGTTAAATATATTGCTATTGGAAAAAATATTATAAACATAAATATAATAAATCCCCAAGATAAATACCATGGAATATTCTGATTAACTCTTCTCTCCAAATTATTAATGTTCATTGACCATCCCCCTATTTTGTCTTAACTAAATTATTTACCTCATTTTATTATTTTCTTGTTACTTAACAAAAAAATATCATGCATTTTAAAATATACATGATATCTTTAAATTGTTCAATATAATTTAATATTTTTAATAATAGTATAATCTTCCATGATAATATAATGTTATTTAGTATGTCGTAATTTTATTTTATAAAATACCTATTATAGAGTTCTCTTCTATATAATAGACATGAAGCTGATGAAGTGCCCTAGTGCATACAGTGTATAGTAAATTTTGCTCATCCCTATTTACATAGTTTTCTCCCCCTGCATCTACAACAATAACTCCATCAAATTCAAGCCCTTTAGATAAATAGGAAGGGATTACTACCACGCCTTTTGAATATTCATCATCATCTTTGTTTATTAGTTTAATTTCTGTTCTATCTTTTAAATACCTATATACTTCATAGCACTGATTATTATTACGCCCAATTACACCTATTGATTTATATCCTTGAGATTTTAGAATTTCTACATCTTCTAATATTCTATGATACAACTCACTTTTTTTTACTTTTATAATCTTAGGCTTTTCTCCACTTCTTTGAACCCATTCCCCCTTTACCTCTCCCTCTAATATATTTCTGCAAAAGGAGGTTATCTCTGCAGTAGACCTATAGCTTTTGGTTAAATTAATAATATTAGTATTATTCTCACTAAATATTTTTGCTATATTTTCATAGTTTCCTACATTCATATAGAAGTTAATAGATTGACTTAGATCACCTAAGATTGTAATGTTGGCCTTTGGAAATAGTTGTTTTAATATATCATATTGTAATGGTGTGTAATCTTGAGCCTCATCAATGACAATATATTTAATAGTTGAGGTATCTTGAATATCACCAAGGAGTATTTTTAAATATAATATTGGTGGTTGATCTTCATATTTTAACATCCCATTATTTAAAGATTTTAAGGTATTCTTTTTTATATCCAAGATGCTTTTGGGTAGCTCTCTACCATTATTTAAAAGCTTCATACGTTCAATATCCATAAATAAATCCTTATATATATCCAAAAGGTTAAATTCTGTCATATTAAAAATGGATTGTTTTAATACTCTATTTTCTTCTCTTACAGTAGCAATACTTTTTTCCTTTACCTCTGCCAAATCCATATATTCACCAGTATCATATAGCTCCTCAGTAAGCTTTTTAATGTTCTCTTTTTCTATAGGTTTTAGTAAAAATAAGATTCTTTCTCTTATTTTACTTAGTCTTTTTTTAAGGGGAAATAACTTATAATCATGATAAAAAAGTTGTTTAAGTTCAGCTGTATCCACAATAACCTTGTTTTTATACACAATATCTATAAAATTTGGTTCTTTTTCCTCAAGTAACTGTGCATAATTTCTCAATATGTTAATAAAATCCATGGACCCTTTAAACTTTATACCATCTATTCTTGCTTCAAACTCTTTGTTCCTTTTACAATTTAAAATATATTCCATCATGGTACTGGTATCTTCCTTCATCAAAGATAAGTTAAGAGCCTTATGCATATAACCTGTATAAGTGGTCTGGTATATATTATCTTCCCCCAAGTCCGGAAGCACTTCTGATATATAATCATTGAAGATTTCATTAGGAGAAAAAATCAAAATATTATTTGAAGTAATTTTATTTCTATGCTTATATAATAAGTAAGCAATTCTATGAAGTGCAATAGAGGTCTTTCCACTACCTGCTGGCCCCTGAACTACTAGTACTTTATTTTCTTCATCTCTTATAGCTTTATTTTGTTCCTTCTGTATAGTAGTAACTATAGTTTTCATTTTGTTATCTGCACTATTACTTAAGATTTCTTGTAGTATATCATCATCGATCTTTAAATTTGAATCAAACATGTACTGGATTTTCCCATCTACAATTTTGTACTGCCTTTTTAAAGTCAACTCACCTTTAACTACACCCTGAGGACATGTGTACTGAACTTTCCCTAGCTCATAGTCATAATACATGCTCGATATGGGTGCTCTCCAATCATATATTAATAGGTCATTAGTTTCATTTATTAGTCCACCCATACCTATATAGATTTTCTCTTCTTCCTCTTCACCCTGCTCAATAAAATCAACTCTTCCAAAATATGGTGCACCCATCATCTTTTCAAGTCTTTCAACTTGAGTTCTAGATAATTCATGCACTCTTTTAACTCTTTTCAATTCATCAATATAGCTCATAAAGGTAACAATATCATTCATTCCTCCTGAAGGTGAAATAGCACCTACATCTTCCCACAGATTCTTTTGCTCCTCTATACTATTTTTTACAAATTGTTGCTTTAAATTTTGCTTTTCATTTAGTTGACTTTTTATCTCTCTACGTACCAGTTCAAGTCTTTCTCCTTCAAATTTTACTTCCTTCTCATTAATACTCATGAAATTCCTCCCTTATCTCCACTAATATATCTGAATTTTTTATAATATAGACTTATAATTATATATTAAATATCATAAATTATAAGTCTATATTTAATAGAGACAATATGGTATAATTTAAGTATAAGGTAGATATTATTTAGTTAATAAGAAGGCTAGGAGAAAACACTCCTAGCCTTTTTGTTAACTAATTTTCATTCTATTTTATTTCATATGCCTAAAATTCCTATAAATCGTAATAAACTCTAGGTTCACATTTTCTTAGGCGTGTAAAATCTAGAACTCCTCCGTTTATTATCTCCTTTGCATATTCGCTTGAACACTCAAATGGACCACAACATCTACTTATAACATAGTATCTTTTATTCCATTTTGCTATTGGTAAAAAGAACAGGTGAAAATAACTATAATATATTACTAGCTTTGCTGATGTGAAACTACCACAGCTACATATAACATTATTAAAAACTCTAAGCTGACTTTTCTTATCACTTATGCCACCAATAAAAAGCATTATTACTCCTCCTATTATTTTTTCTTTATAAATCTATGGCTATTTTCAACCACAACAGCTCTAATTTTTTCTTTTAAGTATGGATTTTCATAAATTGACTCTGAACTAAATTTACATTTATTCATTAGAGCTATAACTGTAATATTTTTATTTCTCCCTATTAGACTTTTCACTGCCCTATCTATCTTTTCGTTAATAACTTGTATTTCTTTGTAATATGAAATTCTATTTAATATATAAACTCTAAGTTCTGGATATTTCCGAATTACAAATTCATTTATATCTGTATATTTAACTACATTTGCAAATACCAATCTATGTCCCTTAGAAATTATATTTATAATAACCTGATCAATATCAATTTTATATTCCTCAATATTCTTAAAATATATGCCATCATTTGCTATACTGTTTTCCATATGTAAGCTCCTTATATCATAATACTCTTTATTATAATATTATATTACAACGTATTGAACAATCCTATACACTATATTTACTATATTTGAATATTATTAAAAAGTATTCCATTATATCTTCGGTAATTTAAGATTATATATAAGTTGTAATCCATTACCCATAATTATATAAATATAATAGAAATACATTCATAATTGATTGATTAAAAAATTTATATTTGTTAAAATGAAGCAGTAAGGCAGAGTAGAATCCTGTGCGTTAAGTGCTGTTTGAACGGGGAGTTGTCAGACGGACGAAAAGATGTCTTGCGGTACAGAATTCGCATCCCGCTGCTACATATTAGAGGTTTACCTCTCTATGTAGCTATAATCGCTTTTAAGGAGGTAAACTTAATGACTAAGTTTTTAAAAACAATTAAAACATCAGCTAATGAGCTAAAAAGTACTTCTGCTTTAACAGTTAGTGCTATGCTTACATCTCTTAATGTAGTTCTTCACTTTTTTACCGTTGTAGTAAGTGATTTTCTACAGATAAGTTTTTCTTTCCTACCACTTGCTTTGACAGGATTTCTATATGGTCCAGTAGTAGGTGGTATTGCAGGTGCCTTAGGAGACATTCTTAAGTACATTATGCGCCCAACAGGAGCATTTTTCCCTGGGTTTACATTTAATGCATTTTTAACTGGTTTCCTATTTGGTTTGATTCTTTATAAAAAGCCTGTAACATTATCACGAGTTTTTATTGCAAATCTTTGCGTTACTGTGATTGTACATTTATTCTTTACACCGCTGTGGCTTTCTATGATGTATGGAAAAGGCTTTATTGCCCTATTTTCTGTACGTATTGTAAAAAACATAGTTATGCTCCCCATTGAAACAGCAATGCTATATTCTTTAGCTAAGGTTGTGAGCAAAGTTAAATTGCCTAAACATAGTTATTAATATAGTAAGTATGTTTCCAAACAGCATCTTACAAAAAAATTAAAGAGTGGATTTCCACTCTTTTTTATATTTTTTACTATTAATTAACTTTTATAATTCTCCATATCCACCCAGTGAAGTAGTCCCTCTCTTTCACCTTCATTGTTTTCTGATAACCTAACAGCTGCAACGATTGGTAACCATCTAAGGATATCACTTTGTGGTTTACTTATTTTTTTACAGTAGGTAGCTAAATATATATCAGCAAACTCTTTAGAATAGAGTGCATAAATCATATAACTTCTGCATATATCAGCTTCTGGACTGCCTGATTTGGCATCCATCCAGTCAATAATTTTCACCTCTTTATCAGACTTTATAAGATTCATAAAATGAAAGTCTCCATGACACAAGCTATTTCCTATTTCCATACTATCTAATAATAGTAGTAGCCTATATTTCTGTCTATTATGTAGGAACTCTGAATTACTTATTGTATGTATGAACTTTTCCTTCATACTAGGAAATCCAATTACCTTTATATCATGAGTTTGAATTTGTAGGTCAATTAAAGTGTCTAAATAAATCTTTAAGTTATCTAAATCCTCAAATATTATATTTTTAAAGGTCACACCCTCTATCATATCCATAACAATTGCCATCCTATCCTCAATCTGAATGACTTCATAGATTTTAGGTACTGGCAATTCAGCACTCTCTGCCATGGAATGAAGAGACGCTTCACAAAAAACATCTTCTTTAGTACATTGCTCTTTAAATAATTTTATAGCCTTGTCACCTACACAATAAACATCAGCCCGCGCTCCACTGCCAATTAAGTTTGTTAAATCCTCTAAGTTCATAGTTTTACACCTCCTTCATTGTAATATCAAATCTAATGCAGTAGATTTTTATTTTTCAAACATTACTCTACTTTATTATATATAGTTTTTGTAAAATATTATATATAATTGTAGAAAAATAAACAAATTTTACTTAAAACTGAGATTTACTAGATAACTGCTCTTTATATTCACCAATATAATTAATCATTCTATTTAGTTAAATTATGTCTCCACCGAATACACATCTTTTAGAGATATCCCATTATCACTTAATCTTTTTCTTACGGCTTCCTTATCTTTAAATATACATCCGTTAGTACTTACCATCCTTAATGACTTAGATTTAATCAATGCTTCTACATCCTCAATATATATTTCATCTATATCTAACTTTTCCAAGTTTGATAAGCTTTCAACTCCATTTAGATTCAGATCCCTACTTCCACTTACACTAAGCTCCCTTACACTGCTTAAGGTCTGTAATCCAGTTAAATCTTTCAAGTTTTTTCCGTTTATACTTAACTTTTTTACATTTTTAAACCCCTGTAGATTTAATTTTTCTGAATTTTCACTGTAAATTCGCAACTCCTCTAAAGTATTAGACCCCTCTATAGCATCTAAATTTCTCTTTCCTGTATGAGAAATATCTAAAATTTTTAACTTATTCATAGAATTTAGTACATTTATATTATTTAGATCTCCACCTTCTATTGTAATTCTCTCTACCTCAGTTAAATTAGCTATTTGTGAATAATCCAGCACACCCCTATCATCAATTATAGAAATACTTTTCAAATTCTTCATATTTTCTATACCCTTTAAATTACTTACATAAGTATTTACTCTTATCCCTTCTATTTCTAGTAAATCTTCTAGTTTTACTTTTCCCTTAACTGAAATCTCATTCTTTATATATCTATTAAAAATTTTATCTTTAATTAAGTTAGTGGAATAGAAATAATAATTCATTGAAAAAAACATTCCTATAATGGCCAATGTTATTATAACTTTTGTATTCTTATATTTTCTATTTCCCTTAATAGCATAATACATTAATATTATAGCTCCGACTATAAACAGCATATGTGTATCACTGTATATCCCTAATAAAAATGCACCCAGATCTATGAACATGGCTACCCAAAGTATTACCTCTGCTTTATAACTTTCTTTATTTTTCCAGTGTTTTGAAAACACTCCTCCTAATGCCCCCGAAATAGCTGCTATTATAGGAGTAACAAAAATATTTATTCCCCCTAGCTCAATTGCCATAAGAATAATCATGAAAGTAATGATTATAATAAAATTTTTATTTTCATTTACCCTTTCCATATAATCCTCCGTAAATGCTTTTAATTCTATATTCTAAAATTTAGATTCCCTCTATATTTTATTATACATTATTTTCTATCATATTCCATTAATAGAAATACATATATAAATTCTATAGTAGATAAAGCAATTGTTCTTTACTATAATTATTTAATTTTAGGCTTTGTTTTAAAGAAAAAAGTATAAGATATATTCTAAATTGAATATACCTCATACTCTCATATACACTGCACTTTCAGTGCATTTTTATACACTTGCACATAATTATATGTTATTATTTAAATATCAAATTTACACTATTATATTTTATGTTCTTTGTAAAAAGGTAGCTCTATAATATGAGTTGCCTTTTTACTTTGTATAGGGTCAGGTTGTCTATTCTTTAAAATGATTAAATTGAGGAATGAAATAACTATTATGTAAATAATACTAAGTTTTCAACAGATGATAAAATCTCATATATTTCAGGATACTTAAAAAGTTCACCACTGGATAACATATCTTTCATCTCCTGAATCGTTATCCATTTTATATCACTTACTTCTTCTTTTTGTAAAGCAGCCTTTGATAGATCATAATCTTGCTTAATAGCATATACATCCCAAATAGTATCCTTTCGGAATATTCTTCTTATCAGTTTCATATTATCCTTTAAAAGTACTATACCTATTTCTTCTTTCGCTTCACGGATACATCCATTCAAACTATCTTCTCCTGTTACCATACAACCAGTAGTCATTCCCCATATTCCTGGCAATATCTTTCTATTTTTTGATCTTTTTTGAATTAAAATCTGTGAGTTGCTATTTATTATCCACACTTCGGCAGCTAAATGATAATTTCCCTCTTGAATTATACCACCACGCTCCATAACCGCACCTGTTTTACAACCTTCATCATTATATATGTCCCATAATTCCATATTGAATCCCCCCATCAAAGATAAATAATCTTTCCTTTTCTTAACGTACTTTATAGAATTCTACCATATAGCTAAATACACTATATTTAGCTATACAATAATTTGTATTGAAATTAATTCTATTGATAAAACTTTTATCATGTCCTTAATATATTCCATAATCATATACTAGACTCCCAACACCTTTGAAGAAAATGAGATTATATTCATAGTCATATGGATTACCAAACTTGGTACAATGCTTCCATTGGCCATTTTTTCATTCAAATAAAATTGTAGACATCCAACAATTGTTGCAGTAATAATAAAAGTCATTCCAACAATATAATTATCATATACCAATATAAAAAAGATTCCATGAGGAATTCCAAATAGTACACCTTGAGTTAAATTTCCAAATAGGTACCCAAATCTCTTAGCAATGCGTTTTCCTATAAAGCCTCTAAACAATACCTCTTCTGCAAAAGCAGTCTGAAAGATTGCCTTCATTAGTATTATAATAATCATATTAAAACTTATTCCTTGTCCACTTAATTCCTTTGAATAGAGCATGTCATTTGTAATATACCCTAATTTTTCATATATAATAATTGGTCCTACCATGATTACAGTTGCAATAATAAAAATTATTATTGCTCCTTTTATCCAATTCTTATTCTTTGGTGCATACAAGCCTATCCATGTAGAAAAGCCTTCTCTTTTTTTATTGAAAATCAAATAACAAATCCACGGTAGTCCAACAAAAATAGTACATTGTAATAATGTAGACATTAATGCATCTAACATAACTAATTCTCCTTATTAAAAGTATAATTCTTACCATAAGTTATCCATACACAGGGCTGTATTCTCATATATCAATTATACAATACATTTTATGGATTCAGTACAATAATATAACATTAACTTCAACTATAACATCTCTATAAAGAATACTAGAATTCATTCATGACCTCATATCCATTATTTTAATCTATGTCCACTTAATCCTGCTTTATAACTTTTTAAAAATAAATTATAAAACTCCTTCAATTCTTGTGAGTTTTCAACTTCTCCCTTTAACCTTAATATTTCTATAGCTGCTTCTATAGTACATAGATTCCCTTCTTCAGCACCTCTTCTTAAATCATATTGTGACTTAAAATTTGGTTCTAAAGAAATCATAGGTAATGCCCTTAAATAACTACTTTTCCTAAATATCTTTCTTGCTTCCTTCCATGTACCATCTATTATAATAAAAGCCTTAGTTTTTTCTGTATTGTGATGAACAACATCCGTTATCATATTTTCTTTATCTTCTACAGGAAATAGTAAATAGGCTTCATACTCAGCACTGTTTAGATATTCCTTTAGTTTTTCGTTAACTTTTTCTCTTTTCCATAGGAAAATCTCTGTTGAGTCTGGATTGGCTAATTTTAATAATCTTGCAGTATTAGAAGGTCTGTAAAATTCCTTTTCCGTAGATAGAATCCAGATTACTGCCTCAGTTTTGATTTTAGATGCTTTAGAACAAATGCAATTTATAATAGGTAGTCCACATTGATTGCAACTATCATATAACCTTGTTATTTGTTTTACCTTATAATTTGAATTCATATTTCCTCCTAAAGTTCTTTTGTATAGTTTTATTAATCTATTTATGAATTATACTTTATCTCAAAACTAATTAGTTTAAAAGTAGGACTTCTTTCAAATTCTCTTTCTATTTCTTTTTCACTCTAAACCTATGATTTTGGCAAAATTCTGTCTCCCGTTGATTTAATTGAAGCTATCCGTAAATAAGTGCATAATACAAAATTAAATTGATTATGACTTTATGTTGAAGAAATCCATAATAATAAATAATCTTCAGTTGGAGTTCGGTATTACTCTTAAGCAAACTCCAGCTGAAGATAAGAATCACTTGATATTTTCTATGAAAGTCTTTAAAGCTTCTTCCCAATTTCTCATTTCATCACCAATTGTACATCTTAGCATCATATTGTCTAAGGATGAATATCTAGGCCTATTAGCTATCCTTAGGTATTCATCTGTGCTACAGGGTTTTACTTCACATGGTATCTTAGCTAATTCTATAATTTTACATGCAAAATCATACCATGAACATTGTCCATGACCAGAACAGTGGTAGACTCCATATTCCTCTGTGGTAATTAATTTTAAAATATGATGTACTAAATCTTCAACATTAGTTGGACTCCCTATTTGGTCATTTACAACCACTAAATTTCCTTTTTCTTTAGCAGCCTTAATTATAGTATATACAAAATTTTCCCCTTTATATCCATAGACCCATGAAGGTCTTACTATAAAATACTTTGAAGAAAAACTTCTTACAAACTCCTCACCCATATCTTTGCTCTTTCCATAAATACTTTGTGGTGACGTACCTTCATATTCTTTAACTGGCCTATCTCCCTCTCCACTAAAAACATAATCCGTAGAAATATGTACTAACTTAGCACCAACATTTTCACAAGCTATAGCTAAATTTCTAGCACCTAATGCATTTACCTTAAATGCCTTATCCTTATTAATTTCACATTCGTCTACATTAGTGTAAGCAGATGCATTTATAACAATATCTGGTTTAGATTTTTCTATAAAGCTCTTCACATTTTTAAAATTAGTTATATCTAATTCTCTTGAATCTTTACCTATAATTTCTGCCTTTATGATTTCTTGGGGAATTTCTCCTATTTCTGATCTACCCTTATCTATTATATCTATGAGCTGAGAGGCTACTTGTCCTTTCGATCCTGTTATTACAATCTTCATACTATTTACCTCCTAACTAAATGGATTTGTTTTAAATGTTTGTTTATTTTAGAACTATATTAAAGCAAAGCCAAATAAATTTATTCATTATAATCCTTTAGTGCCTCCTTTAACAATTCTATACTCTCCAAAACATTATTCAAATTCTTCTCATTGTTCATGTTATTTCTTGCATGTAATAGCACTGGTCTTAGGGATTCTACCGAGTTTCCAAACTCCTTCATCCATTCATACCTAGGAACCATCCAAAGATGAAAATGATGAGTGGTATCTTCATTATAAAAATAATAAACCACTTCAATTCCAAGTTTAATTCTTTGTGCCTTTCTAATGTTCTGAACTAAATTTATATATTCATTTAATTCTTCCTTGGTTAATTCATCTAAACAATACATATGTCTTTTAGATGCTACAATAACCAATCCTGGAATTGGATATGCCACATCTTGGTGAACATGAAAATTTTCAGTTTCAACTATTACTCCACCAGTAGGCTTAATTAATCCTGAAGTAAGGGCACAACTCAAACATTCGACTTCAATCACTCTTCCATCTGCAAGTGTAATTTTTCTCGCCATTTAATCCTTCACTCCTCTTCTATCGCATATAAAATCCTTTTTCCATTTTTCATAAATCCTGTCTATAAATTCAATTCATCCCATTATATATCTTACTTAATTATATATTACTCCCTATTTCTATTCTATAAGTTTTATATTAAATATTAAGGCTTTATTCTAAATAGTTGTTAATTTTAGAACAATATATTAAAACAAAGCCTTGGAATAAAGTTCTATTTTAAATCCTTATTAATACATATCATAATCTATCAATATTTAATAATCATAGCCAATAATACTTTGGGGAAAGTTAAATATATTATACGGGTCGTATTTTCTTTTGATTTGTTTTAGTCTATACTTATTTTCTCCATAATAATCCTCTTCATAATCCCAAAGCTCACTATAAGGAAAATTCACATAAGAACCCCTAGTTATAGCATAAATATATCTAAAATTATCTTCTACCCACCTTGTATTTATAGCTTTAAAGGAATTATCCTCCCATACTGATTGTATACCTAGTATATATCTTGAATTTCTATAGTAAAAGGCTGTGTCATATTTATTCACATCACTTACCTTTCCTCCCAATCCATATAAACTTATTGCGGTATATATGGATCCCCTTGGTCTAGGCTTATTTATAGATTCTA
Organism: Clostridium sp. UBA4108; assembly: GCA_002381695.1. Classification (GTDB taxonomy): domain Bacteria; phylum Bacillota; class Clostridia; order Clostridiales; family Clostridiaceae; genus Clostridium_J. The sequence continues at coordinate 5,498 of DFXM01000053.1, read as the reverse complement.
TAATTCTGCCTAGCTCATAGTCAGAGTAGGTCCTTTGAACAAATCGCCCTGTATCTTTAAATTTTTCATATGGGGGATACGTCTGCTCAATTTCCGTTATTGCCTCTAAGAAAGTCATATACTCTATCTCTACTTGGGCTCCTTCTATATTATAAAAAGGTTCTAGAATTTCTTTAGCTTCTTCCGGATATCCATAGAATATTCCTATTACCAAAATACCAATACCATCTTCAGCTGAATTATATAAACTAGATTTAAGATTTATTCTATCATCTGAAATATGAATCCACTTCTGCCAAACTTTAAGAAACTCTAACTGAATTTCTCTTGGGGTGTCTTCATAATATACTCTCAATAAGCTAACTCTATCTACTTTATTAGGAAGTTTGAAGGTCAAAGAAACAACTACTCCAAAATTGCCTCCACCACCTCCCCTGCATGCCCAAAATAAATCCGAGTTTTTCCTGGAGTTTGCTACTATTAATCTACCAGTATAATCAATCAATTCAAGTTCTATAAGACTATCGCATCCTAGCCCAAAGTATCTATCTGATAATCCCCATCCTCCCCCTAAGGTATATGGAGCTACTCCTACTGTTGGGCATGTTCCACCAGGGAATGGATATCCTTCCCCTGAAACACAGTTATAAAGTTCTGCATTTTTTACTCCACCTTCGACTTTAACTGTTTTATCATAATGATTTATTTGAATTTGATTCATAGGACTTACATCAATAACTAATACTTTATTTCCTACTGAGAATCCTTCATAATTATGCCCTCTTGATCTTATCCTAATATCAACATCATGAGTTGTAGCCCAATTAATTGCACAGCTCACATCATTGTTATTCTCACAATAAGCAATGGCAAGAGGATATTTTTGTATTGACCTATTCCATTCTTGTCTAGCATATTCGTATCTTGGATCATCTGGGGTAATTACTTGTCCACTAAAATTACAAAAACATAAATTATTCAAGGCTATCACCCTTTTATTTAATATAAAATATTTATCATTCAATACTTGATATCTAATATTTAATACTTAAGATATATTACATATTATGTTAAATATAGAGTGATGTTCTTTATTAAAAAGTTTCTCAATTAATTTTTCAATTGTATATTTACGAATTCTAACTTTAAGCTCATAATTAAACATGTATTAAACGCGTTTCATAGCTAAGAAGAATACCTATGTCTAATGGAGGAGCTGAACTCTGTCCCTTCTCCCCCTACTCTGATACTAATCTAAAAAGCTGCTCTTTACTAGAAGCACTACAATCACCACTATTCAAAAAGTTAGCAGAGACAGAAATGCTATTAGGTAACCATGATGGCGGATGCTTACTATTTGAAAAGGAAAGTCAGGTTAAAGAATTATTATAAAAATAAAAGTAGTTTATCTCTATATTTTATTAATGATGAGATAAACTACCTTATTTTAGTGTTATATACACATTTATATTACTTTAAACTATAGATTCTTTAAATTTCTATATGCTAATATTAAATTTGTAAATTGCATTATTTTTCAAGGTTGTAAATCAATTGTGGAATTTTACGTCCTTTTTTAACAAGTGATTCAACTTCTCCAATTTGTACAGCACCCATTTTTGTGTAAAATTCTTTTGCCTGAGGGCTTGTTACTATCAATAACTCTTTTATACCAAAATTTTTACAGTTCTCAATCATATGTTTCCATAATAATTTTCCATATCCCTTACCTATATAATTGGGCTCAATAAAGAAATATTCTAGAGAAGTTTCATTCTTTTCAATTAAAATACTGTAAAATCCTATAATATTCTCATCCTCTTCTATAATAAAAGTTGGATTATTATTTATAAACTCCTCAGTTATCTTATAAAGTTCCTTAAATCTTTTCATATATTCATCATCATAACCCCAATATGCTTCGGATTTTATAGAAACATCGGTTAAAATTTCAAATTCGTTAGCTTTAGCTCTTCGTATGTTTATCATTATCTTTTAACCTCCATTATAAAAATATATGATATAACCCTTAATAAAAATCACTTATTCTGTAAGAAGAATATTATCCTAGCTAATAAGTTTTCTTACCCATTTAAAACCTTCCTTCACAAACTCTTTACTAGGATTTGTATCTGGAGTATGTTCAAAAACAAAAATCTTCTCTTCATCTTTAGCTAAGAATCTAATTATTTTTTCTACTCTATGTTTACTTCCATCCTGTTCTTGAGTCGGATGGACAGGTATCCAAATATACTCATCTCCTTCATAATATGCATTATGTAAATGAATCACTTTTATAAACTCATTCCACTTTATTAAATAGTTTAAAATTTCTTCTCCTGTAGCAATCATATAATCACCTATGTCTATGCATAGTTTTATATTGTATTTTTTCCAAATATCTATAGGAAAGTTCTGAAGATAATTTATACCTACACCTGATCGATTTAGCCCAAGCTTTGGTTCACAAACTAACTGAATTGAGTATCTCTCTTGTATAGAGTTTAATTTTTTTAATCCCTCTTCAATTAATTTATCTGTATTGCAAGTTACTTCTTCTTTGAAGTATGGAAAATGTACTAAAAGATATTCCGCACCTACTGCTGACATTTTCTCTGCCTCTAATTCTAATTGTTTCCATGCATAGCTAGGTTCATATTGAACCTTTTCAATTAAATCGTACTTACTTTCACCCCGCAATATAGGACAATGGATTCCAAAGGAAATCTCTTTTCCTTTTTTTATCTCTAAAAATTTATTTAGTGCATCCTCATCTGGAAATTCTCCAATTTCAATATGATTAATGCCTTCCCAAAATAATTCCGAATATAGTTTTGGATTTGATAAAATCACACTTCCTGAAGTTCCTAATCTATGTTTCATTACTTTCTTCTCCCATCATGTTTAATGTAACTATTGCTAAGCATTAATCCTATTTTTTCTCTTCTAATTTTATAGGTTCAGGGTATTCTATACCAAAAGTCTCAACCCATACAGTTTTAAGTATTTCTGGAACTACAGGCTTATTTATTTCAACTCCTGGAACTCCACTATCCACACTTACAGTTTTAACATTAGCAATCCTCATAAGTTCATCATAGCCATCAATAACTTTTCCAAAAGCTGCATATTTTCCATCAAGTCTTTCTTCATTATTCCCTATGGTAATAAAGAAGGAACTTCCTGAAGCTATAGCTTTTCCATCTCCACCCATAGCAAGAGTCCATTTACCAAAATCTATATTGTTTTCAAATCCATTCTCTCTAAATTCTCCATCAAGTGAAAAATCACATCTAGAATCATCAAAATTAGAATAGCTTGGCTGTATAACAAAATCCTTTACTATTCTTTTAATTTCTCTATTATTAAATAACCCACTATTCGCTAAATATATAAAGCTATTAACTGTGTTTGGAGCTTGCTTAGGATATAATCTAAAAATAATTCGCTCTCCATTTTCCATTATGATTACTCCAATGGGATTCTCAACTAACATATTTAATCTTCCTTTCTATTATTGAATCTAAATATTATTTTTTCTCCATGAACAGTTTCCCCACAGATTTCCTCATAATTATTACCTGTATAGGTACCAACTGTTCTTCTCCAATATTTCTGTCCTCTTATATTCTCCTCTAGATGGTTAGTAAATAATTCCCATCTTCCTAAAAATCTATCAAATACTTGCTTCGCTGCTATTTCTGCCACCTTTTTTCCTCTATAATTTCTTAGTATAAAAAATTCATTTACATAGTAGTCAGTTTCCGGCGATACATAGGGCTTAGTTGCAACTAACATAAATCCTGCTGGTTTTTCATCCACCATTATAATATATGGAAATAATATATTGGGCTTCTCAAACCATATATTTTGAATCTCATATTGGTCTATTAAGTTTTTAACAGGTTCATCCTCATATATTCCATATTCATTAGGCAAATTTCCATAATGCTCTGATAAATCATATAGATATAGTGGATACAAGTTTTTAATTATATTCTCATTTTCTTTATTAGCTAAAATTGTTTCAACTCTCATTTTTTCACCCTTCCTCCATAACTAAATTACTTAATTATATCCTGGTATTTTAATTAAAGTAATCCTAATTTAAATTGGTCATTAATCATTCCCCTAAATATATATTCTATAATTTACGTTAATTACCTTTTTATACTATAACCTTTAAAATTCAAAGATCATGTGAAAATCCTCCATAGACTTTAAATAATCAAGAAAAAAATCCTATACCTGAATATAATTCCTAATGACTGATCTATCTCTAGCAAGCTATTTTATACCTGTTATTACAAAATATTTTAAAACTATTGAGAAGTAATACTATGAAGTCTAATTTTAAAATTGGCTTTGTTTTAATATAGTGTTGATAATGAACTACATATTATTACGAAGCAAACCATTTGCAGAGAGCTTAGATCTACTTAGGCTGTATGAAAGTGANNTTAGTAAATCAAGCTTTCGAAACGGTTTGCGAGTGATAATATGTAGTTCTAAAATCAACAATAATTTAAAATAAAGCCTAAAATAAATGTTATTATTAATTCTATTTCTTTATGAAATCTTTAAAATTCTCATTTATAATCAATCTCAAGATTAATCCATCTAAGGATATGGCTGCAACTAGTTCTAATTAGATGCTCAGTTTACAGTCATAAATTTTATATTTTGGGAGGTTATTTATATGAATTCATCACAATTAAAATTATTAGCCATGATAACCATGCTCCTAGATCATATAGCATGGGTACTATTTCCACAAATAAAGATTTTTCATATTATAGGCAAGCTAGCCTTTCCTATATTTTGTTACATGATATCTGAAGGTTATTTGAAGACAAGAGATAAGAAGAAATATTTAATAAGACTACTAGGTATAGCTTTAATTTCACAATTACCTTTTTCAATGACCTTTAAACTTGCCTTTGGAGAATATTTTTATGCCCTAAATACTATATTTAACTTAGTTTTAGGACTTATTGCAATTTGGTTATATGATAATAGTAAAGGTAAATACAAAATTCTATATGTTTGGATTCTTTCAATATTGGGTTTAGTATTAGCCATAGATGGAGATTTCACTGGAGTGTGGATGATTTATTTCTTCTATAAATATCATGATGACTTTAACAAAATGGCGAAAAAAATAGTAATGATTGTTTTTATATCTACAGGTGTATATATTCTTCAAATTATAATTATGGGCATTACAGCTCAGGCTCCAGTAAATATAATAATTTCATATCTGTTTAGTGCTAATATATTCGATGGATTACTAGCTATATTTGCCCTAATACCAATTAAATTCTACAATGGATTAAAGGGTAGAAATGTTAAATGGTTATTCTATCTCTTCTATCCAGCTCATCTACTTGCTATATATGCTATAAGAGTATTCTTAATGTAACTGCTATAAATATTCTTTATAGTACAACAGTATTGATAGTTTAATACTTTATTAGCTTTGTTTGGTACTGTAAAAG
>DFXM01000035.1 GCA_002381695.1 Clostridium sp. UBA4108 | reverse complement strand
ATATGAAGTTCAATTTAAATAACTTATAAAAGAAAAGCCCATTTGTATTATGTAGTTTCATTATTACAATCTATATATTGATTAAAGAAATTAAAATGAAATTAAAGAGCATATAGCTTCCTTAATAATGCCTTTAAATGATGATGAATTTGCAAAACGCTTTGATATAACAATGTATACAAAATGAAAAGCTAAACACAAAGCAAATATACTTTGTAAAGTTAATCATTGACTATATAGTAGTAAATGCCTTTATAGAAGATAACAAAGTACTTACTAAAGATCCATTTAAAACTGTGGGAAATATTACACATCTATTTAAAGACAATATGGATGAAGCAAGAAAAATCATGGGTATTGTATCTAACATTAAGAGAAATGCTGAGAAAATTGGAGAGAAGAGCTAAAATAATTTTTTTCAAATTTACATTATATTTATCAGTAAAAGATGAAAGATGGAATAAGTTCAGTAGGAAGGATATAAAGGCTATTTATATAAAACCTCTAGAAATTAAATAGGGTTTAGAATAATGAGTGGTGAATTGTATCATAAGTGACGGCGATTTTTGGTAGATAAGTGATAACTACAGGGGTTACATTTGATAACCGTGTAACTTAGATGCTCGGAATTTATGTAATAAATAATTAGGAATTGTTTTTTACATATTTAATAATCTTTTGTCATGCTATAATTTATTATGAAATGTAAATTCAATTGGGGGGATAGAAATGAACAAATGTAAATTCAAATCAATTACAGTTGATGATATACCTGCAATGGCTGACTTGTTAATAGAAAGACAAAATCTTGAGAGTAAGGTATATCCATTTCTTAAAAATAGCTGTCTTAACACAAAGTACATTACAGATATGTTTGAGGAATTGTTCGTTAATAGTAAAGTAATCGGGATAGGGGCATTTTCTAATGAGGAACTAGTGGGTTATCTAATAGGAGAGATAAAGATTGATAGTAGAAGAGGTAGGTATGCATGGGTCCCCTATGAGGGAATCGCAATTAGAATGGGTCAATCATCTGAACTTATAAGGAATCTCTATGCAAAGGTTTCAGTTATTTGGCTTGAACAAGGTTGTTTCAATCAATATACTTTAGTACCGTTTGGAAGTCAAGAGTACTATGAGGCCTTCCTGAGATTAAGCTTTTCTATTCAGCAAGTACACGCGATAATGAACATGGAGGAGTACAAGCCTTTTGAAAATGTAGCTGATATAGATATTAGACTTGCCAATAAAACGGATAGTGAAGCGATGGGCAGGATGTCCAAAATAATCCAGTACTATCAAAGTTCGGCACCAACTTTTGAACTTGCATTACCTGAAGTTGTAGCACAAATAAAAGCTGGGTATAGGGGTACAGTAGAGGATGATGATGCAACAGTTCTCATTGCAACAAAGGACATGAAGGAATTAGGATTTCAAGTATATGGGACTATTAATTCAGATTTGATGTCACCCGATGATGGAGTAGAGCTAAGTATTGCGGGTACTTATCCTTCAGAAATGGGAAGTGGTATCGGTAAAAAATTAATGAATGAAGGCTATAAGATTATGAAAGAAAAGGGATATAACAACATAATTACAGATTGGAGAATAACCAATCTTGCTTCTTCAACATTTTGGCCCAAATGTGGATTTAAACCTATAGCTTACAGAATGTTTAGATGTATCGACAATAATGTAGCATGGGCAAACTTTTACAACCCAAGTATTAAGCAGTTGTAGCGAATTCAGTTAACGAATTTTTATCATTTGTCGCTGTTACGCAGAGCTATGGATGACAGTCACATCAGTTAGATATAACTAGTGTTCATTGTAGGAGAAGAATAAAATAGGAGCAAACAATGGAACTTAAAAAACTAACGAATGGTAGTGGCAGCCATATGACATATGACTTATTTACATAATAAATTAGAGTAGGGTGATAATATTTAAGAAGAAAGAGGGTATTATTTGAAGTATCCTCTTTCAAATTTTAAAGCATAATGCCTGAAAGTCTACGTTATAATTGTTACGGTGAACCTTATCACAAGTAGGTGCGATTTTTACTAAATTTGGATAAAGGCATGGTGTTAAGTCCACTATGAAAAACCTCTATTAATTAGATTAGTCGTTTTTTTCTTAAGCATAAGTTTAAAATTATTTATAATACTGTCGATATATATAAAACAGGACTTACTGTAATAAAGTAAGTCCTTGATACATCTTTTATGAAAAATATGATGCAAATACAATATAGATTAAGCATTACGATGAATATTTTCATTTAAAAAATTAATCCAAGCTTTTTTAGTAAAGTTAGAACACATACCATAGGTTTGAAGTTTAATAATCCAGTTTTTAAATCTTAAATAATCTAGTTCAATTTTCTTATGCTTAATATCTGTCATAATATTAATAGTTTTTTCAACATCATTAGATTTTATATAAGCATAAACACATTCCATTATCAAACGTTCTTCAGTTTTTGATGCATCTTCTAAATATTCACCCCATTCGTGCCATTCAGATTCAGATAAATCCTTTAAATTCTCAATTGGAGGATATGAAGTGAAAGAATAATAATGATTAATAACTTTAAATCCCAATTTTTCCGCAGTTGCACTTGAACCTTTGTTAGAATCTACACAAAGCCAATCAATTTTTTCGTATCCTTTAGTAAAGCAATCTCTAATAGTCGCAGCAGCAGCTATTTTCCCAAAACCATTTTTTCTATATCTTTCATCTGTGTGTATCCCAATTGCAATTGTCTTTTTAAAACTACAATCACTTAATGACCAACTCACAATTACCTTGTCATCACGTATTAAATACCCTGTGCCATATTTTTCGAACTTTTCATCGTCACCCCAATTTTCAGCCAATATTTCTAGTACTCTTTCTGAGTTTTCAAAGGAATTTTCTCTTAAGAAAGATATATCAACTTTTTCTAATGTATACCCTTCTTTCAAAGTGGCATCACAATCCACAAATTTATCACTAGATAACACATAATGCCTTCTTTTGTATTTTCTAATGAAATGATTTTTATGAATAGTTGGTATTTTCTCCATCCATTCACAAGAATCAGGAACTAATGGATCCCAAAAATCCAATTCTGAAGACACCTCAGAATTAAACATTTCATCATTTGGACTACCAGCAATTAAATTACACTCACTAGTCTTTATCAATGCTGCAGTCGGATTATCAATGTTGTTTACATATATCTCGCCAGGATTTTTACCATTGATAACAGAAAATACTGATAATTCATCTTGAGATTTAACTAAATGGGTTATTTTCTTAAATTCTTTACTATCTAATTTAATCACTCTATCACTCCTATATCTATCATTTATTATGAATGATTTACTTTAAATTGCCTAATTCTCAAGGTAATAATAGTAAATCTTATACTATTATTACTCTATATTTACAATACTTCGATGGAAAGTATTGTATAATAAAACTTTTTTATTTTTACCAGGCATTATTTTGCAATTTTGAATTAACGTAGCGAGTTAATTATAACATAAGTTTACCGTTATTTTCTAATATTATCCAAATTGATAATACTAGAAAATAACTGTATTAGTAAATAAAATTTCAGTATTAAATGCTTTTTTAAAATCTATTGAGGCGTTTGATGATTATCCAGAAAATGATAATGAAATTATTAATAGAATAAAGGACGCCGATTGTGTACTTGTATCTTGAAATACACAGATAAGTAAGAAAGCAATTGAAAACTGTAAGCAGTTGAAATATATTGGAATGTGCTGCAGCCTTTATGATGAAAATTCCGCAAATGTTGATATTAAGATTGCAAGAGTAAATAATATTGAAGTTCGAGGAGTTAGAGACTATGGAGATGAAGGATTAATTGAATTCATTATTAGTGAATTAATAAGATTACTTAAGGGGTTAGGAGAGCAGCAGTGGAGAAATGAAGCTGTAGAGCTAACACAAAGGAAAATTGGAATAATTGGAATGGGCACAACAGGTAGAATGTTAGCAAAAATAGCATCCGCTTTTGGGATGAAGGTTTATTATTTTAGTAGAAGTAGAAAAATGGACATTGAAAAGGAAGGAATAGAATATCTTCCACTTAATGAACTGCTAAAGACAGTAGAAATTATATCTATTCATTTACCTAAAAATACAGTGATACTTGGAAAAGATGAATTTGATTTGTTCGGTGATGGGAAAATATTGATTAATACTTCTTTAGGTACTCCATTTGAAGTTTCAGCATTTTTAGAATGGATACAAAGAAAAGGAAATTATGCAATTTATGATGAAGACGGTGCTGGAAGTTATAAAAATGAATTTGAAAAATACTTTAATGTAATCTTGTCTAAAAAGGTAGCTGGTTGGACAAAAGAAGCAAGAGAGAGATTATCTATTAAAGTTCTAAAAAATATTGAAGAAGTCTTAAATGAGCCAAATGTTAAATAATAATATATTCAATTTACAGCACCAATATGGGTGCTTCTTTTTTCAAGATATATTCTGAAGGAGAGAATTAGGCGTTATGATATTTTGGCAATTTAAGACTTAGGGATTTAAAGTAAGTATAAAAATTCTATATGAAAAATAAGTCTTAAAGGTAGCTATTGAAAAAGTACATTAGGTAAAAAGTATGAAGGGTATAAACTTTTTAAAAATTTAACAAGAAACAAATAAAACTCTCCACTGTATCACCAGACTTTCTATAAGTGTTATGATAATAACATGGAGGTGCAAATAGTATGGATAAGATATATAAAACAGCAGAAGTAGCTAAAAGAGTTGGGGTACATTCCAACACTGTGCGTTTGTACGAAAAGCTTGAATTAATACCAGTGGTGAATAGACTACCAAATGGTTATAGAGTATTTACTGACTATCATATAGAACAGTTTAACCTTGCTAGAACTGCCTTTAAAGTAGAGGTTCTACAAAATGGGCTTAGAAAGAAGATAATTCATATCGTTAAGTTATCTGCTAAGGGTAAGTTTCAAGAAGCAATTAACTGTACAAATGATTATATAAATCAGATAAAGCAAGAGCGAGAAAATGCAGAGGAAGCCATAGAGCTGTCAAAGAAGCTTTTATTGGGGATAGATGTTAAAGATAATGATATGTTTTTTACAAGGAAACAGACTGCAGACTATCTTCAAGTAACAATAGACACATTAAGAAATTGGGAGATGAATGGTTTACTTACTGTTAAGAGAAAGCAGAATGGATATCGAGTTTATAATGAAAGTGATATTAATAGATTGAAAATAATACGTACCTTACGTTGTGCTAACTATTCTCTTTCAGCAATTTTAAGAATGATGAATGCCATATCAGAAAGTAAGGAAATTGATATTAGAGAGGTAATCAATAAGCCAAAAGAGGATGAGGACATTGTTACAGCATGTGATAAGCTTCTTACTTCCTTAAGTGATGCAGAAAAAAATGCAAATAGTATATTGAAGCAATTAGAATTTATGAAAAACGAATTTAATACAGACTATACACTTTAACACCAGACTTTGTGATGGTGTTATTCTTTTATCAAAAGGAGGGAATAACACATGGAAGTAATAAAAGTTCATAATCTTTATAAATCCTATGGGGATGTTCAAGTGGTGAAGAATGTTAGTTTAACGGTAAAGAAAGGTGAGGTATTTGGATTGCTTGGGGCAAATGGGGCAGGGAAGAGTACTACCATAGAGTGTATTTTAGGTACAAAGAATTTTGATGATGGGCAGGTATCTATCTTAGGTATGAATCCTCAAAAAGAAAGAAAACAGCTATTTCAGAAGGTTGGGGTTCAGTTTCAAGAATCTAATTATCAAGATAAGATTACAGTGAAAGAGTTGTGTGAAATAACTGAAGTTCTTTATAAAAATCCATTAGATTGCAATAAATTATTAGAGCAATTTCACCTTCAAGATAAGGTTAAAAACCTAGTAAGCGAACTATCTGGAGGTGAAAAGCAACGATTATTTATTATCCTAGCGTTAATTCCTAACCCAGAGGTAGTATTCCTTGATGAGCTTACAACAGGGCTAGATGTAAAGGCTAGAAGAGATGTGTGGAAGTGCTTATTAAACTTAAAGAAACAAGGACTCACAATCTTTTTAACATCTCATTTCATGGATGAGGTTGAGGTTCTGTGTGATAAAATATGCATTTTAAAAAATGGAGTAATAGATTTTTATGGAACAGTTGAAGAAGCAGTAGCACTGAGTCCATATGAAAAATTTGAGGATGCTTATTTATGGTTTGTAGATGAGGAGGAGTTGGATCATGAAAGTATTTAAATCAATGTTAAAAACTGAATTAAAGTTATCACTAAGGGGCATGGATATGTTCATCTTTGCAATCTGTATGCCAGTGTTGGTAACTGTTATTTTAGGTGTTATTTATGGCAATAAACCCGCATTTTCTGGAGCAGATTTTACATTCATGGAACAATCTTTTGCAGCGGTATCAACCATTGCAATATGTGCAGGCGGTGTCATGGGGTTACCATTAGTATTATCTGAGTATCGTCATAGAAAGATATTAAAAAGATTTAGNNTTTTTAGGAGCATATACATTAGTAATGATATCAATGTTCAGCATTGGATTTATGGTGGGGGGAATAGCGAAAAATATTAAAATGGCAGGTGTTATTGCCAGTATTCTATACTTTCCTATGCTTATATTCTCAGGAGCAACATTACCATATGAGGTTATGCCAACAGCACTTCAAAAAGTGGCAGATATGTTACCCTTAACTCAGGGGATAAAGCTTTTAAAAAGTGCATCACTTAATTTAACCATAGATAATGCAATACTACCAATTTTAGTTATAAGTATACTTGCTGTGATATGTATTGGGGTATCTATTAAGTTTTTTAGGTGGGAGTAATTTAAAAATCATAAAGAAATATTAATAGTTTAAACAGCTTTATAATATTGTTTTTAATACAAGAAATTAGGCATCTGAAAATAAATAATAAGTCAAAGATGGGTCGGATATTTTGAGTTAGACAAGTAAACTGTTGACGTAGCATAACACAAAATAGACGAGCATACTGACTTATTTATTTTTTGAAGATGGCTTAAATAAATGTAAAAACCTCATTTAGATAAGATACGGAGAAGCGTATCTGTTGAGAACCAAAATTAAATTTCTTCCTCTGTCAGCCAGAGAAAAGCCGGAATGTTCCTGCTTCGATTTGCGATAAGCGACACCTCACTTTCTTCTGTATAGGGGGCTGGGGATATGCCCCAAGAATCCATTTTTGCACCGGAGCTGTCCGGGGCAAAATGATGGAAGTGTATAGACACTTCCTATACTTGCTATTCTTCTTGGAACACCCAATATCCCAATCGGGAGAGTTGATTTCTTTTATGCAATAGCTAATTTTTGAATCAAGGATTACTTTGAGTTCAGCCTGCCTTGATAGATTAAAATATGATAAATTTATATTTTTCATGGCTTCCTTATAAATTCCTTAAAAATAGCTGTTATCATAAAAATCGTTGATAATATAGCAGAAAAAATTAAAGAAGGCATATCCCTATGGAATGGATACCTTGCCATCTGTCTGCTAAATGTGAAAAGGAGGAAGTTATTGTGAACGATTATATGATAGAAACTAACCATGTTTCTAAAAAATTCAAAAAGGCATATGCAATAAAAGATTTATCTATGTCTGTAAGAAAAAATTCCGTTTATGGTCTATTAGGGCCGAATGGTGCTGGAAAATCAACATTATTGAAGATGGTTACAGGAATTATCAGACCGACTTCTGGTGAAATACTATTTAATAAACACCCTTGGACGCGAAAAGATTTATGTTACATCGGTTCATTAGTTGAAACACCCCCACTGTATGAGAACTTAACAGCATTTGAAAATTTAAAAGTACGGGCAATTCTTATGGGGATTCCATCTAAAAAATGCAATGAAGTTTTACAAAAAATGGATTTAATGGATGCTAAAAATAAAAAGACATCAGATTTTTCGTTGGGAATGAAGCAGAGATTAGGGATTGCATTAGCACTACTGAATAACCCGAAGCTATTAGTCTTAGATGAACCAACAAACGGGCTAGACCCCTTTGGTATTGAAGAATTGAGGAAAATGATTCGTTCCTTTGCAGAGTCGGGGATTTCTGTCATTGTATCTAGCCATATTTTAAGCGAAATACAGCAAGTAGCTGATGACATAGGAATCCTATACAATGGATCACTTCTGTATCAAGGTAGAATTGATGCAAATGAGAATCTAGAACAACTGTTTATGAATATTGTCAGAAAGGAGCGTGCAGTTTGATGTTACAAAATTATTTCAAAGCGGAAAACCTAAAATTTAAACGTTCTCTGTTTAGAAAACTTACGATATTGATTCCAGTAGCTTTAATACTAATATCTATGGTATTTATATTTGTTGGTATTGGCTTAGGTGGCTTTTCAAGTTCTATGGTTTGCAACTGGTCTATGCCGATAGCGGCTTTGTCCACTATGTTTTTATGCCATTTAGTGAATAACAAAGATAAAAAACATAACTATCAGACGATTTACAGCTTACCCATTGACTTAAAAAAGATATTTATTTCTAAAATAATTTTGACAGCAGCTAATCTTTTGATAATATCACTACTGCTAGCAGTTATTACGATTATTTCTGAATGTATATTATCAGGTATTTCAGCAGCAATTAGTCATACTTTATATTATATTTTAGGATACTGTTTATTGTGGATCTCTTTATTATGGCAGATTCCTTTCTGCTTATTTTTAGATCAAAAAATAGGGTTTGTTGGTTCTGTGATTATAAATTTGCTTGCCAGTGCGATAGGTGGTTTGTTTTTTTCCTTGACACCTTTATTTTGGTTCTTCCCATATAGCTGGCTGTCAAGATTTATGGTTACATTATTTGGAGTTCTGCCAAACGGATTATTAGTTGATGGAGATTCAAAATACATTTTAAGTTTAGGAGAAAGTACATTGCTGGTATTCATATCCTTACTAGCTGTACTCTTTCTTTCCGTTTTGTTTTCGTGCTGGTATAGTAGGAAGGTGTATCGCCAATGACGGTCATAAGGGAGTTTTATTCCAACTTTATTAAAATCAAACGAACACCACTAATTTTATTGCATGTGCTACCGCCTGTTGTAGTTACAACATTATTTTTCATTTATTATGATTCTGCTGGATACCATATTATTCCTGATGCAAGATGGTTTTTCATTATTTTACAAATATGCTATCCGATTTTTGTCAGTATTGTTGTGTCGATCTTAATCCATTTAGACAGAAATATAAATGGTATGCAAAACACTTTGGGATTAGTGGAATCTCGAAAAAGCGTCTACTTGGGAAAACTATTCTTCCTGTTGTTCCTTTCAACTATAAGTATGGTACTGTATGAACTGTTTTTCTATATTGCAGCCGATTTGTTTCTGAATATTCATATCATGCCCTTTGGCTCCTATCTTGACATATTGGGTATATTTTTGTTTAGTAATTTATTTTTATATTTATTTCACATGCCGATTGCTTTTCGGTTTGGCTCAAGTATTTCTGTTTTGTCAGGAATAGCAGGTACAATTTTCGCAGGTTATTTTGAAAATGCGATAGGCGATAAAATCTGGCCGATTATCCCGTGGGAATGGGGTGTACGGATTTTGGAAAATTATTTTAATTTTTCAAACACATCCGTTTTGCCCGGAATTATCTCTTTGATTATTCTAACTTCGATTCTTTTGATTTTGTCAATGCTGTGGTTTGGCAGATGGGAAGGCAAAATCGTCCAAGAGTAAAAAGAATTGCCTATCAAACAGACAGATACAAAGATAAAGAACAGATGGAAGAATGACAGAAAGGAACGGTTACAATTATGAAAAAAAGATTATATAGGGTCAGAAAAGGAAAGATAATTGCTGGTGTGTGTGGCGGCATTGCAAAATACTTTGATGTAGAGGTTAAGGTGGTACGTCTACTCTGTGCCGTACTTATTGCAACATACGGAAGTGGATTATTGGCATATATCATATTTGCGATTTTTATACCGAAAGAACCTAAATATTAAGAAAAAATCAATGTGTTGATAACAAGGACAGACTGGAATATGAATAATCCTGTTGTTATGCGGCGACCTTCGTGCAGAAAGGTCTAAAATATAGTAAAAAAATATGATACTATGGTAGGGTAAAATCATACAAGAGTAAAGTGAGGAGGATAGATTATGCCGAAAGTATTAGTGGTCGATGATGACCTTGATATGCTGGATTTGGTGCGCTCTGCCTTAGAAAAGGACGGTCACCAAGTAGGCACTGAAACGAATAGCATCGCCTTAGAGCCTGACCGCTGCCAGCATTACGATCTTCTGCTGCTTGACGTGATGATGCCCGGTGAAGATGGATTTTCCGTATGCAGTCGTATCCGTAGCGAGGTGGACTGCCCCATCTTGTTTTTAACCGCAAAGACGGAAGATACAGCACTTGTACAGGGCTTCGGTCTTGGTGCAGATGATTATATAAAAAAACCATTCAGTATTGCGGAACTGCGTGCAAGGGTAAATGCCCATCTAAGACGCGAAGTTCGCCAGACGATCCGCACCCTAAGCCGGGGCGGTGTGCGTTTTGATATGCAGGCAAAAGTGGCTGTTGCGGGGGAGCATACTCTGACATTTACCAAGGGAGAATATGCTATTTGTGAATATCTGGCTTTACACGCCGGACAGGTGTTTACCAAGGAACAATTATATGAAGCAGTTTTCGGTTTTGATGCTGAGGGTGATCCGTCAGCCATTGCGGAACATATCAAAAATATTCGTGCCAAGTTGAAATCTGATGGCATAAGTCCAATAGAAACGGTTTGGGGGGTGGGTTATAAATGGCGAAAAGACAGCGTTCTGTAAGTCTTTCTTTCGTACTTTTTCGCTTTGCCATCATTATGCTTGGCTGTATGCTATTATGTTGTCTAGTATGGCTTTTTACTACGACATTGCTTCAAAACACCAGTGTTATTTATCCGGGATACATCGCTAACCAACAGGTAGAGCAAATGCTGAGCGGAAAGCCAAAGACTTTTGTTTCTCCAAGTGATGATTTCCTGCCCGAATATGCACTGTTTGACCGGAACGGCAAAGTATTAGAAAGCAATGTGGAGGGAAAGAAACTGAAAACTTTGGTTGTTTTTTTACAGGAGAACACCTATGATACGAGTATTTCCCGATACACCTACGAAAATGGCAGCACTGTAATCATTTGCTGGCATTATAGGAAAGAATTTGTCAATCCTGTCCTGCGAGGTATCCTACCACCTTTTGAATATTTGTGGTGGGGTACCCTTGGTGTGGCATGGGTGCTTTGCCTGTTGTTTAATACTCTATGTCTTCGACGCCGCCTTGCCGGCAAATTGAAGTTATTCAGCGAGGTAAGTGAAAAGGTAGGCGCTCAAGAGTTGGATTTCGCGATTCCCCATGCAGGCATACGGGAATACGAACAGGCTCTTAGTGCTATGAATGATATGAGAAAGGCATTGTATAATTCTCTGTCCTCTCAATGGGCAGCACAGCAAGAACGTGAGGCAGAAATAGCGTCACTTGCACATGATTTAAAAACCCCGCTAACTCTGATTGGAGGTAATGCCGAACTTCTTCTTGATGAAGAACTGTCCAAGGGCAACCACAAAATGGTGGAAACGATTATGGCAAGCAATAATCGGGCAAAACAGTATGTTACCAGTCTGTTAGAAACTTCTGTCGGTGTGGACGAGGCATTTGAAAGCACCAGTTTGTCCACGATGTTTGACGAGCTTTGTCAGAATACAATAGCTATTGCAGAGTCCAAAAGAGTTTGTTTACAAACTCTAAACGGTCTACAAGGTGTTGCAAATCTTAAGAAAGCCCATTTACTTCGCGTCTTTGGTAATGTGGTACAAAATGCCATTGAACATACACCATCAGGAAGAAATGTATATTTAGAAGGCAGCATGATTGATGGAGGGTGGCAGGTCATAGTTCAGGATGAAGGTTCCGGTTTTAGCAAAGCAGCTTTACATCACGCAAAACAACGCTTATGGCGTGATGATATATCCCGTAAAGCAGATGGACATAATGGCTTTGGTCTTTGGTTTGCAGAACAAGTGGTAAAGGCACATACAGGAAAACTAGAACTTAGCAATTATGATTCTGGTGGAATGGTTACAGTTAAGTTCTGCCAAGCTGTCAGAAATGATTCTTAACATAAAAACAATCCTGAACGGAACATTGATTGAGATATTATCTTTATAAATTATCTCGAACAGAGATAGGAGGAATTATTTGGGGAAAGTAATGATTTTAACAGTTAAGGATGACGAGGAAGAAATCTTGAATAAAGTGCTGTCCGTATTGGCCGATGAACCGTACCATAAGTAAATGCTGTTTTTACTAAAATTGGATAATTGAAAATAAGAGATAATACGTAGAATATAAAGTTCCTCTGCCATAAGTTATAATGTGGTTGAGAAATTTTTCTATTTGAATGATTTACCAAATGATTTATGTAAGATATAATTATATATAATAATTGTTAATTTTTTATAATTTTGTACAAAAAGGCAGTAAAATGGAAGATTTACAGCTTGATTTATTGTTTCCCATTAAGGAGAAGGGTTAAGAATAAGTTCGAAGTGTAAGGCAGATTACCTATTAAAAAGAAGGACGTGCTTAAATGGAAGATATTAAAATCAACTCATCATTATCATTCGGCGGTTATAATTGGCGTGTACTTGACATACAAAACAATACGGCTTTGGTTATAACTGAAGAAATAATAGAACAACGCCCTTACCATGATGCTTATAAAGATATAACATGGGCTGACTGCGCGTTAAGAAAATATCTTAATGGTGAATTTTATGACAAATTCAACGCATCTGATAAATCAAGGATAATTCCGGTGTTAAATAAAAATCCGGACAATCAGTGGTATGGAGCAAAGGGCGGAGAAGATACGAGGGACAGTATATTTTTATTAAGCATTGAGGAAGTGTGCAAATATTTCGGTGATAGCCGTTCAAAACTGCAAAACCGAGGAAAAAATCAAAGATATTGGTTTGAAAGAAAAGATGAAAACAACAGTAAGCGATTAGCAAGACTTCAGGGTAAAGAATGGTGTTGGTGGTGGTGGCTTCGGTCCCCCGGCCGCGTTAATGTAAAAGCCGTGTACATCTTCGGGACTGACGGTAATATAGGTATCCAAGGCAACAATATATTGAAAGGCAACATCAGCGATGGCAAATGTACAGGCGGCGTTCGTCCTGCATTGTGGCTAAAGCTGGAATTGTAAATATTGGGTCATTTTTAAAGTGGTTTGACTATAATTACAGCATAAAATAATTAAATTTAAAGGAGAATTAAAATGAGCAAATACGAAAACGCGATGAAACTTATGGAGGAACGTTGCGGAAATGGTAAAGAAGAAGTTATTCCCCTTGCGACAATATCACTATCATCGAACGCTGCCGGTAATTCCCGCCCTGCTGTCCGTATGGTTTGTGCTTATTATGAAGACGGCGTATTTTATGTTTCTACGGACGCAAAAAAGAATAAAATGATGCAAATTGAGAAGAACAACGAGGTTTCCGTCGGTGGGTTAGGTTGGTACGCTTTCCAAGGTACGGCTGAAAATCTCGGTTGGGTCAAGGACGAGAAGAATGCGGAAATCAGAGCGAAATTTAAAAAAATTTTCGATTGGTTCGATGAAATTGGCGACGAAGACAATCCGAACTCAATCGTTCTGCGTATCTCCCTCACAGAGGGTACGATTACTGACAACGAAAAAAAATACGGTGAACGTCAGTATGAAATTGATTTTATCAATAAAACGGCGAAATAAATCCGTAAAGAATAAGCAGTTTCTAACTTGAGAGCAAAAAACACCACTACTTGATTATCAATACTTTCTAACTTAGTTTTCTGAAACCCAACATTAAACAGTTTATTGTTGGGTTTTTGGCGTATTTGCAAGGTGTTTAAAAAAGTTTAGTCTATTGCTTGACACAAGCCTATGATGAAATTGGATTATTAAAACCTGTAAAGGTCGATTTATTTACAGGATATAGAATGTATTCTGCAGAACAGATACCAGTGCTTCAAAAAATTGTTTTATTAAGAAAGAAAATATTTCTGTAAGGCAGGATATGTACAATAATATTGCTATTTATCATGATATATAATATAAGGATGAAAATGTAAATGTTGAAATTGGAATACTTGTAAATAAAATTGGAGAAAACAAGGACGGATTTATATATAGAGAAGTTGATGCTGTTCCCAAAATGGCTTATGCAATGGTTTATGGACCATATATTAATTTAGCAAACATATGAAGATAAAATAGTGCAAATGGGACTAAATAAAATATTGCAAGCTATATATGAAAAAGTATAATCCATTACCTAAGCCTAAAATTTATATAAATGTATATAGATAGCAATTTCTATAAAATAATATGAAGAGCCGTATGCCTTAGTTGGGTACGTACGGAATCTGTGAGGGGGAAAGTCTGTGAAGACTTTCCCTACTCGACTATCTATGGATAACCAAAATAAATAGAGATGCTTAAGAGATTAGACAAGCCAATGATATTAAGGGTCTCATCGGCTTATGTTATAATTATTTAGTAAGTATTTGGAAAAATAAAGTCAGACAAATAGGAATTTGTCAGGCAAGTGACTAGCCTTTAGACTGAGAATGCAAATGCAATTTCAAGTTGCGGATGTTTAAGATTGATTTGGTAAAATACAAGATAAATAGGGGAAGTATCAGATTCTTTCCCTAAAGGGTTTAGTGTTTTAAAAAATTATATCCAAAGGTTTTTATCAACGAAGTAATTTTTGCGTTTCTGTATATAGCATTTCAGAATTTTCAGGATTAAATGTATTCATTGATAGATCGACAGGTTTTTCTTTTATAAATGCATATAATCCGCTTGAATATGGTTGTTCAATTACTTGACGTATTTGTTGAGCTGCTTCTTCTGGGGTTTTTCCAATAATTTTGTACATAACTGACATCAAGAACTGCATAAATTTATTCTTTTGAGAAACAGCAGAACCTGTTGTACTTACGAGCCAAGGGTTATAGAGAATAGTTCGGATTGATGAATGTTCCTTTGAATATTTCACTGCCCATAAATCATTCAAACGACTTCCGTGTTGCATAGCTTTAAAACTTTCAAATGAATCAAAAAATTGTAAGTTATTCCATTGAACATCTCTCTTCATTCCAGGTGCTGCGACATTAACGATTGTTGGCTCATCTGCTTTTTCCAATAATGGGGTAAGTCCATAACTCAAAACAAAACGACTCATGTAATATAATGCGAAAGTATGTTCAAATCCTTCAGATGTTCTTATTACATTTGGACGAAATCCCTGATTAGCAGCAAAGAAAAGTATAATATCTAATTTATCTGCTAGTTTTTTCACCTCACCTATAACACGATTGTTTTCAGATATGAGTGAAAGATCAGCTTTGATAAATGTAGCCCGCTTAATTGCACCTTTATCTTTGGCAAATTGCAAAAAATTATTACCTTTTTCTTTTGAATAACCAACAATGATTACATTAGATCCTTTTATCAAATAATAATCAGCAAGTGCACGGCCCATACCATCGGTTCCACCTTGTATTAAAATTGTTTTCATATACAGCCTCCTAATAATATATTATAATTAACACAACACGTATTGCTTTAGTGATATGTTATCATGTATATTCATACAAAACAATCGACAAAAAATCAATATTGTTGTGATAAGGAGGAAATTTAATGAAAGTGCAAAATATGCGACAAACCGGTACAAAAACTTCTATTGTAGATGCATTTATTCAAATTTTATCGAAAAAAACATTTGAAAAAATAACAATTAAAGATATTACTGATCTTGCAAATATAAATAGAGCAACATTTTATGCACATTATGATGATAAATATCAACTGTTTGATGAAATATTGGATAATCGTTCAACAGAATTGGTAGCTACTCATACTGTTCACATTATAGAACATGGACATATTTCGGTAGAGCCATTACTTGATGCAATATTTGAATACCTTCTTCCTGTAAAGGAACACTGCCCTTATAGTTACCAAGGCCTATTACCAAAGTTACGTGAAAAGATGATTGCAACCCTCATTGATTACTTTAAAGACAGTTGCCCCTTATCCTTTAAAAATGAAGCAAGTTATTTCAAAATTATGTTGTTTGCAAGGACTATTTATGATGCCGCAGAACTAAAGATTATTGATAAAACTACATTATCAAAAAAAGATATAATAGAACAATTAGAAGTAATGTTTCATATAAAAAACGAATAATAGACAAAGATTTAAAAAACTGTTTTATTTTGATTAAATCAGCCTATTTATCAAACTTCCAATTTATATAAAAGATTAGTAGTTAATTTAGATGAAGAATACTATTTAACATAGTGTTTAAAGATTGATTTTAAATTAATATCAGGATACAAAATATTTATTCCCATAAATTAAAACAAATGGTAATATAAAAGTGTAGTTATATTTAAAGAGGAGAATTTAATGTGGAATTTTTATATTTCTGATTTGATGAAGGCTGGGTTAGCATTTTTAATTGGAATACTTACTTGTTTTATTTTAGTGAAGAAGGGAAAGGCAAAGAAAAAAATCATCTTTGTATGGTGTGGGTTATATATTGTAGTAGCTTTTTTCTTTTATTTAAATGGATATGGTATGAAATATGTGGATATTAGTACCACAAATACAAAAATGTATTCAAAGAAAGAATTAGAAGAAGATTTTCGACTATTAAAACGATATATTTTAGAAAAAAATCCTGTGGCATTTACAAACAAGTCGGAACTAATAGATATGTTTAATGAGACTGAAAAGAAGATTGTAGATGGTATGACAGAAGAAGAATTCTATCATTTACTTAATCCTTTGGTGGTAGCAGTAAAATGTGGACATACCAATCTTTCTATTTCAAAGGCTTTGGTTGAGAATAGAAAAGATTATGCAGTCTATTTTCCCCTTTTGGCAAATATAGAAGATGGTAAAATTATTGTAGATGAAGAAAATGATGAATATGGTATTAAAAAAGGCGAGATTATTAAAAGTATAAATGGAAATAGTTCAGATAAAATTTTATCTTCCTTTGAGAAAAATATTAGTCATGATGGTGACAATTTAGCTATAGTTATGAATATCGCGTCCAAACATTTTGGATATGAATATTATGAATTTGTTGAGAAAGCAAATCAGTTTAGCGTAGAGCTTATTGATACTAATGGATTAGATAAGAAGATAGATTTAAAAGGAGAGTATATAGAAAAAGAAAATACTGGAGCATGGCAGTTACATTTGGAAGATTATAAAGATGCTTCTTATTATGAATACAAAATCGATGGAAATGAAGAATTGATTACAGTTAATGTATTTTTTGAAGAAAAAGAAAAATTCTCAGACTTTTTAAGTGATTGTTTTAGTGAAATGAAAGATAAAGAAGTTACAAGATTAACTATAGATGTGAGAGGCAACTTTGGAGGAGAACCACAGATGGCAAAAGAATTATTGTCATATATTATAAAAGAAGATACCAAGTATTTTACTGATGACACAAAGCTCCCGTTTATATATAAAATGCAAGGGTTAGCAAATGATATTATTCCTAAGGAGGATGTTTTTACAGGAGAAATTACATTACTAGTTGATGGAGGATGCTTTTCTACTTGTGGCCACTCTGCTGCAGTATTTAAAGAACATCAATTAGGTAAAATTGTTGGAACAAATACTGGTGGAGGGGCATCTTGCACAGATAGTTCTATTAATGTAGTTCTTCGAAATACAGGAATTAGATTACATAATTCTCTTTCTATATATTCGGTAGTTGCTGATTCAAGTATGAGAAATATGGTGGTTCCCGATGAGAAAATAGAGTAATTGAGATAACGAAAAATACCTTAGATATTTTAGACGATGAAACGATATTAGGGAAGAAGAGATTAAACATAGATGAAATAAAAAGCTAAGAAAATAAAACTTTTAAAGATAGGCTAAAAAGTCTATCTTATTCTTGTGAAAATAATATAGAAACGTAAACTTGAAATAATATTAATTATATTGTATATGAGAAAGCATTTACGTTACGGTACGATGAACTATACCATAAATAAGTGCGGTTTCTACCAAGAAGGTAAAGCTAGTGTAATATATATGACTATTGATTATATAAACTCTTTTAAATAATGTAAGTTAAAAAGTCAGTAAGTTTTATCATAAAATCCACTATAACTAAGATAAAGTGTTATAGTGGGTTTTTATATTTATATATGATTAACAAGTTAATATTAAGTTTAATATAATGTAATATTAAAAGATTAAATAAATGGAAAGGGGGATACCTTATTTGATATAATAATTGAAATAATTAAAGATCATGAATAGATTCAACTTATATTAAGTTAGAAGGTGATTAAAATAAAGGATAATATAGAAAAGATAGTGAAAATGGAATGGCTTTCAGAAGAAGAAAATGAGGCGATTGTAAATAATAAGATGTATCGTGCATTTGGACTTCCAGTAGATTTTGAGGCTGGAGCTTTTTATAAAGTTGAATTTGATTTTTTAGAGGGAATAGGTACTTCGTGGGAAGTTATGTTTAGCGAGAATAAAAATGAAGTGAAAGATCTAATCAGTAAACCCAATAGCACATGGTCTTATTCTGCATATGGACCAATAGTATCAATTAACCCTGTAATAGTTGATTGTGGTATTGCAGAATTTAATTTAGGCTTCTTTTCAAGAGACGAAGGATTAATAGGAGAGTATATATTTTTTGGTATTGCAAGATTAGATATTTGCGATAGAAATTAAATAACTATATGAGAATGAAGATAGGTTGGGTACTTATGAACTTAATGTGAATTAGAAGATTTTAAGTATAGATGGATTAGGAGTTGAATATATAAAGAAGTTTATCATTTTAGATACATACGATGAAGCGTATCTGTGGACAACCCAAATTACAATAAGTGATTAAAACTATGAAATCAAGCCAATGATATAAAAAGTATCATTGGCTTATATTATATTTTGGGAGGGAAATGATATGGTTATAGTAAAGATCTAATAATAAATTATCAATACTATATCAAATTCTTTAAAAAGAAAATTCAACATAACTAAAATCATTAAAGAAAGATGGAGCAATTATTGCTTCATCTTTTACTTTCAAAACCTTTCACCAACTGTAAGTGTTTTATTTTAGCAACTCCATTTATAATAATTATAGAAGATAAGAACTAGTAATAAATTAAATTCCGGAGTTTTATTTTCAGATGCCTAAAGTTATGAGGTGAAAGGTGATTATAATGATAGAGAGAATATTAGAAGTTAAAGACTTAAAAAAATACTATGGTAAAAAAGGTTTTACAACTAAGGCTTTAGATGGAATCAGTTTTCAAGTAATGAATGGTGAATTCATTGGAATTATGGGAAGTAGTGGTTCAGGAAAAACAACATTACTTAATTGTATTGCAACCACAACTCACCCTACAGAAGGTAATATTTTATTAAACGGAGAGAGAATCGAGGACTTTAAAGGAAATAAATTAGCAGATTATAGAGGAAATAAGATAGGTTATCTATTTCAAAACTTTGAGCTACTAGAAAATTTAACTGCAAGGGAAAATATGTTACTTCCAATGGCTATTCATAATAAATTACAGAATAACAGTAAGATAGAAGTAGAAAAATTAGCAGAGTATATGGAGATTACAGATGTATTAGATAAATTTCCTAATGAAATTTCAGGTGGACAAAAGCAACGTGTTGCAGCTGCAAGAGCTTTAATTTTAAATCCACAAATTATTCTTGCAGATGAACCTACAGGAGCATTAGATTCTAAAAATGCAAAAGCATTAATGCAAAAACTGTCTGATTTAAATGAAGATCAAAAAACAACTATTTTAATGGTTACTCATGATGCAAATGTAGCCAGCTTTTGTTCAAGAATTTTATTTATACAAGATGGAAAGCTTTTTCATGAGCTAAGACGTAAAAAGCCAAAGGAATCTAGACAAGATTTTTATGAAAGAATACTTCTAGTTATGGCACAACTAGGAGGTGGAAGTGCAAATGTTTTATGATTTAGTTAATAGAAATAGTAAGCGAAATAGAAAAGAAAATGGATTATTTTTTGTATCATTAATCATATCTATTGTTGCATTTTACATTATTTTATCTCTTGAAAAACAAGATGTTATTATATTTTTAAAGACTATGGAAAGTCAAGCACTAGACAAGTTATTTTTATTGATTCCATCTTTATATGGATTATCATTATTTATCTTATTTTTTCTTGTATATTTTGCAGGAAAATATCAACTAGAAAGAAGAAACAAAGAACTTGGAATGTATTTAATGCTTGGTATGAAGCGTAGTAAGTTATTATTAATGCTTTTTGCAGAAGAGTTATGGAATAGTGTATTATCATTACTAATTGGTATTCCAGTTGCAATCTGTATATCTGAAATTATTAGTTTAGTAACAGCTAAAATTGTAGGGCTAGATATAATAGGACATAATTTTTCATTTTCACTTTCAGCATTTATAGGAACTATTATAGGATATTTTATTATTAGATTTGTAGCACTTATTATTTTAAGTGGTAAATTTTCAAGAAAAGAGGTTATAGAATTACTTTCAGAATCTCAAGGAGAGAAGAAAAGAAAAATAAATAAAGTAATTGTTAGTATTAAATTGGTTTTAGGAGTAATATTACTTACAGCTGCATTTGCTATAGCAATTATGGGATTATCATGGGAAAACATAATGTTCATGGGAATTACAGTGATATTAGGACTTAGTGGAACCTTCTTATTATTTCAAGGTATAGGTGTATTATTTGAAATAATTCTTAAGAAGAAAACTAACATAAGTGGATTAAAAATGTTCACCTTTAGGCAATTGCAGGAATCAGTATTTTTAAAGCCAAATACTTTAGCTATTTCATCACTTTTAGTTTTGATGGCAATTAGCTGTTTTGCATATGGTATTCCAGTAGGATACTTATTTAATTCAAAGGAAGCTCATGTTATAGACTACACATTTAAAGCAGAAGATAAGGAAGTGAAGTCAGTAATAAATAAGTTGGAGTTAAATGAGTATATTGATGGGCTATATGATATGAATATAGGAATTTTTCATGATAATAGTTTTTCAGCAAAGGATTTGATAAGTGCAGTAGAAAATCAAAAGGATGAAGGCGATAAAGATATTTTATTAAATAATCTTCAGTATATGGATAGACCATATTTAATTTCTCTAACTTCATATAATAAGCTTTTAGAGTTACAAGGGAAGGAGGAAATTATATTAAAGGATAATGAAGTAGCTCTTTATAATGATCCTGAGTTTGAAGTTGGAGCTGCTGTAATGGAAAATGCTTTAAAGGAAAGACCTACTTTATATTTTGATAGTGAGGAATATAAGTTAATAGACAAATGTTATACTGATAGCATTGTAACAGATAGATTAATTACTATTAGCTATGGTTTAATAGTGCCGGAAACAGTTTTTAATAAATATACTAGTGAAAATAATGTTAGCACTTATTGGAATGCAACTCTAAATGAGAAATTTGTTAAGGAAAATGGTTTAATGCAAGCTATTAGTAAGGTTAATGAAAAGCTTAATACTACTAATATACGTTATGAAAGTTATCTTCAAAATATAGGAAGAGAGTTATTTTATACTGTTGCAGCAAGTTATACAACTATTTATTTAGCAGTTATTTTTCTAATAATAGCAAATACAGTTATGGGAGTACAATTTTTAATGCACCAACAAAAAACAAAGAAGAGGTATCAATCATTAACATACTTAGGTGCAAGCTATGAAATGCTATGTAAATCTGCAAGAAATCAAATTTCTTGGTATTTTTCACTACCAATAGCAGTTGCAGCAATAAGTAGTATATTTGCAGTAAGATCATTATTTACAGGTATTATGACAACAACAATGAAGAAGCAAGTTGGTAAACTAATGGTTATTTCAATTCCTATTATTGTCTTAATATGTGTGATAGAATTAATTTATATGCAGTGTGTAAAGAAAAGCAGTGATAAAAATATTTTAAAGATAATGGATATAAAAAGAGAAGATAATTAGAGGTGATAATGGTGAAGAAGATTGTAATTGTAGAAGATGAGCTTTTTATGAGAGAAGAGCTTCAGTATATTTTAGAAAAGGAAGGTTATGATACATTTTGTATAACTAAATTTTCAAATGTAATAGATGAGATTATAGCTGCTTCACCAGACCTTGTATTATTGGATTTAAATTTACCTAGAATATCTGGGTTTGAAATATGTAAGGGAATCAGACATAAAAGTAATGTTCCAATACTTGTTTTAACAGGTCGTGATCAAATGAAGGATGAGTTACATGCTCTTGATATTGGTGCAGATGAATATATAAATAAACCTTGTCATAAAGAACGCTTATTAGCAAGAATAACAAATTTGTTACGTCGTTTAGAAGATAGAAAGCACTTTGCAGAAATAAAGGATATTAGCTTAGATTTACAAACCTATACTATTAATGTTAAAGGTAAAGCTATGATTTTACCTGATAATCAAGGAAAGATTATGGAGTTATTACTTGAAAGTTACCAAAAGCTTGTCACTAAGGAGATGCTATTTAAGAATCTTTGGGGTACAACAGAATATATAGATGAAAATGCTCTTCATGTTAATATGACTAGACTAAAGAAATCATTACATAATTTAGATACTGATTATAAGATAAGTACAATTAGGGGCAAAGGTTATTCCTTAGAGCCTATAGGAGATAAGGGGAATGATTAAAAGATTAACATGGGTGTTTGAAAAAAATAGACTTTGGATTGTTGTTATACTTACATTGAATTTTATATTTGGAGGATTGCTATGGTTAAGTAATGATAAAGCTTTTATTTATATTTTTCCTACAATGGTTATTGGTTCTTTAATTTTGTATTGTGCTACAGCATTTAGTATGTATAAAAATGATTTAAAAAGAGAAGAAGCAATTAGTAGATTTTTAGATGAGCCTACTAAAGATATGGAAAATGAGATTATAAGCTTGTTTCATTATGAAGAAGCACAAGTAATAAAAGATGTAGGTAAAATTTTAAGACAAAATCAAAATACTATAAATATTCATAAGCGAGGAATTGATGAGTATGAAGAGTACATAGAAGCTTGGGCACATGAGATAAAAACGCCTTTAGGGTTAATGACCTTTGTACTAGATAATAGAAAAGAGGAAATATCACCGGTAGTATATAAAAGATTACAATATGTAAGAACAAAAATGCAAGAGGATATAGAAAGAATGCTATATTATGCAAGACTAAAATCGACTTTTAATGATTACTTTTTCAAAGAGCTATCATTAAAAGAGAGTTGTATAGAAGTAATTGAAGAATATAAAGTAATACTACAGGAAAAAGACATAGATGTAATATTAGACATTGAGGATTATAAAGTAATATCTGATAAAAGAGGAATTCAATTTATTATAAGACAAATAATTAGTAATTCAGTAAAATATAAAAATATTGAAGTAAGTGATCCACAGATAGTTATTACTTCAGATGAAAACGAGAAAAATATAAACCTTACTATAAGAGATAATGGAATAGGAGTTAAGGCGTATGATTTACCATTTATATTTGAAAAAGGCTTTACAGGTGAGATTGGAGAACAAAGAAAAAATTCAACAGGAATGGGATTATATTTAGCAAAACAAGTAGCTGAAAGCTTGAAAGTTGGCTTAGAGGCAAATGATAATTATACTGATGGGTTTGAAATTTCATTAGTATTTCCTAGGGTAATTGATTGAATAAGGCATCTGAAAATAAATAATAAGTCAAAGATGGGAAGTATATTTTGAGTTAGACAAGGAAACAGGTTCCGCAGATAGNNGGTTCTGTTGACGCAGTATAACTCAAAATAGACGAGCATTCTGACTTATTTATTTTTGGAAGATGCCTTAATGAAAGATAGACTAAGATATAGCACGTAGATATTGAAGTTCAGTTAACTAATCAAGGAAATATGTATAAAAGAACATTATTTTATTGAGGAAAGATCACTTCATGAAAGAGCTACTATGATTAGTTCTGCAGAGGAAAGAAAGGCAGTAGAAATAACTAAAAATTTATCAGATGTTTTAGATGATGAAACAATAGCAGTAAAGCCGGTGTTAAACATTGAAGAAATTAAATCATTAAAAGAGAATGGATAAATGGGATAGGTGAAAAAGCCTATCTTATTTTTTTATAAAAAACATATTTAAAACCTGAATTTGAAATAATGTTAATTATATTGTATACGGGAAAGTATAGACTTTTTTAGGTACGGTGCGGTGAACCATACCATAACTAAGATAAAGTGTTATGGTAGTTTTTATATTTATAGATGATTGACAAATTAATATTAATTTTAATATAATGTAATATTAATATAAGGAGAATTTATAATGGATAATAGTATAAAGAAAGATTATAAGCCAATAGGACCAAGTAATTTATATGCTTACTTTATTAGTGAAAACCCAGCTACTTCATTTAATCCTATAAGTGTATATCCTCAAATAAGTGAAAGTGCATTTATAGGACCATTTTCAAGTGTAATAGGTGATGTAGTAATAGAAAAAAATGTATTTGTAGGTGCTAATGTAGTGCTAAGAGCAGATGAGGGAACACCATTTTATATAGGTTGTAATTCGAATATACAAGATGGAGTAATATTTCATGGGCTAAGAGATGCTAAGTATTTTGTAAAGGGCATAGGGTATTCAATATATATTGGGAATAAAGTAAGTATAGCTCATGGAGCATTAATTCATGGACCAGCTATTGTAGGAAATAATACCTTTGTTGGGTTTAACTCAATTGTATTTAATGCTTTAGTAGAGGACAATTGTTATATTGATACTGGAGCAATAGTGACAGGGGGAATTAGGGTAGCTGCAAATAGATATGTTCCAATTGGTGCAATTATAAATACACAAGCTAAGGCAGATGATCTTTTAGAAGTACCGAAGGATAAAGCAGATTTTGCAGAAAAGGTTATTAAAG
Organism: Clostridium sp. UBA4108; assembly: GCA_002381695.1. Taxonomy (GTDB): domain Bacteria; phylum Bacillota; class Clostridia; order Clostridiales; family Clostridiaceae; genus Clostridium_J. Next base: position 1,145 of record DFXM01000035.1, on the reverse strand, counting down.
TAAATGTAGAGCTTGCAGAAGTTTACGATTTAAAATTTGGTGATACACGTTGTAGTTGCGGTCTTTGCTGTAATCATAGTACCTTAATTCACAATTAGAGAAAAATCATATGTAATAACTTGTTTTATTATTAATCCAAGCAATATTCTATATATTTGTCAGTTATAAAAGGTAGGATATACAAATATTCTATCTTTTTTACTGGCAAAAAAACGCACTTGCTACTGATATGATGAATAGTGCCATAAGTAACGGCATTCTTGATGAAAGGACAATTTCAAATAAAGTGTCAGGATTTGAGGTTAACTGAAAGATGAAATAGACTCAAGTAATAAAACCTAAAGTTTTCAAAATGAAAAATATTCCTTATTTTACTATATAATGTTATAGTAAAATAAGGAATAAGTATTTTAAAGCGGAGTATTAAAAAGATGGCTAAGTTTTAGTTAGATTTTAGCTAGAATTTAGTTAGGCTTTAGTTAGAGTTAAAAAGTGTTCATATTAAATGGCTTAGGCTGATTCTACTCAAATAACTAAAATATATAGGACTTTATAAATTATTAATATATATAGCAGCGCCCGCGTAAAAACACATACACGCGTATAGGGCAAACTACACTTTGATAGTAGATATAGCAGAACTCCTTTAAAATCAAGGGTTTAAGGTTCTAACAAAAATTCTAACAATTATATAGCTAGAAGGGGTGATTTAGAATGGGAAAAAGTAAAATTGGAAAAGCACTCAGGGATCCTATTGGAGGTGGCCTCGATGAAATATGTACCACATGGCTATGAAATATATTTTGCTGTTTGCTATTTAAAGAAAGTTATTAATTGAGAAGGTGCACTAATAACAAAAGGAGAATTATCACAGTCATATTACCTTAATAGAGAAATTGAACAACTAAAAATAGATAGGATGAATAGTTTCAAAGATTATAAAAAAAGGGTGAAGAGGCACAAACCCGCATGAAATCTATATATTTATATATTCTTATATTTATATATTTATATATTTATATATTTATATAAATATATGGCGTTGTTTTAACATGGTGTTGATAACGAAATATATATTATTACTCGCAGCTCTGCATAAGTTCAACTAGAGATTCCTTTGCTCCGCAGGAATCTAAGTTTACACT
>DFXM01000037.1:25326-32856 GCA_002381695.1 Clostridium sp. UBA4108 | reverse complement strand
ATATAAAGTTCAATTTAAATAGTTTATAAAATAAAAGCCTATTTGCATATTGTAAAAACTTAATTCCAACTTATATATATAAAAATATAGAACCTACTTATGATTTATCATCAGTAGATTCTATAAAAAAGGGATTATTTACATTTTATTTATCATTAAATCTTCTCTTATATCCATTACAATGATACTAAATCCATTCTTCTAATTTTAGGTGGGAATGTTCCTGGATCCTCATCTCTCAGAGTAATATTAGAGCCCTCAATATTACTATCATTTATGTCCTTTATACTTGAAAGCATCATTCCTGCTATAAAAAAACTTATAATTAATGTTGTTATCATCTTTATCTTCATTATTTTCCCTCCATTTATATTTTTTAACCACACCCACATGTATAATTTTAGGACTATAACCACTATTTGTAAACATATTTTTTTTACTTTAATGTAAATTATTGATATAATATACACCATAATGTTATTAAATCAGGAGGGTAACTATGGAAATCCTATCGCCAGGTGAAAAACTAAAGAAAATAAGAAAACAATTTAAGATAAGACAGCATGAAATAACAGGTGGAGAAATAACCCGTGAGTTTATAAGTATTGTTGAAAATAATAAGTCCAAGCTCACCCCACAAGTAGCTAATATACTTGTGGAAAATATCAATAAGCTTTGTATGGAAAGAAATATAGATTTTAATTTAACTTCATCCTATCTATTAGAAGATATAAAATCTCAAACTAATAGAGTTGCAGATAAATACATAGATTTCTTATGCAATAATAATGAAATAAATTTAGATTTTCAAAGGTATGTAAAAGAGATGGAACTATTTTTAATGCAATATGATATAGGTGAAAGAAAATCTATAATCTATGAAAAGATTGGAGATATTTATAAAGACGCAAATGAATATAATACAAGCTACAGATATTATATCGCTTCCTTTGAAAGTCATAGCACTTCCCTGAAGGATATAAGGTTATTTAAAATACTACAAAAATTAAGTAGTGTCTGTATTTGGTTGAATAAATTTAAAGAAGCCTTAGATTTTAATAGTCTAGCCCTTATTTATAATGGTGATGTACCAAAAAAATTTGTTTATAAATTACATTTTAACAATGTATTATCCTATATCTATCTTAACCAACATAGTAAAGCTTTAAATGAAATTAAAACTATAGAAAATTCCTTCAATAATTTGTGTAAACAAGACCTATTTGAGCTTAATTCGTTAAAAGCCAATTCTCTTCGTCATCAAAAATTTTATAGTGAGGCTTTAAAGCTCAATGAACATATATTAACCAGCCTTAAAGATAGCGACCTAGAAAATAGAATATTCATATTGAATAACATTCTAGATCTATACACCCTTCTAAAAGATGTGGGTAATACAAAAAAGTATTTAACTGAAATAATAGATACAATACATAGATTTGATGATATAGACTCTAGCTATCATGCTCCTAATATATATAATCAAATAGGGCAATCCCTTATTCTGATAGAAAATGTTGCTTTAGCTAAAATATATTATGAGAAATCTATTAACGCTTGCAGAATACACAAAAACATTTATGTATTAGAAAAATCTTTAAATTTATACCTAGATATATTAATAAAGGAAAGCTCTCTAGAGGAGATTAACACCTTTAAAAATCAGATATTGGAGTTTATTTCTTTAGATATCATGTCTAAAAATGACCACATTATATTGAAGCTTATCTCCTTCTATAATGAAAAGAGAGATAGAGATAGTATAAAGGGGCTTTTAGATTTTGTGCTATCTTAAAGTCTGGTTCATAAGAAGGTTTCCTATATTCCTATTTAGAACAGCTATAACTTAAGTAAAACATTATAAATTAAGGCTTTATTTTAATATAGNNAAATCCTATCGCCAGGTGAAAAGTTAAGGAAAATACGAAAAGAATTTGAGATAAAGCAATATGAAATAACAGGTGGTATCATAACTAGAGAACTTATAAGCATCATTGAAAATAATAGAGCAAATATTACTCCTTCAGTGGCTAAAATAGTTACAGGAAATATTAATAGGATTTGCAAGGAGAAAAATATAGACTTTACCTTAAGTCCTTCCTATCTACTGGATGATTTACCAACTCAGATAAATAAAATTGCAGATGCTTATATATATTTCTTATATAATTATAGCAATGAGGCGAATCTTGACTTCCAACATTACGTAAAAGAGATCGAAATGTTTCTATTTAAATATGATGCAAAGGAAAAGGCCTCTATAATATATGAAGCCATTGGAGACATTTATATAAAATCAAAGAAATATAATAAAAGCTGTAGATACTATGTTTCCGCCCTTGATTATAATAATAAAACCTTAGATGACTTAAGAATAGTTCAATTGCTCCAAAAATTAGGCACTGCATGCATTTATTCAGGAAGCTATAAGGAAGCAATAAGTTTTAACAACTTAGCTCTACTCTATAGGGTTAACATCAAAGATGATCTAAGATACAAATTATTGTTTAATACCATGTTAGCACATATCTATCTTGAACAATTTGACATTGCCTTATCTGAAATTTCAACTATAGAAAAGATTTTTAACAATTTATCAAGTCAGAGATTGTTCTCATTAAATTTAGAAAAAGCTAATTGTTATAGATTTAAAAAATTTTATTCTGAGGCTCTTAATGTAAATAATAATATCTTATCCTCCTTAAATAACAATGAATACGAAAATCGATTGATTGTTTTAGGTAATATATTAGACATTTATATACACCTAAAAGATATTAAAAATATGAAGATCTATATAGACAAAATACTCTTTGAAATCAAGGATTTAACTCTAGAAGAAGGCTCACATTTCCTCCCCACTCTCTATCATCAGATAGGTTATGCCTATAATTTAATAGGAAATTTACCTTCTGCTAAAAAATACTTTAAAATGTCCTTTTCTTTATGCAAAATAAACGGAGATCTTCATATGCTAGAAAATTGTATGGAGGCTTATATGAAAATCCTGTTATCACATAGTTCTCTAGAAGAAGTCAACAACTTTAAAAGTGAAGTGTTAGACCTTATATCCTTAGACATCCTTCCAAAAAATCATCCTATTATCTTTAATTTCATCGCCTTCTATAATGAAAAATATGGAAAGGATATTATAAAAAATCTCTTAGATTTTGTATTAGAGATCTAAATAAAAATCTCCTTCGGCTAATAATAGCTGTTGGAGATTTTATTATAATACTTTATTTTATTATAGTGTTGATTTTAAAGCTATTTATTATTACTTTGAAGTTCTTTCCAGAATTTGATTTACTATAGTAAAAGGGAGTCTCTTATAAAAGTTTCATCATTACAATCAATTCTATAAGTCTAAATCATATGCGTTTCGATATATTGGACAACTCTTCTGATAAAGAAGTTATTTCTTCAATACTAGCTGTAATCTCCTCAGTTGCTGCTGCCTGCTCTTGACTTGAATATAGGGACCCTTTACTTTTATCACTAGCTTCATTAACTTTTTGTTTTATACTGTCAGTCAATTGTTTTATTTTGGGTACTGTGCCTTTAGATTGGTCCGATAGCTTTCTAATCTCTTGAGCAACAACTCCAAATCCACGTCCAACCTCACCTGCCCTGGCAGCTTCAATAGCAGCATTTAGTCCAAGCATTTTAGTTTCATCCGCAATCTGTTTTATAAAGGCTGAAACCTCATTTATCTCATCTGATACCTCTTCTATTTCTTTAATACTATCATTTAATATTTCTTGATTAGCATGTATAGTTGCTGAGGATGCTGCTAATTGCTGAATTGCCGCTGCAATGCCACTGAGTCCACCTTCAAGCTGACTAGACATCTCTCTAATATTTGCTGCATTTTTTTTGGGTGTAGTAAATCCAAAGGTAGCTACCAATTCATTACTATCATCCTCATCAAATATAGGATAGTTTGCTACTAACATGGGAAATCCATATCTAGAACCATCTGCCTCTCCGATGACAGGTTGTTTACTTTTTAGAGTTTTATAGGCGACATCTGTCTCTTTTAATTCATATCCTAAAGGTATACTGGACATATCAAATTTCTTGGAAGGTTGTCTATAGATAATCTTCTTTAAATCCGTCATATAGAAAAATGCACCTTCTGAAAACATCTCAGACAAAATTGGGGCAAAGTCCTTAAATGCAGTAGCCACAGGATGTAACTTTGGAAATATGGTTGAAAATGCCCCCACAGCTTTTCCATCCTCATTGACTACAGGTGTGGAAACTATTACTAATCGCTTGCCATACACAGACCGTGGTATCTTTTCTGTTATCACTCTATTTTGTGAAATACACTGCACTATGCTACTATTCCTATTCAACTTTTGTCCCACATGAAAAACATCTAAATCAAATAAGTTAGATTTCTTTTCCCATATGATGGTGTCACCCTCTCCATATGTATACATAACTCCACCTGGAATAAGCTCTGCTTGAATTTCTGCTAATGCCTTTATGCCATCCAATGCTGTACTCGAAATCATAAATTTCAGCCCCTTATCATAGATTTTTATTTAAGTTTTCATAATACTAAATCTTCATCTTAATTAATCTTCCATAATATTTTCTTACTTATATTTTAACACCAATGGCTCTCTTAGGCATCTGAAAATAAANNTGTTGACGCAGTATAACACAAAATAGACGAGCATTCTGACTTATTTATTTTTTGAAGATGCCTAATGTTGTAAAAAGAACCAACCAATTTTCTCCCTTGAAATTAGTTAGCCCTTTACATTTTATTTTTCAATCTCTAAATTATTTAATATCTCATCTAATATAGTCTGCACAAATTCAGATTTACCCATGCCAGCCTGTTTAGAAAATCTATCTATTTTCTTTATAGTGTCTGGCCTTAGGTAGTAGGTTATCCTCTTTGGTAATTCAGGTTTCTCTATTTTTTTAATTATAATCTTATTAATATTTATATCTGACACTACCCCTGTCTTCCTAGCTACATACTCGGTTCCTCTTCTTTCCTCTTGTTCACCCTTTATGTATGTATCTCTATCATCTTCATAATCATCATCATTGTAATTGTCACTGTTTTCATCATTGTTTACATCTTCGTAATAATCTTCATCAGGAAAATTCTTTACATTTTTATTTGCTGGTTGGTTATCTGTTTCTTCCGCTAAGCTTTCTGCCAGCTCTCTTTTCTTTTTCATCTGAGCCTTTAGCATCTCGAAATTTTTATTTACATCTATATTCTCTTTTCCCTTAGCCAATCTTCTTCACCAACCTTTCCAAAACACTAAAGAACTGGGATGCCGCTTCTTCATCATATTCAAATACGGTTTTACCCATTTTACCAGCCTCAGTGATTTTTATTCTCCTGTTTATAGGATTTGTAACTAATTCTGAATCATCAAAGAATTCTCTTAAAAACTCTAAGTTCTCCTTAGCATCCCTAGTTCTTTGATCATACATATTAGGAATTATCATAGTTATTTTATCAGGTGATAATCTAAGATCCGCTAGATATTCATATATACTTCCACAAGCTCTTACAGATGCTGCTTCTACTTGTACTGGCATTACAATATGATCTACATAACATAGCACCGCATCATTAATCCTAGTTCTTTGAGGACCACAATCTATGATTACATAATCATAATCCATAGTTTCTAGATCCTTTAACTTCTCATCAAGTATTAAGTCTATTCTAGACTCTCTGTAAAACTCCGCATTTATCTCCTCTATATGTGAGTTTGGCAAAAGATCTAAATTAGGCCTTGCATTGACTATACACTCTTCTAGGGTACTCTTTCCTCTTTTATCTACAAGATCATAAAAAGTTTTACTATAATCACTCTCACTAATCCCTAAAAATAAACTAGAATCATTCTGTCCATCTAAGTCTACTAATATAACCTTATATCCAATCTTTGCCAAACCGTGAGAGAGCTGCACTGCTACGGTACTTTTTCCTACGCCACCTTTATTGTTTAGTATTGCTACCTTCTTCACTAGCCTTCTCCCCCTTTTTACTTAATATCTGTTGAAGCACATTAAGTCTTGTTTTGCCAAGAATCTGCTTTGGTTTTTGTGCTATTTCATTATCCTTATAGAACTTATCCCTATTAGCCTCTATTACCGAAATAATTTTTTCTTCCAATTCTTTATCTAATACTTTATTTTGAAAATAGGCATCTATATAGTCTCGGAGGGCATATCCAAGTTCTAACTGATTTTTGTAATATAACCTTATGTCGTTCTTCTCCATTCTTTGACCTCCTTTTATATAAAAATTTTCTTTTTTATACCCCGAAATTAACTTTCTTTTATATCTATTTTACACTGAATTTAACCGAAAAACAAATGAAACTTACATCAATTTTATATAAAATCTATTAAAATAATGATATTTCTTACAAAATTCGCCTATATGTATATAAACTCCATACTTTTATATATTCTATCTATTTTTATAATAGTTGTTCTGTACACCTTTGTACCCTTAATTTCTCTACATTATATCCAAATATTAAAATATATCTTATACTTAAATGCTTTATAAAGACTAACTCATCAATAACTTTAGAATCACAGATTTATAATCTAATATTACTTTTCCAAGAACATAAATATATCGAGGTCAAAATCTATTTTATTGATTTCGCTTTAAATGATTGTTAATTTTAGAACTACATACTATTGCCAATCAAACCATTTTATTAAAGTATTGCCAATTATTAATTTAAAATTACTATTAAATAACAACTTTAGTATATATAAATATGATTATATGTTTGTAATTTACATTTGAATAATTATTTATAAACTCATATGAGTATGTATTAGTTTATTATTATGTATTTCAACTTATTTACTTAATTTAAGTTATTTAATTATACAAATATATATACTTAATTTAGTTTATAATTATTTTTGTAAATGTTTATATAAATACATATGTATAATAATATTGTAAACATATTTATCACACTACCTATATTATAAGCGCTTTATTTAAAATAATGCCTATATACATGTCACTTAATCATATGAATTAATGAAATAATTGTTCACTTAAATTACTATTTAGTTTTAAACATATGATAATGTTTTTTGTCTAAAAATATTTTATTTTTTTTATATATAGCAGTTCACAAATTATTCCCATATCATATATTGTTATTATAAAGCACCTAATACAAAAATATTTTAAAATTGAGGAGATATAATTATGAAAAATAGCTCTTGCATATATACACCTGATTACAGAACTGATTCCAGATTTGATTACAGACCTGGATTTAAACAAGAATATGCTCCTGAATACTACTACAACTATAAACCTGAAGATTATGAGTGTAAAAAACATGAGCACAAGTGTAAAAAATGGAATGACGAGTGTGAAAAACATGAACACAAGTGTAGAAGACACGATGAAGAGTGTGAGTGTAAAAAACATGAACATGAATGCGAAAAATGGGATGACGAGTGTAAAAAACATGAGCACGAGTGTAGAAGACACGATGAAGA
>DFXM01000037.1:16785-25148 GCA_002381695.1 Clostridium sp. UBA4108 | reverse complement strand
AAAAGATGAAGACTGTGAGTGTAAAAAACGTGAACACGAGTGTAGAAGACGTGATGAAGAGTGTGAAAAACGTGAACACGAGTGTAGACCTTGTAAGGAACACTGCAATGATTGTGAACATGTGATCGGAAATTCAGTAGATATTGAAATCCGTCATAAAGATTGTGAAGTTAGAGCTGATATAAAAGTTGAAAGAAAGCGCACAGTAAGAATTTGGGGACGTATCGTAGATTGTCATGGCAAAGGAGTTGAAAACGTATTAGTTAAATTAGTTAGATTTGTATGTCATAATGGAAAACCACAATTTATAGGGGTTGCTCATACTGTATCTGATTGTAATGGATTCTATCAATTTGAAGTAGATGGCACTAAATGTAACCAATTTAAAATTATCGCTTCAAAGAGTGCAAGTGGAAAAGAAAGAACTATTTGTGATTGTAAGTAAGAATAGTCCTTACACTTACAATGAGTAGAATCTCTAAACTTTAATTTTCCTATAAGATATTTGCCTGTTATATCAACTGGCATTATTTAAATAAGGTGCCTATTAAGTAAAAGGATGGAATAAACAATAAAATTATTTATTGTTTATTCCATCCACTGTTTTTTATATATTTTCACATTCTTAATAGTAAATATAAAGATACCAAATTTCAGTTGTATTTTTAAATCTGTATAGAATTCTACATACACCTTATGTTTTGAATGTACTTATGTTTACATTCTTATAATTGTAAATGTATCTAATGCTATTTTATAATATATGTATACATATTAGTATATATACTATATATCAATAATAACCATTAACAATATATAAATATATATTCTATTATTACATCTTAAGGATTATACATAGAATATATATTTATTATATTATCCTGATATATATTAACTATGGTAACTTAAATAAGTAATTATAATTAATATTTTTTTTGATAAACTTTAGTTCATATCACATATATTTATTATATATAATTCTCTACTTATTCACTTAAAATTAAATTTATAATCGTATGATATTTATGATTTATTATTTTACATAAATCTGCTTATTTAAAAGGTTTGATTCATAAATATTATACATTCACCTTCTCAATTAATTATGTATATTAAATTGTAAATATAAAGATACCAAATTTCAGTTGTGTTTTAACATTTATATAAATCATTAAAAACATAAAATTATATGATTATGATTTTAATTTTGTATTAATATTTGAATACATCATATTATCATATTGTAATTTTGTTTACATATATGTAATTGTATACGTATTTACTTTTGTATCTAACATCGTATCAATTTATATTTGATATTAAGTTAACATTCCCCTCTTATATGGCTTCATAACTAATTTAGCATTAATTAATTATATTTTTATTATTCAAATTTTATTATCTATTTTATCAACATAATTGTATTAACTTATTTGTTATTTACGCTTTATTTTAACTAATAAGAGACCTTATAAAATAAGGCTATGTTTTAATATAGTGTTGATAATGAACTACATATTATTGCGAATAAAACCATTTGTAGTTCTAAGTCAGCATCCTTTAAACAAGTCCTAAAATAATTATAAAGACCCTTCTATATAATTACTCAAACACATTTTAACCAATAACCTAGTGTCAGCATATTGTATAATAAATGATAAAATAAAATATCACCTCACTAACCCTTGATTTTTTATATCAACTTCTCTCCATATATAAAGCACCCAATGATAACAAAAGTAATTTTCATGCTTTTGTCATCTTTAGGGTGCTATCTTCTATAATTAATATTTTCATAAGCATAATCTTATTTATGATGTCCATATGAATATCCAATAATCTATTATGCTCATACTATGTAATAATAATGTTTGGAGATGAGATTATGGATAAACTTAACCTATTAAAGAAAGATCATAAATATGAGGACCTTTTCATTGCTAATGAAATTGATATAGTTTGTACCCCATCAGGAAAAGTACTAAATATAGATAGATTTAATAAATTTCTATCTAATATACAAAATAAAACATCAGACTCTATAAAGTTAATGAAATACAGTGTAGAGGGTCAATCGGAGGTCGTTTTTATATATTATGAAAGCTCCTTAATTACCTGTATATATTATACTAGGGATATCTATTCAAAGAAATTTATAACTACCAAATATACTGGCACTAGCATATTAAATGAATATACTCTTAAATATGTAAATTATAACTTGGTGGATTCCTCAGGAAATAATATTTTCACCTTATTAACATACCCTAAAAATATTAAAAAGGAATTCTAATAATAAAGCAGTAAAAAATTTATTTTTTTACTGCTTTACTATTTTTTAATAGTAAATGGCTATGTTAACGAGAATCTCTATTATAATTATAAATTCAAAATTATAAAACTCTTCTAACTTTAAGTATTGAAGTACTTTCATCAAAGTTGTAACATGAATTTAAATAATATTTTAAGAGGTATAAAACATGAATAACAATAAAGTAGTAGAGATCTTAGATGGAGAAATAAAGTATGATAAAAACATAATACTTAAAAATCTAAATTTGCAGATTAATTCTGGAGAAATTATAGGCTTTCTTGGACCCTCAGGCTCTGGTAAAACCACTTTGGTTAAATCCATTATTGGCATGAAGGCTTTAAGCAAAGGAAAAATACAAGTTCTTGGAGAAACTATGCCCTCTCTTAAAGTTATACCTAAGATTGGTTATATGGCGCAAAGTGATGCTCTATATAATGACCTAACCGCATTGGACAATCTTTTATTTTTTGGAGAACTATATGATATCAAAGGAAAAATAGCTAAGGAGAGAGCCATGGATCTGTTAACCTTAGTAAATTTGGAAAATGACTATAAAAAACCTGTTAAGAATTTTTCTGGTGGTATGAAAAGAAGACTTTCGCTGTCCATCGCCCTAATGCATAACCCTGAACTACTTATTCTAGATGAACCAACAGTTGGTATTGACCCTGTTTTACGAAATAAGTTTTGGGATGAATTTCTTAGAATACAAAAGACTGGTGGTACCATAATTGTTACCACTCATGCTATGGATGAAGCTTATAAGTGTGGAAAGCTATGTTTGCTTCGAGAAGGAGAAATTATTGCTAAAGGAAGTCCTGAGGAAATCATAACAAACTCTGGTAAGAATGATATTGAGAATGCCTTCTTATATTATAGTAAATCAAAAGGAGGTGCTATGTAATGAGAACTCTAACCATGACTAAAAGAGTTATCAAACAAATTCTTGGAGACAAACGTTCCCTAGCACTGTTATTGGTAGCTCCAGTTTTTGTTATATATCTACTAAATGTAATCTTAAATTCACCTCTAGAAAATCCTACCTTACAGTGTATAAATCTTCCTACCTCCCTAGAAAAAGCCTTGGAAACTGAAGCCTTAGTAACTATTCCAAGCAGTGAGGAAGAAGCTCTAGAAAATGTGAAGAAAGGCTCCAGTGATGGAGTTATAGTCTTTGAAGACAATAAAATTACAATCACTGTGGAAGGTTCTGAGACTTCTATTATCTCATCAGTGAAAAAAGCTTTTTCCACTGCCTTTAGTGAATATTCTAAGGAGACTCTATCCTCAAATCCTGTAGCTGTGGACATGGGAATTAAAACCATAGAAACCCAATTTAAATTTATAAATGGTTCAGAAGATATGACTACCTTTGATAATATAGCACCACTAATGATGGGATTTTTTATATTCTTTTTTGTATTTTTAATGGCTGGAGTGGCTTTTTTAGGTGAAAGAATCAGTGGAACTCTAGATAGATTAATGGCCACACCAATTAAAAGGATTGAAATAGTACTAGGTTATTTTTTTGGTTTTGGTGTATTTGTCTTAATTCAAACTCTAGTAATTCAATTATTTATGGTCTATGGCTTAGGTATTTCCATAAAAGGAAATTTTGCATTAGTGTTTTTAGTTAATCTATTACTGGCAGCAGGATCTCTATCCCTAGGTACTCTACTTTCAGCCTTTGCTAAGAATGAATTTCAACTATTTCAGTTTATTCCCGTGGTAATAGTGCCTCAAATATTATTTTGTGGTCTATTCTCCTTAAGAGATGCACCAACTTGGGTACAGGTACTATCTAAAATATTTCCACTGACTTATGGCGCTGATGCTCTTCGTGGAGTAGTTTTAAAGGGATATAACTTTTCTGACATTTCAATAGATGTATTAGTGCTAACCTTCTATGCACTAATATTTATAATATTAAATTCTTTAGCCTTAAAGAGGTATAGAAAACTTTAACAAGTCTACTAAAAATAGTATTAGAGCAATAATATGAATTTCAATTTAAATAAACCGCAAGAGATATGTCATTTGTATTACGCACTTTTATTATCGAAACTTATATATGTAACTTATGATTAAATCTAATCCCCCATGACACCAACTATGGTGTCATGGGGGATTGTCTATTATACTATTCTGATATAAATTCTACAATATCTATGCATTATTTGCTCTTGTAGTAATATTGAATATAATCTTTTTTACCATATTTGTCACTATTTACTACACCGCTGTAACATGTACCTGTATCATCTAAAGTTCCATCAGAATGGTATCGTGTATATTGTCATTCTATATTGCCATTTTTCCAAGTGCCTTCAAAAATAACTTCATTACTAACACTTGAGATCTGATAGAGTTTTCCGTCACCATTATAGGCTCCATTTTCAAAATACCCACTATAGACTTTATAACCAGATTCTGTATAAAGTGTACCTCTGCCAGACATTGTATTATTTTTAAATTCTCCAACATATTTATACCATTTATTCCGCCATCCAGCAACTTCACTATATATTGACCCCTTAAAGTTACAAGTTACTTCTTCTTGAATAACGCCTTTTATATAGTACCCTGTTACAGTTGCACTTACCTTTTCAGTTGTTGCTCTTTCTGGTGAATATATCAACTCTGCAGAAAGATTTTTATTTACAACCATTCCAATTTGTTCTGTAAAGTAACCGGTTTTTTCATCAATAAAGGATTGTAGCATTGAATCTACATCCTTGTAGTCACTCATTATTCTTAATATTTTAATTGCTTCTTTATACTCACTATTACTTATTAACTTCAATGCCTTTTGATAATTACATTCCTTAACCATTTCTGTAGAATCCTTATAGTCTCCAAGTACCTTAAATGCTTCTTTTGCATCATCATAGTTGCTATTACTTAATTCACTAACTGCCTGCTTATAATCCCTATTAGGCTTGATATAATCTATATTAATCTTATATGAAATTATCACAAGAACAGTAACAATGCACAGTGATATCAGTGATATATTTCTAATCCTAGTGTTTTTACTAGCTTTAATTTCTTGTTCAATTTTTATCTGGTTTTCTTTTTCTCTTTGCGCTTCAGCTAATCTAGAAAGATTTTCACCACTGAAAGTATCGAATATCCAATTTTTATCTTTCTGACACGAAGCACAAATGTCTCCAGTATTAGGATATCCACAAGAACAGATCCAATAATCTTCTTTTTTCTCTGGATAACACATAGCCTTTATGGAATATTGTTTCGCTATTGCTCTTTCATCAGAATTATCAATAGGTATAGGGGATACTTCAATATAACGAGGGGTGATATTAATAATCCTTCCATCTTCAAAACATACCTGTGAAATACTAACTTTAATTTTCCTAATTTCATTGTTTGGCAATATAATTCCCTTTACATTAGAAAATTCAGTATCTCTACATAAATTTAAGTCCTGAATTAATATCATAAATGAATCCTTATTATCAATTTGTACAATTTCATTGAAAGAATTATATCCGATAACAGTTAATTTGATAGCTTTTACTGTATTACTATTTAAGTTCTGCAACCTTAAACTCAAGTATGTATGATCGTCACTTCCTTTATAAATGTCATAACTTAAAATGTGAACAGGGGAATTGATGTCAAACTTTTTCTTTTCAATCTCAGTCTCACTAACTTTTGTGTATTCAATCCGCTTTTCAGTTCCATTGTTCCCTGACTCCGGTAAAGAAATAGCATGAAAAATTGCTACAATCCAAAGTAAAAAACCGTATATGTACCATGTCCCAAAGCTTCTTCCTTTTCTTTGAGCGATACTTGCTGGTAAAAATGCTATGGCTGCTGCAAATATTGCATAAACAATAAAATATGATTCCATTGAGAACTCCTCCATTTTTTATTAATTATTGATAAATAACCATTCTTAAATTAATATATTTTTCTTTGTATATAAATTCTAAATAGTTAATGTACGCTCTTTTCTCATGCTATGTACCATTAGTAAAATATAAATTTTGCTTACCATGGCAATCAAGCCAAACTTTTACACTGTAAAAATTTTCTACTGTAATAATTTTACCATACCCCTTTACCTTAATAAAGGAGAATAATGCTAGCTTTTCATGCAGTCAATAAATTCCCACAAGGTAATCTTGCCATTTTCATATCTGTCCTATTGCTGTCTTTCAAGGTCCTATCAACCATAAAAGCAATTATATATGAGTATATATTATCTTCCCTTGGAAATCCTATAGTAATAATTGTGTTTATCAAGGAGGAGTTTTTATGGATAATAAGATGTTTTGTTACCAATGTGAACAAACAGCTGGTGGAAAAGGTTGTACTCAAATGGGGGTATGTGGTAAGACCCCTGAAATAGCTGGACTTCAAGATTTACTTATATATCAATTAAAAGGAATAAGTTGCTATGCTAAACAGCTTATTGATGGGGGAAAATCCATAGACAAAGCCATAGCTGCGTTTGTGGAAGATTCCCTATTTACTACCTTAACCAATGTTAACTTTGATGCTCAGTTTCATGTTGAAATGCTAAGAGAATCTCAAAAAATTAAGGAAAGACTCAGAGATACTGTAAATGATTTTGATTGCCCTAGAGAGCAGGCTACCTATAACTTAGCCTCTACTAAAGAAGAAATGCTTAAGGATGCTGTAAAAGCTGGTATTATGTATGACCAAAGCATAGATGCGGATACTCGCTCCTTAAGGCAAACCATCATATATGGACTTAAAGGAATTAGTGCTTACGGCCATCAAGCAAGATTTCTTGGATATCATAATGATCAAGTTGATGATTTCTATTTCTTAGGCTTAGAAGCTACTGTTAATGGTAATCTATCTCAAGAGGATTTAATTAGAATGGTTATGAGAACTGGAGATATGGCTGTTCAGGTAATGCAAACCTTAGATGCAGCTAATACCAATACCTACAGCAATCCTACCCCTCATAAAGTTAATGTAAAAATTAAAAAGGGCCCATTTATCATAGTGTCTGGTCACGATTTAAGAGACTTAGAAATGTTATTAGAGCAAACTGAAGGCACTGGAATAAATATATACACTCACGGAGAAATGATTCCTGCCCATGGATATCCTAAGCTTAAAAAGTATGAACACCTAGTTGGTAATTATGGTGGAGCCTGGCAAGAACAACAAACTCAGTTTGATGGCATACCAGGGTGTATACTAATGACTACTAACTGTCTTATGAGGCCAAGGGAAACCTATAAGGATAGAATCTTTACTACTAATGTGGTAGGTTGGGATGGACTTAAGTATATATCAAAGGATATTAATGATTATAAGGATTTTTCTGAAATAATAGATAAAGCCTTAGAATTAGGTGGCTTCGAAGAAGATGAAGAACCAAAGGAAATCCTAGTTGGCTTTGGTCATAATGCTACTTTATCCTATGCAAATGAAATTGTTAATGCTGTTAAGAGTGGAGAAATTAGACACTTCTTCTTGATTGGAGGATGTGATGGTGCTAGACCCGGAAGAAACTATTACACAGAATTTGCTAAGATGGTTCCTGAAGATTGCGTTATCTTAACCTTAGCTTGCGGAAAATATAGATTTAACAAATTGGATTTTGGTCAGGTGGCAGGACTTCCTAGACTTTTAGATGTTGGTCAATGTAATGATGCCTACTCAGCAGTAAGAATTGCTACAGGTCTTGCTGATGCTTTTAGTACTGATGTGAACGGGCTTCCACTATCTATAATTTTATCTTGGTATGAACAAAAGGCGGTGGCAGATCTCTTAGCTCTACTATCCTTAGGTATAAACGGCATATATCTAGGTCCATCACTACCAGCCTTTTTATCACCAAATATATTGCAGTATCTAGTGGATACCTTTGACATAACGCCAATCAGTAGTCCAGAGGAGGACTTAAAGACTTGTTTAAGACAGCTTTGCTAGTATAATCAAATTATATAGATTGTAATAATAAAACTACCTAATGCAAATAGGCTTTTCTTTTATAAACTATTTAAATTGAACTTCATATTATTGCTGTGAATACCATTTGCAG
>DFXM01000037.1:4202-16775 GCA_002381695.1 Clostridium sp. UBA4108 | reverse complement strand
AGGTTTCGAAACGGTTGAACAGAAATAATATGAAGTTCAATTAATCTAATCTTATATTTAAGTCTATTTGCATTATGTAGAAACTTAATTACAACTTATATATATCTTAAATTTAAGCTTAGTTTTAAAGCTTTATTGATAATTAGCACATATTATTACTACTAGAAATAACTTATATAAATAATATTGTGGCTAATTATCAATACTATATTAAAACTGAGCTTAATTTTAGTGCTTAAAATCACAGATACACACTTCTATCTGTGATAAAATATAATTAAGAAGTAGTTCAATACATATCAAATAGAGGAGCTAAGTAATTATGTCTTTAGAGAATGGATTAGAAAAATGTAATTGTATAAAAAAGAACTGTCCACGCCACGGAAAGTGTAGTGAATGCTTAGAACATCATAGCAATTCTAGATATGTTCCATATTGCAAAAGGGAAAAATCTAACATGGTGAAAAAACATAAAACCCCCTTGAAAAATCAAGGTGAACATGAGTAATAAATGTGAGGTGAGTTAAAATGACATTTTACAATGAAATATCAAAGTACTATAAATATATATTCCCAACTAACCCCACCACTCTAGACTTTTTGGGAAAACATTTTGCAAAGGGTGAAAAAATCTTAGATATGGCCTGTGGTAGTGGTGAGTATACTATTGGTTTAAGTAAGCTGAACTATGATGTGACTGGGATTGATTTAGAAGAGGAAATGATATCAAAGGCACAGGAAAAAGCAAAAGAGAATGGATTAGCTTTAGAATTTAAGTTAGGTGATATGCTTAATACTGATGCTATATTTGAAGCTAATACCTTTGGCGGAATATTTTGTATTGGTAACTCTCTAGTGCATCTAATCAATAGTGATGAAATAAAGCTTGCACTAAAAAATATGTATAAACTACTTAAAGTGGATGGAGTTTTAGTTCTTCAAATTATAAATTATGATAGAATACTAAAATTCAATGTAGATTTTCTACCTACCATAAAGAATGAAGAGACTCAAATAGAGTTTGTACGTAATTATATAAAAGAAGATAAGAAAATTCTATTTAATACTATACTAAAAACTCCTGATGGTAACTCCTTTGAAAATACAGTTAAACTTCTGCCTCTCACTAGTGTTGAACTGGTTCATATCTTAGAGAATGTAGGCTTTAGTGATATAAAACTTTATGGTGGCTTTAACGGCAGTAAATACAGCACTGATGAATCCATGCCATTAATTGTGACATGTAAAAAATAAATTTAGTCATTATAAAAGCATGAAGGGTTTCTTATTAATCCTTCATGCTTATTTATATGGTTTTGTTTTAAACCATTGTTGATTTTAGAACTATATATTATTGCGAAGCAGCTTTGCATAAGTTCACCCATCCGGGTACAGGCAACTAGAGATTCCTTTGCTCCGCAGGAATCTAAGTTTACACTTAAACCATTTGCAAGTAATAATATATAGTTCATTATCAACACTATGTTAAAACAAAGCCTTTTATATAATATGTGAAAATGTCTAAATATTTGTACCTTCGCTATTGAGCTGGAAACTTTTGTTTAACCTTATCTATTTTTGGTTGCTCTGCCTGCTCAGCTGGATACCATCCCTTGCTAGCCATTTTACTATAAATATCATGTTGAGCTGTTAATGCACAATTTAATTCATTATTAAAAGCAGTATGAATATTCTCAGTACTAGATTCTATAGTTCCATGTAAATATAAATCTGCTGCACCTTTAACAACTAATAAAAGATCTTCCATTAAATCTCTATCATTCATAATCATATCTCCTTTCTCCTATTATAATAACTTATGAAAGTTATCGAAGCATTGCTTAGCCTTTGTTGCCATCTGCTGAACATAAGTTTTTAGTTCAGGGTCCATTATTTGGCCAGCATGATCGTTGCACTTTACTTCCATGTGCTTTAAATGTGCTAAAGTATCCTCAATGTATGAAAGTTCTTTTGGTGTCATATTCACTCACCTCCTATATATTTCATACTTATTATTCTCTTTAATCTTTTGTTTATTCATATTATAAGTATGTTTAATAAATTGTTGAAATTGAGCTTCATATTATTACTGCGAATACCATTTGCAGTAATAATATGAAGCTCATATCAATTANNTATAATGTAGAAACTTTATTACAACTTAAGTTTAATGGATTCTGAAATACTAAAATATCTCTGTATGACATAATGAAAGCACACCAAAAGTACACCGCATATTTATGCAGATAGTTTATAATTAAAATGTTAAATATTCAAAATACTGAAAATTTTGGAGGGATTTTATTGAAAAAGTCATTTAAGAAAACACTTCTACTTTATGGTATATCCTTAACCGTAATAACTATAGTAATTATTAGTTCATTTTTAATCTTTTTTAACGTAAAAAATTATACCAATTCAACTACCACTCAAATTAAGGAAGCTGCTGAGGCTATTAAATTTTCTTTGGATGAAGCCTTAACTTCAGTGGCAAATACCACAGATTTAGCTGCTGCTATATCTGCAGATAAATTCACTTTTAATCAAGATATAGACGAATACATATTAGAAAATATGGTAAAAAGCAATAAGTACATAAAAAGAGTTGCTCTTATAACTCCAGATGGAGATCAGTTAGTTAAATTTCCTAATACCGGATTTTCCAACGTATCAGATAGAGATTACTTCATAAAGGCTATAAATGGGGAGGGAAACTTTTCTGAAATCATTATTTCCTCTACAACTGGACAATCTATAACTATGTATTGTGTACCTATAGAAAAAGACGGAAAGATTATTGGAGCTATCTCTTCTGTGGTAGAAGTAGAATCCTTAAAGGATATTTTTGATGTATGTGCAAATACACCCAATACCTCTTATGGATTAATTGATAAAAAAGGCTCTCTATTAATTACAAATGATGAAGATTCTCTTTACTTAACTAATGAACAAAGAGAAAAATTAGCTTCAGAATCTGATAAGAAGGAACTAATAAGTATCGCTGAGTTAGAGCCAGCAAAAAATTTAATTGATAATAAATCAGGACTAGATACCTTTAACATTAATGGTGCTAAGGCTTTAACTTCTTATCACTTACTTGAAAAGGTTGATATCGGCTTTGTATTCTCTATGCCCCATACTGAGATTTTAATGAATATTATGCAGAGTATACTATTATCTGCTACTGTAGCCTTAGGTATTATACTGCTTTGTATAATTACTATTAGCAAATTTTCATCTCAAATATGTAAGCCAATAAATAATTTATCTCAAACCTTTGACAAATTTTCTCGTGGAGATCTAAATGCTCATATTGATGAAAGCATTATGAAGAGAAAAGATGAATTCGGTGAACTAGGTAGAAGCTTTAAGGCCTTTTCACTGAAAATAACTGAATTAATTGGCACACTAAAGACGGATACCAGTCTCCTTAATGAATCCTCTGATAAATTAAATACAATAATTGGTGAGAATAATTCACAACATGAAATTATTTCAGAGATGATTGATGATGTAAACTCTAAAATGAATGATAATATGTATTCCTTAAATGAAAACTTAGCTACTTTGGATGACTTTACTAAGAGCATAGAAAATGTTGAGCAGAACTTCCAGCACTTAGGTTCCATAGTTAACTTATCTACTATTTCAGCTAAGGAAGGTTCTATACAAATTAAGGATACAGAAAACTCAATAAGACTGGCTCAAATAAATTCAGAAGAAATAAACAAAAAAATGGATAAACTTATAGATACATCTAATGAAATTTCCTCCTTTATAGATATCATTATGAATATCGCGAAACAAACTAATCTATTGTCTTTAAATGCTGCTATTGAAGCCCAAAGAGCTGGTGAAGCAGGACGAGGATTTTCTATAGTTGCAGAAGAGGTTAGAAAACTAGCAGCTGAAACTTCTATTGCTTCTAGCAATATAACCAAATTAGTTATCTCTATAAATGAAGAAATTAAATCAACCTCCTCCATTGTTCATGATATGAATGGTAAGTTTAAATCCTTAGTGGAGGATAGTAATAAAACCTTTGAGAATATTTATGACATCCACGAAAAATCTCTAAATTCTCAAAGTTCCGTAAAGGAGATAAGTAAGGTAATAGCTAAACAAACTGCTGGTATTGAAGAAAGTACTTCCTCACTACAGTCAAGCATAGAGTTTGTAAATAAAACTACTATAATAGCTCAAAATATAAACTTGAAGCTAAAAGAAAATGAGGAGTCCTTAATAAACCTTTCTACTATAGCCTCTACTTTAAATGAAATGAGCAGTGAAATTAAACATACTATTGAATTTTTTAAAGAAAGTTAACTATATGATTATCCCACAAAAGCTAAAATACATGTGTATTATAAAATACTTTTTGTGGCCTAATCAATATATGATATATAATAAAAAAATTTAACTTCTTAAAAAGACTGTAATTTAAATTGTTTTTGATTTAAATTGCAGTCTTTTAATAATAATTTTAATTAATTAAACACATAATAGTTTTGTAATAAACATATTAAAGGAGAGATATACTATGAAAAAGCTTTTATTAGGGTTGCTTATAGGTATAGGAGGCTTTCTTATAAGCTCAAATATAGTTGTCTATGGTTTAAATGAGGATATGGTTGTTTTAGAATCTAGTAATGAAACCTGTCTCATATGTCGTACAAATGATGAGTATACTAAAATGAATGCTATTATGTTGAATAAAATGAAATCTAATATGTCCAACATCCCTGTAAGTGGTAATGTAAACATTGATTTCTTAACAGGCATGATAGCACATCATCAAAGTGCAATTGATATGTCTCAATCAATTTTAAGAAGTGCTATAAATCCCGATGTTATCAAATTAGCTAATTCAATAATTTCGAATCAAACTGCTGAAATTACTAAGATGGAAAATCTTTTATCTTCTCTTAAAGAAAACTATGTTCCTAACTCTGAGAAGGATGAGGCATACATAGAAGATTATAGGGAAACTATAGCTAAAATGATTAAACAAATGGAAATAATTACTTCTTCTAAAAATCCAGAGGTTACTTTTTTAAAACAGATGATACATCATCATGAAGGTGCCATAGATATGTCCAACAATGTATTAAAATTCTCAAAAAACCCTCAAGTTAAGGAGATTGCTACAAACATTATAACTAATCAAAGTACTGAAATTCCTATAATGAAATCTTTAATAGAAAGTCTACCTTAAAATAAAGCTTTATTTTAAGGTAGTTCGTTATCAATATAGGGTTTTCATATGAAAATTTTAATTATACTCAATAACTAAAAACTATTATATTACATATCCCTGTAAATGTAAATGTAAACATTTCTTTTGCTATGTAAATTATATATCACTAAAATTGTATTATTAACATAACATATGTCACTTAATAATATTAAAAAAGCATTAATTCTAGCTAATTAAGAGCTTTACATTAAAGCTAGTATGAACAGATTTTATTAAAATTCAGAATGAAAATGGTAGGTGATAAATTATCGCCTACCAACTTTATTTTTATTCATATAATACCTTATCTTTTTTTAACTTTTTTATCTTGTTAATATAAAAAATAATCATGTATAAAAGTATAACTGTTATACCTAAATTAAGCATTGAAACCCCTCTATTAAAATATAAATAGCTATAAGGTTTAATTAAAAAGGATATTATTAGATTGGATATACCTGCTACTACATTTACAAAGAGTCACTTTTTTCAATTATACTCACCTCTTCATAAAAACTCTTTATAATGTACCCAATATAAAAACTCCTTATCTATTCCATCTGCCATCCCTTACACACATCTATCCATCTCTCTGCGCCTGAATACTCATATAGTTCTTCACAGGTAAGTTCTATGGCAGAATTACTGCTTCCACAGGCAGGGAACACAGTCTGGAATCTCTTAACAGACTCATCTATATATACTTTTATATTTTCATCCACTCCAAATGGGCATACTCCACCTATGGCATGACCTGTAAGCTCTATGACTTCTTCTGGAGATAACATTTTAGCCTTGAAGCTGAATTCCCCCTTAAACTTAGGATTATCTATCTTGGCATCTCCTGCAGTTACAATAAGTAAGCATCCATCTCCATCTTTAAAGGATAAAGTTTTACCTATTCTTGCTGGTATAACATTAAGAGCTTTTGCTGCTAATTCTACAGTGGCACTTGAAACCTGAAATTCCATAACATCTTTTTCTCTACCAAATTTTTTTAAATGTTCTTTTGCAATCTCAATTGACATGTTATCTCCTCCTTAGCTATTTATCTTTATCATATTCATAGATAATTAAACTTAAATTATTATACCATATTTTTTCAATATATATCTAAGTTTTACATACACTAGTAATATGACATATCTCCCAAACTCTATCTTATAAATATAAGTTGCAATAAAGATAATTCATATTACAAGTATGTTTAATAAACTGTTGAAATTGAGCTTCATATTATTACTGCAAATGGTATTCGCAGGGATAATATGAAGCTCATATCAATTGATTTATAATGTAGAAACTTTATTACAACCTATATATTTTATTATCTTTATATACTTTTAAATCGTAGTTTTAATCGGTCTACAAAAGCCTTGACCATAATTCACTGAGTCATGCCTTTGATAGGTATATAGCTCGTTGTTATATTCATAACCATATTCCCTTGGGTTCCAGTTATTCATTGCTTCATTTAAAGCTTCATACACATAATCGTCTAAGTCCTCATAATCATAGGGTGGATGATGAAATACTACATAGGTACTTTCTGGAACTAAGGTGCACTCCATTCCCACTGGCACTTCTCCAATATAATCTGAAGCTACTTCAATGCCATAGATATATCCTCTCTGTCCATCCTTATAAAACCATCCTCCAATTTGACCATTATGACTCTTTATGCTCTCAAGTATTCCACACACTTTATTACACCCAAGTCCTTCCACTTCTTCTTGAAGGGTCCAAAATTCAAAATAATTATCTGTATTTATATTCTTTATGCCTATAAACTTATGCTCCGGTATTACCTGTATACTAACCTTTACTTGTTTTAACATCTCTTTACCCATATCTATCTCTCCTAATCCTAAATAGTAAGGATTGTAGACATTACGTTTTACTAGCAGCGGAAGTGGCCTTGGCATCTTTCTATAGGTACTAGGAGTAATTCCATATACCTTTACAAAAGTCCTAGTAAAGGCTTCCTGAGAAGAAAATCTATATTTTATAGCTATATCAATAATTCTTTCTTTACTATCCCTAAGGTCAATAACTGACTGACTTATCTTCCTTAGATAGATGTAATTTCTAAGGCTCATCCCTACATACTTATGAAATTGTTTTGTGCAATAGTAGGTAGAGTAATTTAATTTTTTCGCCAATTCCTTTAAGGTCAAGTCTTCTGTCAAATTCTCTTCTACACAATCTACTATACTTTGTATCTTCCTATGCCACTGAAACATAATATCTCCTCCCTTCTAATTAGATTATATATCCAGTCTATAATATCTTTCCTGATTTGAGTTGCTATCTTTATAACTACGAAAGATTTTAATATCAGTCCTGATATTAAAAATGAGCTTAAGGTCTTCGATTTTAAACGGTTTACTAAAAATATGACTTTGTTTTAAATAGTTGCTGATTTTAGAACTACAGATTATTTCGAAACCGGTTTAAGTGTAAACTTAGATTCCTGCAGAGCAAAGGAATCTCTAGTTGCCTGTACCCGGATGGGTGAACTTATGCAAAGCTGTGAGCAATAATCTGTAGTTAGTTATCAACACTATATTAAATCAAAGCCAAAAATATAATGAAAGTTATAAATNNATTTATAACTTTCATTATATTTATCCTATTTTATTTCTATCATAGAAAAGAAGCATTTATATTTTTCTCTTCCACCACTTATATCTTCATTTTTGTGTTCATTATAGAATTTCGTAAGATATTCCCTTAGCTCTTGCGCTTCTGCTTCAGTTAAATATACGTCATCAGCCATTACACTTCCTGCGCCTTTATTATCTTCACTATTTTTCTTAGCAATTTGCTTAAGAAACACATCTCTACTCATATCATAGAGATCTCCTATAATCCTTTGAGCTTCTCCCAACATAAGCTGCTTTGAAGATTCTTCTACGTCTTTTGTACATTTTATTTCGAAATCCTCAGCTGTTATCACATAATACTTAGCCATTATTCCATTTATTTCTTTTGTATGGTGTAATTCTACTATATTATATTTCTCTAACTTTTTTACATGATAATGTACTTTAGCTGGAACTTCTTCAAGCTCATCAGCTATCATTTTCACCGTCATCGCCTCATTACTCTTATACAAGCAATTAAGTATTCTATATCTAAAAGGATCTGAAAATGCCTTTACTTCTTCTATGGTAGTCAATATTCTTTTTTTCTCCACAGTCTATCACCTCTAAGAATATTATATACTATTGCTGAGCATTTCTAAAAGTTTTATTAAACAATAAACTTAAGGATATCATTGATATTCCTATACCTGCCACTAAAAATAATAGAGATATTGACATAATTTCTGAAAGTACTCCTGCTAATGCACTTCCAAGGGGTATTGCTGAAAGGTTTACCATACCTAAAAATGCTACCACTCTCCCTAATAAGGACGGTTCTACGCTAGTCATAAGATGTGATTTTAAAGGTGCTATCACCCCTGGAATCATAAAACCCATTCCAAAGTAGCACATGGTAGCTATACCAATGCTTATAAATTTATTATCTACCACTGTCCCTGGAACACTTAATAGTGAATAGAAAATTCCCATTATAAAAAAGCCACCTATTATAAGATTAGAAATCTTAAATTTAGAACCAAAACTTCCCACTAAAATTCCACCAAGAATAGTTCCTAGGGCCAATGCCATGCCAAGTAAACTATACACCTCTGGGCCGCTTTTTAATATTTCAGTTATATATACCGGCATCAATACATTAATTGGAGCCAGGCAGAAGTTTATTATGGCAAATAATAAAATAGCTACTCTTATTATAGAATTTTTAAATACTATGGTTATACCTTCCTTTAAATCTCTGCCGTAGGATTTAATATCTAATAAAGAGGTTTCATTTTTTACTACAGTTATCCTTACAAAGATTATTAACATAGCTGATAGAAAGAAAGTTGCTCCATCAACTAATATAGCTCCTCCAGTTCCCCATATTCCAATGATAAGTCCTGCCAGCCCTGTACCTATAAGCTCTGCAAAAGTATTAATAGAACTTGTAAAGGCATTTGCTGAAAGAAAGCTTTCCTTTGGAACTATTAGAGGTAATATAGCCATGCTGGCAGGTGTCATTAGAGTTTCCAGAGATGAATTAATTATTGTAAAGACAAAAAGATGCCATGGTCTAAGGATATTGGTGATATACATAACAGCTAATATACACACTATAATTCCTCGTCCAATATAACTCATAAACATAAGCTTTTTCTTATTTACTCTATCTGCTAATCCCCCTGCAAAAGGTGACAATATAATATTAGGTATGGCATTAACTGCAAACAGTGTACCTAGTAATAATTTTGATCCTGTAAGCTCATATACCATCCACCCATAAGCAATAGCATCGATGGCATCTCCGAATCTAGATACCACATTAGCAATTAAGAGGAAAACAAAATTTGAATTCTTTAGTAGCGATATTATTCCTGTACTTTGTTTTTGTTCTGATATATCAGTATTCATAATAGCCTCCTTAAAATTAATTTATCGTTAAAATATTTTTATCGTTAAATTAATTTTAACTGTTCTTGTAAATTATGTCAATAGCGAAATCTATAATCTCTATGGATATAAAAAGAGTAAGGTAATCATCCGTGATGGTTACCTTACTCCTTAATGTGCATTTTCATATATTCTGAAATGCTGTGTAAATAACTAAATATTATTTAGAAAATCTAGTGCAAACTGTGCATACATTGCTACTCCATATTTAAAGGAATCCTCATCAATCTTAAATTTTTCATGATGTGGAGGGTATATACAATCTTTCTCCCTATTTCCTGAACCTAGCCATACAAAGATGCCCTTAGCATGTTCAAAGTAATAGGACATGTCTTCAGATCCCATAGCTTTAGGTAAGCATACAGTTTTATTTTCTCCTAGAACAGAATTAGCAGTTTTTTCGGCTAACTTTGATAATTCTTCATTGTTATAAACACTTAGTGCACTTTCTTCTATAATCACGTCAATCTTGATTTCATAAGCATCAGCTATGGCTTTTGCGTGTCTTTTTATTGCTTCATGAACTGTTTTTCTAACCTCTTTGTTAAAATACCTCATAGAAATATCTAGCTCTGTATATTTTGCAACGATATTTGCCTTTGTTCCTCCTATAAATTTTCCTACTGAAAGAACTATAGACTCTTGGGAATCAACATTTTTAGTTACTATTCCTTGAAGGTCTGTGACAAAGATGCTTGCAGGATGAACAGTGTCCTTTGCAAGATGTGGAGTAGAGCCGTGTCCTGATACCCCTTCAAATTTTACATAAATAGTATCGCAACCTGATAATCTATATCCTGGAGTAACATCTGCATAACCTGTATTAATATCAGGATAATTATGTATGCCAAAGCATCCATCAACTCCCTCCATTCCACCTGCTTCTATTATCTTTTTCGCACCTGTAAATGTCTCTTCTCCTTCTTGAAAGAAAAATCTTACTTCTCCTGATATATCATCTTTCATTTCACTCAAGATTTTCACAGCGCCAAGGAGCATTGCTGTGTGGGTATCATGACCACAGGCATGCATTACCCCTGAATTCTTAGATTTGAATTCAACATCTGACTCTTCTTTTATGGGAAGGGCATCTATATCCCCTCTTAAGACTACAGTCTTACCTGGTTTTCCACCTTTTAACGTAGCTATTAAAGAAGCATTTCCAGCTTTCTTATATGGTATTCCAAGAATATCTAACTCTTTCATAAGCTTTTCTTGAGTCTTGAACTCTTGTCCACTAAGTTCAGGATTTTCATGTAAATCTCTTCTGAAATTTATTACATAATCTTCAATTGATTTAGCCTTATTTAACATTTTAAAAACACCCCTTCTATCTTTTATAAATATTTTCAGCCTTAGTTTCAGTAGCTAACAGTGCAAAAATCAGAGCTATAACTGCTGCCACCACAGGAACTATAAATGCCTTTTTATAAGCTACAGCAAGAGATAATCCTGCTGCAGTATTTATATCAACGAATTTCCCACATATTACTGGAAGGACTGCTGCAAAAAGGAATCCGCATACATTTACTATAGACATTGACATTCCAGATAATTTAGGATCATTAACCTCTTTTCCTACAGACCAACATATAACTCCAATTGAACCTGAAACCCCAATCAAGATTACTAATATTCCCATAACCCACACAGGAGGTTTTGCAAAAACAAGCATTCCCCATGCCACAACTGCAATTGCCGCAAGTATTATCATAGGTAACTTTCTCTTTCTAAGGGTATCCGATATTTTTCCAATAAATAAACATGCTATTCCTGAAGCTATTAAAGACATTGAGACAAAGTTAGCTGCAGTAGTTTTACTTAGATCATAAACAGAAGTAATATATGCAACTCCAAAGGTTCCTGTAAATAGGAGACACCCTCCATTTATAGCCCCAAATGCAATAGCAGGGCACCAAACTCTAGGATTCTTAATAATAACTAGTAATTGTGATAAAATACTTTGTGATTCTCCTCTAGGTTGAGTTTGTTGAGGATTAACCTCAGGCAATCCCTTTTCACTAGGAGTATTTTTAACAAATATTATTACTAAAACAACAAGTGCCACTGTTACAAATCCCATAGCACGGAAAGAACCTCTCCATCCTATAAATCCTACTAATGCTAAAAGAGGAGCTTGTGCAAGAAGACCACCCATACTTCCTATAAAGCTTGTAAGACCGCTCATAGATGCAAAATCTTTAGAAGGAAACCAGTTAGCTTGAATCTTTAATATTGATAAGAATACTACAGAAACTCCAAGCCCCACCAAAAGTCTACTGAAATATGCTAATGATATGCTAGCAGATAATGAGAACATTATTGATCCAACAGCAGCAATTATGCATCCTGCTACAACGGTTTTCTTAGGTCCTAAATAGTCAACTAAAATTCCTGTAGGTATTTGCATTATTGTATATGCATAAAAATACATGGCCCCTAAATTTGCTATTTGTGTGACATTCATTCCAAAGGATTCTTCTAAATCCCCTACAATAACCCCAACCGAAAGCCTATGGAAAAATACAATTAAATAAATAGCTACAAGTATCCCCCAAACTACCCATCTATACGAACTTGCTTTTGTTTCATTTTTTAAAACTTTGCTCTCCGCAACCATCTACATCACCCCTCTAAATAAATTTAATATAATTACTTGCTTTGTTACATTAATTATACTTAGTAATAAAATCGATTTCATTGTACCCTTCTAATAAAAAAAACTTAATAATTTTGTCTTGAAAATACAAAATTTTCTGAATTATCTCACTTTAAAGTCTTTGTTTTAAATGTTTGTTG
>DFXM01000037.1:0-4152 GCA_002381695.1 Clostridium sp. UBA4108 | reverse complement strand
AATCAATCTTTCGAAACGGTTTAAGTGTAAACTTAGATCCCTGCAGAGCAAAGAAATCTCTAGTTGAACTTATGCAAAGCTATGAGTAATAATATGTAGTTCATTATCAGCAAACATTTAAAACAAGGCCAATTAAAAAAGAACTATGAAAAATTCATAGTTCTTACAATAAATTAATCTATCATTTGATAAATTTTTAATGCTAAGGACAATTTTAATCTGGTTTCATTTTCGTTTAAATCCTCATTTAACAATTCACAGATTTTTTTATATCTATATTTTATAGTATTATAATGAATATACATATCCTTTGCAGAGTCTTTTAAATTCCAATGGTTTTCTAAAATACATATTAAAGTTTTTAAAAACTCTGAATTATACTTTTCATCGTGTTCTATTATCTTCTCCAGGCTAGATGTGTAAAACTCCTTAGCCTCTTCATTTTTGTATATGGAATAAAGCAGTCTATACACACCTAGTTCTTTGTAGAGAATCGTGGCATTCTTTTTATATATTATTCCTCCTATTTTAATTGATATGATCGCTTCGTTATAACTTTTATGTATATCCATTATACTATCTTTAAAATCTCCAAATCCTACAGTGACGGTGAATTCAAAATTTCTAAAAATTACATTTCTTATTTCATCTCCAATTTTTTTAAGATAACAACTTAAGGTCTTTGGTTTCATATCATTAGGCTGTATAAGAAATACTATACTATCACTAAATTCCCCATAGACAGCATCTTTAAAATAGGTTTTTACAACTTCCTTAGAGTTCTTAAAAATTCTTTTCCTAATAAGTTCAAGTCTATCATTAGAGATTTTATGTTCAAGTTTTAAATATTCATCTTTAAAATTATCTATATCTACTACCATTGCACAGATATCCTTGGAAAATTCCCAACCATATATTGCTGCCCTCTTTTTCACCTCATCTTCAAATTTTATATTATTCATAATAAGATCCTGCACAAATTCGTTTTTGTGCCTATCTTCTATTTGCATACTGGATATTTTTTTCTGAACATCTAGTATAATAGCTGTATTTGCGTGGGTTAAAGCATTATAATCATCACTGGGGATAGTAGCTTCTTTACATTTTAAATATATTATGTACCCATAGGTTTCATTATTTACTCCTATTACATAGTAGTGGTATGTTTCTAACACATGTTTTAGATTAAAATCTCCTATATCACTTGGAACCTTTTTTATACTTTTTGAAAAGTACATCTTTTGAAAATTTAAATCATAATAGAGAATATCCTCATTTAATGTATCTGATAAAACATTAATTATAACTTGGGTATCCTCATTATTAATTACTATGTCTGTGAATGTCCTATGAATTTTCTCTGAGATTCTTAATACCCTCGATTGATGATCTATTATTTGTAATAGAGCCGGATTAATAACTTCAATAAAAGCTAACTCTACAGGAACTTCAACTATAGGAAAATTAAGTTCATCAGCAATCCGTACAATCTCCTCAGGAAGTTTATCAAAAAATCTTTTTAGCTTTATAAATAATGCTGCAATACCAACCCTATTCATATCCTCTATCATGGTATAAAAATGGTCACCATTTATTTTAAAAATATATCCGCTGGATAACACTATTTCATCCCCTCTAGTCCATGGTAATGAATCTAGAGCATCCATAACTGTTATAGATCTAACTTTTTTGTTTAATCCATTTTCCCCAGCCAATACCTTCATGTCCTTGAATTTAGGGTTGTTGAGTACATCTCTTACCGTTATATCTTCATTCATTTTTTATCCCCTCCTTGCTAGCTTAAACCAGTGTTACTATTCTTTACATAATAGTTGGAACATTTCGAAAATTTTAATGATTATTTTAGATTTTCATATATATAAGTTGTAATAAAGATAATTCATATTATAAGTATGTTTAATAAATTGTTGAAATTGAGCTTCATATTATTACTGCGAATNNAATAGAGCTTTAGTAAATCAAGTTTTCGAAACGGTTGAGCAGGGATAATATGAAGCTCATATCAATTAATTTATAATGTAGAAATTTAATTACAACCTATATATAATACTAGGCTAAGTTTAATTATTTAGCTTTGTTCTCAATTTATATTTTTTTCTTCCCAATAATAATGTAAATTCTCCTAAAGTTATAAATTACATTTATAATTATAATGTAAAAGTTTATTAAAAGTAAATTTTTTTATTAAAATATAGCCTCATTAAATTAATCCTCGTTTAAGCAAATATTTTAAAGATGGGCTGTATCAAAATATATTGTATTACTTTTTATTTTGATACAGCCCAAAGATAAAGTTTTATATTACATTTGTTTGTTATAATAAGCCACAGCTCCCATATTTACTACCGGTGCAGCTACTACTGCTATTAAAGTGAAAGTATAAAGTCTTATATCAATAAATAGTGAAAGTAAAAGTCCTATTATCATTCCATAGAAATAAACATGATAACATAAACTATTTGCTTTTAGATTTATATAGTGTATTCTCTCATCATTCTCCTGAATCTCCATATTTCTTTTAAGATTCTTATTTTTTCTCGATATTATAGTAGCTATTGTGATTCCAATCCCTGCTGAAACTATACCTATAGCGAGTCCTCCTAGTGCATCCTTAGCATTATTATCAAAGCCTCCTACTGCTACTCCAACTATAGCCACTACTATCATAATACCTAGTGCTATTAAAGCTCCTCTTAAATCCTTATTCCTCATATCTACTCCTCCTCATAAATGAATATATCTTCAATAGTTAAATTAAATAACTTAGCCACCTTAAATGCCAACTGAATAGATGGATTGTATCTCCCACTTTCCAGTGAGTTAATAGTTTGTCTTGAAACCATCAATTTTTCTGCTAAGTCTTGTTGAGTAAGATTATACTTTTCTCTTAAGTCCTTTATATTATTTTTCATAGTCAGCACCCCTAAGCATAATTAATCCATTGTAAATATAACTTCTCATCGCGAACCTCCTTTGTAAAGCTTGCTTTACATTTACAGTATATTACTTTGTCAAACTGATGTCAAGTATGCTTTACATGAATTTAGGTCTCTGCTGTTTATATATAGATTTCAATAATGAAACTACATTATACAAATAGTCTTTTATTTTATAAACTATTGAAATTGAACTTCATATTATTGCTGTGAATACCATTTGCAGGAACCTTAGATTTACTTAGGCTATGTGAAATCAAAAAGCGTTAAGAAAGACAGCTTGTTCGAGTAAAGCGAGTTGNNCTTAGTAAATCAAGGCTTCGAAACGGTTGAACAGGAACAATATGTAGTTCTAATTAATTTTATATTTAAGCCTATTTGTATAATGTAGAAACTTAATTACAACTTATATATTATAAAAAGAGAACCATTCAGCAATTTCTTTTAATCACTGAATGGTTTTCCTTCTGAGGATTTATTTTTTATACTTAATATATATCTTCTTATATTATTAATTGCTATTGCAGAATAAGTTATTCCTAAACTAAAACTAATTAATGCAAAAAAGAATTTCTCATTGTTTCCTATGCCTATAATGACTCCATAAAAACCAATTAAGGTTAAGGCTATTCCAACTATAGGCTCAAACATCGATGGAAAATTTTTTTCATCATTCATTTTTACTTTTAAATAAGATTAGTAAATTCCTTATTTAAACTCACCACCTTATATTTAGTTTTTAATACTCTACGCAACTCATAGCCATCAATCTAATAAATAAGCTTGATGGCTATAGAAGGGAGTTCGTAAGAGATAAAGCTCTTACTTTATTCTTGGAAATGGGTTTTAAACTTTAGATCCTTTAATATATGTGTATCTCTATTTTGAGTAACAATCAATGTAAGCATATTTAAACAGATTATTTAAACCTTATGTTTTATTTATTTTGTTATCTTAATAATACTACTTTTATGCAATCAATAACCACTTTTGTAATAAGTGATCATTTTAAGGTAATAAGTGCAATTTTCATTGTATTTCATAGCACTTATTATATACCTTTACTACTTTTAAGATTTTATTTTTTACTCAAATATATAGATTTCAATAATGAAACTACATTATACAAATATATTTTTATTTTATAAAATATTGAAATTGAACTTCATATTATTGCTGCGAATACCATTTGCAG
>DFXM01000009.1:110340-114988 GCA_002381695.1 Clostridium sp. UBA4108 | reverse complement strand
TTCGAGTGAAGCGAGTTGTTGTTTTTTAGGTTTTTACTTGAATAGAGACTTAGTAAATCAAGATTTCGAAACGGTTGAGCAGGAATAATATGAAGTTCTAGCTAATCTGATTTTATGATATGCCTATTTGTATAATCTACAAACTTAATTACAACTTATATATAAAGAAATAATAAAGTTTTTAAACTTGTCCACCTATATTGTTAAAATAGTTAAATATAGAGTGAAACTTAACAAAGAGTATCTAGAAACTTTATCTCAGAAGGAGAACTAAAATATGAAGATGGAAAAGATAAAAATAAATTCTAATGTGAAAACTATTTTAAAGATAATATTTGTGTCCATAGTATTAGTATTTATTATAAAAGAATTTAGTAGAGTATTAAGGGATTTTGACCTTGATCTTTTTATGCTTTATAAGGACAAGTTGACCCTAATTAATTTATTTATAATTGCACTATTAGGTATTATATCTTATATTCCCCTATCCTTTTATGATTTTATTTTAAAAAAGAAAGTCGGCATAAAGCTTAAAAATACAACTTTATATAAATTTTCATGGATAGCAAGCTCCTTATCTAGTTTATTAGGCTTTGGTGGAGCTAGTTCTCTTGCCTTCAAACAATATTTTTATAATGAACACGTGGATGATAAAAAGCTTTTATTTAAAGAAATAGGTAAAATAGTTGTACTAAACCTAACTGGATTATCCCTATTATGCTTGATATACATTCCACTGAATTTTCATGTGTTTGTAGATTCAGGATTAATTAAATATCCTATGCTAGTAGTTTCAGCTTATGCACCAGTAATAATAGGAATATCTTTATATAGATTTATTAAAGATAAAAATGTTACAGAACTCTTTTCTACCTTGTTAACAATATTTATTTCCTTCTTAGAGTGGATAACCACAGTTATACTAATCTATGCTACCCTAAGAATAACAGGCGCAAATATTGGTCTTATAGACTTTTTATCAATATATATACATTCTGCTATCATAGGTATAATAAGCTTGGTTCCAGGTGGTCTTGGAACTTTTGATCTAAGTTTTATAACTGGACTTAGTACTTTTAACGTAGCTATTGAACAAAGTCTGTTGGTTATCATCTTATATAGAATTAGCTATTATATTGTTCCAGCTGCAATCGGCATTTTATTATTTATCAACGACTTTGGAAAAAAACTTAATAAAAAACTTAATAATTTACCAAAACAAATTCTTAGTACAATCTTTTATAATATCTTAGTAATTACTGTATTTTTGTCTGGAGTTGTAGTTGTGTTATACAATATTGCCCCAGAAATTCTTGTGAACGTTAAGATTCTGAAATATATGTTTGGAAGTAAGCTGCACCCTGGACTTTACATCTCCTTTAATATAACCCTAGGCTTTGTACTTATATTATTATCTCGTATGCTAAAGTATAAATCTAAAGGTGTATATTTAACCACTATAATTATCCTTGTTCTAAGCGCACTATTATCCATAGTAAATAAAGCTGGTATGCTTAATATATCTTTTCTATTGATAGTTTCTTGCATAACCTATTTAAGTAGAAATAGTTTCTATAGAAAGTCTTTTATATTGACCTGGAGAAATATGCTGAAAGATTTAATGGTTTTCCTTATTTCTTTCACTACATACTTCACTATTCTTTCTCACTGTAAGACCTATGATTACTATATGAGATTTAGTAAACTGCTACATAGGAGTGGACGACATGCTATTATTCTTATTACTGTAACTTACGTAGCGTTATACTTTATTAACAAGAACAGAAAAGTTCCTTCTATGAAATTTGATGAATGTGCTGAAGATGTAGAAGAAATTATAAATAAATATAAAGGTACTTCCTTAACTCATTTAATTTATTTAAAGGATAAGTATATTTATCTAAATGAAGCTAAGGATGTTCTATTCCAATATGAGATCTTTGCAGATAAATTATTTGTACTAGGTAATCCTATTGGTAATAAGGATAAGTTGTTTAATGAGATAGAAAACTTCCGTTCTTTTGCTGATGTTTATGGATATACCCCTATATTTTATCAAGTTGACGAAGACATGATAACTTACCTTCACTCAAATGGATATAACTTTATAAAAGTAGGAGAAGAATCTAAAGTAAACGTAGAGGAATTTAATGTTACAGGAAGCAGCATGAAAAGCTTAAGAAGTTCTAGAAACAAGATGGTTAAAAATGGATATACCTTTGACATAGCTTATCCGCCCTTCTCAAATGAATTCTTAAGAGAATTAAAGGATATTTCCGATGAGTGGCTAGATGATAGAAAAGAAAAGGGATATTCTATAGGCTTCTTCGATGAGAGTTACCTAAACAAAGCCCCTATAGCTATAGTAAAGGACGCAGATAACCAGTTAAAAGCCTTTGCCACCATCATGAATATGTATGACAATCACGAAACCTTCTCTGTGGATTTAATGAGATTTAAAAAAGATGCTGATAGAGGTCTCATGGACTTCATTTTCATCAACCTCATTGAACTTGGAAAAGAAAATGGATATAAATACTTTAATATGGGTGTGGCCCCACTATCCAATGTAGGAACTTCTAAATATGCATTTTTAGGTGAAAAAGTGGCCTTGTACATCTATGAATACGGTCAATTTCTTTATTCCTTTAAAGGCCTTAGAACCTATAAAGAAAAATATGCCCATCAGTGGAACCCTAAATTCATTGCCTATAGCAAGAAGGTTTCTCTGCCATTGACAATGCTACAAGCTGCTTTACTTTGCTCTAGGATTAGAAAAACAATTTAGGAAAAGGCAACCTAAAAAAGACCTTGAATTTATTTCATGGTCTTTTTTATTTGGTTATGTTAAAGAATAGTATTGATATTGTAACAATATTAAAAGAAGCCTGATATAAGGCTTCTTTAGTTCGTTATATAAGAATATTGTGAATTAATATAACTTCTGATTATGCTTATTTTGCGGGAGTTAGAGGAACTTATTCATTGATGTATAATTTGATACTCGAAATCCAAGATTTTCATATAATGGTTTCCCTTTTTCAGTCGACATTAAATCAACTGCGGCAACGCCTAATAGCTTTGCTTCCGATAAAAGTTCAGTCATAACTTTCGTTGCAATGCCTTTTCCTCTATATTGAGGGTATGTAAAAACATTGTATACCGTACCGACAAGATATGATGAAAACGCTATTATCGGAGGTCTTTCCACGATTGACATAAATGCAGTTGCTAATACTTCATTTTCATTCTCGGCAATGATAGCAATAAATCCCTTGTTAAGGTGTTGAGTAAAATATTCTTCTAACTTCGTTCTAATATCTTGCACTTCTTCCGAAGAAGACACACCTTTTTCTGCAAACAGGTATTCCATACGAATCTTTATGAGGAGGTCAATATCCTCTTTAACCGTTTTTCTTACTTTCATGTTTTGCACCACCTTATATTTATAATCTTCAGTTCGCACTTTTGTACAATTGTGATCTAAACACGCTGACTTTACCCACATTATAACATATTTTCAAATATGGTACTATTCAGTTATCAAAAAGCATTTCTATTACTTATTTCATCCTAAAAGAAGATAGCGAAGTAACTCAACTTCATATTACGCTTATTTATTATCTATTATTTTTATTTCCTATAATAGAGATTAAATTCATATACCTACCATTATCGGTTTCAATCATAGGTCCATCTCCAATAGCAAATCTATTATCTGTCTTTAGCCAATCCTGCCATGCTTCCTCAAAGCAATCCATCTCCTGAATTTTTTTGATTTTAAAACTATTTGATTTTAATAAAAAATTTTCCCACCAATCGCAAGAATTCCATGTTGCAAGTGACTCGTCATCCCAATAAGGTTTCATTTCATCTGGAATACAATTATGTATTTCGTATTTCATACCAGGAATACTGATAGCAATTAAAGCATCCTTCTTTAATAATTTTGATAAATATGTATCAAAATATGTTTCGTTACATCCAAAATAATGGTATGCACCTACACTAATAACCGCATCAAAATAATCCTCTGCAAAAGGTAACTGGGTTGCATCCGCATGTATTGGTATGATTTGATTTTCTAAACCCATTTTTTTGAAGCGTTTATAGTTTTCACTGGCTGAAATCCATAAATCCACTGCAAATACTTGTACTCCATATTCTTTTGCCAAAAAGATTGAGGTTAATCCATTTCCACATCCTAAATCTAATACTCTCATGTCACTTGTCAACGAAACATCTTTTAATAGATTTTCCAATACTATCATTGAATTAGGTCCCATCATATTTGCTTTAATAAATTCATTGTCGTATTGTTTGCTTTTTAAATATTTCATTTTTCTTTTCCTCCCTTAAACACAGATTTACAGTATTTTCTCTACAGAAAAGAAAACAGGTATAGTAAATATTATACCTGTACGATATATATATATATCCAGTTTCGTATTTTCTGTAAGGCATTGTATATTCAATGAAAAACGCTGGTAATCCAACCATTATCTTTCTTACAATTTAATTTGCCTGCCATAAATAATGCATTTTATTGTTCTATGCTTCACTACTTAAATGTTTATCGTTTGGCTTTGTTTTAATATACTGTTGAGAATGAACTACATATTATTACGAAGCAGCTTTGCATAAGTTC
>DFXM01000009.1:106970-110281 GCA_002381695.1 Clostridium sp. UBA4108 | reverse complement strand
GTAGTTCTAAAATCAACAACTACTTAAAATAAAGCCTATTGTCTAAATAAAAAATTATCAAGAAAATTATTAAAGCAAAGCCTGTTGCTATTATATCATTTATATCAAATGGGCTATTTAAAAATAAATCATGGACAATTTCTGAGCCTAAACTTAACGCCCAAATAGCTACGGATGTTACAAGAGCGGCTTTAATTGTAGACTTTCTTTTTAATAGTGCAGGATAAATATTTTCCATTAAAAAAGCAAAAAGCCATGCTGCCGCAATATTTGGAGCAATACCTAATATGAAATTCAATATTTGAATACTATTTAGTGTTGTCTCTCTTAAAATAATTGTTCCACTCCATGAGATTCCACCAATAGCACCTAAAGTTTTAGTTGTTAAAGAACTTTTCATATGAATTTTATATCCTTTCGTTAAATTCGTAATATATAGATTTCAATAATAAAACCACATAATACAAATAGGCTTTTTTATAAATTATTTTAATTGAACTTCATATTATTCATGTGAATACCATTTGCAGGAATCTTAGATTTACTTAGGCTATGTGAAAGTAAAAAGCGTTAAGAAAGACAACTTGTTCGAGTGAAGCTAGTTGTTGTCTTTTAGCTTTTTGCTTGAATATAGCCTTAGTAAATCAAGATTTCGAAACGGTTGAGCAGTAATAATATGAAGTTCAATTCAATTTCTGTAACATACCTATTTGTATAATGCACAAACTTATTTAATACTTAAAGTCATTCCAATTTACTGGGGTAATTTTTCCATTTTGCCAGTCTTCTTTTGTAATTCCGTAACCAATTGCATCATATGCTTTTCCATCATTACCTACCCATGCCTTTCTATGGTGTGCTTCTTTAGCAAAACCGCACTTATTGAATACACATCTCATAGCATAATTATCCTGCCTTGTATTAGCTTCTATCCTTTCCTTATCAGAGTAATTATTAAATATATAATCAACCAACCAATTGACAGTACTTGTCCCAATTCCCATGCCTTTGTACTTGCTCAAAATTCTTATATCAAACATCGAGGTACTATCCTGTAAATCATAAAGCCTTATGGTTCCCACTTTTGTATCTTGGTCTAAAATAACCCAAAATGTTTTACATTCATCTCCGGTATAATACTGGTTTTCATAGCTTGCTCTAATCCTGTCTGGATTCGGGTTTGGTGTTCCATAAAATTCCCAGGTGTCTGATGTTAAAAAATCTACAAGAATATCAATTTCATCTTTAAATTCTTCAAAACGTATTTTCATTATTTTATTTCCTCCTCATAGCAATTTTAAATATTTTACAATTGTGTGCTAGTATATGCTATATTATAACATTATTTTCCACATAATGTTATAATTAAATCAATCTAGTATTTTTTCAAAGTTCACACTATCACACCACTTTCCATTTTGATAAATATACTTATTACTTCGCCCTATAAACTGAAAGCCATTTTTAATTGCTTTGTTTTAAACAGTTGTTGATTTTAGAACTATACTAAAACCAAAACAAATTCTCTGAGGAAAATTTTATTCCTATCTCTTCTCCTTCACTAATCACCCTAATATTCTTATCTATAGTCATCTTCAGTGGAGCTTTACATTTTTCTGCATCATTTCTAAGATATATAACTTGGTCAAAAGGGTTTTCTACCACTCTTTCTACTTTAAAGGAAAAGGTATTTTCTTCACCTCTTCTAGAATCTATACTTATACATCTTTCTCTTATTCCTACATAGTTAATTTCTTCTAAAGGACTTGCTGTAACTAGTTCCACATCCCAGTCTTCCGCATATATTTTCTTATCTTCTATTTTTTTAGCCCTCGAAAGATTATTTACCCCTGTAATTCTTGCCTCTGTAATACTTCTAGGATTGAGGAATAGTTCCTTCTTCTCTCTCTTTTCTAAGGAAATTCCACTATCATATACAACAATATTTTCACAGACTCTATAGGCCTCCTCTATATGGTGAGTTACAAATATAGTCTGCCCAGTATACTCTCTCAAAATCTCCATAAGTTCCTCTTCCATGGCTAGTCTAAGATGATGGTCTAAGGCTGAAAAGGGTTCATCTAAAAGTAGTATTTCAGGATTTTTACACAAAGCTCTAGCTAATGCCACCCTCTGCTGTTGCCCTCCTGACAATTGCCAAGGATACCTTTCTTCTAGTCCTTGAAGATGAAATCTATCTATATATTCACTAACAACTTTTCTTTTCTTCTCCTTTGATAGTTTCCCTAATACTATTTCTATATTCTCTCTCACTTTCATATGAGGAAAAAGAGCATAGCTTTGAAATAAAAGTCCTACTTTTCTTTCTCTTGGTGGAAGATTTATGCTTTTTTCTGAATCATAGAGAACTCTATTGTTTAAGACTATTTTCCCCATAGTAGGTGTCTCTAATCCTGCAATAGATTTTAAGGTCATACTCTTTCCGCTGCCAGATTCCCCTAAAAATCCAAGTATTCCATTATCATGGGCAAATTTCACCTTTAGTGTAAAAGAGGGTAATTTTTTTTCAATATCTATATATAATCCCATATTACGCCCCCTTTTTCCCTATTACTCGCTGTTGTGCTTCACACCAATAGTTAAGTATTAAAATCATAGCTATGGATATAAATACTATAATTCCTACCCATAAAAGTGCTTTATTCATCTCTCCACTTTCCACCGCAAAGAAGATTGCAAGAGGTAGAGTTTGAGTTTTCCCTGGAATATTTCCTGCAATCATTAAAGTGGCTCCAAACTCACCTAACGCTCTAGCAAATGATAATACCAATCCCCCTATAACTCCAGGCCATGCTAAGGGTAGGGCTATCTTATAGAATATAGTAAACTCTTTTAATCCTAAGGTTCTAGCGGCGGCTATCATATTTTCATCTATCTGCTCAAAAGCTGCTCTAGAGCTTCTATACATCATAGGAAAAGATACCACTGTAGCTGATATCACTGTAGCAGTCCAAGTGAAAATAATATTCTTATCAAAGGCTAAAAATGCCTTTCCTATAAACCCATTCTTTCCAAACATAATCAGTAGAAAGAAGCCTACTACTGTGGGCGGAAGTACTAGTGGAAGGGTTAAAAGTCCATCAATAAGGCCTTTACCTCTCCCCTTATAATTTGCTATGGCATAGGATATGGCTATACCCATAACAAAAGTTAAAGTGGTAGCCACTAAGGAGGTTTTAACTGATATCCATAAGGGTGAAAAATCCATACTCTACTCCTTTCTTTATTGACTTCGTTTTAAATGGTATTGATAACGAACTACATATTATTACTCACAAACCGTTTCGAAA
>DFXM01000009.1:103952-106936 GCA_002381695.1 Clostridium sp. UBA4108 | reverse complement strand
TTTGCTTCGCAATAATATGTAGCTCTAAAATCAGCAACCATTTAAAACAAAGGCTCTTTATTAAATATATCTAGAAAGTAGTTTGTCCATTTATCCTATTTATTTAGTTGCTTCTCTTAAAAGTTCTTAATTAACCTTATATCCACATTTCTCAAATATCTTCCCTGCTTCCTCTCCTAATAAAAACTCCTGAAAATTTTTTGTAACATCTATATTTTTACTATTTTTTATAATTCCCATTGGATATACAATAGGAGAGTGAGAATCCTCTGAGGTTGTCTCAACTATTTTTATTCCATCTTTTTTTACGGTATCACTATAATAAACAAAGCCTACATCAGCATTTGAAGACTCTGTCCAAGCTAGTACCTCTTTTACGTCCTTACCAAAAACAAGCTTCTCATTAATTTGTTCCTTGAGGTTTAATTTATTTAATACTTCCTCAGCATATTTTCCTGCAGGTACACTTCCAGGCTCCCCCATAGCTATCTTTTTAACACCCTCACCTTTTAAGTCTTCAATACCGGTAACTTTACTATCTTTAGGTGCAATAAGTACTAATTGATTTTTAACTAAATTTTTCACTGTGTCCTCTACTAAAAGCTCTTTCTTCTTAAGGTTGTCCATTTGTTTTGCTCCTGCAGAAATAAATAAATCGCAAGGTGCTCCTTGTTCTATTTGCTGCTGTAATGACCCAGAAGCACCATAGTTTATGGTTAGAGTCACACCTTCCTTAGTATAAATGGTTTTAATTTCCTCCATAGCTTCCTTTAAACTAGCTGCTGCAGATATGCTAAGTTCCACCTTTTCCTCAGATTCCTTATCTTCTCCCTTTAAAGTTTCATCACCCTTTACTCCACAGGCTACAACCCCCATAACCAAAGCTCCAATTAAGGCCACAATAAGTAATTTCTTTTTCATAACACACTCTCCTTCTTAATATCAGCTCAAATAATTAATTTAATATATACGTAATTCTAAATTAAACTTATCCTAATAATTTAGTTATGTTTTACTATGTTTGGTCACGTTTGGTAATCTTTTACTAAATTATACATTTTCATCCTTTTCAAGTCAATATAAATAAATAATGAAATAATTTATTTAGTGAAGGGCAACCGAAGGTTGCAGAGAAGTACGCCAGAGGCGTAGAGAATCGCTTTGCTAGAGAAGGGCAACCGAAGGTTGCAGGGAAGGTATGCCGGAGGCATAGAGAAGTGGCTTTGCCAGAGAAGTGCAACCGAAGGTTGCAGAGAAGTATGCCGGAGGCATAGAGAGTCGCTTCGCTAGAGAAGAGCAACTTACGTTGCAGGTAAGGGTTTTGTGCCTATGGCACAATTATCTGCGAACAAAGTGAGCTCTTCTCTGCAACCCCAGTTGCACTTCTCTGTGCCTTTGGCACAATTATCTGCGAACAAAGTGAGCCCTTCTCTGCAACCCCAGTTGCACTTCTCTGTGCCTGTGGCACACTTCCCTGCGAACAAAGTGAGCCCTTCTCTGTGCCATAGGCACAATTCTCTAATTGAGAATAAATCTCTTAAATGATATACTAATATCACACTATTTTTCATATAAATAAATAAGACATATGAAATAATATATCTAAATTCAAAATTGAAAGGAGTAGAATATGGCGTACTTAATATTATTTATGGAGGGCATTATAACCTTTATATCTCCATGCATATTACCTATGCTGCCCATATATATATCTTACTTTGTAGGAGATGATACAACTAATGATGGGAATAATAAACGGATTTTAATAAATGCCTTAGGCTTTGTGTTGGGTTTCACTATAATATTTACACTACTTGGAGTACTGGCTGGAACCTTTGGAAGATTTGTTAAAAGTCACTTTACTTTAGTTAACATAATTGGTGGTTCAATTATGATTCTCTTTGGCTTAAATTATATGGAAGTTTTTCGCATACCACTTCTGCAGAGAAGTAAAAAAATTAATGTAGAGATAAAATCTCTTAAGTTTATATCTTCTATATTATTTGGAATGGTATTTGCCATTGGATGGACTCCTTGTGTGGGAACTTTTTTAGGATCAGCACTAATGCTTGCAGCTAACTCTCAGGAAACCATGAAGGGTACCTTTATGCTTCTAAGTTACAGCATCGGTCTAGGAGTACCTTTTATATTATCAGCTCTTTTAATAAATCAGCTGAAGTCGACCTTCAACTTTATAAAGCAAAATTATAAAATCATTAACTTTATCTCAGGACTATTTCTTATAATCATTGGAATAGCAATGATGACAGGATATTTAAATAAACTATTATCATTTTTAACATTATAGGAGGGTATTATGAAAAATAAAAAACTGGTTTTAATCCTATTAGCTTTTGTTTTATTGCTAGGAATATCTTACTTTGG
This sequence comes from Clostridium sp. UBA4108, assembly GCA_002381695.1. GTDB lineage: Bacteria > Bacillota > Clostridia > Clostridiales > Clostridiaceae > Clostridium_J. The sequence goes on along the minus strand of DFXM01000009.1, from coordinate 104,551 downwards.
GTATAAGTATCTCTCAGCTAACTATAAAGAAACTCCAACTCCACCTAAAGATAAGATTAGCTTAGATGATAAGACCTCACCAGAAAATGAAGATAAAAATTTAGCCCCTGATTTTACTGTCTACGATGAAGCTGAAAATAAAGTGAAATTATCTGATTATAAAGGCACTCCTGTAGTTTTAAACTTCTGGGCTAGTTGGTGTCCGCCTTGTAAATATGAAATGCCTTTCTTTGAGGAAGCTTATAAAAAATATAATGACAACGGAGTGGCTATTCTCATGATAAATATGACTGATGGACAAAGAGAAACCAAAGATATTGCCTTAAACTACATGAAAGAAAATAATTTTGAAATGAAAACTTTTCTTGATAGTGATTTAGATGCTTCTAATGCCTACCAAATCATGGCCATCCCAAGAACCTTATTTATAGATAAGGATGGATATATAGTATTAGATCATCAAGGTCTTTTTGAGAATAGTGAAGATTTAATCAAAAATATAGAAGAATTGATCAAGTAAATTATTCTAAAAATAGGCTTTGTTTTAAGTAGCTGTTGATTTTTGAACTACGGATTATTACTCACAAACCGTTTCGAAA
>DFXM01000009.1:80306-103898 GCA_002381695.1 Clostridium sp. UBA4108 | reverse complement strand
TGCAAAGCTGCTTCGCAATAATCTATAGTTCATTATCAACAATATATTAAAACAAAGCCTAAAAATAACATGAATAAGCATCAAATAATGGTTGTAAAAGGAGACATTTAGTTTCCTTTTTTTGTTTATTGCACTCTCTTAATATGATAGAATATATAATAAATAGTCAATTAGGGGGTTTGTATATGGGCGGTTTATCATCTTTAACACCATTAGAGGTATCGGAGTTACTTAAAATAACTAAAAATACAGTGTACGAGCTTATAAAAAGAGGAGAGCTTCCAGCCTATAAGATTGGTAAAAAGCTCAGAATTGATGTAGTGGATGTAGAAAACTACATCAATGCTCAAAAGACTACTAAGGTCTCCTTACAAGGGGTAAATAATGACTCATACAATCATAACACCGAAAATAAGCCCACCAACTTATTGAAGACTATTGATAATAACAAAGATAAAATCATCATCTCTGGACAGGATGTTATTTTAGATATATTAGCTAGACATATAGAAAATAGTATTGAAGGAGTTTCCATACTACGTTCCTATATAGGAAGCTATAATGGACTATATGAATTTTATAATGGCAGGATTTCCATAGCTTCCACTCACCTTTGGTATGGAGACAGTGATGAATATAACTTGCCCTATATAAGGACTTTAGTCCCAGGGGTTCCTTGTACCCTTATTAATCTGGCCTATAGAAAATTAGGTTTCTATGTGAAATCAGGAAACCCTAAAAACTTAACCTGTTTTCAAGATTTAACCCGGGGAAATATTTCTTTTATCAATCGTGAAAAAGGTTGTGGCGTAAGAATCCTTCTAGATGAAAAACTTAGAGTGTTAAATCTAAATCCAAGGGAAATAAACGGATATGAAAGAGAGGAATTATCCCACCTCTCCGTTGCTAGTGCAGTTGCTAGAGGTGATGGAGATGTAGGTATTGGCAATGAAAAAACCGCCCTTCAAGTCACCAATATAGATTTTGTTCCCCTTCAAGTGGAGCGCTATGATTTAGTTATAAAACAACAGGACTTAACTAATCCTGTGTTTAGAAAAATTATAGCTATAATAAAGTCTGTAGAATTAAGAAATGAAATTTCTGGACTTGGAGGATATGATTTAAAAGACCTAGGTAAATTCTTTACCTAGGTCTTTTAAAAACTCTTCTATTACTCTATATTTATTAGCTTTATGAAGCTATCTTTACCTTTATCCAATCACTTATAACTTTACTTCCTCCTATAACTTCATCCACTCCCTCTTCTTTCAGAACTGGAGCTGATTCACCAGTTATAGCCGATTCATCTACTAATGCAATTCCTTCTATGACAACTCCATCACCAGGTATTAGATGACCTATTTCCACTAATACTATATCTCCTCTTCTTAGATCTATAGCTCTAACTATTTTTATTTTTCCATGTTTGCTTATAACCTTTGCTTTAATATCTCTTCCAATATTTTTTAAAGCTTGTCCCTCGATAATGTTTCTTCTCTTCTCTATCTCCTCTATAAAATTTACTCCTATTAAAATTACTAACAGAATAATACTTATTATAGAAATATACGTTCCTTGGCTATTTTTCCATTTGTTAGATACTATTGAACCAAGTGATAGAGCTAGTGTTGCAATAAATCCTATCTCTAGAATAAACATAATTGGTTTTTTTTTCATCACTTTGGGATTAAGACTTCTAAAGGCCTCTTTAACCGCTCTATTTAAAGTCTGTCTACTTAAAGTCTGGGTATTTTTTTCTTTCATTCATATTACTCCTTCTAAAACATTTAATTGAGTTTAAATATTTATCAAAGATAAAATTATAGAAACTAATTAAACACATCCTTGCATTACTATATAATTCATTATAATACTAGAGGCCTCTATTTTGAAAACCCGCCTAAAGTCAATAATAAAAATCCTTGATATCCCTAGCTATAGTTATAAACAACTATACTATCAGCGCTTAGTCTTTCGCCTTATTTCTCGTCTATTCACAGGTGGGTAAATATATTTAATTCCTATTATTCCAACTTTACAAATTGTTGTATCTTTTACCTGTATATATGTCATGGACATAAGATAAGAGTAACCTGCGGCTACTCTTATCTTTCTATACAGAGCTTTATTTTTTCGATTCTTTTTTCTTTCATTTCTTCTATCTTAAATACTATGTTTTCGTGCTCTATAACGCTCTCTTCATTTTCTAACGGGATTCTTCCCATCTTATCTATTAAAAATCCACTGATGGTTTCATAATCATCACAGGCTAAGTTTAAATGTAATTTATCATTAAGCTCATCAATGGTCAAAAGTCCTTTTACAATAAATGTATTACTATCTATCTTATGAATTTCTGGTTCTCCATCATCATATTCATCTTCTATTTGTCCCATAACCTCTTCAATAAGATCCTCTATGGTTACCACTCCAGAAAATCCACCATACTCATCAATTAATATAGCCATATGATTCTTAGACATTTGAAGTTCTTTAAATAATTCATCAATATTCTTATTCTCTGGAACAAAATACGGCTCATGAAGTATGCTTTGTATATTAACATTTTCAAAACCATGATTCTTTGCTTCTACAAAAAAATCTTTTAAATAGAGTATTCCTATTATGTTATCACTATCTTCCTCATATACTGGAACTCTAGAGTATTTCTCGTCTAATAGTTTATCTATATATTCCTCACTCTTAGCCTGAACATTAATTAAAAATACTTCTGTTCTTGGAGTCATTACCTCCTTAGCTAACTTATCGTCAAAACTGAATATGCTATTAATCATATCCTTTTCTGTTTCATTAATAACACCATGTTCTTGTCCTACTTCCACTAAGGATTTAATTTCTTCCTTAGATACCTTCTCCTCTAAATCGTCACTATGAAAACCTGTAATTCTAACTAATAAATTAGTAGATAGGGATAGTAACTTAACAAAAGGTCCTGCTATTTTAGATACAAACAGAATAGGTTTTATTGATATCATAGCAATCTGTTCTGACTTTCGAAGAGCTATTCGCTTTGGAAATAGTTCTCCAAATACTAAAGTAAAGTAAGATAATATCAAAGTAACTACGACTATTGAAATTTCTTTTCCATAGGGAATATTAAACTGTTTTAAAAATACGGATAGTTTAGTAGAAATACCTGTGGCAGCAGAAGCACTGGATAAAAATCCTGCTAGTGTTATCCCTACCTGAATAGTAGCTAAAAGCTTACTTGGCTCCTCCATTAGTTTGTCTAAAAGAATAGCTTTTTTATCTCCCTGTTCCACTAATAGCTTTATCCTATTCTTATTTAAAGATACAATTGCCATTTCTGCTGAGGCAAAAAATGCGTTTACAGCGGTTAAGATAATAATTAATAATATTTGTGACATGATACTGGCTCCTGGGTCTGGTTCCATTTAAAATTCCTCCTAATTTCTGCGTTTTAAGTTGATGATATCATATATATATGCAACTCTCAAATCCTTCATGCAACGTCTTAAGCTTATTTAAAGTTAAATTTTATATATATCTTGCTGTATCCTTCTCTCTCTTAGGGAACCTTTAAAAATCAGGGATTTTTGATGGACGTGCCTAAGTATGTCCTATAGTTCACTCTTTTTCTATAGGAAGTACCCCCACCGCTACAGTTGTACTTCCTAAAAACTATCTTTTCACAAATACCTTAGAAAACTCATCTTCTGGCAAAGGTTTACTTAAATAATATCCTTGAATATTGTGACAGCTCAGTGCTGACAGTATATTAAACTGATTTTGCGTTTCTACGCCCTCCGCTATAATTTGCATGTCTAAGTCATGTCCTAAATTAATTATATTTTTAAGCATAGCCTTACTTTTTTCATTTTCCTCCACTTGATCTATGAAGGATTTATCTATTTTCAAGCAGTTTATAGGGAGATTAAGTAGATAGCTCAGTGCTGAGTATCCCGTTCCAAAGTCATCTAAAGAAAATCTAATTCCTATTTCCCTTAATTCTCTCATAACCTCTTTAACCTTATCAAAGGAGTGAATCAGTATACTTTCAGTGATTTCAAACTCTAAATTTTCTCCCTTGATATCATAAAAGTTTATTACATCTTTAACCTTACTAACAAAATTCTCTTGAAGAAATTGAACCGAGGAAATATTCACAGCTATGGCATTAAATTTTAAATTTTTACTGTTCATATCTTTAATTTTTTCACATACTTTTTTAATTACTAAAATACCTAAATCATTAATTATACCTGACTCCTCTGCCACAGGAATAAATTCTTCTGGTGATACAGCTCCAAGGTCTTTATTATAGAATCTAAGTAATGCCTCAGCTTTGATAAACCTTTTTTTATCCAGATTGTAGATTGGTTGATAGTATACTTGAAATCCATCACCCTGCCTCATAGAATATATCATAGCTTCTAAAATCCTATTCTTTCTAGCTATTTTATCTCCTAGGATTTCATCATATATGACCAAGCCGCTTTTTTCTATACTCTTTGATTCTTCTATGATATGATCTATGCTACTTATAAAACTATCAATAGTATAGCCTTCATTATATAATATCATTCCCATATTTATATCCATGTTATACTTTACGTTTTTTATATCCCATCCAGATGAAAACCTATAAAATATTTCACTTGCAACTACTTTAGCTTGCTCTTTATTATATCCTCTAAAGAGTATGACAAATCTATCCCCAGCATATCTATATAGCTTCCCTTCTTTGGCAATTGATTTTAAATATTCTGTTACTTTTTTCAGTAACACATCTCCATACTTATGGGTAAATACATCATTAAAGCCTCTAAAATTACATAAATCTAAGGTCAATAGCACTCCTCTATCTGCCATCTTTCCAGTGCAGCTTTCCATATCTTTTATAAAACATTTTCTATTAGGAATCTCTAAAAGCCCATCTAAATATGCAACTTTTTTTAACTTCTCTTCATATTCCCTTTGCTTTGTTATATCGATGCTAGTTATTAAATAATTATCACTACCATCTAAATCAATAAAAGAGGCTACTGTGGTTTCAACCCATACCTTAAAGTATGGATTATAAAACTTCAAGCTCTCTTTCCCATCTGCCTTATGAAGCTCCTTTATAGGGCAAAAATCACAGGGCTTTTCTATCTCCTCTCCTCCAAATAGCTTGTAGCATTTCCTTCTATGGCTCACATTAAAAAACATTTCTTTTATCTTTTTATTCATAAACACTAAGTCATAAGTATTTTTATTAATTACGCATATCCATGCATCCATACTATCTATAATATCTTCTATATTTTCATAGTATTGAGTCATGATTTTATTCATATCTCTTTGATTTGGGTCTTGATTCTCTAATCTGTATCTTTTACACCTATCTTTAAAATTTCTCATCTATATCTCTTTCTCCGTTCATTGATTCTGATGATTCGGCCATTAACTTCATGCACTGCTTAAAATTATAAAATTCATTCTCATAATATTTAAACCCTCTATCTGTGATATCCTTTATTGCTTTTATAATACTTTCATCACCATATATTCTAAAATCCATATCACACTCTGATATATGATCTATAAGATATTTGAACATAACCTTATAGTTATCCTCTTCTAGTACTTTTCTTGTGAAGGAAGAATCTAGGGATATGGTGTTCACCATACAATTCATAATATATTTATAGTCCATATTTCCATCACCAAATGAAAATAATCCTATGCCATAACCCCTTTGCTTTAATGTTTCTATAAGTAGTTTCCCATCTTCTCCTAACATTCTCAGAGACTCTTCTCTAAAATGAAGGGTTATGTTTTTTGTATTTACTCTGTAACTTTTTTCTAGTTCATCTATAAGTTTCAGTATGTATCTATACTCTTTTGTCTTTATGACAATAAATGCTCCTATTTGACTATAGGGTGTATTCTCTAACTCTAACTGCTGAATATGTTTATAGACAGTATTTAAGTAGATTTTATTATACTCAGTAAGTACCTTATATTTCTCTGCTATAGAAATATAATCATAAAATTCTAGATCCTTATATTTCATTAATCCTTTTAGATTATATCCATCAAAACCTACTATATTTCCTGTGGTACTACACCTTATAGCTCTCATCACTAATCCTTCATTGCATAGCTCTTCTGAGTGTTTTAATTTATTTACAATATCTAATTCTACTCTTCTTTTTTCTTCAATTTCTACATTGTATATATAGTAACTATTCTTTCCCTTATCTTTAGCATAATACATAGCATAGTCTGCTTTCTCAAATAATACTTCATAGGTTTCACCCTTTTCAGCTATTGCAATTCCTATACTTCCTGAAATTCTAAATTCTCCAAGGGCTGTAGTGAATTTTTTCATGAGAATATTTCTAAGTTCTTCCCCTTTTTTCACCACAGCTTCTCTTTCTTTAATATTTCTCATATATATAAGGAACTCATCTCCACCTATTCTTCCTACCACATCATCTGCTCTAAAGATCTTCTTTAAACTTTTTCCTATCTGTTTTAATACCTCATCACCAAATTTATGACCAAGTCCATCATTAATTCCTTTAAAATCATCTAAATCCATAATTAACAAGGCACCATTTTTCACATCATTGGCTAATGCTACTTTTACATTAATCTCTGTAGAAAGCTTATTTAATAGTCCTGTAAGTCCATCTGTTGAAGCATCTTCTAATATCTTAATTTCCTTTAGTTTTTTTTCCATTATATTATTTAGATTACCTACTATCTTAATTACATCGCCCTCTTCATTCTTAATTGATATTAAACTTTTTATCATCCAAATATATTTCTTATCCTTACCTAATATTTGAAACTCAAGCTCGCAACAATCTAACTCTCCTAATAATAGTTCTCTATACATAAGTCTGACTTTTTCCTTATATATGGGATGAACCCTCTCTACATAGTTATCAAGCCAATCTATATAATCCTCCAGTGGAATATCTCCAAATATCCCCTGCCACCTTTCATTATCAGTTTTTATATGATTTTTCTCTAAATCAATTTCAAATACTAAATCATTAGAGCTCTCTAGAGCTATTTTATATTTTCTTTCATTCCCCTTTATTTCCTCATAAATTTTACCCAGTTTATCCTTCATATTACTTAAATTTTTAAGGATAACACCAAATTCATCTTTACTACGAATTTTAGGTTCATAGCTAAAGTCTCCACTTTCGTAGTATTTTATTGCCTTTAAAATTTCTTCTAAAGATTTTTTTATATCCTCATAAAAAATTCTAATTATAACCACTGCTACTGATATTATAATAATAATCCATAGTGCTATAGTTTTCTTAAATTCATAATACTGATTAATTGGCAACGAATTATGATATATGATTATCAAGACTATGGGCGCTATTATAAGTAATAGTCCCAATGCTATTTTGTTAATTATCTTCACCTATTTTTTCTCCTTATTAAGTTTCTTTTAGGCATCTGAAAATAAATAATAAGTCAAAAATGGGAAGTATATTTTGAGTTAGACAAGGAAACAGGTTCTTCAGATAGTAGCACTATCTAAGGGTTCTGTTAACGCAGTATAACTCAAAATAGACGAGGATTTTGACTTATTTATTTTTTGAAGATGCCTTATAGGATATACATCCTCTTCTTCATCTAATATACATATGGAACTAAATTATATTTTTTTTAAAATTCTCTATTTTATGGTACACATTAATAAATTTAATGTCAATATATGATAATGTTTGAAATATTATTTATATATTCCATAGCTATAATTATTATTATTCCCTAAATAACATGAAATTAAAGGAGGCTTTTACTCATAAAAATCTAAATTTTAGAGTTTGTTTGTACAAATTATATATGCATAATTTGTACATAAATAAAGACCAGCAGGTTATTTGCTGGTCTTGTTTATTAATATATCTGTATTGGAAAATAAAAAATACCATAAAATCTATTTATGAATAATAGAGTACATAAAAAATTATTTGATCTTGTAGTTATTACACATTATAAGAATGATCTGTCTCATCTAGGTAATTATGAACCATGTAAATTGATCATAATTCCTATTAAAATAATTCATCCAACAGAATATAATATCGTATCTTTTCATAATCTGGTTTGATATTCAAGTAACGGAACAGTAATTCAGTATAAATTTTTTCATAATCCATAAGTTCACGAACACATAATGCAATATCTTGGTATCTATCGCCAACGCCACCTCTTCCAATGTCTATAAAGCCTGAAATATGATTATTATAAGCAAAATAGTTATTGAAACAGTAATCACCATGACTTAAAACTTTGTCTTCTCTTGGTATATTTGAAATTAGATACTCATAAACATCTTGTTCATTATTAAATCCATCTGTATATATGTTTTTATCAACACAAACTTTCTTTCCATTATCAATTCGCTCTTTTGCTTTCTTTAATTTGCTTTCAATTGATGCATCAAAAGGGCATTTTGAAATAGGTACTCCCCACAAAAGTTTCAGTCCTTCTGCTGCCAGTTTTACTAAATGCTCAGGATTATTACTATAATATTCACTTTCCAACATAACTCCTTTTGCTTTTTCAATCAAAAGATAATCTATTCCATTTTCAAAGCTTTCACAGATAATTTCCGGAACGGGAAGTTTTCCTTTCAACCATTGATACATACCATGTTCACGAATAGTTTCATCACATCTTCTCTCTACTTTTAGGTAATATGTCTTTTCAGAATCAAATAATCGGTATACATCAGCTTTTGACATTCCCTGGCTATCTTTTATACATTTCATGTTCTTTATAAATTGCTCTATTTCTTTTGGAAGATACATAGATATCACCTATTTTCTAATATTGTAATATGATATACACGGATGGGTGAACTTACACAAAGGGGCAGGGATAATATGAATCTCATATCAACTAATTTATAATTTAGAAATTTAATCACAACCTATATATATTACAATTATGTTTCAACTTCCATATAAATTATAGCATATTTTACATTTTATTGTAAAATATTGTTCAGTTTTCAAAGAACACTTCTATTAATTAGTTTGCTATATATTCATGATGTGAATAAAACAAATAAATTCGGAGAACATAAAAATGATATTTTAATCCTATTTACTATAACAATTATTTCTATTCTTAGTACTTTAGATTATATTTAGTTTTAAGGAGAATCTATAATGAATCTTGCAAACACAAACATATTTCAATTACTACTTAGAGTAACTGTAACATTTATAGTATTATTGACTTTAACAAGACTATTAGGCAAGAAACAAATGAGCCACCTAACGTTTTTTAATTATATTACTGGAATTACAATAGGCTCTGTTGCTGCAAATATTATAAGTGAACATAATAAACCATTTATGGATGAATTTATTGGTTTAACTTGGTGGTGTATATTAACTGCCTTAACTGGGTATATAAACCTAAAGTCAGGAAATATAAGAGCCATAATTGATGGTCAGCCAACTATTCTTATTAAAAAAGGAAAGATTCTGAGACATTCACTATTCTCAACTCGTCTTAATATGGATGATTTATCGATGTTGCTTAGAAATCAAAATATATTTTCTATTACAGAAGTTGAATATGCAGTATTGGAGCCAAATGGAAGCTTAAGTGTAATGAAGAAGCAACCTCAACAACAAATAACAAAGGCAGATATGAAACTTCCTGCTTTCACCACTAATTACATTCCTTCTGAGATAATTGTTGATGGTAAAATAATAAAGCATAATTTAAAAGAATTAAACTTAGATAAAGAGTGGCTACAAAAGCAACTTAGAAAGCAGAATATAAAATCTATAAAAGATGTCTTCTATGCTGAAATTCAGAATGATGGAACCTTGTTCGTAGATAAGAATTAATCCTTATCTACAATTTTTTATATTTAAGTTTTTACAGTTTCACTTTTAATATCTATATGATATCTTTATAAATTCGTAATAAATATAAAATAATTTTATTTTTGCCATCAAATTATACGCTTATTGAAAAACATTGTTCCTACTTTCACTCTTATTAGTTACGTCTCAAATTATTCATTTAACTCACCTGCTAACTCAAATTTCCATCAATAAGGAGTAGGCATGGACTTTCTTGTATGGTATTTTCATATCTTCCTTTCCTTCACAATGTATTTGTTCGTCCTATTATGCTAAGATGAATTAATATCTCATCCTATATTTATATATCTTTATTTATAAATTACAATTTATTAAACATCTTCTGAATCAATTACTTTATAGCCAGCATAAATAAGAGCTTTGGCGAATAGTCCTTGACCTTCAATCAATTTTCCTGTAAAACTTCCATCATAGATTCTATTAACTCCACAAGTCGGACTGCGTGACTGAAGAATTACTAAATCAATATCTTCATCTTTTATTTTTTCTAATGCTAATTCAACTCCTTTTCGATATTCCTTGTCAACATTTTCACCATTAGATTCAGTAACACATCCATCTACTATTTCAGCAGAAGCTCTTGGAATACTCATATTAGCTAACATTTCTGGACAAATTTCAATTACTTCTTTATCTTTTAAAAAATCTACTACTCTTAAATTTAAGTTATTACCACCATTATATTTGCAGTTACATCCCATAACACAAGAACTAACCAATACTTTCATAATTATTCCTTCTTAAACCATACCTATTTTTTACTCATAATTAATTTAAAATGTTTTGAAAAATGTTCAGTATTCTCAATGTTATAATATTCAGTTTCCTCAATAGGGATTTTAATGAAGTTATAGTCCTTAAAGTATTTCTTTATATCGTCTATATCCGTATAAAGATGAGGAATGTCTTGTTTAGTATCATGTTCACTTCTTAGTATAGTATTATTATCAATACGTTTATTCTGGTCAGCATTCTGATATGACAATGAATTTTTTGATTTTAACGTAATAAATAGTTCTCCTTTGCTTTTCAACACTCTCGTAATTTCTTCAAGTGACTTTACAAGCCCTTCAGTGTCGGTATGATAAATTACATTGTATGCCATTATGCAATCGAATGTATCATCAGCAAATGGTAAATTAAGCATATCACATAACCTTGTGTTAATTTCCAGTCCTTCTTCCTCCGCCTACTTTTCCAAATGATTAATTCCGTCTTTAGATAAATCTGTAGAGTGAACTTCAAAACCTTTCTTTCCAAAATATATGGAATGCCTTCCTAATCCACAACCCAAATCAAGAAATTTGTCATACCCCTTTGATTTCCATGATTCAGCCAAATAACATGATTCAATCGTTGGGACTAACCAATAGTCACTTGTATTTTTACCCCAATTCCAGGCCTTTGATTCAATCATAGTGCTTCCCCCTCAAAAAACAAATTATTCTATTCTAACCAAAATTAGTTCGCAATTTTTTTACTATTGCAAATTGATTATAACATATTTTGAAAATACTGTATTACTCAATTTTCAAAGGACATTATTTAGTTCATCAATCATAGGACGAACTAAAATACCGCATATTCTCGTTGAATAATACGGCATTATGAATAAATTATTTAATTATACTTTGACATAATAGCATCTTGTATTAAATTAATATAATATGTTAAATGAACTGTTTTACTCATATTTTCATAAGTTCAGATATATTATTAATGATGTATTTAGGCGTATATTCCTTTAAATTCCATACTTGTCCATGACTTAACCAAACAGATGTTAAACCAGAATCAATTGCTCCTTTTATATCAATTATAGGATTGTCTCCAACAAATAGGGTAGTTTCATTCTTTGAATTGATTTTAGATAACGCAAGCTGAAATATTGTAGGATCAGGCTTTCTAATATCAATTTCTTCAGAAATAATGATGGTTTTCATATACTTTCTAAAATTCAATTTGTCAATTTTTGTATTTTGAAAATCAGAATTCCCATTTGTTATAATCCCCATTTTTATATTCCTATCTATAAAATAATCTAAAACATTATATAAATTAGGCATGGGCTCAGCACATTTGGGGAACTCCACATTCCAAAAATCAATTAATTCCTTTAAGTCAGGTTTATATCTCCATAAAACTCTGTCTTGTAATTCTTTAAACATTTCTTCTCTTGGTTTATATCCTTGTTTATCAATTTCAAAAAAAATATCTTTAATGATTCCCATACTATTATAGTCCAATACTTCAGAGTATTTTAGTTTAAAAAGGTCTACAAACTTAGATAATGACCTGTTTCTATCATGTATTGTATCATCCAAGTCAAAAAGTATTGTATCAAAAATCATATGCTTTACTCCCTTGTTTATAATCAATATTAACAATATCTAGTCCACTATTTCCAAGCGATTCACATTATTTTATAATTCTGACTTAATTAATATGAAAATCATACCATATTACCTATATATTTTCATAGCTATATATAGCTCTTAATAATTTAAAAATACCGTATTATTCAGTTTTCAAAGAACATTTTTTATTATTTAGTTCGTCCTATGATGCTAAGATGAATTAATACCTCATCCTATATTTGAATGAAGACGTAAAAATACCGTAAAATCCATTTCTGAATAATACGATATTTATAAATGGTTCTATTTCAACAATTGTTGTATTTTTATACTGCCTTGTATTATTTATATAACAGTCGTCTCAGTTTTCCAAGCTGGAAGTTTAGACATCATTGATTTTGCTGCAGAATTTGCTGCTTTCTCCTCTAAACCTTGAGTTTTAATGATAAAGTTAGTTAAAGAACTTAACTTTTCTTCATAGGACTGCATCGTTCCATCTGGGTGAGAACAATAGTGACAATAATCTTTTTCTAAATCCCCCATAGCAAAATCCTCTGGGCTTTTCATGGGCATTCCACATGCAATACATTGTTTCATTCTATTTTACCTCCTTATATTTTTATTAGATTAAAGTAATATTGTAATAACTCCTGATAGTATTCTTCTAAAACAGAGCCATTGGAAGAAAACAAATCACTATTAGTTATGTAGTAATGAATTAGTCCAGACCATGTATTAAAGAGTAGATGTATAGGCATCTTTTTGATAATTGATTGTTCCATAGCCCTCTCTGCCGCTAAGCCAATATGAAATGAAACAGTAGATTGAATCATAATATAAATATTACGAACATTTTCGGGAAGTAGACGTCTTTCTATAATCAATCTTGTATAAAAAGGTTCAAATTCAATTAATCCTTTTATGTGAGCTTCTAAAATTTCAAATAGACTACTGTTTGTATCGACCAATTCATGAAGTCTCCTAGTAATTCTATTTCCAAATTCCTCAATTACAGCTATTAATAGTTCTTCCTGTGTTGAAAAGTGTGCAAATATTGTTCCATGTGATACATTAGCGGCTTTTGCAATGTCTGAAGTTCTGGTAGTTGTTATTCCGTTTTCTCCAAACTTCTTTATCGATATTTCTATTATATGATTTCTAGTTAAATTTTTCTGCTTCTGCCTTTTAGTCTGTAACATTATATCGACCTCTTTTATTGAGTCATTACTCATTGATTTTAAACTCATTATATCTATGAAAGTGATTAATGTCAATGATTGATTTCAATACCGCATTATTCAATTTTCAAAGAACACTTTTTTAATTAGTTCATCCTATATTTGAAACGCATCTAATAGTTTTTAGGGAAGAGTTAAATTCTATTATTTGTGTCAAATATATGATAGAATTAAACATGCATCATGTTTCATACAAGTGTCTCTGGAGCCGTGAAAACCGTATGTTGTACACTTCAATTAACCAGTTAAATACAATTGCTACAATTTGGAGGATGATTATTAGATGAAAGAAATATCGAACCAACAAATTATAATTGATATAGCGCCGCTGAGAGCAGCGGACTGTAACCGCTGGAACATCTTGGCTCGAAGCTACAAAACCTTTTACGAAACTGAGCTCTCCGACTCCGAATACGACGAGGTTTGGAACCGCCTGCTGAACTCCGATGAAATTTTCGGTTTTGGCGCGTATCTTCAAGGAAACTTGATTGGTATCACTCACTACCTATTTCATAGCACTATCTGGATGGAAAAAGTTTGTTACCTACAAGATCTCTTCGTCGATGAAGTTGTCCGTGGGCATGGGGTAGCTCGCGCACTCATTGAGCAAGTAGCTCAAGCTGCGCGCGAACATAACGCTTCTAAGCTCTACTGGCAAACTCACCAAGACAATGCCACCGCTCGTGTTCTCTATGACAAAATTGCACATCACAAAGGTTTCATTCGCTATGACTATACGCTTGAGTAAAGCAAGCATCACCGTCGTATCATCATATCCGGCTTCCCAAGGTGGCCGGATTACGCATATACACCAACGTAAATACAAACCCTGCATGTGTCATACTGCATGTTCCCACTCTTGACCTTATGTTCTATCAATAATGGAATTTACTTTGACAATCGGTATAAATAAACTTACTCTCAACATGAAATTTCAAACAATGCACTCTCTTTGATATCACACATATTTTTTCTAAAACTATATATTGTTCCATATTTATATTTTCTCTGCTTCGATTTATGTTCAAATTGTGCATTAAAAATACCGCTTATTCTTTTTAAATAATACGGTATTTAGAAAAATTATTATATTTTATAGTCTAGTCGTTAAATAAGAAATGTTACAAATTAACTCAACGATAAATTAGGATTTGATATTTACTTTATAACATCCTGATAGATTATATCCACTATTTCATTTAAACTTAATTCTTTATACAATAATACTTCAGGAATAATATCTAATAAATCTTGTTCATTCCACCATTCTCTCATTTCTTTTTCTCCAAATTCATGTACATTAGGCTTTTGTTGATGTCGATTTAAAGTTTCTTCAAAAGGTATATCGAAGTAATATGCAAAGATTTGGTCTTTGAACTCATCCAGTAAATTTTCAAATAGGTTTTTATACCACTTTGAATTTAAAATACCTTCTAAAATTACAATATTACAATTGCTTTTTCCGTATAGTGCAAGTTCCAATAATAACTGACTAGCTTCTGGATTAGTTCCATCTTTCACAAATAGCATTTCTCTTCTAACAACATCTTGTGAAATTAACATTGTACCATGCCCAAATTTTCTTTGTAAAGTCT
Organism: Clostridium sp. UBA4108; assembly: GCA_002381695.1. Classification (GTDB taxonomy): domain Bacteria; phylum Bacillota; class Clostridia; order Clostridiales; family Clostridiaceae; genus Clostridium_J. The sequence goes on along the minus strand of DFXM01000009.1, from coordinate 88,797 downwards.
TACCGGTCGTAGTCTTACCACTTCCAGAATTACCTCTTAGTATTATTAACTTCGCCACTCTATCCATCTAATATCTCACCCTTCTGAATTGACTAAATTACTATTTATCTACATATCATATAAATTATCCTTACTTCACGCTTTCTTACTAGAAGGTCCTTTAAGAATACTAAGTGCTAAAGGCTGTACTAATAAACACACTATGCCTTTCTCGCTTTAAAGACAAAAGATATTGAATAAACAATATCAAAATAGTTTTTAGGTATTCCACTCTCATCTTCCATAGGAGCACATATTAACTTAGGAAAATAATTGCTTTCAGCAAGAAATTTTTTAGCGTTTTCAAGTTGCTTTTGTGAAATATCAAGTCCCCATAATTCTCCTGCATTTCTATCTGCATGATATCTTAATGAATGCCCACTTCCGCAACCAATTTCAAGCATTGTTTTTCCTGTTACATCACCAAATAAATGCAACTCATTTTCTGTAACAAATTGAACACCATATTCAGGTAAAGCAGTAGCACCAAACCAGCTATCAGCATTTGCATTCCAATATGTCTTATTGACTTGATGTATAGTTTTACTTTCCATATAACTGTCCTTTCATACATAATGTAATTAATATTTGATCCGCATAATATTACAATTATATCTCAATTTCTACATAAATTATAGCATATTTTACATTTTATTGTATTATATCTTTATATATATGTTGTAATAATGATAATTCATATTAATTAAACATTATACAAATAGGCTTTTATTTTATGGCATATTGAAATTGAACTTTATATTAATCTAAGTGAATTAATAGTTATTTCTCCCTTTATTTGAATTGCGCAATAAAAAATCGCAAATTCAATCTCTTGAATAATGCGATTTTTTACGTTTATTATTATAGTAAAATAGTTCCCTTTGCCAAAATAGCTACCTCTCCAGACACTAATATTTCTTTTTCAGAAATGCTCATAGAAACCTTAATTTTACTAGGTCTGCCGACAAATCTTCCTTGATTTATTATAATCTCATGACCTACATTAAAAATATTATGCTTATATAAATATGCACCTAATGGTCCAGCTGCACTTCCTGTTGCAACATCCTCAACGTTTCCTTGATTATCCCAGGTCCGTCCTTCTATATAATTCACATCAAATATATAAGCAAATTTAGCACCTACTTCTTTTAACATTTCTTCAAATTTAGAACTAATTATTTTTGCATTCTCTATTCCTGAAGTTAATGGTACTAATAAGTATGGTAACCCTGTTGATACAACTTCCATAGGAAATTCTTCGCTTAAATTCTCTTCTGACAAGTTCAATGCATGTACATATTTATTTCTCTCTTCTTTTGAAACTTCACAGAGGAATTCCGCTTTTCCTTGATTCATTTGTACTTCATAATACTCCTCTATCTTTTTTGATTTAACTATAGTTGTTTTTTGATTTAATTGAAATGTAATTTCTATATCTTCTTCATTTCTAAAAATATGACTATGAATAGTAGCAGCTGCTCCCAAAATAGGATGCCCCGCAAAATCCAATTCTTCATCTACTGTAAAAATTCTTGCATTAAATATACTATCATCTATTCTTCTCACAAAAATTGTTTCAAATTGCTTAAACTCTTGTGTTAATTTCAACATAAGATTATCTTCTAATTCCTCATTGCAAAAAACAACAGTTAATCCATTGCCAGATAAAATTTCATTGCTAAAAACATCAACATGAAAATATTCCATTTTAATTCCTCCTTATATAAAAAATATAATTAATATTTATTTTACCTAAAATTATAACATATAGTGTAAATACCGCATTATTTAATTTTCAAGGAACATCTTTATCATTTACTACGCAAATATTCAAATCACGTACTATTCATTTAATCGTTCAATTGTTTCAATTATGTCCACTGTTAAATACTCTTTTGGTATATCTAACTCTGTATATAGTGTTCCTGGCATGTCGTCACGTTTTGCTTTGACATTACTTTTAAAACTGAATAAGCAGCTTCATCAATCTTAAGTCCTCCAAGCAATCTAATACCATCTTCATTTAGTTGATGTAATTTGTAATATTCTTTATTGTTAATAATTTCTTCACCTACGATAATGAACTCATTAAGATTATTATGTTTACTAACCATTCCCCAAAGACCCTCGTCTTCACTTATTTCACACAAAATGAATTCTAATTTCATTACTTAACCCCTTTCCCATTACACTTTTTACACACTTCTTGAATTTGAGATAAATCAGTTTTATATATCTTCCCAGTTCCATTACAGAACCTACACTTCTTTATCTTAGCCATTACTATTCCTCCCGATTATAAAATAAGTACATTCAGGTCATAATTAGATTCAATGAACTTAATGGCTTTCTCTCTATTGCAGTCATTTCCTAGTTAATAATTCTCCTTTACTATTTGGTTCCTTAAGGAATACACATCCTTCTTTTTCCGCTTCTAATATAGCTTGAACCATTTCTGTATTGAATAATATAGGCTTTTCCATTTTTCTTACCGCCTCCACCATATAATCAAGATATCTTTTTAAATTGGTTGACTTTTTTAGCCACTGTATTATATGTCACTGTATATTCTCTGCTCCATGAAAGAGTTGAGCCGCATCCTTGGCACTGATGATTGTCGCATTCATCATTATCATACTCATAGCAATCACTCTCTTCATAACCACATACAGGGCATTTTATGTTATCCTCATTGTCTTCATCTAAATATGATAAATCTTCATTAAACTTGTAATATTCAAGCTCTCTTATTGTGTGATTATTACCTTGCCTACAGCACACATGATAGAACTTGTCATCAACAAATAAAGGCTTATCCCAAATATCTTCGTTATCGTCTACTTTGATAGCCTTAAAAATTGGTGACTTTTCATAACTATTTTCTGAACATCTATCAACTATTTCTTGGTTTAAATATAATTTTATTTCTTTCGTTTTCGCCCTCCATATTTTTAAATTAGATTGCTTAATAAGCATTTAGTTAATTCATCCTATGATGCTAGAACGCCCTATAAGAACACTGCCTATTAATTGGATACGCTTATAATCCTGTACAATTTGTATTATTTATGACATAAATCATATGATCAGTCCATTCATCAGATTCAAAAATAAATCCTTTTCGAATACACTCAAACTTCATTCCCGCGAACTTTTCTGCAACTGTAAGTTGCACTTCACTAAATAAGTATCCTTACTTTTCTAAATACCATCTTAATTTCTTTAAGGCTTCCTTGTGCCATAGTTTTAATGTGGAATAAGGGATGTTCTTATCTTCACCATATTGTTTAAGAGTTCCCTGTCTTTTAATATATACATGTTCAATGATGTCATAGAGTAATGGTGATAGTTTGTCCAAAGCTATCCTAAGCTCCTTCAGCTCCTCTTCTTTTATATAATCATCCTCAATTGAAAAATCCTCTGCAATATAAGCTTCATAGCTTTCTTCCGTGCTATTTATGATATAATTTAAGCTTGCCTCATAGGTCTTATTTTCAAATTTACTAATCAAATTTTTATATTTATTATCAATGATTTTGGTAATATACTTTGTAAAATTACCTTTTGTTGTATCAAAGGTCTTTAATGATTCCATAATTACTAAATATCCTAACTGAATTAAATCTTCTTCATCATAACCTTTAATATATATTCTTTTGCTCCATTTTATTATATATGGCATATAAACCTTAATAATTTCTTCAAGGGCACTTTTCTGTCCTTCTTTTGCTCTTATAATTAAACTTTCATAATCCATGGGACACCTCCACATACATTATTGTAATAATTTTACATTTGTAATATTAATGATACTATCCTCACACAATGATGTAAACATATTTATCACACAAAAAATATTTATTAGCCCTTAAGCAACTTCACTTGTATATATAAGGTGAAAGGAGTTGATAAATATGGCTGTAACAAATATTAAAAACAGCACGGCACTTGTTTTTAGCTATAAGATTGGGGTGAATGAAAAGGGAGAGGATATTATAAAATCTCAAAAATTCTCTTCTGTAAAAGATTCCCCTACTAATGAAGAGATCTTCACCTTAAGTGGAGCTATGGCATTACTTTTCCCTAATGGTCTATTCGACGTAAGAAAGTTAGAAGACTATAGCATAGTGGAGGAGTAGTATGAGAGAGGTAGTTTATCCTTTAATTGAGGGACTTTTAACCTTCTTAGGTAAACTACTTATGAAAATGGGCACACTTAAGTATTCTTATAGATTCTCTCATAGAAAAAATAGTGGAGAAGAATCTATAGATAGACAAGTAGAGCTCACAGTATCAAGAGAAAATAAATAGAGGAGGTAAATATTATGGATAAGAAATTAGTGATGATTTTTAAAGATGCTACTGATGTGAAGCATAACATTACAGTAAATAATATTAAAGATGCGATTACAGTGGATGAAATCAAAACTGTGATGGATGCTATATTATCTACTGGGGTATTTAAAGCTAAAGGTGGTTCACTAGTTAGTAAGCACTCTGCTGAAATAGTGAACACTACTACTACCGTATATAATGATGTTAAATAACTATGGAAGCCTTAGGGCTTCCTTTTTTTATACACTCTCTAAGAATTAATTCTATAGTATTCCAATAATAAAGTTATAAAATATGAATATTTACACAACACTTACGATTCTGTTGAATATAATAAAATATATAAATTGTAGTAACTATAATTCATATTTAATATAATGGGGCTATATTTTAATAATATGAAAGCCTCCTCAACTTAATTTCATAATATAGACTTGTTCAATTTAGAACTTTAATTGCAACTTATATGATGTGCTAAACACTATATTTTATTATAAGGAGATAATATATTATGTTTATTTTTCCTAAAGTAGTTCCTTTAGATGAATTAGACGCTTGTAATAGTGTACTTTCTAGTATATATGAATATGAAAAGAATTATTGGGCTATAGGTCAGCGCTATCCCGATGGTGGTCCAGATGGATTCACTTATTTCTTTTCAGTAAGAGATATTCCTATAGCTACCTATTTACGTGGAACAATCTCCCTTGGAGAGGCTACTGCTTATGAAGAAAATGCTAAAAACCTAAAAAAATATATTAATTGGATAATTGAAGATGAACTTTTTAAGTGTCTTAACAAAATTAAAGAGATTAAAGAGTACAAAGAAAAGTTTTGGTCTATAGGCGAATCTTATCCTGATGCTGGTCCTGACCACTTTGTACTATTTTTTAGTGAAAGAAATCTTAATATTGAATCATTCTCAGGGGGCAATGTAAATATTGGAGAACCAACAGCCTATTACAATAACGCCCTTACTCTAGTATATTATATGGATAAAGTTAAATCTTACTATAAATACTAATAATATTAATCAGTTCTTGATAAATACAGCAGTAATTTCTAAATTTACTGCTGTATTTGTTTATAATTTGTTAAGAAATAATAAAACTTCCTTTTCCTTTCAAAAAAGCATCAATTTTATTCCAAAATGAACGACAATTATAGTGTACTTATTTATCAATATAATCAAATCCTAGTTTTCTAAAATACAATATCATTATATGGCTAACTTGAATATAAAAGCATAGGAGTGTTTAAATGAAATATTATTCGGAGACCCCAATTAAAGTATTGGAAGAATTAAAAGCTGATGAAGATGGACTAACTAATAATGAAATAACTAAAAGAAAGGAACAGTATGGAGAAAATAAAATTACAAATACCCAGCATAATAATGATATAAAGGAAATTTTATCAAAGCCTATTAATATAGTACTCTTTATATGTTCTATAATGAGTTTTCTAATAAAGAAACCTAATGATGCTATTGGAATATTATTGGTTTTAGCTATAGCCATGATAATAGATATGTCTATTAAAATAAATTCCGAAAATTCAACAGATACTCTTAAGGAAATTCTAGAAGATGTCTCTGTGAAAACTATTAGAAATGGAAATCTTATTAGTGTGTTACGCCACAATTTACTACCTGGTGATATCATTTATATAGAAACTGGTGATTTAATCCCTGCAGATGGACGGTTAATTGAAAGCTTTAACTTAAAGGTAAGACAAGAAATAATTACGGGTGAGGCCTACGATGCTGAGAAAAGATCAGAAGACTTAATTGATATAGATCGTATAACTAGAGATGGAAAAGTATTTTTAAAAGAACCGACCCCTGCACTTCAAACTAATATGGTGTTCAATGGAAGCATAGTGTCTCAAGGAAGAGGTAAAGTGGTAGTTACCGCTATTGGAGATAATACAAGGTTAGCAAAGGTAAGAAAATCTATCCATAAAGAGAACTCTAAAATCCCATTGCAACTTAAATCTTGGGATATAGGTGTAAGATTACAAAAATATTATAGTATTATAGTAGTATTCTTACTATTCATCACAATGATTACTATAGGCAACAATGATACCTTAAATAAAGATATCAAAGGTACCTTAGACTTCCTTTCATTGATAGATCCTATAAAAAACTCTATTGTGATTTATGTACTTTTAATGTTCTCCTTTATGCCAGAGAGACTATCTGAAAATATAGATACCATGATATCTATTATAAAAAGAAAAATGTTTAAAATTAATACTTTAATTCTAAAAAATCAATCCTGTGAAGATCTTGGAAAAATAACAACCATTTGTGTAGATAAAACAGGAATACTTACTAAAAATAATATGTATGTAGCTTCCATGTTTTCTAATGGTAAGTATATATCAGACCCTTTACAATGTGATGGATATTTAAAAAGAAATTGTATACTTAATTCAACTACTTACATTGTACATGATAAAAACAACTGGCAAACCTTTGGTAGTGAGATTGAGGGTGCCTTATTAAGGTATTTTAAATCCACTGACTATATTAAACTCAGAGAGATTAGCCATATAAATTACCAGAGTCCCTTTAATTCTTTAGATAAAAAGATGTCCACACAAATTATAGAGAATGACACTTCAATAATACTTACTAAAGGCATGGCTGAGATTATTTTAGCTCAATGCAAATATGAGCTTATTAATAATAAAGTAGAATTATTGAGCGAAGATAGAGTGAATTTTTATTTAGAAGAGATAAAAAAACTAGAGACTAGAGGAATGAAGACCTTGGGTTTTGCCTATAAGGACAATGCAACTTACTATAATAAAATGTTTAGCAACAAAAAAGGAATTACGGAAGAATCTGAATTCATATTTAATGGCTTTGTTGGAATTCTTGACCCCTTAAGAGAAGAAGTTGGACAGGCGATTAAAATTGCTAACACTGCTGGAATTCAGACTAAAATCTTAACAGGAGATAGCCTTAACACTGCTACAGCTATTGGAAATCAATTAGATCTATTTAAAGATAATATGAAAATTGTAACCTCAACTTATATTGAGAAATTATCTGATAAAGAACTAGCAGAGGAAATAGATAGTATTTCAGTAATTTCAGAGTCAGATAAGTATACAAAAATGAGGATAGTTAATATATTAAAAAGTAAAAATGAAATAGTTGGTATAGTTGGAGATGAAATTGAGGATATTCCTATACTGTCCAGAGCAAATGTAGGTATTAGTAAAAGTTCTGGTGCAGAGGTATATAAAAGAGAGGCCGCTGTACATCTAATGGAGGATGGTTTTTCAACTATAGTTAAAGCCATTGAATTAAGTAGATGCTTCTATGAAAACTTTCAACGATTTATTCAATTTCAGGTAACTTCAAACTTGGTATTAATTTTTATATTTATCTTATCACAAATATATTATGTTAAAACACCTTTTACTGTAGTTCAAATGTTATGGATAAATGTAATTATAAATATACCTCTAATGATAGCCTTTATAAGCGAACCTAATAGGCATAGTATTCTTGAGAAAAAGCCTGTAAAGAAAAAAGATAGTATTATAACAAAATCTATGGTTGAGTCTATAGGAATAAATACTATCTATATATTGCTGATATTATTTATTCAAATGAGGTACAATATAGTTGGAATTATTGGAGATGCTAATTATATGTCTACCATGGCAATGTCATTAGAGCCAAATGTAGTAAATACTGCTCTCTTTGCAATAACTATATTCACAATTTTATTTTCTTCCTTTAACTTTAGAGAAATAGGGCATAAAAGTATATTTTCTAATATACTACCTAATATGAATTTATTAAAAATCACTTTAACCATAGGCTTTGTACAAATATTTTCCATTGAATTCCTTGGATATATCTTTGGAATGGCTCCCTTAGGTATCATTGCATGGATTAAAATCCTTGTGCTTAGCTTTGCCATCATTCCATTTAGTGAAGGAGTAAAGTTCTTTATAAGACTTACAAAGCTTTCTCAAGATAATTCTTCTTCCACTAAAAATGTTATAGCTAAATAATTATTAAAGTTTATGGCTTTGTTTTAATATTGTTGATGATAACGAACTACATATTATTACTCACAAACCGTTT
>DFXM01000009.1:71431-80274 GCA_002381695.1 Clostridium sp. UBA4108 | reverse complement strand
ACAAACATTTAAAACAAAGCCATATTTTAAAATGCTTATTAACACAATTTGTTACTATGATGTAAGATATACATCTGAAAATTCCACATTACATTTACCCTTTTGAGTATTCATCATGTTAGCTCTCATACCACTTTTATTTTCGCTATCATCACAAAGTTTTATAGGAAATTTAATAATAAATTCACTGCCCCTATTAACTTCACTTTCAACAGCTATACTTCCTCCGTGTAGTTCAACTATAGATTTTACAAGTGAAAGTCCAATACCGCTGCCTTCACAGCCTCTAGCTAAGCAATTTTCACCTTGAATAAACCTCTCAAAAATAATATTTAATTTAGATTTTTCAATACCAACACCGCTATCTTTAACAATTATTTTAACCATATTTTCATCACTTTTTACAATTACATTGATAGTACCGCCTCTATCTGTGTATTTGATAGCATTGGAAAGTAAATTTAATATAATTCTTTCGACTTTATCCACGTCACAAGCCATATATAGCTCTTCCATATCTGTGTCAAAGATTAAGTTAATCCCCATATCTTCTATATACTGTGCTACAGATTGCACAATATCTTCAACTACATTTACAATATTATAATTACCTAACTGTAATTCATAGAAACCTGATTCAATCTTAGTTAAATCAATTAAATTATTTACAAGCTTCAACAATCTATAGGAGTTCTGTTTAATTATTTTTATATATTTATCTAGACTTGCATCATAATTTTTCATCTCAGGATCTAACACATTATTTTTAGATACTAATTGAATAGTAGCTAAGATGATATTCAATGGAGTCTTAAAATCATGAGATATATTAGTGAAAAATTCACTCTTTAAATTTTCTAAAATAATAGCATTTTCTAGAATTTTAACCTTTTCCTCTATTTCTTTTTGGTTAGTAATATCACAAGCATAAGCTATAATAAGCTCCTTATCAGCTATATATCGTGAAGACCACTGAATCCATCTATAAGAACCATCCTTCCATAAACATCTATTTATAAACCCAACAGCCTCTGTTCCCATTGATAAATTATTTGCCATATCACTAGTTATTTCTCTATCCTCTGGATGAACAAATTCTATATACTGTTTAGATAGGAGTTCTTCCTCAGTCCAACCTGAGTCTTTACTCCATTCTGGACATATTCTTTTAAAATATCCATTGGTATCTACAATACATAATAGTTCTAAAACAGTATTAAAGAACAGTTCTTCATCCTGATAATTTCTTTTTAAAACTTCAATTTCATCAATTAGTTCTCTAGTATCAATTGAATTTTTATTACTATCATTTAGAACTTCTTGGAGTATATAATATTTACACTCCAAATTATTAAAACTTCCAATAACTATTTTCCCTTGAAAATATATTCCATTATTATATTTATCATAAGCTTTGAAAACATTTATACTTTTGTATTTTTTTGAGGATTCTTTTGTCACCTTGATATCCTGTAAGATCTTCGATTTGTTTAATCCTATTAGTTCTTCATAAGTATATTTTAGTTTCAACTTTAAATTTTCATTACAATTCACTATATGGTTATCTATATCAGTGATGAGAATATCCTCCATCACATTATTGAATAGCAATGAAAATTCATAGTTAAATTTAGAATCCATAGACATAAGTGGTTCCCCTTTCACTTATTAATTACATTCCATATGATATATAACAATTTCTATTAAATATTTTACTTTTTTTACATCAATCAACATAATTATATAATATAAAATTTAAAAAAGAAAGAAGTCCATTAATAAAATATTAACATTTTATTAATACTTGAAATTAAGATGATTAATGTTAAATCTTGTTTAAAATATTGTAGTTTTTGAACAATAATTGTCATATAATAATTATTATAACAAACTTTAAAATATTATACTATTCATATCGCATATATATATATATATAAGAGTATATAAGTATAGGCTGTGGCTTATGACTAAAATTTAGTCATAAGCCACAGCCCTTTTAAAATCTATAAAATTAACTTTTAATAACTTCTGTATATGATACATAAGTATTTACCATCTTTTTCACATGCATATTTTGTAAGATATATTAACTATATTGGAATTCTCATCTTCATTAACTACAGCATCTACTTCATATACCTCTTTTATTAGCTTTGGTGTTAATATATCTCTTGGAGTTCCATATGCCACTACCTGACCATCCTTTAAAACATATATTTTATCACAATACATGGCAGCAATATTTAAATCGTGAATTGCTGATATAACTTCAATATTTAACCCCTTTACTATAGACATGAGTTGTAGTTGATACTTAATATCTAAATGATTTGTAGGCTCATCTAAGATTAAACATTTGGTCTGTTGAGCTAAGGCTCTTGCAAGGATAATACGCTGCTGCTCTCCCCCTGATAAGGTAGAAAAACTTCTATTTTTAAAATCTAGCATATTCACTTTTCTAAGTGCCTCATCCATAATCTTATAATCATCTTCACTATCTCTTTCCATTATCTTTTTATGAGGAGATCTTCCCATAAGCACAATATCTTTCACTGTAAAGTCAAAATTATAATGATTATGTTGAGATACCACCGCCATTTTTTTTGCAGTATCCTTTACAGATAATTTGTCTATAGCCACTTCATCTAATTTTACAACTCCACCTGAGGGCTTTAAGGTTCTATATATGCATTTCAAAAAAGTAGATTTTCCACTGCCATTAGGGCCAATTATACCTACAAATTCTTTGTTATCAACGTTTATATCTATACCTTTTAAAATACTAGTACTACCTATGTCTACTTTAATATTTTCTGTTTTTATATTCATTAGTTATTTCCTCCAAATCCATAGGTCTTTTTAATCATTAACCATATGAAACAAGGTGCTCCTATCATAGATGTTAGTATACCTATTGGTATCTCTGTACCTTTTATTATTATTCTAGATAACACATCTGCCCATATTAAAAATATAGCTCCTAATATGGCTGCTATTGGTATTAGCTTCTTATGGTCTGTACCAAATAGCATTCTCACCAAGTGTGGAATAATTAATCCTACAAAGCCAATCATTCCTGAGGAGTATATTAAAACTCCAATCATTAGTGAAGTTATAACTAGATATACATGTCTAAATTTATGAAGGTCTGTACCTAAGGTAATGGATACCTCATCTCCTAGGAGCATTAGGTTTAAGGTTCTGCATTGAGTCATAAAAAATATAGTCCCTAATAATATAATAGGCAATATATACATGATTTCCTTCCATTTTGCCCCTGCTAAGCTTCCCATAAGCCAAAAGGCTATAGTCTTCATTCCCTCTGCATCATTGGCAGTATACACTATAAAATTTGAAAAGGCACTGCAAACTGCGCTCAATGCCATACCAGCTAAAAGTAACTTTATAGAGTTTGAATGCCCTCCTATGTTAGATATAAATAATACTAATATAGATATGGAAAATGCACCTATAAAACCACTAATTCCAATGGCATTTACCCCTAGAACTCCCCCTACTCCACACATAACTGCTATGGTAGCACCTAGTGAGGCCCCTGAGGATACTCCTAATATATAAGGGTCTGCCAATGGATTTTTTACTATTGCCTGCATTACTATACCAACCACAGAAAGCCCTATTCCAACTGCCATGGCTAAAACTATTCTCGGAAATCTTATAAGCCAAACTACATCATGGGCTGCTCCACTTCCAAGGAGAGCTTTATCCCCTATATTAAACATTTCATAGAATATAATTTTATATACATCACTTATACTTATATTCACTGACCCTAAGGTAATAGCAACTCCTATAGATAAAAATAAAATTATGAGTAGTATGAGAGAAACACCTATATAAATAGGTGTTCCTTTAAATAAACCAGTTTCTTTATCTGATATATACATTTTCTTTTTCATCTAATTCTCCTAGTTCTTTAAATCAGGGTATAAGCCTTTAGTGAAAGTATTTATACCATCTATAGTTCTTATTCCACTAGAATACATCTCTCCTAGAGGTATAGCATAAACTCTTTTTTCTTTAACAGCCTTTAAACTTGCAAAGGCACTATTTTCTAAAATACGATTAACCTCTTGTTTAGGAACATTTTCATCGCTTCTATCCATATATACCACAAATATAGAATCTGGATTTAAATTTACTAAATCCTCTTCACTAATTTTTCCGCCATCAGGTTTTACTAGGTTTGCACCAAGTTTAGTAACCATATCTCCCCCTAAGGAATTTGCACCATAGGTAGATATTTGGTCATTCATAAATTCAACAATTATTGTACTTTGTTTTTCTTGACCTTTAACTGATTCTGAAACAGTTTTAACTTTATTATTTATCTCATCAACTAGCTTTTGAGCTTTATCTTCCACATTAAATATTTTTCCTAAATTTAATATATCAATAATCTCATTATCTATATTTTTCTCGGCCTTTACTCCACTATTTAAAGACATATATGTGTTTACGCCACTTCCATGCCAGTAATCAACTTCACCTAATCTTTTCTCATTAAACAATGAGAACCATCCTAATATGAAATCTGGTTCTAACATAACTATACTTTCTTTCGCTGGTGTAAACTCTTCTAAATAGTTTATTTTACCAAAAGCGTCCTTAAATTCTGGCTTTACATCATGATCAAGGCCCGCAGCAGCAACTATCTTATCCTCTAATCCTAAAGCTAACATAGTTTCAATAGAATTTTGATATATAGCCACCACCTTCTCTGGTGCCTTATCAAAGGTTATTTTCACTGGTTGTTTTGCATAATTATAGGTTTCAATGGTTACGGGATAGTGTGAATCCTTCTTTGAAGTTTCATTTGAAGGGGTTGAATTGTTTGGTTCTTTCCCACTGTCTTTAGAACTGCACCCCACAAGTCCTAACACGAGCATAGAGCTCAATAAAAGTGCTGTAAGTTTTTTAAATTTGGCTTTTTTTAAAATTTTCATTTTTATCCTCCCTTTACATCCAAATTATAATTTGTAAAATACTATAATTCTTCATGGATATAATATAAGGATACTCTAAGGAATGGTATCACTCTTTGTACCGAAGAGTATCGATATTTAATATTGGCAAGTCTCCTGACTTATAGTTCATCATACTAGTTTTCCTTCCCAAATATTATCATTCAGTGGATTAACAAACTAGTACTCCCTAATTACAGTAGCGGTCCTGCGTGGAATTCTCATCCAACTTCCTTTTTAATTTTTGCAAAACCAATATTATCCATATGCAGTTATTATGTATTACTTTACATGCGATTTACATTATACAACATTCTCTTACATATTTCTACCTTATTTTTATTATTTCAGATTAAATCTTAATACTTGTTCATCTAAAACCTGTGCATGAGCCGTTAACTCCTCTGTGGCTGCTGCTGTTTCTTCAGCTGTAGCTGAATTCATTTGAATTACTTCTGATATTTGTTCTACTCCAGAGGTCATTTGATTTATAACTATAGCCTGCTCCTTTGAAGCTTCTGCTATTTCTTTTACTAATACCAATACATTCCCTGCACTTTCAGCTATATCCTCTAAAGAACCAGCAGTATCCTTAGCTAGAATACTTCCCCTATCTGCTACTTTAATAGAGTTCTCTATTATCTCTCTAGTGCTCTTTACCGATTCTGAAGATTTTTCTGCAAGTACCCTTACTTCTTCTGCTACCACAGCAAAACCTCTCCCATGCTCTCCAGCTCTTGCCGCTTCTATAGCAGCATTTAATGCTAGAAGATTAGTTTGGGAGGCAATATCCTCTATAGCTCCTATAATCTCTGATATTCTCCTTGAAGCTATATTTATATCCTCCATGGAAGACACTAATTGATCCATCTTTTCATTTCCCACTTGAACTGTATCTTTTGCATAATTAGTAAGTTCATCAGCTCTTTCTGCATTTTCTGCGTTCTGGCTAAATTGGGCTTGCATTTCATTAAAGCTAGCTAAAAGTTCTTCTACTGCTCCAGCTTGATCTGAGGCTCCTGATGATAGTTCTTGAGTAGATGAAGATATTTGTTCTGATCCAGCTGCTACTTGATTTGAAGACTCCTGTATACTTACAAATACCTCATTCAATGAAATTATAATCTCTTCTAAAGAATCTTTTATAGGTAAGAAATCTCCTTTATATTCTATACTGGTTTTTACAGCTAAATTTCCTTTAGAAAGGCTTTCTAATACCCTAGATATATCTTCTATATATTCCTTCAAAGTACCTACTGTTTCATCTAAATTTCCAGCCATTTTCCCCAGTTCATCACGGGATTTTTCTCCTTCTGACTTGATAAGTTTACCTTCTGATAAATCACGTGACATCTTCATAACAGAATTCACAGATTCAATTAAAATCGTTGATATAACTCTTATTATATAAATGCTTACAAATACAATAATTGCCAGAAGCCCTATGCTGATTATAGAAGATATGATTTTATCTCTTGAGGCTGAAGCAACAAAATTCTCTGCCCTTTGTTGAGATTCTTTATATATATTATTAATAGTTTCTTCAGCACTTTCAATTGATTTCAAATATTTATTTTCTATTAATTCCATTGCCTCTTCATTTTTTTGCTCTATAAGTAATTCCACAATTTCCTTCTTAAAACCTTGGGCTTCATCTATGTAGCCCTCAAATTTATCTATAGAACTTTTATCACCTAAATATTGTTCTCTTAGCTTTACTATATTTTCTTTAATTTTTTCCCCTTCCTTATTAGAGGACTCTACATGTTTTTTTATCTTCTCCGTTTCCCCTTCTATGACTGCCTTGTACATATCTCCTTCAGATTTTATAACTCCACTTTTTATGCTCCATACAGTATCTGCAAGACCATAAGGTCCTTTATATAATTTACTAACTTTTCTACCCATACTGTCTATTTCAAATATAGATATAATCATTAAAATTACAAATAGCACTATAACTATCATAAATCCTACTGAGATTTTCTTTTTTATTGGATAGTGCTTAAACTTTTCTCCTATTCCACTTTTAAAATTCATACTTATAACAATCCTCCAAACACATAATTAAAGTTATTTACTTTCTTACATTTTTATTCATAAAACGTCTAAAAATTTCATATTATCTAGTATTATACTATAAACTTTTTTATTTTTTTGTAAGCATCATTACATTTTCTATAGATTTTTGAGAAAACCATGGGATTAATATATAAGTTGCAATAAAGATAATTCATATTACAAGTATGTTTAATAAATTGTTNNTTGTTGTATTTTAGATTTTTTATTGAATAGAGCTTTAGTAAATCAAGGTTTCGAAACGGTTGAGCAGGGATAATATGAAGCTCATATCAATTAGTTTATAATGTAAAAACTTTATTACAACTTATATATTAAATATTAATCCCATGGTTTTTCTTCATATAAAACATCAAAAAGCTCTTGCTTATTTATAATGGTAATTTCTTTTGCTTTAACTATTATTAAATTTAGTTTTTGCAGCTTACTTAATTCATTAGAGAAAGTAGGTCTAGAAATATTTAAATATCTTGCTATGTCCTCCCTATTATCATTAAGCTTAAAGCATAGACTTTTTTTTTCTTGATGCATGTCTAAAAGATATTTAATTACTCTTTTTTTTACAGATAAAGTAGTTAAAAAATCCACTCTCTTATGAAATAATAAGACTTTATTAGCACAAGCCTTAAACATATTAATTATTATACTTTTGTGCATATGACAATCTTCAGCACATTTATTTAGAAAAATTTCACTGTTTATGGTGAGCAAAACGCTATCTTTTTCTGCTATATATACATAGGAATAAATAAGCTTTTTATTAGCAAAAGAAAGGACTTCTCCAGATATATCATTAGGCTTAAGTTTAGATATTTCCTTAACATCTCCAGCAATGTCCTCAATAGATACAGAAACTTTACCTTCAAGAACTATATAAAGACACCGTCTATTGTAGTTCCCATGAATCATCTCATTTGCTTTGATATTTTGTACTTTATATTTGCAGCATTTGAAGAATCTTAATATATCCTCTTCCTCAATGTTTTCAAATATAATATTGTTCTTTAAGATATTTAGATATTTATCCATGTTATCACTCCTGTAATTCAAAGTATATTGCCATTTCATTAAATATAATTGTAATAAAATCATGGCTGTTTTAATGTTATAACTTTTAGCCTATACTTGATATAACATGAATAAAACATTCTAACTCTTATATAAACAAAAGGATTGAAGTAAACCTTCAATCCCTTTAATTACAAGTTATATATACTATTTTTTATGTCTTATATCAATAAATTCTGATGCATATAAAAATATATTAACTGAAGCCATAAATCCACCTATTATAGCTACTAAAGAAAATAAAATACTATTACTATAGAAACTATAACCTAGAGCTCCAAATAAATATGTTAATAATAAAAACGAAATTATATTAAGTGCTAATTGTAGTTTTTCTATCTTTTTCATAATATCCCTCCATTTTCTCACCAATTTTAATACAGAATTTCAATATCTTAGATAATATAATATCATATATTATATTAATATATAAATTTAGTAATATATGCGGCTATTTTTGTAATAAATGCTATAAACATACATTTAAATAGCAACTATTTTAAAAAATATGCATAAGTAAGCATAAACTATTACTAATCAGAGCTTCATAATATTACTATGAAACCTTGATTTATTAAACCTATATTCAAGAAAAACTTAAAATATAACACAAAAGACACCTAACTGAAATGTTAAGTGTCTTTTCAATAGAAAACAATTTAAATATATGGCTTTGTTTTAAATGACTGTTGATGTTAGAACTACATATTA
>DFXM01000009.1:33194-71391 GCA_002381695.1 Clostridium sp. UBA4108 | reverse complement strand
AATATGTAGTTCATTATCAACATTATATTAAAACAAAGCCAGATATATATTTATTTAGTTACTACATAAATATAGGTTCTCCATACTTTAATGAACTCTGCTAGCTTATAGTCCCTTCTTACATCTTCTAGAGACATTGCTGCTGGGTCATTTACTACTATATACTCTTCACCTTCTATATTTTTAAAACCTATAATAGTCACAAGATGTCCTGATGGATATGCCATTATAGTTCCCTTAAGCTGCTCTTTATCTTTAGTTGTAATAGATGCCACTACAGGTATATCTTTAATTATAAGTCTTTTAACATCATCTATGGAGTCACATTTTTTTGTATAGGCCCTCATTCCCAGCTCTCCAGCATAAGCAACATTCTGTGGCCAGTTTCCATAAAGCTTCATGCCATTATCAAATACACCTTTAGTCACAGTAGTGAGATCCACATCTACTTTATGATACTTTAATGCCATAGTTAAAGAGGTTGGACTACAAATAGAGTTAGCGTCTTCATGTCCACTTATAAGTTGGGAAATTCTAGGCACACTTTCTAATATCTTTAGATAATTTCCACCAATTTCTTCAACCTCATCCTTTGAATCTGTGGTGAGAGCTATCAATTTAAGTTTGGGATTTTCCCCTCTTAAAATTACCTTTACTTGAACTCCATCCCCATATTTATTATTCTTAATAAATATTCTATCCTCTGTAAAAACTATTTTATCATCACTTTGGTCTTCATTAACTCCCTTATTAAACCCGTCTGTGGCCCATACTCCATAACTTTTATACTCTGTCCACTTTTCCTCTACTCTAACTCTAATTAAAAGTTCCACAAAGCTATTTTTATCTGTCCTTGAATTCCATGAAGGAGAAATTTCAGTGAACCTTGGAATCTGCATCATAGCCGTTTCTACATATCCTTCACTATTCCCCTTATCTAAAACTAAATATTCATCATAAAATCCTAAATTTACAAGAGTATTATCTCTTAAATCTACTCCTTCAAATATAAAATCCATACTCTCTCTCCCTTTCTTAAAAACTCTATTTTCTTCCTTGGATATAAGTATATTTTAAATCTGATGATGTAAACATTGGAGCTGCATAATTTTTAACATATTTTCTTACATAGGTATTTCTAATCCCCCAATATCCTGGACTTATAACTCCCTCATCATATATTAATAACTTTTCCGCCTGTTTAAATAGCTCTGCCCTTTTATCCTGATCTGACTCCTTACCTGCAACTTCTATAAAACCATCATATTCTTTACTAACCCATCCTGTTGAAAAGGTATTTGCCATGGACATAAAGGTATCTAAATAGGTATTCGGATCACTGTAATCTCCTGTCCATCCCATTGCAGCTACCTGAAATTCAAAATTATCTGTTTTCTGTGAGAACATCCCCCACTCAAGAAACTGACAATTAATATTAATCCCCAACACTTCTTGGTAGGTTTGTTGTCTATATTCTGAAGATGCCTTGGTTTTCTGGTCAATTCCATAATTAAGATATTCTATAGTATGTTTTGATGGATCTGGATCAAGACCTAACTCCTTTAAGCCTTCTGATAAAAGTGCCTTAGGATCTGGATTATCATCTATCAATTCTTGTACTGGGCTATAATTTACCTTAGCTCTATATTCCTTTTCCCCAATCTGTATAGCTGGAGGACAAAATGCTAATGCTGGCTCTCCTAATCCCTTATTTAAAGTTTTAATTTCTCCCACTCTATCTTCTGCTATAATAAATGCTTTTCTTATTTTAGCATTGGAAAATAACTTATCCTTTGTGTTGAAAAAAGTAAATTTAGTTAATCCATCATATCCTTTGTTAACATTAAACTCCTTTGTATCATTTAATTTGTTAGCCCAGTTAGGATCAGATACACCACCTATATCTATTCCTCCACTTAATAACTCATTCATTCTCGCGGATTCTTCTTTTAAAATCTTCATAGTTATCTTTTCAAGTTTAACATTAGCTTTGTCCCAATATTCTGGATTTTTAACTAATACTAATTCACTATTATGAGTCCATTCAGATACCATATATGGTCCGCTAAACTTTAAGGTCTCAACTTCTGAACCATATTTATCACCATGCTCTTTAACCACCTGTTCTTGTTGTGGTTGCATAAGCTTATAATGTGCTAAGTCTAAAAAATAAGGACATGGCTGTTTTAACGAAAATTCTATTGTTTTACTATCTACAGCCCTTACCCCAACACTATCTGCTGTAGCCTCTCCTGTGTTATATTCTACCGCATTTTTTATAGGACTTAATAAAAGCACACTAGAGGATGCTGTTTTTGGATCTAAACTCCTCTTTATTCCATATACAAAATCTTCAGCTACTATAGGCTTACCATCATTCCATTTTAAGTTGTCTCTTAAAGTAAAAGTCCAGGTTAGTCCATCTTCAGAGGTCGTCCAACTTGTTGCCGCTCCCTCTATAATTTTATCATGTCCATTTTCATCTTGAGTAATTCTAGTTAAGGCTTCTTGAACATTAATAAGTACTGGTGTAGAGTATATATCACCAGCTTTGGATGGATCTAAAGTCTTTGGCTCAGCTCCTAAAAGCATATTTAAATATTGATCTTTATCCATATCTCCAGAAGTTTGATTATCACCTAAGTTTCCTTGATTTTTATTACATCCAACAAATGTCACCGTAGTAACCATCGCTATAGATAATAATAATGCTGTTAGTTTTTTGTTCCTCATAAATATCCCCCTTATTTCGAAATATTTTTCGATATTAGGCATCTGAAAATAAATAATAAGTCAAAGATGGGAAGTATATTTTGAGTTAGACAAGGAAACAGGTTCCGCAGATAGTAGCACTATCTAAGGGTTCTGTTAACGCAGTATAACACAAAATAGACGAGCATTCTGACTTATTTATTTTTTGAAGATGCCTTATTTATTTAAAACATTTAACACATTTTCTACATGCATTGATACTCCAACTACAAGACAATCTTCATCGATGTCAAAATCACTGTTATGAAGAGCATATCTATAACCCTTGGTCTTGTTCTTACAGCCCAGTGTAAAGAAAGCACCTGGTGCCTCTTCAAGAAAGTAAGAAAAATCTTCAACGCCAAGACTTACATACTGTTTAATTGATACATTTTTACTACCTAAGAGCTTTTCTCCGCTTGCCTTAACTATATCTACATATTCATCTACATTTATTAATGCTGCATAGTCCTCATATCTTATAAATTCCGCAGTGGCTCCAAAGGCTTCGGCTGTTTTCTTTACTATGGTTTTAGCCCTTTCTAAAACTAACATCCTAGTTTCTTGTGATAATGTTCTTATCATTCCACCTATACTTAAAGTATCACATATAATATTTGTAGCTGTTCCACCATGAATTTTTCCTACGGTAATTACAGCGGAATCTCTAGGATCTACATTTCTACTTACTATGGTTTGAAGTGCAGTTAATATCTGTGCTGCTATTATAACAGTGTCCACTCCAGTATGGGGATAAGCTCCGTGACTACTAGCACCATGAATTACAATTTTAAAGGAATCCGAAGCAGCATTCATCTTTCCATACTTTATACCTATACTTCCCGTGTTAAGCTCAGGATCCACATGGAGTCCAAATACAGCATCTACCTGTGGATTTTTCATAACCCCTTCTTCCACCATAGGCTTTGCTCCTCCAACACTCTCCTCTGCTGGCTGAAAGAATAATTTAACATTTCCCTTAAGTTCTTTTTTCATGCTACTTAAAACCTTTGCTGCTCCTAAAAGCATAGTGGCATGAGCATCATGTCCACAAGCATGTGCTATGCCTGACACTGTAGACTTATAAGGTACTTGTTTAATATCTTCCATAGGTAATGCATCTATATCTGCCCTTATACCAACGGTTTTGCCCTCTTGCTCTCCTCTTATTATTCCTACAACTCCCGTATTTGCGACCCCTTCTATAACCTCAATATCCATTTCTCTTAGATATTGCGCTATTTTTTTAGAAGTTCTAAATTCTTGCATTCCAAGCTCAGGATGCATATGAAAATCTCTCCTAATTTCAACAAGCCATGGTTTTAATTCCTCGTACATAGTGTATTCCCCCTGTAAAAATTTATAATTTAATATGACTTTACTCTAGCAAATAATCTATGATATCAATTACTTTTGAGTCCTTATAATATACCCTTGGTACTCTTCTTCCTATCATACTTATGATTTCATTTCTATTGGTATTAGCTGCATTTGCCACATCCATAATAGCTATAGAATTTCCATTAGATTCCCCAAGTAATACTACCTCATCTCCAACCTCTGCTCCTTCTACCTCTGTAATGTCTATCATTAACTGATCCATACACATTCTCCCTACTATTGGCACTTTCACCCCTCTTATGCTAACTTCTCCCTTGTTAGATAGGCATCTAGGATACCCATCTGAATATCCCACTGGTAAGGTTCCTATTATACTGTCTCTTTGGGCCACAAAGTTAAATCCATAACTAATTCCCTCGCCTTTTTTAATTTTCTTAACCTGTGCCACCTTGGTTTTAAAAGTAAGAGCAAGTTTTAATCCTAATTTATCACTATCATATTCTGCTGGACCTAGTCCATAAATGAAAGCTCCTGGCCTTACCATATCTAATTGATACTGAGGATATGTCACTAAGGCTATACTGTCACTTATATGTTTTATAGGAATATTTACGCCTTTTCCTTCAAGGGTTGCTATTACCTCTTTGAATAGTCTAAATTGATTTTCATCAATTTCTTCATCTACAAGAGCTAAGTGAGAAAATATTCCCTCTACTTCTACATTTGTCAGCTTTGTTATCTTCTCAATGTGATTAATCCCTTCTTCACTTATCTTAAATCCAAGCCTATTGAATCCTGTATCTATTTTTATATGCGCTTTTGCAACCTTATTTAATTCTTTAGCAATTTCACATATCTTCTTTCCCTGTTCATAGGTGAATATAGTTAAAGTAGCATTATTTTCAACAGCTATGCTCAAAAATTCATCTGGAGTATACCCCATAATTAATATAGGTATTTCCCCAAAATCTTTTCTTATTTCTAGAGCTTCTGTTAAACATGCTACCCCTAACATATCTACACCATTTTCAATTAAAGTCTTAGCTATATACTTTGTCCCATGACCGTAAGCATTAGCTTTTAACACTGCTGCTATCTTAGTATCTTTATCTAGTAGTGTTCTAGCTTGCTGTAGATTATTTTTAATATTATCTAAATTTATTTCAACCCAGGTGTTTCTTAGTAGTTTACCTTTGTATTTATTGACCATACAGATTTCTCCCCTCTCATAGGTTTTTCTACTTTTATTCCCATTGCATTCCCTATAATTTTTAACCCTGATTACTTATTCCTTTAACAGGGTAGAGTGTTACTGTAGTACATAGCAAAATTTATGCCAATATTCAAATAATTTGAAAAGCATAGAATTCACCTTTTATCGCAGTTTTAATATTTCTCTAATAATATAATTCCTTATTTACGAACTATTTTTTCATATTTATTTATTTTTGTCCTATTGTCCTCTATATTGAAGGTGAATAAAATGGTTCGTATTTATGGACTAAAATTCCATAAATACGAACCATTTATATTATAACAATGTAACTTTAAATCATATATACCTATACATGGAATACTTATGTTTATAAAAGATCATTAGATTTCTTTTCCATATAATCCTTTAAACTTTTTGCAACTATTGAAGATAATCCTAGTAAGGCAATTAAGTTTGGAAGTACCATTAATCCATTAAAGGTATCTGCAAGGCTCCACACTACATCTACTTTTGCACAAGTACCTAAGAATATAAATACCATTACCAGTATTCTATAAGGTCCAACTCCTTTTTTTCCAAATAAGAACTTAATATTTGCTTCACCAAAGAAATACCATCCGATAATAGTTGAGAAAGCAAAGAAGAATAATGATATAGCAATAAATGTTCCCCCAAAGTTACCCATACCAATTGTAAAGGCTTCTTGAGTTAATACTATTCCAGTACTTCCGCTATCTAATGCACCTGTTGTTAAAATTACAAGGGCCGTTAAAGTAAGTATGATAAAGGTGTCTATGAAAACTCCCATCATTGCCACTAGTCCCTGTTCTGAAGGATGGTTTACCTTTGCTACCGCATGAGCATGTGGTGTTGATCCCATACCAGCTTCGTTGGAGAAAAGACCTCTAGCAACCCCATATCTAACGGCTTTTTTAATTGTAATACCTATGAATCCACCACCTAGTGCTTGAGGATTAAAAGCACCAACAATTATGGTTTTAAAAGCTGGTCCAATATTATCATAATTCATTATTATAATTACTAAACTACCTATTATATAGAATAATGCCATAACAGGTACCAACTTCTCAGTAAAAGAAGCAATACGACTAACTCCTCCAATAAATATAACACCAGCTAAAATTGCCACTATTACTCCCACTATTCTAGGATCAATATTGAAAGCGGAGCTAAATGCATCTCCTATGGAGTTAGCCTGTACCATATTCCCTATAAATCCTAGTGCTAAAATGATAGTAACTGCAAAAAATACTGAAAGCCATTTACTTTTTAACCCTTTACTTATATAATAAGCAGGCCCTCCTGTAACTTCACCATCTACCTCTTGCTTAAAGGTCTGTGCTAAAGTTGCCTCTGCAAAGATTGTACCCATTCCAAAAAAAGCACTTAACCACATCCAAAATATTGCTCCAGGTCCTCCAGATACAATTGCTGTTGCAGCTCCGGCTAAATTTCCAGTACCAACCTGTGCCGCTATGGATGTTGCTAGTGCTTGGAAGGATGACATTCCATCCTTTCCTGCTTTTTTACCAAACTTAATATTTCCAAATGTAAGCTTAAAAGCTTCCCCAAATTTTCTAACCTGAACAAACTTAAGCCTAATAGTAAAATAAATTCCCGTTCCACATAGTAAAAAAATCAATAAATAATCCAATAGGACCCCATTTATTTTTTCAAGTACCGTCATTAATAGTTCCATAATGTAACCCCCCTAGTTAAATTATTTTATATTACTGGCTTTGTTTTAATATGGTGTTGATAATGAACTATATATTATTACTCACAAACCATTTAAAACAGCACTATGTTATTAAATACCATTATATATGGTTATTTATTAAATTAAAACCATTTACTTATAGTAATTCCAAATACTATCTATTCACTAAGGCTATATGTAAAAAATGGAAAAGTTTTTATTTTATTGTTTGGTTTCATTTTACAATAGAAAATTCTATCATATTTAGAGAAATATCTTATTTTAGACTCACAAGTTAGGTAAGACAATTTAAATAGAAAAAAGACAAGGTAAAACTTGTCTCTTTTGCTTGTAGTTAGTTATTAATAATGATTCAAAACATAGCCTTTATTTAACTGATATAAGTTTCAAACATCAATGATAATATATTGCCACCTTCTAAAGTAGCACTATAAAAAATCATGTGCTTTTTCTTTTCCTTATTTATTTTTAAAACTTTAAATTTATTTCTTCCGCTATTAGGCTTAGACTTTCTAGTTTCATCAATTATAGCTTTAATGTCTTTACCATCATAAATTAAATCTATTATTGTAGCTTCATTTTTACCAACATAGGATACTATACGTACTCTATGATTTATTTCATTTTCAACATTACTTAGAAAGTTATAAAAGTTATTGCTATTATTCTCAGGCAAATTATATAGCACATCTCCATTGCTTCTAGCCATTTCTACAGTATAATTTGAGGGCAAGCTTTCTAACTCGATAAAATTATCTGTTTTTAAATCCATATTTTTTAAATCATCAAAGCTCTCGGTTTTTAACTTTTTTAAAAGTGTATGAGAATTTAAATTTTTGTTGCTTCCTTTTAGAGTTTTTTCCCAAAAACCAATCACCCTCTCTTTATTCATTAAGCATATTACTTCCTTATTAATATCCTTATGTTCTTCTCTTATGCAACTTAAAAGCATGACTTTCCTTCCCAAGGACATTGAAAAGTCAAGACCTCTATGTGTAGATAATGTATTTCCAACACTTAAAATATCTCCAATATTTCCATTCACATGTCTCTGAATGCTATTAGGCAATTGAATTGGTCCACCAATAATACTGCCTTCTACTACTTTATATTCTTTATCTTCTAATAATTCTATAAAATCAGTATAGTAGGATGTGTTGATTATAAACTTAGTATGCTCTTGTATACCTTTATCAAAACTCTTATCCTTAAAACCATTTACAATCTCTAGATTTTTTAAATTATATACACAATTATAATTCTTATTAAGTAAAGCACCACCTATTATAATTAAAGCTATTATGGTCACAGACCCATATTTAATAAGATTTTTTTTATTTGATGCAACCTTATTTATAAGTAAATATCTCTTTCCACCATATCCCTTCTGATCAACTTGATTTTTTACCCTCTTCCCCATATCTATAGTTTATTCCTCCATAACTTAATTTTTATAAGCATTAAATTAATCAAAATTAAAAGTATTAAAACTGAAAGCTGACAGAATGTAGTAACAATAAACATTTAATTACCTTTTACTAATTATACCATATTTTACTTTTAAAAGTATAAATAATTCTATGGTATATCATTATTACAGGTTATATAAATAAAAGCCTTTGTTTTAAACCTTTGTTGATATTAGAACTATATATTATTGCGAAGCAAACCATCTGCAGGAAGATTAGATTTACTTGAATAGAGCCATAGTAGATCAAGCTTTCGAAACGGTTTGTGAGTGATAATATATAGTTCATTATCAACACTATATAAAAACAAAGCCAAATAAAAAAAACCATTGATTATTAATCAATATGGCTTCACTAAACCTTATATTTAAAATTGTCTTTATCAATAAAACATTCCTTATGCAATAAATGTAAGTTTTTCGTTTTCAATAGATATAAATTGTGGTACTCTTTTCTTAAATATGCATACATATTTGAAACCAAAGTAATTTAGCATATCATAGGCCCTATGGAAATCCTTACAAACATCTTTAGCTTGATGTGAATCTGAACCTACAGTTATAATTTCTCCACCTAATTCCTTATATCTTCTCAATATATCTATATTGGGATGTATAGCATTTAATCCGTATCTAAAACCAGAAGTATTTAGCTCTATTCCACGTCCTGAGGATATAATGTTTTTAAGAACTTCGTCAATGACATCTCTGTAATCTTCATAGATTATTTCTTTGTTCTCAAAATTTCCATACCTTATTATATAATCCAAATGACCATAAGAATCATAATTTCTAAATTTTTTAGTTGTCTCCATTATGCTTTCAAAATATTTTGTATAGGCTTCTTTTTTACTAATTCCCTGGAAATACTTCTCATCAGCTACATTAATTTCATCTACAGTATGAGTCGAACACAATACAAAATCAAAAGGATTTGAATTTATTATATTTTCTATTTCTCCTTGAAGATGTTTTTGATATCCCACTTCTATACCCGTAAGTAACTCTATACTTTTCTCATACTTTCCCTTATATTCATTAATTGCTTCAGAATACTTCTTACAATCAATACTAAATTTATCCCTATTATACTCTAGGTGATCTGTAAATGTTAAATACCTAACCCCTCTATTAATAGCTGCTTTTATAACCTCTTCCATAGTATCCCTTCCATCAATCGAAAAATGTGTGTGAACATGATTATCTAATATATTCATTAAATTACCTCCTCTACATTTAAATTTTTTATCTTACTTATATATTAACTCACCATTGTAAAGTCAGTATTAAGCCTATGTAAAATCTGTGGTTATATATTAAAACTGACATCTCGTAGAAATGTCAGTTTTTTAGTTTCTTATTTTTCTTTTAATCTTTGTTTTAAATATTTGTTGGTTTTAGAACTACATATTATTGCGAAGCAAAGGAATCTCTAGTTGCCTGTACCCAGATGGTAAGCTTATGCAGAGCTATGAGTAATAATATGTAGTTCATTATCAACACCATATTAAAGCAAAGTCTAGCTTAAAAAGAATTATTAATCATAGATGAAATATCTGAAAAATAATCTATTCCCTCCAATTCTTTGAAGGATTTCTCCCTTAAGCTCATAACTATTTTTTTATTATCCCTAGCAAATTTTATAAGCTCATAATTCTTAAAATTCATTTCTTCAATTTCAAAGCCACTATCTACTACTACATCTGATTGAAGAATAGCTTCTTTGGCTCTATTCAAAGTACTACTATCTATTGGTGTAAAGCTTTTTTGAGATATGACCTCACAAGCCAATCCTTTTGCAATTATGTAATCTATATCATTTTCATGCAATATTCCTGTTCTAAAACTTATACACTTTTTTTGAAAAGCTCTAAAAATCGAAGCTCCTTTGCCATCGCCGGCTAATATGAAAACTTTAGGCTCTTTAAAATCACTTTGTAGTTCCACACTCCCTAAAAGAAGATTAAAATTTCCTGATTTAATATCGTATAGTTTAGATATAATTTTATCATCTAATATATCCTCTGGAAAACCACACTTATAAATTGTATTATCCTTTATAAGAACTATAATATCAGCTAACTTAGTTGCCAAATCAACTTCATGCAATGATAAAATCACTGTAATGTTCCTCTCGATGGCCATCTTTCTTAAAATACTAAGTAATTCAATCTTATACCTAATATCTAGATAGGAGGTTGGTTCATCTAACACTATTACATCAGGGCTTTGGCATATAGCACGTGCTAGTAATACTCTTTGCTTTTGACCATCGCTTAGCTCTGAAAAGTTTGAATCTGATAAATCACAGGCATTAACCATTTCTAAGGATTTGTTTATTATTTCATGATCTTCCTCGCTTAACTTTCCAAAATGGTTTGTATGAGGATATCTTCCTGTAGCAACCACCTCTAAGCAGGTCATTAATTCAGGATCTATTCTATCTGTTAAAACCACTGACATAGTCTTAGCTAGCTCTTTATTATTCATTAAATTTAAATCATCCTTGCCTATATAGACGGTTCCTGAAATTTTTTCTAGTTGATTTGTAATACTTTTTAAAATGGTGGACTTACCTGAACCATTAGGCCCTAATAAGCAAAGTATTTGCCCTTTTTCAATACCTATATTAATATCACCTATTAATGTTTTCCCATTATATCCTACTGATAAAGCTTCAGTTTTAACGTACATTATATCCTCTTCCTCCTTTTTATCATTAGGTATATAACTACTGGTGCTCCGAAAACTGCTGTTACAGTGCTTATAGCTAATTCTGTTGGTGCAAATGCAGTTCTTGCTATTAAATCACAAAATAAGGTGAATATACCTCCAAATAAAAATATAGCTGGTATTAATATATATGGCTTCGAGGTACCAAACAGTAGCTTTGTAATATGTGGGCATGCTATTCCAACGAAGGATATTGGACCAGCAAAGGCTGTTACACTTGCTGATAATATACTTGATAAAAATATCAGGGAAAATCTAAAGGCTTTTATATTAATACCCATACTCTTTGCATAATTTTCTCCAAGTAAATAGGCATTTAGTGGTTTATTCAATAACATTACTATTATTATTGTTGGAATAACTATGATGCTTCCAGCTTTCAACATACCCCAAGAGATGCCTGAAAAATTCCCCATAGACCACATAGTAAAATTCTGAACTTGATTGCTTTCTGCAAAGGTAATCATAAAATCTGTTATAGCACTGCATATGTATCCTATCATCATACCTATTACCAGCAGCATTGATATGTTCTCAACTTTTTTAGATACCAGTAGCACTATGGCCATAGACATCATAGCACCCAAAAATGCAGCCAAGAATATTGAATAAGGTGAAGAAAATAATTTTAAATTAATTTCTACTGTAGCTAATAAAAATAATCCTACAAATAGCCTTGAGCCAGATGATATACCTAACACATAGGGGCCTGCTATAGGATTTTTAAAGAAGGTCTGGATTAAAAAGCCTGCTACAGACAAGGCTCCTCCTAGTAATAGAGCTCCTAATAATCTTGGCAATCTTATTTTCCAAATTATATTATATTCTAATGTACCCACCAAATCATCTGTAAATAATATGTTTACAATGTCTTTTAGACTTACATCAACACTTCCAGTGTTGATGTTGATGTAAGTCATAAAAATTATTAATACTATTAAAATACAAAACAATAATTTGGTTCTAAATGTTTTTGACATATGTTTTCCTATAAATAAATTAGGCATTACTCTTTATCTAAAGGAGAATAGTACTCTAATTTAGTTTTATTTGCTGGATCCATATAAATTAACTTGTGCATATCTTCAATTATGTCTCCAATTTTATGAGCTGATTGCCAATAATGAGATTCTATCCCCCAAACATTTCCATTTTCTATAGCTTTTACATCTGATAGGTAATCTCCATGATTTAGTATATCCTTTGCAGTTTTCACTGATTTATCACTTGTCACATCATAGATTAATATGTCTGCCTCTCTAGCATCCTTGTAGAAGTCCTCTACTGTCATTTTTGTACTTTCCGTATCTTCTGGTTTTAAATTTTTAAATACATAGTCTCCCCCTGCAAGGTTTATCATTTCAGCTACATAGTTTCCACCATTTTTAACATATACAGTTCCTTTTAATATAAAAGTTTGAAGTACCTTTGGTCTTTCTAGTCCCTTTGTTTTTTCTTGAACAGCTAATACCTTTGCTTCCTGTTCTGCAAAATAGGTTTCTGCCTCTTTGTCTTTATCTATTAAAGCACCTACTAATTTAATCCATTCTAATCTTCCTAGTGGATGGCCCTCTATATGGTCATTAACTGCTATCCATTTAATTCCTAGCTCATCAAATTTGTTTAAAACTTCATCTGATCCATGAGCAGTATTGGTTGTGACAAGTATAACATCTGGATTAGACGCACTTATTTTTTCATAATCAGGGTCACTATTTTTACCAACATAATCAATTTTACCTTCTTCTAACCCCTTTTTAATTTCTGGTATATGCCACTTTTTAGCATCTGTTGTAACCATTCCTACTTTATCAAGAGAGTTTAATGCAGTAAAATATGTGGCTGAGGTTGTAGAAAAACATCCTACCTTCTTTACAGGTCCTTTTAGAATTATGTATTCTTCATTATTTTCTGGAACCTCTTTTCCTTCTGGAACATATAAAATTTTACGTCCTAAACCATCTTTAATTACCTTATAATCATTTTCAAAATAGTCTACACCGAAGTTATTACCATACTTTAACTTTAAGTTCTCCTTTAATACTAACCCATTAGTATCTTTTTTAGCAGATTGTTTCGGTGAACAACCCACAAATATTAATGACATCATTAATATTACAGAAATAATCCATATTAGTTTTTTGTTAAATAGTTTCATTTTGTCTCCTCCAGTTAGGCATCTGAAAATAAATAATAAGTCAAATATACGAGCATACTGACTTATTTATTTTTTGAAGATGCCTTAATTAATATTTAAATATTTTATTGAATAGGACCTTATTGATTGTACATATAATAGTCCAATTCATTATTTATAAAAGATTTCATCTATATGAGCTTTAATTAAGTTTATACATTATATAGACACGCTTTTTTATAAAGTTAAGTTAGTTAAAACTTCATATTGTTACAACTTATATATTACTTAATGGTGACTTAATTAAATAATCACTCATACTGCTCCTCTATAAGACCTTCTACATTCATATAGATTTTCCTTAATTCCTTTATTGTATCTTTGGATGGATTCCACATTTGTCTTTGATAGGCTTCAAGCATTCTACTTGCTAAATTTTCGACAGCCCACTTATTTACACTTTCCATCCATTGTCGATTTTCTTTATTGAATAAGAATCTATTTGCAAATTCATCATACATCCATTCTTCTGCTACCTCAGAGGTAGCATCCCAACCAAAAAATACATCAAAGGTAGTAGAGATCTCTTGAGCACCTTTATAACCATGTCTCTTCAGGCCATTAATCCACTTAGGATTAAGTATCCTACTTCTCATAATTCTAGCAGTTTCTTTATTTATATCCCTTGTTTTCACTCTATCAGGATCATCGGTAACTGATATCAAAGATAACGGCTTTTCACCCGATGCTGCCCTGACACATGCTATAAGACCACCATGATAACTATAGAAATCATCACTATCTAACATATCTATTTCCACTGAAGATTCATTTTTAATTGTGATGCTTACAGTGGAAAGCCTCTTCTTAAATAGGTTAACAAGCTTTGTGCCATGATTTTTACTGTTGTATCCATGAGAACTCCAATTAGCATAAACCTCTGCTAAGTCCTTATAATCATTCCAATTTCTACCGTGAATAACATTGCTAACTCCAGCTCCATAAGTACCTGGCGGACATCCAAATACTCTAATTGATGCCTTGTCTACAGCTTCTGCTTCTGAAATACCACTATTTATTAGCTCTTTAATATCCGAATCAATATGTTTTTTGATAAAGTTGTCCTCATAGGCTTCATCTAGATTGCTTACACATAAAAGTGCTTTTTCCACAAGCTCAATTAAATTAGGAAATGTGTCCCTAAACAAACCACTAATTCTTAAGGTAACATCTATCCTAGGTCTTCCTAATTCCGCTAAACTCATTGCTTCTACACCTATTACCTTACTGCTATTTCCCATATAAACCGGCCTAACTCCCATCAAATATAGTATCTCAGCTAAATCCTCTCCATAGGTCTTCATGGTCTCCCCTGAATATACAATAATAGCTATACTCTCTGGATATTTGTTCTCTTTTTCTAGATAGCTAGCTAAAACTTGCTTAGCCATGTCTTGTCCTATTTTCCATGCTGATCTAGAAGGTATCATAGCAGGGTCTATGGAATAAAAATTACGGCCTGTAGGCAATATTTCTACATTTCCTCTGGATGGATTGCCACCCAAATTGGGATGCACGAAATTTCCATTGATGCTTTCTCTTAAAAAGTATAATTCATCTGTAGTTAAATCTATTTTTTCTTTAACTACCTCACAAACAAAATTTAAAACTTCCCTTAATGCATCTACCCTTCCGACAAATTCTAATTTATGTAAAATATCATCAACGGCTTTTTTATCATAGCCATGTACTGATAAACTTTCAAAAATCTCCTTAGCCGCAACTATGGCTTTATCATATTTTTTTATAGCTGTTTCCCCATCCTCAAAAACGAAATTGGGATTATCTTTAATAAATTCACCTTCGTACCCTAAAGCCTCTAAAATGCTATCATTTAATGAGGGTATTGGACCATTTTTTATTCTAACTAATAGTCTAAGCAGATTATCTCTAAGAATTCCCTGTGGTGCTTGTCCGAATACATGAAGCCCATCTCTAACCATGGATGTCTTAATCTCTCCAACCCAAGTGTGTATATCATTAATACATTTCTCTGGATCCTCCTTATATTGATTTAAGGTTATTCCTAAATCCGCTGTTAAGGATGCACTTTCACAGAGGTTAAATATTCTATCTTCAATATGCTCTACCTGTTCTGGTCTAGCTTGTTTAATGGCATAATATTCATCAAGGGCCTCATCTATTTCTGATAGCACCTCATAGGTTGATGATTCATCCATAGATGGTACTAGGTGGTCTAGGATTACTGCATAGGATCTCCTTTTAGCTTGGATACCCTCTCCTAGAATTCCTATGTTGTATATATAAATATGGGGTACAGCCCCTATATTTATATCAGGATAACAACTGGAGGACAATCCTACCTGTTTACCTGGTAGCCATTCTAGGGTGCCATGAGTACCAACATGACATATAATATCAGCTTTAAATACCTCCTCAACCCATCTATAATATGCAATATAACTATGTGGTGGTGGAAATTCTGTACTATGATAAAACTCATCTTGTTTACTCTCTGTGGCTCTAGTTGGCTGTAGTCCAATAAATACATTGCCATTAATTATTCCTGGTATTAAAAGCTTATTATTAATTTGCATAATTTCCCCAGGCATGTCTCCCCAAGCCTTTAAAATCCTATTTTGAGCCTCTACTCCAATGTTGTTAAACCATTTGGTGTAATCCTCTACATCTATTTGGTCTATAGCCCTTTCTGACATTACCTCATAAGGTAGCCATTTATTGTCGTTAGTTACACCATCTATTATCTTTTGTATAATTTCATGGCTATTTTTAAAATCATACTCTAAGGATATACCCATGTTCTTCAACTCATTTAACACATTATAAACGGACTCTGGACTATCCAGGCCGTGAGCAGTGCCTATATTATCATTTCTAGGTGGCATATTATGAAATATAATAGCAACCTTTTTCTCTGAATTAGCTTTAGTTCTTAATAAGGCCCATTTAAATGCAATTTCAGATATTTTTTTAACCCTATCCATAATAGGTGCATAGATAGTTCTTTCAATACTCTCCTGTATAATTCTTTCAGTAGTTGCAAATGGCACAGTTATTATTTGTCCATCAAATTCTGGCTGATATACGCATATAGGTAAAGATACAGTGTCAAGGCCTTGTATAAGCCTGTTATACTCCTCATAGCTATAATAGGTAGTCATGGCCTGAATAACTGGTACCTTCCATCTAGTGAATAGGCTATTATCTAATTTACTAGAGCCATCACCGGGATTTGACATAGCCGTCAATGAAAATCCTGTGCATATTATGAAGGTGTCTACCCGATCTTCTCCACCTTTACTAAAATACTTTTCTAAGGTATAAAGTAGCCCTGCTTTGTTCTCATGATCAGCTCCAAGCCTAGAGTATACTGGGAAAGCAAAAGCTCCATACCTTTCCACCTCTTCAATCAAAGCATCTATGTGACTAAGATTTTCATTAAACACATAGTATGTATTAAAAACTATTCCTATAACGCTTTTATCTGTGTCATGGTAACTCTGTAAAAATTCTTTTTCTTCCTCTGCATTTAAAGGTTTCCCATGCTTATATATACCAAAACTATTTTGCTTTATAGGTTCTGAAAATTTATATTCAGTATTGAACAAGGTATTACTAATGTACAAAATCATACTATATAGGTTGTCTACATTTAGTTCCTTGTAATATTTATCTATCCTATGATAACAATTTCTATCTAACCCCATTTTAGGCATGAGCTCAGGTATTTCTTCAAGGGCAGTAGTTGTATAGAATATAGGCTTTAAGCACGCTTTTTCACTCCAAAACTCATTAAATTTATTAAACTGCCTAGCTCCTCCATGTAAATACATAAATATAAAATCACTTTCATCTATGATTTTTAGCATATCTTCATACTTATCAATATTCTTATTTAAATCCGATACTAAATAAAAATCAGCTGAAAACTTACCCGGATGAGTTTTATCTAATTTTTTAAATACCTTTTTAAAGTTCCAAATCCTATCTTCTCCTGTAGCAATGAATAAAAATCTAGCCATATACTATCCTTTCAATATGTAAAATTTTTGCCATCCTATCTAAAATAGATAGCCATAAAAATCAAAATCATTTATAAAATCCATACATTAAGAATTTTACAAATAAAAAAACTCCTTTATTACACAATAATAAAAGAGAAAATCCTAATAAAAAATCCTTTATTGATATATCAATAAAGGAGTTACTATGTCATCTATTTAATATAAAAATATTAAATAAACGAATAGCACACTCCTGATTTCCGAAGAGTTATATTGTGCGTTACATACAGGCAGTTCTTCTGGCTCATGCATTGCCATTGTCTTTTCTCTTCCCGAGATACCTCAGTGATTTATAAAAACAACAGATAAAGCTTTAGCTTTATTTGCATTTACAGCAGCGGTCCTGCGTGGGATTTTCACCCAACTTCCCTATTAATTCATACTAATTACATAGTATAAATACCTGTATATCTTCAATATTAAATTTTAACTAACTAATAATTAGAATATATTACAATTAGAAACATTTCCTTTATACAATATCATTTTAACAAATATATGTCAACTCATAGAAAGGATTCATTTCTTATATAACCTTATAGCTATCTGTTCAATGAAAATACATCATCAACTTCCTTTAAATACTCATTCCATTTTTCTATATCTTCATGATTTAAGACTTCTATAGCTCCTCCCTGCATTTCACCTGAACTATCTTCCATTAGTTCTTCCATATCTCCTTCTAACATAACATATGTCCTTCTAAGCTCTTTTAAGGCCTCTTCATCGGGATTCCATTTTTTTCTTTCATATAACTCTAGGAATCTCCTTGAAATCTCTTCAAGGGCATATTTATTATTTTCTTTAAACCACTGTGCCATCTTTTTATCATTTACATAAGTGTTAACTAAATCATCTATGTCTTTATCGTTAACATTCATAGAAAGGCATTGCCATTGAAAAACTGTCTGAATTCTCGTCATTAATTCACTAGCACCTATATAGCCCTTTTTCTTCATATGTTCTTTCCATAGAGGGTTAAAGAAGGTTTCTTTTAAGTTCTTATTAATTTCTTCTCCTGAATCTACCACTCTAATGTTTCCTTTATCAACGGCTGATCCATGATATTGTTTTAGCTCTTTTCCTGCTAAAATCTTCTTCACACTTTTAAAGCCACCTTGTACTGATGCTGAGAAACCTGAGGATAGCATGTCATATCTTTTAGAATTGTTTACTTCATAGGCTATATCTGTCCCTTTAACATTTTCAACAAACTCATGCTTTGCCATACTTCCATTAAGCTTCTCACCATAGGCATAGGATGAGAAATACACAAAAACTTTAGCAATATCCTCCTCACTCTTCCATGCACTTGCCTTTAAAGCCAAATCTACACCTACTCCATAGGTTCCTGGCTTGTCTCCAAATACTCTTATAGTAGAATTTCGCTCTAAATCTTCACATCTTCCTATGGTTTTAAGTGCTTCTGCAATTTCCAAAGTGTTCTTTTTTACATAATTCTTTTCCAAAGGCTCCTCAAGGGAAGAGGCTAAAACTACACCTCTATCTATAAGGTTTATTGCATCTGGATATGCGTCTCTAAGTACCCCTGAAATCCTAATGGTTACATCGATTCTCGGGCGATTTAACTCCTCTAAAGATATTTCCTTTACTCCAATAACTTTACCATTGGTGTCCCAAACAGGTGTTATTCCCATTAAATATAGTATTTGAGATAACTGTTCTCCCTTGCTCATGGATATATCTGTAGATATCATATTCATAGCTACTTTTTCCGGAAATCTTCCCTCTTCCTCAATATATCTTTCTATTAGCTTTCTTCCTAATTCGCATCCTACCTGGTAAGCTTGGGGAGTCGGAATTTTTTCACAATCCATCAGGTAAAAATTTCTTCCCGTGGGAAGTATTCTCTTTAAATTTTCTGAAGGCATCCCTGCTAAACCTGGCTCAATATATTTACCCTCTAATGCTCTAATTAAATTTATTTTTTCCATTTCAACAGAAAATAGCTTATGGTATATTTCAAGTATCTCAACTCTGAGTTCTGATAGTAAATCTTCATCTAATTTTACGTTTTTTAAGCTTATCTCATGATGATTTTCTATAAAATTCTTAATTAACTCTAACATAGTTGTATTATAAACATATTCATTTTCACAGGTTTCTTTAATTAAACTAGCTATATAACTATTGTTATCTATATATTCTTTTATATAACCTATTAACTCCTCCCTATGAGGTATCTTCCCTAATATATGGAGCTCTTCCATTCTGCTACTATTTACTGATTGAGTTAAATAGTCCTTTAATTCTATGACTCCTAAATTAAAGTTTTCCTTAGAATTAACTATATCTTCAGCACCTTTTATATCCTTTATTATATGTAGCACTTGATTCTTAAGAAATTTTTCTTGATCACTATTTATGTGCTGAGCTTCAATATACTCTCCTATTAGATTTGATGCCTTAATATTTTTATTATCTATACTAAATGAGGAGGGCAGATAATCAATTATCACTGCGCTATTCCTTCTTTTTGCTCCTATTCCTTCTGTTCCAATTCCTGCATTATATACATAGATATTAGGCAGTGTTCCGAGAACAATATCTGGATAGCATCTATTAGACAATGCATTGGTTTTTCCAGGTAGATATTCTAAACTTCCACCAGTTCCAACATGAACCACCGCATTAGCTCTCATAATTTCTTCTACATACCTATAGGTAGCTATATACTGATGAGGTGGTGGACATGAAGGATCATGAAGAATCTTACACACCTCGCCTGTACATTTTGCACCATAACATCCTCTCTTAGGTTGTACCATAATAGTTACATTGCCAAAATTTATTCCCGTAATAACCATTTTATCTCTATAGACCATACCTTCTCCTGGAGGCGGACCCCAGAATCCTTCTATATCTTCACGATTTTCTATATCTAGCTGATTATAAAATTTCAGATATCCACTTTCACTCTCTAAAGGCATTTGGTAAATAGCTCCTCCAGCCTCTATAATGCTCTCTACTGAAGTCCATCTAAAGTCTTGATAAGCCTTTCTATCCATTATGATTCTATGAAGCTCAGCTCCATTTTCAGGAATGTAATCTACAGCATATCCATTTTTCTTTAATTCCTCTAATATAAGAACAACACTTTCAAAAACATCTAACCCAGCACCCAAACCGATGGTTGCCTCCACCCCTGAGCAAGGGGCATTATGTATAAATATTGCTAACTTTTTATCCTTATTCTCAGTATTTCTCAATTCTATCCATTTAGCTGCTCTACCTACAAATCTATTTATTCTCTCCTTTATAGGCTGATAATTTTTTTTATCCCCCCTGCATCCAATAATGATAGGTTCAACCATTCCCACCATCTCTGGTGTTGTCAGGGACCATGAAATCTCCATAGACACTCCATTGGTATTTCTAAACCAGGTATTTTCATCCTGGGTATAGCTAATAATAGGTTTAAAAATAGGTATATCAATATTTTTAAAATCCTCTTCTACTTGCTGAAAAGACGTCTTGTTTTTACTCTCAGTAGCTGCTGTGGCTGCAATCATTTGAAAATTTATTAATCCCTCTATAAGTAATTTCCCGTCATAGGAAAAGTAATGTTTAATAATTTCCTTAAAATTTTTTATTCCATTTTCCTCTCCTGAAGAGGCATAGCTAAATACAGGTAAAACTTTAAATCCCTTATTCTCAAATTCTCTTATTAAGGCTTTTTCCACCTCTATATTTCCGCTATTCCAATTATTTCTATGAGTTAAAATCCCAATCCATTTATAATCATACACATTTTCTTCTTTCAAATACCACTGCAAATAGCTGCTTAAGGTGCCAAAATGCTTGTCCTCTTCCATATAAAATATTCCATCAAAAGGAACAAATATAGGCTCCATTTTATTTCTTTTACATATACTTATTTCCTCTTCAGAAAGGGTTAAAAAATTATATGCTATATAATAGATAACATTAGTAATATTTTTCATTCCACCATAAGTAATATATGTTATAATTTCACCAGCTTTTTTGCTGTCTATGTTGTAGAAACCCCCTTCTAGAGTTTCTACGCTTACAGGTATTAAGGGAATATCTAACTTACTTTTCTTAAGCATAACGAAGAATTTATCTATATCCTCATCCATTGTTATATTTCCAAGGATTACAGCCTGAAAATCTTTCTTAATAAACTCAATATTTTCATTAAGATTTTCCTTAAGTAATTCTTCTTTGTTCCAAAATTCAATATCTATGAAGTCTATACTGCTTATTGCTTCACTAAACTGATTTTTTATTGTATCAATGCCTATTCCTAGAATTTTAGTTTCAATCATATAAATTCCTCCTTTCCTCAAATATAATAGTCTTAGATAACTAATTATATTTTACAGTTGGTTTTTATTAGTAGCTCTATGCTGAATAGCTATATATT
Source organism: Clostridium sp. UBA4108 (assembly GCA_002381695.1). GTDB lineage: Bacteria > Bacillota > Clostridia > Clostridiales > Clostridiaceae > Clostridium_J. The sequence continues at coordinate 49,490 of DFXM01000009.1, read as the reverse complement.
CCTCCAGTTGCTCCACTGAACTGGTTATAAATTCATATACAACATACTGAGGATTAACCATATTAATTACTTTTACTATATCCTTATGGTGAAAGGGCTTATGGCAATCTATATTTATTATGTGTTTTAATATATTACTATTCATTTCTTCAAAGGTAGGCTTTTCCAGTCTATTTCTAGTAATTTCCTTTAATACATATCCACCTGATAAGGAAGAATTTAAATGTATTCCTTTTATAAGGTATTTTAATTCCCCAAGATTTTCTATGGTTTTTACTAGGTATTCTATTCCTTCCCTTTCATCCTTTAAATATAAATTAGTATTCATCAGATGTGCAGTATCTAACATAATACCTTTATTGCGATACTTAACCCCCTCAAATAGCCTTAATACCATTTTTTTATCTAACAAAGTAAGCCCTGGCCACCATAGATTTTCAAATAATAACATTATATCTGTATCCAAATCTTTAAATATCTCATTTACTAACTCTATAGTAGCATCTATAACCTCACTGTCACTGTAGGTGAAGTTATAATTGTAAGCATGCTCTAACTCTATATGCGATACATGGAAAACCACATATTCTGCCTTGATTTCCGTAGCAATTTCTATCTCTTTTTTATAATGTTCTATTATGGCTTTTCTAGTAGTTCCTCCATAATACTGCTTAGCTTTATCCATAGTTTTAAACTGCCTTAAAACTTCTTCTTTATTTTCCTTCCAAAAATCTAGCCATATAGGATAATACTTTAGATGAACTCCCTTTATCTCCTTCTGAGGTATAGATTCTTCTTTCCACATTATAGGGTTCAACATTTCAATACCATCTAATTCACATTTTCTTAGAAAACTTGACATGGTCTTAGAGCTATAATTAAACCTTTTTAAATCCTGATCATAGGTGGACATATTTACAAGCTTAACCATTATTACCTTCCCTCTTTCTTTATGCATTACTTCATATTTGTTTAAACCATGTTTTTCACTGCTCCTATAATCTCCTCTGACTCTAAATCTTCAATGTTATAATATTGAGAATTCATTGCCTCTGCTATTTCCTTCGCTAACCCTAGCTTTATAAAATCTTGCTCTGTGTCTATAACTATAGTTTGTATTTTTTCACTAGCTATCTTTTTCGATATATTAATTGCCTCTTCTATGGGATCTCCACCATTTATTGAGGAATTGGCTCTTCCATCAGATACAACTACCATAACTGGTATCATATCTGGATCTTTCTTTTTTCTAGCCTTTAAGATTTCATATCCTAAACTTAAACCCTCTGCTAATGGAGTTTTCCCACCAGTTGGTAAAGTTTTAAGGCATTTCTGTGCAAGGTCAACGCTCCTAGTAATACCTAGTAACATTTGGGCTTCTTTTTTTCTAAAGGCTATCATACCAACCTTATCCCTTTTTTGATAAGCATCAGTAAGAAGAGAAACTATTGCTCCTTTAACTGAAGACATCCTCTTTTTAGCTCCCATTGATCCACTGGCATCTACCACAAATAAAATAGTAGCACCTGTCCTTTTTTCCCTTTGTTTCTCTCTTATATCTTCTTTGTTTATTGCAATGGCTAATCCCTTTTTATCTCTTATATTTTGATAAGGAGCCGCCATTCTAAGGGTGGCATCAAAGGCTATATCTTTTATCTTATCCTTTGGTAAACAATATCTTATATATCTACCCTGTCTTAAGTTTGTCTTTGTTTTACTCCTTTTACCATCACCTATATGATTTTTTCTATCCATAGGACTGATGTTTAGTGATTTTGCTATGAAAGTTCTTCCTATATCATCTATTTCTTCCATGGTATTATCTATATTGTTTTCATTATCCTGAGGCTCACTTTCACTGCTGTTCTCCTCTTCCATATCACTGTTTAACTCTTCATCTTTTTCCCCATTATCTCTATTATCAGTATCAATATCTTCTTTGTTATTATCTTCCTCTTCTTGTGGAGGAATTTCCTCTTCTTTATTATCCATATCTTCTATATCCTCTTCTTGATCCTCTTCTTGTTGATGATTTTCTTGGTTATTATCTTCACTTTCATCGGTATTCTCTTCATCATTATTTTCACTGCGTGTATCCTCTGATTTTTCTCTTACCCTATGTGGAAGGGCAAGCTCTGCAGCTTCTTTTATATCATTAAGAGTTATTACCTTTCGATTTTCCAAAGCTGCTATTGCTTTAGCTGTTTCTATTATTACAAGTTCTGCTCTATGACCAGCACAATTACCCTCCTCTGAAAATTCACTAGCAAGCTTCATTACCTCTGTTGATACCTCTACCCTAGTAAGAAACTCTCTTCCTTTTAGAATTTTATTTGATAATTGTTTTGATTCATTCTCCCATAACTCTATAAAGTTAATTGGATTATCTTCATATTTTAATCTTCTTTTTATTACTTCTTTTCTCTCAAATATACTTTTACTTCCTTCAACCTCTATATATAATCCAAACCTATCTAAGAACTGCGATCTTAAATTACCTTCCTCTGGATTCATGGTTCCTACTAACATAAACTGAGAAGGGTGATTGTAGGATATTCCTTCCCTTTCAACATGGTTATTTCCTGAAGCTGAAACGGATAGAATCGTATTCACTATATGTTCGCTTAGAAGATTTACTTCATCTACATATAAGATATTTTTATGGGCCTCATTTAAAATCCCCGGCTCAAAACTTTTTTTACCTGAAGTAATAGCTTCTTGAATATCTATAGTTCCAACAAGCCTATCCTCAGTTATATTTAAAGGAAGATTCACAACCTTAATATCTTCTACTAATTCTGAAACCCCTCTTACTAAGGTTGATTTCGCTGTTCCCTTTTCTCCACTTATTAAAATTCCACCTATTGCTGGATTTATTACATTAAGTATCAATGCCTTCTTAACTTTTTCTTGCCCCACAATAGCGACAAAAGGATATACATAATTTTCCCTCAACTAGAAAACCTCCTTTCATCTACTTTATCTCTATTTCCTTAATTATTTCTTCAATCTTTGAAATGTCCATAATGCCCTCCTCAAAAGGTGTTCTTCTCATTCTATGTGGCAGTACAAGCTTAGCAGCTTCTATCATGTCTTGACTATTAACTTTCTCTCTTTCGTTTAGTGCAGCTATGGTCATGGCAGTTTTTATCATGCTTATGTCAGCTCTATGACCATCTACATCCATACTAATGCTTATTCTTGCTGCTATTTCATAAATCTCTTCTCCTACCGTTACCTTAGGTAAGTTGCTCTGAGCCTTTAATATTCTTTCCCTTAAGCCTTGTTGACCCTCTTCACAACTTAAGATAAATCCCTCTTTATCTTTTTCATATTCCAATCTTCTTTTTATAACTTCAACTCTATTTTTAGTATCTCTCTCTCCTATTACATCAACTACCATTCCGAATCTATCTAAAAGTTGTGGCCTTAAATCTCCTTCCTCAGGATTCATAGTTCCAACCAATATAAATTTAGATGGATGTGAATAAGATATTCCTTCTCTTTCAATGGTATTAACTCCCATAGCCGCTGAATCTAAAAGCACATCTACTACATGATCATCTAGGAGATTTATTTCATCCACATATAGGATGTTTCTATTTGCTTCTGCTAAAATTCCAGGTTCAAATTTCTTTTCACCCTTTTTAATAGCATGTTCAATATCTAAGGTTCCCACCACTCTATCTTCAGTGGCACTAACTGGTAAGTCTACAACCCTCATCTTTCTAACGGTTTCCTTTAATTCCTCACCCTTTGCAGCTCTGCTCCTACATTGATTGCAATAATTACTTACATCTTCTTTAGCACATCCAAAAATACATCCTTCTATTTGTTCTCTTTCTGGTAGTAACTGTGCTACGGCTCTAACTGCTGTTGATTTTGCAGTTCCCTTTTCTCCTCTAATTAAAACTCCTCCTAAAGATGGGTTTATTACATTTAATATTAAAGCCATCTTCATAGAATCTTGTCCAACTATAGCTGTAAATGGGTAAACTTTATTTGTGTTTTTCATATTATGTATATCTCCTTCCAATAATAACTCTATTTTTATTCAGCCTTTTTACATCCCTTAATTCCTATTACAAATATAATTGCAAAGTAAATAATTAAGATCATAGGATGAATTATCATATCAGCTAAACTTTCTCCAGTATTTCTAAGCCCTAAGCTTGTATGACTAAGAGGCAGGCACCAAATAATGTCTTTTAATATTCCTGGCATTTTATCTAGTGAAAAAAAAGTTCCACATAAAAATGACATTGGAGTAATAACAAAACTTGAAAACTTTGACATCTCAGTATGTGAATTTATGAAAACTCCTGCCGCAAAACCTACTGCTGAAAAAACTAAGCAGTTAAGTATAATAATTAATATAAAATAAGGACTTATAGTGAGGCCTGTGCCAAAGAGTAGTGACAATATTATTATTAATAATGCTGAATACATCCCCATCAGTGCACCTGCTACTATTTTCCCTAATCCATAAGAAATCATAGCAATTGGTGCCATCATAAAGGCCTCAAAGGTTTTATAGAATATTCTAGATATATTTACTGAGTTTGCTGTATTACCATAGCTCACCGTCATAGTGGTCAGTGCTATAATTCCTGGAATTATAAAGTTAATATAACTTTTTTCTTCTACTGTTATGTCTCCACCTAAACCCCATCCAAAGGCTATTAAATATAGCATGGGAGAAATCATTGATGCTATAGTTATAGTTTTAAATTTGCGCTTAAACAATACAAATTCTTGCCAAATTATGCTCTTGAAAGAATTCATTAGGACTCCACCCTTCTATTAGTTAATTTTATAAATACATCTTCTAAATTAGATGGGCGAATATTCACACTGCCTTCTATTTTTGAAGCAAATGCAGCAGCCTCTTCTCTATTTTCAAAGAATTCCTCATGGGTAACTCCATCTTCAAAATATTCAACAGTATATTTCCCAACCTTGTTAATTAACATTTTAGGAGTATCTAATTCTATTAATGCTCCTCCATCTATAAGTCCTACTCTATCGCATAATATCTCAGCCTCTTCTATATAGTGAGTAGTCAGTAATACTGTTAGTCCTTCTTTTTTTAACCTCTTGATTAGGTCCCACATTTTTCTCCTTGCAACAGCATCCAGTCCTACTGTAGGTTCATCTAATAAGAGTAGTTCTGGACTATGCATAAGTGCTCTTGCAATCATAAGCTTTCTTTTCATTCCACCAGAATACTCTTTCACTAGATTATTAGCTCTTTCAGTGAGTTCTGTAAATTCTAAAAGCTCCTGTATTCTTTTTCTTCTTTCAGCTTTTGGCATATTGTAAAGTCTTCCGTGGAGCTCAAGGTTTTCCCAAGCAGTCATCTCCACTTCTAAGTTGTTCCCTTGCGGTACTACCCCTATTTTCCTTTTTATTTCTTTTAAATTTCTATCCATGCTTTTATCATTTATGATAATATCTCCTGAAGTCTTAGGTGTAAGTGTACTTATCATTCTTATAGTTGTACTTTTCCCTGCACCATTAGGTCCTAAAAGCCCAAAAAACTCACCTTTTTCTATTATCAAATTTAGATTATTTACTGCCACTAAATTATTATATTTTTTAGTTAATTCTTTAATGATTAACACCTTAATATCCCCCCTATATTTTTTTCATTAGTTCCTTTTCTACAATTTCAAAGGCAATTTTTCTTAATGCGCAGTCTTCCATAGTAATTCCATGGTCATATCCATTTAAAATACTTCTTGATGGGCACGCACCTGCGCATATTTCCCCATATTTACACACTTCACAACTCATTGGCTTATCTAGGTGAATCTTAACACTTCTTTGAGAAGCCTTATCATATATATTTCCCATATTATATTTCTGCATATTTATCAAGGAGCCACAAGGATATATCTCCCCTTTTGGGAGTACAACCATTGAACCACCATGAGCAGCATGACAGTAATATGAACATTTCTTTCCCCCCATTACTCTTTTTCTGGCATCTTCAATCTCTCTTATAAAAATTCTCTTTCCACTTAATTTAGAAAGCTGTATAGTTCTTTCGTAGGCTTTTTTTACATATTTAGAAATATCCTCTCTGTCAGCCTTTTTTACATTATTAACAGCTCTCCCTGTATTTCTTAACAGGTCTAAACCTATTCCCCCTATATTTCCAAAATAAAAAGCCAAATCTACTAATTTATCTAAGAACCTAATATTCTCATCCGTAACCACGCAGTTTAAATTCACCATTACTCCTTCATTGGCCAATGCCTTTATTCCACTTATGACTTTTGATGTCTCTCCTCTAAGGCTTTCATTTATTTCAATAGGTCCATCAAGAGACACTCCTACTGCTATATTCATCTTTTTTATGTCCCTGGCAATAGAACTATCTATCAATGCCCCATTGGTTTGCATCTGGATCCTTATATCAGGCTTATTTTTTATTAAATATTCATGTATATCCTTTATAAGGTCGAAATTTAATAGGGGTTCTCCTCCTGCAAGCTCAAGCTTAAATCTACCTTTTGGAGTATCTAAGGCTCTTTTAGCTGTTTCAAAATCCATATATTCTTTTTCCTCTCCAGCATTGGCGTAACAATATCTACATTTTAAGTTACAATCCTTAGTCATCCATAATACCAAAAAGTTTGTATTCTCCAGCACCACTTTATCTCCTTTTAAACAAAATCTTCTATGTCACCTTCTATATTTAGGTATATTTTTTTAAGTTGTTCTATACTTTCCTCTTTAGCTTTCCACATACCTCTTTGATGAGCCTCTAACAGCCTTTCAGTCATACTATGAATTGCCCAAGGATTCACTGACTTAATCCATTCTCTATTTTCCTCATGAAATAAGTAAGTTTCACTAATCTTTTCATACATCCAGTCCTCTATGTTATCTGCTGTAGCATCCCATCCAAAAACAAAATCCACCATTCCAGAAACCTCTTGTGCTCCCTTATAGCCATGCTCTTTGAGGCCTTCTAGCCACTTAGGATTTAAAATTCTTGCTCTCATAATCTTTGCAGTTTCCTCTGTTATTGCTTTTACTTTTGCCCTTGATGGATCACTGGTATCACCGCAGTAAGATTTTGGGGCCTTTCCTGAATGAGTTCTCACTGCTGCAATAAGTCCTCCATGATAATTATAAAAATCATCACTTTCTAACATATCAATTTCTTGGGAAGATTCATTTTTTACTGTTATCTGTGTTTGTTCTAATCTTCTTTTAAACACATCTGCTACCTTTTTACCATGAACTTTACGTCCATATGCATGTCCACCCCAAAGAGTATAAACATTTCCTAAATCACTGACATCATTCCACTTTTTACTATTGATAAGTATATCTACCCCTGCACCATAGGTACCTGGCGGACATCCAAATATCCTCATTGCTGCTTCACTTCTTGCATCCTCTAATGCCATTCCACTAGCAGTTAATGCTTTTATCTCATTTAATACATTCTTTCTTATATAGTTTTCATGTTCACTTTCTTCAAGACTAGCTACAAGATTAACAGCATCTTCAACTAACTCAATAATATTTGGGAAGGTATCTCTAAATAATCCTGAAATTCTTAAGGTTACATCGATTCTTGGTCTCTTTAATTCCACTAGTGGAATTACCTCTAATCCTATTACTTTATCAGAGCTTCCTAACCATTTAGGTCTTACTCCCATTAAATATAGTACCTCTGCTATATCGTCCCCACAGGTCTTCATAGTTTCTCCTGAATATATTATCATTGCCACTGTTTCAGGATTCTTTCCTTCATCCTTTATATATCTTTCTATAAGCTTATCTCCTAACTGCATTCCAACCTTCCAAGCAGCTCTTGTTGGAACAGAATTGGGATCTATAGAATAAAAATTTCTTCCTGTAGGCAGTATATCTACTTTACCTCTTGTAGGGCTCCCTGCTCCACCAGCTGGAATAAATTTTCCGTTTATTCCATATATAAAATATTTAATTTCATCTGTGGTCATATCTAGCTTGTGTTTTACTACTGTCGCTGCAAATTTTAAAGTCTTATTTAGTTCCATATATGGCATATCTTTTAAATCAAAAAAGTATTTATTTATAATATCCTCTATTGCTTCTAATCTATAATTGTTAACATGTAACTCTTTAATAATTTCTCTACTGATTTCTTCAAGCTCATCTAATACCATAAGATTGGTTATTCCACCATTCTTAATATTATATGGATTATCTCTAAGCTCTTCATAGCTGAACCCCTTCGCAGTACATACTGCTTCAATTAAAGATGAAATCTCTCCATTGGATAATTTTAAAAGGGCACAGATTAAATTTTCATATTTACCATCCCTTGGGACAGTACCAAAGATATGAAGTCCATCTTTAATTAAAGTGTTTTTAATTTCCTCTATCCACCCATGAAATATATCCATAAATCTTTCAAAATTTTCATTAATTTCATCTTGGCTCATATTTAAATCTATGTGATAATTATTTTTAACAACTAATCCTATTAACTCTTCTTTTATAAGTTGTACTTTTCCATTATCTCCTTGCTTAGCATGGTAATACTGCTTTATTAAATCATCAATGCTCTCCATCTCTCCATAGGTTCCGCTTTGCATTAAGGATGGAATTAAATGATCTAGGATAACTGCACTTCCTCTTCTCTTAGCTTGTATTCCTTCACCTACCACATTGATAATATAAGGGTATAAATGTGGCATATCATCAATAACAATATCTGTATAACATTTCTCTGATAAACCTATTTCTTTTCCTGGAAGCCATTCTAAGGTTCCATGAGTTCCTACATGTACTATTACATCTGCTTTAAATACCTTCTTAATCCACTTATAAAAAGCTATATATTGATGAGGTGGAACTATATCTGTACTATGGTAAATTTCTTCAGCTTTTTCTTCATAACCTCGTGGTGGCTGTAAGCCTATAAATACATTTCCATTTATGATACCTGGTACTGGAATCTTATCTTCATACACCATAAATTCTCCTGGCGGTAAGTCCCAATCTCTTATCATTTCCTCTTGTACCTTTTTATCTAGGTTAGAAAACCACTGCCTATACATATCTCCAGATATTGTATCTACACTTTTTTCTAATACTCTTTCTGCACTAGACCACCTTGTATCATTACTAACAGCATTTATAATCCTATTGATTATTTCATCTCCATCTTTAAAATCATATTCTATATCTACTCCATCTTCTTTTAAGGCTTTAACCATATTTAATACACTGGTAGGTGTATCTAAGCCAAAAGCACAGCCAATCATATCATTTCTAGGAGGCATATTATGAAATAATATGGCAATTTTCTTATCTTTATTATTCATAATTCTAAGTTTTGCCCAATTTAAAGCTAACCTGCAAATCTTATTTACTCTTTCTAAAATTGGTTTAAAAACTAATTTTTCACCAATTTCATCTATCTCACTTTCGCAATAAGAGGCTGTCACTGTAATGATTTGTCCATCAAACTCTGGATAATACACACAACTAGTTAAGGACATCATATCCACTCCAACTAAGGAATCTTTCCATTGCTCATAGTTTTGATAAGTGTTTAATACCTGAAGTACTGGCACTCCTAACTTTTCATATATACTATTCTCTAGTTGAGTAGTTCCATCACTTGGATTGCTCAATATGGTTTGTGAATATCCAATAGTATTAATAATTACATCTACTGTAGGCATCCCTTCTATCATTAAAAGATTGTCTAGTGTCCACTGAAATCCCCTACATCCAATATCCATATTGGGAACTGTAGCTGTGTATATGGCTAATGGCTCCGCACCAAGGTCTTCAACCTGTTTTATAAAACTATCAATATGTTCTGTATTCATTTCATGCATGTATTTATAGTAGAATAGGATACCAACTATGGGCTTATTGCTGCTTTTTATTTCTTTTATGTATTTTTCTGGTTCTTTAATTATTTTTCCAGGATAGTATATTCCCTCCCACTTAGGTTGTTTAGGAGGATTATAGCTAAATTTGTGACTTCCAAAGTTACACCCTAAATACAAGATCATGTTTTCTAAATTTTCTATGTCTCCAATAGAGTAATAGTTAAGTATTTCTTTATATTCTGAACTAGAAATACCTGATTTTTTTAGTAATTCTACATTCTCATCCCCAATTCCAGAATGCATAAAGAACTTCTTTTTCCCTTGGAATTCATCTATTATCTTAGTTAGACTTTTAAAGTGGGTCAATCCTCCATGGGAGATTATTGCTATAAAGTCGGCTTCATTAATCAATTCAAAGGATTTTTTTATGCCTTCAGTATCTCTATCTATTTCATAACTATTCATAAGCTTCAATTCTATCTCAGAGTTATAGGTTCTTTTTAACTCTTCTTGCACTTCCTTAAGCTTATATATTGAATCCATGGGGGACATTATAAATAATAATCTAAACATCTTTAATGCCTCCTGCTATAAGTGCTATAACTACCACAAAATTATCTATAACACACTTAACTGTTTCCTCAAGTGGTTCATTTTCATAATCCTTATTAAATATATTAATTGAATCATTAATATTAAATCTCTTTTTAATATTTGATAAAATTATCTCAGCTTCATAAATAACCTCCTCCTTAGAGAGAAGTTCCCAATCAAATTGATCTATCAAATGAATATAAAGTGATAATAGAGGTACTAAATCCTTACTATCATCTATACAATGAAGGTTGTGTATAAAATTGGTTTTTTTAAGTATTGATATTCTGTTTTCTTCTGTTATCTCAGAAATTATGACCACATATTTTTCCCAGATTATATCCTCATTAATTCCAAATCTCTTTATCCTTTTTAATATGCTATGTTGATTTTTTGCGCATAGTCCAGTTTGTAAATATAGCGCTTCTTTAACAGCAGCTTTAACTGAGACTCCAATCAACTCTCCAAGTTTAGAATGTTTGCCTGCTTGAGATAACTTTATTTTAGCTTCACTATTAGCTATTAAAATAGTTCCATCAGTGCCTGAACCCGTGGCAAGTCCTCTAGAATAATTACTCCCTGCCATCAATTCTTGAATTGCTGCTGTTTTTGCTTCTGTACAAGTAACCAGGGCTCTTACCATAGCTTCAGCTGGCAAATCCGCATTTATAGATAAAATTATATTTATAGTTCCTGGTTTTATATGCTCATATTTACCATCAGCTTCATAATAAGATGAGGGATCTCCTACCCTTCCACCATTGACTTCAATACCTCCAGTGACTATGGCTGTAACGCTTATCTCTTTGTAATTTTCCATTTTAATAGATACATTTTCCATAGAAGCTGCCGTTGATATCCCTGCTGTAGTCTCAACATCTAGACCTAATTCTCTAGTGGTTAGCTCCATATCTCCTTTATAGCTATCTGTTCTTAGCTTACATGCCATACCTGCCCCTGGATTACAATCATGGTTATATACACATTTTAAATTTTCATTATACCCCCCATTAATAACAGAAGTACTTAAGACTTTTCTTTCTCCCGTAAACTGTACTACTATACTCTTCTTATATCTATGTACTTCATCCCCTGTGGATAATTTATATATCATCACTATAATTACCTCCCACTAAATATTTAATTCTGTACCTTCATTTAATTTATTAACTTCCTCAATGAAATTTTCCATACTATTACAGTAAAGTACCTTATTATAGTTCTCACCATAGACTTCTTTTATAAGGTGTTTATCTCTAAGGCTTAAAACCTTTTTTCCTGATTTCACTGCATATTTAAGCAAATCTATATTCCTTCTGTTTACTTCTCCAATAGGAAATCCAGAATCTATTATCAATTTCATATCATCTATAATCTTTGTAGCCTTTTTAAAGGATATATCCGTAATTTCTTCAAAAGCCTTCTCTACCTGAACTTTTACTCCCATGGTTCTAGCAATTTCATAATCTATATCATTTTCATGAATTATTCCTGTTAGAAACCCAATATGATGTTTAGTAAGCATCCTATAAATAGGTGTTCCATGGCCATTTCCACCTACCACAAAAACATGTGGTTTAGAGGGGTTCAATATTTCTATAGATCCTAAAAGATTGTTGAAGGATGCCTCTTTTATTCCATATAAATTCCTTATAATCTCTTCACTGATTACATCCTCTGGAATGCCATAAGAAATAATACTTCCATCTTTTACAAGCACCACTTTATCACAGCTTTTTAGTGCTATGTCTATTTCATGTAAGGATAAAATCACAGTAATTCCTTTATCCTTGCTTAAATTTTTTAATATATCTATAAGTTCTAATCTATGACGTATATCTAAATGAGTTGTTGGTTCATCTAACACTATAACCTCAGGCTCTTGAACCAGAGCTCTAGCTACTAAAACCTTTTGTTTTTCTCCATCACTTAATTCTTCAAAATGTCTTTGAGCTAGATATTCTGCATTAACAGTTTTCAGTGCTTCATGAATTTTTTCAATATCTCTATGTTTTAACTTTCCAAAATATCCTGTATGAGGATGTCTTCCCATTGCAACTATATCAAAGGTAGTCATAAGTCCTCCTTGAAGCTTTTTTGTTAGGACAATGGCTAGTTGCTTTGCTAAGGTTTTTTTATTAATTTCCGCCAGATTTTTATTATTTATATATACCTGTCCTTTGATAGGAGCCAATAGTCCCGAAATTGTTCTTAGAATTGTTGTTTTCCCTGCACCATTAGGTCCTAGTAGACATACCACTTGTCCTTTTAAACCACTAATATTTACTTCTTCTACTACAACTTTTTTTCCATAGCCCACTGAAAGATTAGTTGTGTTTAAAATCTTCATATTGATGTCCTCCTCTTTAAGATAAGAACTATAACAATAGGTGCCCCAATAAATGAAGTAATTGCACTTATAGGTAGTTCCATAGGTGCTAGTAAGCTTCTTGCAATTAAATCACAAAGGGATGCTACTATCCCCCCCATGAAAATTGTTCCTGGTATTAATATCCTATTGTCGGAGGTTTTAAAAATTAATCTTGCTATATGTGGAACTGCTAATCCAATAAAAGACACTGGTCCTGCGAAGGCAGTAACTGCAGCCGCAAGTATACTAGATATTAACACTATTACAATTCTAAGTGTTTTTATTTTTACTCCCATACTTTCTGCATATTCTTCTCCTAATAAAAAAGCATTTAGAGGTTTTACAATAAATCCAGAACATACTATTGTAGGTACACCAATAAAAAATAATATTTTAATGCTTTGCCATGTAAAGCCAGAAAAACTCCCTAAGGTCCACATGGTAAATCCTTGAAGCTTTTCTTTATCGGCAAAAGCAATTAAGATATTAGTAACCGAACTACATATATATCCAACCATTATCCCTATTACTAAAAGGGTAACTATGTTTTTAACCTTTCCTGCGAAAAAAACTACTACAATAGTAACTAATAAAGAGCCTATAAAAGCTGCTAAAAACATATTTAGAGGTGTTATGGAATCAAAACCCAATTTCGTACCTCCTAGAATCATAAGTGCTACACATAAGGTTGCTCCAGAAGATACACCTAAAACATAAGGTTCTACTATAGGATTTCTAAAAAATATTTGAAGTAAAATTCCTGCCACGGCTAAAGATGACCCACCTATTAATGCAGCTATAGCTCTTGGGAATCTTATATCCCATACTATTTTGTAGTTTGCGCTATCCTTCAAGCTATCAGAGGTCAATATATTAAAAACCTCTCCAAGGCTGATTTTAACTGAACCGAAACCTATGCAAAAGCAAAAAGTAATAGCCCCTATACAAGCTAATACTGTAAATAAAATCAAGTATTTCTTTTTATTTCTTTTGACAAACTCCATATATACCTCCTCTAAAAGAAGAGAAGCTAAAACTAATTAAGTTTAACTTATTTATTCTTAGCTTCACCCTCATTGTTTTTATACTAATTATTCTTTATAGTTAATATAGTGCTTAGCTGTATAATCCTTATAGAGCTCTGGATGGAATATGGCTGCCAAATCAACTATTAATTCATCGGTTTTATCTAGAGCTTGATAATAATCTGGATGGAAGCACCACACGTTTTTATTTTTTACTGGGCTAGTATCTCCTAGAATTGGTGCTTGTTCAACAACAGATTTTAATGTTGGAGCATATTGGCTTAAAGATGAGTAGATAAGTACATCTGCATCCTTTGATTTTGCATAAAAATCTTCTAAACTTACAGTTCCTCCACCTACATTAGCGTCCTTAAACACATATTCCCCACCAGCCATCTCAATCATTTTAGCTACATAAGAATCTGCTGCTGGAACGTAAACCGTACCATTAGATACCATTCCCCATGATACTTTTGTTTTCTGAGCACTAGATATCTTACTCTTCATTTCATCTAATTTAGCAACAGTAGCATCAAAATATTTCTCTGCATCCTCTTCTTTATCATAAAAAGCACCAATAAATTTAATCCATTCCATTCTTCCAAGAGGATCCTGTTCTAAATATTCGTTGCACACTGCATAATCAATTTTTAATTCATCAAGCTTTTTCATCATATCTTGAAGTCCATAACTACCTGAATATGTAATGGCTAAGGAAGGTTTTGATATAGTTATTTTCTCATAATCTGGTGCTGAGCTTTGTCCAACATATTCAATATTCCCACTTTGCATAGCTTTCTTTACTTCTTCTATATACCATTGACTTTCTTCAGTGGTAACACCCTTAATACTTCCAATTTCATCTAAGGCTCTTAAGTGGCATCCTTGAGTAGTAGAACCAAGAAGTACATTATTTAAAGGAGTTTTTATGATGATTTCATTTTTATATTCTTCTAGTACTTCCTTTCCCTCTGGAACTAATATTAAGGTTCTTTTATCTCCATCTATAACTTTCTTTACTCCACCTTTTAAGTAACTTATACTGAAGGCATTAGTGTATTTTAGTGGAACTTCTTTTTTTACATCTACTTTATTATTTTCTTTATTATAAGTGACTTTAGCGTCTATGGTTTCATTGACAAAAGCAATTGGAACATATAATTCTTTATCCTTAACCTTAGGTAATTCTTCCAAAACTACATTTTTTGAATTTAAATTGGCCTCTTTTTTATCTTTATAAACTGATATAGTATCATTGCCATTTTTAACTACAGCTTTAGTGCCATCAAAAGAGAATTCTCCTCCTACCTTTTCTATAATGTCTTTAAAGGATATGAATATCTTCTCGTTTTCCACTATAGTTCTAATTTCACCATTATTTCCTTTGCTTCCCTCAGCTCCTGTATTTGATGGATTCTCTTTATTTGAGCAGCCTAACATAGTTGTTAAAGATAACGCTAAAATAAATATTACTGACACAAAGGTTTTTAAATTCTTTTTTAATAAACTTTTCATATCTTCTACTCCTTTTCATAAAAATAAAGCTATACACTTCATTGTATATAGCTTTCAGGGGATTCAATATTAGAAACTTATGCTGCAGCCATTAAGCTTCTAACACTTTATCTAGAATACTTTCTTCTAACAAAAATATATATTCATATAATTTAGTTAGAAAAGAATATGTAGATAGTCTTAATAAAATAATTTGAGCTATTTTATATAATAAAAAAAACTCCTTTTAGGGAGTTTTTTATAAGCTAAATTAATGTATTTAAATAAAAATACTAATTCAAAATAACTAAAACATTTTCCCACCGAAAACTAAGTTTAAATATTAGGCAGGTCTCCTGACTTACATTTCATCCTCATCCTACCTTCCCAGAATTTATCCAGTGGCTTTTAGGATTTGTCTACGTTTACAGTAGCGGGGGCTGTAATGGACTTTCACCATTTTCCCTATTATCTCATTAATGAGAACCTAACATTTTAATATTAAATTTTAACTCTAAAAAATAAAACCTCCATAAAATGGAGGTTTTGCAAACTAAATTAAAAAGCATGAATTAAAAACTCTATAAACTAATTATAGTGCTTTTATTAATACTTTACGGTCTATCTTCCCTCCGAAGCTCCACTTAATCTTTAGGTAGGTCTCCTGACTCACACTTCATCCTCATCCTACCTTCCCAGAATTCATCCAGTGGTTTTTAGGATTTGTCTATGCTTACAGTAACGGGGGTTGTAATGGATTTTCACCATTTTCCCTATTAATCCTTAAAGGAACCTAAAACATTTTATAATATTCAATTAACTTTCACTGGTTCAGTGTACCATATATGAAAATATATTTCAATATATATTCATAATATATAAGTTGTAATTAAGTTTCTACATTATACAAATAGGCTTTTCTTCTATAAACTGTTCAAATTGAACTTCATATTATTCC
>DFXM01000009.1:22492-33158 GCA_002381695.1 Clostridium sp. UBA4108 | reverse complement strand
GTTTCGAAACGGTTGAACAGGAGTAATATGAAGTTCTAATTAATATTATTTTATATTTAAGCCCATTTGTATAATGTTTAATTAATATGAATTATCATTATTACAACATATATACTAGAATTATGAACTTTCTCTGTAATGACTTGCAATAAGAAGTGAGGAAACTATTTAAATTTGATTTTAGAAACTCTTATTGCAAGTCATGGAAGAGAAAGTTCATAATTCTTATATGTTTTATTAAATCACAAACCTAGCCTTGCTGCCCTGTTTAGCAGATTCAACTTGTAGACTTACATCTATTCGCTCCTTTAATTCTGGCACGTGAGATATTATTCCTATTAGTCTTCCTCCTTGCTGAAGTGCTAGTAAACATTCCACTGCATTATCTAAGGATGCTGGATCTAAGGTTCCAAAGCCTTCATCAATGAACATGGTATCTATGCTTATTCCTCCAGCATGGCTCTGTATGATATCTGCAAGGCCTAGGGCTAAGGATAATGAGGCTTTAAAGCCCTCTCCCCCTGAAAGAGTTTTAACATCCCTTGCCTTTCCTGTATGATAGTCTAACACTTCTAAGTCTAAGCCCTGCTTGCTGTTGCCCTTACCTAAGCTCTCTTTCCTCTTTAACTCAAATCTTCCTGAGGACATCCTCTCTAGTCTTAAATTTGCAGCTTCTATAATCTCATCGAAATAAGCTGTTAATACATAGCTTTCAAAGGTTATCTTCTTTAGGTTTCCTCTCTCTCCATTGGCGATTCCCTCTAATTCAGCTACTAACTTATAGTCCTCTTCCTTATCTAATATACTTTCATTTATCTTCTGTATTTCTTTTAGCTTCTCTTTGTTATTATTGATTCTTTCTTTAATATGAGCTATTCTTTCTAAAACTTCCTTTTCACTGTTTTTTTCAGTGGTGATTTCTAAAGCTATATTAGAGCTATCTACTCCCTCAAGGCCTTCTGTGTCTTTTATAGCTTCCTTATAAATACCTTCTAAAGTACTTCCTTCTTCATAATATTTTTTAATATTATTCTCCATCAGCTCAATTGCACTTTTCTCCATATAACCATTGGTAAAGTCTTCATAGCTATGAAAGTCATTCTCCTTTAAGGAGTTCTTAAGTCTATCCATGGATATAGCTAATTCTTCCTTAGAAGTCTTAACCTCCACAGCTTTTATCTCCCTATCCTTTTCACAAGCTACATAGTTGCTATTTGCTTTTTTCTCTTCTTCCTCAGCCTTTTCCAAAGCCTTTTTAGACCTTACTAATTCATCCTTTAAACCTTTAATTTTCCCTTCTAACCTAGCCATATCTCTTAGTTCTTCAGGGATTTCCACCTCCACTGCCTTAAGTACTTCTGTTTCTCCCGATAACTTTGAGGTAGTGGCTGTAATTAATTCTAAAAGCTGCTTCAATAGAGCTTCTTTCTCCTTTAGGCCTTCTTCCTTTGAAGCCTTGTTACTTTCCCCTTGAATCTTCTTTTCCACTAATTCTTTTAATTTCTTTTGATGGGCTTTTATATCTTCAATTTCTTCTCCAAGGGCCTTGCCTATAGCTTTTATACATTGCTGCTTTTCACTTTTTTCTTCTAGTGTTTTAAAGTTTTCTCCTAAAACTTCCTCTATTTGAACTTCTACTTTATTTATACTTTCTTCTATAAACATTTCCATGGCGGCTTTTAATTTACCAAGGCTGTTTATTAAATCATTATATTTCTTCTCTTCTTCTTCACTCTTACCTTTTAAGACTTTTAATTCTTCTTCACTAGGAGTTCCCTCTAATCTTTTACTCTTACTAGGATGATCTTTAGAGCCACATACTGGACATGGCTCTCCCTGTAATAATTCTTCAGCTAATATTCCTGCCTGACCTTTTTTAAACAAATCCTCCTTCTCTTGAAGGTGATTTCTATTTTGTTTAAAGATTTTCTCTTGGGTTTGTAGCTCTTTTAGAACCTGTCTATACTCTTCCACTTTTCTAAAATATTCATTATAGCTACCATATAAATTTCTTAATATAAGTATATTGCTACTTTTAACCTTAAACTCTATATCTAGCGCCTTTAATTGTCCCTCGCTCTTAGCACCTGTGGTTATATGCTCATTTATTTCTTCTAGCTGCTGCTTTAAAGTTATAATTTCACTCTCTACATTCTCTCTATCTCTCTTAGCCTTATCTAAAGCAGTTTGTGAAGTAGTTATGGCATTTTTCTTATTCTGATACTGCTGAAGTTTTTGCTGAAGAGGAGTTAATCTAGTTATTTCATCCTGCAGAGAATTTCTATACTCTTCCTTCTCTTTGCACTCCGCTAATAGTCCTCTAGATTTTTCTAAAGAAATTTTACTACTCTCTACTGCATTAAATGCTACTTTTAAGTCTTCCTCTCTTCTTCTTACACTTTCTTGGGTAACTATTCTTTCATTATCTATAATTTTTACTTCTAGTGCCCTTTTTCCCCTTTTAAGCTTTTCTTCTTGTAATTTAATTCCCTCTTGTCTTAATTTATGCTTTTCTATGTTTTCCTCTAATTCTATTTTCCTCAATAATTTTTTATTATTAGAATCCACCAGGGCAAATCTTTGTTCTAATTTTGATATATTATTTTTTATCTCTAACAGGTACCTATCCTCTTCTTTTATACAGGCTTCATCCTGACTTTTAAGCTCCTTAACCAACTCAACAACTATCACCATATCAATATCTTCATTGTCCTTTAGGGAATTTAATAAATGCTCTTCTGGAGCTTTTAAGCTTTTAACATATACAGCTCTAGTATTTTTACTAAGCTTTAGAGTTCCTTCTAAATCCTTTTTCCTCTCTCTAAGAGACCTTTGAATATTTAAGAATCCCCTAGTTCCAAATATCTCTCTAAAAATCTCTTCTCTCTCTTTACTTCCTGATTCTAAAAGCTTTCTAAACTCTCCTTGGGGTAGCATTACTATCTGCCTGAACTGATCTTTATCCACCCCTATGATTTCTTTTACCTTCTCTTGAACCTCAAAGGCCCTTTTAAGAGGTTTTTCATCCTTAGGAAGTATAAGCTCCACCGTTGCAGCTTTTTTCGTAGTACCTTCTCCCCTTTTTTTATTTATCTCCTGTTCAGGATACCTTCTTATAATGTAAACTTCCCCTCTAACTTGAAACTGGAGCTCTACAAAGGTCTCTACATCAGGTTTTGCAAAATCACTTCTAAGAGAGGCGGATTCCCTTGAAGTCCCTGAGGCCTCTCCAAATAAGGCATAACTTATGGCATCAAAAATAGTGGTCTTTCCAGCTCCTGTCACCCCTGTCACTAAAAAGATGTTTCTTCCATTAAGGAGGGAAAAATCTAATTCCTGCTCTCCTGCATAGGGCCCAAAGGCACTGATGGTAAGTTTTAATGGTCTCATAATCTACACCTCCCTATCTACTTTCTCAATAATTCTTTTAATTACCTCTTCTCTATCTTCACTAAACTCTTTCTGAGTTACATTTTCGTAAAAATCCTTAAACAGCTCCACCTTAGATTTATTTCTATAGTCACTGGTCAAGTTTATCTGTCTATTTTCTAAAGTTGTAGTATGAGCTCTTCTAACTCCCATTGCATTAGGATACACACTTCTAAGCTTAGACATTGGCTCATAAATCTCTCCATCGTCCTCTAACAATGCAAATACATAATCTTCTGTGTTGCTATCTTTGTAACATTCTTTGCTTATTAAATAATCTAGAGTTCCACTTATAGTTCTCATATCTCTTCTAGGGCACAATGGCTTCAACTGAATATCCACTTCTCCCTCTTCATCTAAATTTACTATGGTAATACTCTTTTTCTGTCTTTCCTCAGAGAAAGAATACTTTAAAAGAGAACCTGCATATCTAATCCTATTAGAGCCAACTTTTTGTGGTCCATGTAAATGCCCTAAGGCTACATAGTTAAAGCCC
Source organism: Clostridium sp. UBA4108 (assembly GCA_002381695.1). Lineage (GTDB taxonomy): Bacteria > Bacillota > Clostridia > Clostridiales > Clostridiaceae > Clostridium_J. Next base: position 29,233 of record DFXM01000009.1, on the reverse strand, counting down.
TTAAATAGTTTTCCACTTATTAAATCCGTTCCTCCTATACTTAGGGGTCTTTCTGAATCACTGATTTCAAGGCTAGATTCCTCAATTAATTCTTCCCTACTCTTTCCCTCCATAGCCTCTTCCCCCATGAAGGTTACATAGCCATGGGCTACAATAACAGCTCTTCTCTCTTTATCCCTCTTACTATTAATCTCTTCTATAATCTTTTTCATAGCATCCTCATGGGTTTTTATTTCCTCATCCTCATATACATGCCTTGCTATAGATGGATCTGCATAGGGTATCAGATAGAAATCAACTTGTCCCCATTTATCCTCAAGAGCTACCCGTCTAACTTCACTTTTTAGTACTCCTTCAATATGTAGTCCCTTAGACTTTAATATACCGCTTCCAAAATCCAATCTCTCTCCACTATCATGGTTTCCTGCTATGGACAATATAGGTATTTTCAGTTCTAAAACTATCTTAGATAAATAGCTATCTAACACCTCTACTGCTCTAGCTGGTGGTACACTTCTATCATATAAATCCCCTGCAATAATTAATGCATCGGGCACTTCTTCTTCTAAAATTTCTATTAATCTATCTAATATATATATCTGATCCTCTATTAAGGTCATCTCATTAACTACTTTCCCTATATGCCAATCCCCTGTATGAATTATCTTCATTTAATTCACCTCCATATTATTTGATCCCTGAGCTTTATTTTAAATCATTGTTAATTTTAGAACTATATATTGTTACTAAGCCTATATCTAAAATAAAAAGACTAGCTAAGTGCCTAGTGATTTTTCAAATCCTTGAGTATAGTATACTGAACTTTATCTTGTCCTTCAATAAATAAGGCTTTGTTTTAAATGATTGCTGATATTAGAACTACATATTATTGCGAAGCAAACCATTTAAAACAAAGCCAAATATAAAATGAATAATTATCTTGAATTTTACAAAACATAAATACTTAAAGAATAATAGAGCGGAATACAATAAATAATTTAGGATGCCACAGTGTGATTTGTAAAGGAGGAAATTATGCTATTAATTAAAAATGCAAAGATACTAACTATGTCCGGTGTGAATTATGATAATGGATGTATTTTAATAGAAGACAAGAAAATCGTAAAAGTAGGAGAAAATATCAATGTAAATAATGATGATATTTCTGAAGTGATTGATGCAAAGAATTATTGGGTTATGCCAGGAATTATAGAAGCCCATTGCCATATTGGTATTAAAGAGGAAAAGAAGGGTTTTGAAGGTGATGATTGCAATGAAATGATGGAACCAATTACACCTTACCTTAAAGCCTTAGATGGAGTTAATCCTATAGATTCCGGTTTTTATAATGCCTTAAGTGCAGGCATTACTAGTGTAATGGTTGGACCCGGAAGCTCAAATATAGTTGGTGGCCAATGGATTTTCCTTAAAACTTCTGGCAGAGTAATAGATAATATGATTGTTCTTGAACCTGCTGCAATGAAAATTGCACTTGGAGAAAATCCAAAATCAAACTATAATAAAGCAAATAAGATGCCCTCAACACGTATGTCCATCGCTGCCCTTTTAAGAGAAGAACTATTTGAAGCCCAGCAATATAATGAAGATAAGAAAAATGCCAAAGTATCCAATAATAACTTTCAACAAAAATTTAGGAAAGAATGTTGGCTACCTGTGCTCAATAAAGAAATTCCTTTAAAAGCCCATGTACATAGAGCAGATGATATTTTAACTGCAATCCGTATAGCTAAGGAATTCGATTTAAAAATGACCCTTGATCATTGTACCGAGGGACATTTAATTGCAAAGGAAATAAAGAAATCTGGCTTTCCAGCAATAGTTGGACCTACGCTAACATCAAGAAATAAAATAGAGACCCAATATGCAGATTTTAAAACAGCAGGTATATTGCACAAGGAAGGCATAAAAGTAGCCATTACCACTGATCATCCCGTTACGAGAATACAAGATTTAGCCATCTGTGCTGGACTGGCTGCAAAAGAAGGATTAGGCATTGAAGAAGGACTTAAAGCAATTACAATAAATCCAGCGGAAATATGTAATGTATCCCATCGAGTTGGAAGTATTGAAGTGGGAAAGGATGCTGATATTGCAATATTTGATGGAAATCCAATGGAGACATTTACAAAAACCATGTATACCATAATTGACGGCGAAATCGTTTATAAATCAAAGGACATAGAGTCTTAAGTGATTTTTATTATCATAAAAGTGGCAACAAATCTAGTTTAATACTTAGTTTGTTGCCACTTTATTACGTTTAGGAACAAATTTTGTTTTGTCCTATTAGGTAGATTCGTAACATATTAGTTATTGTTTTTATTGTTGCAGTTATCGTTGTTTTTGTTATTGCTCTTATTGTTGTTGTTATTGTTGTTGTTATTGTTTTTATTATTGTTGTTATTATTGTTATTGTTGTTTTTATTGTTTTGATTATTGTTTCCCATGATATCACCTCCTACTTTATATATCATTGGCGAAGTAGGATTAGATTATACATGTTGGTAAATGAAATCTATCAAGACACTTGTTTATTATTATAAAAATTATATCTCTTGATAGATGTATAGATTATGACAATTGCTGAAAAAATATCTTGACCAGATTAAAGACCCTAGCAGCTTAATTATGCTAAGGTCTTTTAGTTTTAGTTTTGGTTTTAGTTTAATATACAGTTTATTATTAATATTATATTAAAACAAAGACTAGCTAAATGCATAGTCATTTTTGAAATCCTTGAGTATAGTATACTGAACTTTATCTTATCCTTCAATAAATAAAACTTTTTATAAAAATATACTTTTTAGTGACATTTGACAATAGTATTAGCATATATTATAATATAATAATCTCTTTGCACTGCATTACGTTCTTAAAGAACGCGAGATCAACAGTACAAACTGAGCAGGCGATGAACCGTTATGGTTCGTGGGGCTGGGCCACCATAGGTGGCAGCGGATGAGTGATACACACATCTGCGGGACAGTAGTATGTTCCGTAGGTGTGTTTTTTTGTACCTTTGGAACATAACCACTGATGATATGAAGTGCCATAGAGCTATCTTTATAAAGGGAGGTAACTTTTATGACAAGTCAAAAAAATCAAATCACGCTTCGTGGCATTACTACCTCTGAAGCAAAACAGTTACAGGCACAGTATGGTAAAAACCAGCTGGCACCACAAAAGAAAGAGAACTTTTTTAGGAAGGTACTCCATGTTATATGTGAGCCTATGTTCTTATTACTGATTGCTGCAGCAATCATATACTTTATCTTAGGTGAGCCACGTGACGGTGCAATCATGCTGATCTTTGTAATTGGCATTATAAGCATTGATGTAATACAGGAATGGAAAACTGATAAAACATTAAATGCTTTGAAAGATTTATCTGCACCTCATATAACCGTTATTCGTAATGGTGTTGAAACCATTATTCCAAGCGTTGACCTAGTACCTAGAGATTTAATGCTCATATATGAGGGAGTTAAAATTCCAGCAGATGGAGTTGTAGTGAAATGTAACGATTTATGCGTGGATGAATCTTCTCTTACAGGGGAAGCTGAAGGAGTTTGGAAGATATCAAGTGACAATTCAAATCCTAATTCAGACTATTGGAGAAGAGATTATTGCTATGCCGGAACTTTAGTAACTCAAGGAACAGCAACTATTCTTGTTGATAAAATTGGTGCATCTACAGAATATGGGAAAATTGGTACTAATGTTGCTTCTGCTCCTGAAGAATCAACACCACTTCAAAAGCAAACCAATAGCCTTATTAAGCTTTGTGCAGCTATTGCTATTGTACTATTTGTATTAGTTGGTATAGTTACTTATTTTAATATACCTGATCATACTTTCAGTGATAGAATTATTGAAAGTATCTTATCAGGCATCACCTTAGCTATGGCCATGATACCTGAAGAATTTCCTGTTATACTAACGGTTTTTCTTTCCATGGGTGCATGGCGTTTGGCAAAAAAGAGTTCTCTTGTGCGTAAACTACCTTCTGTTGAAACTTTGGGTGCAGTTTCTGTACTTTGCGTAGATAAAACTGGAACAATTACCATGAATCAGATGACAGTGCAAGATACTTGGGCAACAGATGGGGATATCAATAACCTCTGTGAAATTATGGGGCTAGGCTGTGAAACTGATGCCTATGATCCTATGGAAAAGGCTATGCTAGCCCACTGTGGAAAGCTTGGTATTCATAGTGATTACCTTTTTGGTGGAAGACTTATTACGGAGTATCCCTTTACAAATGAACTAAAAATCATGGGCCACGTATGGCATCGTAAAAACGAAATAATTGTCGCTGCAAAGGGTTCCCCTGAAGGTATTCTTAAAATTTGTAACCTTACAGATAGCCAAAGAAAAGCTGCTGAAGCTAAGCTTCTTGAAATGTCTAGGCACGGACTCCGTGTCATTGCAGTAGGTTTAATGAGACCTTCCACTGAAGCAGAAATACCTAATGAAATTACCAATTGTACTTTAACTCTTTGCGGCCTTGTTGGACTTGCTGATCCTCCAAGAGACACTGTAAAAAATGATATTGAACTTTGTAAAAAGGCTGGTATTCGTGTTGTTATGATTACAGGTGATAACGGCATTACTGCAAGCAGCATTGCAAATAAAATTGGTATGGAAAACAGCCACAAGATTATCACAGGAGATGAGCTTAACAATATGACAGATGCAGAGCTCAGAGAACGTGTAAAATCTGTAAATATATTCTCTCGGGTAATTCCTGATCATAAAATGCGTATTGTAAAGGCCTTTAAGGACAATGGCGAAATTGTAGCCATGACAGGTGATGGTGTTAACGATGCTCCTGCACTAAAGCATGCAGACATTGGTATTGCTATGGGTAAGCGTGGTTCTGAGGTATCAAGAGAAGCCGCCGATTTAATTTTAATGGATGATAATTTCTCCACCATTGTTGATACCGTAAAAGATGGCAGAAGAATATATGATAATATCCGTAAAGCTGTAGGATATGTTTTTACCATCCATATTCCCATTGCTTTTGCATCATTGCTTGCTCCTCTAATAAATATTTCACCCTCAGATCTATTTTTACTTCCACTGCATGTTGTGCTACTTGAGCTTATTATAGACCCAACCTGCTCTATTGTACTGGAACGTCAACCTGCAGAAAGAAATATTATGGGCCGTAGGCCACGTAATCCAAAGGAAAAGCTTATTACTGCAAAGTCATTATCTAAAAGCTTATTACAGGGTTTAATTATTTTTGCAACCTCATTCTACACTTATTTTTATGTATTACAAAGTAAAGAGAATGCTGAACTTGCAAGGACAATGGGACTCTCAATTATCATGCTTTCTAACCTATTCCTAGTTCATGTTAATAGCTCTGACTTTGATTTTGCAATTCAATCTACCAAGAGACTTTTAAAGGATAAAGTCATGTGGATAGTTAATATAGGTACAGTTTTAGGATTGTTTTTAATTCTCTATACTCCACTAAATGCATTTTTAAAGCTTACTCCTCTTTCTATATTCCAATTATTCATTGTAATTGGAATTGCCGCAGCATCTGTATTATGGTATGAGTTAGTTAAAATTGCAAAAAAACTTAGTAGCAATAGACAGTAATATTTATAGCTAAATATTATGAAGAAATAAGTATTTACACTGAGGAAAATATATTAAAGACCCTAGCAGCTTAATTATGCTAAGGTCTTTAAGTTTTAGTCTTTGCTTTAATACTCCTTTGAAATATTATCTTCCTTATATCCTAACATCTCTGATACAATCTTAAATCCATAAGCTCCATATAATTCATATAGTCCTCTATAATTCAAAATCATATGCTCTTTAAAATCTTCTACGGTACTTCTCTGACTCATCATGCCATGATAAACTGTTGAAGTTCCACACATCTTTGGTTTCCAATCAAGCTTTGCTCCCATGTAGTTATAATATCCCATAAGTATAGAATAATCCTCATCGCCTTGATCATCCCTAAAAAAACTAGTTTGGATTCCTCCAATCTCTTTAAGTAGACTAGCTCTATGAATAGCTGGATTTGCAAAACCTTCTATAACCTTATTTACTTTAATACTTTGAATTAGGTTCACCAATTCATTTAAGTCCTTAGGTGGCTTAATTACTTTATCTAGGTCCATAGAATAATTTCCTGTGGAATTTATCACCCCTGGGCTTACCATAGGTTCTTCTGGATGTTCCTCTAAATAATTTATAAGGGATTTATACCACTCCTTGTAAAAAACCATATCTAAATGTAGCGATGCGATATATGGAACTTCCTTATAGTTTCTCCATATATATTCAAAGTTTCTTTGTTTCACCGTAGGAAGCCCTACATTGGTTCTACTTCCTATTATTTCGTAGTTAATGTCATAGTTTTTCATTATACTATTGAGTACTCCATCGGTTAAGCACCCACCATTGTATATGATTAATATTGCATCCTCACAGCCCTGCAAGGTCTCAAGAAAATTGTTTAGCAGCTTTATATCTCCGTTTACATAGTTCTTTTCCTCCCTTATTAAAAGTGGAAGAGAAAATGCTATTTTCATTGATACACCTCTAAAAATTTATATCTATATATTAATATTCTTAAGTAGTATGAACTTATTCTTAAAATTACAAAATTGGCTATATTTTAGGCAATTGCTTTCATAGGTCCTAAGCAAATCAATATTATATTAAGACTTTGTTTTAAATGTTTGTTGA
>DFXM01000009.1:0-22398 GCA_002381695.1 Clostridium sp. UBA4108 | reverse complement strand
CAACACTATATTAAAACAAAGTCTTTGATAAAAGACTCTTCTTTGATATATTTGTGACTTTTTAACTGATATTATGTAATCTTTTATCAACACTATGTTAAAGATGTCACCAAAAATTTAACTCTTTATAAATAATGAAACCTTTTGTACAATATAGGTTATATTAATGTTAATATTATAATCATAGGCCAATCTTAAACTTTTCTAAGAGTTTGCATTTTTTAATTTTAAAAAATTTTGGGTGTTGAAAATTTCCTTTTTATTATATTGACATGAATAATAAATTATGGTAGTTTTTTTGAAAAAGCTTGTAGGAAGCTCTCAATATATACTTTTTGAAACTTAAAGAGATTGAAAAAACATATTACATTATAGGAGGATATTATGAAAATACAAGAATCTGGAGAAAATTATTTAGAAACTATTTTAATTCTTCAAAATAAAAATGGTTTTGTCCGTTCAATAGATATTGCAAATGAACTTAATTATACTAAAGCCAGCATTAGCCGTGCTATGAGTATTCTAAAAAATGCAGAATATATTACTATGGATGAAAGCAATAAGATTTTACTTACAGAAAAAGGACTTAAAAAAGCAAATGAAATCTATGAACGTCATAGAATAATAAAAAAATATCTTATATTAGCTTTAGACATTGATGATGATACTGCAGACCAAGATGCCTGTCGTATTGAACATATTATAAGTGAAAAATCCTTTGATAAAATGAAAGAATATGTGAAAAGACACATTGATGCCTAGAATTGCTTTATAAGGAGATGCTACACTATGTCTTTAATGACAAAAGCAACTATTGGATACCATTGCTGATTATAAAACCTATGATACTTGGTAGCAAAGGCAATAAAAAAGTATACTAGAAGTTAACAATTTCATCTACTATTCATATTCCTTAGATAATCTTTGGCCTGTGTATAAACTGTGTACACAGGCCTTTTTGCGTCTATAGAAACATCCTTTGTAACCTCGTATATTAGTATTAAAGATAAGAAAAATTCAATGTATTGAGGTAATATCTAACAATTTCGATGCTTTACATATTATTATAATTTAAGCTTTCATGTTGGAATCCTATACACTACTCTATGACTCTTTACATCTTTTCTCTATGTGATATAATTAATTTTGTCTTTAAGAGTGTTTCCTTGGTACCCACTATAAAAAACAAGGGGTTGATGCATATGTCAATAGAACGTTATAGTATTATTGAGCGTAAAAACCCCCGTGAAATCGTCCTATTAAAATCTAGGAGATGTCAATGGGGGCATTGTTCTTTTTGCGATTATATTGATGATAACTCAGAAGATGTCAAAGATATAATTGCAACAAATCAATTGGTATTAAAACATGTTATTGGAAACTTTAAAAGTCTTGAAATTATAAATTCAGGAAGTTGCTTTGAGTTACCAATGGAAACTCTTAAAGACATAAAAAAAGTTGTTGATGAAAAAGGAATTCAACATCTTTACTTTGAGAGTCATTACATGTATCGTGAACGTTTGAATGAAATGAGAGATTTTTTTCAAATTCCAATTACTTTTAAATGTGGAATTGAAACCTTTGATGATTATTTCAGAAACAAAATTCTAAAAAAAGGTGTGGTGTTTAGCAGTCCAAAAGAAGTTGCCAGCTATTTTCCTTCAATTTGTCTTATGGTAGGTATAGAAGGTCAAACGAAAGAGATGGTTCAAAAAGATATGGATATCCTTCTAAAATATTTTGAACGTGGATGTATTAATATCTATATTAATAATTCTACAAATATTAAAGCTGATCCAAAATTAATTCAATGGTTTAGGAAAGAATATGGATATCTTGAAAATGAGCCTTCTATAGAAATTTTATGGAATAATACTGATTTTGGCGTAGGTGGAGAAAAATATGAAAAATAAAACAAATTTTCTTGTAAGAACATCTATGGTGGCTGCAATATATGTTGTAATTACCTTCGCCTTTTACTTTTTAAGTTATGAGGCAGTTCAATTTAGAATTTCAGAACTTATGGTATTACTTGCATTTATAGACCCTCTTTATATTCCTGGACTTGTGATTGGATGTTTTATGTCAAACATGCTAGGACCTTTTGGTGTTATTGATGCTATCTTTGGCTCAATTGCTTCTTTATTAAGTTTATTAATGATTGTAAAAACTAAGAAAATTCTAGGTGATAATTTTAAAAGCTTATTCCTTGCCAGTCTATGGCCAGCATTTTTTAGCTTTATTATAGCATTTGAAATCACAGTGGTATTTGGGGCAGAAGAATCATTTTTATTTTGGACTATGATGGTTGCAATAGGTGAATTTGTAGTGACAACACTCGCTGGAGTACCTATGTTTAATTTGATTAAAAGGAATAAAAGTGTTGTAAAAATCTTAGAATTTAAAAGATAATTTTAAGGTGAGGTTCACTATTTTTTATATGAATCTTACCTTATATTTAAATGGTTAACTTGTTGTGACTTTTAATATTTCATAAATTTCTTAAAAAAATATGTCTCATTAGGAACATCAAGATATATAAAAACACTTGAAACAGAAAATTTATTTTTTTATTTCAAGTGTTTTTTATGATTATGAATACTTATATTTAGTCAATTTAAATTTAAGAAACTTCCTTTTTATTTTCTAAACATTTTATAATTAGATTATCACTAATAATATGTATAACAAATATCATAATACAAATAAACCACTTTAATGTATACATATTGGGTAATTTAAAAACAGATATTAAAGTAATTAAAATGAATATATATAATGTAATTTTTATTAATAGTATAGCCTTTACATTTCTATATATCTTAGTTTCATACTTATTTGATTTAATTAAATTGAAGGTGTGATCTTTTAATAAAAATTTTATAAATTTATTATTAAATTTATTCTGAATTAGTAGAAAAGCTGATATTAATAAATATGGTATTGTAATTAATGCTAAAATAATAAGAAAATTAAAAATCATATTGATCCTACTCTTCTTTTCTATATTGTACCATATTTTGAAATTCAAAATAATATTTATTACATTTATTACAAAATAAACAACACTTATTACCAAAAAGGTTTTTTTAAAATAGACATGATATAATATCTATTAATTTTTTACTTACTTAGTTGATATTTTATATTATATAAGTATTAAGAATAATTAGGAGGATTTAATTATGTATAAGTTTTTCAAATCAAAAAAGTTTTTTATTTTGTTGGTGTCTATAGTTTTAATAAGTCTAATAATATTCCCCTATATTTCCTATGAAAAACAACATCCATTAAAAGCATCATTAATTCATATGGGATTTAAGAGTAATATTAATAATTTAAAATCTAAGAATATAAATTATAAAGTTTTTATGAAAAATAACTCTAGTAAAGAAGTAAAATATCAACTAACTATTTTAAGAAAAGACTCTGAGAATTATCCATATTTGAATAGTATACCTGAGAAATATGTAACTGAAATATACACCATAAACCAAAATGAAAGTAAATATTTAGAAATAACAGATACTTTTCTATCTAACCAAGATAATAATACCGGTGGTTTCTATGATAATTTTGATATATCCATTGAATATAAATAGGTCCGTATAGTATATATCTGTTGTTCTTATTAATTCTCTCATTTTATATTCCTCCTAAAATTTTATTTATTTTTTATTAATCAATTCATTGAGTAATTACACTTATAAAGAACGACTTTCTATTTGACTTTGTAAACCTATTTTAAAAAATTATTTATTTTTTTAAGTATTTGACTTTTAATATCCTCTACATCCTTTTGCATATCTTCCACAATGCTAAATTTATCTGTAAGTTTTGAAATAATGTCCTGATAGTTTTTTTCTCTCTCATCCTGCTTTAAATCTCTCTTCTCCTGGGCCTTTAGTATATAAAATAGTAAGAATACACTCAGCACAGCTCAGATTCCTTGAGACATAGCCATTTTTAATATTTCATTATCCATCTGTTAGTCTTCACTCCCTTCTGACTTTCAAGTTGATTCTAAGTAGTCATTTATTACTATTTATCTTACATATATTACAATAATAGTATTTAATTATAAATATTTGATATAATTTTGAAGTATATAATTTTGAATCAATTTATGATTAATATAATAGTATAAATTGATTGGAGGTGATTAAATGGATGCAGAGGATTTAAAATTCGTATCAACATGGGAATCTACTAGAAAAAGAGGATTAATTTTTTATATATTTACTAAAGAATTAATATTTATCATAGCTGGATTAGTTGGCTCTGCTATAGGATTAGGATTTAAGAATAAAGTATTTCCAAATTTGATTGATATTTTGAATTATTCGAAACCAATTTTATTAGGAATGATGCTTGGAGCATTTATTGGAGCATTATTATGGTGGAACTTTAATGAGAAAAAATATAAGACCTTATTAAAAAATTAGCTTAATTAAGAATATAAAAGCTAAGATTTAATTAAATCTTAGCTTTTATATTCTTAATTTTTTAGACTATCTTTGAAATTTAACATCAACTAACCAATATGCACCATCATTACTACCTTTTCTTCTATACTCATATACTAATTTAACATAGTTAAAGTTTTTACCAGAAGTCGCAATTGAATCGTATATATCAGAAAGTTGTCCCATATACGTTTTACCATAAGTTGTAGCCGCAGTAGCAGAAATTCCGAATCCAATTGCTACTGCAGTGCTAGCAATTCCAGCCCCTAAAACTGTAGCTGCTACTCCTATAAAAAATGATTGATCCTTAGCTATTTTAGCATAAGCATCTCTTAATTTTATTGCATCTGAATTAGATACAACTTCTTCTCTAGATATTGTTCTTCCTAACCTTTCAGCCTGTATTGGTGTCGCATAGAAACATGACACATTTGCCATTATAAACATCTCCTTTAAAATTTATTTTTTATTAATCAATCCATTGAGTAATTACACTTATAAAGAACGATTTTCTATTTAATTTTGTAAACCTATTTTGAAAAATTATTTATTTTTTTTAAGTATGTGACTTTTAATATCCTCCACATCCTTTTGCATATCTTCCACAATGCTAAATTTATCTGTAAGTTTTGAGATAATGTCTTGATAGTTCTTTTCTCTCTCATCCTGCTTTAAATCTCTCTTCTCCTGGGCCTTTAGTATATAAAATAGTAAGAATACACTCAGCACAGCCCAGATTCCTTGAGACATAGCCATTTTTAATATTTCATTATCCATCTGTTAATCTTCACTCCCTTCTGCCTTTCAAGCTGCTTCTAAGTATTGTTTTATAACTTTAAGAGCTTGATTTTTTGTTTTATTTACAGCTTGTCTACTTATTTTTAATTGGTTAGATATTTCTAAATCTGATAAATCCCTTAGAAAGCTTTTAATTATTACGGCTCTTTGCTTTTCTGTCAGGGATACGGAATCTATTATATTGAAAAAATCTATGTTAGAGATTAAATCTTCATAGGAATCATTTAAATTAGTGGATTTTAATACATCTAAATTTATTTCTATCTCCTCTATAGCTGAATTGTTTTTAGATTTCTTTGTTTTATAAAGATCATTAAATCTGTTATTTAAGCATACCTCTATATACCTAACTATAGGACCGTCATTATGGCTTATATAATTTTCTATATTACAATTAGAAACAATATTAATAAATGCAATTAGAATATCTGTATCAGCGCAATAATAATCAAGCTTTCTACTTAAGCTGTTTATTAATGGGTTAAATCTATCTATTAGTTCAACTAGTGCCTTATCTTTATTAACTTTTAAACTCTTTACTAATTCATAAACAGACGGTTCCATGTAATCCCTCCAGTATATCAATTTATAGATTAAAAACAGATTACAAGTAAAAATTAGCAACCAAATAATTGATTTTATTGTGTTTTTTACAATTTATTTACATATTTTGATTATTTTTGTTATTTAGTGCGGCTTTAATTTCTATATAATAGCCTGAGATTCTACACTCAGTACTTCTTCTAAGAACATTATACTTTATGAATTTTATGTAAACATTTTGATTTACATTGCTTGTTTCGGAGCATATCCTGTTTTTAATTTATAAAGCAGTTATATACCCTTGGCTAAAACTTTGTTTTGATTTTACAGTTTTTATTTACCCAGTTTTAAATAAAACCATAAATATTCTTATGTTTTGAAGAAGCTACAGAAGATTGGAATCCAATGGAAATTAAAAATCAAATTTTAAACCATATATATCTTTAAATAAAGGAAGTAGGAATAGTATGCTTAGTAAAATTTGTGGTAGCGCTGATCATAATAAAAATGTCCGTGGTTCCGCTGCCATTGTAGACGAAGTAATTGAGAATAGAAATGTCTTTTTTGAACTTAAAAAACTACTTTCTAAAGATGATGATTTTCAGTTTATAGATGTGATACCAGAAACCATCCCTGCTAAATATGCAGATTTAAGATATGGAATAACTCTTGCTGGAAGCCATGATTATTGGATGCTTTTTTCTAGATTCTAAATGGGATGCAGATTTATATAAGGCTCATGGTCCTTTGAAAATTGCAGAGGTAATTTATAAGGGATTAAAAATAGGATTAACTCTTAAAGCCTAAAATTTATTATGCTAACTAAGCTTAGGTAGAAAAAAATAATATTATATATCTAGATATAGTAGCGATTATGAAGTAATAAGTGCTGTTTTATCCTTTGGAAAAATTCACTTATTACCTATTATTCATCAATTATTATAAAAACCTTACCTCTACTTTTTAATGTGTTATAAAGTAAATAACTAACATTGGTATCTATTTTAAAGAAGGCTTTGTTTTAAATAGTTGTTGATTTTAGAATTACACATTATTATCAACACTATATTAAAACAAAGCCAAAAAAATATAAAAATCCCCTATTAGTTAAAAACGATTTTTATATTAAAAGTAGCAACCAATTTTTAAAAAAACTTTTCGACAAATATAGAGGCTTTTAATATAGATTTCAATAATGAAACTACATAATACAAATAGGCTTTTATTTTATAGACTATTTAAATTGAACTTAATACAATTTTTGTAATATGCCTATTTGTATAATGCACAAACTTAATTGAAACTTATATATAAAAAAAGGTACAAAATCTGTTCCAAAAATTATTTCAGATTTTGTACCTTTTTTATAGCATATTTTATTCCTCTAGTGTTTTAATTTCGCAATGTCGTTATAGGAGATTCTGAGAATAGTTTCTTCTCCCATAATGTATGCTTGTAAAATTTATATTTATCTCTATACGTATATGATGCTAAAAATATAATATGGCTAGAGCTATTGACTACATTATACAACGTGAATTTAATCTGAGGGTGGTTTGAAAAGCTTAACCCTATTTTATTGAAATAAATGTATTTTATTCCTAATATGCTATAATATAAGTATAATTTATTTGATATGGAGGCATTTATGAAAAAGTCATAACTATGTTCTTAGCTATTATGTTTATCCCTTGAAAGGAGAATCTTTTAGAGAGTTGACCTTAGAAAATTATTATAATAAACGGAGGGATTATATTGTCTAAAAAGAATAAAATTATTTTATCTTCAGTTATTCTATTTATAATAATAATTATTATTTGCTACTGTGCAAGTTATCAATTTATTTTCAAAAAGAAACAGGTTATTTATATCCCAAAATCCCTAACAACAACCCTTTATTCTACTAAAGAAAGTAAGTACTATAATGATGCAAATCTAAAACATCTTTCTGTAACTACGTCCAAACCATATTCACAAAAATTCTACGATGATACTGAAGAGTCAAAAGAAAAAAGCAAAAAAATATTAGATTATTTAAATGAATTTGATATAAAAGAAATACATGCTACTAAATTTTTGAATTCTGATAATCCAATAAATTTTCATTCATTTATTTTATATTATGAAAATTTATTTATATATATAAATTTTCCTAATGAATCTGTATTTGAAATAAGATTATCACAGAAGGATGATGAGGGTTATATACAATCAATTGATAGAACTTATTTAATAAAGGATGGTTATATTGATAATGATAAGCTTGAAAGTTTATTAAAGGATTAAAACTACTATAATTAATTTATAGTATTAAATTCTATTTGCAATAAGAAAATAGGAAGTCAATTCGACTTCCTATTTATCATATACTATATTAATTAACAATAACCCAACCGTTGCCGCCTTTAACATGTGCTCTAAGAATACTAATTCCACTTTGTATGAAGCGGATTGTCTTTCCCTTCGATGTATAATCTAAATATGCAAATTCAATTTCAAGAAGATCATATCTAGTCAATACATATCTCATGTCATATTGCAAATCAATTAGGGCGCTTGTTCCTACACCTACTACATTTGAAAGAAGATTTCTTTCAGATGATGTAAGTGCTGACATAAATGCAGTTACAAAACTAGTTATACCTAAACCAATGGCAACTCCTGGGAAAAAGAATGCTGCTGCTGCAGTTCCAAGAGATATATTATTCAATGCTTGTCCAAATTCATTATCTGATATCTGTCCTTTTACTTTTCTCAACATAAGATCTTGAAATTTAAGCATTTCATCTACGTCTCTCATATTAACTATTTCTGTGGTCCATCCTTCATTTGACATTTTAAAATCACTCCTTTATTTATTTCTTAATCGATTAAGTAATTACATATATAAAGAACGATTTTTTATTTAAATTTGTAAACCATATTTTAAAACTTATTCTTAATTTCTCCAAATACATAGTTTCTGATTTCTTTATCTTTTACTCTTCTGTCCTCTATAACTGAAATAACTATTGCTTATACTGATATAGGCAACGGCTCAAAATCACATATTTATAAAGGAAAGGTTTCAGTCGACGATAGTCAAGAAACTATACTGGGAGTTGGGAAAGCTTAAAATACATTTTATTGAAATAACTGTATTTTATTCCTAATATGCTATGATATGAGTATAATTTATTTAATATGGAGGCATTTATGAAAAAGCCATAACTATGTTTTTGGCTATTATGTTTATCCTGTAATTTAAACTTGAAAAGGTAATCTTTTAGAGAGTTGACCTTAGATAAGCATTATAATAAATGGAGGGATTATATTGTCTAAAAAGAATAAAATTATTTTATCTTCAGTTGTCCTATTTATAATAATAATTATTATTGGATACTATGTAAGTTATCACTATGTTTTTAAAAAGAAACAAATTATTTATATACCAAAATCCCTAACAACAACCCTTTATTCTACTAATGATAGAAAATACTATCAAGATATAGATTCATGTGGTCTTTCCATATACAGATATAGTAATATAAACCCAATGCAATTCTATGATGATCTTAATATTTCCACAGAAAAAAGCAAAAAGATATTAGATTATTTAAATGGATTTAATATAACAGAGATACATCCTATTAAATTTTTAACTCCTTATGAACAAACAAAAATTAATACTATTAAATTAGTTTACCATAAAGCAAGTATATATATCGATTTTCCTTATAAGTCAATATTTGAAATAACTATATTAGCAGATGATGACTATGGTAATGGAATTCAGATCCATAAAACTTATTTAATAAAAGACGACGATATTGATTATAATTATCTTGAAGGTTTATTGAAAGATTGAGAACACTATAATTAAATCAATCCATATTTCTCTGATAAGGTGTAAATAATATGAAAAAATTTATATGTTTAATAAAGATTCTAGAGATGAAGTATCTATTTTCTAAAATAAATATTGTCTCTTCTATTCTACCTAGCTCTTTTAAAGCTGTGGCGAAACTATTTTGTCGTAAGTAAGAACCAATCATTGACTATCACCCTGGGTACTAGCTTATGATGATATTGAGGTGATAAATATGTTGATTAAAGAAGTATGCACACAATGTGCTTTAACTAAAAAGGCAGTTGAATATTATGAAGAACAGGGCTTAATTCGCCCTATGCTTTTAGAAAACGGATACCGAGACTTCAACACAGATGACGTTAAACGCTTAAAGAAAATTGCTGTTTTAAGAAAGCTTAATTTGAATATTGAAGAAATAAAATCGGTTTTAGGCAATAAAAACAGTGATATTTTGCAAAGATTATCTCATGAAAAGGGTTTGGAAATTGAAAGAGAAAAGGTTAAGCAAAACTTATTGGAAAAGCTTAGTATCAGTGGAGATTTTGATAAAATCCGTATTGAACTAAATGCCATTGAGCAAAACAAGACCATAACTGAAAAGCTTTTAGATACATTCCCTGGTTACTATGGCAGATTTATAAGTCTGCACTTCTCAAACTTTCTAAATGAACCAATGACAACCCCATCACAGCAAGGGGCTTTTCATGAAATAGTTGAGTTTTTAGACAACATGCCGAGTTTTCTTTTCCCTGAGGATTTGCAAAAATATCTTGATGAAAGCACTAAACACTTAGACATACAAGCCATTCGTGATATAAGCGCCAATGTGAAAAACTCCTTAGATAGCCCCGAGGAGTTTATGGCAGAAAATAAGGAGACATTGGAGTGGTATATTGACTATAAAAATTCTGATGAATATAAAAATTCACCAGCCTGTAAGTTAATGATTCTCATGAGAGAGTTCGGCAGCACAAGTGGGTACTATGATACTTTTATCCCTGCAATGCGAAATCTCAGTACCTCTTATGATGAATATCAAAAACAACTTGAAATTGCAAATGAGAAAATGATCCATCAGTATCCTGAAATTCAAAATTGGGTCAATCAGGGCCAATGAGGCTAATAGGAAGTTTATGCAAATAACTATTGACATAATTAAACATTTGCAATATACTCTATTTAGTAGAGTATCTATTAAATAGAGTATATTAATAAAGGAGAGATATCATGAAAAATTATCAGGAACAAGCACTTGAAGACATTAGCTTAATTAAAAATATTATATTTAAAACGAGAAACTCTTTCACATCCACTGCAAATTTCTTTATTGCTACTGCTGTAATTTGGTTTTTATCTGGAGTCGCTCTTGCATCAGTATCCTTTTATTCCCTTTTAGAGATTAATCAAACCATGAGCTTAAAAAATAATAATATTATTATTTTAAATGTAATTATCATTGCATTAACTATTTTGATGCAGTCAATAATATGTATTAGAATGAGAAAAAGTCATACTATGTCCAATGATTTAAGTAGAAAACTAATTGACACATGGTCTATTGCGCTTTTAGGAGCTCAAATACTAACTATTTTTATTACAAATAAGGCTTCAATGGGATATGATTATTCTGAGCCTTTAACTAATATAACAACATTACTAACAGTTATCTCTCCCTATCCTATGTTTATTATCATATCTTCTGTTGTAGCAATAATGTTATTTGTAACAGGATTTTTCACAGAAAATGCTTTTCCATGTATCCTATCTCTAGTTTATTTGGGATTAACTTTAATATCTATGAATCTTAAACCTGTTATCCTATTTAAAAACAACTTAAGTCTTGCTCTTGATTATGGAGATATAATAGGCTACTTATTAATTCCTACTGTCTTTTTAATACTAGGACTATATTTAAAAAGACAGTCAAAAAATTCTACTAAGGATGTGTTAGGTTAATGGATATTGCCTCAATACCTGATGCTTTTCAATCAAAGTTACGCCTTTCAATTATTACAGCATTAATGATGAATGATGCTGATTTTACCACCTTGAAAAAACTAACAAATGCTACTGATGGCAACCTAGGTAAGCAGATGGAACTCCTAGCTACTGCTGGATATGTTTCATTTATCAAAGAGTCTGTAGGAAAAAAAATTAAAACCATATACTCCATAACTTGCAAAGGTAAAAATGACTTTCGTGAATATGTGGCTATGCTTGAAGATATAGTAAAATTATCTTATAGAGAGTAATTATCAACACTATATTGAAATAAAGCCCTATAAAAAAATTATTAAAAAAGGACACAAGGTATACACCCTGTGTCCTTTTAACTTTATTATTATTTGTGACACTGACTTTGCTTTCCGCATCCTGAGCAACCACAGCCACAACTGCTGTTTTTACGTTTCTTTATTATATTTATAGTTGCTAAAATCATCGCTCCTATAACAATTCCACCTATAATTACTGTAGACATATAAATCCCTCCTTAGAATATAAGGCTACCTACTTGATAGATTATAAAAGACACCACATATGCAAGGCCTGTTTGATAACCTATAGCTATAAAAGTCCACTTCCATGATCCCATTTCACGCTTAGTTGCACCTATAGCTGCGAAACATGGGGCTGCTAATAGTGTAAATGCCATGAAGGAATATGCACTAACAGAGTTGAACATCTGTCCAATACTTGTTAAAAGAGTTGGGTCGCTCTCTGTTAACTCTGCACCTAGGTTAAATAATATACCAAAGGTTGCTACCACGTTCTCTTTTGCTATAAATCCTGTAACCGTTGCTACTGCTGATTGCCAGTTTCCAAAGCCCAGCGGTGAAAAAATTGGAGCAATTACATTACCGATGGATGCTAATATACTGTCACCAGCTTCAACCATTTCCATTGACCAGTTAAAGGATTGTAAGAACCAAATAACACCTGATGCAACGAAGATAATTGTACCTGCTTTAATTATGAAAGATTTTCCTCTTTCCCACATGTGAATTAAAACACCTTTAAAACGTGGTATTTTATATTGTGGTAATTCCATAACAAATGGTGCAGGTTCTCCTTTAAATAATGGAGTTTTCTTTAGAATAATACCTGAGATTATTACCATTGCAATTCCTAGTAAATACATAGATGGACCAACCCAAGAATCATCTGGGAAAAATGCACCTACAAACAATGCAAATACAGGAAGCTTAGCTCCACATGGAATAAATGGAGTCAGCATTATAGTCATCTTTCTGTCTTTTTCATTTTCTATTGTTCTACTTGCCATGATACCAGGCACTGAACAACCAGAACCAATCAGCATTGGAATAAAAGATTTACCAGATAGTCCAAACTTACGGAAAATCCTATCCATGATAAAGGCAACACGGGCCATATATCCGCAATCCTCTAATAATGAAAGGAAGAAGAATAATATCATAAGCTGTGGTACGAAGCCTAAAACTGCACCCACACCAGCAATAATACCATCTACTATAAGTCCTTGTAACCAATCTGCTGCACTAACGCTAACTAAGAAATTAGATACATTTGCACTAACAACATCTCCAAAGAAAGTTTCTATCCAGCCGATAGTCATATCACCTAGGGTTTGAATTGAAACATAATACACACCCCACATGATAAGGAAAAATATAGGTAATGCAAGCATACGATTAGTTACTATGCTATCAATTTTATCAGAGATGGTCATGCCACCTTTTTTCTTCTTATGTACACATTTGCTAACTACTTTTCCAATATACTCATATCTATCATTTGTAATAATACTTTCTGAATCGTCATCAAATTCATCTTCACATTTCACGATAGCTTTCTCAATTTCCTCTTTAATATCTTTAGTTAAGGAAAGAGTTTCTAGCACCTTCTCATCACGTTCAAATAATTTAAGAGCATACCACTGCTGATTTTCTTTAACTAGGTCTTTAGAAATAATATTTTTTATATAAATAATTGCTGCTTCTACTGATTTATTAAACTCATGTTTTGGTATGAACTCACTCTTTTGTTTCGCTATTTCAATTGCTTTTTCTGCGGCTTCTTTTATTCCTTTTCCTTTTACCGCTGATGTTTCTATAATTTCACAGCCTAATTCAGCTGAAAGTTTTTGTATATTGATTTTATCTCCGTTTTTTTCAACCACGTCCATCATATTAAGAGCTACTACCACTGGGATTCCCATCTCAACTAGCTGTGTAGTCAAATATAAATTACGTTCTATATTTGAGGCATCTATTATGTTTATAATAACCTCTGGTTTTTCATTAATTAAAAAGTTTCTTGTAACAACCTCTTCTAGTGTATAAGGAGATAATGAATATATACCAGGTAAATCTACCACCGTAACATCCTTATGTCCCTTTAATTTTCCTTCTTTCTTCTCTACTGTAACCCCTGGCCAGTTTCCAACATATTGAGAACTACCTGTTAATTCATTAAACATTGTTGTTTTACCACAGTTAGGGTTACCTGCAAGCGCAATTCTAATGGTCATACTTTTCCCTCCCCCGATTAGCATAGGCTAACCTATTTGCTTAAAATATGCAGAGTTATATTTCTAAAACCCTGCTTATTCCACGATAATTTTTTCCGCATCCGCTTTTCTTATAGATAATTCATAATCACGAACCGTTATTTCTATAGGATCCCCTAATGGAGCAACTTTCCTTACATAAATGGAACATCCTTTAGTAATTCCCATATCCATGATTCTTCTTTTAATGGCACCTTCTCCTTCAAGCTTCAGAACCTTAACAGTTTCACCGCAATCTGTGCCTTTAAGTGTTTTCATGTAATCACCTCCATATTTATAATGTCAAATTTATAAAATATAGCTCTTAAACCATAATTCTACTAGCCATTGCTTTATCTAATGCAACTCGTGTATCTTTTACATTTAAAATCACATTTCCGCCAAGTTCTGAAATCACAGTAACGCATCCTCCAACAACAAAACCTAAGCTTTCTAAAAATCTCTTAGTGTTATCTCTTCCATTTATCTTTTTAATAGACATTTCTTGTCCTGCTTTAGCCATAGTAAGTGGCATACTAACCCCTCCTCACAATAAGGATTTATTAGTTAACGATTTAACTAACAAATTTGTTAGCATTTGCTAACTACAATAAGTTTACTACCGCTAACCTAATCTGTCAATGGATTTAGAAAAAAATTTATGGATTTATGTATAAATTAAAGTATTAGTGGAAATAATATAAAGTTTAGCTTGGCAATATATTAAGATAGAATAAAAAACTATGTTACATTTGATACCAAATCTAACATAGTTTTTATTTTAGTTTTTTAATAATTGTTAGTTTTAAAGCTCTTTAAAATTCACCATTATTTTTTAGCTTAAATTCTTCCACTAACTCTTTAAGTACTTGTGCTTGGCTACTCATTTCCTCACTAGCTGCAGCACTCTCTTGGGCCGTGGCTGAGTTTGCCTGTATGACACTTGAAATCTCATCTATGCCTTGAGTAATTTGATTTACTGCATTTGCTTGTTCCTCTGATGCATTAGCAATTTCATTAACTAAATTTGTTATGTATTCTGCATTCTCTACAATTTTTTCTAATGACTTAGCAGTTTCATTAGCTACCTTTGTCCCATTTTCAACTGCTTTAATTGAATTCTCTATTAATGCAGCAGTTTCTTGTACAGCTTTAGTACTTTCACTAGCTAGGTTACGAACTTCATTTGCAGCTACAGCAAATCCCTTACCAGCTTCCCCTGCTCTAGCTGCCTCAATAGCTGCATTTAAGGAAAGTAAATTTGTTTGTGTCGCTATATTATCTATAGTTTTTATAATGCTTCCAATTTCTTTTGAAGCACTAGAAATTTCATTCATTGCAAGAATCATATGCTCCATCTGCTTATTTCCATTACTAACCTCTATTTTTGCTGATGAAGACATTTGATTTGCCTCTTGAGCATTTTCAGCATTCTTTTTAATCTGCTCTGAAACATTAGTGATCGTTGTAGATAATCCTTCAATAGAGCTTGCTTGTTCAGCTGCCCCTTCACTAAGGGTTTGTGCTGCACCAGATACCTGCTCTGAAGCACTTGCTACCTGTTCTGAGGCCCCATTAATTTGAAAAATTGTACTATTTAATGAATTAATAATTTTTGAGGTAACTTCCTGTATTGGAGTAAAATCTCCAGTATAAACTATTCTAGATTCTATGTCCAAATTCCCCTTTGATATTTCCCCTAAAACAAAGGCAATATCCTCTACTACACTCTCCAGCTCATCTACAAGTATTTTTGTAGAGTTTGCCAATATAGCAGTTTCATCCTTTGTATTTACCACAGGAACTGGAGATTTTAAATCCCCTTTAGAAAGTAATTCAATTCTTTCTACACATTTCTTAATTGGCTCCACAATAGATGAAGCTAGCTTGGTAATAATTAATATAGCTATAATAATTATAATTACCGTAATTAAAATATTTATGAATATTGCAATATATGTACTGATTAAAAATTCACTTTTCTCTATGGCTACATCAATGCTCCATCCATTGGTATTAGGTATAGGTGCATATGCCATAAATTTTTTCTTTCCACCATAGGAATAGTCTTCAAAACCACTTTTTCCCTGTATCATCTCCCGCTCAATTGCTGCAAGTTTCTTTAACTTAGGATCTTTTTTTGCTTCTTCCTGAGTGTTATATTTATCTAAAACCAGTTGTACATCAGAAAAAGCTATGGTGTTTCCATCTTTATCCAAAATTGCAGCATTTCCGCTTTCTCCAATAGATATATTAGATACAATATCCGATAAAAAGGTTGCGTCTACCCCAAAGAACACAATTCCTTGAAAACTACCATTTTTTATAATTGGTGCAGATACATAAATATTCATTTCCCCATTATCTCTTCTAATAATTGGTTCAGAAATATATGGTTTATTGGTTTCTTTTGGAACTCTAAAATAATCTCTATCAGATATGTCTATCTGAGTTTCTGATGTAATCCCATTTACGTTAGTTTTTTCTATATCTGTAAACCCATGTCGATTTTTAATATTGTTAAATTCTTCAATAATACTCTCTTTAGGAGAAGCTTCACTAATAATTATATTTCTATTTACCAGTTCACTGGCAAGGCGCTTATATCCTTCTAGTTCAGCCGATACTTGACTAGCTGATATTTGAACTGCCTCACTCATTGTTTGTTCAAGGGAATTAATAGCGCTAGAATAATTAAGATATGTAGATATTCCACTTGTAATGGCCAATGCAGCAAGTAAAACAGAAAGTGTTCCTAGCAGCATCTTTTTCTTTATGCTCTCCATTTTCATACTCCTCTCCTTCGTCTATTCTTAGTTAATAACTAGAATTTAATTTTAGAATCCTTATGCATAAAATTCATTTATATTAACTTATGTAAATATAATTATTATTTTCAATAATTATATCCTTACTTAGATTATCCTATGAAAACTTCTTTTTCAACAAATAATTACAAGTATTTTCAATAATTTATACAATTTTATATAGTTTTATAATTATTCTAATGAGATTTAAATAAATATATGTATAGAACTTTAAATTTAATTTTAATTTAAATTAAATTCGATAGTTTTGGAATATATCTGCTGTGATAATGGTAATCTATACTAACTTTTTATTCTATAAATAGGCTGAAAAAACACCTTACCCTCGATGGTGTTATTCACCAGAGAGTAAGGTGTGAATATTCATATTATGCTACTATTTCTTCCTTATTAAAATCATCTAATTCTAATTCCTTTGCAATTGGCTTACTTTCATCTAAAGGCTTCATCGCAAAACCTGTATAACCATAAATTGCTGAAATTACAGGGTTAATTAATCCTAAAAAGTGGAATGGTGCATATGCAAAAGCACTTACCCCTAAAGTTGTAAAGTATACAGCTCCACAGGTCGACCATGGTACCAATCCTGAAGTTAATGTACCTGAATCCTCTAATACCCTTGATAGGTTCTTCGGATGTAGATTTAATTTTTCATAAACAGGTTTGTACATTTGTCCTGGGATAACTATTGACATATATTGATCTGCTGCCATAAAGTTCATAGCTATACAACTTACTATATTTGATAAAACTATGCTTCCTCTACTATGACAGTGTTTAAGTATTACAGCTATTATAGTATCTAGACATCCTATTTGTTTCACTAGACCTCCAAAAGCTAGAGCACACATAACTAGAGAAATCGTTTCCATCATGGAAAGAAGTCCTCCTCTGTTTAGTAGTGAATCTACCATAGTGTTTCCTGAACTTATTTCAAATCCATAGAACAATGCTTGTAACACCCCTGATATACTGTTACCTTGCATAAAAGAGAATAATACACCTATAAGTGCTCCTCCTATCATACCTGGTATAGCAGGTACTTTAAATATTATCATTAAGATTACTGAAAGTGGTGCAATAAATATTATCGGGCTAATATTAAAGGAAGCTTGTATAGTTTCCAATATAGCACTAATTTGAGTAGTATCTGCTACCTGTCCCTTATAACCTATTCCTATAATTGCAAATATCGCTACTGAAATAATAAAGCTTGGCACTGTAGTATAAAGCATATGTCTTATATGATCAAATACATTTACTCCAACTACTCCAGCTGCTAAGTTTGTACTATCTGATAAGGGTGATAATTTGTCTCCAAAAGAAGCCCCTGTTACAACTGCTCCGGCTACAATTGCAGATGGTATTCCAAGACCTGCTCCTATACCCATAGCTGCTGTTCCCATAGTTCCTGCAGTAGTCCATGCACTACCTGTTGAAACTGAAACTATTGCACATATGATTGGTAATAAGAATAAGAACATAGTTGGTGTGAATAGCTTAAGTCCATAGAATATCATTCCTGGAACTACTCCTCCAGCTATCCAAGATCCTACTAAGCATCCAACAATCATTATGATGAAGTTTGCTTGCATTGCCATGGAGTTAGTTTTTATCATAGCCTCCTCCATATCATTCCAATTGTGACCTAAAATTTTACCTATAATTGCAGTAATTGTACAACATATAATTAATGGAATCTGAGGTGCTGAATCGAATACTATTACCCCCAATAGCATAAAACAAATTAAACAAATGAATGGTATCATAGCTACCATAAGAGATGGTTTTTTCTTAGTTTCTTCATTGTTCATCAATCTTTTCCCCCTTGTTGTAATATATATTTGTCATCAAATATTAATTCAAAGAATCAATACCTAATACCGTAAGTTATGATGAATAATTTTATCCCTTGTATAAGGTTTTTAAGACTATTTCCAAAATTAAATTTTTCGACTATATTTTGGTTTATTAACACAAATATAACATAAAATTAAACTAAATTCAATAATATTTACAATATAAAATATTATTCGACTATTCTTTATATTGCATATATATCTTTATTAAACAGTATTATATATCTTTACAAGTAATCTAAAACATTTGAGAACTCTTGGTAAAATAGATATTACATCTAATATTTCTATCTACTTTAAGTGGAACCTTACTGAAAAATTTCCATACATTAATTATTAGAGTGATGTTATAATCTTAAAATGTAAATTAGGAAATGATTTTATAATCCCATTATAGAATCATTTTCGAAAATGTTTGTGTAATTAAATTTGTAAACATCATCTATCAATAATAAATAATATTAAATCGAAACCTTAGATCTTATCTGTCTTAAGTCAAAGAGGAAACCTGTAGGTTTCCTCTTTTAATATTTCTTTTCATATGTCTATGCTTTAAACTTAGTATGCTTAATAAATTGTTGAAATTGAGCTTCATATTATTCCTGCGAATACCATTTGCAGAAAGCTTAGATTTACTTAAGTTCTATGAAAGAAAAAATCGTTAAGAAATACAACCTGTCCCAAAGTAGTAAATTGTTGTATTTTAGATTTTTTANNGTTGAACAGGAATAATATGA
This sequence comes from Clostridium sp. UBA4108, assembly GCA_002381695.1. Classification (GTDB taxonomy): domain Bacteria; phylum Bacillota; class Clostridia; order Clostridiales; family Clostridiaceae; genus Clostridium_J. Next base: position 2,789 of record DFXM01000009.1, on the reverse strand, counting down.
AGCTCATATCAATTAATTTATAATTCAGAAATTTTATTACAACTTATATCTGATATTTCTATTACAATTTATGATTATTTGAATATTATAAAGTAATGGAAATAACAGAGGAGGCGAATCTTATGAGCATAAAAGTACCTATAGAAAGTACCTTCGTTCCTAACTGTAATAATGGGTTTCAAAATATGTGTTGTAACCCTCATCTTTTGCTTGGTAGATGTGGCTGTGAAGAATTTAATACCATATTGAACTTTCAAATTGATAACTGTGAATGTAGATGCATAGATAAAATAGAATTAGTTTTATGTGTAAAAGAAGTCAGATTGAATTGTTGTTCAAGAGAGTTTCTTTTTAGAATAAGAGAAATCACTGGTGGCTCTAATAACTGGTTTACAAACTGGGGAAATGATTGTTGCTGTAATAGTTGTGGATGTAACTTCTGTGTGACCCCTTGTGATGAATGCAGCTTTGTAAAGTTTGATTTAACTGACTTATTAAGACATTCTATAAAAGGCGGTTGTAATTGCATTAACCTTAATCTATGCCCTCTAAGTGAAGGTCTTGTTATTTTTAACAAACCCCATTGCATTAGAGATGGCTACGTAAAAGTTCGCTTTGGAAAGAGAATGCGTTGTTGTTGTTAAATAAGATTTCAATCACAGGCTGCTAATAAATTTTTATCTGCATGAATAATAATATTCTATAAAAATATATCCATAGGGCTTTTAATGTCCTATGGATTTTTGATTATTTACTACTTCTATGATATATATTGCAATAACAAAACTTCTTAATACAAATAAGCTTTTCCTTTATGAACTATTGAAATTGAGCTTCATATCAATTAATTTATAATGTAAAAACTTAATTGCAACTTATATAAGTTGTAATTCAAAGTTCATTTTTTATTAAAATGACAGCCAACCCTATAAGTTGTATAATTTTAATGATAGATTTAGGTGTCTAATAGATACCTTACTTCATGGTTAAAGGAGACGAGTCACATGACCTACAAAACTCAAGTTAAAGCCTTAGAGAAACTAAAGCAAGATATAGTACAAATGATCTTTTCAGCTGGAGAAGAGCTTGAAAATAGAGTATATGATTTTTCAGAGCTTTTATGGACTAATATAGATGATTTAAATACTAGTGATTTAACAATTTATAGTGAAGTTCATGAATACTTAATAACTGAAGTTACAAAGATTCATAATGATGAAAAGGTCCAGTATATAGGTGATGCCTTAAATACAAGCTTAAACATAAAAACCCTTATGAAAGAACTTATAGAAGGTAAAAGCGAAAAAAATATATACATATTAAAAAAAGAAAGAGAATATTTCCTAGTTGGTGATATTCATTCAGATACCATAAGCCTAAATGCAGTTTTGAAATCCGTAGATTTCTTTAATAACATAATAAATATGAAAGACTTTAGATTAATTTTCTTAGGAGATTATGTTGATAGAGGTACTGCTCATCTAAAGATTATGGAAAGAATTTTAACCCTAAAATACTTATTTCCAGATCATATTATACTTCTAAGAGGAAATCATGATGGTGGAATTCTCAATGAGGATAGGACTATTACTTTGCCTTATAGAAAACCAGAGGAAGACTCTGCTGATTCTTATTTTCCTCTATATTTAAAGAATCTTAGCACTGTTAATTCAACCTTCAATCCTATTTTATTAGAAAAGTATCTTCAGTTTTTTAACACCCTGGGTGCTATGGTATTTATACAATATGGCTCTAAAATTGCCCTAGGAGTTCACGGAGGTATTCCAAGACCAAGATGGGATGGAACTTCCTATTACAGCTATTTAGCCTCTATTAATGACTTAACCAATGAAACTATTAAAGATAATATAGGAAAATCCATCGTAAATAATATGCTTTGGAGTGATCCTCATGATGGACAAGCAGATTTAAAAGAGAATATGGGAAGATTTTATTTTACAGAAGATCATTTTTATGACTTCAGAACTAATTTGGGTATTGATATTATAGTTCGTGGCCATCAAGCTGTTGTGGATGGAATTACAACACATTTTAATGATGGTGTCTATACTATATTCTCTTCTGGAGATAAACATATAGATATGAAACCTAATTGCGAAACTGCTTATGTAGGTATTTCTCCCAAGGTATTAGAGTTATGTCCTAATGGGAAAATTATAGAACTTTCTCTATAAATTTATACCTATTGATAATAAAGAAACTAGTCAATAAAAAGAAGATGAAAATTACTACTTTTATTTTTTACTTTGTTTTAAATGGTTGTTGATTTTAGAACTACATATTATTAACATTATATAAAAATAAAGCCTTGTTTTTTATATGAGGTCAAAGCATATTAATATATGTTTTGACCTCATTTTTTTATATTCTTATTTTCTTATGAATGAACAATCAAATCCAAAATCACAACATCCAAAATCACAAAATCCACAACGCTTATTACGAATATTATTAACCTCTACACATATAGATGATACATTATTAAGGAAATTAGGATCCGGTGTTGTTGAAGTTACAATTGCTGTATTGTTTATACATCCTGTAGCTGATTGTGATACTGTCCCCCTTATTAAAATAGTTCTAGAAGTTCCAGCTGCTAAGGTTCCTATATCAATAGATCCTGGCCATGGATTAAAGGTTACTCCTCCATTTAGTGAAAATTCTGGTCCTATAATACTAGGTGAAACATTGTCATTTACAATAACATCTTGTGCATCATTTGGTCCTGCATTGGATACTACAAGTGTATAGGTTACTACTTCTCCTGG
>DFXM01000040.1 GCA_002381695.1 Clostridium sp. UBA4108 | reverse complement strand
AAATACAACCTGTTCGAGGGAAGCGAGTTGTTGTATTTTAGCTTTTTGCTTGAATAGGGCCTTAGTAAATCAAACTTTCGAAACGGTTTGTGAGTAATAATATGTAGTTCATTATCAACATTATATTAAAACAGAGCCTATTATTTTTCTCTTAACTCTATAGTTACTGTATACTTTAGTTAATGGAAAAGGGTGGATTCTATGAAAAACTTTATAATAGCCAATTTGCAAAAAAACCATTAAACTAATATTATATAGGTCATACATATAAATGAAAGGATATAATTTTAGGATGAGAATAAATAAGCTACTTAGCAATGTTGGCTTTTGTTCAAGAAGAGAAGCCAATAGACTTATAGAAGAAAATAGAGTAATGGTAAATGGAGAACTCTGTAAGCCTGGACAATGGGTCGAAATGGAGGATGTTATTCTTATTGATAATGCTCCTTTAGCAATAAAGGATAAAATTTATATTGCTTTGAACAAGCCAGTAGGAATTACTTGTACTGCAGCAAGAGAAGTTAAAAACAATATAATTGATTTTATGAATTATCCAGAGTACATCTTTCCTGTAGGCAGGTTGGATAAGGCTTCTCAAGGCTTAATATTGATGACAAACCATGGGGATTTAGCTAATAAAATTTTAGAATCAGAAAACAATCATGAAAAAGAATATATAGTAACTCTTGATAGACCTTTTGATGATACTTTTATTACAGGCATGGCTGAAGGTGTGGAAATCTGTGGAGTTAAAACGAGACCTTGTACAGTTACAAAGATTAATGAAGACACTTTTAGAATAGTTCTTACCCAAGGACTTAATAAACAGATTCGTAGAATGAGTAAGGCTTTTGGATACACAGTTATTCGACTAGAACGGATTAGAATTATGAATATATTGGTTCAAGGCATAGATGTTGGACACTGGCGTAAGCTTACAGAAAAAGAAGTGTTAGAATTAATGAATGGATAGAGGAAATTGTTAAATCTATTATAAAAAACCTTATTTAGGAACAATCCCAAATAAGGTTTTTTACTCTTTTCCACTAAAATATTCCACAAATTTACTTGCCATAGATGAGATATATCTATCTTTAAGCCAAATTGCAGCTATTTGAGTGTTTAGTCTAGAACTTTTTATCTCTTTATACAATAGATTATCGTTATCAGCTAAAGCAAAGGCTGATCTAGGAACTATGCCAACGCCTAAGCCTGCATTTGCCCATAATACTGTGGTTCTTGCATCATCATTTTTGCAGAATATTTCTGGTTCGAAGCCTGCTTCTAAGGAGGTTTCATAAATTAATTGTTCAAATCTGCGATAAATAATTAAAGGTTTATTCTTTAATTCCTCTACATATATATAGTCCTTATCTGAGTGAAATACATATTCCTTACTCATTATAGCTATCATTGGTTCTGGGTCCATATATCTACACTCAAACATAGAGGTATTAAAAGGAGTTCTTACAATTCCTACCTCTATAATACCCTTATTTAATAGATCCACCATTTTAAAAGTATTTCCTTCGTGTATTTCAAACTTTATACTAGGATAATCTTTTCTAAAGTTTGAAATTCTAGCATTTAAAAGCATAGCTCCAGAGGAGGATACAGTACCTATGGAGAGTGTACCTTTTAAGCCTTTTTTAAAATCCTTTATTTCACTTATAGTTGAATCTGAAAGTTCTAATATCTGTTGAGCTCTATCTCTTAATATTTTCCCTGCATCAGTTAGTTTAATATGTCGAGCGCCTCTTTCCACTAGCTTTACCCCAAGCTCATCTTCAAGATTTTTAAGCTGTTGACTTAAGGGTGGTTGAGCCATATTAAGTCTTTTAGCAGCAGAAGTTATTTGGCCTTCCTCCACAATTGTTAGGAAATATTTCAATTGTTTAATATCCATATTAGACTTCCTCCATATACTTTTTACATATATTAACCATACTAATCAAATATTATTAATATGGAAAACCCTATGGTACAATAATAATTGAGAATTAAAGTATATGCAATAAATTTAAGATATCTTTAAATTAATAAAGTATCTTATGGATATGATAAAGAGTAATTCCTTGATATTTTTATATCTACAGCAATTTTAAAGATATCTAAAGTATTTTAAGAAAGGTTATGATGAACTTGTTTAAACTTATACACTTTTTAAAGCCTTATAAAAAAGAATGTATTGTTGGACCATTGTTTAAATTATTTGAAGCAATTCTAGAATTGCTCTTACCCACAATCATGGCTCTGGTTATAAATAATGGGGTAGCTACCAAGGATACATCTTATGTATTAAAAATGGGTACTCTAATGATATTTATGGCGATTTTAGGTTTCGGAAGCTCTTTAGTGTGTCAATATTTTGCGGCACGTGCCTCTCAAGGATTTGGTACAACACTTCGTAATACACTATTTCAACATATATCTTCACTATCCTATACAGAGCTAGATAACCTAGGAACACCATCCTTAATAAATAGAATGACTAATGATGTAAATCAGCTTCAACTTGCAGTTGCAATGCTTATACGTCTTGTAGTACGTGCACCATTTATATGTATTGGTGCTATTATTATGGCCATGATATTAGATTTTCAACTTTCCTTAATTTTAATTGCCACTACTCCATTTTTTGCAATTATACTATACTTTTTTATAACTAAAACTTCTCCTATATATAGATTATATCAACAAAAACTAGATAGAATTTCATTAATAATTCGTGAAAATCTCTCTGGTGTAAGGGTCATAAGAGCTTTTGCCAAAATACCTACGGAAAAGAGCCGATTTAAAAACTCTAATGAAGATCTAACCCAGACAGCTATTCGTGTTGGCAGGATCTCAGCCCTATTAAGTCCTCTAACTTCACTGGTTATGAACTCTGCCATTATTGTCCTATTATGGGTGGGTGGATATCAAATTAATTCAGGCAACTTATCCTCAGGTACCATCATAGCCTTTGTTAATTATATTACTCAAATCTTACTTGCTCTTATAGTTGTATCAAACTTAATTATAATATTTACAAAGGCATCTGCCTCAGCAAATCGTATTAATGAAGTACTGGAGACTACTTCATCTATTAAAGATAGCTGTAAAGTGCCATTATTAAGTAATAATACAGAAACTCCAGCTATTGAATTTAAAGATGTCTCTTTTAGTTATAGCTCTACTGGTGATATGTCCCTTGAGAATATTTCAGTAACTATAAATAGAGGAGATACTATAGGTGTCATAGGAGGAACTGGGTCTGGTAAATCTACTTTTATTAATCTAATACCAAGGTTTTATGATGTAAGTAAAGGTCAGGTTAACATCAATAATATTAATGTTAAAGAGCAGTCACTAGTAGAATTGAGAAATAAAATAGGTATAGTTCCTCAAAAATCTGAATTATTTACTGGTACTATAATAGAAAATCTTCGATTGGGTAATGAAAATACTTCAGAAGAGGAAATTATAAAAGCCTCAAAAATTGCACAAGCTCATGAATTTATAAGCACTCTACCAGATGGATATAACACTTTGGTGTCTCGTGGAGGCGCAAACTTTTCTGGAGGACAAAAACAACGTCTAACTATAGCTCGTGCATTGGTTAAAAAACCATCTATATTAATCCTTGATGATTCTTCTAGTGCGCTGGATTTTGCAACAGATGCAGCATTGAAAGCTGCCCTTAAAGAAAATTTAAAGGATACCACCGTAATAATTGTGTCTCAAAGGGCTAGCACAATAAAAACATCAGATAAAATTATTGTGTTTGATGATGGCTATATAGTTGGAATAGGCACACATAGTGAACTCATGAATAACTGTGAAGTATATAAAGAAATCTGCTTATCTCAACTTTCAAATGAGGAGGCAAGTAAATAATGAAGAAGAAAACATTGTTAAGAATCACTAAGTATATAGGAAAGAATAGGGGACTTTTACTTGGCTCAATCCTCTGTGCAATCATAGGTGTGATATCAAGTTTAATTGGTCCCATGTTCATAGGAAAGTCCATAGATAATATGATTGGACCAGGCGAAGTTAATTTTCAATCCATATTTAATATTTTAATTATATTGGCAATAGTTTATGGATGTAGTTCACTATTTACTTGGCTACTTACTTATTTTACAAATCGTATCTCCTATAAAACTGTTAATATAATGCGCCATGATTTGTTTACTAAAATTAACACATTACCATTAAAATTTTATGATAAAACCTCCCATGGCGATATTATAAGTAGATTTGTAAATGATATAGATTCCATAGCAGATGGTATGCTCCAAGGTATAGCAGCCTTACTTACAGGCATAGTTACCATTATAGGCTCCATAGGATTTATGCTATGGATTAATCCTATAATGGCAATAGTTGTAGTATTGTCAGCTCCATTCACCTTTGTAGTGGCACGGTTTATAACTACTAGGTCACAGCAACTATTTAGAGAGCAAGCTACTAAATTAGGTTCACTAAATGGGTATGTGGAAGAGATGGTAACAGGGCAAAAAACAATAAAAGCCTTTAATTATGAAACTTATTCTTTTGATAAGTTTAAATCTATAAATGATGAATTATACAGAGCAGGGGTTAAATCTCAGTTTTATGGTTCTCTTGCAAATCCATCCACTAGATTAGTAAATAATATCACTTATTCCATAATAGGTATAATAGGTAGTGTAATAGCCATTATGGGTAAAATCACTATCGGTGATATATCTAGCTTCCTTATATACTCTAACTTATTTTCAAAACCTTTTAATGAAATAACAGGGGTCTTTACACAAATACAAGGAGCTGTTGCCTCAGCAGAACGTATTTTTACTATACTTGATATGGAAAGTGAAATTACAGACGAAGAAAATATTAAGGAACTTAAAGGAATCAAAGGAAATATTCACTTTAATAATGTGAAATTCTCATATACTCCTGAAAAAGAATTAATCACTAACTTAAGCTTTAATATAAAGTCTGGAAGCAAAATTGCTATTGTAGGGAAAACTGGTGCAGGAAAAACAACTCTTGTAAATCTATTAATGAGATTTTATGAGGTTAATAGTGGATCCATATTAATTGATGGTATAAATATTAAGGATATTACTAGAGATAGTCTAAGACAGAATTTTGGTATGGTTCTTCAAGATACCTTCTTGTTTTCAGATACCATAGAAAATAATATTGCTTATGGTAAACCTAATGCTACAAAAGAAGAGATTATTGAGGCAGCAAAAGCAGCTGATGCGCACAACTTTATAAGACGTTTACCCAATGGATATGACACTATAATAAGTGGGTCAGGAGATAATCTGTCTCAAGGACAAAAACAACTTTTGACCATAGCTCGTGTAATGCTTGTTAATCCACCTATGCTTATTTTGGATGAAGCAACTAGCAATATAGATACAAGAACAGAGCTTCGCATACAAAATGCATTTCAAAAGGTTATGGAAGGACGAACAAGCTTCATAATAGCCCATAGACTTTCTACCATAAAAGAAGCAGATATGATTTTAGTCATGGAGAAAGGGGATATTATAGAACAAGGAACTCATGAAAACTTATTAAAAGCTAATGGTCCTTATGCAAAGCTTTATAACAGCCAATTTCCTCTAGCTAAATAGCTAAATTTCTTTAATAATATAAGAGCACTGACAAATATTAAATGTCAGTGCTTTTGTTATATTGAATAAGAGAAAATTTATTTACCGAAAAAATTTTTAAATTTTTCATCTTCACTAGGGAAATGGGTTACATACCCAATGGCTATTTCACCTTCTGTGATATCAATAAGTTTTTGTGTTAACTCACAGTTAAATGCACCGCAAAGTTCTAATGCCCCAACACCCATAGCTACTAGTTTTTCTACGGTTAAACACGCCTCTTCAAAATTCCTTACAGTCACAATATATGTATGTCTAGTTTCAGTTTCGAAATGTGAATTGTGAAGCTCTGGATTATATCCAGGTCCCATAAGCATAAAAGCATATTTAGATTTTTCCATAATTATTTTCCTCCTAAAATTTTTAATCATATAATAATATTAATATTTAATCTAATTTACAATGAAATCCTAGAAAATTTCTTTTCATAGATTACTCTTTAGTAAATTACTATAATTATATCATTATTTTTGTAAATAAATAGGATATATAGCAAAATTAAATAAACATTTGTTAGAAATTCACATATAGGTATGTATACTTTGTTGTATAATGTTGTATTAAATGTTAATATATTAATATGTAAATAAGTATATTTAGAAGGGTGATAGTTCATGACACACACAAAATTTAAAAGAATACTAATTATTATGATACTATGTATAACATTCTTAGCAAGTACAATTGTAAGTGTTGGAGCTACTACAAACTCCGATGTTCTCTATGCTAATGCATTTAATGCAGTAAATACTTGTCAAAATAGCAATACTCAACAATCAATTAACCATGCTAGAGGAACAATAGAGGCATTAAATGGAACAAGTGCTTCTTGGGCTATTGGAGAATTTTCAAAGCAAACAGATGTGGTTCAACAAAAATTATTTGAAGAATTTATGGGTTTGCTTTTTACTAAAAATAATGAACCTAAACCTAGGGTACCACAAACTGATATAAATAGGTCAAAGGATTTAGTAATTAGTTTTGATACATACGAAGGAAATAAACCCTATACAGCTTCTTGGTCTTCGGCAGTAGATAAGTACCAACAGATGATACTAGAAGAGATAGCTAAATTAGTGTCTACTGCAGAAAGTACTAAAAAATCTGCTGATATAGAAAGTGCAAAAAATGGCATTAACATTCTTTTAACTGCAAAAAATAATCAAGGGGTAATTAATTTCGCTAATAGCTTAATGACAAGAGTAAAAGCTATAGTTGGCACAGAAGAAGAACTATTAAAGGAAGAGGCAGTTAAACTTGTTACTAATGCAGAATCCACTAAAAAAGCTGTGGATATAGAAAATGCTAAAAAAGCAGTTAATAAACTTCTAGCAGCAAGTAATAATCAAGATACAATTAATTTTGCCAATGGATTAATGGCAAGAGTAAATGCTATTGTCGACATAGATCAAGAATTATTAAAGGAAAAAGCAGCTAAACTAGTAACTACCGCAGAAACAACTAAAAAAACTGCAGATATAGAAAGTGCAAAAAAAGCTATCAATAAGGTTTTAGAAGTTAGTAATGATAAAGATACAATTAATTTTGCAAATAAACTATTGGCAAGAGTAAATTCAATCATACCTAATGATGATAAAAAAATTAATGTCCTAGGAGGACGTGCGGGCCATAATCTTAATTGTGTAGGATCAAGTTCAATACTAGATGAAGCTACTGAGACTAGAAAGATATTTGAAAAATGTTTTAACTATTTAAAACCTGTTACTGATATAGTTGATTGTACACCCTATCATAATCCATCAAACCAACAGGATGATCTGAAGTATGGTGTAAACAAAGCAAATAGTAGCAATGTGGATTTGTTTTTTTCAATTCATTTAAATAAAGCCTATAATACAATACAAGAACGTGGTATTGGCAGTGAAGTATGGGTTTATGATGAAAACTCTACAGAAGCAATTAAAAGAGGCAAAGCCATATTAAGTAATTTGGAGAAATTAGGATTTAAAAATAGAGGCATAAAATATTCTAAAAATTTATTTGAGTTAGATAATACTAACGGTGAAGCAATGATAATAGAATGTTTCTTTTTAGAAAGTATGTTTGATACTAACTTATACAATGAAGTAGGCTTCGATAAATTAGGACAAGCTATAGCTAATGGATTGGATAGTAGAGTTCCATTTAGTGTAGATCCTAAAACATCTATTTTCTCACAACCAGTTGAAGAAATAATTATAGATAATTCTAAGGATTCTGAGAACATAGCTGAATAGCATTTAAAATTGTGTAGATTTATTTGATTTTTAAAAAGACTCTATGAGTCTTTTTTTATTTTGCTTTGTTTTAATATGGCATTGATATATCAATAAACATTTAAAGGAATTTTGAACTTCAAGGATTCTTTAAAACTTATTGATATAATTTTAGATAGAAGATATATCTTCATAAAAGTTAAAAGATGTGCTTAAAATATGAAAAAACAGATTAATGAATAGCTTAAGTCAAAAATTATAAAACATGAATAAACATATCCAATGTTGAGTATTTTTTATTGACAATAAACAAGGTTGGGTATATTATATTAATAAGAACAGCTTTTAAATAAACTTATGAGGAGATAATTATGGTTAAATTGATTATTCTTTATTACTTAAATATAAAATCTACCCATGGATATGAAATACAAAAGTTTATACAAACCACCGGATTTGATATTTGGGCCAAAATCAAATCAGGCTCTATATACTATGCTTTAAGTAAGATGGAAAAGAATGGAGAAGTTGAGCTAGTTATAGAGGAGACCCATGGCTCCAGAGTTAGAAGAATATATAAGATTACAGATAAGGGTAGAGAAGAACTTAAGAGAACTATTGAAGATGAATTAGGAAAGCAACTAATACCCATAGGAACTGAAAAATTTATTATACCTATGACCTTTAATAGATTAAGCAAAGAAAGTGCAACTCCAATTATAAACAGGCATATTAAAGAACTTAAAGAAACCTTAGACTATTGGATATATTGGAAGAAAATTAAGATTAATGACTCTAGTCCAGAAGTAGATAAAATTTCTTTTGGTATGACTATAACTAATATTGAATATGCTATAAAATGGCATGAAGCACTTATAAATGAATATGACATATATATAGAAGATGCTAAAAAACTTGAGTTGATGATTAAAAATTTTGAATTTGATGATATAAACGAAGCAAAAAGCCAAGATTCAACCTTAGATAATGAAAAAATAAATGAATTAAGGGAAGTTATATTAAATAATCCAGAGAATTCAAAGGAAGCATTAGAACAGTTAATTAATTTAATGTCAAAAAATAAATAAGCATAACTTGCAGTAGCCTCTACTGCATTTTATTTAATAGTTATATCCAATATTGTATATAAAACATTTGGTAAAGGAGAGATAATATGAAAAATATTTTAACAGTTAAATCATTGAAAAAAAGCTTTAAGAGTAAGGAAGTTGTAAAGGGTATAAGTTTTAATATTGAAGAAGGGGAGATAGTCGGATTTTTAGGTCCAAACGGTGCAGGTAAGAGTACAACTATAAATATGATTTCAACTCTTTTAGATATGGATGAGGGCCAAGTGTTTTTTCAAGGTGTGGATATAAGAGATAATGAAGATAATTTCAAAAAGTCGTTAGGTCTTGTACCGCAAGATGTTGCATTATTTTCTGATCTTTCTGCTTATGAGAATATAAAGTTTTTTGGTTCATTATATGGTTTAAAAGGAATTGAACTAATGAAAAAAACTAATGCAGCATTAGAATCTGTCGGACTTCTTGATAGAAAGAATGACTATCCTGATTCGTTTTCAGGTGGAATGAAAAGAAGACTTAATATCGCTTGTTCTATAGTACACTGTCCAAAACTATTGATAATGGATGAGCCTACCGTAGGTATAGACCCTCAATCAAGAAACAACATCCTAGAAGTTACAAAGTTATTAAAAGAGCAAGGCACTACAGTAATATATACCTCTCATTATATGGAGGAAGTTGAGGCAATATGCTCTAGACTTATTATAATGGATGAAGGAGAAGTAATTGTAGAAGGGAATAAAGAGGAAATTAAAAAAAGATATGAAGTATATGGATTAAGAAGTCTAGAGGAAATATTTTTACATGTAACAGGAAATGAACTAAGAGATTAGTGAGGTGAATAAAATGAATGGCTTTGGTGTACTATTTAATTTGGGAATGAAAAAGAGAATAAAGGATTCATTTTTGATAGGATATGGCATTATCTTTCCTCTACTTTTAATAGGAGTACTTGGTTATATCACTTCTAATTATTATTCAGGATCAGATGGCATAACTTCATATTACTATTATTCATTGGTTTCTATTCCATTTTGCACATTTTTAGGTGCAGTTACTCTTATATATGTGGCAAGAGAAGAAAGTAACTTTAAATGTGGGGAGAGGTTTATTATAGCTCCTATTAGTAGAACTGCTATAGTTCTATCAAAAATACTACCTTCAACCATATCAATGACAATATATAATATTATCTTAATGATAATTTGCAGACTAGTTTTTAAAGTAGACTTTAGAGGAAGATTCTTAGAACTTCTACTACTTTTCACTATATTAGGATTTATGTCTTGTGCTATTGGATCTTTTATAGGATTATGTACGAGAAATTTCTTGACAGTAAAAAATTTTGTAAGTACTCCTATACTGATTATGGCTATGCTGGGAGGAAGTTTTTTCCCTGTGGGATCCTTAGGCAATATGGTGGAGAAAATAAGCTATATTTCACCTTTAACCTGGATAAATAAAGGGATTTTCATGATGCTAAATGATAATAGAATGGATATATATTTATATGCCATTATTGTAACTCTGGTTTTAAGTATAATATTTACCATTGGTTCTATAAAAAGATTCAAAAAGGAGGTTTTCCTATAATGAAAATTCTATTGATTATTAAAAATGAGTTTACTAGAAGTTTAACAAATAAGAAAAAACTTTTGTTAATGTTATTGGTTCCAGTAGTATCAGTAATTTTTGCTATGGGTATCAATAATATAATGAAGCCTTCTATAAACATTGGTATTATAGATAAAGAAAGTAAGAATATATGTGAATCTTTTAAGAATGAAGCATCCCAATTCAATAGAATAAAAGTTGCTGATACAGAGGAATCTAGTATTTATACAGATATGATCTTAGCTAAATATGCAACTATAATTCAGTTTAATGATGATGGAAATTTCATCGTTAGCTGTTTAGATCCTTACCTTAAAACTACTATCGAAAATGTGGTAACGAATTTTATCTATACTGGTAACATCAATGGATTAGATGAAATATTATCAAAAATGGAAAAGGGAAACTTGACAGTATCTCAGAGAGGAATTGGATTTATTTTATTAACCTTAATGATAACCTGTACTATGATGGCTTGTAATTTTATAAAAGACAAAGAAAATGGAATATTAATTAGATTTAGATTATCTTCAAAAAAATTATATGTCTATATACTTGGTATATACTTTTATAATCTTATAATTACAATTATACAAATATCTATTTCAACTTTGGCATTAAAAGCTTTATCTATAGACCTAGAAATTAGTTTATTTCAATTTTTCATAATAGGATTAACTGTAGCGGTAACTGCATCAAGTTTTGGAGTACTGATGGTTAGTATATGTAATACTGAATTGCAAGCTAGCTTAATGGCTTCCTCTGTTGCTATGCTAGTATCTTTATTTGGTGGATCACTTTTACCTTTGGAAAAAATGCCAAGTGCCATAAAAGCTATAAGCAATGTGACGGTGACAAAATGGCTGATTCAGCTCATTTATCACATTGAAAATAAAACAACAAATGTTGAATATATAATTCCAATTATAGCCATATTCATTATAAGTGCAATTACGGTGGGATTAGTTACTATTCTAGGTAGAAAAAAATTCGTGCTATAAAAACTTCTAAATTTTTCTTATAGTATCTATAATCTTTGTAACCTAATAAAAACACTTGACTCTATAGTAACAATAGAGTTTATAATATGAAAGGTAAAATTTAAAATTAAAGGTGGGTATATACATATGATAAAACAATTTTTAAAATATGCCGTTCCTTCAGCTCTTGCTATGTTTATTTCGTCTTTATATACAGTTGTTGATGGAATATTTGTAGGACAAGGTGTTGGAGATTCAGCATTAGCAGCAGTAAATATAGTTCTACCATTTACAGTTATATTGTTTGGATTAGCTTCAATGTTTGCTATCGGTGGCGGGGCTTTAGTGTCTAAAAATATTGGAGCAAAGAATAATGAAATGGCAGTAAATATATTTAGACAAGTATTTAAATTTCTTTTAATAACTAGTTTGGTGATAAGTATACTTTGCATTATATTTACCAATGAAATAGTAACCTTGCTAGGTTCTACTGACAGCTTAAAACCTCTAGCTGTGGATTATTTAAGATTTTATGCTATATTCTGTATCCCAAATTTAATAGGTATAGTTCTTAACAGTTTCGTTAGAAATGATGGGCGCCCAAAACTTGCAATGATTTCTACTATTGCAGGTGCTATAACTAATATAATTTTAGACTATGTGTTTATATTTAAGTTTGGATTAGGAATCAAAGGAGCAGCCATAGCTACAGGACTAGGACAGATAGTTACAGTATGCATGTTATTGCCTCATTTCTTAAATAAAAGGGGATGTTTAACCTTTGGAAAGGTAAAACTTAATAAAACTCTTATTAAGGAATTTTCACTTATAGGTTTTCCATCTTTCTTTGCTCAAGCTAGCTATTCATTAATTGTATTAATGCATAATATAGCCTTAGTTAACTATGTAGGTGAGATTGGAATTTCTGCCTATAGTATATTAAACTATATAACTACCAATATATACATGGTACTTTATGGTGTAACCTTAGGTGTTCAGCCACTTATAAGTTATAATTATGGAAGAAAAAATGGAGAGAAAATGTTAAAATTCTTTAAAATAACATCTATATCTTCAACAATGATTAGTGGATTTTTTGTTGTAGTAAGTTTTCTATTTGGGCCACATATAATAAGTATATTTACATCAGATCCACAGATAGTAAGCTTATCATACAGTGCCCTTAAAATAGCCAGTATAAGCTATTTTGCAGTAGGATTAAATCTAAATACCCTTGTATATTATCAAGCTTTAGAGACTCCTAAATACTCAAATATAATTTGTTTATGTAGATCAGTAATCTTCTTACCAATATGCTTATTCTTACTTGGTAATATATTTGGAATTAATGGAATATGGGCAAGTGCACTTATATGTGAAACGCTAACATTTATAACTATTAACCTAATGACTAATATAAAAGCTTCTACTAAAGCAGTTATAGAAATGTAAATAGGTACTAGTGTTGTAATATGAAAGCTATGGTTAATGAATTAGTTATCCATAGCTTTTTTTAATTTTATAAGTATATAATAGAGTAGAGGTGATATAATGGGTACAAGATTTTCCATAGGAGAAATGTCCAAATTACATAATGTATCAATTCAGACCTTAAGGCATTACGATAAAATCGGACTATTAAAGCCTGGATATGTAAATGAAAAAAGTAAATATAGATATTATTCTGTTAAGCATTTTGTTACGTTGGATTTAATAAAGCAATGTAAAGCCATGGGACTTTCCTTAGAGGAAATAAAATACATCATAGATAATTATACCTCTTTTGATTCTATTTTAAATATAATAAGTAATCAAAAGGAGTTAATAGATAATAAAATAGAAGAATTACAAAATATAAAAAGTAATATTACTTTTCTTGAGAGTCGTATAAAATCCTCCTTAGAAGAGGGGATTAATAAAGTATTTATTAAATATAATGGGGAAAGAAACTTTATTAAGTACGATAATACTAACAGGTATACAGAGGAATTTGAAATAAAACTAAGCAAAACTTTAGTTGATATAGAACAAAAATATAATATTTCAAATAAAGAATTAGCTTTTGAAACCTCTTATGATGCTTTTAAAAATCACAATGAGCTAATATACAATAACATGATGATTAACCTCAAAGCTTCAATTCCTTCCAATGATGAAAAAATTATAACTTTACCAAAAGGTGATTACATAACTATAAATTTTGATGATGATTATAATGATACTAGCAAATATTATAAGAAAATAATAGATTATATAAATATAAATAATATTAATGTATGTGGTAACTTTTATGAAATATATATAATGACTAGAGTTGGTAATGATGCTAAGGAGAAAGCCTTAGGCCAAATTCAGATACTAAAAATATAATTTAAATATATAGATTGTAATAATATGAAGTTCTACCTAACTCAAATTTATTACAAAGCCTTGTATAATATTGAAATTTAATTACAACTTATATATTAAAAATAGTGAGGAAAGCTATCTCAAAATTTTGAGATAGCTTTCCTTTCATATTAAAGATTTAAGATACTTTTATGCTGAATCAGCATGTGGATTGCATCTTTGACTACAACAGTGACTAGGGCATATATATTTATTTTATAATCATCTCTGTAGGGGACACATTAGGATTTGTATAGCGTCCTTTTTTTTCACTATTTTTCCCATATTGAATTGCTTGAACTGGACAATAGTGAAGACAAGCAAGACATTGTGAGCACTTTTTACCCCACTTTGGTTTATCTAATACAGTTATATTTTTACAGTTGCATATTTTTTCACAGAGATTACAGGATGTACACTTTTGAGTAACATAGAATTTCTTTGTATCCATAGCATGTTTATTAAACATTGGATTTATTATATTAGTTAGAACTGAAGGCATAATACCTTTCTCTAGCTCATATACTTCTGTTTTTCTCTCTTTGATTATTCCATTAATTTTCTTCAAATATTCTTCAGCATCTCTAAGTTTTTTATCTACTATTTCCTTGGAATCTGTATTCCCTAAAATTATATAGTTGTTAGGCATTTTTATAGAAAAGCCACTATTTAAGATAATACCTTTTTTATTTAATGAGTTACTTAAAACCTTCATGGTATTTCCTATATTTTCACCACAGGTAGCTATAGAAAATGTATAGTTTTTATTATAGTTTGAAAATGTAAGTTTAGCTATAAAATCCAACACCATTTGAGGGGGAGCCCAGGCATAGATAGGATATATAAACCCTATAATCTCATTTTCTTTAAGATCAAATTTATATTCATCATTTCCCTTACTCATCAGTGCAGATATTGAAATTAATTCTTCATTTTGTTCTGTAGAAATAACCTTTGTAATAGCTAGTGAATTTCCAGTACCAGAAAAGTAAAATATCATAGAGGTACCCCTTTCATCATCATATTTATTTATTTAATTATAATTTTAGTGAACTTCAAGTTGAAGGTCAAATATAAAATTATAATTGAAAGCTATGACGAAATTAAAACAGTATATAAGAATATGAGAAGGGAATATTTTTATACTCATCTTGATAAAAATTTTCTAGGAATAAAAGAAAAATATATAAAAAATTTTGGTGACAATTATGTATGTAATAGAAATAAAATAACAGGATGCTTTAAATCATCCTGTTATTTTACACTTAACTATGTATTATTCTTGTGAGTTTACTTCTTTAGCTAAGTTTCCTAAGCACTCATCACATATATTCTTGCCCTTAAAGTTTTTAACATCTCTTGCATTTCCGCAAAATATACATGCTGGCTCATATTTCTTTAGTATTATTTGATCTTTATCCACATATATTTCTAGTGCATCTTTTATTTCGATGTCTAGGGTTCTTCTTAACTCTATTGGAATTACAATTCTTCCTAACTCATCTACTCTTCTTACTATACCTGTTGATTTCATATAATATTCCTCCTAGTGTTTATACTTTTTTTTGTTAAAGTTTATTTTTTAGTAAATTTTAATGTTTTATCTTATTATTAAATTATCCAATTAGGATAAAATTATACATTAAAAGTTAAACCAGTTATATTATAAACCATAAACAATAATTTTAACATAGGTAATTTAAAAAAATTAAAAAAAAATTTAAATATTGTCCTTATTTGTCGCAATTTATCTATAATTTGTAAATTGAACATCTATTCCATAGTCATTTCCTTTGATAAGTTGCATTACTGCTTGTAAATCATCTTTATCTTTTCCAGAGACTCTAAGTTGTTCATCCATGATTTGACATTGAACTTTTATTTTGCTTCCTTTTACATCGCTAACTATTTTTTTTGCTTTTTCCATAGCAATGCCTTTTACTATTTTTACATTTACCTTTGCACTTCCAAGAGAAGCATCTTGTATTTTACCTACTTCCAATGCCTTAGATGAGATTCCTCTTTTAATAAATTTCCCCTTAAGAACATCTATCACTGCATTTAATTTAAATTCATCCTCAGATACAATTTTAATTTCATCCTTTTGTAATTCTATTTCAGTTTTACTGCCTTTAAAATCATATCTTTGTTTTATTTCTTTTAATGTTTGATTAATAGCATTGTCAACTTCCTGCATATTAACCTCTGATACAACGTCAAAAGAATAGTTACTTGCCATGTTTTATCCTCCTTAAATATACAATATATAATTATCTATTAATAGATTAAGTTAAGTTGAAAGTTTTGTCTATAATTTTATAATAATTTTACAAAGATTATATATAATATATTTATTTAAAACATATGTATATATTTATTATTTTTTCTTCTAACCCAATAATATATACATATGTTTTGCATATAATCATCAAATTCCTAATAACTATATAGTATAAAAATATTAGGAGGAAAAACATGAAAAAGCTTATAGAAGTAAATAGTAAGAAAGACTATTTTCTTTTAATTTTAACAATTCTTTTAGTAAATGGCTTTGCATTTATCATAGGTAAACTAACTCAAAACTCTAATATCCTATATAACAGTTTAATTAAACCTACCTTAGCTCCTCCAGATTGGGTTTTTCCAGTGGTATGGACTATACTATATCTGCTAATGGCTATTGGATTTTATAGAATATTAATGTTAAAAAAGCAGGGTAATAATGTTAATTACGCAATATTATTATTCTCCTTTCAATTAATTCTTAATTATCTATGGTCTATTTTATTTTTCTATCTTGGAAGTCCATTTCTTGCTTTAATTGATCTTTGTATATTGATATTATTTATAATATTAACTATAATTTCATTTTATAAACTGGATAAAATTGCTACTTATTTATTAATTCCTTATATATTTTGGTGTATGTTCGCTGTATACCTCAATTATTCGATTTTTATGCTAAATTAAATTTTAAAAACATAATTATCTATCATGATATAAAATATCTTTCATATTCTCAAATTACTATTTATTTACCATAGCATATTGAACTATACTATCATATTTGCTACAATAGTCTGTATTGATTAAATTCTATCAAAAGAAAGTAGTGATAGTTGTGAAAATGTGTATTTTTGATACTACCCTTGAATGTAGCAATTGTGGTGAATGTGACTTATGTGAATATAATAAGAATAAGCTTTGCGATAACTGTGGAAAATGTCTTCAATTGGAAGGATTCGATGTTAAAGCGATAAAAATTGATGAGGTCTTTGAAGGTAATAAAACTACTGATCCTTTGAATTTAGATCTTGAAGAGTTTAGTGATTTTGATTTAGAGTGTGAAGAAGAGGATTCAGATAGTGAAGAATTTATTAAATCTAATTTTGAAGAATTAATAGATGAAGAGTATATAGATGCTCTAGATGATGAAAATATAGAATATATTGAAGATATTCAAGGATTAGAGGAGTTAATAGAAGAAGGAATTAACTCTACTGGAGAACTAATAGAAAAATTTCCTGGATTATATATAGTAAATAAGAGATAAAATATATAAATTGTAATAATGAAACCACATAATACAAATAGGCTTAAATATAAAATAATATGAAGTTCAATTTAAATAGCTTATAAAAGAGAATCCTATTTATATTATGTAGAAACTTAGTTACAACTTATATATGTGAATTTATACTGAATAATAGTCTGTTCATAGTGATAAAATAGTCTTGTATAGAGTATACAAGGAGGTATATTAAAATTATGAAAGTAAGGAAAGTACTGTTATTTGCTTTAGTTGCTCTTTTTATTTTTTCTATGAGTGTTCCAGTGTTGGCTAAACCACGTCACAATTCTCCGATTTTTATGGGAGAAATTTTAGAAGTTACAAAAGATAATAGTGGAAATATCATGTTATTAGTAGATGGATATTTAAAAGGACCACAAATATATAAAGAAAAATTAGTAGCTATTGTAGGTCCAGACACCAAGGTCTTTAACTGTAATGTAGAAAACTCTAACAAAGTTGATTTTGCAAAAGGTGATATTGTATTTATTATATTAAGTGAAGCTATGACTAAATCAATTCCACCTCAATCAGTAGCTCAAAAAATTCAGGTGTGCAAACCTGTTAATTAAAACAGTTTAAATAGGGGAGACATGCAAAATTAATGCATGTCCTTTTCTATTCATCTACTAGTGGATTAGAATTTATAGCACCTCTCAAGGTATCATCATCTACGTGTGTATATATTTGGGTAGTTGCAATATTCTCATGACCAAGTATTTGTTGAAGAGTTCTTACATCTACACCTCCATATTTATGCATTAGGGTAGCAGAAGTATGCCTTAGCTTATGAGGAGTATATTTATCTTCATCAAGGCCAGCAATAGATACATATTTTTTTACAATTCTCTCTACAGTTCTTTTATTTATTCTTCTATTTTTGCCACTGATAAATAGAGCGTCTTTGTCTTCTATATGGATTTTAGGTATTAGTTCATTTCTTATAGGCATGTATTTGTTTATGGCCTTTAAGCATGCCTTATTTAGGTAAATAGTACGCTCTTTATTACCTTTACCTATTATTCTTAATGTATCGCCTTTAATCTTCGAAATATCAATACTACATAGTTCTGATAATCTCAATCCACAATTTAAAAATAGGGTAATAATACAATAATCTCTTTCAGAATTCTTTTCTCTAGTCTGAGCAGCTCTAAGCAAATCCTTACTTTCATCTAATGTTAAATAAGTAGGGGAGCGCTTACCAAGTTTTGGGCTCTCTAACTCCTTAGTAGGGTCTAGGGGAATTACCTTAGCCTTATGGCATAGGTAATTGTAAAAAGACTTCAAGGAAGCAATTTTACGAGCCTTGGCATGGGTTCCATTATTTCTCATATTTTCTAAGAAAAAGAGATATGCATAGAAATCTACTAATTGAAGATTAGATAAATTATCTATTGAAATATCATTAATTTGGATAGTGAGAAACTCTTCAGCATCACTAATAGAAGCATCTCCATTGTGTAGTTTAAGGAATTTAAAAAACAAAGTTAAATCCGAAGTGTATGCCTCTATAGTATTAGGAGAAACTCCTTTCACCGTAGAAAGGTAATTTAAATATTCTTTTAAAATTTTAGGTAACGAAGTATTGCATATAGAATTATTAGATATTATATTATTATTTAAAGTATTTCTCAAAATTACTCATCCCCTCTATATAATGTCGTGAAACTTACATTTCACGACATTATATATTCGCCAAAAGAGAGGTGAAATCCTTCTCTTCTTTTGAAATTTGTACAATGACAAAAAAGTTATTGCATTAGTGACAAAAAAGTTATTGCATTTCATTTAAATGTACTCTATTTATAAGTTCATTATAATTTTGAATCTAATTAATGACATAAAAGTTATTGCATAATAATAGATTCTATTGTGACATAAAAGTATGTATATTCCTTTTAAAATACGTTTATGCACACACTTATATGTCAATTTTCTTATTACTATATACTTTTTATTAAAGTAGGTTTAATAAAATAACGTTAAAACTTCAACTATTAAATTAAATTTTCGATTTCTCCATTTATTTCTACTACTCTCCCCTTTTATCTGAAATATTTAAGTGTTATAACACGTATTAAATTAAAACTAACTACATTTTTGATTTTCAATTACTATGTATTAGTACAACTTTATAGAAAATAAGGAGTGAGCATAGTGATTAAAAAATATTCATGTACACTCCTTATTGAAAAATTGATTTAAAACTTTATTCTTTCGAGCAACTTTTATTGCAAAAATTGCCTTTTCACAGTATGCTTTCATGGTTTCTTCATAGTAGAAGTCTATCATTAATGTCGCATCAAAAAGTCAACGTTATTTATGGTATGACTCACCTTATATGTGAGCTTTTCTCTAATTATTTTCTAACGTAATGTAACCATTCCACTATCTAAGTTGTAACCCATTTTCATTAAGATAATTAATAAAAAGTTCTTTTACCTTAGTAATCTCATCAATTTGTAAAGTTCTATCACTATCACCAATAATCATTCTAATGGTAGTACTCTTCATGTTATCTAGAACATTTTTTCCTGAATAAGTGTCTATATAATTAGTTTCTATTATTAATGGATGGATGAATTTATTCACCAGGGATTCTATATCATCATAAAGCGTATTCATTGGAGTTAATATACTGAAATCAAGATAAGTTTCAGGGTACTTTGAAATTGCTTCATATTTAATTGGATTTTTTTCTACAGTATTAAGAAGCTCCAAATTAATGTCTATTACTTTTATAGTATGCTTTCTGCTGAATAATTTCAATGTAGAGGAAGGTATAGAATACACATAGCCTAATTTTACATCTTTATAGCTTATGCTAAGGCAATACTCCTTATAGTCATTCTTTATTTGAATATACTTTCCATCAATATTTTTCGCAGTTTTTAATAAATATCTGCTAATTCCCTTGGTATAGCGATATAATTGCTCCTCATCTTTGCTGCTGTAAATTGCAGCAGTCAAATGTTTAGGTTGAGTTAATTTACCCTCATTCATTTTGAATACTCTTCCTATTTCAAAGATTTTAATTTCCTCAAAGCTTTTTCTATTGTCATAAATTATTTTGAGTAAATTAGGCAGCATATCACTTCTAAGGCTTTCATACTGCTTTACTCCAGAATTCACTATCTTCAAGGTATTTTTGTATTCATAGCCAAGTCTTTTAAGCCAATTGTTATCGTACCATGAGTAGGAATGAACCTCGTTGAAGTCAAATTTTTTCACTAATATATCCTTCAATAAATACTCCATATCCTTTATAGGATTTTTTATACCAGCAGCTACTTCTGCTTTATTAGGACTGCCTTTTATATTATCATAGCCATAAACTCTAAGAATTTCTTCTATTATGTCTGCTTTGCAGGTGATATCCTTTGTTGCCCTGAAGGTGGGCACTTTTATATAATATACATCCTCTTTCTCTTCTACCTCAAACTCCAAACTCTTTAGTATATTTATCACAGCAGTCTTATCAATGTTGTTTCCTAAATAAGTTTCTATATATTTATGGTCAATGCTAATATCTATAGACTTTACTTCATTAATAATATTATCGTACAGTGATGTTTCTACTTCTATTTCCGGCTGATACTTCTGAAGCAGTTTTAAAAATCTCCCAACAGCAACAGTAATAATTGTGGTATCTAAGAACTTTTCATATCTCACGCTTGCATCTGTTCTAATACCCAAGGATGAGGCAGTTTTTCTTACAGCTACCCCATCAAAAGTAGCAGATTCAAGAATTATTCCTTCTGTATTTTCACACACCTCTGACTCATATCCTCCTATTATGCCTGCTATGGCTAAAGGATTATTCTCACTGCATACCATTAATGTACCTTCAGGAATATCTATTTGCGAATTATCTAATGTACCGAACTGTATTGGCTGTTTTAAACTAGCTACTCTAATAGAATGGATATCTCTACTATTAAAAGTATGAAGAGGTTGACCTATATCAAGCATAACATAATTTGCAATATCTACTATAATATTAATTGGTCTAATGCCACAGTTACTTAATCTATCAGCAATAAACTCTGGCGATTTATTTGCCTTCACATTACCAATTTTAATTACAGAATATCTCAAAACCTTTTCTTTATCTTCAATATCGACATCTAAAGTCTTTTTACTAATGTCTTTTAGATGCTCTTCCTTTATATAATCTATACTTTTTAATTTCCTACCTGTGATTGCTGAAATTTCTCTTGCTATTCCATAATGGCACCATAAATCTGGTCTATTGGTTAAAGATTTATTATCTATTTCAATTATCACTTCATTATCTATATAATTTACTGCTTCTATCTCTGCAGTAGTAATTGTGAATTTACCTACAAGCCAATCAACATCTATATTTTTTATATCCACATAATCATTTATCCAATCTAATGATATCTTCATTTTTCTTCCTCCATTACTTATTTAAATTGCTTCATAATTTTCAAATTACCAGAGTTAAAACCTCTGATATCTGGTATTCCGTATTTCATCATTGCAAGTCTTGTAAGTCCAAGACCAAATGCAAAGCCTGTGTATTTTTCGCTGTCAATACCGCCATACTTTAATACATTTGGATGAACCATTCCACATGGCAGTAATTCTACCCATCCAGAGTGTTTGCAGGTAGGACATCCTTTTCCACCGCAAATCTCACACTTTATATCAAGTTCAAAGCCAGGCTCTACAAACGGGAAATATCCTGGTCTAAGTCTCACCGTAATCTGCTTTTCAAATATTTTACTTAACATTGTTTCCATAGTATAAATAAGGTTTGCCACAGATATTCCCTCATCTATTACAATACCTTCAAGCTGGAAGAATGTATTTTCATGGGACGCATCAATATCCTCATTTCTGAAGCATCTTCCAGGAATAATAGCCTTTATTGGAGGTGAATACTGCTCCATTATATGCTGCTGTCCTGCTGAAGTCTGAGTCCTTAATACCATACCATTTTCTAGCCAATAGGTATCCTGCATATCTCTAGCTGGATGATATTTAGGAATATTTAAAGCTTCAAAGTTGTAGTAGTCTGTTTCAACCTCATTGGTATCAGCTATGAAGAAGCCCATTTCCTTAAAAGTTTCTTCAATATCCCTTTGAACAATTGTTATTGGATGATAAGTTCCCACCTCAAATTCCATCCCAGGGAGGGTTATATCAAATTTATTTTCCATGCTTCTGTTTTCAAGGTCAGTTTTTAGTTCTGATATTCTTTCTGTAATGTAGTTTTTAAGCTTATTTCCTTCAACACCTACAGCCTTTCTTTCTTCAGTACTAAAGCTGCTTAGTGACTTTAATATATTTGTTAATTCTCCATTCTTACCTAAAAATCTTATTCTCAGTGATTCCAGCTCTTCTATAGTTTTAACTTCTTCAAAAGCTCTCACTACCACTTCTTTTAAATGGTTAATTGACTCTGACATTTTAATCCTCTCCTTTTAACTTTTTAAAAATAAAAAAACCCCTCATCCTAAAAAGGACGAGAGGTTAAACTCACGCGGTACCACCTTATTTATCAATCATATTTGATATTCTAACACTATTTATAGAACACCTAATACAATTGACATCTCAAACAGATACTGGAATGAAATCCGATATCCTCTTTCTTATAACGGTGAAAGCTCCGTTTTACCTAATAAAATTTCAGCTTAAAACTCCAGAGGGAACTTCAAAGTAACTGCCACTGCAGGGTTCTCAGCCTCCCCCACTCTCTGTAAGCTTTAGATAAATTTACTTTCCTCTATCATAGTCATATCAATATTTATTTTTAATTATGTTAACATAATAATCCTTTGAAGTCAATATATTTTTAAAGTTCAGATGAATTTTAATTTTTAATATTTATAATTTTTAGGTAGGCCTCTTGATTATTCTTATTATATTGAACAACATAATCAACTAATGGAGGTGAAATAAATGATTTAAAATCAATTATTTCATTGGGTTTAGTGGCTTTTATGTTAATAGCATAAGTAACCCAATTGTTATAATGCCTTATCAATAGATTACTTAAAATACGTTCAAAACTATCAACTAATACACCATAATCATCTAATGCTATATATTCATTTTTTCCATAAGAATTAAAATACATGCGAAATTCATTGCTAACATATTTATAAAAAAGTGTTCCAGTTATATTCACTTTTATTGAAACCAAAGGATCATCACTACCCCTATTTGTCTTTCTAGTGTGAATATGGTCATAATCCTCATGCCCTTCTATATCTCTTCTCCACATTATGTAAGCAAATACTTCTGCATCAATATTTTTGTAATAAAGTTCTTCACTAGATAATTTATCTTTAAAATAGTCAAAGAAAAAATATAACTTTAGACTTTTATAAATATTTATGGAATTTTTTTTAATATAATGCTTTCTTCTGATATGTTTCGCTATACCCTTAATTATTTCTATATATTCATTCATCATAATGAATGAATATCCATCATAAATACTGTCACTAAATTTAGGTATAGTACTATGCTTCAGACCGACTTTAAACTTTATTGCATTATTTGGTAACTCCTTTGATTTTACTATTTCCAAAAAAGCTTTAACACTAGTATTAAATAGAGTACTTTTTAAATCATGAACTAAAAACCAAATGAATGAAGGATAGAAATATATAATACCTTCTTTAGAACTAGGAAATTTGCTTTTTCCAATAGAATCAATTATTTTATTATTAATACTCAGATTCGTCCATGCTCTAAATATGTCAATTGGTGTTTTGTCTAAAATATGATTATACTCACAAGTACATTTTAATCCATGTTTATAATCAGAATAATCTATAACGTAGTATGATTCTCTTTCGCAATTAGGGCATTTAGTTTGTAAATGAACATTATGAAATAAACATTTATCAAAGAAAATCAGCTGATTACATATAGAATGATATCCATTTTTAATACACTCAGGACAGTACCTCCATGTTCTTACCATATATTTTTTTAAGTCTGGTGCATTATAGATACAACCTAAGAATTCTTCTAATTCATCGTGAGTCTTCTTAAAAACATCTATATTTAGTATCTTAGTTAATGTTTTTAAATCAATGTTATTATTACATGCATACATACTAGGATAAATGTAAATAGTGTTTCGTTTTGACTTAGCCTCTATAATCTTTGAAAAATCTCTATCAGTGATTGCATTTGCATATTTAAATTTTTCAACACTTCCCCAAATTGATTCATAAGGTAGAATCCAATTACGCTTCCATGTATATGCCATATTTTCGCTCCTGTGATATTATTATTATTTATTTAAACATACTATTGTATATCTCGGCCTCAATATATCCTGAGGAATTAATTGCTTCTTCCCAATTTGAAATACTTGGCCAATGTACCCCCTTACCATTTGCACCGAATATTTTCATACAATTATCAACAGTAAGTGTGATATATTGCATTGGAATTTCAATTTTCCCACGAATGTTTGTTTTAGATCTTACTTCCTTAAATTTATCTATGATTATTTGCGCTTCATTTGCAAATCGCATTCCTTCCTCAAAAGCCTCTGGAAAAAAATATCTAGTAAATGACCAACCACTATTGGCAGGATATTCAGAAGTATCATCATATCCATGTAAGCACATTTTTAAATCTTCAGTGCTTTTTATACCTGAAAACTTATGTTCATGAACCATAAACCTTCCAATTATCTGCATTTTGGCTGCACTAATAAAAGCACTTTTTTGATGTAATAATTCCTCCTGACCAACCAAAATAACAGTAAAGGTTATTCCGTATCTATCCAGTTGGTTATAAATATCCATAAACCAATTATAATCCTGTTCATATAACATCTGAGCATCATCAATAAACAACACTATTCTATGATGACCATAGCTCTCAGCACGTTCAATTAGAAATTTTATTAGGCGATCTCTTTTAGCCTCTACTTTTCCCACATTAAATGCACTATGTCCAATATCTCTTAATAAGTCTGTATAAAATCTATTTTCGTTAGGTTTATGATGGCTACAATACATTTTGAATATAGGTAAATTTTCACCAAACTCGTGTTGGAGATAAACTTCTAAATAAGAAATGGCTCTCGTTTTTCCTAATCGTGGTCTACCATATACTATGCCTCCTGGTGAACGATTTGAAATCCATCTATTAACGACTGCATAAAGTTCTATAATAGCATTTGTTGGTAAATAGTAATTACCTGTTTCAATTGGATGTTGCCCTTTTAGCAATATAGGTCTAGTATCCATAACTGTCTCCTCGATTTCATTGGTTTAAAAGTTTAAAGTTTTAAAGATATCAGATTTTTTTAATTCTTCTATTCTATCATTATCGGAATTAGTTAAATTATTTTCTCTTTTGGTACTATTGTCAGTGTCTTTTATTGATTCATTGATATCTTTTTCATCTTTGATATCTTTTGCTTCTTTATTTAATGCATTTGATAATTTTTTAGTCACTCTGTTCAATGTAGCAAGTTTATTTCTTGAAGATTTATTCTTGTCAGATTTCTCTACAAGAAAATTATGATAAACTTCTATTGGATCGTCATATGAATATATATGAATATCTTTATTCCTTTTAAGTCTATTTATTTCTTGACGCATTTTGAGTGTATGAGGCTTTATTGACCATTTTCCTTTAGCTGTTAATATACCAAACTCACTTCCATCTGGTAAATATGCTTTTATCATTCTCAAGTCATTTATATTTACTAATAGTGTTAGATTCTTGCCGATTAGATCAGGCATTTTTGCCAAAACATCATTTCGGTATTCAACACCTTCATAAAAAATATAAGGTCTATGCCCAGATTTAATATTACCTGAAACTTTTCGTGTAACTGTTAAAGATAAAAATGCTAAATCTTTTCTATCATATTCTTCCATAATTCTAGGTACTTGCCCTCTTTCTATTCTTTGTTTCATTACATCTAAAGGAGTAAATCCGTTAATTCCATCGTGAGGAGTGTTATTATAATTAGCAATTAAAATTTCTGTAAGCTCTTCAATTTCATTTTCTGAAATTTCATATGTAATGGCATTTTCTTCTGAGTTTTTTCTTCTTGGATCTTTAGGACCATTACCAACTGTACTTACCAATCTATGATAACCTCGCTCTTCAAGAGTTTTAAAAAAACGTTCTATGATACCACGTCTCTCAGGTGTAGCAACAGGTCCTGCATTAACTGAGCATTTTATTAATTTCGTTAATTTCTCAGTTACAATCTTAGCCAAATTTGCTTTAGCATTATCATATAGAAATTCATCCCAGAGTGCCCATTTAGTTTCTTGGATATATAAAGAATGGAACCCCCCATTTGGTGGATATTGAAGATTACTAATAGTTATTTTTCTTTTATCTTTAGGTAAAATAGCATTTTCAATACATTTAAGTACGTCTGATGATGAGTACTCTGGACTGAGACATAGATGATAACCAAGAATTACTCTAGTTGCCACATCAATGATAGCCAATAACCATATACGCCTCATAGGTTTTACAATTATATCACCTTCGATAGTTTTAAATTTAATTGAAAGGATCATATCAATTTTATGCCCATCAAATTGTACTTGTTGAAATGGTCTCGTAATAATAGGACTATTTTGCTCACCTATTCCTACAGTGGTTAATCTTTTATATGCATCATCACCATGTCGTTTTGTGTAGTCGTGATAATATATATTTTTTAAATTGCTGGTATATCTATATAAGGAACGTCTACCTTTATCGTGAGTAATAAATGGATATTCATTTTCTTTAATACCAATGCTACGACATTTGTTAAGAAATTTTCTATGAAGAACATTAGGACTTATATTATGTTCTGTAATACCTCGTTTATAAGTCCCTAAGTATTGCTTTGTTATTAATTCCTCAAGTTCTGAATGCTCCTCAAGAAGTTTTGAAAAAGCACCAACATAGTGATTATTAAAGTCTTTTTCCATACTATTACTACGGTTATATTTTTTAAGTCTTTTATATGGAATTAAAGCAGTGTATCCATAAGGCATACCAGTACTATCTATTTCTAGGCATCTTTTAACTAATCTTCTCACTAAATTTCTATGAATCTTTGTTTCCTTTAAAATTTCCTCCATAGATTTATTACTAAAATACATATCAACAGCTTTTTTTCTTACTAAAAATATTTCTTTATTTTCTTCAGATAAATTATCTATTAAGACTCTCGGCCAATCATTAGTATTAATAGATTGATAACTTTCTTCATTTTCGAATGACTTTCTTCTAGTCAATTAAATCAACCTCCGTTTGTAAGTTTATATCAGATTTAAAAAGTTCAACTTTACAAATACCAATATAATGTAGCCAAGAAACCATTTGGATAATGTAGTTTAAGCTAAACTTAGTTACTCTAAATATTTCATCAATTGATTTAGATCCATCTAATAAACATTCTGTTATAGTAATTAAATCACTCTCATTTAGATTAGAAAAACTTTTTACTTGACCAATTATTTGTTTAAGATTATTCAAATAAACAAGTTCTCTTCGAATTTCTTTATCTGTTTTTATTGAATATTTATAATTATTTTCTAAACACCATTGCTTTTGAATATTTGTTTGTCTTATTGAACGCATAGATTTTTTTGTGTTTCCACATATCTCAGAACTATATTTTACTTCCATAAATTCTTCTGTATTATCCTTGTATAATACCCACATATCAAATATACTTTCAGCCATTTCACCGTTAAATTGTATTTGTATTTTTAGTGGTTGCTCACAAAATGAAACTATATCAGAATTTGTTTCAATATGTAACCAATTATCGTATTCAAGATCGCTAAAAAATCTAACATTTCTTTTCAATTTTGGGCTATATGCTTCCCAATAATTATTTCCATACTTTGTATTTCTCTTCATCTCAATAGGTGTATACATAAACACTCCTTAATTTTTAGTATTTTATGATTAAATGCAATAACTTTTACGTCATTTTAGAATTTGTTTAGTAGTACTAGAACTATGCACTAACTTTTATGTCATTACTCGTATTATGCACTAACCTTCATGTCATTTATACATAATGCACTAACTTTCATGTCACTTATTTTGCGACATAAAAGTTAGTGCATTATATAAAAAGATTTATAGAATTTCAAATAAAAAAACCACTATAATCCACCTTTAAAGGGAATTATAGTGGTTCAATATTTTTAAAAAATTATGCAATAACTTTTATGTCAATTCACAAAATTGTATATAAGAAAAGCTTTTATACCTACTCAAATTATTAATAGCTATTCCTAGATGTATCTTTTGCAGCACCTTAGCTGAGTGCAAAATCTTTAATTTTTACTCAATAAAACATAAATAGATTAAGATGGTAATGAAAATACCCTCTTAATCTATTTATGTCAAAACTCGTTGCTATTTCATTATACTTACTCCTATAAGAATACTGTACACCACTAAAAATATTACTAATCCCTTCACCAAAAGACTACCATAATATTTACGCCAAAATTCATTGTCCTCACTTGGTTTTTTTATAACCTCAATTGAATCCTTAAGTCCTACTTCACCATGCATTGCTTCATAAAGTTCCCTACATCTTTCACAGGATTTAAGGTGGTCAGACACTATTTCTCTAGTTTCTTTTCTACATTTATTAATATCATATGATGGAAGCAAATCCCTTATAACGCTACATCTCATGATCTATCACCTGCTTTTTGGTAGTTTAACTTAAATTGAATTCTTGCTCTATAAAGTGTGGATTTTACCTTTGAAAGTGTCCAATTAAGTGTATTTGCAATCTCTTCATAAGATAGTTCCTGAAGTTCACTTAATATGAGCACATTTCTCTGCTCTTCCTTAAGGCTATTTAACACTTTAACTATTTCATTGTTCTTTTCTAGTTTTTCAAGGGCTACTTCAGGTTGATGCTCATAACTTCTCATTAGATTTACTTCATTATTGTCTAGTGGTATCATTTCATATTTTATCTCTCTTCTGTACCAAGTAACATAGGTATTGTGAGCTATGGAATGAAGCCAGGTTTTAATAGAGGCTTTGCCCTGAAAAGACGCTAGAGCTTTAAAAGCTTTAAGAAAAACCTCCTGGCACAACTCCTCAGCAATAGCTGGATTACCTATTTGATAATACAAATAGGCATAAATGGAGCCTTTATATTTAATGTATATATCATTGATTTTTTCAACATTTTCTGTCATTTCTGCACCTTCATCAGCTAACTATCCAGAAGGACATCCAAAGTGAAAGTGCTATAACTATGGCAATACCTACTATTAAGTAAATACGGGCCCTTTTTATAACTTTAGCTTCACTTTCTCTCAGTGGAATATGATTATTAGTATCTTCTTCCTCTAAAGTAGCCTCTTCTTTATAATTCTCTTTCCACTGTCTGCAACTATTACACTGTTCTAAATGATCCATCATAAAGGTAATTGTTTCTTCTTCCAACTCTTCATTTATATATGAGGGATACAAATCCCTAAATACAGCACAATTATTTGTATCGTTCATCCCAATATCCCCCATTATTTTTTATAATTAAGCAGTGGTGTTATTTTTCCTGTGTCTGCATCTACGTAATATATTTGATGCTCTACATTTTTAAAGGGTATAACCACAACCATCCACTTATAATTTACCTCTCCATTGTCCTTCACTTCCACTGCTAGTTTAACTCTTTTGGTGTAAATACCTAAAGGTTTGTATTCCTTGGTTACAAGTTTTAAAGCTGCACTACTTGAAATTTTAAATTTCTTATCACTGTAGAATCTGATTTTGTAATCACTCCATTGTCCAAAGGATTTTAAATTTCCCTCTAAATCTAATTCAATATTTATACTGTTATTTAACATATCCAACTTTTCTACAAAACTGTAATGAAGACTCTCTTTATAAGTATTCTCCTGTAGTTTATAATCAACCACTTTCAAGTTACTACTTAAGTCTTTTGCAAGCATTTCTGCTTTATCTTTATATTTGTTATAGGCCTCTTCAGAATATCTCGGTTTATTACCATTTCCATCAGTATAATCTCTATGGAAAGTCAATATTTCCCCAGTATAGCAATCAATTGAAAACCTATCATTATTTTTGCACCTTACATAGAACTCAGGATTCATGTCTCCAAACCAGTAGGTAAGATTGTCAATAATATAAGGTGGCATTTCTTCTCCTAACTTATTATACCAAGCCTTCATGTTATCCTCTATTTCTAATTCATTTGTTTTTATATCCTTATAATCCTTATAATCAGAAAATAG
Source organism: Clostridium sp. UBA4108 (assembly GCA_002381695.1). GTDB lineage: Bacteria > Bacillota > Clostridia > Clostridiales > Clostridiaceae > Clostridium_J. Next base: position 10,162 of record DFXM01000040.1, on the reverse strand, counting down.
TAGCCCGACACCAGCAGCATATAGTTTTCCATCAAGATACCATCGTATTTGCCCTAATGTTTTATCATCTAGGCTCCCATCAGTATATTTATTGTATATAGTTATGCTATATTTATCGAGTTGTTGTTCAGTTTTTAAATGATGACGTTTTTCATTAAAGGTAAACCCAACGGATTGAAGCCATTTAAGGGTTTTTATCTCAATCTCCTCTTGACTTAAACTTTCTTTAGGATTAATTTTCTTATCCTTTTGACATCTGATTTCAAATATCTTTCCGGTAGCTCCATCTATTGATACTGAATAATCTCCAAGTGAAAACATATATCTATTGTTAAAATCCTCGGAAGTCCCCTGCCAATGTGCGATATTGGAAGTTTGATCCTCCAATGCAATTCTAGCTAAATTTTCTGCTTCCTCCATTGAGGTGAAGGTTGCATCTTCCTTGTAAAAACTTTCAACATAATATCTCTTTTCTATTTCTATCGGTAAAGTATTTAATGTAATTATGCTAGAAAACATTAAAATCACAGGTAAAATAATAGATGTATACTTAAGTTTCTTCCATAGGTTAGGGGCTGCTGCTTCCCTAGCCTTATTAAATAAGTGCCTACTAAATTCATAACATCCAATTAAGAAATATGAAATAAGTGTAGAAGAAAATAAGATCTCCATCCTTACTATCTTATAGGCTATCAATAGGGTAATTGTATATCCCATAAATATGGAATACCACTTTACATTCTGTTTCCAATAAAGGTTGAAAAACAAATATGGTAGTACTAGCAATGATGCTAAAATAATTACGCCCATTAATATATCATTATTAAACTGAAAATTAAGAATTAAATAAGTTATTCCGTATAGTATAGGCATGCTGATTATAGTTAAATCAAAGGTATGAAAAAATCCTCTAAATTTATTAATTCCTATAGTAAAAATATCATACAATCCAATAACAAAGATGTAACCATAGAAAAGATAATTTGCAAACTGATCCATAGCTTCGTATTTCCTGTCCATAATGGAGTTACCTTGATAAATAGCTTTTTGGTGAGAAAACTCAATGGTAAATCCAATTATCATTAGAATTCTTACTAAGATACCAATCTTAACAATTATACTCTCATATTTGTTATTTTTAACGATGATGCTATATGCATAAGCTAATGACATAATTATTATGGATACCCCCATAATAATCAAAGATACATCACTCACTAATACTAAATTCTGAAAATGTTCAATTATTCTTTGTAATAAAGGCATTGTAAAATGCTCCTCTCTAAAATCATTTAATGACCATCTCAAATATTTAGACTAATGAGTTTGGAAAAAGTTGCATAAATTTTTAACAAAGTAAAAAATATTTTTTGATATATTAAAAAACTGCTTTCCTTAAAGTTTTCTATCACATAACCAAGGGTTTCAGCAAAATCAAAGTTCTCAACAGAATACTACAAACCAAAATATGGTTAATACTCAAACAAGTGGAGCTAATTTAACAGATGCTGATATGTGTACATATTTATTAATGAATGAAAAAAGCTGGTATAATCTTGCCAGCTTTTTTATTGTTAGATCACTTAGTAATCCCTGTAGTTTTATGTTTTGCTATAAGTGAAGCGATGTCGGTAATAGTTATAGTTTATAGAAATCTAGGAAAACTTTGTATATATCTACTTATTGACCTCTTAAGAATTACTTATGGAACACTTAATATTTTCAGTAAGCATTGTTTTGGGAAATCTGATTATAAACAGTAAATGCATCTAAAATATTGAACTGCTCTGTTTGAGGATTCCCGTCTGCATTAGTAGTGACCAAAATATATTCCTTTCCATCTATTTTTGCCAAACTAGCAAGACATAAGCTAGCTTCATCTGTATAACCAGTTTTCCCACCTTCAATAACACCATTATTAACATTGTCTGTGTTCATATGTTTAAACATACTACTTTGAAAAGTTAATCCTTCAGGATTTTGTTCTGTTGCCTTTGTAGTATAAACTTTTGAGGTATAGACTTGTCTGAAAGTTTCATTTTCTAATGCATACTCCAATAATTTTGCAATATCATTTACAGTACTATAATGTCTTCTATTATGCAGCCCTGTGGAATTAGTAAAGTGAGTATCCTCCATTCCTAATTTTTTCACTTTTTCATTCATCAATTTTACATAGTTTTTCTCTGAGCCTGCAATTGCTTCTGCTAATCCAATACAACTTTCTGCCCCAGAAGGTAATAATACTCCATAAATTAAATCTATTGCTTCTACCTTTTCATTTGGTGAAAAGCCTGCCATAGATGCACCTTCAGAATACAATTCTTTAAACATATCCTCTGGCAAATAAATCATTTCGTGTAAATCTGGAAGATTTTCAATTGCAAGTATTGCTGTCATAATTTTTGTAAGGGACGCTGGATATATTCTTTCATCACCTGACTTATCTAATAATATCTGATTATCCTCTAAAGAAATAAGAGTGGCGTTTGAACTATATAAATCATTAACTACAATCTGATTGATCCCATTGTGGATTGCTGTTTCTTTAGCTTTTATAGATGCTTCTGTTTTGTAATTATTTTTATTTATTATATGATTTGATAAAAATAAAATTGTGATACCTATCATGCATATACATAATATTGAAGGAACACGTTTTATCTTCCTCTTTTTTCTTTTATATTTTTGTCTATCCGCTATCATTTTAATATTCCTCCTTAAATGTAAATTACAATATTGCCTTACAACATAATTCTAATAAAATTGAATATTTTTTGTGTAAATAACAGCTTATAGACTTATTAAGATTTTCTTAAGGACTACTTAAGATTTTCAGTATTTTAAAATATGTTGAAAATAAAAAAACACCATTCCTCTATGAATTTTCATATCATAAAGGAATAGCTTTTCTTAGTTGTTTATTACTCAAAGTATAACATTATTGTAAAGAAGAAATATTCACAGTTAAAATTCTAAAATTTAAATCCTTTTGTTATAGACTGTGAAGGACATATTTTTACACATTCCCCACATCTAATACATTCAGAGCTATTCGGATTTTTATAAACTTCTATATCCATTTTACACTTATGTGTGCAAGCATTACAACTTGTACACTTATTTCTATCTACTTTGTATTTATAAAAACTCACTTTATTAAATAATGAGTAAAATGCTCCTAATGGACATATATACCTACAAAATGGTCTGTATATAAATATTGATACTGTAATAATGATAATTAGTAAAAACATCTTCCAAGTAAATAAGTATCCTATAGCTCCTCTTAAAGGTTTATTTAGTGAAATTAACGGTATTCCACCCTCTAGTGTTCCTACTGGGCATATATATTGACAAAAATATGGAGGACTTATTCCAAATTCATTTACTAAAAACATAGGTAATATTATAACAAATAATGTTAGTATAATATATTTAAAATATTTAAGTACATTATTTACCTTCTTATTTACTTCTATCTTTTTAGAAGGTATCTTATGCAATAAGTCCTCAATAAGACCAAATGGACATAACCACCCACATATAAATCTACCAAATATAATACCAAATAAAGACATAAGGCCAACTACATATAATGAAAAATTATATTTTATAGTTCCTATGACAGCCTGCAAAGAACCTATGGGGCAAGAGCCCATAGCTCCAGGGCAAGAATAGCAGTTTAGACCTGGAACACAGATTTTTTTTGTATTCCCTTTATATATATTACCTTTTAGAAATCCATTTATGTTTGCATTTGTCGTTATAGCTACAATAATTTGCGTTATTCTTCTTTTATCCAATTCCTATACACTCCAGACATATGTTTATTGCCTTTTTTAATACAATTTTTACTTCATTTCTATATATCCCAGTAGAAATGAATAAAATACTCATAATTAAGATACTATATTTTATAAATACTTCACTCTTATTGAAGTTGTTTACATTCATAGATTTCACATCCTTAATATATCATTCTTGAAATTATCTTGTAATAAAATATTCACTCTTGAAATTATAAAAATCCATTCAAATAAATTGCCTTAAAATCATAAAATTATCACCTTTATTAATGTATGTTAATCCTAATTGCGATACATACCTCACCTATTATAAGATGAGGTATGTAGTTTGCTATTTTATATTTTTTAATCTATCTTGAATTTCTTTCATATATCCATCTTTATTCTTAGAACCTATTACAAACTCTCCAATGATATTTCCTTCACTATCAACAAAAAATGTAGTTGGAACTCCTGAAATATCTTTTAACATATTATTCATAATTTTTTCATCTGGAATAATATTATCAAACTTCACACCTTTTTTTGATAAAATTTTCTTAGCTAGTTCTTCATTGTCTGCATCTGGTGTATCTGAAATAAGACCAATCACATTAATATTCTCATCCTTAACTTCCTCATAAAGCTTTTGTATATCAGACATTTCTTCTATACATGGTCCACAATATGTAGCCCATATATTTATCATGGTAAGCTTATTATCTTTAAAAATACTACTGTCTATTTCTCTACCATCTAGAGTTTTAGTTTTAAATTCAAATTTATTATACTTGCTTAATTTTTCTTTTTCTGGTACTGGTTTAAATGTCTTAATTAAACTTTTAAAATTTTTAATTTCTCCATATAGTTCTTCATAGTCTTTCTTAGATTTTTCTGATAAACCACTAGTATCAGGCTTATTATTATATAATAAGTAAAATTCAAGATTACCCTCTTTACCTATCAAATCCTTATTTTCATATTTTGAAAATAAATCTTTTTGAATTTTACCTTCTGTTTTACTTTTATCTATACTCACTGCAGTCCATAATTCTTTAAATTCTTTAGTTAAATCCATAATTTCTGCTGCAGCTTTTTTAATTTTTTCTTTATCTGTTTCTGGACTTTTTGATGACTCATCATTTAGTTTTCGTGCCTTCTCCATAGTCTCATAAGGTATGAAGCTAACGATTACCTGCCCTTCTATATTTTCTTCTGGTGCGTTTGCATATGCATCTATATTTTCTTCTTTATTCTTCCACTTATTGGGTAAGCTAAATTCAATTCCTGAATCTTCAAATCTTCTTACAGTATCATCTTGTACAGTTTCTGTCTTTTTGGTCTCATTTTCAGTTTGCTTTGAATTTTCTCCTGTAGATTTATTGCATGCTACTATGGATATACAAAGTATTCCTGATATTAAAACTATTAAAAGTTTTCTTTTCATAATTAATTCTCCTCTATTTTCATATACTATTTTCATACGTTAACAACATGATTTATTAATTTATTATTAGCTGTGCCGGCGATAATTATAGTTTATAGAAATAGAGGAAAAAATTTGTATATATCTACTTATTAATATCTTAAGAATTACTTATGGAATACTTAAGATTTTCAGAATTTTAAAATATAGTGAAAAATTAAAAACACTATTCCTCTATGAATTTTCACATCATAAAGGAATAGTGTTTCTTAGTTGTTGATTACTCCCGGTATTTTTATGTGGAATATAGTATAGTAATCGTTGCTTTCTGCATAAATTTTACCTTCATGTAAAATTACAATTTCCTTAGCAATAGCAAGCCCTAGTCCAGCATTACCAGTGTCTGTTCCTCTGGATTCATCCAGTCTATAAAATTTTTCAAATATACTATCTAGTTTTTGCTGCGGAATACTTTTTCCATAATTTTTAAAAGTTATAATGACATCCTGTAATTGCCTATGGACATCTATTATGATTTTGCTATTTTCATCACCATATGCAATGGCATTTTTAAATACATTATTAAATACTCTTGCCAGTTTATCTGGATCACCACAAAACATAATATTATCTTCTGCATTTACCACAACCTCTTGTTTTTTTTCAGAAAGCATTGGATAAAACTCATCTGCCATTTGAAATAACATATAGGATAGATTAAAGTCTTTTTTCTCTAATACAATGGTTTGGAGATTATATCTAGTAATTTCAAAAAATTCGTTGATAAGTTTTTCAAGTCGATTTGCTTTTTCTAAAGTAATCTCCATATATTTTGCCCTTTGTTCGATAGGCATATCTGGAATTTCTGACATTAAATCCAAATATCCAATAACCGAAGTAAGAGGAGTCTTTATATCATGTGCCAGATAAACAACTAAATCATTTTTTCTTTGTTCCGCCTGTTTTGCATCTCTTTCTCTTTTCTCTAGAATATGTTTGCACATATTTAGTTTAGTTTCCATGAAGCTCAGTTCTGGAGATAGTTCAATTTCCTTATCTGAACCTTTCATTAAAACGTCCATACCTCTATCAATTTCATCAAAATACTTTGTAACCCAAGAAATAGCAAATCGAAAAATAATTAAGAAAAAAATGACACTTGAAACCAACATAATTTTATCTTTGTTATTACGAAATATATAATGGTTAATAACCACTGCATCTGACTCAGATAAATAAAATGTATTTCGTAAGAAATTTACAATCCAATTACCAAAACGACCTTGTAATAAGGAACTTAATAACAGCAGAAATCCAGCACTTGCTAAAATGATTACCAATACTTGGGAAAATATTTTTCGTTTGAATGCTAGATAATCATTTTTTCTAGTTTTATTAGTTTTCAATTTTATAACCAACTCCCCATACCGTTTTGATATATTTCGGATTTTCAGCTGAATCATTCATTTTTTCTCTTAAGTGTCTAATGTGAACCATAATGGTATTGTTACTGTTGGTAAAATATTTATCTCCCCAAACTTTATGGAATAATCTATCAGAGCTTACGACTTGACCTTTGTTTTCACACAAAACCCATAGAATTGAAAATTCTGTAGGGGTTAAAGATAATGGTCTTTCATTTAAAAAACATTCATGAGTATTTTTGTCTACTACTAGCCCCCCTATAGAAATTAGGTTTTCTTTTTGGGATTTGTTTAATTGGTTGTATTTCGTGAATCTTCTTAATTGTGCCTTTACTCGTGCCACTAACTCTAATGGCCGAAATGGCTTTGTAATATAATCATCTGCACCTAATGTTAAACCTGTAATCTTATCCATTTCTTCATCTTTTGCAGTCAGCATAATAATTGGAAAGTTATAAGAAGCTCGTATTCTTTGACAAATAGAGAATCCATCTATATCTGGCAGCATGATGTCCAAAATAGCCATATCCAACTGCTCGGTTTCTATAACTTTCATTGCTTCTGTTCCCGTATAACATTTGAACACTATGAAATTTTCATTCTTTAGGTACAATTCGATTAAATTAGCAATTGCCTTTTCATCTTCAACTACTAAAATTTTAGTATACATATATCCACCTTCTTTTATATCTAGTTATAAGCAAATCACATCATTATAGTAAATTAAACCATTAGTTCAGTCAATAGCAATTAAAAGAATCTTTTAGTACTTCTGATGTATAAAAAAATATTACTGGAAAATAAAACTTCCAGTAATATTTAAAATCTAGCTATTAATGGCACAAACCTATCTAGTTCTTCTCCATTTTACTCAGAACACTCCATAGGTTCGTACATCTGTTTTTATATGAATGTATAAATACTATGCTACATACCAAGATTCTTGATTTCTATACATCTCAGCATATATACCATTTTCATTTAATAAGTCATTATGGATTCCTTCCTCTGCAATTTTCCCTTCATTAAATACCACTATTGTATCAGCTTTCTTCGCAAAACCGAGCCTATGAGAAATGAATAGAACAGTTCTGTCCTCTGCTAAATCATATATCATATCATAAATTTCAATTTCAGATATTGGATCTAAGTAAGCTGTAGGCTCATCTAATATCCATATAGTAGCCTGTGGGTTAGCCAGTAACCTTGCAATGGCAAGTCTTTGCCACTGTCCCTTTGATAACTCTATACCATCTTGTAGTTGCCCTAATTGGGTATCGATGCCCTGTGGTAACTTTTCAACTCTCTCTTTTAAGCCTACTTTGTCTAGTAAATTCCATATTTCTTCCTCTGAGAATTTATAATTTTCAGATCCCACCTCAATATTCTCTCTTATAGTCATTTGATACTGAGCAAAATCTTGTAATATACATGAAACACTACTTCTTAGTATGGCTTCTGCCTTTAAGCCTCTGTGTCCGTCTACTAATATTTCTCCTCCAACAGGATTAGTAAGAGCCATTAAGAGATTGGTACAAGTGGTTTTTCCACTTCCATTGTGCCCTACTACCGCTATCTTTTCTCGTGAATTTATATTAAGTTTAAGATCCTTTAAAGCATATCTCTTTCCTTGAGGATAAGTGTAGATAATATCTTTGAAGGAAATATTAATCGCTTTTTCTTCAGTGTGTATCTTATTATCCTCTTCATAATCCATTATTTCATCATAGCTTTTAATAAATTTACGATCTACCATATTGGTTGTAATTGTGCTTTGTACTCCTTCAAAGGTATCTATTACTCCATTAAAGAGCTGATTGCACAATAGTAGAAATCCTATTTCATGTTTACCTGCAACTATTTCAAAGGCTACATATATGAGCATAGCTATATATGGTAAATTGAAAACTATTCTTGCTATTTGAAGGGTTATCTCAAACCTTTTGAATATCTTCATTCTATATTTATATTCTTTATCATATAGTTCACCCCAACGATTGCTTACAAATCCAAAAAGCCTATTAAACTTAAATTCTTGATGTGTAACCTTATCTCCACTGAGACTAAAAAAGTAGTTCTGTTTTTGACTGTAGGGTTGTATTTCATCCCAAATGTTCCTTATGCTATTATACATGTTACCTGAAGCTTTATTAAATATCATTACAAGTGCCAAATATATAACTACTACTAATATATTAATCTGTATGAGGAAGTATCCATAAATAATAGCATGAAATAAAGACTGTATATAAAACATGGTACTTTCAATAAGATTTTTCATAGTCTCTAAAGTTTTAGTTCTTACCTCATGTATCTTAACATAGGTCCCATGGTTTTCATAATAATCTATCTTAATATTAGAAAGCTTGGTGTTCAGTTTCTTTTCAAAGTTATAAGAAAGGCTTAAATTTAATTTATTTGTAAGTAATGTTTTTATAATATCTATTATTTTAAATATTATCTTTGCTAAGGTAAAAAGAGTTATGCCCATAACTACAGATTTAAAATCCACAGTTTTATCAAAAATCCTATAGGCTGAATTTATGGTGTATTCTGTAGCCTTTAATAGTATAAATGTGTTAATAGCTGTTAATACTGCTGTTAATACTAAAAGTATATATACTCTTGGGCAACTTTTATAAGCTAGGGCATTTACCTCTTTTAATGCCCTTATTGTATAATTTTTTTCATTTTTATGCACTTACATCACCTTCTTTATAAAGTTGTTCTTGTGAAGTAAATAATTCATAGTACTTACCTCCAAGTTTTAAGAGTTCCTCATGGGTTCCACTTTCAATTATACACCCTCCATCCATGATGCAAATACGGCTTGACATTCTAGCAAATCCAATTCGATGGGATATTAAAAGAGCAGTTTTCTCCTCTACTATATCCTTAAATTGATTTAACATTCTCATTTCTTCAATTGGGTCTATAGCTGCTGTTGGCTCATCTAATATTAAAACATAGGGATCTCCCATATAAGCTCTAGATAAAATTACTCGTTGCCACTGTCCACCACTTAAGTCCTCACCAGCCTTATCATACTCTTTACCTAATATTGTATCTATTCCATTAGATAGCTTATTTATTACATCCCTTAAATTACCCTTTTCTATAGCCTTATCAATGTAATCTTCATCATTAAAATTTTCAATCATTCCTACTGCTACATTCTCCTTCAAAGATATACTATATCTAGTGAAATCTTGAAATCCTATACCAAAATATCTATATAAACTCTCCTTATCATAGGTCTTTATATCTCTACCATTAAGCTCTATTGTTCCTGTATAATCCTCTAGAAGTCCACACATAAGTTTAGAAAAAGTACTCTTCCTGCTTCCATTATATCCAAGAATACTTATAACCTCCCCTTTTTTTAAGGTGAAGTTTAGGTTATTAACAGCATTCTTTTCACCATGAGGGTATTTATAACATACATTTTTAAAGGTTAAGCTTTCAAATTCCTCATTATGATTCTTCGTTAATAAGTTAGACCAGCTAATAATAGTCAAGTAAAT
>DFXM01000051.1:41178-116539 GCA_002381695.1 Clostridium sp. UBA4108 | reverse complement strand
AAGCGAATACTTCTCTGCAACGCAAATTGCTCTTCTCTGTGAACAAAGCGAACACTTCTCTGCAACGCAAGTTGCTCTTCTCTGTGAGCAAAACGAACACTTCTCTGCAACGCAAATTGCTCTTCTCTAGCGAACAAAGTGAGCATTTCACTGCGACCATAGGCCGTAATTCTCTAAATAAAGTGCTTCACACTTTATTTATTAGTTGTACTTATGTTAAAAATTGTTATAATAAGAGTGTAATATTATAACAACATATTAGGGGGTACTATCAATGTTGGATTTATCAAAAGCATTAACCTTTAATCAATATTTAGAAAAACAGCATTTAAAATACGGTGATATACAAGATAAAGCCTACGTTAACACTAGACTTTCAGAAGATACCGAAAAAAAAATTAAAACTATAAGTGATCCTGTTCATGCTGTCGTATTTACAGAAGGATTTTGTCCTGATTGTATAGTAACTATACCATTTATTCAAAAAATGTCCGAAAATAATGAAAATCTAAAAGTTTATTTTTTACCTAAAACCGGATATGAGGACTTTTTAGATTCAGCTGTGGCTTCTACTTCTATTCCTACAATCATTACCTTTGATAAAGATATGAATCCTAAAGGTGCTTATGTAGAAGTTCCTAAGGTTATAGCTGAAAAAAGACCTATTATATCTAATGATGAAAGAAAAGTTCTTATTGGAGATTATAGATCTGGAAAATATAATGATCTAATAGAAAAGGAACTTTTAGATATAATTTTATAAAAAAGCTGTCTTAAAATGTGGTTTGATATTTTATCAAATCATATTTTAAGACAGCTTTTTTATATAGGCTGTAATTATTATTTACAAGAATAATATCTATAAAGTACCTTAACAAACTCAGGTATATTTTTATCTTGGTTTTTTTTACTGCCTATAGCTAATTCTAAATCAATACACTCCATCCCATAATCTATTAAATCTTTTTCTTCAACAACTTTTCCTGTCTTATATTTAAATAAATTCTTTAATATTTCTAAAGAATTTTTGTTATCTAAAAATCCGAAAATAGTAAATAGACAGAATCCTAAATTCTCAATTGCTATCATATATGCATATAAATAATCCATATGATCCATATCTATACATGACTCTATCATATTAGGTATTTCCACACTAAATTGTTTTTCTTCTGTAACGAAAGGTTTAGTCACCATATTACATAAGTCTATTCTATTCTTAAATACTTTATATATTCCACTAGTCTTACAGCCTAATACTCTTCCGAATAAGGTATTATTTCTTATTTCCTCTACTGAATTTAATATATTTTCCATTGTAGGTTCCATATCCATAGCCTTAAATATTAATGCTATACTAAATACTAATTCTACAGAATCTATGCCTAGTTCAAAGGCTTCATAATTTAATTTTGAAGCTAACATCATATCATCTATATTAAAACTATGTACTAATGCTGCATGAACCTCACTTTCTGCAGGCGATAAAAAGAACTCTCCCTCTTTATTTGCATGCCTATTCAAACATCCAACTACACATAGTGGAGAGCATGTCCTATTTATATCAAGTACAATCCCGCTACTTTGTTTATTAGATTCATTTCTTTTCTTATCTAGTTCTTTTATTATACTTTCAATAGCTCCTTGTCTCATTAATTTTATTAATGTTATGGAACCAAAAGCCGGCAATGCCCCTCCACATATAGGGTTGTCTATAATAATTCTGGATAAATGTTTACTTTCTTCACTCATACTCTCTCTATCATATACCTCAGCTTCAAAATGCTTACTATTTGTAACAGAGATGGCTTTAAGTTTTTTTCTCCAAACTCGCTACCCAATCCCCTTCTTGCACAATAATAGTATGGTGTCTTATTTGGATATGTGCTAAATATTGTTGAAATTGGGTGCATTGACTCTCCAGCTTTTCCTATTCCTATAATTCCTGAATCCTCTCCAAAATTATTTCTTATTTGTTCAATGGTTTTTGTAGCAGTGTTGTCCTTTTCACTTACTATTTCATTTATGGTTATACCTTTATTAGATATGTTAATATGAGCAAAATTTTCTCCACTGTATTGTCCTGTGATTACTATTCCATCAATATTTAAGGAAGCCAGCTTTTGGGATATAGTACCTGCTAGATTAGAGAATTTAATCTCATCCTCATCCTTATATCCCATTAATAGTCTTCCTGTACTTGGTGCAAGAGTACCACTAAAAAGCCCTGGAACTAACACAATACTATATGTAAATTTATCCATTAACCTGAGAGCGAGCCCTCTCCCATAATGAAACTCCCCATCTAAAATATTACTTATATCTTTAATTACCTTAGTAGATAGGTCTATACTCAATAACTTCCCCATCATTACTCCCCCTTACTAAAAGTTGCTTCTATATATTCTATAGCATTTATGTATTCCTTAGTGTAATCACTTTTACACTTAGTCTTCAATTCCTCATAAGTTCCTTCATCTACTACTTTGCCTTCATTTATTACAAATAAATAATCACATATATTTTCTATAACCTTGCTTTCATGAGTTATTATAAAGAATGTAACTTTAAAATATTTATTAACTTGTTTTATTATTTTATATATTTCATCGCTGGTTTTACTATCTAACATTGATGTACATTCATCTGCAATTATAAATGTAGGATTAGTAATAAGTGCTCTAGCAATGCAAACACGTTGTCTTTCTCCACCACTTAATTCTCTTATATACTTATCTTTAAAATTAGAAAAATTTAAATTTACCATAGACATTACCTCTTCTACGGATTTGCACTCTCTTCTATTTCTCTTGCAAAATTTTATACTTTCCTTTAAGGTTTCCTCAACAGTGATATTGTTAAGTAATGCAGCATATGGGTCTTGAAATATATATTGAATATCTGCACAAATTTTAAAATTCCTTTTTCTTAAAGGTACTAGTTCTTTACCTTGGAATATTATATCTCCTGAATCTTTGGAGAAAATACCACTTATAATTTTACCTATAGTACTTTTTCCACATCCACTTTCTCCAATAATCCCTGATATACTACCTTCTTTAATTTCCATATTAATTCCCTGTAAAACTTCATTTTTAATATTATCCTTGTGAAATGTCTTTTTCAATTTTTTTATTTTTAGAATACTGCTCATATTTTCTCCTATAATACTATTATCCTGTCGCTAATAGCTTTTGCGAAATTCCTATCATGAGTTACTAAAAGTATTGATGTCCCTTGATGTTTTTTCTCTTCAATATATTTAATAATTTTAAATAAAGTTAAAGCATCTATTGCAGAAGATGGCTCGTCCATAATCAATAACTTTGGATTATTTATCATCGCTAAGAATAAAGCTAATCGTTGCTTCATTCCTCCACTAAGTTCATAAGGATATTTTTCTAATATGTCTATTGATAAGGATAACTTATTCAAATCTTTTTCCATAGATTTTATATTAAAGTTTTTTTCTTTACTTATTAACTTAATCTGCTTCTCAATAGACAAAAAAGGATTAAACCCATTTTGTGAAAATTGTGGCATATAAGTTATTCCACTTAAATTATAATTATCTATTTTAAACAAATCTTTTCCCATAAACTCTGCTTTATTATAACTTATATCACCTTGAAAAAATGGATAAAACAATGAATTTAAAAGAGTGCTCTTGCCACATCCACTTTTACCTAATATAGCTAAAGAGCTGCCCTCTTTTACAGTAATTGATGGATATTTAAAATAGTCTATTTTATTATAACTAACCTGATAATCTTTAAGTTCTAATAACATTTTCCACCTTCCTTCTAATTATCAAAAGATAGGTTACTCACACTAACCACTAATGCAACTACACATATAATTGCAGGAAGTAAATACCATAGGTAATAACCTCCATAAAAAATTCCCTCATAGGATAACGCATCCTTTATTAACTTTCCCCAGGTTATAGACGTGGCATCTCCAATCCCTAAAAATGATAAAGAGGCTTCATATGTTATAGATTTACTAAACTGTAGTACATATATTGATATCACCACTGGATAAATATAGTTCCACAACTTCTTTAATATATCTAGCAAATTGCCTTTCAGTAACATTGTATACGCGATTGTATCACTAGTAAGTGCCACTTTTATTCTTTCCTTAATAATTCTTACTGCCTTACTCCAAGAAAATAATGAGATAGCTATAATTACATTTATGTCAGATGGCTTTGAATAAATCGCAAAAGTTAATATCACTAATATTTCTGGTATTAATATAAATACATCTGTCATACTATCTACTACTCTTTCTATAAATCCCCCATAGTATGCAGCTATAAGTGCATTGAATACTCCTATAAATGTTGATATAGTGGATGAAGTTAATGCAATTATTAAAGTTCCTCTTGTTCCATGTATTAAATTCGAAAAAATGTCCCGTCCCATTTGGTCAGTGCCTAAAAAATGTTTTAAACTAGGTAATAATAATATATCTGAAGAAAAATCCTTGGGATCATATGTAACAAGCATTGGCCCTATTATCGCTAAAAGTATGGTGATACCTATAATAACACTAGATATGTTGTGTCTTTTTAAAATCTTCATTTCAACACCTCGGCTTTATTGACTCAATAATAAAATCAAATATTATATTAACCACAAGTCCATAAACTCCAATAAATATAATTAATGCTTGGATTAATGGATAATCCTTATTTAATACAGATATCTTTATAAGACTACCCATACCTGGATAAGAAAATACAGTCTCAACAAATAGTGCCCCTGAAATTAAATATAAGAAATGTATATTTAGCTTTCTTACTATCTCAGGTAAGCTAAACCTTAATATATACTTATTCTTTATATATTTTATAGGTATCTTATAAAGATATGCCATTTTAATAAAATCCTCTTCTAGAGTTTTCTTACATACATTATAGGTAATAATATATATAGATGGTATTGAAGATAATATAAGTGCCATTAAGGGTAAGAACATATGCTTAAATATATCTAATATATAACTAAAACCTTCATAACTTCTGCCAATAGTATAAGCTCCACTAGATGGAAACAATCCTAATTTATATGAGAAGACCAATTGAATTGTGATAGCCATAAGAAAACTTGGAATTGATTGAATAGCAGAAAGAAGCCTTAGGGTAACCCTATTTCTCATTCTACTATCATTTATAGAATTGTTTAATGCTAAAGGTATCGCTATTATGGTAGATATAACTAAAGATAATCCTGTTAAAAATATTGTCCATGCTATTCTACTTCTTATGATTGTGATAACCTTTTCCTTAAAATAAAATGAATATCCAAAGTTTAGAGAAAAAATATTCTTTATATATATAATAAATTGTTCTCCTAGTGATTTATCGAGTCCACAGTACTCTCTAAAACTTAAAAAGTTATCCCTAGAAATAGATGAGTTTAATGCATGTGTATCACTATCGCTTATAAAGAGAGGACTCCCAGGAATAGCTCTAGGGAGTACAAATGCTAATAATATTATTAAAAATAATAAAGATATTTTCTTTCTTATTTTTAAAATCATTCTAGTTTTCCTTCCATTCACCATTTATAAATACTAATTTATTTTGAATAGTTGGAACAGATATAGCTACTCCATCCTTTGTAAAGAACCAACCATCAAACACATTTGGATTATAGCTTGATGCTATTTTAGTGTAATAAAGAGTTAATGTTGGAAGTTCTTCTGCTATTATTTTCTGCAATTCTCCAACCTTTTCATACCTTTCTTCTTTATCTAATTCCTTTAGCTGGTTAGTAAAAATCTCATCAAATTGTTTATTACTCCATTGAGTTCCACCTTGACTAGTAACTACTGGAGTAGAACCTATATTACTTCCTGGGGTTACAAATCTAGCAAGAAGTACTGGATCTCCGCCAAAAGAACCATGCCCTTTTATAGCCATTTGGAAATTTCCTTCTTTTATAAGCGTATCTACAGTTTTAGTATCCATCGCCTTAATAGTTACTTCAATATTTATGTCTGAAAGATATTTTTTAATCATTTCACATACATTAACAATATCCTCTGTAGCTAACAATTCAAAAGATAGCTTTTCGCCATTATACTCTCTTATTCCATCTCCATTACTATCCTTCATCCCTAATCCGTCTAATAGTCCAATAGCCTTTTCACTACTATATTCATATTGCTTAACATCCTTATAGAACCATTCTGAATCTGGATGTATATGCCCTGGGTTTCCAACTATTGCTGAATTTTTAGTTCCTTTTTGTACTATATCTTCTCTATTTATTGCATAATATAATGCTTGTCTAAAATCTTTTTCTTTAAAGGCTGGTGTATCAAAATTAAAGTAAGTTCGTAGTACCCAAAAACCTGGTCCTTCAATAGTTTTAAAATTAGAATCTTCTTTTAATTGCATAGCTTGTCCGTATTTTATAGAAGATGCAACATTAATCTCTCCACTTTTTAATGCTTCCATTGAATTTTCTGTTTTCTTTAATACTAATTTATCTATTACTGGTTTACCCATAAAGTAATCTTCATTTGCTTCAAACTCATAGACACCTTGGTCTTTGTGATAGTTCACAAGTTTTAATGGTCCTGAACCTATTACTGCTTCTGGTTTATTGAATTTTTCTGGTTCTTCTACACCTTCCCATATATGCTTTGGCATAATAGGTACATTTCCTGCTATATCATTTAAAAATGGTGCATATACTTCTTTAAGTGTTATTTTTACAGTATACTCATCTATTGCTTCTACTTTATCAATACAAGATAGATTAACCCAATTATGTTTATGTTTCATCATATACTCATAGGAAAACTTAACATCCTGTGAAGTAAGTGGTTTTCCATCAGTAAATTTAATATTTTTAGCTAGCTTAAATGTCCATTGTAAATTATCCTTAGACACCTCCCATTTTTCAGCTAACAGTGGAATGGTTCCTTCTTCATTCTTCCAAGTAAGAGTATCAAATATGTAACTTACAAGAATATATCCTCTTCCTTTAGATGACACTGTGTAAACAGATGGATATCCTAAATCCTCTGAATCCATAGTAAGAATTCTTTCTTTTTCATTACCTTGTTCATTGTTAAAATTTTCTTCATTTGAGGAAGTTCTACTTCCACAACCTATTAATGTAACACTCATAACTAGTACCAGAATTAAAGCTAAAATACGTTTCATAACAATTCCCCTTCCCAAATATTCATAGATTTTTAAAGCAATCCATCTACGAAGATAGTATAATAAATATAAGGAAAAGTTAAATTGAAAATTTGTATAGATATTACTTTCTTCATTACATTTAGTAATAATGTAAAATATTTGAGGTGATTAATAAATGAATTATTCTATAGAATTAATAAATCCACTAGACTTTAAGTCCTCTAACTGGTCTGGAGGAACTACCACCGAATTATATATTTTCCCTCCTGGCTCTTCTTATAAAGATAGAACTTTCAAATGGAGAATTAGTTCAGCTACTGTAGACCTTGATCATTCTATATTTACCCTTTTACCCAGTATTTATAGATATATTACTGTATTAGAAGGTAATATGTGTTTAAAACATAATAGGAGTGAATTGGTATCTTTAGCTCCCTTTGAGATTCATGGATTTAAAGGTGACTGGGAAACTGAAAGCTTTGGTAAGATAAAAGACTTTAACTTAATGCTAAATGAAGGTTGTACTGGAAGCTTATCTTCATTTAGTATAGATTCTAACTCAAACTTCCTACAACTTGATCTCGCTCCTCATAATTCTTCTTATAATCTAACTACAATAGCTCTTTATTCTCACTATGAAGATATAGAGATTAAAATTGATGACATTGAAGTTATTGAATTAAAAGCTAAAAACCTTTTATTAATTAATATCTCTGATCCTTATCCTCCGAAGGTAGAAGTTAGAAGCTCTTCATCTTGCACTTTAATAACTTGTAATATACAAATAAATTTTTAAATATTTTAAATATATAATCTAAAAACGAAAGGTAGGTGAAACTTATGATTAACAATTTATCCTCAATTTCAAGTTATTACAACATGTTTAAAGTACAGGGGTACTCCAATGCAGTATCTAATTACTACTCAAATCCAAACAAAGTTAATAGTAATATTTCTAATAATCTTACAGGGGCTAACAATTACTTTAATAAAGATGGACTAAAATTTATAAATGAGTTAGATTCTAAATTTGATACTCTTAGTAAATCATCATCTAAACTTATACACTCAAAAGAAGCTAATGTATTCAATAATTCTATAGCTTCTTTTGATGACAAGCTTATAGCTGCAACCTTTAAAGATAATGCTACTAAGGCTGAATATAACTTAGATGTAACTCAAATTGCAACAAGACAAATTAATGAATCTGTAAAACTAAATAGTACCAATCCAAATAATTTTGCTGAGGGCACAAATAATTTAACTATAGACGTAAATGGAAATTCACATAGCTTTAGTTTAGATGTAACTATAAATCAAACCAATAATGAAGTATTGAATAGCCTAGCTTCATCTATAAATTCTAGTAAAATTGGAGTTAATGCTACTATTAGAGATATAGATGGAAAGAGTGCCCTGGTTCTTAATTCTACTTCTACTGGTGAATTAAGTGCCTTTACCACCAGTGGAAACATATCTGATACTTTAGAATTAAATAATGTTGTACAAATGTCACAAGATGCTAAATATATCTTAAATGGGAAGGAATATACTTCAACTTCAAATAATATAAGCGTTGATAGCTCAAAGGTACAAATCACTCTTAAGGATAAGGGTAATTCAAATGTAGCCATTGAATATGATAAAAAAACTATTGCTAAGGCCGTTGAAACTTTTGTTAACGACTATAATTCAGCTCTTGATACTATCAGAAATAATCCCTATGGTAAAACTAGCGGAACGAATAGGATTTTAAATTACTTTAAATACTCATCAATTTCAGATAATATGCTTTCAAAAATTGGAATAAGCAAGGATTCTAATGGAAGATTAGCTTTAAATGAAAAGACTTTTGCTGAAGCTCTTGATAAAAATCCTGATATGGTAGTTAACTATTTAGGAAAAGATTATGGCATTGCAAAAGATGTCTTAGACATTTCTTCAAAGTCATTAAATGTATCAAAATCGTCCTTAGTTACTCAGGCAAATATATCAAGTAACACTGATTTTGTAAGTAATAATATGTCAAAAAATTCTTACTGTAGTTCTCAGATGTTAGGTATACTTTTCAATACTATGATTTAGATGTTGCAGAGAATTGCCCACGTTGTTCACAGTGAATCACGCCATTCGGTGGCAGGCAAGTTTTCACTATTTTCTTATTCATCAGTCATAATGTATTATTCCAATGAACCAATTAATAGTAGAAAAAGACAGTAGATAGATTTGTTTAAAACAACTCTATCTACTGTCTTAAAATTACAATTTTTTACTATTGCAAGCAAATCCAGCACACTTCTATATTCTTGCTACTCCTATTTCCCTTGCTATCCTCATAACCTCTTCAGCTACTTTATCTGCAACCCTTTTATCTAATGCATTTGGTATTATATTCTCTTCATTTAACTCTTCTTCAGGTATTAAATTAGCTATAGCTCTAGCTGCTGCTAATTTCATATCATCATTAATCTCTTTAGACCGTACAGCCAAGGCCCCCTTAAATATTCCTGGGAAAACTAATACATTGTTTATTTGATTTGCGAAATCTGAACGTCCTGTAGCTATAACCCTAGCACCACCAACTTTAGCCTGATCTGGCATAATTTCTGGAGTTGGATTTGCCATTGCAAAAACTATACTATCCTTGTTCATCATCCTTATATCTTGATGTGTTAGTATATTTGGTGCAGAAACACCTATGAATACATCTGCATCCTTTAATACTTCCTTTAAAGTTCCTACTTCCTTATTTCTATTAGTAAGTTTTGAAATATACTCATGAGAGTTGTTTGTATAGACAACTCCCTCTACAAGAGCTCCTTCTCTATCACACATTATAATATTTTTAGCTCCAGCCTTTATAAGAAGCTTACATATAGCTATTCCTGCCGAACCAGCACCATTTATAATAATTTTAACATTCTCTATTTCCTTATTTGTAAGCTTTAATGCATTATAAAGTCCAGCTAGTACCACAACTGCAGTACCATGTTGGTCATCATGAAATACTGGAATATCTAGTTCCTTTTTTAAAGTTTCTTCTATATAAAAACATTCAGGAGCCTTTATATCCTCTAAATTAATTCCTCCAAATACAGGTGCCATTAATTTCACTGTTCTAATTACTTCCTCTGGATCTTCTGTATCTAAGCATATTGGAAATGCATCTACTCCTGCAAACTCTTTAAATAAAAGTGCCTTCCCTTCCATTACTGGAATTGCAGCTTCTGCTCCTATATTCCCAAGTCCTAAAACTGCTGTTCCATTAGATACTATAGCCACAGTATTTCCTTTTATTGTGTACTCATAGACCTTCTCCTTGTCTTTAGAAATTTCAACACAAGGTTCTGCCACTCCTGGAGTATATGCTACAGCTAGATCTTCTCTTGTATTAACTTTAATCTTACCAACTATCTCAAGCTTCCCTTTCTTTTCTTTATGCATCTTTAAAGATTGTTCACCATATGACATAACATAAACCCTCCTATGTACTATAAAATATAATAAATATTAATTCTTAATATAAATAAAGCGTGAAGTAATTTATTTAGTGAATTGCACCAACGGTGCAGAGAATTGTGCCATAGNNCACTTCGTTCACAGAGAATTGCTAACGTTGTTCGCAGAGAATTACCCACTACGTTCGGAAAGAGGCTTTTGCTTAGGCAAAAGCCTTCTCTCTGACGAAGTCACCCCTCTGCGCTAAAAGCGCAATTCACTAAATAAAATGCTTCACATTTTATTTAACGTATTCGCAATAAGGTGCTAGTGGGCAAATTTCACATTTAGGTTTTCTTGCATTACATATTTTTCTTCCATGCCATATTATGTAATGATGAGTATCACTCCACATATTCTTTGGAACATTTTTCATAAGCTTATCTTCAACTTCCTCAACAGTTTTACCCTTGGCAAGACCTGTTCTATTGGAAACCCTGAACACATGAGTATCTACAGCAATAGCTGGTACTCCAAAAGCATTAGATAATACTACATTTGCCGTTTTTCTTCCAACTCCAGGAAGCTCTATAAGTTCCTCCATAGTTTTAGGAACCTGCCCCTTATGTTTATGAAGTATCATTCTACAGGCACCTAAAATGTTTTTACTCTTATTTTTATAGAAACCACAGCTTCTTATCTTTTCTCCCAATTCCTCTTCTGTCAATGATGCAATACTCTCCGGAGTATTATATTCCTTATATAATTCTTTAGTAACTAGGTTAACTCGTTCATCTGTACACTGAGCTGAAAGTATAGTCGAGATTAAAAGTTCAAAGGGTGTATTAAAATCTAATCCACACTTAGCTCCTTTATAAGTTTCCTCTAATACTTCCACAATTTTTCTTCTAGTTTCTTTATTCAATAAAATCACCTCTAACTTCTAAGTTATAAGTCTTTATTTATTCCCTTATTATTATAACAGATTTACTTAAAAAAAACTCCCAATGGGGAGTTCCTTTTAAATTGTTAATTTAGCAATTTAAAATATATAGTTCTAAAATCAAAAACAATTTTGACTATCAGCTCTATTTAAAATTATTAAGACTTCCAATAAAACTTATATTTTCGCTTATATCATCTTCTATAATAAACATAAAAGGTCTATCAGCTATAAACTCTTTTGGCTCTTGTATGGAGGTTTTTTCTATTCCTATTACTGTAGCCCCTGTAGCCTCGCTTCCTTTTTCATTAACTTCTATAGTAGCCTTATGCATAACTTGACTAATGAATACATCTTCTCTTATGCCATTAAAATTAGCTTTATTACTAAATGCTTCTTTCATACCTAAATTAGCTAATGCACTGTTAAGCTCTTTTGTACCATATTCAAACTTGAATGAAGGTATAGCCAAGTTTACGCTCTCTTTATCTTTTCCTATGGAAGCTTTTATCTTCTGCCATTTTTCTGTAGACATAGTATCCATTAAATCCTCTAGGGTTTTATTCCCACTCGGTAAAACTACATACATTGATATTTTACCATCCCCATATGGAAGCTCTACAACTCTAAAGTCTTCACCTTCACCATAGTAAGTTTTTTTATTAAACTCTTTTTTCATAAAGTTAGTTTTCACCATTTCTCCACTACTAGTTTTAAAATCCCCTTCATAAGAAAGTTTCTTATCAAAGGATTCTTGCCAATCTCCTTTAAAGTATATTGCATTTATCAAATACATTATTGTATCTGAAGGTATAGGCGGTGCAATCATATTTTCTATCTTACCATTAGTAAGTTTGCTTATCCAGCCATTTATCTCATCTGCAGAGGCACTCTTATTAAAGTCTAACTCATTTACTTCTGCATCAAAATATTTCTTATTTACATCTATGAATTCTTTCTTTATTTTTTCTCCTTCTCTAATCCATATTGAATTACCTAATTTTATGTCTACATTCTTGTCTATTTTTGATGAATACTTCATCAACTCTTTGTAATTTTTATTTATTTCATTTATATCTATTCCCTCATAGCCTAAAACCTTTTCCATCTCTTTTTTGGTATTTCCCTCTGCTCCCTGATAGGCCATAGTTAGAGCTGTAGAGATAGAAATTGGAGATATAAATATATTTTCTCCTTTATCTTCCTTGCTTAATGCGTTAAACATGTTAAAGGCAAATTTATTATTACCATTAACTATTTTCTTACTAGTCTCATCTAACTTTATAGTTCCTTCATCACCTCTTGAAATTTCATTACAAGCCATTAGCGAAAAACTTAGCATAAGACTTAATGTTATAGATATTATCTTTTTACCTCTCATATTCTCCCTCCTAAACGCTTTATATATGGTAATACGTTAAAAATAAGTTAAAGTTTGTAATACACCTCAACTATTTGTAAAATCCACATATTATATATGTTTCAATAAAACTTCTACATTATGCAATTAGACTAAATTATGGTTAGACCATAAAAAGGTATTTCTATGCCATAATTATGAAAATTCTCTGTAATGATTTGTAATAAGAAGTGAAGAAACTATTTGGATTTTATTTTAGAAATTCTTCCTTTGAGTAGATAAAATTTTCGTAAGCTTGTCAGGACGACAAGCTAATGAGCCTGAGATAGGATGTCGAATGCGAGCGTTAGGAAATTTTAGCTGGTCAAAGGATTAGAATTTCTAAATCAAATCCATGTTTCTAACTCTTATTACAGATCATGGAGGAGGAGTTTCATAGATCCTTCCTAATTAGCTTCTTATAGTCTAACCATATTATAAAAAATACGACTTCTCTAAGTAGTATTTCCACTTAGAGAAGTCGTATTAATATATTTCTAAATTCCTTTTTCTTTTAATTTTTCTAGCATATCTGCAGTCATTTTAGCAAGATCGTATTCAGCTTTAAATCCCCACTCTTCTTTTGCAGCGGTTGGATCTATTGAATCTGGCCAAGTATTTGCAATTCCTTGTCTTACTGGATCTGGATTGTATGAAATCTCAAATCCTGGAATATGTTTTTTAATTTCTGCAGCAATTTGCTCTGGCTCAAAGCTCATAGCCGTAATATTAAATGCATTTCTATGCTTTAATTTACTTGGATCTGCTTCCATTAAATCTATAATAGCTTGTATAGCATCTGGCATATACATCATATCCATGTAAGTTCCTTTATCTATATATGAAGTATATTTCTCATTCTTTAATGCTTCATAATATATGTCAACTGCATAGTCAGTAGTTCCACCTCCTGGAGGGGCAACGTAAGAAATAAGCCCTGGGAATCTTACACCTCTTGTATCTACACCAAATTTAGTATAGTAATAATCGCATAATAATTCTCCTGAAACCTTAGTTACTCCATACATAGTTTTTGGTCTTTGAATAGTATCTTGTGGAGTATTTTTCTTTGGAGTATCTGGTCCAAACGCTCCTATAGAACTTGGCGTAAAGAATTTACAATTTAACTCTCTAGCAACTTCTAGTGCATTAACAAGTCCACCCATGTTAATATTCCAAGCAAGTTGTGGCTTTGCTTCTGCTACAGCTGATAAAAGTGCTGCTAAGTGCATTATTGTATCTACATTGTGTTTTTTAGCTACTTTTAAGAAATCATCATAGTTTGTAACATCTAGAATCTCAAAAATTCCACCTTCTACTATTGGGTTTCCTTCTGGTTTTCTGATATCTGATGCAACTACGTTATCAACACCATATACTTTTCTTAACTTCGTAACTAATTCTGTACCTATTTGTCCTAAGCATCCCGTAACTAATATTCTCTTCATAATTAATCCTCCAAACGCTCTTCCTATTTAATTATTCCCATTTCCTGACCTACTTTTTTGTATACAGCAATTGCCTCATCTAACATTTCTTTTGTATGTGCTGCTGAAGGCATGTTTCTAACCCTTGCTGTTCCTAGTGGTACTGTTGGGAATACTATAGCTTTTGCATATACTCCCTCTTCATATAGTCTCTTGCTAAATTCTTGAGCTTTAGCTGCATCTCCTATAATACATGGAGTAATTGGAGTTTCACTATCTCCTATATCAAAGCCTAATCCTTTTAAGCCCTTCTTTAAATAGTTTCCGTTTTCCCAAAGTTTATCATGTAATTCTGTACTTTCTGTTAATATATTTATAGCTTCAATACAAGCTCCTGCTGATCCTGGTGTTAATGATGTTGAGAATAGGAATGGTCTACCCCTAACCTTCAACCAATCAATTAAATCTTTTGAACCTGCCACATATCCACCAACTACACCTATAGCTTTAGATAGTGTTCCTATTTGAAAATCAATTTTATCTGATAATCCAAAGTGATGAACCGTTCCTGCACCTTTTCCAAGAACTCCTGAACCATGAGCGTCATCAACATAAGTAATTAAGTCAAATTCCTCTGCTATCTCAACTATCTCAGGTAATTTCGCTATATCACCATCCATAGAGAACACGCCATCTGTTATAACCATTACTTTTTCATATAATCCAGATTCTTTCGCTTCTTTAGCTTTTGCTCTTAAATCTTCCATATCTGAGTGTTCAACTCTAATAATTTTAGCTCCAGATAGTCTACAACCATCTATAATTGAAGCATGATTTAAAGCATCGGAAAGTATAGCATCCTTTTTGCCCATAACAGCTGAAATTGCAGCCATGTTACAATTGAATCCTGACTGGAAAGCTATAGCTGCTTCTGTGTGTTTAAATTCAGCTAATTTTTTTTCAAGTTCAATATGAATATCTAATGTACCATTAATAGTCCTAACAGCACCTGCTCCTGCACCATATTTTTCAGTAGCCTTTATTGTAGCCTGCTTCATTCTTTCATGCGTAGCTAATCCTAGATAATTATTAGAGGACAGGTTTATTAGATCTTTACCTCCAATATTAACAACTGGACCATTAGCTCCATTGATTACATTGATTTCATTGTAAAGACCTTTGCTTTTTAATTCTTCTAAATTTTCTGTGAGAAATTTTTGTAAAGATTTACTTCCCATTTATCGCACCCCCATATAAAATATTTAAGCTTTTACCTTATTATATTCTTCATTTATCATTTAAAATCCTTTTTTATAAGAAGTTTAAATTACTTGTAACATTATGTCACATTTTGTTTGTTATATAAATCAAATCCAGTAATAACCATCTTGTCCACTGAGTTTGCTTTATATATATGTAAAGATTACGCTTCATACTCTTTAAACTTAATCCATCCTCTTTTAGACAAATATTTTAAATATGTCACTAATCTGTATAATTCCCCATCAACATCTTCTTTATACACTTCTGCCATAAGCTTTGCAATCTCATATACTGTTCTTTCACCATCTATATATTTCCATACCGTAGAACATCTATCATCTAGCTCTAAATTAGTTTCAGGAGTTTTTTTAACCATCCAAGCTAAAAATTTCTTTACTGGATCATTAACTTTTAGACATAAAACAACTTTTCCATCTTTTTCTTCCCAGTCGTTATGTTTAATCTCTGGCACAAACATAGCAAAATTATGTTTTGTATCATGCTCTTGATTTTCTATTTCTTCTTGTTTAAGTTTCTTATTTTTCATGTAAAATTCCTCCTAATAATTCATAACTAACTACCAATTATAAGATATTCTAGTATAAATTTATATATAAGTTGTAATAAAGATAATTCATATTATAAATATATTTAATAAATTGTTGAAATTGAGCTTCATATCAATTAATTTATAATATAGAAATTTAATTACAACCTATATAATTGAATGGTGTATATTTAGAAAAAACATTCTAATAATACAGTAATTCGCTTGCCCACAAATAAAATTTATCTGTGAGCAAAGCGAATCTTTATAGACCATGATAGGGTCTAATATTTTTATCTAATTAGTACTTTTATCTTTCTTGCAAGAGAACTTATAAATCCATAAACCTAGCAATAAGAACATTATACAAGCAAATAAATTGCTTTGAGTCAAGCCAGGTAATAAATTTTTACCAAATGCTATGTTCACTTCTAAAGCCGCAAATCCTGCTACAACTATTCCCATTAAAGCATCTCCTGCAACTAATCCTGAAGCAAGAAGAGTTCCCCTTTCAACAACTTCTCCTCTTCTATCCTTATCTTTAGCAAATTTTCTTTCAACAATTTCTCTTATAACGCCACCAACTAAGATAGCAGCATTTAAAGTTATCGGAAGATATATTCCAAGAGCAACTGGTAATATTGATATGCCAGCCAATTCACAGAATAGTGCTATAGATGCTCCAACTAGTATAAGTGTCCAAGGAAGTTGAGCTGTCATTATTCCTTCAACTATCATCTTCATAAGTGTAGCTTGTGGTGCAGCTACATCTGCAGAACCTATTCCATAAGCCTTATGCAACATATTAATTACAAGAGCAGCAAACACACCAGCTATTGCAACAGCAATAAACATTCCTAATTGAACTTTTTTAGGAGTACCCCCAATAACAAATGTAGTTTTTAAACTTTGTGCAGCTCCACCCGCTACTGCTATGGCAACACAAACAACTCCACCTATTAATATACATTTAGTCATATAATCTTGAGTAACTCCACCAGTTAATTTAATTACAGTGGTTACAAATAGCATTGTAGCTATAGTCATACCTGAAACTGGGTTATTAGATGCTCCAATTATACCAACCATTCTAGCTGAAACAACAGCAAAGAAGAAGCTGAATATAACTGCCATAAGTCCACCTAAGAATCCTCCATTTATCGTTGGTAATAACCAAGTTAATGCAAATCCAAAGGCTGCTGCTAAAATAACCCAAGTTAGAGGCGCTTCTAAGTCAATTCTACTAACTTTTTCATTTCCACCAGCACCTATTCCACTCATAGCTTGTTTAAAGCTTGTTATTATAGTTGGAATAGATTTAGCAAGAGAGATAAATCCTCCCATTGCAACAGCTCCAGCCCCTATGTATTTAATATAATTAGCCCATATTTCATTAGCACTCATCTCAGCTATAATCTTAGTTGCTGGAAATAAAGGAGCGGTTAACCCAGTACCTAAGAATTTAATTAAAGGTATAAGTGCAAACCAAGCTATAACAGAACCACCAAACATGAGAAGTGATGCTCTAGTACCAACAATAAATCCAACACCAAGCAGTGACGCCAATGTATCAAATCCCATCATTGTTCCTTGATAGCTCTTAATTACATAAGTTGCCTGCTCTCCCCAAAGTGCAAATCCACCTGAGAAAAGTTTATATCCAGCTCCTACACCAAGTCCAGTCATAACTGTTTTAAAGCCTTCTCCACCTTCACTACCTGTTACAAGAACCTCAGCTGCAGCCATTCCTTCTGGATATACTAAATTTCCATGTTCTTCAACAATTAAGTATCTTCTAAGTGGTGTGATAAAGAATACACCCATAAGTCCTCCAATGATTGTAACAATAACAACTGTGAAAATACTTAACTTTAATCCCCATAAAATTAATGCTGGTAAAATAAATATAACACCACCAGCAAGAGATTCTCCCATAGCAGCTAGCGATGCTACCATATTAGCCTCTAGAATATTGTTTCTTCTGAACATTCCTTTAAGTACTCCAGTAGCTATTATAGCACCTGGTATACCCGCTGATATTGTCATACCAACTTTTAAGCCAAGGTATGTATTAGCTGCTGCAAAAAGACATGCTAATATAATACCTAAGATAATTGAGTATCCTGTTGTTTCTGGCATAGCCACTGAGGTTGGTACAAACGGAACATAATCCTCTCCCTTACACTCACCATAAGCTGTGTGGGATAATTTTTTCTTTTCTTGGCTCATAAAATAATTCCCCCTCTTTTCCAATTTTCTTTTAGTAATTAGGTCATATAGCTTGTCCTAAGAAAAGCTATATATTTAAATCTACAAAGATTTATTAATAAAGTTCAAATGAATTTACTAATAAAATTCAAATTAATAAATTCATTTGACCATTTATTCTATTTTATGTTTTTTAATAATCCTTGTATAAATGCCCACATATTTTGTACTGAAGTTATACTCATATGTTCTTGTGGGGTATGAACGTCATATAGATTTGGTCCAAAACTTATCATGTCAACATCAGCCATCTTTTCCTTAAGAAGTCCACATTCAAGGCCAGCATGTATAGCATCTATTTTCGGCTCCTGTCCAGTAATTTCCCTATATGTCTCTACACATAAATCTCTTATTTTTGAGTCTGGTTCATATTGCCATTCTGGATAATCTGAATCGTTTACCATTTCAGCACCAACTAATTTTGATAATGCTCCTACTCTATCAACTATCTCATTTTTCAATGACTTAACAGAACTTCTTATTGCTGATACAAATGTAACTTTCTCTTCACTAAATACTATAACCCCTAAATTTAAACTGCTCTCTACTAATCCTTCTATGTCTTTACTCATAGTTTGAACTCCATTAGGCATTAAATTCAAGAAATTCACTATACTAGCTGTCACTTCGCAATTTAAGTGCTTTTCAACTTTAGTTTCTGAAATTTCTAATTTTATATCTGGATCTTGAATTCTTAATTCATTCTTAAATATATCTATAGATTTATTAGCTATAGTTTTAACGTTTTCAATGCTTGATGCATTTACTGTTATTACGACTTCAGCTTCACGTGGAATGGCATTGTTCTTTGCTCCACCACTAATATGAGCAATATTAAAGTTAACTTCTTTGCTTATTGAATTTAATAACCTTCCCATAAGCTTATTAGCATTTCCTCTTTGCTTAACTATTTCCATTCCAGAGTGTCCGCCTTTTAAGCCCTTTATTTCAAGCTTTAATGCAGAACTGTTAGTAGTTTCCCATTGATTATTGATGTGTACATAGTTAGTAACTCCACCTGCACAACTCACTAAAAATATTCCCTCTTCCTCAGAGTCAATGTTTAGTAGTATTTTTCCATCTAAATGTTTAGGATCTACAGCAATAGCACCATACATACCTGTTTCTTCGCCAGTAGTAACAAGTAATTCTAATGCTGGATGTGGTATATCTTTAGAATCCAATAATGCTAATCCATAAGCTACGGCAATTCCATTATCTGCACCTAGCGTTGTTCCATTTGCATATATATAATCTTCCACAATTCTAAGCTCTAATGGATCTTTTTCAAAGTCATGCTCTGTTCCTTTATTTTTTTCACAAACCATATCCATATGACCTTGAATTATAACTGTTGTTGCTTTTTCATATCCAGGTGTAGCTGGCTTCTTTATAATTACATTTAATTCGCTATCTTGTATTACCTCTAAATTTCTCTCTTTGGCAAAGTTAACTAAAAAGTCACTTATAGCTTTTTCATTGCCTGATCCATGAGGTATTTTAGTCATGTCTTCAAAAAAGCTAAAAACCTTACTTGGTTTTAAATTTCCTAATACTGACATATTGCTTCACTCACCTTTCTAAATTTACAAAATCATTATCATAAAACATTAATATATTAATAAAATTTTAATATATTAATATTATATTAAAATTTACTAATATAACATCTTAATAATAATGATAATCATAACTGAAATCAAACCCAGCATTATTAGATAAAACGGCAAATTTCTTAAAATTTATTGTATTCTCTTTATTTTTTTAAATTTTTCGTTTATTTAGAATTTTTCATAAATAATTTAATAAAATTTAACAATTTACACTGTTGAAATTCATCATAGTAAATTAAGCATAAAAAAAATAGGCTGTTTTCACAGTCTATTTTAATTCAATTATATATTCCTCTGTATTCTTCTGGCAACAGATTTGATATTTTTTTCATTATTTCTGTCATAGCTCTTTCATTATACTGATTTTTATCCTCTTCCTTAATTTTTTCCGGAAGATATGTAGCTTCTCCAAATCTTACTATAACATTAGCTGAACTAAAGTCTTCTTCTCCCATATCCGTATCATTAATAGGTAAAAAGTCCTCTGTACCTGTTATTCCAATGGGTACAATTTTAGCCTTAGATAACTTAGCAATTAACAATAATCCTTTTTTTCCTTCTATCATCTTCCTAGTTCTACTCCTAGTACCTTCTGGAAACATCATAATATTTCCTCCCGTTTTTAAGGTTTGAACTATCTTATTTATAGCATCTTTATCAGCTGAATTAGGTTTAATTGGTATAGTTTTTACATATCTAATTCCATTTTTAGTAAAGTTATTATCAGAAAGTTTTACCCCTGCTACAAAGATAGGATTTCTGTCTTTTAATATCTCATTTAAGATTAATCCATCCGCATTACTCAAATGATTTGCAATAAATATTATTGGTCCTTGCACTTCTTTAACTTTATCATAGCCTTCAATTTTTAAATTAGCATACTTTTTTATATTGCTTTGCACATATTTACGAACTAATTTATCTGAAAAACTATCTGGTAATATATTTAACATCTTCAAAAGAGTTTCCTTTTTCATTTAAATCTCCTCTTTCTTCAATACTCAATACTCAATAATCATATTAAAATTACTTTAATTATCTACTAACTATTATGTATTGGTATTTAATATTTCTTAAATAACTTATTATAGTACTCTCTTACATAGGGTGATTTTATATTGCCTTCTATATTATCTACATCCTCACTATATATTTTTTTATAATTTATTAAGGCATTTCTTATAATAATATTCTTTCCTCTCCAACCACAGGAATGATTATGATATTTCTCCTTAAAGGTTTTATTATCTAAATTTATTAACTCTAATAGATTGGCATTGCTCATGTATTCTTTAGGATGAAATTCCTTTATATTAGATATTTCAGTATGTTTATTATGCGGGCACACATCTTGGCATACATCACAACCAAAAACATTTCCATCAATTGTATCTATATCACTAGCATCTATTTCTTTTTTTTGAGTTATATATGATATGCATGAATTTGAATTTAAAAAATCTTTTTCTATTATCGCATGATTAGGACAATGTTTTATACATAAATCACACCCATAACAGCTTTTATTCAAAGGAACATCCCAAGGTACCTCTAAATTCATTATTATTTCTCCTAAAAATACAAAGGATCCATATTTTTCTGTTATCAATGTGTTGTTTTTTCCTATAAATCCTATGCCACTTAAGTATGCTATATATCTTTCTGGAAGTGGATTATTATCTACAAAACCAATAGCTTCTCCTCCTAACTCTTCTATATAATGGCAAATCTCCTCTAGATATTTTTTTATCACATTATGATAATCTAACCCTAATGTATATTTAGAAAAGAATTTGCTTTTTCCTTCTGGAGAAGTTTCATAATTATAAGGAAATGCTATAGACATTATGGTCTTTCCATCCTTCATTAATAACATGGGATTTATTTTCTTTTCTATATCCTGTTCTTCAAATTCATTAAAAAAATTCTTTTCTTTTCTTATGTGAAAAAAATCTTTTATTTCCTTAAATTCTCTACATTCAATAAATCCTATTGTATCAATCCCTAGGCCATTACAAAAATTAATTATTTTCTCTTTAATTTCCTTCATATCTTATCCTTCTAAGTAATATTTTTTATATATTCGCTAGCTTTTTTACCAGCTAATTGTCCTTCCTTTATAACCCTATCAGATATATTATACCCTCTAAGCACTGTTCCACAAGCAAATATGCCATCTTCCGATGTCTCCATATTTTCTGAAACTATAATTCCTCTATTATCCCTATTTAAATTTATACCTATTTTCTGAGCTAATATGCTATCAGGCTGTAAATGGACTGACAATACTAAGGTATCGCATTTTATATGTTGTTTGCTTTCTTTTATGAAATCTTTATTTTTATCTATTTTTATTATATCTACGCCTTCAACTCTAGCATCACCATAAATTTTAATAACTCTATGTTTGAGCAATACTGGTATATTAAAATCTTCAATGTGCCCCCTAGATGATTGATTAATTGCTCTAATATTATCGCTACTCTCTATTATTGCCTTAACCTTTGCCCCTTCTAACACTAACGTCCTAGCGACTAACGCAGCTGTATCCCCTGATCCTAAAATTATGCAATTCTTCCCTGGCAATACTCCTCTTCTATTTATATAATTTAATGTTGAGGATGCTGTTACTATGCCTGCAATTCTATGGCCTAATATATTTTTATAGCCTAATGGTCTCTCTCTGCATCCCATAGCTAATATTATTACCTTAGCTTTAAGGTTTCTTACACCTTCATCCCCATTAACCATAGTTACAGATTTATCCCTATGAATATCTATCACTGTAGTATTACATTTAATATGAATCCCTAAATTTAACGCATCCTCTGTTAACCGCTCTATAAGCTCTGATGTTGTGAGATTCTCCTTAATACTTTTATAATGAAATCCACTATGAACACATTTATTTAGAGTTCCTCCAGCTTCTATATCTCTATCTACTATCAGAATACTTTCAACACCATTACTTTTTGCTTCTATAGCGGCCATAAGACCACTTATTCCTGCTCCCACAATAATTATATCGTAGTTTTTCATAATTCTCCTCCGAATGATTTTATCATAGCTCTATTATACTATTTTTTAAATAAATATCATACTATACTTGGGTATAATATATAGTTATTCAATACTCTATTTTAATATAATGTTGATAAAAAGCTACTCTATATTAAAACAGAGCTAAGAATAAAATTAAAGCTGTTCCATAAATTATCAATATCTAACTTATGAAACAGCCAACCTAAAAATTATATATTTATTTAACTACTACTATTCTTCATATACTACATCATATATCCCGTTTTTTATTTCATATATTTTTTCTACGTCTGCCGTAATCATTTCATTTATGTTATTACTAGTATAGAATTTAACTCCAATTCCACAATTTGAGCTCAACTTCCTAGGAATTGGTAATGTTTCATTTTCTATTCCTGTAGACTTTAAATGTCTATGATATTTAATAGCACCAGAGTGAGTAAAAAAAACTGCAATATAATCCATACTATTTATCAGCCCTTATTAAAAAATCCTCATCTAACTCTTTTGTGCTAGCTTTTAATCCAGAATTTTTAATAAATCTACATACATTTTCTTTAGCTACATTATTATCAACTAGAATTTCAAAACCATCTCTATTCTCTGTCAACGCTTTCTTAGCCATTAACACTGGTTGCGGACAACTTACTCCTCTTGCATCTATTCTATTCAACTGACATACCTTCTTCCTTGATAATTTTTTTCTTTCCAATACTAAAGGATTTATCTATATTGAAATAAGATATTAAAAGTAATACTCCAAAGCCTATAATTACTGCTATTTGTCCATTTGGTGTTGGCCCCTTTGCACTTGATGCTAATTGAAAATTATGAGCAAAGGCTGCACCTAATACCATTCCCATCACTGAAATAGATGAATCTGCATTTCCTTCCCCTGATAAAATTAATTGTCTTAGTGGGCATCCTCCTAAGAGTACTGATCCCCAACCAGCTAAAACCATACCTAGAAAATTCCATAATCCATCTGAATGAGCCACTGGCTGTTCTGCGAATCCTAATTTAAAAAATTCTGATCCTAATAATACATTTCCTATAAGTGCGAATACAAAGATTGATAGAAATCCTAACATTAAATAACTATCCTTAAACATAATTAGATCTCTTATTCCACCAACCATACATAATCTTGTTTTCTGAGCAACAATACCGATAATAACTCCAGCAGCCAATGCCATCCATATAGGAGCATGGCTAGCTCCTGGTCCCTTTTTACTAATAAATATGAACGCTGGTGTTGCTATTGTCAAGACTAAAAGTAATATAGCTATCACGGGCATAGCGTAACCTTCTATAGTAGTTTGAGTATAGTTCCTTTTTAAAGTAAATCCTTTGTTTAAAAATTGAATTCCAACAAATATGCCCCCTACAAAACCTAAAAGTCCAATAGTAGCATTTAAATCTCCACCTGCTAATCTTAGAACCATTCTTAATGGACAGCCTAAAAACATTAATGCACCTATCATAACAAAAAAGGCTATAATAAATCTTAGAAATGGTGATGAACCACCCTTTACTTTAAATTCTTTAGTTGCTAATGAAATTATAAACGCACCTAATATCATACCTATAATTTCTGGCCTAATATATTGCACAATTTCTGCTCTATGAAGTCCTAATGAACCAGCAGTATCTCTTATAAAGCATGCAATACAGGCTCCCATATTTTTAGGATTTCCAAAATACACTAGTACAACAGATAATATTCCTATAATTCCCCCTGCAACTATTATGTTTCTTTTCTCTTTCATAAGCTTTACTCCCCCTTTAATATCTGGTAATATTTACTTATCATGTTAATTCTAACATTTGTTATAAAATTAATTAAATTCTTATTTCCAATAGATAATAATTTAACTATTAGTTTAGTTAATAATAAATAATAAGGAGATTATTATGCCTGAAATATATTTAGATAATGGGGCCACTTCCTTTCCAAAACCTATTGAAGTAGTTGATAGCATTTCTGCATACATCTCCTCTATAGGTGGAAATATAAATAGAGGAGTTTATGAAAATTCCTTCAATGCAGAGAATACTGTCTTTGAAACTCGTGAACTATTATGTGAATTATTTAACTACCATGAACCCACTAATGTGGTTTTCACAAAAAATATAACTGAAAGTTTAAATATAGTGCTTAAAGGTTTATTAAAAAATGGGGACCATGTAATAGTTTCATCCATGGAGCATAATGCAATAATGAGGCCACTTAATTCACTGAGCTCTAAAGGTATCTCTTATTCTGTATCTCAATGTAATAAATATGGAGAATTAGATGTATTAGATCTTACAAATCATATTACACCCAATACTGTTGCCATAATTATGACTCATAGTTCAAATGTATGTGGAACTGTCCTTCCTTATAAAGAAATAGGTGCTTTTTGTAAAAAAAATAATTTATATTTTATAGCTGATACAGCTCAGACAGCTGGATTTTTAGATATAGATATGGAAGATATGAATATAGATGCTCTTTGCTTTACTGGTCACAAGTCTTTACTGGGACCTCAAGGTATAGGTGGACTAATAATAAAAGATAAGTTAGTATCTAAAATATCTCCTCTTATAGAAGGAGGAACTGGAAGTTTATCGGAATATGAAGTTCAACCAAACTATATGCCTGATAAATTTGAAAGTGGAACCTTAAACATACCTGGTATTTATGGACTAAATGCCTCTTTAAAATATTTAAAACATAAAGGATTAGAAAATATTAGAAAAAAAGAACTATATTTAACTGGATTATTTATAGACGGTGTATTACCTTTAAAAAATATAAATATTTTAGGCAAAACTTTAACAGATAATAGAACTCCTGTTGTTTCTATAAATTTTTTAGAAAAAGATAATGGAGAAATTGCTTACATACTTTCAAAAAATTATGGAATCTCTACTCGCTGCGGACTACATTGCGCACCATCAGCTCATAAGACATTAGAGACTTTTCCTAATGGAACAATTAGATTTAGTTTTGGAGAGTTTAATACTGAAGCTGAAATAAATTATACTGTTAATGCAATAAAAGAAATTTGTCATATGTAATTACTTGCTTTAAAGAACTATTTATCCTTAAAACTCAATAATATCATAGTAATTAATAAAATTCATTGAGCAAACTATAAATATGATTTAATTTAAAAAAATATAGTGAGGTGTTATTATGAGAGTTAAAGAAGGTTTAGTTCCTATAGTTCTTGGTACAGTGGTTACAGGTGCTTCAATGGCATTTAGAGCTCAAGATATGAGAAGACATAAAATGAAAAAGAAAGATATGGTTCCAATGGCTGAAACTGCCCTTTTAGGATTTGGTGCTGCTCATATTGTTTTAGGTGCAATTGATTTAATTAAACATTAATATTTCATTTATAATAAAATTAAGAGGTCACTAAGAATATAAGTCTATTAACAA
This sequence comes from Clostridium sp. UBA4108, assembly GCA_002381695.1. Lineage (GTDB taxonomy): Bacteria > Bacillota > Clostridia > Clostridiales > Clostridiaceae > Clostridium_J. The sequence goes on along the minus strand of DFXM01000051.1, from coordinate 89,998 downwards.
TTCATGAGTTTAACTAGGATTAAATAATATCTATTTTTTATGTCAAGAATAAATGATAAGTATTATCATTTATTCTTGACATTATTTATTCGTTATTGTAAAATATAAATAATTGATAATTCATGTCAATTGAATTTTATTCTCATTGTATCTGTAGAAGGTGATTTTATGCCTAATAGCTTTTTTAATCTATTAAACTCTCTTGATAATATTAAATATAAGGAGAACCCTGTATCTCACTTGATTTCTCCGGTTATTACTGGCGTAAAACCATCTTCCACTATATTTCTTTACTCAATAAAAAATAGAATTTATTTCATATTTTATAAACTAAAACTACTATAAAGATTACATTTCATCGTATTCCTTCTTTAATATGGACATAATTATATAGTCTGTATATTTTCCATTTTTATAAAAATGTTGCCTCATTATCCCTTCTTCCACAAAGCCGCATTTTCTATAACAAGCCCTTGCTCTTTCATTATAATCATGAACATGAAGCTGCAATTTATTAAGATTTAAGGTGTTAAATACAAAGCTTTGTAGCAACTTTATTGCTTCATAGCCATAACCTTTACTCCAATTCTCTTTTATGCCTATTACTATTCCAATTTCTGCAAATCTACTTCTCCAATCTACCTTAAGCAAATCTATTTGCCCTATATATTTTTCTGAATCCTTATGGGCTATTATAAAGTTTCCTCTTTCTATTCCTGTTTTGCTTAATACAGAGTTTAGATATTCTTCTGTTTCATTGATGGTGTTAGGATATATAAAAATATCAGATAAGAAATCTACCACATCTGGGTCATTTACCCATTTTCTTATGTCCTCTAAATCTTCTCTTCTATATTCCCTTAATACTATTCTCTCTCCATAAAGTTTCCCCATTGTAAATCCTCCCTATAGTTTCTCTACTACCCAAAATATACACTCTGTTGAAAATTCTTTTACCTTTTCACTTTCTTCACACAGCACACTTCTACTTGTACATTCTATAATGTTAAATTCACCTCTTCGTAATAATCTCATTACCTCCTCTAAAGTTGGAATGTGTATGAAACTTTCTCTTTCTTTATTTGGTATAATCCTATCCCCAAATTCTAATAGTTTAGGATCATTATTATTTTTTCTCCATCTTTTTTCTTCTTCCTTCCAGTATTCTAAATAATTACTGTTTCCCCTATTATGAGTGGTAAAAATAAATACTCCTCCATTTTTTAATACCCTGTGTATTTCTTTTAGCGCCCTAATTCTATTACTTTCCCCTGGTATTTGCATAAAACCATTAAATGAAAATATTACTGCATCAAAACATCCCTTTTCATAAGGTAGTCTTATTGCATTACCTATAGTAAAATCTATTTCATATCCTTTAATTTCATTAAGCTTTTTAGCATTTTCAATCATAACTTCACTTAAGTCTATTCCTTGAATGTTCTTATATCCAAGTTCGTAAAGTGAAAATGTAGTTCTTCCAGCTCCACATCCTATATCCAATATTTTATTTTTCTTTTCAATATATCTATTAAAGATTATCTCCTCTGATTTCCATAACCCAATTTCATTTACTGCATCTCTATATTCTTCCGAGGTTACTTTTTCATTAAAAGCTTCCTTGATAAAACTAAAATCCACTTTTGGCATTACTTCTCCCCCAATTTCTAAATTCTTCTTATATTTATATTCATAGGTGCTAAAATATATAATCAAACGACAAAAAAACCTACAAAGACACTATTTCCGAGGAAATTAGTGACTCCGTAGGTTTAAAATTTCTACGTGTAGGATCTTATTATATCCCTGTACCGCTCAGTTTAAAACCTAGATACACTCACAAAACAATATTATTTATATTCTAATTATAATATGAGCTTATGTCAACCATTAAATAAAATGTGAAGCATTTTATTGAGTGAATTGCGACCTATGGTCACAGAGAAGTATGCCAGAGGCATAGTGAATTGGCTCCGCCAGTGAATTACGCTTTTAGCGCAGAGAATTGACTTCGTCAGCGAGAAAGCTTTTGCCTAAGCAAAAGCCTCTTCCCGAACGTAGTGGGTAACTCTCTGCGAACAACGTGAGCAATTCTCTGTGAACGAAGTGGACACTTCTCTGTGCCTATGGCACAATTCTCTGCACCTTTGGTGCAATTCCCTAAATAAGTTACGAAGTAACTTATTTATAATGTTCACATATATAATTAACTAAATCTACTTCTTTATTAAAGACTTTCCCATATTCCATAGTCTTTCTGCCTATTACTATAACCTTAACTCCCATATCTATGGCAGCTTTTAATTTTTCATAGGTTCCACCCTGCGGTCCACTATCCTTGGTAAGTAGAACCTCTGCACCATACTCATTTATAAAAGCACAGTTAAAATCATAGCTTATAGGGCCTTTTATGAATACTAAGTCCTCTACCTTGATTCCTAGATTAAAGCATTCTTTCATAACTTTTAAGGACGGTAACACTCTATGAATGATTCTATTAGGTAAGTTTAAGCCTAGTATTTTATCTAAATTTCTACTTCCTGTGGTATTTAATATATTACCATTTACATCTTTTAATGCTTCTGTTAAACCTGTATAATCCTCTATTTCTATAATTAATGGATTATCAGGAAATTCCTTTAGAGTGCTTTCTCTTTCATATCTTAAATATTCTATATTAAGCTCTTTAGCTATTTTCATTGAGGTTTTACTTATTTCTAGTGCATAAGGATGAGATGCATCTACAAGAACCCTGACTCCATTTACTACTAATAAGTTTTTTAACTCCTCATAAGTTAGAGCTTTGTCATTTAAAACCTTGTATTTATAATCCTTAAGTAATTCTCCTCCATATGTAGTAGCTGTTGATACTAATATGTCTGAAGTCTTCTCATTTAGCTTTGATAATATTACCTTACCTTCTGAAGTACCTAAAATTAAGGCTATCATTTTACTTCTCTCCTACCTTATATCCTCTTGGAGTTACAAATAATCCTTCTTTTATATAACTCTTGCTATTTCCTACAATAACTAACGTAAACATATCTACCAGTGAATCATCAAAGGTATCTATTGTTAATACATGTGATTCCTGTCCATCTCTAAGAGCATTCTTTACTATAGCTACTGGAGTGCTTCCATTTCTGTATTCTTTAATTATATCTATAGCTTCACTTAAATAATGAGGTCTTCCCTTACTCTTAGGATTATAAAGCGATATCACAAAATCTCCTTCTGCTGCAAGCTTTACTCTCTTTTTAATATCCTCATATGGAGTCATTAAATCACTTAAGCTTATATTACAGTTATCATGCATTAATGGAGCTCCTACTACAGATCCTGCTGAAGATGATGCTGTAACTCCTGGAATTACTTCAATTTCCTCATCTTTCTTCATCTCTAGTATTAAACCTGCCATACCATATATTCCCGCATCTCCTGTGGAAACTACAGCTACAGTGCCTTCTTTTGTAAGGTTTAATGCCTCTTCACATCTAGCTTCTTCACCCTTCATTCCTGTAGAATATATTCTCTTTCCATCTAATAATGGCTTTATCATTTCAATATATTTTGTATATCCAACTATGATATCACATTCTTCTATAGCCTTTGCAGCCTTTAATGTCATATGCTCAAGTCCACCTGGCCCTATTCCTATTACATATAATTTTCCCATCTTTATTCCTCCTTAGAACTTAGTATTAATGTAGAATTCTAAATTGTTATTTTACCTATACAAAGGGTTATACCTTCAAAGCTTAGCTTCTCTGTAATTAATTCTCCGCCACTAAGCTCTACACATGGCTCACACACAGCCCTAGCCCCTATAGTTTTTTGAACAAAATCGCTCCCTTTATATTTATGCTCTACAGTTTTTATTTCCTCTATAGAATGTATATCTATAGGACAATCTAAAAATTCACTTAAAGCTATAAGTGCCTGTTCATCTTTTTTTATCTCCACAGTGGATATCTTTTTTACTGCTCTTAAATCTATATTATATTTCCTTAAAGTATCCACAACAAAATTTCTAACCTTCAAACTATCCACATTTTTTCTACATCCCATGCCTAAAATTATATTTTTTCTTATAAGTCTTAGCTCTGAAGTACTCTCTCTCTTATGTGGATATTCAGTATTTAACTTATTCGTAACTATGACAATACCTGTGATATTTTCACTTCCACTTTTATATCCCTTTGGTAATGTTATCTTTTCTTCTTCATCTATAAAACCAACTACTTCTCCATCTACTAATCTAGCAGCAATATCCTTGGCTTTTTTCAAGTCCTCTATAATCAGATTATTGTCCTTAGCTAATATATCTGGAGCCACTATCCCTAAACTATCCGTAGCTGTTGTTATAACAGGAGTACACTTTAATATGTTAGAAATTTTGATAGCAAGATCATTAGCCCCTCCTAGATGTCCTCCTGCAAGACTTATAGAAAATTTACCTTCACTATCTATTACCACTATAGCAGGATCCTTATCCTTTCCTTTAAGAAAGGGGGCTATAGCTCTAACAGCTATTCCTGTAGAGGCTATAAATATTATTCCATCCATATTTTCCATTAAGTTCTTAGTTACGTCCCTAAGCTTAAACTCCTTATTCTTATAACTTGAATAAAGTTCTAGTTCAAAATGTCCCTTTAACTTCTCAGCTATAGCATTGCCATTTCTAGTTACAGAGACCACCGCTAACCTCATACCTTCACTCCCCTCCTTAAAACTCACAACTTAAAAATTCTAATTTCATCAACCCAGAGCTTACCTTCCCTGTTCACAAAGTGAATATTTCCCTGTGAACACAGTGAACACTTCTCTGCGAACGTAGTGAGTAATTCACTGTGAACGCAGTGAACACTTCTCTACTTAGTTGTTCCTTCTCTAAACATATGAGTAAAAGTTTTATCATATAAAAGACTCTTCTCATAATCGCAATCTATAAAGTCTCCTACTAATATTTGCGCACATTTTACTATATTTGCTTCTTTAACCTTTTCAGCTATATCATCAAGAGTCCCGATAATAATTCTTTGATCTTCCCATGTAGCTCTTTCTACTACAGCTATATTCACATTTCTTCCATACCCTTTTCTTAATTTAGCTACTACCTTATCAATCATACTTATAGACAGGAATATAGCCATAGATGCACCTATGGATGCTAATCTTTCTAAATCTTCTGTTTCTGGAACTGGAGTTCTTCCTTCAACTCTTGTTAATATTACTGTTTGAGTTACTGATGGAAGAGTGAATTCCTTTTTAATAGCTGCTGCAGCTGCACTGAAAGAACTTACTCCTGGAATTACTTCATAATTTATGTTCATTTTATCAAGCTCATCCATTTGCTCCTTTATGGCTCCATAAATAGCAGGATCTCCAGTATGAAGTCTTACTACCATTTTACCTTCTTTTTCAGCCTTATCCATAACCTCTAAAACTTGCTCTAAACTCATGGATGCTGAATTATGTATTTCACAGTCTTCTTTACAAAAATCTAAATGCTCTTTACTTACAAGTGAGCCTGCATATATTACCACATCTGCCTTTTGCAATGTATCTCTACCTTTTATTGTTATTAAATCAACATTTCCTGGACCTGCTCCTATAAAATAAACCATTATGATATCCTCCTATTTATTTAACATGCCATATTGAATACTAATGTTAAGCTCTATTAGCTATAATTAGTGACATGTATTCATTGTTGTTAAGTATCTCTTCTCTATTTTTTAATATCTCTTGCCCTTCTCTTCCAGCTCTTTTTATATATACATAGTTAAAACCCTTTTTATCTAATACATTAAGTACTTCTTCTTCTTTTTTATAAACCTTCATTATTACCACATATTTTTCATCTTTAATATCTTGAACTCTACTTGCTGGTAAAATTAATAATGGTTCATCTCCAATGACCAATGGAGTTTGTGCAAGGCTTGCTGAAGCACAGAAGGATGTTATTCCTGGTACCGTCTCAACCTCAAAACCATGTTCCTCTATATACTTCAGTAAATATATATAAGTACTATATACAAATGGATCTCCAAGGGTTAAAAACGCTATATTTTTACCTTCTTTTAGCTTCTCTTCAATAGCCTTAAAAGCCTCATATATTTTTTCCTCTTGGTCTTCTCCTCCCATAGGGAACTGTTTTATCATAATTTCTTGTTTTTCAGATATATAATCCTCAGCAATACCTAGCGCTATACTAGTACCGCCCTTCATTGCACTTGGTGAAACTATTACATCACATTTTTCTATGGTTTTAATAGCCTTTATTGTTAAAAGCTCCTTATCTCCTGGACCTACACCTACTCCATATAACTTTGCCATATATTTCACTCCTTAACTTTTACTTCTCTGCTTCAACTATAAATATTGGATTATATCCGAACAACATATAGCTCTGCCCTCTAGTTTTGCTAACTCCTACTTGAGTACAGCTAATCTTAAACTCTAATTCTTTCAAAGTGTTCATAGCTTTATATACATTATCTAGGGTTATGAAGTTTAACACCATTTTTCCACCCTCATGTAACTTTAAACTATAATTCTTAATTATTCCTTCCAGGTTTCCACCACTTCCACCTATAAATATACTATGAAACTTTCCTTCTATATTATCTAGTACCTCCATAGCATCTCCTTCAACTATTTCCAAGTTGTGGCACCCAAATTTTTCCTTATTCTTATGCGCTATTTCTAAGGCTTCTTTATCTCTCTCTATAGCAACAACTTTACCTTTGGTACATATCTTGCATCCTTGTATACCAATTGTACCTGTACCTGCACCAATATCTAATAGGTTTGAATCTTCTTCTAAATTTAATTTAGCTATACTAAGAATTCTTATATCCTCTTTAGTCATAGGACAATTTCCTCTAATAAATTCTTCATCTTTTATAAACTTCATCTAAGCTTCCTCCACTATAAAAACACTTAAAGATGTAAATTCTCCCTTAGATATTTCCAAAGGATTTCCTATAGTTATTTTTTCATCTTCATAGGATAGATTTTCTCCTACATAAACTTTACAGTTTATATTTCCTCCTAAAAGCTTCTCAGCTAAAATCTTTGGAGAATTAGTCTTATCCGTTAAAAAAACACACGTTTTGTTTTTACTAACTATACTTAAAAAATCTGCTTCTCTTCCATGAACACTTCCTAAAAAAGCTCCTTGCCAGCTTTTACCTAGTTTACACATAAGATATTGAAAAGAGCTGATTCCTGGAATTATCTCTACTTTATCTTTATTTAAATTTCTCTTTATATATTCAGTCACTCCATAAAAGCATGGGTCTCCTGAAGCTATTACAGCAATGTCTTTATCTTTATTTTTCTCTACGTTATCTAATATATCACTTAAAGTTTTAATAGCTATTTTATTATTGTCTATGAAATCAATACTTTCTAAAGCTCTAGAAAAGCCCATTACTAAATCAGCATTTTCTAAGGTTTTTAAAGCCTTAGGAAGTATATAATCACTACTACCAGGCCCTAAGCCAACTATATATATCAAACATTTCACCCACTTTATTCTGCAGTAGCTAGTATTTTAGGATCTGTAGCTCCCCAATACATTACTGCATTACATTTAATTGCATCATAGCTATAGGCTTCCATTCTCTTTTTAACCTTTTTAACTATACTTTGATATATCTCCCTATAATCATCACCAAGAGCTTTTATGGCTCCTTCAGTGGTCTTCTCCCTATATATTCTTTCTATTACTTCCTTTGGTGCACCTAATAGTGCAAGCTCTAGTGCTATTACCTCTAATCTTACGTCACACACTCTACTATGAGTATTAAAACATCCTGCCGATACCTTACATAGTTTACCTATATGACCAATTATTAAAATCTCTTCTACTTTACACTCTACACAATGTTCTATTGCAAGACCTACGAAATTAGATATAATAGCCACTTGCTCTTCTCTATATCCCATTTGTTCTGCAACCTTTTCTCCCATGTTTCCAAAAGCTAAGATAAGCTTTTTATGTTTTAGCGCTTTTTGGGTGATCTCTATTTTTATGGATTCCTTAATGGAATCTTCTGACATCGGATATACTATTCCTGTAGTCCCTAAAATAGAAATGCCTCCAATTATATTTAATCTAGGATTAAATGTTTTTTTAGCTATTTCTTCTCCTTTAGGTACAAAAATAGTTATTGATACCCCTTTATCCTTAGGAAGCACTTCAGCAACGCTTTGTTCAATCATAACTCTAGGTACAGGATTTATAGCTGCCTCTCCTTTATTTATATAAAGTCCATCACCCATAACAACTCCTACACCTTTTCCACCCTTTAGCACATATCCATGATCTAATTTCTCAGCTCTCGCCCATATGCTAAGGCCATGAGTTGCGTCTATATCATCTCCACCATCTTTTATAATGGAGCATTCAACATAATCCTCTTCAATTACTACTTTATTTATTTTCAAATCTAGGGTTATACCCTTAGGTGTAGTAATTTGAATTTCTTCTATAACTGTTCCTGTATAAAGCATGAATGTCGCTGCTTTCGCAGCCCCTGCTGCACAGGAACCTGTGGTATATCCACATCTTAATTTTTTCCCATTACTATTAACATATAAATTTAACATAATTATTCCTTCTTTATCTTTCCACTAACATGTACATAAGAGCATTTACTATAGCCGCTGCCACAGCACTTCCACCTTTTCTTCCTCTAACTGTCATCATTGGCACATTTTCAAGCTTTTCTATTTCCTCTTTAGATTCAGCTGCTCCAACAAAGCCTATAGGTGCTCCAATTATAAACTTCGCATTAGATTTTCCTGCCTCAATCAATTCCTTAAGTTTAAATAACGCTGTTGGTGCATTTCCAAATACGAAAAACTCTACTCCATCTTCTACAGCTTTCTCAACTGCTGCCATAGAACGAGTTATTCCTTTTTCTTTAGCAATTTCAGCTACATCTTTTTCAGCCACATAACAAACTACCTTACAGTTTAATTTCTCTAGTGCCTTTTTATTAATTCCTGAAAGAGCCATATTAGTGTCAGTATAAATAGTAATACCTTTTTTAAGAGTTTCTAAGGCAGCATCAATAGCTCCTTCTCTCATATAAACAAGATTTTTATACTCAAAATCCGCTGTAGTATGAATAACTCTTTTTATTATTGAAAGTTCTCTATTATCAAAATTATGAGGACCCATCTCTTCTCCAATAATTTTAAAACTCTTTTTTTCTATATCCATTGGCATTTTTATATAATCCATTTGTTTATCTCCTTCTTACTTATGCTAAAGATAATAGCTAGTAAATATCTATTTGTTTCTTTACGCTTATTCAACTAAACTTTTTAAAAACTCTATATTTGAAAAGAAATGAACATGACCGTAAGCTGCTAAGGTATTTCTTTTAACATATCCACAATTCCATTGCTTTTTACTTCCATCATAAACCTGCTTCTCTAAAGCATAAACTTGTTCTTCCTGTAGTTCTACTAAGGATTTATGGAATTCATGGCAGTTTATTTTAGTACCTACTGAAGTCATTGTATTTTTCTTTTTTACTTCAATTGATGCATATCCAAAATTATTTAATCTCTTAGTCATGTATGATTTTCCTTTTAAAAATCCAACCATCTCTACTCCCTCTATGCTTTCAGTAAGGTACATCAACCCTCCACATTCCGCATAGCATTTCAACCCATCATTTAGAGCTTCATTAATACTTTTAAGCATAGACTTATTAGCACCTAACTCTTCTCTAAACACTTCAGGATACCCACCTCCTATATATAGAAAGTCTATATTCTCTGGAAGCTTCTCATCTATTAGAGGGCTAAAATATTGTATGTTACCTAATTGCTCCAAAAGTTCTAAATTTTCTTTATAATAGAAGCTAAAAGCCTTATCATAAGCTACTGCAATATTTAGTCCTTTATTTTTAAGTAAAAACTTATTTTCTGAATGTTGTGCTTCACATTCTTTAAATACTTTTAAAATTTCATCTATATCTACATACTTCTCTAAAAGTTCACTACATAGTTCTAATTTTTCTTCTAAATCCTTTACTTCACTGCTTTGTACAAGTCCTAAATGTCTGCTCTTTAAGCTCAATCTTTCATCTTTAGGTACATAGCCAAAGACCTTAGTATTACAATTTTTTTCTACACAAAGCTTTAGTAACTTATAGTAACCTTCTGCAATGTTATTTAGAATTACTCCTCTTATATCTATATCTTCATATTCCATAAGCCCTTTAATCTCTGCACAAAGAGTAGTAGCCTGAGCCTTAGGGGACAATACAAGGATTACTGGTATCTTTAAAACCTTCGATACATGTGCTGTGGAATAGCTACTATCTATTCCCTTACCATCATAAAGTCCCATAACCCCTTCAATAACGCCAAGATCACCTTGACCTCTAGCGTAACTTTCAACTACACCTTCTTCTCCCATAAGAAACAAATCTAAATTTCTTGAAGCAACTCCAGTAACTGTTTTATGGAAAGCAGGATCAATATAATCAGGTCCTACCTTATATCCCTGTACAACATATCCTCTTTTTCTAAGAGCTTTCATAAGTGCTAAAGTTATGGTAGTCTTTCCCCCACCACTACTATTAGACGAAATTATTATACTTTTCATATAATCACATCCTATACTTTTACCTATAACTGTAAGGAACATTTTCTTATATAGTTTTTTTTGTATCACCCAAATGAAGATATTTACCATCTATTACATCTTGAACGTGGTCTATATATATTTTTCTAAACTTTTCTATTTCTCCTAGTCCATGAAGATAAACTTCTGTCTCTATTCCATTCTCATTCAGAACAGTTTTCCATGAATCTTCTTCATCAGAGGCCATATCATTTGTAGCATGGTCTCCAGCAACTAACATCAATGGAGCTAACTTAACTTCTTTCACCTTATCCTTTTTAAGCATTTCTATCATTTTTTCTATAGTTGGATATCCTTCAACAGTTCCCACATATACATTATCTATATGCACATATTTAAATACGCTCTGAAGACTTACAAAACATGCATTAGATGGGTGATTACTTCCATGTCCCATAAATAACATTGTCTTATCCTCTGGTATTATTTCTTTTATAGATTCAATGAATATCTCATAATCATTTGGAGTTTCTTCTCCTCCTTGAAAGTGTAGTGCTGGTCTTCCAACCTTTATAGATTTAAATTTATTTTCTGTTCTAAACTTATCAACCACTAATCTTACATATTGGAATTCCTCTCCTGGAATAATATGTAGTGGTTGAACTATAACCTCTTCATAACCATCCTTATAAAGTTCCTCTAATGCTTCTTCTGGAGTTGGAACAATTATTCCATCTCTTTTCTTTAATTTATTGATAATCATATGGGCAGTAAATGCTCTTTTAACATAATACTCCTTAAAAGTATCCCTTATCTCATTTTCTATTTTTTCTATAGTTAATTCTAAAGTCTCCTTATATGTCGTACCAAAACTAACAACTAAAATTGCCTTTTTCATCTTCAAACTCCTCCCAAATTATGTAACCACCCCAGGGGTCGTAACAATTTTTTCCAATAAAAAACCTCTACCATTAGAGGTAGAGGTTAAAGTTATCTTTAACTATAAACATAATTTATTAGCATAATTTTATTATGCCGAAGCAACATTATGTATTTTACCTTCCCTCCGAAGTATTAGCTTCAAGTTTTAAGGCAGGTCTCCTGACTCACGGTTCATCCTTATCTTGTCTTCCCAGATATTAATCCAGTGACTTATAAGATTCGTCGCCGTTTACAGTAGCGGGGGCTGTAGTGGATTTAAACCACTTTCCCTATTAAACATAATGTACCCAAAACTACATATATTCTATTTTACTTATTCATTATATACTAACCAATAACTTATTTCAACGGAAAATTTTTATTATCAATATATTAGCATTTATACTATACTTATACTATAACTTGTTTACTTTTAAATTTATAATGTAGGATACAAAATGGTTTTACAAATCTAAATTTATTCTAATTTACAAATATTTTTAATTCATGATAAACACTATATATTTATATATTTTTAACCATATATAAATATATGTATTATGATAAGTATATTTTAATTAATGAAAGGACTTAACTCATGTGTTATGTATATATTCTAAAATGTAGCGATAATACCTTATATACTGGTTGGACTAATGACTTGGAAAAAAGACTCTTAACTCATAATAATGGAAAGGGCGCTAAATATACTCGAGGTAGATTACCTGTAGAAATAATTTATCATGAAAAATTCCAGGACAAGTCCTCCGCTCTTAAAAGAGAGCACGAAATAAAAAAGCTTTCCAGAACCGAAAAGCTTTCTCTTATAAATATTCTACTTTAGAATCTGAAATATCAATTTCGTAGGGAGTGAGAGTGTATAAGTTAATCTGTGTATACTTTATATAAGTTCTCACTCTAGTTATATATTTTTACTATTTCTTATTATTCCCTTTAATATAGTATTCCTCAAACATCTCTTTAGGCAAGAATAATCCTCCTGTTGCCCATGCTATATGAGTTGCACCTTCTATGTTTATATCTTCTATATGGTTTTCTGCCATTCTCTTCAATCCTAAAAATGCTGCTGCTGATGATGGTTCTATTATTAATCCTTCTCTATCCTTTAACTCTTTTAAAATAGGATAGAGTTCTGAATCTTCTACCGTATAACATCCACTTATCCATGGACCTATAAATTTACTTACTAAGGCTGAAGGGCACCCCACTGCAAGTCCATCTGCTTCTGTTATATTATCTATTCCTAAATCCTGAACTTTGATTTCATCATGTTCGCCTGTAATCAGCCCTAACATCATAGCTGGTGCATGAGTAGGCTCTCCAAAATAACATCTAACATTATCTCCATATATTGCTTTAAGTCCAAAAGTTATTCCTCCTGGACCTCCACCAACACCAGAAGGAAGATATACAATTAGTGGATGTGTTTTATCTACTATTACATTAAGATTATCTAATTGCTCTTTAAGTCTAAAAGCAGCCACTGCATATCCCATAAACAAGTCTTTAGACTTTTCATCATCTACAAAATAACTCTTAGGGTCCTCTAGGGAACTTTTCCTTCCCTCTTCTACAGCTTTCGTAAAATCAGAGCTATACTCTCTAACCTCTACACCTTTGCTTCTTAATAAATCCTTTTTCCACTGTTTCGCTTCTTGAGACATGTGAATTATTGCCTTAAAACCCATAGCCGCAGACATAATTCCTATGCTCAATCCCAAATTTCCTGTAGAACCAACTTCTACCTTGTAACCTGAAAGAAAATTCTTGATTTTTTCAGTTCCAAATATTTCATATTTGCTATTATCGTCTATAATTCCATTTTCTAAGGCCAGAGTTTCAGCATGCTTTAATACTTCATAAATTCCTCCTCGTGCTTTTATAGATCCTGCAACCTTTAATTCACTGTCACACTTCATAAGAAGAGTTCCATTAATATTAATGCCTAAATCTTTACGAAAATACTCCTTCATATTTTCAATTTCTTTCAATGGTGATTCTATGATTCCCCCTGTATTCTTCAACTCCGGAAATTCATTCATTAAAAAGGTAGAAAACTTCTTTAGTCTACATTCTGCTTCAGTCATATCCTCTAGAGTAAACGGCATATTATCCTTGCATTTTAGATATTCTTCTATCTTAGGATTTTCCCAAAATAGAGGTTTATATTTTATCATATCCTCTATTATCTCATACTTCTGAATATAGTAATTCAACTCTCTTCTCATACCTATAACCCCCTCATATAAGAACTATACTTACTAACTTAATCTTACTATATTAACATTAATTTCTCCATATCATCTACGCTCCAACACTTAATCCTATTCTCCATTTTCTTTTTCTATCCCTCGCTGAATAATATAGATAGTATTTATCATCTATTACAGATGAACCAATAGTAATCATTACATTATTTATAGATGAATATAATTTTCTTTGTATACATTTACATTATTATATGTTATCATGTAGTTGTTTCGAATAGTGAAAAGGTAGTTTCGTAATGGGACTACTTTTTTGCTATTATTTTATATCTAATATTTTATTTAAATCAGCATTTTTAATACCTATACTTATATTTAGATTTGTAGCATAGAAATTAGTTACTTCTGGAAGTATAGTTATATGAACTTTACTCTTTACTGGTATTATGCTCCAATTAGACATATACATATATACTCCATCTGTTTCAAGATTTTCTTCTTTAGATAATGCTTTTTTTAATATTTCTTCATTTAACAGTAATTGCTCCTCTACAGCTTCTATTGCAAAGCTCATAGAATTATTTCTTGAAAGTGCACTGCACTCATATTCTATCTTTTCATCTCTACAAGAGTATACACATGGGATTCCTTTAAATAATTTCATAGTAATATCTCCTATCTAAATCAGTTGTACAAGAACATATGTTCTTGTATCTATTCTACTATGTATCCATAAAATTGTAAATATTTAAATAAAAAATAGAGGACTTTATCAAGCCCTCTATTTTTATCGTAATGAATTGTACCTATTTCAAGATTTTATATATTCCTATATATAACTATGCAGCAATTCCTTAGTTTATTTTTTATTATCTATTGCCAACTAAAATTATACTCTAACCACTTAGCTTTTACACTAAGTATCTTCTATGGGTGGAATATTTAGGGCTATGTCTTAATATCTTGTTCTTATCTTGCTTTGTTTTGTATGTATAATTAGAAGGGAGGAATTATATTAAATTCCTCCCCATTTGGCATTACTTGTTCAGTTCTCTAAGTAAATTATTATACTCATTAAGAACTACGTCAAGCTCTTGACTAGCTGCAACAACTATAGGATCTGCTAAATCTTCTTTTTGTTTAATAAGTTCTTGCAGTGCTTGTCTTAAGTTATAAATTTTTCTGTACATTTCTTCAACGCTTTCCATAATAACCCTCCTTTCGCTCTTTATTATAATCGCGCTGAGGTATATTATGGAAAATTTGAGATAAAATAAAAGGCACCTAGTTTCCTAAGTGCCTCTTTGGAGTGGGTTATGTCTAATTTCAGCTTTCCATACTATCATTATCTCATGTTTAAAATACTATGATAACTCCAACATTTTACCATTGTTATACTGCATCTAGTTTTAATCCATATATCCCAAATACCAATATACTTAGTTCATTGATCATGTCTATATGAGCTATGATAATGAGTGCTTTACTCTTGCTTTTCTAAATATGCAACGTAAAGAGGTTTCGAAAGCTTCAAAATTCTTATAAAAAAATAAGTGATTTTTTATAAGTGTTCAGTTAGACAACCAAAATACAACCAACACATCAAAAATCACTCATTCTATGATAAAACAAAAAGCTCAGTAAACACTTAAGTTTACTGAGTTTCTATGGCAGGGGCACGAGGACTTGAACCCGGAACCAACGGTTTTGGAGACCGCTACTCTACCAATTGAGCTATACCCCTTCGTAACAAAACCTATTATATAATATATACGTAATAAAATCAATAGTTTTTATTTTATTTGCCAATAAAATATTAAAAACCATTGTTGAAAGTGAATTAGTCTATCATTAATATTTTTAATAATACACTATTCATTTTCAACCTGGGAAAGCTATTAATAAAGATAAGTTGAAGCATTCTCACAAATAGATATGTTAAGCATTTTTTCTTTTACTATTTTTTTATAAGAACACAGAAATTCATTTAACTCATTATCCGTTAAGTCAATTTTCTTAAAACTTTTTAATATTACATTTTCATCTTGAAGTATTATCTCTAAGCTGTTTTTGTCATTGCTAATGCTATATGTGTTTATAGTTTTAGTACTCATTCTAGCATTATACTTCTCTTGAAATCCAATAGCCTTCCTTACACCTTCATAATCCTTACCGATGCTTCCAAGCACACTGTTATTATCAATACCTAAATTACTCATTTCTTTTTCTATATCATCCATAGAAAAACCATATCTCTCCATAAGTTTTTTTTGTATATTCATAAACTTCTCTTGAGATATGTTATTGTCTAACATATACTTCTGTATCTTTCTACTCATTTCAGCCATAGATAATTTACCTTGAGACATAGTATAATACATTGAATATATATATTCTTCAAACTTATCTATATCTTTATCTGTAGCTTTATTCTTTAACTCATTAAAATCTATTACATCACTAATTTTAACCATCTCCTAACATTAATAATTTTAATGCTTATGATTTATAAACTAGTATATTATATAAAACTCTTAATTTCTACTATGTTTAAATAAATTTTTTATTAACAACCACATAAATAAAATGCAATTTATGTGGCCGTTAATAATTGGTTTATATAAATTATTCCAAAGTAATTATTGTACTTTAAATCCTGCTGCTTTAATTTTTTCTATAATCTGATCCATACTATCGGTTTTTAGCCTAACAACTATTTCTTTTACCTCTGTTATGCTCTTAGGGTCTACAACTACAAAACTAATTATATGTCCATTATTGTCCGTTATTATTTTAGATAATTTTGATATCTGTCCTGGAATATCATATGCTATAACAGCTAAACGATTTCCTCTATTTAATCCAAATACTTCTGTGAACTGATGGAATATAGCATAGTGTGTAACAATTCCCTTTAATTCTCCTTTTTTATCCACTACAGCTACAAATGAAATATTTTTAGTTTCTAAGAAATGAGCTGCCTCTTCTACTTGTTCTAATGGATCTATTACTGGTACATCTGTTCTCATAACGTTTTCAACTAAAAAGTCTGATAGTAAACAATTTCTTTCTATACATTTTTCATAGTAATACGTATATACTTGCTCTTTAGATATGCAGCCGTAGAATTTATCACCTTCCGCTACTGGTATGGATAAAAACCCGTTTTTTTCCATTAAACTTAGTGCATCACCTATGGTAGCTTTTGGTACTATTGTAACTAATTTTTCTTTTGGTAACATTAAATTTCTTACAAACATATTTATCCCCCTTTTCAAATCCATTTATATGTATATTATACTTTATTTTTTAAAAATAATATATTAATTATATTTGTATAAAATAATTTTCCATATATTCTTATATTAATATGTAATGAATATGATATAATGTTACTAAATTTATATAGTTTATAAATTTTGGGAGGATAATATGAGTATAAGTCTTAGTAAAATCGTTATGGCTCTATCTATCTCCTTAGATTTAGCAGAAAATAATTTCATGAAAGATATCCATGTGGTTGAACATGTATCAGAGGTTAACTTTTCAATGCATAAATACTCACACCACTCTCAGTGTACAACCTATATAGCTCTTGAGTTGGGTAGAGTATTGAATCTAAGTGAGGATAGTTATTACAATTTATATGTCGCTTCTATGCTTCATGACATAGGGGCACAAAACATGTTAGATAAAGTCCATAATTCAAGTGAATATATTAAAAAACATTGTATTGAAGGGGCTCGTATGATTCAACAAACTCCTTCTCTTATACAAGTTTATGATATTATTCTATATCACCATGAAAATTATAATGGTACTGGTTGTATGAAGCTTAAAAGCTACCTAACTCCTTTTGAAAGCCAAATAATAAGATTAGCTGATTTAATAGAAGTTAAATATGATTCTAATTTACAGCTTTACCCTGAAAAGGATAACATTATTAACTGGGTAAAATCGCAAAGTGAAATATTATTTAATCCCAAAATTGTGGATGCTTTCTTAAATATAGCTAATACTGATAGTTTTTGGTTCAATCTTTATAATGTTTCATACAGAAATTTTTTATTAGAAAACATAGCTCCTATTAATGATAGATTTCTTTCCTTAAAGGAATTTGAAACTATTGCAGAAACATTTGCTACTATAATAGATAATAAAAGTAGTTTTACTGCACGACATTCAAGAGACATAGCTAATTTAGCCTATGATGTGTCAAAATATTTAAATTATGATGACGATAAATGCATAAAAATGAAGATATCTGGACTTTTACATGATATTGGCAAGTTAGCTATACCTACAGAGATATTAGATAAAAATGGAAAGCTAACAGATGAAGAATTCTCTATAATAAAGTCTCATCCTTATTATACAAAATTAATTTTAGATAGAATTAGTAATATAAAAGATATTAGTGACTGGGCATCTAATCACCATGAGAAACTAAACGGCTTTGGATATCCTAGAAGACTTAAAAGTGATGATATTTGTGAAGAGAGTAGAATAATTGGAGTTTGTGATATATATCAAGCCCTAACTGAGGACAGACCTTATAGAAAGGGAATGTATATGTACGAAGCATTTCAAATATTAGATGATATGTCCAGAAATGGATTAGTCTGCGATAAAGCCGTTAAATATCTTAAAAACACATTAGTATCTAAGGTAGAAAAAAAATAATACCATAAAACAAAACANNTGTTTTGTTTTATGGTATTATTAAGCTACACTTTTCATTTTTTTGATTTTGGGCTAAAATATTAATGAGGTGAAATACATGGAGTTTTTAGTTAGTAGTGTTGATGAAATGATGAATCTGGGTATTCAATTAGGAAAGCTATGTAATAAGAATGATATTATTTGCTTAATTGGAGATTTAGGTACTGGTAAAACTCATCTTACAAAAGGAATTGCAAAAGGATTGGGAATAGATAATCATATCACAAGTCCTACTTTTAATATTGTAAATGAATATGAAGGAAGGCTTAAGTTTTATCATTTTGATGTTTATCGAGTTAATGATCCTGATGAAATTGAAGCTATTGGCTTTGATGAATATATATTTGGTGATGGAGTAAGTGTAATTGAATGGGCAAACTATATAGAAGAACTAATTCCATCAGAAAATTTAACTATAAAATTAGATAAAATCCCCTCACTAGGAAATACCTATAGGAAAATAACAATAAACTATACTGATAATAGATATGATTATATAAAGGAGCTAACACTATGAAAATTTTATCTTTAGATTCCGCAACTGAAAGTGCCACTGCCGCTATTATAGAAGATAATAAACTTTTAGGCGAAATTACTTTTAATTATAAAAAGCAACATTCAGTAATCATGATGCCTATGATAGATAAGCTTTTAATCAATACAAATTTGTCTATACTGGATATAGATGGTTTCGTTGTTTCAAAGGGGCCAGGTTCCTTTACTGGACTTAGAATAGGAATGGCTACCATAAAAGGCTTGGTTCAAGCAACCAAAAAACCTTTTATTTCCATATCTTCATTAGATGCTCTTGCAAATAATTTGATAGTTGAAGATTGCATAATTTGTCCAATTATTGATGCTCTAAGAGGAAATGTATATACGAATTTTTATAAACGCAATAACAATGAGCTTTTAGCTTTAGATAATCCTCAACTATTATCTATTGAACAGTTGATAAATAAACTTAAAGGTTTTAATAAGAAAGTATACTTTGTAGGCGATGGTACCTATAAATTTAAATCTACCCTTATAGAAAACTTAATCAATATAAACTTTGCCCCTTCTCACCTTAATATTGTAAAAGCTTCTGCCCTAGGAGAAATTGGACTTAATCTACTTAAAGATGGTAAAGAGGATAACGTATTTAGTTCCTCTCCTATATATCTTAGATTATCTCAAGCTGAAAGAGAGTATGAGGAGAAATTAAAAAGCAATGCGTGATATTTCTATTGTAGCAATGAATGATGAAAATATTATTGGTGTCAAAGAAGTAAGTGATTTAAGTTTTTCAATTCCTTGGTCTTTTGATGCTCTAAAAAAAGAATTAGATAATAAATATTCTAAATATGTAGTAGCTAAATACGGTGATACTGTAGTTGGATTTGGTGGAATATGGCTTCTCTTTGATGAAGGCCATATAACTAATATAGCTGTGCATCCAGATTATAGATGCCATGGAATAGCAGATTCTATTTTAGAACACTTAATGTCCATATGTAAAGCTCATAACGTAGCTGGAATAACCTTAGAAGTAAGACAATCTAATAAGGCTGCAATTTTATTATATGAGAAACATAAGTTTTCTATAGAAGGAAGAAGGAAGAATTATTACCATCATCCTAAAGAAGATGGATATATAATGTGGAATCATAATATATAAATTATAATTAAGTTTCTACATTATACTAATAGGCTTTTATTTTATAAAACATTGAAATTGAACTTCATATTGTTCCTGTGAATACCATTTGCAGGAACAATATGAAGTTCAATTAATCTAATTTCATATTTAAGCCTATTTGTACAATGTTTAATTATACTAAATTTGGTTTTTTACAACCTTTTTATTATCTAGTTTTGGTTCTACTTTAAATATAGCTAAAGAAAGTCTCTTATATAAAACAAAGGTAACTATTCCAACAAGGATGGCTTTAATACCATTGAAAGGTAGTAGTCCAAATAATATATAATTAGTTAATTCTGCTCCAGCCATTTTCATTCCAAAAGCTGGTAATAACAAGAATGTATTGACGACTATTCCTATAATTTCTATAGATAGCCCCCCTACAATCATTCCTATTATAGCTGATTTTTTGCACTTATTCCTATGATAAATCATAGCAGCAGGCAATACTAAAGATACTCCTACTAAAAAATTTGCTATTTCTCCCACAAAACCCGTTCCTGTGCCTTTAACTAATAATATTAAGATATTTTTTAAAAGTTCAATTACTACTCCTGTTAATGGTCCAAAGGCAAAAGCTCCCATTAATGCTGGTACGTCACTAAAATCAATTTTTAACCATGGAAATGCTGGTAGTAGCGGAATATCAATGTACATCAATATAACTGCTACTGCTGATAATAAAGAGATTTTAATCATTCTGTCCAAACTGCTGTTTTCATTTTTCTTCATTTTATAACCCCCAAAATATTGGCATCTTCAAAGGGTCTAGTATAATAATATTAAATAAAATTAAAAGCCCTGATTAAAAAATCAGGGCATATACACTAAATAATACAATTATATTTAATATAATCATACTGCTACCTTCTTTCATCCAGACTATACTGTCGGCTTCGGAATTAAACCGAATCAACCTTACGGCTCGCGGGCTTTACCGCCGGTGGGGACTTTCACCCCGCCCTGAAGTGCATTATTAAATTATTACTATGTTAATATATTATCATGAATTATATTAATATTCAATAAGTAATATTAAATTAATATTATTAGTTCTTCTTCATTGATAGTGAAATTCTATGTCTTTTTTCATCTATTTCAAGTACTGAAACCTCAACTATGTCTCCAACTTTAACTATATCCAGTGGATGCTTAACAAATCGATCGCTTAGTTGGCTCTTATGAACTAATCCATCTTGATGAACTCCTATATCTACAAAGGCTCCAAAATCAGATACATTTCTAACTGTTCCTAAAAGCTTCATGCCTGGCTTAAGCTGTGATAATTCTATTACACCTGTCTTAAATATAGGCTTTGGTAATTCCTCTCTTGGATCACGGCCTGGTTTTTTTAATTCTTTAATAATATCTAGTAGAGTTGGTACTCCTACCCCTATTTCATCTGAAAGTTTTTCAACACCTATACCTTCAATTTTTTTATCTATGTCTTTAATATTTTTATTGCTTATGTCTTCTTTACTATAATTTAATATTTTCATTAATGATTTACAGGCCTCATAACTTTCTGGATGAACTGAAGTACTGTCTAGCATCTCTTTACTCTCCATTACTCTCAAGAACCCTGCACATTGTTCAAAAGCCTTAGCTCCTAGTCTCTTAACCTTTAACAGTTCCTTTCTTGATTTAAATTTCCCAGCTTCATCTCTGTATGCAACTATATTTTGTGCAATAGTAGAATTTATTCCAGAAATATAAGAAAGTAGAGATGGTGTTGCTATATTTAAGTCCACTCCTACATTATTTACACAGTCTTCAACTACATTCTTTAAGGATTCATCCATTTTTTTAACTGTAACATCGTGTTGATATTGGCCTACTCCTATGGACTTTGGATCTATCTTTACTAATTCAACCAACGGGTCTTGCAATCTTCTACCTATAGATATAGCTCCTCTTATAGTTACATCTAACTCTGGATATTCTTTACTAGCAAGTTCAGAAGCTGAATATACTGATGCCCCAGCCTCTGATACTACTACATAAAATACTTCTCTTCCAGTTTCAGTCTTAACCCTATTTATAACTTCACTTAGAATCTGTTCTGATTCCCTAGACGCTGTCCCATTTCCTAAAGATATTACCTCCACCTTATACTTTATTATCATATCTTTAAGCTTCTGAATAGCTTCTTCTACTCTATTTTTATTTTCTGAAGTTGCCTGCACTGTAACATAGTCTAAAAATTTTCCCGTTTCATCTAGTACAGCTACCTTACACCCAGTTCTAAAGCCTGGATCAAATCCCATAACTGTTTTTCCCTTTATAGGAGGCGTCATAAGCAATGCTTTTAAATTCTCTTTAAATATCTTAATAGCGCCATTCTCTCCTATTTCAGTTAACATATTACGAATTTCTCTTTCTATTGATGGATATATTAATCTTTTTAAAGAATCTTCTACGCTATATGCTATATATTTATTACACTCTTCATTTGAAGTCAATGTCTTATTGTTTATATAGTTTATAATTCTTTCATTTTCACATACTATTTTAACTGAAAGTATCTTTTCATCTTCTCCTCTATTAATAGCTAAAATTCTATGAGGTGGAATAGATTTTACAGGCTCTTTATACTCATAATACATCTCATAAGGTGTTCTCTCTTTGCTCTCTCCCTTGGTTTCTACGATTCCTGTTCTTTGAACATATTCTCTAATCCATTTCCTAATATCTGCATCATCACTTATTTTTTCACTTATTATATCCATAGCTCCTTGAAGAACTTCCTCTATAGTTTCCACACCTTTTTCGGCATTAATAAACTCCTCTGCATACACATTCAATTCTTTACTACTATCTCCATTTATAATAAATTCGCTTAATGGAGTTAATCCTTTTTCTGCAGCTATAATGGCTCTAGTTCTCTTTTTAGGCTTATAGGGTCTATATATATCTTCTACTTCTGTCAATGTACTTGTTTTCTCTAGAGCAAGCTTTATTTCATCTGTTAATTTTCCTTGCTCCTCAATTAATCTAATAACAGCTTCTTTTCTTTCTTGTAAATTCCTTAAATATGTTAATCTTTCCGATAAATTTCTTAATATTATATCATCAAGACCTCCTGTTTTTTCTTTTCTATATCTAGCTATAAAAGGTACTGTGTTACCTTCATCTAATAATTCAATAACGTTGTCTAACTGGCCTTTTGAAATATTAAATTCCTTTAATAGCTTATCATTGATTATATTCATTATTTATCCTCCTTGAAATAAAGTACTCGATACTTTACTTATTTTATCACAAAATTATATATTCTTAATCATAGCTTATGATTTTTTTTCATATTATTGGTATTAGTAAAAATAATTTAGGTGATATTATGAAAAAAGCAATAATAAATTATCTACTAACCTCTACGTTAATAACTCTCTCCTTAAGCTATAATACTTACTACAATACTAATAATTTTAGTACTAAAGATGTTAAAGACAATATAGCTTATTTATCTAGTGATGATTTTAAAGGTAGAATGACTGGTACTTTAGAAAACGCACTGGTGGCTGCTTACATTAAAGATACCTTTATAAGTAATAATGTTAAACCCTATGATAAAGATTACCTTCAAAATTTTCAGGTTAACTATCCAAAATATATTGAAGATACACCTATGATTTCTGTGATAGACGGTAATAATAGGATAGTTAAAACCTTGGACTATGGAGTTAATTACAAAGAAGATTTATTGAATTTTAGAATTAATGAAATTCAATTCAATAAATCTAATGTTTTGAGCTCCAGTGACGACTTTATTAATGTGAAAACTGACCATGGAAGTATTATTTTATATACAACTGAAAAAGATAATTTAACCTTTAGAAATTCTTTCTATCAAGACAGCAAACATGATTTATATGTTTTTATCACTACTAAAACTCTAACTGAAATACGAAATTATCTTGATAATGATTTTTCCATATATGTAAATATTCCAATTAAAATTGAAGCTACCACTGTTAGCAATGTAGTAGGCTATATTGAAGGAAAAAATCCATCTCTTCCGCCTTTAGTTTTTGGTTCTCACTTTGATCATATAGGTTATGATCTAGGTAATACCATATATAATGGAGCCTTAGATAATGCCTCTGGCACATCCTTTGTTCTAGAATTGTCTAAGTATATATCTTCACTTGGGATTCCCGAACGAGATATTATATTTGTTAGCTTTAATGCTGAGGAATTCGGTCTACTTGGTTCTAAAGCTTTTGTTGATAAATATGAAAATAAGCTTAAAGGGGCTAAAGTAATCAATTTTGATATGATTGGAAGCTTTGATGGTATCCCCTTATGTATAATGGGAAGTAAAACGGATAGTGTGGATACACCTTTTATTAAGAGCTTAACATCTATCTTTAGGAACGAAAATATTTATTTCAATTACTTATTTCAAGATGCTAGCGACCATGCACCGTTTAGAGGTAAAGATATTGAGGCTGTAACACTATGTGATAATGATATGCTTAGAATCCACACTCCAAACGATAAAATTGATTATATCAGTGAAACTGCAATTAAACGATGCTTTAATGTAGTTCAAGAAAGTGTTCTTAGTTTAGCTTATACTAACAATATTTTATATAATCATACATCTTTATTACTTGTAATCTCTGGAATATCTAGTCTAATATTTATATTTATTAGATTAAAGCTATAAATTTTCATTATACTATATGGCTTTATTAAAAGTATATATTTTAAATAAGTAAATAATCATAGTTATACAAATAGTTGGGGTAACTTCAACCTTTGAAATTACCCCAACTATTTATAAACTATTTATTGTACCCTAAATAAGATTTTATAAACATGTCAATATTTCCATCCATAACTGAATTAACATTAGAGGTTTCAACTCCAGTTCTATGATCCTTAACTAAGTTATAGGGATGGAATACATAAGATCTAATTTGACTTCCCCAAGCATTATCCTTCAATTCTCCAGTTAAATCTTCAATCTTATCTTTATGTTCCCTCTCTTTTAAGTCTACAAGCTTAGCCTTTAACATCTTTAGTGCATATTCTCTATTATTATGTTGACTTCTTTCATTTTGACATTGAACAACTATTTTTGTTGGTATATGAGTTATTCTTATAGCCGACTCTGTCTTATTTACATGCTGTCCTCCAGCACCGCCTGACCTATAGGTATCTATCTTCAAATCATCTGACCTTATTTCTATATCTTGATCCTCTGTAAGTTCTGGCAATATTTCACAGGATGCAAAAGATGTTTGCCTTTTACCATTGGCATTATATGGAGATATCCTAACTAATCTATGAACACCCTTTTCAGCCTTTAAATATCCATAGGCAAATTCTCCTGTAATTTTAATAGTAACAGCTTTTATTCCAGCCTCATCATCAGAAACATAGTTTAGAACTTCAGTCTTAAATCCATGAGATTCACACCACCTAGAATACATCCTATATAGCATTTGAGTCCAATCTTGGGCATCATTTCCACCTGCACCTGTATGAAGTTCTAAAATTGCATTGTTTCTATCATATTCACCGCTTAAAAGAGTCTCAATACTTAAGTTTTCAATTTCTTCTTCTAGAGTTTTTAATTCTACTTTTATCTCTTTGTAGGAGGAAGAATCCTCTTCCTCCAAACTAAGAGTTATAAGTATCCCTACTTCTTCAATTCTATTACAAAGGTTGTTAAAATTATCTATTTTATCTTTTAAGGTTTTAGCAGTTTGAGTTATTTCTTGTGCATTATTTATATCATTCCAAAAATCTCTCTCCTGCATTTTGAATTCCAGTTCACTTAATCTTTTTTCTATTGTTGCTATGTCAAAGAGACACCTTTAATTCTTCTAATTTTCCTTTAAGAGTATTTACTTCATTTATAAATTCTTCTAATTGTAATAACACTATTATACTCCTCTTCCACAACAATTTTTATATTTCTGTCCTGAACCACATGTACATGGATCATTTCTATTTGGTTTTTCTTTTTTCTTAACTGGTTCTTTTTTAAGTGAACTATCCTCATTAGTTGAAGTTATTTTTGCAACTCTTTCTCTTTCAGGCGCTTTTTCAATTCTTACATGGAATAAATATTTAACTGTTTCATGCTTAATGTTCTCTATCATTTCATTAAACATATCACTACCTTCCATTTGGTACGCCTGACCTGGGTCTTGTTGCTTATAAGCTCTTAATCCTATTCCTTGTTTTAGATGATCCATATTATCTATGTGATCCATCCACTTGCTATCAACTACTCTTAAGAGTATAACTCTTTCTATTTCCCTTATCTGTTCTTCGCCAAAGTCTCTTTCCTTTTCAGCATAAAGTTCTTTAGCTTTAGATAATAATTTATCTTTTATCTCCCCATCAGATATCTGTTCTAAATCCTCTACTTTAAGCTGACCTTTAGGTAAGAATATCTCTTCCATATATCCTATTAATGTTTTTAATTCATCTTTAAAAGTGTCTTCTGAACCAGTAATATGAGTTTTCACACTGGTATCTATAACATCCTCTATCATATTTTGTATTTGATCCTTAATGTCTTCACCTTTAAGAACTGTTTGCCTTTGACTATAAATAATTTCTCTTTGTTTATTCATTACATCATCGTATTTAACTACATTTTTTCTTACGTCAAAGTTATTACCTTCAACCTTCTTCTGAGCACCCTCTATAGCACTACTAACCATTTTACTTTCAATAGCGTCATCTTCTTGTAAGCCTAATTTATCTACTACTCCAGATAATCTTTCAGATCCGAATATTCTCATTAAGTCATCTTCTAGTGAAATATAGAATCTTGAAACTCCAGGATCTCCCTGACGACCAGAACGTCCCCTAAGCTGATTATCTATACGTCTTGATTCATGTCTCTCAGTTCCTAATATCTTAAGACCTCCAAGGTCAACTACACCTTCTCCAAGCTTAATATCTGTACCTCTACCAGCCATGTTAGTTGCTATAGTTACAGATCCCTTTTGGCCCGCTAAGGATACTATTTCAGCTTCTTTTTCGTGATATTTAGCATTAAGTACTTGATGTGGTACTCCTTTTTTCTTAAGCATTGCTGAAATAAGTTCTGACTTTTCAATACTTACAGTACCTACAAGTATTGGTTGACCTATTTTGTAAGTTTCTGCAATCTCATCAACTAAAGCTATATATTTTCCTTTAATTGTCTTATAAACTACATCCGGTAAATCCTTCCTTATAAGTGGCATATTGGTTGGAATTACTATTACATCTAATCCGTAAATTTCTCTAAATTCACTTTCCTCAGTTTCTGCTGTACCAGTCATACCTGCTAATTTTTTATACATTCTAAAATAGTTTTGGAATGTTATTGTAGCTAGAGTTTTAGACTCTTTTAAAACCTTAACGTTTTCTTTAGCTTCTATAGCTTGGTGTAATCCATCACTATATCTTCTACCTTCCATAAGTCTTCCAGTAAACTCATCTACTATAACAACTTCCCCATCTTTTACTATATAGTCTTTTTCATTTTTCATACTATAATTTGCTTTTAATCCTTGAACCACGTGATGTTGAACATCCATATTTTCAGGATCTGCATAATTATCTACATGAAAATACTTTTCAGCTTTAGCTATACCTTCGTCTGTTAATATAACAGAATGTGCTTTCTCATCTATTAAATAATCCTCTTCTGATAGTGACTTTACAAAAAAGTCTGCTACTCTATAAAAATCTGTAGACTTTTCACCTTCACCAGAAATAATAAGTGGCGTTCTAGCTTCATCTATAAGTATTGAATCTACCTCATCAACTATTACATAATTAAGCTCCCTTTGAACTCTTTCTTGTTGATAAACTACCATGTTATCTCTTAAGTAGTCAAATCCAAATTCATTATTTGTTCCATAAGTAATATCACAATTATACATCTGTTGTTTTTCTAATTGAGATTGCCCATGGATAATAACGCCCACTGTAAGACCTAAAAATTCATGAACCTTTCCCATCTCGTCTCTATCTCTTTTAGCCAGATAATCATTAACAGTAATAATGTGCACGCCTTTTTCTTCTAGCGCATTTAAATATGAAGGAAGTGTAGCTACTAAGGTCTTACCTTCTCCTGTTTTCATCTCTGCAATTCTACCTTGATGTAAAACAATACCTCCAATTAATTGGACATCATAATGCCTTAATCCTAAGACTCTTTTTGATGCCTCCCTAACTACAGCAAAAGCCTCTGGAAGAATATCATTTATCGTTTCACCTTTTTTCAATCTTCCTTTAAATTCTTCAGTTTTATTTCTTAAATCCTCATCAGATAAAACTTCTATAGTTGGTTCAAGAGAATTGATTTTTTTCACCATTGACATCATTCTTTTGATTTCTCTTTCACTATAGGTTCCAAATATTTTATTCAATATTCCCATAAACTCATCCTCACTCTTTATTGCTATTTTTCAGCAGCAATTATTTAAAAATATATGTTATATTATTTAAAATACTCATTAAAATACTAACGTAAATTATAACACTTATTTATTTTTACTTCAACGTTATGATATTTATAAATAAAAACAATTTACAAAATTCAAATAAAGTTCACACCGCTTTATTTATGGAATTACAACTTGCAGTTGCAGTGAATTGTGCCATATGTACAAAGAATTACTCACTGCAGCTTGCTGCAATTCATTAAAAAAGAAAAAATTACTGAGNNCTCAGTAATTTTTTCTTTTTTATTAAAACTCTTGTTCTATCAAGCCATAATTTCCATCTTTTCTTTTATATACTACATTGACTTCTTCTGTATCTCCATTTCTAAATACGAAGAAATCATGTCCTAATAGCTCCATTTGTAATACAGCCTCTTCCTCATTCATTGGCTTTATTGCAAATCTCTTTGTTTTTACAATTCTTGGCTCATTTTCCTCATTATAATTATCGTAATCCTTTATATTGTTAAATCTTAGAGAACTATCATGTTGTCTTCTTTGAAGTTTAGTTTTTTGTTTTCTTATTTGTCCTTCTAATTTATCTATAACTAAGTCTATAGCTGTATACATATCTATGTCTTTTTCTTCTGCTCTAAGAATCACACTATTAAAAGGTATAAGTACCTCTATCTTTTGTAAATTCTTTTCTACACTTAAAGTTATTGTGCTTGAAATTTTTTCATCAAAATACTTATTTAGCTTACTAATTTTCTTTTCGACTGCTCCCTTTAGTGCTTCAGTTATTTCTAAATTTTTACCAACTATTCTTATTTTCATAATTTCAGCCCCCTTCAAGCTAATAGGACTTTTTATATCCTGTATTATTAAGTTATATCTTATTTTGTAATCTAATTTTAATACTAATTAAAAATTTTATCAAATTAATTTTTGTTAATATTCTGATTTTTTTTGTGTTTGATATAACTTATCGTGTTATTTCTTTAATATATATAACTATTTCTATAGAATACATAGTATGAATTTTTTCCTTATTTATGATATAATTTAAAGTATGGGTTATATGTTTATAATTAAAAAACACTTTATATTAATGTGTTTTTAATAACTCCAACGGAGTTTCTACCTATTATATATGCATAGATTATTATAAAAATCAAGAAGACTTGTAAATTACAAGTCTTCTTTTAGTTTTGATTCTTTATTGCAACTAGTTACATAATTAATTTTCAAAATTCTTTGTTTAAAATCCAAAAGTATGGATATGATTATAATAATTTCATTTTCATTATAACTTCCAAATCTTCCAAAGATAAAAAGCCATGGACACTTTAATTAAAGTTCGTGGCTTTAGCTTTGTTTATTATTTAAATTAATACTTATTGAATACTCACTTTGAAAACTCCCTTAAATTGATTAAATATAAGAGTTATGGTGAAGAAAAATTCAGACTCTATATTATATTCACGTAATTCCTATGTATATAATATTATATAATATATCATTTAGAATTATTAGAAATATTTGTATATGTTGTAAAGTAGAATACCAACTAACTTTATGCATCGTTTTACTAAAATAGCCGCAATGAGATGCAATCCTAAAGAATTTCAATAAACTTCCTCAACAGATTCCAACTGATCTTCATTCGCGGGACGCAGAACGTAGTCAACGCTGTGAGGTAGCTATTATCAGTACACATTGATATATTTTTGCTCCGACTTCAATGCTCCAATTTCAGAATATCGCTTGGACATGTCTGTTTTTATATGAAACCCTTAATAGGATTCTTTGAACTCGCTTTACATATGCTATATATCTATGATTTAATTCCATCTCTGAAAATTCTCTTTTTCAAACTTTTAACATTAAGAACAGATTTTTAGGAATTACCTTTTATAACATATAACAATAATAGGAGATGAGAATGATGATGAGAATTGATAGCATTAAATCGAGAACACTGTCACAAAAATACACAAATAATTCAAAACCACAAGTATGGAACTTTGTTTCGGCTCCCACTTTGCATCCCATGATGGTTACTTTGAATGTGACTAAACCAGGAACAGCTTCAGGTTTAATATTTGTTGCTCCATATACTTCATATGGGGTAGCTATGATTGGCCAAACAGGCTCACTGATTATGGATCAGGCTGGTAATCCAGTTTGGTTTAGACCTCTCGAGAATAGATATACGCAAAATACAGATTTTAGAGTACAGTCCTATTATGGGTGCCCAGTTCTTACCATGTGGCAAGGTACGATATCAGGAACTCAATCTTCAAATCCTAATCTTCCAGCAGGAGATCCTGAGCCTGGTGCTTATTTTCAAATTATAAATCAGAATTATAGGATTATTAAAAAACTTACTGCCAAAAAAGGGTTCACCGCTGATGTTCACGAATTTATTATTACAAAGCGAAATACTGCTTTGTTTACCGCTATAAAACAAGTGCCAGCAAATCTTTCGCCATATGGAGGTCCAGTAGATGGATACTTCGATAATTACTCTATTCAAGAAGTTGATCCTGTAACAGGCAAATTAATTTTCTTTTGGGATGTACTTGCTCATATTAATCCGCAAGGCTCCATAGTGCCCGCATCATCTGCAACAAGCTCTAATAATATTTGGGATTGTTTTCATGTAAATTCAGTTGAAGAGGGGCCAAATAATACTCTTCTAATTAGCATGAGAAACATGTGGGCAATTTATAATATTGATAAAGAAACAGGAAATATAATCTGGCAACTTGGTGGAAAGCAAAGTGATTTTATTTTAGGTCCAGATGCTACATTTTCGTGGCAACATGACGCACGCCATAGATCTGAAAATAGGATAAGTATGTTTGATGATGCTTGTTGTGCTTCTTCGACCTCTCCGCCTGAAGGCCCAGCGCGTGGTTTAATATTAAAACTCGATTACCAAAACATGACTGCAAATGTAGATCGGACTTATTATCATGACCCACTGCTATATGTTCCAAGTCAAGGAAATGTTCAAAAACTATATAATGGAAATCAATTCATTGGATGGGGACAGGAATCATATCTTTCTGAATTTAAAAATGCTGGTAATACTGAAGAAAATCCTTCATTGAATTTATTATACGATATGCAGTTCCCTAATGAGAACCTTTCTTATAGGTCATTTAAGAATAAATGGGTAGGTTTGCCTATCTATCCTCCTAGCATTGCTGTAAGTGTATTATGTGAAGATGTGATTGTCTATGCATCATGGAATGGCTCAACTGAAACTGTTGCTTGGCAAGTTCTAGCTGGTACAACACATTGTACATTATCAGTAGTGGTAAGTTGTACCCCTCGCACTGGATTTGAGACAGAAATCCATGTTGATGAGTCTGGACCATATTTTCAGGTAAATGCATTAAATTCATGTGGACAAGTCATTGGTATATCACGAATTGTCTGCGTGAAATAGAACGCTGAAAAAAGGCGAATCAGTTATCAAAGATTATTCTTTATCTAGTCAATATCGCAAGTTACATTACAAAAATTACTGCACCCTCTTATGCCTCTATAATCCTAATATTCTATATAGTTATATATTTATATAGTTATATTCTTATTATCTATCTACACTATTTTTAAAAGTTTTAAAGTATTGATATGATGATTATAGTAAATTATTATTTATAAATTTCAACCTTTAGAAGATAAAAAGCCATGGACCATACACCTAAGTGCAATCCATGGCCTTAATCTATTTCCCATTCTCTACCTACTACTTCAGTTATATAATCCATAAACATCTCAATTATTAAGAAATAAATAGGAACTGCGAACATACCTAACCAACTTGTTAAACATGCAAATATTGATGTGACTACAGCATTAATAATTAACTGTCTTGGCTATCTGTTCTATCTTTATCTATAGAAAATATTTCATATAACATGTCTGCACTATCTTACTTCATTTTTAATATTATATATTATCAAAAATAAAGGAGGAGAGCTTATGGCTTGTCCTGAAGTAAGACAATTTCACGTTCATGAATTTTTAGGTAGTGTTAGAGTAGCTGAACTTGAATCAGAAGATGCTCATAACCACCGTTTCGCGGGAATTAGTAGCGAGGCAATCCCTGCTGGTCAAAGCCACGTTCACTTTATTAAAACAAAAACAGACTTTTTTGACCATTTCCATGAAATCAGAGTTACTACTGGCCCTCCAATACCTGTGGGTGAAGGAAGACACGTTCACTTTGTATCTGGAACCACCACTTGTGTTGATGACCATGTGCATCAGTTCATTTTTGCAACCTTAATTCAAGCACCTATATTTGTAGGTTAATACTATTTAATTATATGGTAGCTTTGCATCTATTTGGTGTAGAGCTACCTTTTTAAATATTTATAATTACCTCCAATTTAATTTATATTTATTTACCTTCCCATTTCACACTTAATAGTGTACTAATAATTTCATAGTCTATATCTTCCTAATTCTGTGCCATTGCTCCTACAACTCTTATAGATGGTCCAGTAACCTTGGTTCCTCTTCTTGGATACTCATGATTTTTTCTGTCTCCACCTTATGCTTTTAATATTAATGATGAATCACTTTTATAACATAATGTGCTTAATAAATCGATTTTTAGATTTACCATCTTTACATATCCCTTATGATTGGGTTAACAAAATTTATTTGGTTGCTTTTGCAACTCTTTCTTATCTTTTTTAATTTTGTCTGTGACAGCCATTTCCTCACTTAATTCCTTTTCTCTATTTTTTTAAATCCATTTTTTATTTTTACATCATTTTGATAATACTCTATTTCATTTTCTTTGCTTCTTGCCTTTAATCGTTTACCATAGTAGTCATTTTTAACTTTTTTCATAAATTCACCTTTAGTCAGTCTTTCCATGTTTATTTTTCCTCTCTCTATATATATTGTTATCTATTAACTCAACTTTTGATTTGCAACTCCATTTTTAGTAATAAGATATTTTCTCTTTAAAATTTCTGAATTATACACCTACTATTGTTACCATTTATATCACCTTAAATTACTAAGTAGTAAGATGATAGGAAAATAATTTCTATACTCATGTGCTTTCTCTGTTCTCGCTATCATCGCTATATGATTTGCAAATTCCAAACTAATAGCAAAATCCATTGTTTCATTATCCTCGTCATAAAGGCGAACCCATATCCAATCAACATTCTCCTTAAAAAAATCATTATTTACTTACTTCGCTAAGCCCTTCGTCTAATAATTCTTTATTTATAAGCCATTTATTTTCATTCTTGAAACATGGAAAATCTGGTGTATGAACTAATTGTCTTATCTTCATTTATTCCTGAATTTTGAGATGTTTCTTTAATAGTTAAAGTTACTTTTACCTCTTTCTTATTTCTTAAAATTTCATTGTTTTTTGTTAACTGTGAGTATATAATGTTAACTGTGAGGTGATAGCATTGTTAGGTGACGCTATAAAAAAAATTAGAATAAATAAAGGATTAGGCTTAAACGAAACTGCTAAAAAAGCAGGTATAACAGGAGGCTATTTAAGTTCTATTGAAAATAATAAAAAAACCAATATAGGCACTGATATTTTACGGGCACTAGCTGATGTTTTAGGTGTATCTATAAGAGAATTTTACAATGATGATAAAGATGTTTCAGTTAATGAAAATATAGATAACAACCTCCCTGCACTTAATAATAAAGATGAAAAAGATATAGCTAAAAAACTAACTGAAACTTTAGATTGTTTAGAAGGCTCTCAAGATGGTTTAATGTTTGATGGTGAACCAATAGATGAGGAAACAAAAGAATTACTTAGAATAAGCTTAGAAAACTCTATGAAACTAGCTAAACAGATTGCTAAGCAAAAATATACCCCAAATAAATATAAAAAGTAGTAATTATTAAGGGGTGGATGGGGATATGAAAAATTTAATAAAAATTGAGGTTGAAAAATTAATAAAAAAATACAACACTTTCAATCCCTTCGAGATTGCAAGTGCTGAAAATATAATAATCATAACAGAACCATTAGGTGGGATATGTGGATATTATAATAAAATTTATAGGCAAAAATCTATTCACATCAATTGTAATCTAAGTGAATCTAGACAATTATTAACTTGTGCTCATGAGTTAGGTCATGCAAAGCTTCATGCAAATGCTAACACTCCATTTTTAAAGAGTAATACCTTTTACTCTGTTTCCAAACTTGAACGTCAAGCTAATTTATTTGCTGCTCACTTATTGATTTCAGATGACTTAATTAATGATTATGAAGGATATAATTTAGAACAAATATCTATCTTAGAAAATCTTCCTTTAGAATTATTAAAACTCAAATTTGACTTAATTTAATTAAGTATATATTTTTTATTTTTTATCCAAACGTATATTCGCAGAAGAAGGTTATATCGTGGCTGT
Organism: Clostridium sp. UBA4108; assembly: GCA_002381695.1. Lineage (GTDB taxonomy): Bacteria > Bacillota > Clostridia > Clostridiales > Clostridiaceae > Clostridium_J. The sequence goes on along the minus strand of DFXM01000051.1, from coordinate 54,991 downwards.
TAAAACAATTTATAAAAAAGGTGTAATTAAATATTATAAGACTTCTTCTTTGATAGGATATGATTCAAATAGCCATTGATGTTATTCCTTAATCAATAACACAAGCTATTGTTGGTCATAAAAAAGATCAGAGTTTCCACATAAAATTTATACTTATATTAATAAATAAGACACAAAAAGGCTCTACAGAATTATAAAATTAGTGTTCCTAAATCACGTTTTAGGTTTTCTAGGTCGGGAATTTCTAAAATAAAAGAAAAATAGCAGCCTATAAAAGACTGCTAACCCGCACAGTTAGTGCATTTATCGTCAGTTGACCTGGTCTTTGACCCCACACTCGCCTGCTGGAGTTTTTGCTACCCAGAATTACCCTCTCACTACTAACTCTCTCTTCTTATAAGAAGGCAGGTCTTACCTCTAAGCCGCACCATGATCATTAAACATTTTATTTAACTTACGTGGATCGTTTCGCCTGCGACTGGCATCGACTTTCAACCACAAACCTGACTTCTTTATTATACTCTACTTTTTGCAATAGTCAATATGTATACTTCTTTTGCTCCAGATTTTTTAATTTCTTTTGCACAATAAAATGCTGTAGCCCCTGTAGTCAACACATCATCTATTAATAAAATCCTCTTATTTCTTATATATTCATTATTTACCACTGTAAAAGTATTCCTCATATTATTCCATCTTTGTTCATTATTAAGCCCTATTTGGTCACTATTTTCTCTTATTTTCTCTGTTAACTGCTTAAATGGAATATCTATCTTCTTACTTATATTTTTACATATAATCTCACACTGATTAAATCCCCTTCTCTTCAATGCTTCTTTAGAGCTTGGAATATATGTAAGTACATCTACTTCTCCTAGCAATTCCATTTGTATGAAATTACTCATATAATTCCCTAGAATTTCTCCTGCTCTAAAAACTTTTTTATATTTTAATATCATTATTAGCTTTTTTAGCTCATATCCATATGCCCCTAGAGAATAACAGGTAAATTTATCTTCATCATCTTCTATACAATAACATAAATTTAAAAATTTTATTTTATTATTACACCTATTACACATATACTCTTCTTCTACATACTCATCACATAATAGACATTTATCTTCTCCTCCATATATGATAGATAAAATATAATCTATATATTTACTTATAACTTTAAAGCACCTTCGTCCCATGCTCTTTTATTTAACTCCCTTAATATATCCTTTGCTTTATCCATATGTTCATTTTCATCATTACACAAAAATATTGCTTCCTGTCTATTAGAGTTTATATCCATCTTAACTTTACTAACTAAATATACTAATTCTTTGTAATTAAATCTATAATTATCTGCAAAAAATATCATTATATTCAACTTCTTTAAGGTTGGATAATCCATTTTAAAATTATTTGTTACTAGGATAAATCCCTCCTTATTCATAATTTTTTTTATAGATGAATTACTCTCTATAGGTGCATTTGATAAAAATATTTTTTCTGTTAACTTCTCCTTGATATTTAACAAGTAATTATATATTTTTTCACCCTTTTCCTCTGATGGTACATAGATAAGCACATTACTATTAGAATTTATTGCCCAAAGTAAGTATTCATATACCACCATGGGTATATCTTCTTCTATTTTTAATCTTGTTGTTATAATTCTTGGTTCTATCAGGGGTGTTTTTATATATTTATCGTGGGTGCAATAAAGTATAGATTCATTATCAAAAATAGGCTCTATAGAATAAGCTATCATTAGACCATAACTACTCACCAATCTTTTCATAATTTTACCTATACTCTCCTTTGAAACTAGCGGATAAGAGTTAATATCATCATATATTACTAAATTAAACTTATCAGTTAAATATAATGCTTCACTAGGAGTACATACATTAACTTTATTGCTGTGGCTAGATGTTAGTTTAGTGCTTAATATATTAATCTTAAATTTATTTAAAATGTCAATACTATTTGAAACCTCTGTAGTTATGTATAAGACTTTTTTACTCTCCTTTAATGCAATGCTTATTATATCATTGAATACTTTTCGCTTATTACCTAAAAAAGAGATAATATTTACCTTCTCTTTTTTCTCTTTATAGAATTGTAGTAACTTATCCTCTACTAAACCCTTTTCAAACTTATCCTTTTTTTTAAATCTACCAAATAGCATAAACTCTCTCCTAATTACATACGAATTATTTCTTTTATTCTCCACTTAAGTCCTGAATATCTCTCAAAACTTCTATTATTATCTTTCATAAAATCTACCGCTCTAATACTTCCAACTAATACCACAAGTTTTTTAGCTCGTGTGATTCCAGTATAAAGTAAATTCCTATTCATTAAAAGTGGAGGACCCATAAACATAGGTATAATTACTACAGGAAATTCACTTCCTTGACTTTTATGTATTGTTACTGCATATGCCAAGCTTAACTCTTCTAATTCACTTTCCTCATACTCAACTACTTTGTCATCATCAAAAACTATTACTACCTTGCCTTCATCATCAATATCTATTATGTAACCTACATCACCATTAAATACTCCACTACCATCTTCTTCAGTATTTCTTTTCTTCCACTTTAAATTATAGTTATTTTTAGTTTGCATTACTTTATCCCCAACTCTAAAAATAACTTCTCCTAAAATCTTTTCATTTTTACTACCATGCTTTGGATTAAGTATATCTTGTAATTCACTATTTAAATTATCTACACCTACACTAGATTTTCTCATTGGTGATAATATTTGAATATCTTTAACATTATTCCATTCCTTATTAAATTTCGGCAGCCTTGTTTTAACTAAAGATTTAATTTGCTCTAAAATTTTATCTTGATCTAATGCATCAATAAAATAGAAATCTCCACTCTTTCTATTTAGTATTGGCATTTTTCCTTCATTAATAAGATGGGCATTGACTACTATCATACTTTCCTGCCCTTGTCTAAAAATCTCATTTAATCTAACCACCTTAACAGCTTCACTTTCTATGAGATCTTTAAGTACATTTCCTGGCCCCACAGATGGAAGCTGATCTACATCTCCAACTATAATAATCCTTGTGGTGAGGCTTACTGCTTTAAGCAGTGCATTCATTAAAGTAATATCTATCATAGATGCCTCATCTATGATTAATACATCTGCTTCTACTGGACTACTTTCGAATTCTAAATCTTCCTCTTCACTCTCTGAGTAAGAGCCAATCTCTAAAAGTCTGTGTATAGTTTTTGCTTCCATACCTGTAGCTTCACTCATTCTTTTAGCAGCTCGTCCTGTTGGTGCAGCCATAGCAACCTTCATACCTAAACCTTCAAATATATGAACTATACAATTTATAATTGTAGTTTTACCAGTACCAGGTCCCCCTGTTATTATTTCTATACCATTATTTATAGCTCCCTCTACAGCTTCCCTTTGTTTTGGAGCTAATTTAATACTATTCTCATCCTCAAACTCTAATATTTCCTTGCTTAACTTAACCTCTAGTTTTTCATAGGTAGTAGTAGCAAGTTCAGCTATCTTTTTAGTTACACTCATCTCCATATACAGATAATACATATTATATACAGCTGTTATCTCGTCTACCTCTTCAATTTTTATTTTTCCCTCTATGGTTAAATCATATATATTCTCTTTAATCTTATCTATGGTCACCCCTAATACATTTATTGCCTTCTCTTCTAAAATACCCATAGGCATAAATGTACTTCCCATAGCACAATACTCATTAATTATATATGATATTCCACTCTTTATTCTAAATGGAGAATCACTCTCTATTCCTATACTCCTAGCTATCATGTCCGCTGTTTTAAATCCTATCCCTGAAATATACTCTACTAATATATAGGGATTATCTTTGACAATATCTATAGATGTCCATCCAAATTTCTTATAAATTTTCATAGCTTTATTTATAGATATCCCGTATTTTTGAAAAAATATAATTATTTCTCTTGTAGCTCTTTGACTAGCATAAGACTCTATTATTGTATCGATTTTCTTTTTTCCTATTCCCTTTATTTCATTTAATCTTTTTATATCATTATCTAAAACCTCTAAGGTTTTAGTTCCAAAAAACTCCACTATTTTTTTTGCCGTTATTGGTCCAATACCAGTTATAATACCACTGGCCAAATATTTTTCTATGCCAGATAATGTAGTTGGAACTATTTCTTCTATATTATCTACTCTAAATTGTTTTCCGAATTTAGGATGATTAACCCACTCTCCTGTTACCTTATATTTATTTCCTTCAACAATATAAGCCATAGTACCAACCATGGTGATATTTTCTCTTCCGTGAATAGCTCTAATTATGGCATATCCATTTTCTTCATTTTTAAAAACTATATTATCCGCCACAACTTCCATAACTATCATACTTTATCTCTCCTAAATATTTTCTTCTATTAATTATAGCATCTGAAGCATATTTATAGCTGTACTTTTTTATATTTATATTATTTACTATTCTCAGTCATATTAAATCAAAATTTTTTATAAATATGACTTTGTTTTATATAGTTCATTATCAACACTATATTAAGACAAAGCTATAAAAAAAGAGCGAACTATAAAGTTCACTCTTTTTTACTATAAATATTTTTTAATATCATCAACTTTATTTAATCTTTCCCACGGTAAATCTAAATCATTTCTACCAAAATGTCCATAAGCAGCTGTTTGTTTATATATTGGTCTTCTTAAATCTAATTGTCTTATTATAGCTGCTGGTCTTAAGTCAAATACCTTTTCTATTAATTCAACAATTTTATCATCATTAATTTTTCCTGTTCCAAAGGTATCAACTGCTATAGATACAGGTTTAGCTACTCCTATAGCATATGCTAATGCTATTTCTATTTTATCAGCAACTCCTGCAGCAACTAAATTCTTAGCTACCCATCTTGAAGCATAAGCCGCAGATCTGTCAACCTTAGTTGGATCTTTTCCTGAGAATGCTCCACCACCATGTCTACCATATCCACCATAAGTGTCTACTATAATTTTTCTTCCTGTTAATCCAGAATCTCCTTGAGGACCACCAATAACAAATCTTCCTGTTGGATTTATATAGTACTTAGTATTATCATCTAATAATTCAGTTGGAACAACATTAGCTATTACGTATTGTTTTAAATCCTTCTCAATTTGTTCACGTTCCACCTCTGGATCATGTTGAGTTGAAATAACTATTGCATCTACTCTTACTGGTTTGTTATCCTCGTATTCAACTGTTACTTGAGTTTTTCCATCAGGTCTTAAATAATTTAAAGTACCATCTTTTCTAACTTCTGATAATCTTCTTGCTAATCTATGAGCCATAGCAATTGGAAGCGGCATAAACTCCTCTGTCTCATTTGATGCAAAACCAAACATCATACCTTGGTCTCCGGCACCAATAGCATCTTCTTTATTAATTTCACCCTTTTTGCTTTCTAAAGCCTCATCAACCCCCATTGCAATATCCCCTGATTGTTCACCTATAGAGGTTAACACTGAACAAGTATTGCAATCAAATCCATATTTAGCTCTAGTATAACCTATTTCTTTAATTGTCTCTCTAACAACTTTTTGTACATCTACATAACATTTAGTGCTTATTTCTCCCATAACTAAAACCATTCCTGTTGTTGTCGCTGTTTCACAAGCAACTCTAGCCATTGGATCCTTTTCCAAAATAGCATCTAAAATAGCATCTGATATTTGGTCACACATTTTATCTGGATGTCCCTCTGTAACTGATTCTGAAGTAAATAATCTTCTCATTTCTTTATCTCCTCTCTGATTTTTTTATCTGGAGTTCTCACATATTAAATCCCAATAGGCAAATAAAAACTTATAATATAAGTTAAGACCCCAATAATAAAAATTTAATTTAATAATACATACAAACAAAATAAAACCTCTTCTTAAGATTAAGAAGAGGTTAGCTATCACAATACACTACTCTCTCTTATCTCGCAGTATGTCTGCTGGAATTGGCACCATGGTGATAATTCACCGGTTGCCGGGTTTCACAGGGCCGTATCCCTCCACCTCTCTTGATAAGAGTTATTAATTATTTTTACAACATCATAATATCATAATATGAAAAGCATGTCAATTTGATTATCCTCAAAATAAAAAATATCACAAAAGTGATATTTTTTTAATGGTGGAGGAGGACGGATTCGAACCATCGAAACGAAACGTAACAGATTTACAGTCTGCCCCCTTTGGCCACTCGGGAACTCCTCCACATTTTGGAGCTGGCAATAGGAATCGAACCTACAACCTGCTGATTACAAGTCAGCTGCTCTACCGTTGAGCCATGCCAGCAAATCCCGATTTATGAACTTGACAAGTTATAGTATACAATTTTAGTTTTATTTTTTCAAATTCAAATTTATCCATTTGGAATGATTATTCTCCTCTCTTTCTCTTTATCTAATGAATTCTTCTATTTACATTGCACTTTTGTTCTTATCTAAGGCTACTAAAATCTATATATCTAGAGAATACCTTGAAAACATATTCAACATCTTTAGGCTTAAGTTTTTCTTTTACAATTTCTATTATTTTTTCCACTCCTATTTTTTCATTCTTATACTCTATATACTCGCTTATTTTTTCAATATCTCTATTTGATAAGTCTTCTGAAATTATCATTAATTTCGCTTTTTCAATCATACTAAGATCTTTCTCTATATCTTCTACAGAGGTCTTTATTATTTTATAATCGGTTTCTGGGATATATGAATTGTAATTATCGTTCATATACTTATCATTATATTCAAATTGCTCTTCCATTCTTAACATCTGATTTTCTTTAAATTTCATATATTTTTTAAAATTTGTATCATCATTTACTTCACTATCTATGTTTTCTTCTTTATGATTCTTTTCTTTATAAATTTCTTGTTCTAATTCTTTAGCAATCATACTATTTTCATTATATACATGATAACTTTTGCTTAAGTTAATTAGAACTCCTGATATGAAAATAGTATATGCAATTATAACTCCACTATAAAAAACCTTTTTCATGATTTCGAGTCACCTCACACTTAAAATTTTGCACATCTTAATTATGTCTTAATGATTTGATTTTATACATATTATGTTTCAGAACAAAATATATATTTCGTTAATATTTATTAATCTTTAATCATATAAATTCATAGGGAGGTGTTTATGTGAGTAAAATTAAGATCCATTACAAAGACCCTTTGGGTTATTATAGTTTATCAACATTTTTAAAAAATCAATTAGATGAAAATACTATTGTTGTTTGTATTGGAACTGATAGATGTATAGGTGATTGCCTCGGACCTCTTGTAGGTACACTACTTAAAGAAAAGTTTTTCCCATTACCAGTGTATGGCACTATCAATGATCCTATCCATGCATTAAATCTAGAGAACAAACTATCAACCATAAAACTAAAGCATCCTTCATCGAAAGTAATTGGTATTGATGCTTGCTTAGGACCATTTTTAAATATAGGAGAAATTCAGATTAGAGACTACCCAATAAGTCCTGGTAAAGGTGTAGGTAAAAGCCTATGCCCTGTAGGAGATATTTCTATAATAGGTATAGTTGATTCTAGTGAAGATGAAGAGCCATTCACCAGTAGAAATATTAGATTAAATCTTATTATTGAAATCTCAAGAGTTATAACTAATAGTTTAATTCATGCATATCACCTCTATACTTGTAAACTTTAATCTCTATTTTGAATAATCACTATTTTAGATTTATAATTTTATATTCTAAATTCTAAAATATATTTATAACGTAATTTCTTAACCTTAAATGAAGATTTTCAATTCTAATAAAATAAATAACAAAGGAATGTATNNATACATTCCTTTGTTATTTATTGGTCAATATTAATCTATCACTGACCACCCTTGAGTACTTTGAGTGGTATCTAACTTATCAATAAAATCTAACATTTTACCAGTTCCAATAGCTACACAAGAAACAGATTCTTCTGCTACATAAACAGGTACCTTGGTAACTTCCTCAATTAGCTTGTCTAGTCCATCTAATAATGCTCCTCCACCAGTCATAATTATTCCTTTATCTGCTATATCGGCAGCCAACTCTGGTGGTGTTTTTTCTAGAACTGAGTGAGTGCATTCAGCAATAGAATATATAGTTTCTTTTAATGCCTCTCTCATTTCATTAGAGTTTACTGTTATATTTTTGGGAAGACCTGTTATTAAATCTCTTCCTCTTATTTCCGTACTAATTTCTTCTTCCTTTGGATATGCAGACCCTATGCTTATTTTTAGTTCTTCTGCAGTTCTTTCTCCAATCATTAACTTGTGTTTTTTTCTTATATAACGAATTATAGCTTCATCGAACTTGTCTCCTGCAACTTTAATAGATTCTCTAACAACCATACCACCTAAAGATATAACTGCTATATCCGTAGTTCCTCCACCAATATCTATTACCATATTTCCACTAGCTTTTGTAATATCTAATCCTGCTCCTATAGCGGCTGCCAAAGGTTCTTCCACTAAAAGCACCTTTTTAGCTCCAGCATTTCTAGCAGCATCTTCTACAGCTCTTCTCTCAACTTCGGTTGCTTCACAAGGAACACATACTACAACCCTTGGTGTAGAAATTTTTCTCTTTCCGCAAGCCTTTTTAATAAAATGCTCTAGCATCTTTTCCGTAACATCATAGTCCGAAATAACCCCATCTCTTAATGGACGTATAGCTACTATATTTCCTGGAGTTCTTCCTATCATTTTTCTAGCTTCTTCACCTACTGCTAATACTTTATTTAAGTTTTTATCAATAGCTACCACTGAAGGCTCTTTAAGTATGACCCCTTTACCTTTCATATACACTAACACTGTAGCAGTTCCTAAATCAATCCCCATATCTGTTCCCATTCCGAAAAAAAACATCTAAAACTCACTCCCGCTTCTTGATCTATTTTGAAGTATAAATATACTAATATCTACAATTTCTCCTAAATATTATTATATTACTATTTATTCTAACCTTCAATTACTTTATACTTCATTTTAGTAGCTTTTCCACCTCTAATGTGTCTTTCAGCTTTATTTAAATTTAAGATGCTTTTTGCTTCTTCTGCTATTTGGGGGTTAATTTTAGGTAATCTTTCTGTCATATCTTTATGTATAGTGCTTTTACTTACTCCAAAAACTGATGCTGTTTTCCTAATTGTAGCCTCTGATTCAATAATATATTTTGCAACTTCTAGTACTCTATCTTCAATATAGTCCTTCAAAGTGTTACCTCCTTAATGCTTCTATAAATAATAATATGCTAAATTGCGAACTTAAATTACTTATTATTAGTTTCTTATTAGCCATTTCCTTTTTAAAAGAAAATGACTAATAAGACTAAATCTATAAGAACTATTTCTTATAGGTTACATATTTTGCAGGGTCTACTTCATTCCCATCTTTTAAAACTTGGAAATGAAGGTGAGTTCCGTATTCCTCATAAGCAAAATTTGTAGTATTTCCAACTTTACCTATTTCTTGTGAAGCCGTAACCTTATCACCCTTTTTTACTGAAATATTTTCTTCTAGATTTCCATATACAGTTATTAACCCATTTTGATGGTCAACTTCAATAAAAGCTCCCTCAGTATTTTTACCTATGTTTTTTACAATTCCTTCAGAAACTGATTTAACACTAGCTCCTTCTTTTGCCTTTATATCCATGCCTAAATGAGTTTTATAACTCTTAGTTGTCGCCCAATATACTGGGTCTTCTGAGTATGCTCTTCCTAAACTTCCATCTACCGGATTTACAAAAGATTTATCATTTGAATTTGATACTGCTTTTGTCTCATTATTAGCTTTCACATTAGGTACTTCTTTTAAATTTTCTTTTACCTGAAGTGCCCCTTCTGGATTTTTAGGTTGTTCTACTACATTCTTGTCTGTATCTTGTACTACTACTTTTGCACTGTCTATCTCATTCTTAGCTCTTGTTGATGTTACAACCGCCACTGTAGCTACAGAACATAAGCAAACGAAAAGTATTACATAGAAACCTTCTTTTTTAATAAACTTTTTGAATTTATCAAATCTATTGTTCATAAAAACACCTCCATATGTATTTTGACCCTTTATTAGAAAATTAATACATGTACAAGAAAAAAATTTTAAATTTTTAATATTTTATTTAATATCTAATAAAAATCTCAGTAAATAAAAATTGCATAAGATTTAGCCATATATGCTAAACCCTATGCAATCTTTATTTAATATTTTAATTGTATTTAATTATTTATTTTATATATTTCTATTCCAGTATAATAGTGCTTCAATATATCAATATAAGACTCCCCTTCATTAGCCATAGCATTAGCACCCCACTGGCTCATTCCAACACCATGCCCAAATCCAACACATTTTATTTCTATAGTCTTATTAGTTATATCTATAGTAAAGTTAGCTGAATTTAATCCCAATAATTCCCTTAATTTTTTTCCACTAATAACTACCCCACCTAATTTAAGTTCTTTTACACTACCACCTTCAGTATGACTAATTATTTTTATTTGTTTTGTTAACTTGTTTACATTTAATCCAGCCTGATTATATGTTCCATTAATCTTTGAAACAAAATCACTTTTTTCAATACTTACATTGCTTTTATATCTTGGTGCCACTTCTTCACCTTTACTTTCTACACTTCTTAAGTAAGGCAATTTAGCACTAAATACTTCCTCCACATTTTCTGTCTTCCCCCCACTAGTTGAAAAATAGTATGCGCCCTTAGCCAACTCATTATTATAAGTGATAATCATATTAGCAGTAGAATTTACAGCTTCCTCAATTTTCTTCCAATTATCATTTCCATTATTTCCCCATTGATTTATTTTTTTATTCTTACTTGTATATACATGACAATGAGTAGTATCACATAAATCCCCTCCATAAGCGTTACCACACCCACTGCCTATTGGTTTCATATGCGCTATAGCATAAGTTCTAGCAGCTATTGCTTGGGCTTTTAAGGCCTCTAAATTAAATCCTACAGGCATCTCACTACTTACTACTCCTTTTATATACTCCTCTAATGGAAGCTCTTCAATTCTATTTTCTTTTGTCATATATACCTTTACTGTCTTTATATTTATATTCAAACTCTTATTCACATCAGTTATATCACCATTTTCTATAATAACCTGCTGGATCTTTTCACTATCTTTTTTATCAATATTTTTAGTTTCTTTGTTAGAACTTTCTAATATAATTTTTGATGATAAAAATAAAAAACCTCCTAAAAGAAGAATATAGATTAATACGGTTCCTACAGGTTTCAAAATATCTAACGCTTTACACGAATTAATATTAATTCTCTTACCCTTGTTTTTCATACTCTCATCCTTTCTTATCCTCTACTTATAAGATCACATGTATCATTTATATTATATGTTCTATCTAAATATTCATCTCCTATAAAAAATACTCAAAAGCTGCAAAGCCTTTGAGTATTTTTTATCATATTCTTCTTATATCTACGCCTAAGTCTTTAAATTTTTTCTCTATATTTACATATCCTCTATCTATATGATAAACATCTTCGATTATTGTCTGTCCTCTTGCACTTAATGCAGCTAAAATCAATCCTGCACCCGCTCTTAAATCAGTCGCTTTAACCTCTGCTCCAGTAAACTCTCGAACACCTTCTATTATGGCACTTCTACCATCTATTTTTATATTTGCACCCATCCTTATTAATTCTCTTACTTGCATAAATCTATTTTCAAATATGGTTTCTGTAATCACGCTAGTCCCCTGTACTTGTGCTAATAAACTCATAATTTGAGATTGCATATCCGTTGGAAATCCTGGATACGGAAGAGTTATAATATCTACTGGTTTCAGATCTACATCACCATCCACTACCATACCCCCTTCACATATAGTTATTTTAACACCCATTTCTGTAAGTTTCGCTATTACAGGTTTCAGATAAGCTTCATTTATGCCATGTATAGTTATCTTACTCTTAGTTATAGCTGCTGCAATCATAAAAGTTCCAGCTTCTATCCTATCAAATAATGGTGTATATTCTATATTGTTTAATTCTTTCACTCCATCTATAATTATTCTATCTGAACCTGCACCACTAACTTTAGCTCCCATTAAATTCAAAAAATTAGCTAAATCTATAATTTCAGGCTCTTTAGCTGCATTCTCTATCACCGATATACCATCAGCTAAAGTTGCAGCCATCATAATATTTTCTGTAGCACCAACTGATGGAAAATCTAAATATATATTATTTCCTTTGAGTTTTCTTACTTTTGCTTCCACATATCCATGACCTTGATTAATATCCGCTCCTAGAGCTCTTAATCCCTTTAAGTGTAAATCAATAGGCCTTGCTCCTATATTACACCCTCCTGGAAGTGAAATTTTAAATCTTCCAAATCTAGCAAGCATTGAACCCATCACTAAGAACGATGCTCTCATTCTTCTTACCAGTTCATCATCAACGCTAATGTCGCATAAATCACTAGTATCTATTTTTACTAAATTGTTTTCACTATCTATATTCACATCTGCACATAGGCTCTTTAAAACATCACATAAAACAAAAACATCCTCAAGCATAGGTGTATTCTTTATGCTACATCCACCATTACTCAATACTGAAGCTGCAATTATTGGTAATACTGAATTTTTTGCTGAACTTATGTTTACTTTCCCTGATAATTTATTATTTCCTTTTATAATAAACTTACCCATATTCATCCTCCAAATTAAATGCTATTACTCAATACGCTAAGGTTATTTCAGGTGATCCCATTATTAAATAGCATCCTGAAGAATAATCAACTAATGCACATTGAAAATCAATATCAGTACCGAATATATTCTTTTTATTATATAAACCAGTATCTGCCAATATACTATATCCATTATAAATTTTCGCAGTATTGATATTTTGTGATTTACTTACACTAAGTGTATCTAAAATTAGCTCCTTATATTCATCTACGGTTCCTTTTGAAACTTTAACTTTGATACACTGTGAATATTCTATGCTATTATCAATGTAGGATAAAGCATTTGAAATTTTTACCTTAAGCTTTTCTAAATTAGAATACTCTAAGTCTGAACCTCTTTCTATGATAGAAATTTTTCCCATTAATTTTTCTTGCATATGGTAAAATTCAATTTTTCCATCATATTTCTCATTAGTAAAGTCTATAGTAATCACCCTATCATTCTCAGTTATTTCATAATTAACCTTACCAAAATCAAAATTTATTCTATCTAATAAATCCATATATATATTCTTGTCATTATCATTACTATAAAATTCTGCACTTACGTTACACTGTTCTATTTTACCTTCCATATCATTTATTAGTACACTAAAGATATCTGTGTTTGGTTTTACATAAAATATACCTGAGGTAAGAATTATTACAATGATATTAATAATAATTCTGTGCAATCTCATACTATATTCCCCCTCTCCTATTTTCAAATTATTTCCAAATGCATACCTATTATTCACCTTTGAAAGTTAAATATTCGAAAGAGAATACATACTTATTTATGTTTATACTATAATATATAATATTTTCTTGAAATTGTTCTTAACCTATATGTAAATTTTAGTATATGAAACCCTTTCCTATTATTTATGCTACAAACATTAAAAGATTTTGATGTTAAATTTTTATAAATTTAATATTTAAACTATATAAGTTTCAATAATGAAACTACATGATACAAATAGACTTTTCTTTTATAGTTTATTTGAATTGAACTTCATATTATTGCTG
>DFXM01000051.1:0-41136 GCA_002381695.1 Clostridium sp. UBA4108 | reverse complement strand
CAGTAATAATATGAAGTTCTATTTAATTTTTATAATATAGCTATTTGTATAATGCATAAATTTAATTGGAACTTATATATAAAAATTAACCTAAGTTAATTTGAGCTAACTTAGGTTTCTATACTTTTTATTATAATTATCAATTTTAATCTATCTTCATCAACACTCTATTTATTTTTTTTATCTGGATAATTTAACCCTTTCTCCACCTTTTCTAAATAATTTGTTTGATTTACTATGTTCTCTTCAAACCTTTCCACAGCACCTTTTGTATAACCTCCAATTTTATGCACATCCAACCCACTTAAATTATTAGTATTACTTTTAATATCCTTTTTCATATTAAAGGCCTCCTTAGTTTTATTTTATAAATTACTTATTAGTGAAGTGCAAACCTAAGGTTGCATTTCACTAAACAAACTGCATAGCAATTTATTTATATTATTCCAAAATACAAAAAAATCATGTCAGTTATAAACTTACATGATTTTTTTATATACATTTTATATCTAATCTACTATGCTTAATCTTCCAATAGCTCTATATAATGCATATTGGGCTCTTTTTAAATCTGTATCTGGTGATTTTTCTTTCAATCTTTGTTCCGCCCTATGTTTTGCATTGAGAGCTCTTTCTTTGTCTATTTCACTAGGCCATTCTGCAGCATTGCATAATATAGTTACTTGGTTTTTATTTACCTTAATTACTCCATCAGAAGTAAATACATGCTTTTTATCTCCAGCTACATCCTGAAAAGTTGTTTTGGTTGGTATTAATACTGATAACATTGGCCAGTGATTTGGTAAAATTCCTCTCTTACCATCCGTAGTTTCACAGTTTAAAGAAACTACATTTTCTGAATATAATTCTCTATCTGGAGTAATTATTTTTAAATGAAATTTATTGTCCATGATATATCACTTCCATTCCAAGCATACCTTAATAACTATTCCATCATAGTCTTAGCTTTTTCTATAGCCTCTTCTATGCCACCTACAAATAAAAAAGCTGCTTCCGGTAAATTATCATGTTTACCTTCTAATATTTCCTTAAATCCTCTAACTGTTTCTTTAACTGAAACATATTTACCCTTTATTCCAGTAAACTGTTCTCCAACTGTAAATGGTTGTGATAAAAATCTTTGAACCTTCCTAGCTCTGCCAACCACTAATTTATCTTCTTCTGATAATTCATCAATTCCTAAGATAGCTATAATATCCTGAAGCTCTTTATATCTCTCTAATATATGCTTAACATCTGTAGCTATCTTATAATGTTCCTCTCCAACAATTCTTGGATCAAGAACTCTAGATGATGACTCAAGAGGATCAACAGCTGGATATATTCCAAGTTCAACTATAGCTCTAGAAAGAACTGTAGTTGCATCTAAGTGAGTGAATGTAGTTGCTGGTGCTGGGTCAGTTAAATCATCGGCTGGTACATAAACAGCTTGCACTGATGTAATTGATCCATCTTTAGTTGATGTAATTCTCTCCTGTAATGCTCCCATCTCTGTAGCAAGTGTTGGTTGATATCCAACGGCACTAGGTATTCTACCTAATAATGCTGAAACTTCCGAGCCCGCTTGTGTAAATCTAAATATATTATCTACAAATAATAATACATCCTGGCCTTTATCTCTAAAGTATTCTGCCATAGTAAGTCCAGTTAAGGCAACTCTCATCCTAGCTCCAGGTGACTCATTCATTTGACCAAAAACTAATGCAGTCTTATTTATAACTCCAGATTCAGTCATCTCATTGTATAAATCATTACCTTCTCTAGTTCTTTCACCTACACCTGTAAATACAGATAGTCCACCATGCTGTTTAGCTATGTTATTTATTAACTCTTGTATAAGTACTGTTTTTCCAACTCCCGCTCCCCCAAATAGTCCTATTTTTCCGCCTCTTTGGTATGGAGCAATTAAATCTATTACCTTTATTCCAGTTTCAAACATTTCTGGTTCTACAGACTGTTCTTCAAAAGTTGGTGCCGATCTGTGAATTACATATTTATTATCATAATCAACATCACCCTTTTCATCTTTAGGATGACCTAAGACATTGAATAACCTTCCAAGTACTGCATCACCTACAGGCACCTCTATAGGTCTACCTGTATCTATTGCTTTAACGCCTCTTCTTAAACCTTCAGTGCTCTCCATTGCAATTGTTCTTACAATATCGTCACCTATATGTTGTTCAACTTCCGCAATTATAACTCTACCATCCATCTTAATCTCTATAGCGTTATAAATGTTTGGAAGAAAATCTGTGTCAAATTTTATATCTATTACAGGTCCAATAATTTGAACTACTTTCCCTACAGGTCGTGACATAATAAACCCTCCAAACAATTTTACTAAATTACTTTTGAGCTTGAGCTCCACCTACAATTTCGGATATCTCTTGTGTTATAGCACTTTGTCTAATTCTATTATAGGATAAATTCAATTTATTTATTAATTCATCAGCATTTTTAGTTGCATTCTCCATTGCTTCCATTCTATAACTTTGTTCAGAAACTTTGGCATTAAGCATAGAGTTTAATACTACCCCATTAAAATAAGGTTCAAGCAATTTCTCTAATAACTCTTCTTTGTCTCCCTCTAATTCAAAGTCACTATTAGATTTATCTGAATCCATAACTTCTTCTTGAACAAGTGGTAACAATTGAATTGTACATGTTTTCTTTGTTAGCTGATTTATAAATTTTGTATAAACTAAATCTACTTCTCCTACTTCTCCTCTTAAGAACATCCCTGACGCATGCCTAAATATAGTAGAAGCTTCCTTGATAGTAGGCAAATCTGGAATTTCTACATATTCAGCAACAGTTTCATATTTATGCTTTCTTATTAATAACTTTCCTCTTTGCCCTACCATTAATATATCGTAATTACTTCTATCACCATGTATAGTTTCTATAAGACTCTCAATAATATTATTATTATATGAACCACAAAGCCCCATATCTGAGGTTATAGCTATTAACAACTTTTTACTGCTATTATTACCTTTTAAATACACATTATCAACAGATAATGATGGGACAACCTCATTAACTATTTCCTTATATGCATTAAAATAATTATTATTGCTATATAGCCTAGTCTTTACCTTTCTAAGTTTAGATGTTGAAACTAAGCTCATAGCCTTGGTAATTTTCTTTGTGTTTTTTATAGATTTCATTCTTCTTCTAATATTTACTAATCCTGCTGCCCCCATGTTTTCCACCTCCTGTGAAACATAGTTGCTTAGCTAATTCCCTGCAAAAATGTTTGCTTAAACTCACTTATTACTTCTTTTAATCTAGATTCTATTTCATCATCCATTACTTTTTTATCATCTATTAACTCTAAAATATCTCTATGATAAATATCGATGAAATCTAAAAATTCTCTTTCAAACATTCTTATTTTACTTACGGGTATATCTATTAAGAAATTATTTACTCCACAATAAAGTATGATAATTTGCTTCTCAACAGGCATAGGTTCATATTGGTCTTGTTTTAATATCTCTATCAACCTCTTACCTTTTTCAAGTCTTTTTATAGTTTCTTTATCTAAATCAGATCCAAACTGAGCAAAATTAGCAAGTTCCCTGTATTGTGCTAATTCAATTCTTAATGTAGATGTAACTTGCTTCATAGCTTTAATTTGAGCATTACCACCAACTCTTGAAACTGATATTCCTGCATTTATGGCAGGTCTTTGTCCTGAGTGAAATAAATCTGCTTCTAAGAATATCTGCCCATCAGTTATAGATATTACATTAGTTGGAATATATGCTGTTACATCTCCTGCTAATGTTTCTATGATTGGCAATGCCGTTAAAGACCCTGCTCCTAAATTATCTGAAAGCTTTGCTGCCCTCTCTAATAACCTTGAGTGGAGATAAAATACATCTCCTGGATAAGCTTCTCTACCTGGCGGTCTCCTTAATAATAGTGACATGGTTCTATATGCCACTGCATGCTTAGATAAATCATCATATATAATAAGTACATCTTTACCTTTATACATGAAATGCTCTCCCATACTACATCCTGCGAAAGGTGCTAAATATTGTAGTGGAGCTGACTGAGAAGCTGTTGCAGCAACTACTATAGTATAATCCATAGATCCCATTTCATTTAATGTATTAACTATATGTGCAACAGTTGATTGTTTTTGACCAATTGCTACATATATACATATTACATCTTTACCCTTTTGATTAATGATAGCATCTATAGCTAATGCTGTTTTTCCTGTCTGTCTATCTCCTATTATCAATTCACGCTGACCTTTACCAATAGGAATCATAGAATCAACGGCTTTAATTCCTGTTTGCATAGGACTCTTAACTGATTGCCTATCTATAACCCCTGGAGCTTCTACTTCTACAGGTCTATATTCTGTAGCTCCAAGAGGCCCTTTTCCATCAATAGGATTTCCTAACGAGTCCACAACTCTACCTATTAGTTCCTCACCTACTGGAACTTCTACTACTCTTCCTGTTCTCTTTACTATGTCACCTTCTCTTATACCTTCTTCAGAACCAAGAAGCACACATCCAACATTATCTTGCTCAAGATTAAGAGCCATTCCATAAACATCGTTAGGAAACTCTAACAACTCTCCTTCTAGGCAGTCATCTAGGCCATAGACTCTAGCAATACCATCACCAATTTGGATAACAGTTCCAGAATCTATAGTGTTCATATGACTTTCATATCTTTCTAATTCTCTTTTTATTATTGATGTTATCTCACCTGGTTTTATGTGCATTTTTTCACCTCTATTTCTACAACTAACTTAATTACCTTAGGATAAATCTCTTTTATAGTTTCTAAGCTTAGTTTTTAGCGTACCATCAGTTATGTCTTCACCTATTCTTACAAGTACTCCTCCAACTATGGTTTTGTCAATCTCCTCGGTAATAATTATTTTTCTATTATAAAATTTTTCTAATGCAGCTATAAGTTTTTCTTTCTGATTAATGTTTAATGATATTACAGTTTTGATGTGAGCATTTAAAATTTTATTCTTGTCATAAGAATTAACATATGGCTCTTCATATGAATATGATTTAGTTTTCATATTTTTTCCATCATCTCTCATACTCATTATTCTATTTCTATCCATAACGTCATTTCCGATAACAACCTTTATATCATTCACTATATTAGAATCTAGTATTTGTTTTACTATGATATTCTTATTATAAAACTTAACCAGTATATCCTTTAATTCCTCTACTTGCTCATAAGAAAGTGGCCAACTTGTAAATACTTCTGCTAATAAATCTTTTCTCATTTGAACAAAATTATATCTACTTCTTCCGCTTCCTTCAGATAAGTCCTTAAACTCTGTAAGTTTATTTTTTATTGACCCGTCTATTACATCGCTACCTACTCTAATCATTAAACCCCCAATTAATTTAGGGTCTATTTCTTCTTGCAATATAACCTTCTTCTTATACATATACTCTAATTTATCTTTTAGTCTTTCTCTTTGCTCTGATGATAGTGAAATAACAGTTTTAACATTGGCAATAACAGTATTATTATTTTCCAAATGTATTAATTTAAATTGTTCATATTTTTCCTTTAAAAATAGTATTCTTTCTCTATCAATGAGTAATATTAGAAAATTCAACAATTCTTCATCAATTTTTCCTGAAAAAATCTCTTTAAATATTCTTCTTTTTGCAGATTTACTTATTTGAGGATGCTTAATTATTTTAATAAGTCCTTCATTATTAGCCATTCCATTTACAATACCCTCAAATTCTTCCATAATCTTGTCGACTTTTCCTTTTTCTTGACAAGTTTTGTATAAGGCAAGCGCATACCTTCTGTCCAAAAATTCATACATGTTAACTACCTACCTTGGTTATAAAGTCATCAATAAGTCTCTTATGTTCCTCTTCATTTATTTCTTTCTCTAATGCTTTTTCTGCAAACTTCATAGATAAATTAATAATTTCTGATTTTATCTCTTTTTCAGCTTTTTCTTTTTCTCGTTTTGCATCTAAAATAGCTCTCTGACGAATATTTTCTGATTCATCTTTAGATTTTTTCACAGTTTCATCATAAACTTTATTTGCTTTGTCTTTATAAGACTCTACAAGGTTTATGCCTTGTTCTTTATATTTTTTAAGATTAACTTCATGTTCTTTTTTTAGTTGTTCCGCTTTTTTCTCTTCTATATCAACCTTTTTCAAAGCGTCCTCTACCTCTTTTTTTCTGCCATTTATTACGCCTAACGTCTTCTTAAATACAAACTTTTTTAATATAAGATAAAATATAAAGAAATTTATAATTGACAATATAATAACCTGAACATTTATTTCCATATTTATTCTCATTCACTAACTTATATAAATTAGTAATAAAGAGGTTTCACCTGCCCTTCACACCATTCTAAAATCCTAGCCCTTAACTCCAAATAGTATTAATAATAAGCCTAATAAGAATCCATAAATAGCTGTAGCCTCTGATAAAGCTCCCCCTATAATTAATGCACTCATTATTTTTCCACTTGCCTCTGGTTGTTTAGCAATACTTTCTACTGCCTTACCTGTTGCATTTCCTGTTCCAATTCCTCCCCCAATAACTGCAAGTGCTGCTATTCCTGCTCCAATTGCTGACATTCCTGCTATAAAAGCTGCTGATTCCATATTAATATTCCTCCTTAAATTTTTCACTAATTCTTAAATTTATTATTACTTTAAGCATCTTAAATTATTAATGCTCAGATATAATTTTAATATTAATCATACTCAACATTACAAATATGATCATTTGAATTGCACCATCAAATACATCGAAATAAAAATGAAATGGAAGTGGTATACCTATTCCAGCTATAGCACTTATCCCCGTTAATAGCTCATATAAGAGCTCCATAATCATAGTTGCTGCAAATATATTACCAAACAACCTCAAACTTAATGAAATAGGTAGCATTATTCTTTCCATAATATTTATTGGTAATAACATAGCTACCGGGGATGCATAGCCTTTAAAATATCCCCATAATCCTAATTTCTTAATAGTATATCCTTGAATAACTAAAAATGTTGTTAATCCCAATCCTAGTGTTACACTAAAGTCTGCTGTAGGTGGCTTAATACCAAATAATCCAACCATATTTAATAAAAATAAATATAATCCTAAGGATCCTATATATGGTACAAACTCTGCCT
Source organism: Clostridium sp. UBA4108 (assembly GCA_002381695.1). Lineage (GTDB taxonomy): Bacteria > Bacillota > Clostridia > Clostridiales > Clostridiaceae > Clostridium_J. Next base: position 33,937 of record DFXM01000051.1, on the reverse strand, counting down.
TACCTTCACCCATATTCTCTTGTACAGTTTTTTCTATAAATTCTACAATTATTTCTACTACACTTTGCACTTTTCCTGGTACCTTTTTTACACTTCTACTGTATAAGACTGCTAAAATAAATGAAATAGCTATAATTACCCACTGAACTATCAGACTTAATGTGGCCTCAAATTGAAATCCAAATATATTTAATGGATATCTAAGTGCTTCATGCATTTTCTCACCTCTTTCTTTCTTTCAAATTTAAACGTACTCCATACATAACAATAGATCCTATTTGTGCTGTGTACCCAATTATATATATGAAAAAATTCAATTCATTATTTTTTATAATGATTATTGAAGTTATACACACTAAAAGTATTCTAAACATATGACCTAATATATTTAATATATTTTTAAACATTCCTCTTTTAAGTAATAAAAATGTAATACAAGCAGAATTTATTAAAAAATTAACATATGCATGAAATATTCCCAGTAAAAAAAACAAACTGGAATTACCTATTACTAAATAAAGTATAGTTGTAATAGTTATTCCAACGCTTAAGTCATATTTCCCTATTTTTTTTAATAAAGGCCTGTCGATTTTACTCAAATTATAGTCCTCTGCTTTCATTACTTAATCTAATTATACATCTTAAATAACTTTATTAGAAATCTGTTATTAGTCTAAAAAAGCCTATATAAATATATACAGCATAATTTAAACGAAATTGTATAGCATTTATTCTCGTTTTCTCTGTATTATTCATCTTTTCTATGTGTATAACGTTTTTCTTGTACATTATTCATATTTTCCCAAAGTCATACTATTCTGACACATCCTAATAATTTGCTTTTACATTTATCATTTTAAAATATTTCATTTTAAGTACCTAAGTTATCTATGTAAATGTTTAATTTGAAAATAAAACTATAAATAACCTTATTTAATTGAATATTTAATAATATTATTTATTCTTTAACATTAAAATTTGAATTTCATAAAACTGATTTATTCATTTTTTTTTACTTATTCTATTATTTTCAACAACTTATTTAAATTGAGTCTTAAATTTATCTAAATCAAGCATTAACTTAACTCTTTATATCTACTAATATCCACCATTTCCTGATAACGAATCATCATCTTCTACCCATTGACCTACAATAATGTGTCTATATTCCATTGCAGTATCTCTAATTATTACTCTATCTATTCCAGCATTTATTATAAATCTTTTACATAATGAACAAGGAAAGGCATTCTTTACCAACTCATTACTTTCTTTTTCTTTTCCCACTAAATACAAAGTGCTGTTTAGCATATCCTGTCTTCTAGCTGATATTATGGCATTTTGTTCTGCATGAACAGATCTACATAATTCATATCTAGTTCCTCGAGGTACGTTTAATTCTTCTCTTCTACACTTTCCTAAATCTGAACAATTAAGCCTTCCTCTAGGTGCTCCTGTATATCCTGTTGCAATTATTTCATCATTCTTAACTATAATTGCTGCAAAATTTCGCCTTAAACAAGTTCCTCTAGCCAATATGCTTTCACATATATCTAAATAGTAGTTATCTTTATCAATTCTATCCATAGTTCTTCCCCCATTTTTCTACTTATATTATATACATTAATAAAGCCCTCAATACCTAGCTTACTATTATAAATACAATTCATTATTTTTTAAATATACCTTTATTGACACTACTAACATTATAAGTATAATATATATTTACCTTTTAAAAATGTCTTTAACATATATTTTAACTTTAACATATATTATATAATAAAATTAAATATGAAGCTATGATTCCTATAATAATACACAAAAAAGACATGTACCTATATAATCTACTATCAATGTTATAAACTCCTAATTAATATAGCATTAGATATACCTATAGTATTTAACTTCATTTAAAATTACCTCTCTAATTTCTTTCCTGTTAATATCATTATTTTGAGATACTAAAGATTTTCTTACATTATATATCTTTTCATAATGTACCTTTTTAATATTATTAGAATTAATAAATATAAAGATTGAATATATAATAAGCCATAGCATTTTAAAAATTACTATTTTTGATACACGAAATTTTTTTTAAAAAATAATATTTTTCTCTTGATAATTATTATTTGTTATTGTATAATAAAAACATCGAGTGAGAAAACAAATAGACTCTAAAAATTAAGAGAGTTAAATAAAAAGTTATTTTAAGGAGGAATTTTAATATGAAAAAATTTGTATGTACAATCTGTGGTTATATTCACGAAGGAGAGGTAGCTCCAGATTTCTGTCCAGTATGTAATGCTCCAGCTAGCAAATTTATTGAAAAAACAGAAGATTCTTTAGCTTGGGCTGATGAACATAGAATAGGTGTTGCTAAAGATGTTGATCCTGAAGTTATAGAAGGTTTAAGAGCTAACTTCGTTGGTGAATGTACAGAAGTAGGAATGTACTTAGCTATGAGCCGTCAAGCTGATAGAGAAGGATACCCAGAAGTTGCTGAAGCTTATAAAAGAATAGCATTTGAAGAAGCTGAGCATGCATCTAAATTTGCTGAATTATTAGGAGAAGTTGTTGTTGCTGACACAAAAACTAACCTTCAAATGAGAGTAGACGCTGAACATGGTGCTTGCCAAGGTAAAAAAGATTTAGCTACTTTAGCTAAAAAATTAAACCTAGATGCTATCCATGATACAGTACATGAAATGTGTAAAGATGAAGCAAGACACGGAGCTGCATTTAACGGATTATTAAACAGATATTTTAATAAATAAGAAATAGAAGGCTATATGCCTTCTATTTTTTTATTTTATTAGTTATTTTGTTCCAAATAACCTATCTCCAGCATCACCAAGTCCTGGAACTATATATCCATGATCATTTAATTTTTCATCTACTGAAGCTAAATATATATCTACATCTGAATGAGCATCCATAACTGCCTTTACTCCCTCTGGAGCTCCAACTAGACACATAAGTTTTATACTCTTAGCTCCTCTTTTTTTAAGAGCACTTATAGCATCTATAGCTGATCCTCCTGTAGCAAGCATCGGGTCAGTTACTATTATCTCTCTCTCTGCTATGTCTTGAGGTAACTTACAAAAATACTCTACCGGCATTAATGTTTCTTCATCTCTATACATTCCTATATGACCAACCTTAGCTGCTGGTATAAGTTTTAACATTCCATCAACCATTCCAAGTCCTGCTCTTAGTATTGGTACTATAGCGACTTTTTTTCCAGCCAGCATCTTACATTTTGTTTTACATATAGGAGTTTCTATTTCTACCTCTTCTAATTGCATATCTCTTGTTACTTCATAAGCCATAAGCATAGCTATTTCTCCAACAAGCTCTCTAAAGTCTTTAGATCCTGTATTTTTATCCCTTATAAAGGCTAACTTATGTAATATTAATGGGTGTGCAATTTGTGTAACTTTACTCATATTAATTATTCCTCCAAACTATTTACTATATTTTTTTTCTATATCAGTTATTTTATTTACTCTTCTTTCATGTCGAGTTCCTTCAAACTCACTAGAAAGAAATGTATCTACTATATCTAAAGCTAATCCAATACCTACAACTCTTTCACCTAGGGCTAGTATATTGGCATCATTATGTTGCCTTGTGGCATGCGCACTAAAAGTGTCTGAACATAGCGCAGCTCTTACCCCTGGCACTTTATTAGCAGCTATACTTATACCTATACCAGTTCCACATATCAATATGCCAAAATCAAAATTCTTTTTGACTACCTCTTCTCCAACTTTTTCTGCATAATCTGGGTAATCGCAAGATTCTTCTGAATAGGTTCCGAAGTCTTTAACCTCTATGTTCTTTTTCTCTAAATGTGCTATAACTTCTCTCTTAAGCCTTAACCCTCCATGGTCGCTTCCTATAGCTATTTTCATACTAAATACCTCCATAAGAAATTTAATGTTAAAATATGATTATATATAAAAAAAAAGATAACAGTAGCTAAATACTAGTATCTTTTTTTAACTTATCAATAAGACAAAGAATGTCACCTTTTAACATTTTAAATGTCTCTAAATAAACACTCTCATCTCTTCCAAAAGGATCTAAAACATCTCCTTCTTTTCCGATGAATTGTCTTAATATATTAACTTTTCCGTCGAATTCTGGAAATTCACTAATAATTACTTCTTTCATATATGCTGTCATTGTAATTACTAAATCTGACTCTATAAGCATTTCCTCTGTTAACTGAACAGCCTGTCTATTAGAAATATCAATATTCATTTCACGCTTTAATATAGATGCAGTATTTCTAGAAGTTTTAGAATAAGGGACGATAGATATACCTGCTGATTTTACTTCTAAATCATGTATATCAGAAAGACTTCTTAGAATCTCTTCTGCCATGTTACTTCTGCAAGTATTTCCTGTACAAACAAACAATATTCTCATACCTATCTCCCTCCATTTAATCATACTTCAACTATATCAAATCCTGCGCTTTTCTTTAATCTATTCATTATAGCAGTCCCAATATGTTTTTCCTCAAAGGCTTCACATAGAATTATATCTACATCTAAATTATCAAATCCTCTAAGGACTTTAAATAAATTTTTACCGATACTATCTATATCTTTTCTAGTGCCTAAAGATACTACTATTCCATTATTATAATAGTTTATAGTTTCATCTGTAGCAATTATACCTACAGCTTTTCCGCATTCTATATAATTTAACACTATTTTATTGATTTTTGCAATAGTTTTATCAATATCTCCCTTTATAATTTTTACTGGTGCTTTTGGAGCATAATGTCTGTATTTCATTCCAGGAGCCTTTGGTTTAAAGTCCCCTTTAGGTTTAGATAAGATTGATGGGTCAATATAAACTTTCTCATCTATTTCTTTAAGCATTTCTAAAGTTATTGCTCCAGGCCTTAAAATACATATAGGGTTTACTGTACAGTCAACTATTGTAGATTCCACACCTACTACACTGTCCTCTCCACCTAATATATAGTCTATCTTTCCACTTAAATCCTCCATACAACCATTAACATCTGTAGGACTAGGTCTTCCTGATATATTGGCAGAAGGTGCGGCTATAGGAACTCCAGAGGCCTTAATTAACTCTCTAGCAATATTATTATCAGGCATTCTTATACCTATAGTTGATAATTTAGCACTAGTAGCATCTGGTATTATAACATTTTTTTTCAATATTATTGTTATTGGTCCTGGCCAATACTTATCTATTATTTTTTTAGCTGGAGTAGGTATACTAGTAACATATTTCTCTATATTACAATCTCCTACATGAATTATTAGCGGATTATCTTGAGGCCTTCCCTTTGCTATAAATATTTTTTTTACCGCCTCTTCGTCTAATGCATTTGCTCCTAAACCATATACAGTCTCTGTAGGAAACGCAACGAGTCCTCCATTCTTTATAATCCTTCCCGCTTCATCTATTATATCTTTATTTATGTTATTTTCATTTAATATGCTAACCTTTGTTTCCATACTAATCCCCCTATATTAATTTCCAACTGAAGATTTAAAATCAAAGATGAATGTGAAAATCTCAAAAATTCTATTCTAAAATACTATTAAAACTTTCTTTGTAGCTGTATTAATAATTCCACATTCTAAATCTAAAATTTCAAATTATTAAAGTAAGTGAATCATTATAAAACCAAAAATAACACCTACTAAAATCCAAACTGCATTTTTACTATCACTATACAATTCATTGCTTTCAGGTAACATTTGTCCGAAGGCCACATAAAGCATCACCCCACTAGCAAAAGCAATACTATATCCTAAAAATAGTGATGATATAGTATTTAAAGCTATCCCAATCCAAGCGCCTATAGCTGTAGGGAGTGCAACCAAAAATCCATACCATAATATTTTATACCATTTTTCTCCTGATGCAATAAGAGGAGCAACCATTGCTATTCCTTCTGGTATGTCATGTATAGAAATTAATACACTCATTCCTATTCCTAGTTGAGCCTCCTTAACAAACCCAAACCCCATAATAACTCCTTCTGGAAAGTTATGAAGCATGATTCCTAATGCCATTAAGAATGCAACCTTTCTGTGATTACTTGAGGTAACATTAGTTCTTCTCATAATGAATTCTAAGATTCCAATGACTATGATTCCTAATATTGTTACTGCCAGGGTTCTAATAAATCCTATATTGTATAAGGCCTCAGGAATAAGCTCTAAAAATATAATAGCTATAATTATACCCGTAGCAACGCTTAATAATGTTCCCAAAGACTTATTTGAAGGATTCCTTAAAGATATTCCTATAAGACATCCCAGTATTGTACCAATTAAAGAAACTATACCAGAAAAAACTCCTATATTTAAAATTGTACTATTCATATTTTTCTCCTTTTAAAATACTCTTAGTAACAATTTATTTATCTTTTGCCCGCTTTATTCTCTTTTATAAATTCTTTAATATTTTCTATAGCATTCTCACTAAATGTAGCTGCTAAACAGCTTCTAAATAAAGTATGAAGAAGAAAGTGCTTTTTCACTCCACCTCTCCGTATTATTAAGTAATAATAATTTCTATTTCCAGGCAGTTTTATTTTATGATATAAATTATCTAATCCTTCATATCTAGTTATAGTCTTATCTGTTAACATCCTAATTCTCTTATTCCTAAAGGTTGAAGTAGTTATAATCATTATGTCAAAATATTTTTCTTGTGGTATTGCATGTACTGCAACTACCTTCTCAGAGTTTAATTTATATTTTACCCTTCCCATAAGCACCGATATACTTATCTTATCTCCATTGACACTAAACTTTAAATAGTCATCATTAAATCTAGCAATAATGGCTAATAAGATTAATAATTCTAATATACATAAATATATAATAAAAAATATATTAAAAGTTTTACTTAAATACAATATAATGGGCAATAAAAGAAAAATAAAGCCCATTGAGAGCATAAATCTTTTATAAGATTTCCTTTGCTTCCGTAGGACTTTATCAAATTCCATAAGTACACCCTCTAACTAAAGAATTTTATAGTTATTATTCATTACTATTTCCCATAGCTTTCATCTTTTCAGCTTGATCCGTAGTTATTAATCCATCTAACATTTCATCAATATCCCCATCTAGGAATGCTTCTAATTTATATAAAGTCAATCCTATTCTGTGGTCTGTAACTCTTCCTTGTGGATAGTTATAGGTTCTTATTCTTTCACTTCTATCTCCAGTTCCAACCTGACTCTTTCTATCTTCAGCAATTCCTTTTGATCTTTCTGCTTGTGCTAATTCAAATAATCTTGCTCTTAATATTTTAAGTGCCTTTTCTTTATTCTTCAACTGAGATTTCTCATCTTGACATGAAACAACTAACCCTGATGGTAAATGAGTCATTCTTACTGCTGAATCCGTTGTATTAACACACTGACCACCGTTTCCAGATGCTCTAAAAACATCTACTTTAATATCATTCATATTAATTTCTACATCCACGTCATCTACTTCTGGAAGCACTGCTACTGTAGCTGTAGATGTATGAATTCTACCACTTGATTCAGTATCTGGAACTCTTTGAACTCTATGAACTCCACTTTCATATTTTAGTTTGCTATAGGTTTTATCACCTTTAACCATAAATACTACTTCTTTAAATCCACCAATATCTGTTTCATTAGCGCTCATTATCTCAACTTTCCATCTATTACGCTCAGCATATCTTGTATACATTCTAAATAGGTTTGCTGCAAATAGAGCCGCTTCATCTCCACCTGCCCCTCCTCTTATTTCGATGAATACATTTTTGTCATCATTAGGGTCCTTTGGAAGCATCAATATCTTCAGTTCTTCTTGATAAGTCTCACAATCTTGAACTAATCTTTTTATCTCCTCTTGAATCATTTCTCTCATTTCTCTATCTGATTCTTCATTAAGCATTTCTTTGTTAGATCCTAGCTCATCCTGTGAATTTTTAAATTCCCTATACTTTGTAACTATAACCTCTAATTCTGCATGCTCCTTGCAAAGCTTTTGCCATTCTTTTTGATTAGCCATTACACTAGGGTCACCTATTTTGTTTGATAATTCGTCATATTTATTTTCTAAAAAATCTAATCTTTGTAACATATCTATAACACTCTCCGCTTTTTCAATTATCAATGTTCAATACTCAATAAAGGCTAAAATTTCTTTATCACAATGTCTTTAAACCATCCTCGGAGTTTTCTCCTAATGAATCATTGATAATTGAGCATTGTTCATTTATTACTTAATTCTTTACATCATTTCATTATACCATAAAAATCTCTATTTTCAATTTTTGTCGCAAAAAAATTTATGGTAATTTCCCCACTACTACCCTTGAATTCCCTGCTAGATCCTTTAATGCATATATATCTAAAAATCCTTCTTTATTCATGATTTCTCTGACTTCATCTTCTTGATCATGACCAATTTCAAAAGTTAAATATCCACCAGGAAGTAAAACCTTTTTACTTTGAATCGTTATATCTCTATAAAAATTCAAGCCGTCATCTCCTCCACAGAGAGCTATGAAAGGTTCATAACTTTTAACATCCTCCATTAATGTAGGAATTATTTCTGTTTTTATATATGGTGGATTTGATACTATTATATGAAACTTTAAGTTATCTTCAATAGCTGTAGTAAATAGGTTACTATATGATACTTTAGCTTTATCTTCTAGTTCAAGACCTATTATATTCTCCTTGGTTACCTTTAGCGCAATATCACTTATATCATAAAGCCAGATTTCACTATTTTCTGTATAATTGGCTATAGAAAGCCCTATTGCACCACTACCACAACACATATCACACACATATTTAAGCCTATTTTTATTAATTATCTTGATACATTCCTCCACCAGTACTTCTGTGTCTGGTCTAGGAATAAGCACTCCTTCTTTAACCTTAAAATTAAGAGCCATAAATTCACAATTGCCCAATATATATTTTATTGGCATTTTATTTTTTCTCTTCTCTATCAACTGAAGAAATTCTCTCTCCTTGTCATAATCTACATATTCATCTCTATTTAATATTAATTGTAGTTTTGACATGTCTAGCACTTTACATAAAAGCAATTGAGCATCAATCATATAACTTTCTATATTCTCTTCTTTTAATATATCATAAGCCTTAGTTAATAATTTTCCTATTTCCATTTTACCCTCTTCTTCTATTCTAACCCTTCTGATGTTTTTAATGCCTTTATTGCAACTTCTAACATTTCTAAATCGGGTTCTTTTGTCGTTAATTTCTGCAGATATATACCTGGAGCCGCTATGATTTTTGATATCCTACTATTATTGTTACCAAGCCATTTTATAACTTCATAAGTAACTCCTGATACTACTGGTAATAATATTATTCTTGATATTATTCTCTGCCATACTGATTGCCATCCAGTAAAGGAAAAAATAATTATACTTATTACCATAACTAAGAATAAGAAATTAGTGCCACATCTCGGATGAAATCTTAGAAATTTGGAAGCATTCTCTGGTGTAAGTTCTTTTCCACTTTCATAACAAAAAATTGCCTTATGTTCTGCACCATGATATTGATAAACTCTACTTATGTCTTCCATTTTTCCAACCAAATAAACATAACCAATAAATATACACACCCTAATAATTCCCTCTACTATATTTAAAATTATAGAATGTGAAGTTACATACGTTTTTATAAAACTTGTTAAAAGAGTTGGTAATATAAAGAAAAGCAGAATTGCTAATGCCATGGAGATAACTAACGAGATACCCATAATTATACTGCTCCCCTTTCCCTTAAAGGTCTTATCAAACCATTTATCAAATTTTGAAGGTTCACTATCTTCTTCTTCAAAAAACGATGCTGAGAATTCTAAGCTTTTCATTCCTATAGTAAGTGACTCTATAAGAGATATAAACCCTCTTATTATTGGTAATCCCAAAATCTTATTCTTTTTTACTATGCTTACATACTTCTCTTCCTTTACTTCAATTGTTCCATTTGGAAGTCTAACCGCAGTAGCCATTCCTTTGGAGCCCCTCATCATAACCCCCTCGATAACCGCCTGTCCTCCCACGTTACATTTTTTTTTCATTCAACAACACCTACTTTATGATTTAAATTTATACCATTTTATTTAATGACTAGTTTTAAAATTTTACGTATCAAAGATATATTTTCAACAGGCAAATAATACTCAAACTTAATAATATCTCTATCCATTGTTATATTCATTCCTGTATTTATAATAACAATCTCCACATAATGACTCATACTCTACATTATCTTCATTATCTATAGCCACTTGATCTCCTTCAAAAACAAATTTTCCATTTATTTTTCTACCATTTAATATAGCTTTTCTACCACAGTTACAAATAGTTTTCAACTCTTCTAGGCTGTGAGCTAATAAAAGCAGTCTTTCACTTCCTTCAAAGCCTTCCATTTGGAAATCTGTTCTTAACCCATAGCATATTGTAGGAATATCTAATATAACAGCAATATTAAATATCTCATCTATATGAGTCTTTTTGAAGAATTGAACTTCATCAGCCAGAATACAATCTATTTTCCCATTTTTATCTATATATTCTTTTACCTCTTCAAATACATTTTCTTTGTCACTTATAAGTAAATCAACTTTTCTTGTAACTCCTAATCTAGACACTATTTTATCTCCACCTTTAGTATCAGTCTTAGGTTTTATTATGATAACTTTCATTCCTCTTTCTTCATAATTATGAGCTACTTGTAATAGGCTAGTAGATTTACCGCAATTCATTGCTCCATATCTAAAATATAATTTGCTCATTTTAACCTCCAAAGCTGTTTTATTTAACTATAAACCTATTTTATTAAAAAAGTTTCTATTAAGCAAATTAATATTTGAGAGTTATAACAAAATAAGAGAAAAGGGTCTATGAAAATTAGTATATTTATAGTAAAATTTTAGCATAAACTTTTTTATTAATTTAATTTTAAAGTTAGCTAGGAGGAAATATATTGAACGTTAAAATTGGGAATAGAGTGAAAACTTTAAGAAAGTCTTTAGGAATGAGCATTGTAGAGCTTTCTAATAAAAGTGGTTTAAGTACAGGAATGATTAGTCAAATTGAACGAGAACTTGCTTGTCCTTCTGTTGATTCACTATGGAGAATTGCCCAATCTTTAAATGTTTCCATAGGATATTTTTTTAATGAACAAAGCAACATAAATAAAAATCCTGTAGTAAGAAAAAATGAACGTAAAGCCCTTAAAATGTCACCATCAAATCATCTATATGAACTTCTTTGTCCTGACTTAAATAAGAGGATTGAATTTTTACATATAACTTTAGAACCTGGAAATGCTAACGTGGAAAAACTATTTAGCCACGAAGGAGAAGAATGTGGTGTTGTTATAAAAGGAACTTTATTAATAAAATATGGTGAGCAAGAATATATTCTAAATGAAGGTGATAGCATTTATTTAGATAGTACATTACCTCATAGATATATAAATATAGGTAATGAGACTAGTATATCTGTTTGGGCTATGACTCCTCCGAGCTTTTAATAAGGAAAATACAGGTAGCTACAACATCTTGCTATCTGTATTTTATTGCTCTTACGAAACTCAGATATTTTAACAGTAATATCTGTTAAAATATCTGGATACCCATCAAAAACCAATCAGACACAGCAATTAATCCATCTAGTAATATTATTGACTCTCTATTATGTATATGTTATAATTTAGTGGTTGACAGTACGGATATATATGTTATTTCGAAAGAGGTGAAAAGATATGCAAGAAGGATTACATCCAAATTATAATCATGATACAGTTGTTAAATGTGCTTGCGGAAACACTTTTACAACTGGTTCTGTTAAATCAGAACTTAAAGTTGAAATCTGCTCTAAATGCCATCCTTTCTTTACTGGTAAACAGAAGATCGTTGATGCTGGCGGAAGAGTTGATAAATTCATGAAAAAATTCAACCTTAAAAGCGAATAGTCATATATATTTAGGTTATGGAGAAGATGTTATATCTTCTCCTGCTTTTATTTAAGGTTTTTTTCATTCTATCACTTTGCTATACTATAAATAAAACCCTAGTTAAGAATTGAAGTTATATCAATTCTTAACTAGGGTTTTAATGTAAATTTGGAATGAAGATAAAAGAGTTTTATCTTCATTTCTGTATTAGAAATTATCTAAGCATATCTATATTTTTACTCACTAAATCAAAAAATTCATCATTGCTCTTAGTTTTAGACAATAATCCCAAAAGCTTTTCTGTAACAGCTTGAGGATTTCCATCTCTATACATTATTTTTCTAATATTATAACTTACCTCTAACTGTGTTTTTGTTAAAAGTAATTCTTCTCTACGAGTTCCTGATTTATAGATATCTATAGCTGGGAATATTCTTCTTTCTTGAAGTTGTCTATCTAAATGAACTTCCATATTTCCAGTACCTTTAAATTCCTCAAATATCATGTCGTCCATTCTACTTCCTGTTTCAACTAGCGCTGTAGCAAGTATGGTCAGACTTCCGCCTTCTTCTACATTTCTAGCTGCTCCAAAGAATTTTTTAGGCATAAGCAATGCACCCGTATCAAGCCCACCTGATAAAGTTCTTCCAGTTCTAGTAATAGTCAAATTATATGCTCTCGCAAGTCTTGTTATACTATCTAATAGTATTATAACATCTTGTCCTTGCTCTACCATTCTCTTAGCTCTTTCAAGCACCATAGATGCAACCTTTGCATGGTGTTCTGGCTCTTCATCAAAAGTAGAATACACTACATCTCCTTGAATAGATCTTTGCATGTCTGTTACTTCCTCTGGCCTCTCATCTATTAAGAGTACTATAACTTTAATTTCTGGGTGATTATCAGTTATACTATGTGCTATATTCTTTAGCAATGTAGTTTTTCCAGCCTTTGGTGGCGCTACTATAACTCCTCTTTGTCCTTTTCCAATTGGTATTATAATATCCATAAGTCTTTGAGATAAATCTTTACTGTCACGAGTTTCTAATCTTATCCTTTCTGTAGGATATATTGGAGTCAATTTTTCGAAGGGGACTCTTCCTATGGCTTTTTCTGGATCTTCACCATTTATCTTTAAAACTTGCAAAAGAGCTTTATATTTTTCTCCCTCTTTTGACATCCTAACCTTACCTTCAACTTCATCTCCTGTTTTAAGGTTAAATCTCCTAACTTGAGATATAGAAACATATATATCTTCACTTCCACTTAAATAATTATTCATTCTAAGCAACCCAAAATTGCCGTTATCGCTTAATTCAAATACACCTTTTGCAGTATCTGATTCATTTATTAACAACTTAAGTTTTTCTCTTTTTTCTTCTTGAGTCTGTATTTTTTCTTCTTGCATTATTTGTTGAGCATCCCCACTATTCTCTTCCATTTTTTCTTCTATTCTACTCTCTACATTTTCTTCTGTTTTAATATCCATCTTTTTATCTATAGTATCACTGCCCTCATTTGTAACTTCTTTTAATTGTTTTGGTGCAATTTTTTCCCTTAATACAACTCCCGATTTTTCTATTGATACAGGAGAAACTCTCTCAATTTCTAATACCAATTCTACTTTTTTAAACTTTGAAATATTCTTAATACCTAATTCCTTAGCAATATCTTTCAATTCAGAAAGATTCATGCTATGTAAATCCTTTTTATTCAAAGTGTATCACCTCCAAATTTATAAAATACTTAAATCATGGGAAATTCATATACATCAATTAAAAATTTGTTACACATATACATGTAAAATAAGACAGCGTTATTATTTGATTTCATTAAGATATGACTTATTTACTTGAGTGTTAAACTTATTTTTAAACTACATACAAAGTTAAACTTAATTATATCAGTCGATTAATGCTTATTCCTTATATAGTAAATTTAATGATATAATTATATATAATAAATACCTATCTATCAATAGCTTAACTTCATATAAATTATTTTCATAAGTTTTATTTTATATACTTTATAATAATTAAATTTTAGGGTGGTTGAAAGTTATGATCAATTTTAAAAATAAAAATTTTAGAAGGTTTCTTTTTTATTTAGGTGGATTTATATTCATCATTTCTCTTATTTTCTTTGAAGAAATTCCTTTTTCTATGTTTTGGGGATTTATTGGAGTGCTTTTAATGTGTGGTCTTCCTGTAAACAATATAAAAAGACATAAAGTTATCAAGTAAAGTACGTTATACTTTGCTTAAACTAATTATAGCAGTACTGCGCTAATTACTCAATAACCTTATTCTAGACACTATTGCCCTATAATTATGCAATTTTATAATTACATAATTAATACCACGAACTACCTATTATTGTGAAGCAAAGCATTCAAAACAAATCCTAATTATTAAGTGCTGCTTTTATAAAACCAGAGAAAATAGGATGAGGTCTATTGGGCCTCGATTTTAATTCAGGATGAAATTGTACAGCCATAAACCATGGGTGGTTCTTTAACTCTACTATTTCAACAAGTTTTTTATCAGGACTTGTTCCACTTAGAATTAATCCATTATTTATAAACTCTTCTCTATATTTATTATTAAATTCATATCTATGTCTATGTCTTTCATAGACCATTTCATCACCATAGACTTGGTAGCCCTTACTATCCTTATCTAATCTACAAGGATATAAGCCTAATCTCATAGTTCCACCTTTTTCATCTACATCCTTTTGATCAAGCATTAAATCTATAACTGGATACTGCGTATCAGGACAGAATTCTGAACTGTTACCATCACTAAATCCCAAAACATTTCTTGAGTACTCGATTACTGCACATTGCATCCCAAGACATATCCCTAAAAATGGTATTTTATTTTCTCTTGCATATTTTATAGCTTCAATCTTTCCCTCTACACCTCTATCTCCAAATCCACCTGGCACTAAAATACCATCTACTAATTCTAATAATTCTTTGACATTTTCTTTTGTAACATGTTCAGCATTTATCCACTTAATATCTATATTAACATTATTGTCCAATCCACCGTGATTTAATGCTTCTACTACAGAAATATATGCATCGTGAAGTTCTATGTATTTCCCAATCAATCCTATAGTTACAGTATTTTTCAAATCCTTCAACTTGTCAACCATACAAATCCACTCTGCATTATCTATATCCTTTGAATTTAAATCAAGCTTATCACAAACTAATCTATCAAGTCCTTCCTTATGAAGCATTAATGGAACCTCATAAAGATTTTCCGCATCCAAATTTTGTATAACTGATTTTCCATCCAAGTTACAAAATAGACCTATTTTATCTCTTAATTCATTAGATATCTCTTTTTCACTTCTACAAACTATAATATCTGGCTGAATTCCAATACTCCTAAGTTCTTTTACAGAATGTTGAGTTGGCTTTGTCTTAAGTTCTCCTGCCTTTCCCAGATAAGGAACTAATGTCACATGAATAAAGCATACATTTTCTATTCCCACCTCATACTTTATTTGTCTAATAGCTTCTAAAAATGGTAATGATTCTATATCTCCAACAGTTCCACCAATCTCTGTTATTATTACATCTATGTTCTCCTCTCTAGAAACTCTGTACATCCTATCCTTTATTTCATTAGTAATATGAGGAATAACTTGTACAGTTCCACCTAAATAATCACCTCTTCGCTCTTTAGATATTACTGACCAATATACTTTCCCTGTAGTTACATTATTATGTTTACTTAAATTCTCATCTATAAATCTTTCGTAATGTCCAAGATCCAAATCTGTTTCCGCACCATCATCGGTTACAAATACCTCTCCATGTTGATATGGACTCATAGTCCCTGGATCTACGTTTAAATATGGGTCAAATTTCTGAATAGAAACCTTAAGTCCTCTATTTTTTAATAATCGGCCTAAGGAAGCTGCTGTAATTCCTTTCCCTAATGATGATACAACACCACCTGTAACAAACACATACTTTGTATTCATATTTACTCCTCCTTGATAATATATAAATAAATTTTATCTCAAGCTATATCCTTTAAAGTCTTTATTCTAAACACCTATGTTATTAATAAAATTTTTCGCAAAACCTATTGACTCTTTAAACAAATTCACCTATAATAGTAATTACCCTATAAAATGGGTGTGTTGTTTATATTTTTAAAAACATATATTATCATAGCATAAAATTTTATTTAATGCTATACCTTTTTGTGTTAAATAAAATTATTAAAGTGGAATATCTAAATATCATTATACAAACTAACGCCATCCTTATGGATGGCGTTTAATTTTTATTTATGGCTCTGTTTTAAGTGGTTTTTAATTTTAGAACTATATATTATTGCGAAGCA
Source organism: Clostridium sp. UBA4108 (assembly GCA_002381695.1). GTDB lineage: Bacteria > Bacillota > Clostridia > Clostridiales > Clostridiaceae > Clostridium_J. Next base: position 17,572 of record DFXM01000051.1, on the reverse strand, counting down.
AAACATCTGCAGGAAGATTAGATTTATTTATTAATCAAATCTAATGGTTTTGTTTTAAACCTACTTAAATCCATATTTTTTAATCTTATACTGAAGTGTTTGTCTAGGTATATCTAAAAACTTTGCAGCCTTACTTACATTATAGTTACATATTATAAGAGCTTCATTTATATACTTTCTCTCCTCTGACTCTAGTTTTTCCTTTAAAGAAGTACCAGTTTTATTATCTAAAAATATATCTAAATCTCTAGAGGTTAAATATCCTTCTTTCTTATAATTAAAAGCTCTTTCTATAATATGCTCCAATTCTCTTATATTCCCCTCATAATCCTTTTGTACTAAATAACTTAAAACCCTTTCATCCACCCCTTTGATATTGCCATCAAACTTACAATTAAACTTCTTTATAAAATGATTTATCAGTATTGGTATGTCATCTTTTATCTCATTAAGACATGGTAGATTTATTCTCACAACATTTAATCTATAATATAAATCTGCTCTTAGCCTCTTTTCCATTATAAGATTTTCAGGATGCTCATTTACCGAAGCAATGATTCTTACATCTATTTTTTTTGTTTCATTATCCCCAATTCTTCTTATTTCTTTTTCTTGTAAAACTCTTAAGAATTTACCTTGAAAACTAATATCCATAGAATTAAGTTCATCTAGATATAATGTTCCACCTTCAGCTGTTTCAAATAATCCCTTACCCTCAATAGCTCCTGTGAATCCACCTTTACCAATCCCAAAAAAGATACTCTCCAATAAATTTTCTGGTATAGCTGCACAGTTCTGTGCTATAAAAGGCTTATTTCTTCTTTTTGAGCTACTATGTATAGCCTGTACAACTAATTCTTTTCCCGTGCCGGTTTCACCATATATAAATACTGGCGAAGAACTTCCTCCAATTTTTTCAATTACCTCTCTGATATGCCTTATACTTTTACTTTCACCTATAATATCATTGGAGTTATACATACACTAGCACCCTCCCCATAGACGGTATATTATTCATAATGCACAATTTACAGTACTGAATAACTCTTAACTATGGATATACTTAAGAATTATTCAGTACTGTTCATTGTGCATTGATGGTTAAAATATTTTAGTTATTAACTTTTATATTAGCTGTAAGCTTAGTATTTATAATGTCATTTTTAGATACTAAAATATCATAATTTACATATACCTTGCCGCCATTGTCATCAATATTTATATTCACATCTTTGGTCCTAATATGAAGAGACATACTTCCTTGGGGTGTATTATATATGATAGTGGTACTTCCACCTTTTTTAAACTCCATAGTAGTATTAACTTCCCCTGTTCTCACTAAATTAAAGTAATCTCTACCAATTTCAAAGGTCGTAAGAGTGTCTCCTAGACCTGATAATTCAGTTTCTTGATATTTTAATTTATATAGGTCATCCTCTTTATAAAAAAGACCTGGACTAACCAATTCTATTTTTTCTTCCTGTTGGTCGTTTTGTACACTTCCAAGCTCTACCACCGCATTATTCTTCATATAAATCACTCCTCACTAGTTGATGATATGTTTATTTATTTCCTCATCTGTAGCACTAGTTTCCTCTATTATATTGCTCATAGGTTCCCCAAAGCCACCATATTTCACCTCAACCTTAGGTTCATCCTTACCTTTGCAATATCTTATGGTAATTTTAGCTGCAAATCTAAGTGCTTCTTCTGTATATTCACCCAAAATAACAACCATAGAACCTGTAAATTCCTTAGCAAATAAAATTGTATCCCCTTTTTTAAGCAGATTTTTAATTGTCTCTCCCTCATCTTGAGTTCTTGTAGAAATAATCTTAACATCTCCAATCCTAAAATGACGTCCTATTCTTAATAAGTCTAATTCTCTTTGCTCAGGAATTTTATTATTCTTTAATAACTCTGATAATCTGCTTGAATAATTTGGCTCTGTAAGCTTGCATCCACCTGCAGGTGATGGATACTCTTTTATACCCCATTTTTCAGCAAGCTCCATTTGTGGCTTTCTACTTCTTCCACTTAACCCTAAAAGATTTTCCCTATGGACTAATCCATTCTCTTCCATCTCAGTAGGTAGGAGATTCTTTGCGCATAGTGGTCTTAATATTTTATTTCCTATACCACTTTCATTCTTAACCTTATCTAATGCACTTCTATTTTGAGACATAGGTCTTTGATTTAAAACTTCTCCAGTTATAATAAAATCTGCATTAAATTTTTCCAACAGTTCTCCACAATATCTCATCATCATAGCATGACAATCAATACATGGATTCATATTTTTCCCATATCCATGCTTAGGGTTTTTAACCATCTCAAAGTGTTCATCACTAAAATTCACAACTTCTAATGGTATATCTATTTGCTTAACCATTTTTTTTGCATTCTCTTCATTAAAAAAGTGAGATCTAAAACATATTCCTATAACTTCTATACCTTGATCCTTAATCAATTTTGCAGCAAGTATGCTATCTAAACCACCTGAAACCATCGCTAATGCTCTTGTCATAAAAATTCCCCTTTGTATTGTTAATTATTTCCTCTTTCTATAGCAAACTCTATTAGCCTATCTATTAGTTCACTATATTTAATCCCTGTGGCTTCCCACATTTTAGGATACATGCTTATATGAGTAAATCCTGGAATTGTATTTACTTCATTAAGATAACACTCTCCAGTCTCCTTATCAACTAAAAAATCTACTCTTGCCATTCCTGCACAATCAAGTTTTTTATATATTTTCACAGAAAGCTCTCTAATATTCTTCATTTCTTCAACATCTAGTGCAGCAGGTATTAATAATTTTGAAGCTGCATTGTTATACTTAGCTTCATAATCATAAAATTCTTTAGCAGGAATTATCTCTCCTGCAATAGATGCCTTAGGATCGTCATTCCCAAGAACTGCCACTTCTATTTCTCTTGCGTATATTCCTTTTTCTACAAGCACTTTTCTATCGTGTTTAAAGGCTTCCTCTAACCCATCTAGTAGTTCTTCTCTATTATGAGCTTTACTTATCCCTACTGATGATCCGCTATTAGCAGGCTTAACAAAACATGGGTAAGATAACTTCTCCTCTATGGCGTTAACATAGATTTCTCCTTGCTTTTTATACTCAAAAGAATTTACCACGACATAAGGAGCTTGTTTTATTCCCTCATGTTCTAATAAATATTTTGTGTATACTTTGTCCATGCAAACAGCTGAACTCATTATTGAAGGACCTACACAACTTAATCCTAGTAACTTACACAATCCTTGAATTGTTCCATCTTCACCAAACATACCATGTAATACTGGAAAAACTACCTCTACTTCTTTATTTAAGAGAATATTTAATCCATTTTCAATCTTATTTTCATTGTCTTTTTCCCACTGTCCATTTTTTATATTTTCATAATCTCCTTTATAAAGAAACCACTGACCGTTTTTTGTTATTCCTATAGGAAAAATATCATATCTACTTTTATCTATATGATTTAAAACAGAATTAGCTGAAATTCTAGATACCTCATGTTCGCTTGATTGTCCACCAAATAATATTGCAACTTTTCTTTTCACATCAATCTCTCCTAACGACATTTTTATCTCTTGTATATTATGAATACATTAGCATATATGAAACTATTATAAACATAAAATGAACATATATAAATTATACCTATATATTTTATATATGTTCAACTTTTTATTCAAATTTTAAATAAATTACATAATTTTTATTTACAAAGTTTCTTTATCATATCAACCAATTTAAACTTTACAACAATATTATTATCCCTTGTATTATCTACCATCTTTGTATCATTTACCATTTTATATTCTTCCTTAGTTAACACTCTTTTCATCTGTTCCTCTGTTTCTTCATAGGCAACCTGACCTTTAGTTATATCTACGAAACATATAGGTGGAAACATAACACACCACCAATTTTGTCCTTTACCAGTTCCTACTATAATTCTATAAGCCTCATACTCTCCTTGTGGTAAAGTTATGTTTCCATAGCTTTTCACTGGGAAATATTCCTTTGAAAGAGTTGATTCCACAGAATAATCATATCCATTTTTCTCTATAACAGTCTTTGCTATATCTAATATTCTTTTATTTTCCTCATTTAATATAATTCTTGATTCTTCAATGCTCTTACTTTTTTTTAGCAATGGCTGAACATACTTTAAAACTTCATCTCTAATTTTTAACTTTAAAGCTTGATCTTCTTTTGTGTCACTATTAGCTATTACATGAAATCTAATAAGTTTTTCAGATATTTCCTCTATAGATATTTGCTCTTCCTCAGCTTCCTTAGCATTTACCTTCCCAACATTCACTGCAGCCTTTATCCCTAAAAAAAATGTTAAAATAACAAATATGGTAACAACCATAGATATAATCTTTTTCATTACTCTTTCCCCCTAAAATAAAAGTTTATATCCTAATTGTTACCAATATGGACAAGTTATATTCATTTATGTTTATATTTATTATTTTAAATAATCATTAATTTTGAAATTACATATTATCACAAAGGACGCTTTGTGTAAGTTCAACTAAACTTCGATGATAACATGAAACTAAGTTTACACTCAAACTATTTGCAGGAAAATTAAATTTAATTGGTAAGTCCTACAGTTCTAATATTGTTTTCTACACTTACAGATATATTTGCATTATAATAAGCTTGTGGCCAATTATGCTTTACCTGTTTCCAAATTTTGGGGTGATATTTCTTTATGTGCTTCTCAGCTTCTATTAAATCTAAATTCATCTCATTTTTAGCGATATTAGCTATTGATAAAAGCTCTGCCGCCATAGTATCGTCAAAATGTTGTTGTATACTCTGAACCAATTCAATATCTAAAAGATTAGCCTCAGTAAAATACCCCTTTAAACTTCCTTCTGTGGATACCCTATAATTTAAATACAAAGCCTCCTCTTTATAATCTACATCTACCTTCCTAGTAACACCTCTTATATAATAATCAATGGGATGACCATCTTTATAAATAACTTTCTTACAAGAACCTATATCACCTTTTAATATTTGAATGTCTGTAATCTGTCTCTCATTTAAATATTCGGTAATTTCATTGTCTTCTATAATCCCTACACCTTCAAGATTAAGTTCATTTTCACTTTTAAAAGAAAATACAGGTAACATATTTATACCACCACTCTTAGATGTATCTATATATGAATTTAAAGTTACTGGATAAATAGATCCATTTTTTGTGCTGTTGCCCATTATACCTAATATATAAGTATCTATATTTTCTTCCATTAATGGATTCATTTTTACATAATCCTTCGCTTTTCCATTAACTATAGCAACTACAATAGTTCTATTTAGGCTAGGCTCTCTTTCAATATAATCCATTACCTCCCGCGCTAGCTCTCTATGTTGAAAAATTTCATCACTTAATAGAAGTAATTTACTATGTCCAAAATGAAGGGTTCTACTACTTTGTAATATAGCCTTAGAATAGGCATCTGTCATAGAATATCCATCCACAGTAATGGCTACATCTGGGGCTGTAGCTCTTCCACTTTCCATAGTTCTTATATCTGGAAAGCCATAAGTTACCTGCACCATATTCAAATTATCCGGATAATAAACCTCACTAGGCTTAATATGTTTTATATCTTCTCTCTTCAGAACATCGCTTCCTACATCTATAGCTATTGTAGAAACAAATGCTTTTTTATCTATTTCTATATTATCCCAGCATCCAGTAAGAAGTAGCGATAAGACTATAATCGGAATTATCTTAAAAACTCTAGCCTTCACTTATGGCTCCTCCTCTCTTCCTCTTTATATAACTTACTATAAATGTAATCAATATAACCACTATAATACTAGCAATAAAACCAATTCTAAGCCATCTAAGCTTTAAATCTCTAACATCTATTATACTTTCAGGAAACAATGCTGCTACGTATACTAAAGGTATGAAAATTATAGATGATATTCTTATCTCCTCCACATTAAATACTTCCTTGCATATATAAGATGCGAAATAATAAATATTTGCAAATGATGTAAAATAAAATATAACCCACATTGACATAACTAAGCTATCCCATCTTTCTAAAAATCCACTTTTCGAGGTTATAGATTGAAGCATGTTTATTGTTGGAAATATACTATCTACAGTTTGACCTACTGATAAGGTTGAAGTAACTAAAATAAAAGTTATGGCATAAAAAATGGCTACAAATAGACTACTTCCACCTAACATTCGCTTTATTCTGTGTTTCTTCTTCACATGGGGAATTAATATAAAAGCCATTGAAAATCCGTTTAATAGAAATACTAATTCAAAACTAGACATAAAGTAACTTTTAATTCCCGCAGTAAAGGTTGGTAATAAGTTAGAAAAATCTGCTATTGGTATTGTTAGTATTAGTACTATAGTTATAGGTATAAACATTACCCAAAATGCTATTTCATTGAAATGTACTACATTTGCAAGTCCTCCTCGACTTAAATATACTCCCATAAATATAAAAGTTATTAAAATAATCTCTGTAGGCGTATTTACTAATAAGTACATTGATATAACTTCTGAAAACATCCTTAAAGATAGTGATAGTGCTAATATCATCATAATGGCATAAATTAAAGAAATTATTTTCCCTATTACTTTTCCATAGGAATTAGTTAAGATGCCCACTATTCCTTTAAAATCATTGGCTTTTATAAGCATATATATTAAATAAAGTACAATAAATATTAATGCACCTGTAATGAGTGCAGATACCCATGTATCTGCTCCAACATATTTAGCAACTATAGCAGGACCATAAAATACCCCTATTCCTATCATAGATACTACTAGGCTAGCAAAAAAAGCGAAATCTTGAATAAAACTCTTTTCTCCCATAAAAACACCTCCAATAGGACTTATTGTTTTTGTCTTATTTTATCTTTTGGTCTTAAAAATTTAGGTCTATTTATAAAATCCCTAAATGGAGCTCTTATATATAAATCCTTCATATCTGACCAAACCAAGTCTACAGCAGGCGCTAAATAAGGAATTCCAAAACTTTTAATTCTAGTTAAATGTATTATAAGGAATATAACTCCTAAAGTTATTCCATAAAGTCCTAAAACCGCCGACAAAAGAATGAACATTATCCTAAAATAGGAAAATGCGGAGGTCATAGTATAATTAGGAATTAAAAAGGTGGTTATAGCCGTTAGCCCCAACACAATAACCATAATGGGACTTATTAATCCTGCTGTTACTGCAGATTGACCTATAATTAGTCCTCCTACAATACCTATTGTTGAACCAACAGGCTTAGGAAGCTTTATTATAGCTTCTACAAGAAATGCTAAGCTAACTTCCATTAATAAAGCCTCTACGTATGCAGCAAAAGGAACCCCTTCCCTTGAAGCCGCTATAGTATAAGCTAGCTTAGTGGGAATCAATCCCGTATGGAATGTAGTTACTGCTACATAGAAAGCTGGCAATATCAAAGACAATATTATAGCTGCAATTCTGATAATCCTAACCACAGTTCCATTTGTCCATCTATTATAATAATCGTCTGGTGATTGAAGAAAGCTAGCTAATACTGCTGGCACAATCAATGCGAAAGGAGAATTGTCAACTAGTATAGCCACTCTTCCCTCATATAATGCTGCTGCTACCACGTCAGGTCTTTCCGTACTTTGAACCTGTGGAAATGGAGTACTTTCGTTATCTTCAATATATTGCTCTATATATCCACTATCTAGGATAGCATCTAAATCTATTCTATCAATCCTTCTTTTTAATTCCTCTAAAACATCATTGTTTACAATATCTTCAATATACATAATTGCCATATCTGTTTTAGATCTTACACCACATTGAGAAGCCTCAATTTTTAATCGAGTATCTCTTATTCTTCTTCTAACTAATGCTGTATTGAATCTTATTGTCTCAGTAAAACCTTCTCTAGGTCCTCTAATTACAGTTTCCCCTGATGGTTCTCCTACTCCCCTATTGGGCCATGCTCTATTGGCAATAGTTAATGCCCCTTGCAAATCATCAATGAGTACTAAGGTTTCTCCAGATAGTATTACATTAATACCATCACTTAGCTTATAAATCTGCTTCATATCTGATATAGCAATAATTCTTTCTTTTATATCTTCTGGCTTCTCTATACTCCCTTTAAAGTCCATCATTGGCTCTAGCAAATAATCATTCAATAAGTTCTTATCTGCCATCCCATCTATATAAACTACTCCTGTATTATACTTTCCACACTTAAATTCTCTAAAAACCACATCTGAATTATTTTCAAATAACTTTCTTAAATAATCCATATTCTCTTTAGTGCTGCTTGAAATATGATCTCTTATATCTTCTTTCATTAAACCAACCCTCCTCTTTTAGATCACAATAATTCTTATGATATACATAATTAGGGTAAATACACTCATTCCAATCCCTATATATAGACATTGATTTCTAGCTCTAACTTTATTTTTTCTCTTGAAATACTTTCCATCTAAATAAGCTACAAAAAAACCGTATACTAAAACTAATATAAGCAAATACAAGTCAAACCTCTCAATGATTGTAAGTATCATAAAAACTCCCCCCTTATCACAACGTTTAAGATTTCATATACCTTAGTTTTTGCTAAGAGAAAAATTATATACACTAAAAAGCGAAGCTTTTAACTATGTGATATCAAATAACAATTACCAATTAATTAAGAAATTCCTTAGAAATCTCAACCCTATTGAATATGTTTATTGATTATCACTTATTAAAAACTTCGCTTTAAAACGTTTTATATCACTTTATAATTAAATCATAACTGCATTAATTAAATCATTATAGTATTATTCCCCAAATCAAGAATCCAGCACATATTACAACTCCTGAGTATAATAGGTCTATTATACAATATCCCATTATATCTTTAGCTCCAAGTCCTGCTATGCCTAATGCTGGCAATGCCCAGAATGGTTGAATCATGTTAGTCCAAGCATCTCCCCAAGCTATAGCCATAGCTGTTACAGCTGGCGGAACACCTAAAACTGCCCCTGCTGGTATCATAATAGGTGCTTGAACAGCCCATTGTCCACCCCCTGAAGGTACAAAGAAGTTAACTATACCAGCACTTAAAAATGTGAATAGTGGAAATGTTAGCGGAGTTGATATAGAAACAAAGCCTTGTGATATCACTCCTCCAAGAGAAAGTCCTGAAGCACTGGTTCCTGTCATCATACCCATTATTCCGGCATAAAATGGGAATTGAAGTAATATACCTGCTGAAGATTTAGTAGCATCATTTATAGCATCTATATATCTTCTTGGAGTCTTATGAAGAAGTATTCCTACAAATAAGAATATAGTATTAACTATATCTAAATTTAAACTAAATCCATTTTCTATAAAATACATTATTATATATCCAAAACCTAAAAGACATATTATTATTGATACTATTGAACTATGTTCTATTTTATCAGCTGGACTTAATTCTTTAAAACTTATTTTTGATGTTTCTAATGTAGAGGCATTTTCATCCTCTAATAATGAAGGGTCTATAGTAACAGTTTCACTTTCACTTGGATGCATTGCCCTATTTATTAATGGCATAGTTAAAAATATTACTATTACTACCCCAAGCATTATTGGGTTAAATATAGTTTGGCTTGTCGGTATAGGATTAGTAATTATTCCTAGGGTCGCTTTTTCTACTGCTTCTCCACCACCAGCTAACGTTAATGGTATAGAACCAGAAAGTCCCGAATGCCAAACTAAAAATCCTGAATATGCAGATGCTATCAATAGACGATAATCCACTTTTTTAACAACCTTGGCAATTTCCTTTGCAAAAATTGCTCCTATAACAAGTCCAAATCCCCAGTTAATCCAACAAGCAATAATAGATATTACTGTAACTAATATAATTGCTTGAAATGCATTCTTAGGTATTCTTGCCATCTTTTTTAATATCTTATTAAAAGATGGAGCGTTAGCTAATGCGTGACCTAGAACAAGAACTAATGCCATCTGCATAGAAAATGCAAGTAATGACCAGAATCCATTTCCCCAGTGCTTTACCATAGCCATGGGAGTTTGATTTGTTGAGAAGACACCAAATACAAATACTAAAATTGTAAGTATTGCAGCAAAAATAAATGGATCTGGTAAATACTTCTGAACTAACTTTACGCAGCCATTAGTAAATTTTTTAAACACATAAATCCCCCCTGATCCTGTATTTATAATTCTTTAATATAAATAAATTAATCTATTTATACCTTTATTATAATGACTATATTTTAACAATGCCAACTTTGCAATCTGTCATATATCCTTATATTAATGCATCTTTTTCTATTTACTCAATTTAAATGCATATATCTTATATTTTAGAATATTGTGAATATTATTAATGTTAGTATTTTAATATTTATTTTCATGAAAATTAACTATTTCTTATAGGTTATTTAAAAATAAACTTATAAAAAAGAGTTCATAAGAAAAATGAACTCCTTTTACAATTTTATATTCAGTTTATATCTAGATAGTTTTAGTAAGAAACACTTCAGTATATTTTCTTTTCAATAAATCATAACAATTTTGGGCATCTCCTTCATTGTCAAAAAAACTAAAGACTGTAGGTCCACTCCCACTCATTAATCCACCTAAAGCACCTTGCTCTAGCATTACATCCTTTATTTTTTGTATCTCACTATGTTTTTTTATAGTAACTAATTCTAGTAAATTCATCATATTTTTTGCAACATATTTAAAATTATCATTTTCTATTGCATTTATAAGTTCATCTACCTTAGGATGCTCTATTACTTCTTGTAAATTAAATTTTTTATAGGTTTCTACTGTAGATACTCCAAAATTAGGTTTAACTATCACCATCAATTTATTATTAAAGGGTTTTAGTGGAGTTATGATCTCTCCTATGCCTTCACAAAGAGCAGTTCCCCCTTTAATGCAATAAGGTATATCAGCTCCTATGTTAACTCCTAATTCCATTAGCTCTTCATCTCTAATCTTCGGCCTATATAAATCTCTCATTCCTTTAAGTGCTGCAGCAGCATCTGTGCTTCCTCCAGCCATGCCGGCCTCAACAGGTATATTTTTCTGTATATGGACCTTTACTCCACTATGGACATCATAGGTCTTACAAAATAACTCTATAGCTTTGTATACTAAATTTCTTTTATCTGTTGGCACAAACTCTTTATCACAGGTTATATGTATTCCTTTATCACAAGGCGTAAAAGTAAGTTCATCATATATATTTACAGTTTGCATAATCATTCTTAATAGATGATACCCATCCTCTCTTTTACCAATTACATCTAAAGCTATATTTACTTTTCCATATGCCTTAATTTTCATAAAAACACCACCTAATATTTATAAAATAAGTATAGTAATATATACCTTCAAAAACAAAATTTAAAAATAAAAATTTAATTTCACTATATCTAAAATCTAGTATACAATAAAAATTTAACTTTATCACAAATAAATAAAAAACTAACTAAGTTAAGTAGATTTTAAAACTTAACTAAGCTAGCTCTTTATATGAATATTATTTTTAAAATTTATATGTCGTTTAATACATAACATATTCCTTTAATTAAGGAATAATTATTTATAAAAATCCAATTTTACTAAATAACAGCTCTTCCAGGAACTATTAATTTATCTCCTGGCTTTATATCATCATTTTCATTTAAATCATTTATACTTACAAGTTCACCCACTGTGGTCAAATACTTTTTAGCAATTTGCCATAATGTATCTCCTGACTGTACTACGTATATAACAATACTAGCTTTCTTTTCTGGTAATTCACCTTCATTCATTTTCATATCTACCAAAAATTTTTTCTTAGCATTATATCCCGCTTTACAGTGTACTCTAACTATTGATCTTATAGAAATATTACCAGCTTCTAAACTTCCCTCAATCATTTCTAAGCATGCCTTATATGATACATTCATATCAGCTTTAACTCCACTTACATGAACCTTACAACTAAATGGCATATCTTCATCTACAGTTAGAACATAATTGTCCTCATCTTCAGTTCCATATAACACATTAACTTTTAATACTCCTTCAATCTCAACCTTGTCATCCTTAACTTTTTTATCTGTTAAGCTAACATTACCTGTGGTCATTATTATCTTATTAGGTTTCATATTATTAGATCTAATGTCTATATCACCTTTAACTAAGCATTCCTCATAGCCTTGTCCCTGTAGAATAAATATATTATATTCTTGGGCTTCCATATCTATAGTTTTTTTTGGCGAATATCCATCTTGAATCACTTCTACTTCTTCTTTATACATAACGTGAGTATTTGTTTTTACCAAGAACTCAACATCAATTATCCTGTTTTCACCCATATCATCCTGTCTAACATCATGTTCTACAGATTGAACTTCAAAATCAGTATGATATTCCATATTAGGTTTTAATTGGTCAACAGTAATCTCTTTATAGAGAGGAACATTTTCACATACACAGCTTAAATCTCTTGAACCTTTAACCTTGTATAATACACAGACATTAGCAATTGCTTCTATCTTTATACCACCATCAAATATTCTAACTTCTTTCTTGCCAATATTAATATTATATTTAATGACTTTTAAACACTCGCCTTTGTCCATATCAATTTTTATTTCTGCTTTACCTACTAACTCACCTTCAATAGGCTGTATAACCTTATCTAAAGTCATAGGTGTCTTTAAAAACTCTATATCTTTATCTTCTTGTACATCTTTAACTATTTCAAAAGAATTTATGTTATATCCATTACATTTACATAACATAAATCCCTGAATAGCTATTTTTCTCTCATTTACAATAATACAGTCCATATGTTCAATACTTAGTTCTACCTCACAGAAGGTGTTACTCTGAGCTCCTGGCATATCAATTGTTTCCATTAAATTGCCATTATAAGTAACTGATTGAGCTTCTGTAGCTCCATTATCTTTTGACATATAAAGTACATTGTATTGAAGTTGAGCACCTAAGCCTAATTTATTTTCACTAACATCCTTAGTTGTTATTACAGGCTTAACATCTAGCATTAGTATGTTATCCACATCAGGAAGTATATCAGGTATTACATATTCTTCTTTCACAAATAATTTTGCATTATTTTGTGCTATTGATTGTTCATATTCTATACTGTCTTTTATTAAATCCAAATCCATAGCGTCCCTCCTAAAATACCTACTAATAATTTATATATAATACTTCTTTAGAATATAACTATTAACTCATAAAAACTTTCAACAAAATTCGTCAAATATATGTTGACATATATCTTATATTGTCTTATAATCTTAATTGGTTATTGACCATATAACCTCTCATAAATTCTCAATACCCTTTTATACCATAGCTGAAAGATGGACTCATACCATCTTTCTTTTTTTATTCATTTTTATATTTTATTATATTCACACTAAATTTTCCATATAACTCTTTATATTCAAAAACTTAAAATATAAAATTAAAAACTTTTAATAAATTCGCTTTAACTCAATAAATCTTCATATTGACTTATACTATAAGGCTTAATTTTAAAACTATAACCTAATCACTAATAATTTAAAAGTGCAAATAAAAAAAACCATACTTAAAAGTATGGTTTTAGCCTGCAAATACTAATTGAACTGTCTTCGTTAATACATCACTATAACTGTATGCTACAACTCTTTTGGAATGATTGTCAAGTCTAATAACAAATATGCTATCGTAAGTTTTTTCTAATGTTCCGTTATTAACTATAACCTTACGTCTTCCGCCATTTGCCTTCAATGTCACTTTTTCGCCAACATGACTCTCAATATCTCTCTTTATTGAGGTCAATACATTAATCCCATTCATTCCTGACACCTTCTTTCTTAATTATAAGTATAAGTTAAAAATCACTATTTGTCAAGTAAACTAAATATTGTACAATATTTTTAATACTTTTGTCAACGTTAAATTTCTGTTAATTTTTTTGTTAAGTACTAATAAATATTAATAAACTCCATAATGCTCTTGAAAAATAACTTATTTTACATTTGACATTAGTATGTGTATAAATTATTCTAAATATTCTTTAATTTTCATTTTTATATAATTTTATAAAAAATTATTTTTGCTTTTATATAAAAAGCTTTGTTTTAAATGGTTGTTGATTTTAGAACTACAGATTATTGCGAGTAATAATCTGTAGTTCATTATCAACACCATATTAAAACAAAGACATATAAAAAAGCAGTGCAAAACTTTAAAAATCTTTGCACTGCCTACTCTTACCATAAATACATTAACCAGTTTAAAATAAATACTTAGTCAATTTTATTTCCACATTGATTACAGAACTTTGAGTCTCCATTAACCTTCGCTCCACATTCACTACAAAATTTTTTCTTTTCTACCTTAGTTTCTACTGACGACTCAACCTTCTCTCCACATCCACTACAAAATTTAGCTCCCTCTACCAAAGGCGTACCACATTTTATACATAGATTTTTATCTTTCACTTCATTCTCTCTTTTAAAGCTCTTTGCCATTTCCATTCCCATTGCCATTCCCATACCTGCACCTGCCATATTGGCCATGCCATTAGACCCATTGCCCATAGCATCAATAGCCCCTATGTTTTGGTATCTACCTAAATCTCCAACCATCTCATAGGATGCATTTTTTTCAACCATTTTTTGAATATTCTCAGGATAACTAAAGGAGGAAACCGTAAAATCACTAACAGAAAGTCCTATCTTAATAAGTTCCATATCTAAGTCATCCTTTATACCCTTAGATATATCATAAGCATTAGCCTGAAGATTAAATAAATCCTTACCCTCTCTAGTAATCCACTTCATTAAAAGTTGATCTAGGAGCGTTACTGTCCTGTCTTTTACATCATCCACTGTAAACTGCTGCTTTACCCCTGCAATTTTATCTATAAGTACTAAATAATCATTTATCTTAACATTAAAGGCTCCAAAAGCTCTTATTGGTAATCCTCCTGGCATTCTTGGAGTTGGTATATTAATAGAATTTCTGGTACCCCATTTAACTAAAAATTCCTTAGTGTTAATGAATAATATTTCTGCCCTAATTCCACTATTGAAACCAAACTTAAAACCTTTTAGCGTACTTAAAAAAGGAATTATATCTGTTTCAATTTCATAATTTCCTTCATCCTTAAAAATTCCTTCAATTCTACCGTTATATAAAAATATAGCATCTTGACCTGGTCTAATTACAAGTCTACTATTTTTTTTGATTTCTTTATTTCTCCAAAGCCAAAATAATACATCATCTCTTGTTTCATTCCATTCAATTACATCTAAAAATTGATTCTTAAAAAATCCCAATTTTCTGTCCTCCTAACCCCTATTTGAATAATAAAATACCGCAGCTATAATAATTATAGCTATAACTATTATACTTATAATCTTATAAATGCTGTAAGGATATTTTCCTTGAATTTCTCCAGTTTGTCCATTAATTATATATACATATTTTTCACCTTTATAATCATACTGCGCTGTCCAAATAGGCAGGAGTACATGTTTGTAGCATATATTTGAATAATCCGTATTTACATGAATACTCCTTGCCTCATCATATCTAACTAAAATTTCACTTCTTGCTTCATTTACAATACTATCATGCATTTTACCCTTTGCTTCCTCAAAGCAATTAACTACATTTTTAACATATCTTTCAGCCATATATCCAGATAAAAATTGTGGTTTATACGGCTCCATTGCCTCAGTATAAAAAGGCTCTATAGTATTTATAAGTGATTGATCATAATTATTACTAGCATTTACTAATACATCATCAAAAAATCTGTTGATTCTTCCACTGACATGATGCCATCTAGTTCTTCTCTCTTGAACCTTTTTTCCATCTCTTTCAACGGTTACATAATAATGCTCTCCACCTTGTCCACTATAAGTACTATAAGTGTTGGCATCATAAGTCCAATAAGGTATATAAATAGCTTTTAGTTTATCTGTTTGGTGAAGATTCTTTAAATCATTTGGAGCAATCCATCTACGCTTTACCCATGAGTTATACAATTCGCTAGCCTTATATCTATCTATCTTAAAAGGTATAACTCCCTCTGGTCTAATTCCTGCTGACTGTTTACTCTTTAAAACATGAGAAGAATTACAATAGCTACAAGAAATAGCTGTCTGTTCTTTACTTACTACCATTTCTGCACCACAAACATCACATTTTAAAACTTCAACTTCATTGTTCCAAGTGGAATTTTCCTCATTACTAAGAGCTGCATAAAAGTCATATTCCTTAACCTTTGCATTTCCCTCTAATATGTCCATTTCATTATTACAATAAGGACATTTTAATTTTTGACTACTGATATCAAAGACCATGTTCCCACCACAAGTAGGACACAAATATACATCTACATCTGTCATAAATACACCCCTTATTATGTATACGTTATCCCAAATAAAATAATTAGTTAAGGCATCTGAAGAAAAATAGCTAGTCAAATATACCCATTGACTGATTAGTTATTTTTTAAGATGCCTTTATATAGGTTACTTTTTCATTTGATCCTTAAGTCTTTGAAGTTCGTCTTCTACATCTGTTGTAGGACTGTCATACTTATTAAACAGAGCTTCAACACTATCCTCTTTAGGTTTATTAAGCTCTGCCATAGCATTAGCCTCGTCCATCATTTTATTAACCTTATCTTCCATCCTATCAAAAGCGCTTAAGTTAGCTCCTACTCCACCTATCTTACTTTGAATATCATTTAATTTTCCTTGCATCTTTGCAGTAGCAGCCTTTGCTTTTATTTCATTTTTTCTATTGTTTAATTGAGATATTTGTTCTTCTAACTTACTGTGCATCTCTTTCATCTTTGTAGAGTTTTCTACAGCTATTTGGTACTTTGTTGATAGTGCTCCCTGAGTATTCACTAATTCTGCTTTCTTTTGAAGAAATGCCCTAGCATCTCCATCATTTCCAGCATTTATAGCTCTTTCAGCATATTTAAGCATCTTTTCTATTTCACTATTACACTCATCAAGCTCTCTTTTTGCCCTAGCTTCTTCTGCCATAATAGATGCAGTTTCTGCTTTAACTTTTGAAAGGTCATCATGTAAATCCCTAAGTATTTGATCCACCATTTTTCCTGGATCTTCAAACTTATCAAGCATTGCATTTATATTTGCTGACATTATATCACTGAACCTACTTAATATAGACATTGTAATTTCCCCCTTAATTTTAAATATATATATAATTGTATCATAATTTTTATCAAAGATTAATAAAAGTAATACATCTATTTCTTTTAAATTATTATAATTTTATTAAGTGATTCTTAGGTTCAATAATAATGATACTGTATGTTGATAAACTTCATAAAATCTACATAATTATAGATTATATTTTATACATACTTACTATATAAAAAATTATTTATATATATTTAGAGATTGTAATAATAAAACTACATAATGCAAATAGGCTTTTCTTTTATAAACTATTTAAATTGA